>NZ_RKHO01000001.1:2706672-4060008 GCF_003752505.1 Nocardioides aurantiacus | reverse complement strand
GTTCGAGCGTCGCGCCGTGTGCTGGTAGAGCGTGCGCATCGTGACGCCCCGGCGCAGCGCCCGCATGTCGCGGTCGTGGGCCTTCTCCAGGGCCCGCGCACGACGGGGACCCGCCGGCTGGGCCGTCAGCAGCTCGGACTCCGCGTCGTCGACGACCGACTCCAGGAAGCGGTTGATGCCGGGCAGGCCGCGGATCTCGGTGAGCGCGTCGGACCGGTGCGGCGTACGACGGAACGACTGGGCGAGCGACGCGAAACTCTCCGCCCAGGCGGCCGACTCGTGGAGCAGCTCGACCGCCTCCCGGCCCAGCGGCGCCACCACGCCCGGCTGCACGCTGGTGGGGTCGACGGCGACCCACCCACCGACGGCGTCGTCGCGTCGCAGCAGGCCGAGGTCCTGCAGCAGCGCGACCGGAGCCGACTGCGGGTGGTCGGCACCCAGGCGGGGGTCGTCGAGGGCCAGGACGCCCTCGTCGAGCACCCGGCGGAACACCTCGCCCGCCTCGCCGTCGAGGAGCTCGCGCCGGCGGGCGCCGTCCTCGTCGGTCATGGCCTCATCATCGCCGGACGACCAAGGACCCGCACCTCGAACGGGTGCGGGTCCTCGTGGTCGTCGGCGATTCTCGCGACTCAGACGCCGAGCCGGGCCTTGAGGCCGTCGAGCTCGGTCCAGAGCACGGTCGGCAGGTCGTCGCCGAACTTCTCGAACCACTCGGTGATCTGCGGGATCTCGGCCTTCCACTCCTCGACGTCGACGTCGAGCGCCTGCTGCAGCGCAGCCTCGTCGACGTCGAGCCCGTCGACGTCGAGCGAGCCCGGCGCGGGCACGTGGCCGATGGGGGTCTCGACCGCGGCGGCCTGACCGTCGATGCGCTCGATGACCCACTTCAGCACCCGGCTGTTCTCGCCGAACCCGGGCCACAGGAAGCCGCCCTCGTCGTCGCGGCGGAACCAGTTGACGTAGAAGATCTTCGGCATCTTGGCCGCGTCGTTCTCCTTGCCCATGTTGATCCAGTGGCTGAAGTAGTCACCGGCGTTGTAGCCGATGAACGGCAGCATGGCCATGGGGTCGCGACGGACGACGCCGACGGCGCCGGTGGCGGCCGCGGTGGTCTCGCTGGACAGCGTGGCGCCCATGAAGGTGCCGTGGGCCCAGTCGCGGGCCTCGGTCACCAGCGGGATCGTGGTCTTGCGGCGGCCGCCGAAGAGGATCGCGTCGATCGGGACGCCGCGCGGGTCGTCGTACTCCGGGGCGAGCATGTCGCACTGCTTGATCGGGGTGCAGTAGCGGCTGTTCGGGTGGCTGGAGAGCTCCTCGGAGTCAGGCGTCCAGGGCTCGCCCTTCCAGGAGGTCGCCTGCGCCGGCGGGTTCTCCAGGCCCTCCCACCACACGTCGCCGTCCTCCGTCAGCGCGACGTTGGTGAACACCGAGTTGCCCTTGTTGATGGTCTTCATCGCGTTGGGGTTGGTGTGCTCGTTGGTGCCGGGGGCGACACCGAAGAAGCCGTACTCCGGGTTGACGGCCCACAGCCGGCCGTCGTCGCCGACCCGCATCCAGGCGATGTCGTCGCCGATGGCCTCGACCTTCCAGCCGGGGATGGTCGGCTCGAGCATGGCGAGGTTGGTCTTGCCGCAGGCGCTGGGGAAGGCCGCGGCGACGTACTTGGTGACCTTCTGCGGGCTGGTGAGCTTGAGGATGAGCATGTGCTCGGCCATCCAGCCCTCGTCGCGGGCGATGGCGGAGGCGATGCGCAGCGCGTAGCACTTCTTGCCGAGCAGGGCGTTGCCGCCGTAGCCGGAGCCGAAGGACCAGATCGTGCGCTCCTCGGGGAACTGCACGATGTACTTGGTGTCGTTGCAGGGCCAGGCGACGTCGTCCTGGCCCTCCTCGAGCGGCATGCCGACGGAGTGCAGCGCGGGCACGAAGTCGGCGTCGAGCTCCTCCATCTTCTCCAGCACGTGGCTTCCCATGCGGGCCATCACGCGCATCGAGGCGGTGACGTAGGCCGAGTCGGTGATCTCGACGCCGAACATCGGGTGCTCGGCCTCGAGGTGACCCATCACGAACGGGACGACGTACATCGTCCGCCCCTTCATGCAGCCTGCGTAGAGCTTGCGCATGAGGGCCTTCATCTCCGAGGGGTCCATCCAGTTGTTGGTGGGCCCGCAGTCCTTCTCCTCGACCGAGCAGATGTAGGTGCGGTCCTCGACGCGCGCCACGTCGGTGGGGTCGGAGGCCGCGTGGAAGGAGTTGGGCTTCTTCGCCGGGTCGAGGCGGGTGAAGGTGCCGGTCGCGACGAGCGCGTCGGTCAGCTCGGTCCACTCCTCGTCGGACCCGGTGCACCAGTGGATCCGGTCCGGGGTCGTCATCGCGGCGACCTCGGCCACGAAGTCGAGGATGCCCTGGTGCGTCGTGGGCGCGGCGGTGGTCACTTCGGCGGTCATGCTGGTCCCTCTCGATGGCCACCCGGCCCCGAGGGACGGGCGGTTGAACGACTGGCTGGGTGCCGCTCCGTTGCATCACCCGACGTGCTGTACCGCGAAACGGTAGTCCGCCGTCGACCAAGGTGGTATTGGATCGATCCAGCCACTCCGCAGAGCGAGATTAGCCTCTCCCCCAACAAATAGGGGTGGCTCAATCCCGCTCTGGCTCGGGGGGTACGCACCGGTAACCACGGTGCTCCCAACAAACGACGGACCCACCCGCTCCCAGACCGGTGGGCCCCGCCGCCAGGACCTCCACCAGGGCCGCCACGACCGACGACGTGCCCAGGGCGTCGTCGGCGGGCGGGGGTCCCAGCAGGATCACCGTCCGATCCTCACCCCACGATCGAGGCACCCGGTGGGCGCTGCGCGACCAGGTGTGCGCCGAGCGTGCCCGATCCTCGCCCGCCCGGTGGTCGTGGTGCCTGGTGGGTCGGGCCGCAGCCGCCTACGCTCGTGCCGGTCAGGAGGGTGCGATGAGCAGCCAGACCGAGCGGGAGTCCGTGCAGGACCAGCGCAGCTGGGCCGACCTGCTGCGCGAGCGCTTCGTGGCCCTCGACCTGCACGACCGCCGCGCGGAGGCCCTCCAGGGCCCCCGCGGCTTCCGGGGCGAGGTGTCCTCGTGGTCGCTGGGCCACCTGATGCTGGCCCAGGTCAGCTCGCTGCCCCAGGTGCTCGAGCGCAGCACCCCGCTGGTGCGGGCCGACAGCCGCGCCTACCTCCAGGTCGGTCGGTTGCGCGCCGGGCGCGCCGTGGTGCAGCAGGACGGCCGGGAGGCGGTGCTCGGGCCCGGTGACTTCGTGGTCTACGAGACGACCCGCCCCTTCACCTGGTCGCTGCAGGCGGGTCGTGACACCCGCGACTGGCAGCTCGACGTGCTGACCTGGCCGCGCGAGAGCATCGGGCTGCCGGAGTCCGAGTCCGCGCTGGTGACGGCGACCGCGATGCGCGGCGGGTCCGGGCTGAGCGGCATCCTCTCGCGGATGCTGGGCGACCTGGTCGTCGAGCACCCCGCGCTGGAGCCGTCCCGCTCCGCCGCGCTGGCCGACGAGGTGGGCGACCTGCTCGGCGTGCTGACGAGCACGGTCACGGCCGACGTGCGCCCCGCGGACGCGGCGCTGGTCGCCCGCATGGACCGCTTCATCGACGACCACCTCGACGACCCCGACCTCTCGCCGGAGTCGATCGCCCGCGCCCACGCCGTCTCGCTGCGCCAGCTGCACCGGCTCTTCGCCGGCCGGCAGCACACCGTGGCGCGCACCATCCGATCCCGACGCCTCGAGCGCTGCCGCCGCGACCTGGTCTCCGCCCGCAGCGCCCACTGCTCGATCACCGAGATCGCCCGCCCTGGGGGTTCTGGGACCTGGGCGTCTTCGGCCGCGCCTTCCGGGAGACCTACGGCGTCAGCCCGAGCGCCTACCGGTCCGGCGGGGCCTGACCCCACCCTCGATTACCACCCCTGCAGACCTTGCCGCTAGAGTTGCCGGGTCCTCGCGCGAGCAGGACGGGCGCCTGTAGCTCAACGGATAGAGCATCTGACTACGGATCAGAAGGTTTGGGGTTCGAATCCCTACAGGCGCACAAGACATGGAGCCGCCGACCCGCTGGGGTCGGCGGCTCTCGTCGTTTGCCACTCGGCCTCACCCGGCCTCGCGGAGCCGGTCGACCTCGGCGAAGTCCTCCAGCCGCACCCGTCCGGCCCGGATCGCCCGGTGGACCACCCCGGGTCGGGGCCGCTCGGGACCAGGCGTCCGATCACCCACCGGGGGGTCGGATTCGGTGGTGGAACAACTGTTCCACCAACGCGATCCTCGAGCCCGGCGCCGAGGTCGAGCAACGGTCGCCGCTCACCTGACGCCAGGTCGGAGTGCTCGAGCAGGTCGGCGACACGGGGCTCGCGCACGAAGCCGTGGTTGTCGTCGCGCGCTGGGCGGGGGCGTCGGGAGCGTCGGGTCATGGGGTGACGGTGCTCGCTCCCGCTCCTCGGATCCAGGGGGTGCCGACGACCTGTGGACGACCCGCGAGCGACAATGGACGACGTGACCGCTAAACCCGCTCCTGCCCCCCGTGACGTCTCGGAGGTCGGCCACGCGGCCGCCCGCACCGCCTGGGCGGAGGCGGCGCGGCCGGTGCTGGAGGAGGCGGCCGGACGCTACCGGTCGCTGGTCCGCTTCAAGGCGCTCTCCGACCGGATCCAGGCAACCACCGGCATCACCACCACCCGTCCCGTGGCGACCTGGATCGGCGGCGTCCTCGGCGACGTGGCCGACGGGTGCGTCCAGCGGGGCGAGCCGCTGCTCTCGGCGCTGTGCGTGAGCGCCCAGGGCGGGGTGTCGGACGGGTACGCCGCGTCGGTCGAGCGGGCGAGCGGCGTACGGCCCGAGGACCCCGACGAGCACGCCGCCGAGGAGCGGCTGGCCTGCTACCGCCACTGGGAGGCGGCCGGCCTGCCCGGCGACGGGGGCACCGCGCTGCGCACCGCCCACTTCACCCCGACCCGCAAGGCCGCGCCCCGCACGCCTGCGGCGCCGCGCACGCCCGGATCCTCGACGCCCCGCGCCTCGACCCCTCGCAAGGCCGCCGCCCCCAAGAAGGTCGCGCCGCCCAAGCCGGAGGAGAAGCCGGTGCGGCTGTGCCCGAGCTGCTTCACCGCGGTGCCCGCGTCGGGGATCTGCGACTACTGCGACTGACTCGGTCGACCGAGGTCAGGTCGACGGCGGCTTGAGCACCGCGAACGGGTCGGTGACCTCGAGCTCGCGGCTGCAGAACCGGTAGAGCGCGGCCGGCCGGCCCCCGACGGCTCCGGCGAGCGCCCGCTCGCCGGTCGGCTCGATGACCCGACGGCGGGTCATCACGCGGTGCAGGTTGGTGGCGCTGACGTCGTACCCGAGCGCCGCGGTGACCACCTCGCGCAGCCGCGCGATCGTGAAAACCTCGGGCGCCAGCGCGAACCCCACGTTGGTGTAGCTCAGCTTGGCGCGCAGCCGGTCGACGGCCGCGTCGATGAACCAGTGGTGGTCGAAGGCCGTCGCGGGCAGGTCGGCGACGGGCCACCACCGGGTGTCCTCGGGCAGCACCGGACGGGCGTCCGGCGGCACGAGGGCGAGGTAGCCGGTCGCCAGCACCCGCGCGCGGGGGTCGCGGTCGACGCGGCTGTGGGTGGCGACCTGCTCGAGCCAGGCGATCTCACGGACGTCGACCTTGGCGGCCAGGTGGCCCGACAGCGCGTCGCGCAGCCGCTCGTCCGGCCCCAGGCCCCCGCCCGGCAGCGACCAGCGGCCGGCGTGTGGCTCCTCGCCGCGCCGCCAGAGCAGCGCCGAGAGCGCGTGCGCGCCCGTCTGCTCGTCGGTCCGCACCGACAGCACCACGGCCAGCACCTCGTGGGGGTAGCGGGGGAACGGGACCGTCGGCACCGCCCCATGCTACCGTCGGCGACACGTTATCGACTCGCAGTCGAAAACCCGATGAGAGGCCCTCCCGTGACCGTTGTCGAGACGACCTGGCAGGACGACGTACGCCGCCTGGCCCGTGAGCGTGACGCCGTGGTGCTCGCCCACAACTACATGCCGGCCGAGATCCAGGACGTGGCCGACCACGTCGGCGACTCCCTCGCGCTGTCGCGGATCGCGGCCTCGACCGACGCCTCGACGATCGTGTTCTGCGGCGTCCACTTCATGGCCGAGACGGCCAAGATCCTCAGCCCCGACAAGACCGTGCTGGTGCCGACCGACGAGGCGGGCTGCTCGCTGGCCGACACCATCGACGCCGACGCGCTGCGCGCCTGGAAGGCCGAGCACCCCGGCGCGGTGGTCGTGGCCTACGTCAACACCAGCGCCGAGGTGAAGGCGGAGTCGGACGTCTGCTGCACCTCCTCCAACGCCGTCCAGGTGGTCGAGTCGATCCCTGTGGACGTGCCGGTGCTGTTCCTGCCCGACCAGTTCCTCGGCGCGCACGTGCGCCGCGAGACCGGCCGCGACAACCTCCACGTGTGGCTGGGCGAGTGCCACGTCCACGCGGGCATCACGCCGGCCGACGTACGCCGCCAGGTCGCCGAGCACCCCGACGCCTCGCTGCTCGTGCACCCCGAGTGCGGCTGCGCGACCTCCGCGCTGTGGCTGGTCGGCCAGGGTGACCTGCCCGCCGACCGCACCCACGTGCTGTCCACCGGCGGCATGGTCGACGCGGCACGCGGGATGCGGGGCGGCACCACGCTCGTCGCCACCGAGGTCGGGATGCTCCACCAGCTGCGGAAGGTCAACTCCACGACCGACTTCCGGCCGATGAACGACCGGGCGTCGTGCCGCTACATGAAGATGACCACGCCCGAGCTGCTGCTCCGCGCGCTGCGCGAGGGACGCGACGAGGTGACCGTGCCGGCCGGGATCGCTGCCCGGGCGCGGCAGGCGGTCGAGCGGATGGTGGCCATCGGCGACTCCGGGAGCGGGGAGTGAGCACCGCGTCGCCGTCCTCCCGGGACCTCGAGGTCGACGTCGTCGTGGTCGGCGCCGGCGTCGCCGGGCTCTCGACCGCGCTGGGCCTGGCCCGCAGCCGCGACGTGCTGGTCCTCAGCGACGGCGAGGGCTCGACGGGCTGGGCGCAGGGCGGCATCGCGGCCGCCTCGACCCCCGACGACTCCCCCGCGCTGCACGCCGCCGACACCCGGGCCGCCGGCGACGACTGGTGCGACCCGCGCGCGGTCGACCGGCTCGTCGAGGAGGGCCCGCTGCGGCTGGCCGAGCTGGTCGCCGCCGGCGCCCGGCTCGACCGGGAGCCCGACGGCCGGCTCTCGCGGTCGCTGGAGGGCGGCCACCACCGCCGCCGGGTCCTGCACGCGTCGGGCGACGCCACGGGGGCGGAGGTCGCGCGCACGCTCGCGGCCGCCACTGCGGAGGTCCCGCGGCTGTCGGCCCGGGTGGTGGGGCTGCTGCAGTCCGCGTCCGGGCAGGTGGTCGGGGTGCAGTGCTCGTCGCCCTCCGGGAGGGTCCGGGTGCGCGCCCGGGCGGTGGTGCTGGCGTCGGGCGGGCTCGGTCACGTCTACGGCGCGACGACCAACCCGGCCGGCGTACGCGGGGAGGGGCTGGCGCTCGCGCTGCTCGCCGGCGCCACGCTGAGCGACCTCGAGCTGGTGCAGTTCCACCCGACCGCGCTGCACACCGGGGCTCCGGGTGGTCAGCTGCCACTGGTGACCGAGGCGCTGCGGGGCGAGGGAGCGCGGCTGCTGGACCTGTCCGGGTCGCCGCTCATGGCGGGGCGGCACCGGCTCGGCGACCTGGCCCCGCGCGACGTGGTGGCCCGGGAGGTGCACCGGGCGGTGCGTCGTACGGGATCGGGGCACGTGTGGCTCGACGCCCGTGCCGTGCCCGACGTCGTGCGCCGCTTCCCCACCGTCGCGGCCTCGTGCGCGGCCCACGGCCTCGACCTCGCGTCCGACCTGCTGCCCGTCGCGCCCGCCCAGCACTTCCTGTGCGGCGGCGTCACGACCGACGGGTGGGGCGCGACCGACGTGCCGGGCCTGTACGCCGTCGGCGAGGTCGCCGCCACCGGCGTCCACGGCGGCAACCGGCTCGCGTCCAACAGCCTGCTGGAGGGGCTGGTGTACGGCGCCCGCGTGGCGGCCGGGCTGGTGCTGGAGCTGCCCGACCCCGCTGCGATCTCGGGCTGCACCCCCCTCCTGGTCGACTCGCCCACCGTCGCCGCCACCGTCCGGGAGGTCATGGACGCCCACGCCGGGATCGTGCGCTCTGGCCGTGGGCTGGCGGAAGCGGCGTCGGCGCTGCGGCCGCTCGTGGGCCGGGACCCCGTGGCGGTCGTGGGCGCCGCCGTGGTCGCGGCCGCAGCGGCCCGGCCGGAGTCGCTGGGCTGCCACTTCCGCACCGACGCGCCGGCGTCGGCCGGGCGGACGCCGCGGGTGCGGGTGCGGCTCGACGACTCCGGGGTGCCGTCGGTCCTGACGCCGGCCTCGGCCTCGGCCTCGGCCTCGGCGAGCGCGGCGTGAGCGCGCTGGCCGACGCCGGCCTCGACGCGGCGGCGGTGCGTGCGCTGCTGCGGGCGACGCTGGCCGAGGACCTGGGGTCGCGCGGCGACGTGACGTCGGCGGCCGTCGTGCCTGGTGGGAGTCGGCTCGACGTCGCGTTCACCAGCCGCCAGGTTGGCGTCGTGGCCGGGCTGCCGGTCCTGGCCGCGCTGGTCGAGGAGGTCTGCGGCCCGGACGCTCGGCTCGCGCTGCTGCTGGCCGACGGCGACCGGGTCTCCCCCGGCACCCGGCTGGCGACGCTGTCCGCCCCGGCCCACGACGTGCTGGCCCTGGAGCGCACCGCCCTCAACCTGGTCGGCCACCTCTCCGGCGTCGCCACCGCGACCCGGGCGTGGGTCGACGCGGTCGAGGGCACCGGTGTGCGGGTCCGCGACACCCGCAAGACGATGCCGTTGCTGCGGGCCTTGGAGAAGTACGCCGTCCGCTGCGGCGGCGGCACCAACCACCGCGCCGGTCTGCACGACGCGATCCTGATCAAGGACAACCACGTCGCCGCGGCCGGCGGGGTCGTGGCGGCCCTCGACGCGGCGTACGCCGCCCACCCCCGCGGCTCGATCGTGGTGCAGGTCGAGGTCGACTCGCACCAGCAGCTGGAGGAGGCGCTGGCCCACGGGGCGGAGCAGGTGCTGCTGGACAACTTCGCCGTCGACCAGCTGGCCCGGGCTGTTGCCCTGGTGCGTCGTACGACGGAGGGGGTGGTGCTCGAGGCCAGCGGCGGCCTCACCCTCTCCTCGGCGCGGGAGTACGCCGAGACCGGCGTCGACTACCTCGCCGTCGGCGCCCTCACCCACTCCGCGCCGTCGTTGGACATCGGGTTGGACACGATCTGATCCGCCGTCGGTCGAGCGCGTCGAGACCCGCTGTCCCGGCCGGTCGAGGCTGCCGGGGCGGCGCTGTCCCGGCTGGTCGAGGTCCTAGCTCTGCGACCGTCTCTGGACCCGCCGACCCATACCCGGAAGAACTTCGGATCGACGTCCGCATCCCGGACAAAACCGCAGGTCAGAGGCAGATCTTGTCGGTGCTCGGTGCTTGGATGGATCCATGAGCGACACCACCGAGACCCCCGCGGGCACCCCGCCCGGGACCTCGGCGTGCACTCACCCGCTGGCCGACTTCACGACCCGCCTCCGCACCCGCCTCGACCAGCTCACCGCGACCAGCGCCCGTCCGGTGTGGGCGATGGAGGCGGCCGAGCAGCGCCAGGTCCTGACCGACCTCGCGACGGCGACCGCGCAGCTCGAGGCGCTCCGGCTCCAGGTCCTCGCCGAGGCCGACCGCTCCGGCGCCACCGGCGCCGAGGCGTCCGCCTCGGCGGCGGAGTGGGTGGCCCACCACACCCGGCAACGCCGGGTCCACGCCCGCTCCGATCTCAAGTTCGCCCACGCCCTCGAGCACCACACCGCCACCTCAACCGCGATGGCGACCGGGGTCGTCAACCCCGACCAGGCGCGCGTCATCGTCCGCTCCGTCGACCGGCTCCCCATCTGCGGTGAGTTCGCCGTCGACGACGAGCAGCGGACCGCAGCCGAGCAGCACCTCGTCGCCCTCGCACGGCACCACGACGCCAAGGAGCTCGAGGTCCTGGGAGCCCGGTTGTTCGAGGTCATCGCCCCCGACCTGGCCGAGGCCTACGAGGGACGTTCGCTGGAGGCCCAGGAAGCAGCCGCGGCCCGCAAGACGAGCCTGACGATGGCCCACACCGCCGACGGCCTGTGCCGCGGCCGGTTCACCCTGCCGGCGCTGCACGGCGCGATCCTCACCAAGGCGATCCTCGGACTGGCCTCACCAACGCGCTCGGACTCGGATGGCGAGGCGGTCATCGACCCCGAGCTGCCCACCCCGGTCCGCCACGGCGTCGCGTTCACCCAGCTCCTCGAAGCACTCCCCGCCGACGCCCTGCCGACCGTCGGCGGCGGCGACATCACCGTGGTGGTGACGATGCGGCTCGACCAGCTGCTCGCCGGCCTGGACGCCGCCGGGGTCGCGACGCTGGACACCGGCACGCGCATCTCAGCCGGCGAGGCCCGCCGCCTGGCGTGCGCGCACCGGATCATCCCGGCCGTCCTCGACGGCGCGTCGGTGCCGCTCGACCTCGGCCGCACCCGCCGGCTGCACACCAAGGGCCAGCGCCTCGCGCTCGCCCAGCGCGACCGCGGTTGCACCGCCACCGGCTGTGACCGGCCGCCCGCCCTCTGTCACGCCCACCACGACCTCGCCTGGTCAGCCGGCGGCGCGACCAGCGTGGGGAACGGTCGTCTGTTGTGCGGCCACCACCACCGGCGGGTCCACGACCCGGCGTACCACCACCGCGTCAGACCCGACGGGAAGATCGACTTCCACCGGCGGGAGTGACGACACCACACCTCGGAATCAGCTGCTCACCATAGGTAGCGCTGTCGGAACAACTGAGCAGCGTCGGGGGTGTCGAGGAAGGCCGAATCGACCACGTCCTCGATGGCGAGGGCCGCGAACGAGCCGCCGGGCTCCGCAAGCACAGCGTTGTAGCGTTCGGCAGCCGCTGCAAAGCTGACATTGCGACGGGGGAACAGCAGAACGTAGCGCGTTTCCGTCGTCCAGAGGTCGGTGCGATTCCGCATCGACAGGGCAAGGAGATGGTCGCGCCACAGCTGACGCAGGTCCGTGTCGAGGACGGCGTCCTGCCAACCACTGGCGAACACTCCAGACCGTTCGGCGATTTCGACGAGGAAGGCCGTCTGCTGATCATGACGCTGACGCGCTTCCGCCTTTGCCGGGCTCGGGCGGGTCTCCCGCGCGCAGTGCTCGTGGTACTTCGTCTCGATCCCGACGACGGTCCTCGGAGCGGACTCATCACCCAGGCGCAATGCGACGTCGAAAGCAGTGCGATCCCGGGTGTAGGCGTCGCTCCTACGCTCAGGAGACCATTCGAAGACAAGATCCGACACCGGGGCGTCAGCCACCCCGAACACACGTGCAAGAGCCGCTCTCGAAGCGTTGTTGTCGGCTCGCGCCGCGTCGCCGAAGAGGTTGAAGGCCATGGGCATCGACGAGAGGAGGTCGCGGCGTAAGCGGCGTTCGTCCAGGGTCTCGTGAGGTTGCTTCTGGGCAACGCGATCCATCGCTGCGGCGTGGGCGCCCCTCGTGAGGAAGTTCAAGCCACGGTCCGCGTCCTCATTCAGTAGCTTCGTGCCATTTTCGACCTCAGTCACACCTCCGCCGCGGGTTCGGGAGTGTGTTCCGAAGGCGCGGACACCCTTCACCTCCGTGGCCCATCGGTGTTGTCGATAACGGGCCAGGCGCTTGAACTCGGTCATCTCGGCGCCGCCGGCCTTGTCGCTGTCAAACCAGCAATGAGCTGTCTCCAGCTCGGCTTGTGTCGGCGTGGGCTCCATGATCATGTCTCGATCTCCTCGCTGTTCCTCGTCAAAGGTGGGTTGAGCGCGTCTCAGTCGCGCCAGGTGGTCGACCGCCGAGCCACCTCGTAGATCGCCTCGATCTGCGCGTCGTCCAGCGTGGGACCCAGACGCAGCAGCCACGTCGCGACCTGTATGCGCTGTACGACGTGGACGCCGGTCGGCTGCGCCTTGACGACGAAGTCGCCTGCGTTCACGGTCACGACCATCCCGTCGACCGGTACAGCGAAGCCAGCGCCCGCCGACAGCAACCGTGCGGCGCGCTCGGCCTCGTGGCGGGAGTTTCGTACGTAGGGCTGCTTGTGACCGTCCACCAGGAACGTGTTGCCCCCCACCCAGATCTTCGACCCGGGGTGGTGCTTGGAGTTGATGGTGAAGACGCCACCCGGGCCGATGGCCAGGTGGTCGATGTCGGAGCCACGGGTGCCGACCGGGATCGAGTGCAGGAAGCGCCAGCGCGGGTCGCGGGCGGCCACCTTCGCCAGCTTGGCCGCCACCTTTTCCTCCCCGTCCGCGCCGATGCGCCAGCCCCGCTCCTCGGTGTGGACGCCGAGGACCCGGGCGAGGACGCTTTTCACCGGCGCAGCCTGGTGCGCCGCGACGGCGATCTCACGGATCCCTTCTGCCGGCAGGTTGGTCGCCAGGTCGACCCACGGACGGTCCGGCACCGCGGTCGAGGGCGCGTCGAGGACGGGGGCCGGCGGCGCCTCGGGTTCGCGGACGACCGACACGGTGGACGGCGTGACGTTGCGGGCCGGCGCGGTCCGCTTCCATGTCGTCACGGCTTCGGTGACGACCCCCAGCCACTCCGGTCTCGCGGGGTGGGGCTCGTCGGTCTTGAGGTCCCAGTAGCCGAGGTCGAGGTCGTCGACGCCCTTGACGTAGAGGCGGTCGTGCCCGAAGCGCTTCCAGCGGACGACGATGGCGGGACCGTCATGCGGGACCGCGGGTCCCAGCTCGGCTTCGGCAGTCATGACGTTCCCCCAAGGTGCTCAAATCGGACATCCTCAGGATGCCGACCATCAGCTCCGCGCGTGGAGGTTCCGGTCAATCTGGCGGTTTCACACCACCAGCCGCAGCACCCGCTCCGCCACCCCGACGCTCACCTGCTGGCCCCACCGAAGCGTCAGGTGGTCGGCCTCCATGCCGTCGCCGAAGGCCACCAGGCCGTCGGTCTCGACGGTGATCACCAAGGGCGCTCCGGCGAGCGATCCCTCGGTGGCGGTGACCCCGGTCGCCGGCGAGGGCCAGGCCTCGCGGACGAACCAGGCCAGCCGCTGCTCGGTCGGCGCCGGCAGGGCCAGCTGCGAATGCCGCTCGAGCCAGGCCGACCGGCACCAGCCGGTCGCACCCGTACCGGTCGCCACCAGCAGACCCGACGACGCCTGCCGCTCGGGCGCACCCCCGGGTGCGGTCAGCGTGTAGCGCGCGGTCTGATGGCTGGGGTGGCCGACGTACACCTCGTTGAGCGCGACCAGCACCTGCCCGTCGTCGGTCCGCGCCTCGACCATGGTGCGGTGCTCGATCCGCCCCTTCCCCTGGAGCAGCGCGGCGGTCGCCGACGGCTGGTGCCGGACGAGCACGCCCGGGTTGCGGCCCGGCTCGGGGTCGATGCCGATGACCGGCTGCCCGTGGAGGTACTTCGCGACGTTGGCCACCAGCCCGTCCTGCCCCACCACGACCACCAGGTCGTCCGGCTCGAACAGGAACCGGTCGAGGTCGCCCCGCTCTACGCTCCCCCGGCGCCAGTCGAGCGGGACCGCCGCGCCCACCTCGGCCAGCGCGGACCGCTGCGCGGCGTCCCGAGCGTCGAGCTCGTCGAGGTCGCGCCCCCTCGCCTGCAGGAAGAAGGCCGCCTGCCCGCGGGTGCCGTGGCGGGCGAGGAGCTCCGCGAGCTCCGTGCGCCGGTGCACCACGACCACCCGCGGGGCGAGGCCGGTCACGCCTCCCCCTTGGCCGCGCCGAGCTTGGCCAGCACCGGCGCGAGCAGGTCGGGCGTCAGCACGAGGCTCTCGATGCGGGGCAGGTTGCCGGCGAGCTCCTTGAGGGCCAGGCCGAGGATGACGGCCTCGCTGAGCTCGGCGTACGCCGCGACCCGCGCCGCCTCCGCCTCGCCCTCGGCCACACCGGCCGAGCGAGTCGCCTCGGCCTTGGCGACCGCCAGCCGTTCGACGCGGCGCGCCTCGGCGTCCGTGGCGACCTCGCCGGCCGCCGCCGCCTCCTCGGCCTGACGACGGGCGTTGGCGCCGCGCTGGGTGACCAGCTCCTCCTCGCGCCGGGCGAGCTCGATCTGGGTCTGCAGCTCGTTCTGCCCGATCGCTCGCTCGCGCTCGACGGCCATCGCGCGCCGCTCGTACGTCGCCCGGTCGGCCTCCTGCTGCACCTGCTCGCGGGTCGGAGTACGCAGCGCCTTCTCGACCTCCGGCTCGGGCCGCACCGCGACGACGCGGACGCCGATGACCGCGATGCCGCTCTCGGCCAGCCGGCCGTCGCCGGCCAGGCCCTCGGCGATCGCGGCCCGGATCGGCCGCACCCCGCCGGCCAGCACGGTGGTCAGCTCGGCGCCGGCCACCAGGTCGACGGCGTGCTGCTGGGCGCTCTCGGTGAGCAGCCCCGCGACCTGGTCGAGCGGCGTACCCCTCCAGCGGCCGTGCTCGGGGTCGATCGAGAAGTCGATGCGGCCCGCGGCGACCGTCGGGTCGACGACGCGGAAGGTGACCGTGGCCTGCACGCTCACGTCCTGGAAGTCGGCGGTGCGGGCGTGGAGCAGCAGCGCGAGGTCGCGGTCGTCGACCGGCACCTCGGTGAGGACGGCGCTGAGCGGGCGGTACCAGAAGGCCGCCCCGACCCCGGCGTGGACGGTCTTTCCGTTGCGCACGTGGGCGACGTGGGTGGTGGCGTTGCCGCGCAGGTGGCGGACCAACGGGTAGCGGGCGATGTCAGCCATGGTGACCTCCGGTCGATTGTTTTCGTCGTAATGACGATAAGCTTCACGGCCTGTTCTCGTCAACTCGACGACAACTCGGTAGGGTCGCACCCATGGCCTACGACCCCGGCGCCTTCGAGCCCTTCGCCGTCACCGTCGACCTCGTCGTCCTGACCATCCGCGACGACGACCTGTGCGTGCTGACGGTGGAGCGGGGCGAGGAGCCGTACGCCGGCCGGCGCGCCCTCCCCGGCGGCTTCGTCCTGCCCCACGAGGACCTCGAGACCGCCGCCCTGCGCGAGCTCGCCGAGGAGACCGGCCTGACCGCAGCGGACGTCCACCTCGAGCAGCTCCGCACGTACGGCGCCCCCGCCCGCGACCCCCGCATGCGCGTCGTCAGCGTCGCCCACCTGGCGCTCGCCCCCGACCTACCGACGCCCCGGGCCGGCACCGACGCGGTGGCCGCTTCCTGGGTGCCGGTGTCGTCGGTCGAGTCGCTCGCCTTCGACCACGACGAGGTCCTGCGCGACGGGCTCGAGCGCGCCCGCGCCAAGCTGGAGTACTCCCCCCTCGCCACCGCCTTCTGCCCGCCGGAGTTCACCATCGGCGAGCTGCGACGGGTCTACGAGGTCGTCTGGGGGGTCACCCTCGACCCGCGGAACTTCCATCGCAAGGCGACGGCAACCCCGGGGTTCCTCGCCGCTACTGGAGAGCGGACGAACCGGCAGGGTGGGCGGCCGGCTGAGCTGTTTCGACGGGGGGCGACGACCGCGTTGCTGCCGCCGCTCACTCGGCCGGCGCCTTAACGGCCGTCATCTCCGGCGGTCCTGGGCCGGTGCGTGTCGCGCGCCTGCTTCCCGAAGCGGGTGTGCCCGCTAGCGTGCAGACCTGCGCGGTGGTGAGCGATCGGAATGGGGGCCGGCGTGGAGGAAGGGCTCTACGAAGCCATCCTGACTCGCGCACTGTCCGCAGCGATCGGGGCGGATGACCTAGAAGCATCGCGCAACCGGGTCGACGACGCCGATCTCAACCTGCGCCTAGCCAGGCACCTGTCCGATCGTCTCGAGCGACGGCTGAGTGTGGTGCGCGACCCGGCTGAGCGCATCGCCACGATCAACCGGCTGCTGGAGGCGATCGACGACCACGACGACGTCTTGGCGCCGGCCGAGGAACTGGTGTCGCTACGACCTGCGGGCGGCCCTGGCGGCAGTGGTCGGTATGCGCAGCGTCCCCGCACCCCCCTGAATGACGCTGCTCTGCTCACCAACGCACCCGACGAACCCAGCCTGGCCAGCGAGCTCCGAGCAGAGATCGATTCGGCTGACCGCATCGATCTGCTCTGCGCCTTCGTCATGTGGCGGGGAGTCCGACTGCTCGACGCTCCGCTCAAGCGGGCGCACGAGGCCGGCGTACCTCTGCGAATCCTCACCACGACCTACATCGGCGGCACTGAGCGGCAAGCGCTCGACCGTCTGATTCGGGACTATGGCGCCCAAGTCAAGGTGCAGTACGACGCCGCCCGCACACGCCTCCACGCAAAGGCCTGGTTGTTCCACCGCGCCACTGGTTTTCACACGGCGTACGTCGGCTCGTCCAACCTCTCCACGAGCGCCCTGCTGGAGGGCGTCGAGTGGAACGTCCGTTTGGCGGAAGCGACGACGCCATCGCTGCTGCAGAAGTTCCGCGCGACGTTCGACTCCTACTGGGACAACGCCGACTTCGAGCCCTACGACCCGGACCGCGATCGGGACCGGCTCGACGATGCGCTCAACGCCGCAGCCGGACGGCGCACGACGGACAGCGTGACCATCTCGATCTCGGGCTTGCAGGTGCGTCCCTTCCCCTATCAGGAGGACATGCTCGAAGCGATCAAGGCGGAGCGGCAGGCGCATGACCGGCACCGCAACCTCGTGGTGGCGGCCACGGGAACCGGCAAGACGGTAGTGGCGGCGTTGGACTACCGCGGGTTGTGCGAGACCGCGGGAGGGCAGCCCACACTCCTGTTCGTCGCTCACCGCCGCGAGATCCTCGAGCAGTCGCTGCGGACCTACCGCGAAGTGCTGACCGACGCCAACTTCGGCGAGCTCTACGTCGGCAACGCTCGACCCGAGCGCTGGCGACACGTGTTCGCCAGCGTTCAGTCCCTCACTGCCTACGGCGTGGACAACATCCCCGCCGACGCCTTCGACATCATCGTGATCGACGAGTTCCACCACGCTGAAGCCCGCACCTACCGACGCATCATCGAGCACTTGCAGCCGCGCGAGCTGCTGGGACTGACAGCGACGCCCGAGCGCGCCGATGGCGTGGACGTCCGCGTGGAGTTCTTCGGGGGACGTACAGCCACGGAGCTGCGCCTGTGGGACGCGCTGGGGGCCGACCTCCTCTGCCCCTTCCACTACTTCGCGGTTGCTGACGGCACCGACCTGCGCCAGGTCAGGTGGACGCGCAACCGTTACGACGCGGACGAGCTGGACGGCGTCTACACCGGGAACGACAGCCGCGCCGCCATCGTGCTGAAGGAGTTGCGCGACAAGGTCGCCGACGTGACGTCCATGCGGGGTCTCGGCTTCTGCGTCAGCGTGGCCCATGCGGAGTACATGGCCCGGGTCTTCAACGATGCAGGCGTCACTGCGTGTGCATTGAGCGGCTCGACGCCACCTCGCGAGCGCGCTGAGGCCCTGGCTGATCTGCGCGCCGGCAAGGCCAACATCCTGTTCACGGTGGATCTCTTCAACGAGGGCCTCGACGTGCCGGACGTGGACACCGTGTTGTTCCTTCGGCCCACCGAGAGCGCGACCATCTTCTTGCAGCAGCTCGGGCGCGGACTTCGTCGTACGCCTCACAAGGCGGTGCTCACAGTGCTGGATTTCATCGGCTACCACCGTCACGAGTTTCAGTTCGCGAACCGCTATCGGGCCCTCATTGGAGGGACTCGACGGCACGTGTTGCGCCAGGTCGAGAACGACTTCCCCTTCTTGCCGTCTGGTTGCCAGATCGTCATGGACCGACAGTCGCGCGAGCTGGTGCTCGACAACATCCGCGGGCAGGTGACCCGTCGATGGTCGCAAATCGTCTCGGAGCTCCGGGAGCATGGCGCACAAGACCTGCCCGCGTTCCTCGACGAGTCCGGTCTCGAGCTGAGCGACATCTTGCGCCAGGGCAAGAACTCGTGGACCGGCCTGCGACGCGACGCAGGTCTGCCCACACCGCCGGGGTCTGAGCTCGAGGATCGCCTGCTGCGCCGCGTCCGCGCCTTCGCGCACGTCGACGACCGCGTGCGGGCGGAGTCCTATCGCGGGCTGCTGGCCGACGGCGCGCCGGCGTACAGCTCGATGTCGGCGATGGAGCGGCGCCTTGCTCGCATGCTATTTTTCTCGCTTTGGCCGGACGGTGGCGGACACCGCTCGTACGACGACGCATTGGCCGCCCTGCAAGCCGAGGGTGCGGCCCGACACGAGATCCAGACCGTCGCTGACTTCTCGTTCGATGCTGCCCGTCACGTGACGACTGCGCTCGGTCGGCACCTCGATGAGGTCCCCTTACGGGTGCACGGTCGCTACCAGCGCGAAGAGATTCTCGCCGCAATCGATTACGCCAACCTGAAGCGCCGTCCCACCAGCGTGATGCAGGGCGTCGTGTACTCCGAGGCCACCAACGTCGACGCATTCTTCGTCACCCTGAAGAAGTCAGAAGCGGACTACTCCCCCACGACGATGTATCAGGACTACCCAATCAGTCCCGAGCTGTTCCACTGGGAGTCACAGTCGACCACCTCGGTCAATTCCCCCACTGGCCGCCGCTACCTCTCCGGCACCAGCACCATCCTGCTGTTCGTACGCCGCGAACAGAAGGACGACTTCGGAACCTCGCCGTACCTCTTCCTCGGGCCGGCGACCTACGTCTCGCACCAGGGAGAGCGACCTATTGCCATCACGTGGCGGCTGGCTACTCCCATGCCGGCGGATTTCTTTCACACGGCCGCCGCCATCGCCCAGTAGCAAGACGTGGTCAGACGTGGTGATCGCACCGGACCGGCGCCGGCGCTATGACGCAGGTTCCAGGTCGCGCTCAATATCGATCACATGGCGTCTGACTTGGCGGCGAAACGCCGACTGCGCTTCGGAATCGCTTAGCGCAGATACCGTGGCTCGTGGCCAGCTCTCAAGTTCTACAAGGTGCTTCCTTGCGTCGCTCGCTGTGACGTTGTCCAGGTCGAAGGCGTACTTGCGAAACTTACTGTTGTCTAAGCTGGCCCAATAGGCCGAGATAAATCGCTTAGTATTTATAGACCCAGCCAGTCCATACCGCCGCAGGAGATCGCGCACAAGTCCGTCCAAGTGACCAAGCACTGTCAAATTGTCCACTCGGTTGTAATAGCGAATCCACCCTCTAGCGCTGCCGTCAATAACGCACCCACCAAT
The DNA here is from genome assembly GCF_003752505.1 of Nocardioides aurantiacus. Lineage (NCBI taxonomy): Bacteria > Bacillati > Actinomycetota > Actinomycetes > Propionibacteriales > Nocardioidaceae > Nocardioides > Nocardioides aurantiacus. The sequence goes on along the minus strand of NZ_RKHO01000001.1, from coordinate 4,040,749 downwards.
CACGAGGTTCAGGCGCCAAACTAGACGATCGAACTCGCGCTTCTGTATCGACCCCTTCCGCACCCTAGCTGCGTTCGATATCAAGTGCGCGAGTTCACTCTCGATCTTGCGGATGCCAGCGCTCGCGACAACAACAGACTGGTCATCCAACTGATACCCGAGGTATTGAAATCCGTCCGCGATTCGACCAATTTCACATTTGCCCACGGTCCCTAGTGGATGGGTCAGCAGACCCAGCCGTCGCAGTTCTGATTGCATAGAAGAAAAGGGGTGGCGGTCGTCTTTCAACAAGACCAGGACATCGTCGACGTATCTAAACATCTGAAAATCTGCCCCGAAACGCTCATCGAAGTCGCTTAGGTACACTTCGGCGAGAACTGACGAGATGGAGATTCCAAGTGGGATTCCATCTGGCTCTGACGAAAGTCCCCGACTCCTCTCGCCAAACGCTACTGTCGAATTTCGGACGGCCCGGTCGCAGAGGTCCAAGACCGTAGTTGAGCGAATATCCCGCCTCAAGCGTTCCAGCAACACGTGGTGTCGAATTGATGAGAAGTAGTCTTGAATGTCCAGCTTCATGAAATGTGAATAGGACCCGGACCGCACCGCGTCGACAACCCGACCCATTTTTCTCTGCGGCGGTTCGGGCCCCGAAATGCCATAGACATCTGACAGCGTGGCCTTGAGGGCGCCAAGCGCCAGTCGATCCCGGATCGTTGGCAGAGCGAAGATCCGTGGCGGCCGGCCGCGCCCACGGGAAGCTAGCCCTTCTCGGTAACTGGTGAAACGGAAGGTGCCTGAACGCATCGAGGTGGATACGAATGTTACGAGATCGTCAGCGCGGATTCGCGGCCACCCATCGATCGCGCTCGGATGAATACCGTCGAGCCCAACCCCCTGCGCAGACGGAATCGCCACTAAGAGTTGCTGTCGTAGTTGTTTCTTAGTCGTGTGGCGTCGGAACGCTTCGCTCGCACTCATAGAGACCACTAGCGCAAATCAACGAATATGAAGACGATCCAGAATAGGCTGACTGCGATGATTACGGCAGGCAGGGCCGTCAGAGCGCCTTGTAAAATCGTTGCTCGAAGCTGCGCACGCTCATCCTCACGCTTGTGCTCATCTTGCCGCGGTCGCCGCGCCTTATGATAGTCCAGGGTTGTGTGGTTCTCGGACTGGTCAAGCGCGTCTTGGTACGCACCCTCTAGTGCGGATGTCTCTGGCCCCCCACCCGCGCTCGGTCCACCGAGATACCGCAAAGACTCCGCTTGTGAGGAAACTCGCTGAATTGCTCGAAAACTATGGAATAAGTCTCGAGAGCGCGATTGATAGTTGAGTGCTGCAACGATCAAGGAAAGCACCAGCGTTGCAAGCGAGAAAAGGGTCGTCCCAAGATCGGCCTGGGAGACTGGTCGCGGCCCATTCGCGAGAGAGACAACCGAGGCGCAGAGTGTGGATGCGGAGGCAACGGATAGTGCAATCATCCAGAGCATCCCGCGCACGCCCAGCCGCTCCGATGCGCGTGCCCGGCTAACAAAGGTGGTGTAGGTACGACGTTCGAATTTTTCGAGCCAGTCCTCCTGCCCACCCACACGGCCGGCGCCGTGGCTCGACGTCCCACCTTGAGAATTGGCGTCAGACTGAGTCGGCTCGGTCATCCCGAGAGCCTCCCGTACTTGCGTGAGGTATTGGGTGCGCGACACGGAAGTTCCGTGCTGCCGGAGACCCGGCGATCGACTCGCCATGACACGCATGTTGTCCACCGCGTCACAGCCGAAGGTGCTAAGCACAACTACACAGAAACCATTCTCACGTAGGTGGTCCCGCGCATGCCAACCGTACCTTGACGATTGCCTCAGCTGGGCCTGACCTGACGGATGCACATGGGAAAGCAGGCTGGTCAACCGCAGCCACAGGTGAGAAGTGGCGGCTATTCCGATGGCCGGTCACCCGCCTTGACAGGCCCTGTGTGTCTGCGCGGGACGCACCTCCGTCGCAGCGGGCGGCGTGCAGGGCCTCGGGACGGCGGGTGCACCGAGGCGTGCGCACACAATTGATCACCGGATCCCCGACCGCGAGAACCCGTCGACAAAGAACCGCTGCAGCGCCACGAACACCACCAACAGCGGCACGCACGACAGCAGCGCCATCGCCATCAGCCCGCCGTAGTCGGCGTCGAACTGGCCCTGGAGGAACCGCAGCGCGACGGGGAGGGTGTAGAGGTCGGGGTCGCGCAGCGTGATCAGGGGCCAGAGGAAGTCGTTCCACTGCGTCATGAAGGCCAGCAGGACCATGACGGCGATCAGCGGCTTCGCCATCGGGAGTACGACGTACCGCAGCGTCGCGACCGTGCCGCAGCCGTCGAGCCGGGCGGCGTCGAGCAGCTCGTCGGGCACCGACACGAAGAACTGCCGCGCCAGGAACACCCCCAGCGCCGTCGACGCCGAGGGCAGGATCACCGCCCAGAACAGGCCGATCAGGCCCATCCGGGCGACCAGCTCGAACTGCGGGATCATCACGGCCTGCGCCGGCACCATCAGCGTGCTCAGCACCACGACCAGCACGAACGTGCGGCCGGCGAACTGCAGCTTGGCCAGCGCGAAGCCGGCCGCGAGGTTGACCGCGACCGACAGCGCGGTCGTCAGGGTGGCCACGATCATCGCGTTGGAGAACCACCGCCAGACCGGGAAGCTGGCGAAGAGATTGGTGAAGTTCGACGTCGTGAAGCTCGACGGCCAGAGGCTGGCGCCACCGTCGAAGACCAGCTCGCGCGGGGTGAAGGCGACCACGACCATCGCGAACAGCGGCAGCACGAACACCGCCGAGACGACGAGGCAGACCAGGAAGCGGACCGGGCGGCTCATCACGCCTCCTGACGACGGTTGACGCGCAGCTGCACCGCGGTGATGGCCAGCGTGATGACGAGCAGGACGAGGCCGACGGTGGCGCCGTACCCGAAGTTGCGCGACGGCCCGAAGCCCTCGTCGTAGGCGTAGGTCACCAGCATCGTCGTGGAGTAGCCGGGCCCGCCGTTGGTCATCACGTAGACGACGTCGAAGACCTGGAACGACCAGATCATGTTGATCACGACCAGGAAGAACGTCGTGGGCCGCAACCACGGCACGACCACGTGGCGGATCCGGTCGAGGCCGCCGGCGCCGTCCATCGTGGCCGCCTCGAGGACTTCGGAGTCGACGTCCTGCAGCGCTGCGAGGTAGACGAGCATCCCGAAGCCGACCCGCGTCCACAGCGTCATCACGACCACCGACAGCATCGCCAGCGCGCCGTTGCTCTGCCACGCCACCGGCCCCACGCCGAGGTCGCGCAGCACGCCGTTGAGGATGCCGATCGACTCGTCGAACAGCAGCAGCCCGACCAGCGACACCACGAGCGAGCTGACCGCGATCGGCAGGTAGACGATCGTGCGGAACACCCCGCGGCCGGGCAGCGCCTTGTCCATCAGCAGCGCCAGCGCCAGGCCGAGCCCGACGCTCAGCGGCACGGTGGCGACGGTGAAGATCGCGGTGTTGAGCAGCGCCCGCCAGAACACGTCGTCGCTCAGCAGCCGGGAGAGGTTGGTCAGGCCCGACCACTCGCCGAGGCCGAACGACCGCTTCGCCTGGAACGCCATCAGCAGCGACCACACCAGCGGGACGAGCAGGAACAGCCCGATCAGCAGCAGGTTGGGCGCCAGCAAGGAGTACGCCGACCGGTTGTCGCGCAGCCTCGACCGCGGTGCCGTGCCGGGCGTGGTCGCCTGCTCCCCCGGCGCCTCCTGGCCAGGCGCGAGGGCCGTCTTCTCAATGGTCACGATGCGTCCTGACGGTTGAGGTACGCCGACTCGTCGACCTGCTCGGCCAGCGCCTGCAGCGTGTCCGCGGTGCCGCGACCCGACAGGAAGCAGGTCTCCAGCTCGTTGGCGAGCGACAGGTTCACCTCGGCGAAGGTGGCGGTCGTGACGTCGGCGACGTCGCGGGGCTCGATGGTGGTGACCTGGTCGGCGTACACCGGCATCAGGTCGGCCGCGACGGCGAAGTCGAGCTCCTGCGAGAGCAGCGAGTCGCGGGTCGGCAGCAGCACCGAGGCCTCGCAGAAGTCCTTCATCTGCGCGGGCGCCGCCATGAAGGTCAGGAACTCCGAGGCCAGCTCGGGGTTGGTCGCGCCCTTGGTCGCGACGAGCGCGTTGCCGCCCAGCTCGCTGGCCCGGCGCCGGTCGCGCGGCAGGTAGGTCACGGCGTACTCGAAGCGGTCCTTGATGGTGTCCGCGAAGCTCGGCAGCAGGAAGTTGCCGGCGTACAGCATCGCCAGGCTGCCCGAGGTGAACAGCGCGTCCGGGTACGTCGCCGCCTTGGTCGAGCTGGTCTGCGGCACCAGCCCCTCGTCGAAGAACGACTTGGTGAAGTCGAGCGCGCGGGTGGCGGAGGCCGACGTCAGCAGCGAGCGGGTGCGGTCCTCGTCGTACACGTGACCGCCGGCCTGGAAGAGGAAGTTGAGCCAGCGGAAGGCGCCGAGCGCCTGCCAGTTGACCGCGAAGGCCGAGCTGCCGGCCGGCGCCGCGTCCCGCAGCGTGGCCGCGACCTGCGCGAACTCCTCCCAGCTCCAGGCGTCCTCGGGCCGGTCGGGCACCGAGGTGATGCCGGCGTCGCGGAGCACGTCGGGCCGGTAGACCAGCGCGCTGGTGTCGACGTGCTGCGGGATGCCGAAGACGCGGCCCCGGTCGGTCACGGCGTCCATGAACGCCTTCGAGGAGTCACCGGCGAGCTCGTCGAGCGAGTCCTCGAGGTCGAGCAGCTGGCCGGTGCTGGCGTACACCCCCATCGTCGGGTAGTCGACGCGGAAGATGTCGGGCGCGGTGCCGGAGACCAGGCCGGCGTCGATGCCCGTCGAGGCCTCGGCGAACGGCACCACGGTCACGTCGACGGTGACGCCACGGTTCTGCTCCTCGAACCGGCGGGCCAGGACGTCGTAGATGTTGCCCTCGACGTCGGTGCCGTAGGTCTGGAAGGTCAGCGTGTCGCGACTGCCGCGGCTGGTGGAGGAGACGCGCTCGGTCAGGCCGGCGCAGCCCGAGAGGCCGTAGGCACCGAGACCCAGCGCGCTGCCGAGCAGCGCGCGGCGGCTGAGGGACGGGGGTGGTGGCACGGGGTGGACGTACCCCCGGCCCCCGCGTTCGGGCCGCCCGTGGCTGGCGGGCAGCCGACACGTCCGGCGCGCGCGTCAGCGTCCCAGCACCGCCAACCGCACCCGCAGCTCCTCGACCCGCGCGGTGTCCCACCCGCGCGGGTGCAGCATCGCGGCCCACGCGGCGAGCGGCTGGGTGCCGTAGAGGTGGCCGTGGTCCTCGTCGAAGTCGTTGGCCACGGCCATGTCGATGGTGAGGTTGAAGAACGTCGCCGACGGCCGCCAGGAGATCGCCGGGTTGATGGCCGGGTCGCGTCGCTCCTCGAGCCAGTCGGGCCGGTCCCACAGCGTGGGGACGTCCCACCAGACGATCGGGTCGTCGGCCTGCTGCAGGAAGACCGAGCGGGGCCGCGTCCCGTCGAGGTCGGTACGCCGGTTGGCGAACACCACGTCGCGCCCCTCGCCCACGACCGGGGCGATCTGCGGCGACCCGGGCTGCCGCACCCGCTCGGCCTCGCGGCGCAGGTGCATGAACTCCGGCGGCCCGATCCACAGGCTGGCCCGCGTGCCGGCCACCAGGTCGTCGAGGTCGGTGAACGCCTCCGATCCGCCGTGGCTGCCCAGGCTCTCGCCGGCCACCAGCAGCGCTGGCCGGTCCGTCGCGGGCCGCTGCGCGATCCGGGCCTGCACGCCGGCGATGAGCTGACGGCCGGTCTCCCCCGCGCCCTCGTGCTCGCCCAGGTAGGCCATCGGGCTCGGCAGGTGGGAGTACTGCACGGCGACGGTGGCGACGTCGCCGCCGAGCAGCCACTCCGGCGGCGCGACGATCTGCTCGTTGACCCAGCCGGTGCCGGTCGGGACCACCACCAGCACGGCCCGGCGATCGAAGGCACCGAGCCGGTCCATCTCCGCGAGCGCCAGCCGCACCCGGCCGGCGACGTCGTCGGCCGCGGCCCGGCCGACGTACACCCGCACCGGCTCGCGCACCGCCGGGCCCCCGGCCGGCGCGAGCTCGCGGATCTCCTCCGCGGTCGGTCCCGCGGTGAGGAAGCGGCGGCCCTCGTGGCCGATCTCGGGCCAGGTGACCAGCGAGTCGGGGGTACCCGACCGCAGCGCGTCGGGCGCCGGCCCGGGCGTGCTCGCCCTCACCTCGAGGTCCTCGGCGGCGAAGGCGGTGTTCATGCCGTCCAGCGACCGCTCCAGCACCCAGGTGTTGGCCGAGGCCAGCAGCGCCCACAGCACCACCACGAGCGCGAGCCCGCCGGCCACCCAGGCCGGCAGCCACCGCGCGCCCACCGAGGCCACCCGTCGCTGCAGCAGCCGGACCAGCCACGCCAGCACCAGCAGCACCAGCAGGGTCAGCAGCGCCAGGCCGATCGCGCCGACGTACGCCGTGGCGGTGAGCGTCGGCGAGTAGCCCAGCCGGTCCCAGGTCCACCGGTGCTCCCCCGCGGCCCGGGCCACGTCGAGGGCGGCGACCACGACGAGGACGGCCACGAGCACCCACCGCGGCCGGGCACCCAGGACCGGCGGGTCCCACCCGACGCGGCCCAGGAGCCAGCGCCCGGCAGCGGTCAGGGCGACGCCGACGCCGTAGCCCACGGCCAGCCCGACACCGCTCAGCACGCCCTGGAAGACCCAGGTGCGGACCAGCAGCGAGGGCGCGAGCGTGGCGCCGAGCATGAGGACCGCCAGGACCAGGCCGAGCGGACTGCGCGCCAGCACCCAGCGCTCCAGCGCTCGTGGTCCCTGGCGGAGGGCCGACATGACCGGATCCTACGGCCGCCCGGCGGCCCGGCCCCTCGCTGGACTACACCTCAGCGCTGCTCGCGGTCGACGCCGTCCTCGTCGCGGTCGAGGCCCGACGACGAGACCGGCGGGGCGGGCGGCTGGGTCGGCAGCCCGCGCACGGCGTCGAGCACGACCTTCACGCGCGGCACCTCGTGGGTGCGGTAGATCCCGGTCCGACCGAGGGAGGCGAGCACCGCGAAGAACCCCTCGGCGGTGCGGACCTCCTCGCCGAACAGGTCGATCGCGCTCGGCAGCGCGTGGCACACCGGCGCCCCGAGGCGGCGCAGCCGGAACGTCTGCAGCAGCACCGCCGCCTGGTAGCGCGCCCGGTCGACCGGGTCGGGCAGCCAGGAGAAGCCGAACCCGATGCCCGGGTCCACGGCCACGCTCGGCACCCCGAGCTCGTGGGCGTGGGCGAGGCGTCGCTCGAACTGCTCGAGCATCCGCGGGAACGGGTCCGCCTCGACGGCCTGCGCGGGGTCGGCCAGGTCGCGGGCGTGGGTGCCGACGATGTGGCACAGCACGACCGAGGCGCCGTACGACGCGGCGAGGCCGAACATCTCCTCGTCGTCGGCCGACCCGCTGAGGTTGATCACCGACGAGCCCGCCTTCAGGCACGCCTCGACGGTCGAGGGGTGGTAGCTCTCGACGCTGGTCGCGACGCCCGCCGCAGCGAGCTCCTCGATCACCGGCACCAGCTGGTCGGTCTGGCGCTGCGCGGTGACGCGCTCGGTCGCGGCGTCGCTGGACTCCGCGCCGACGTCGACGAGGTCGGCGCCCTGGGCGGCGAGCGTCCGGCCGCGGCGTACGGCGTGCTCGCGGGTGGTGGCGACGCTCTCGCGGTACCACGAGTCGCGGGAGAGGTTGAGGATCCCCATCAGCGCCGGGGCCGTGTCGGTGTCGAGGCTGCGACTCCCCAGCAGGAACGGCGCGACGGGGTGGTCGAGCTCGTCGCCGTGCTCCTCGACGAGTGCCGCCAGGGCGCGGAGGCTGATCACGCGACGTCCCGACGGGTGTAGCGGGCCATCAGGAACTCCTCGGCCGCGATCACCTGGGTCAGCGCGAAGGACCGCGGGTCGCCCAGCAGCTCGGTGTCGGGCGTCGAGGCGGTGCCCACCAGCATCGGCGAGAAGGTCAGGTCGGCCTCGTCGAGCCGACCCTGGTCGGCGGCGTCGCGCAGCAGCGTGGGGCCGCCCTCGCAGACGATCCGCCACAGCCCGCGCTCCACGAGCCGGTCGATCACCCACGAGACCTCGACCTCTGCGCCGTCGGCATGGACCACCTCGCACCGCTCCCGCACCGCGGCCAGCCGCTCGGGGTCGGGGTCGGCGGTGGTGAACACGAGCGGTCGCCGGGTGGAGCCGGTGAACCCGTCCTCGCCCAGCGGCAGGTCGAGCGAGCCGGACACGACCGCGATCACCGGGGCCTCGGCCTGGCCGGCGGCGACCCGGCGCTCCGCGTCGTCGGCGGTGCTGCGGAGGGCGCCGTACTCCTCGGACTTCAGCGTCCCGCCGCCGACGAGGACGGCGTCGGCGAAGCGGCGTACGGCCACGAAGACCTCGCCGTCGGCGTCGCCGGAGATCGAGCCGCTCAGCCCGTCGGCGCCGGCGGCGGCACCGTCGAGGGTGCAGACCATCATCGCCCGGACGTACGCCGCCCCGTCGCGCTCGGGCCACGGGTAGTGCCGCGGCAGGTCGTCGACGGCCACGGGGCCGCGCTCGGGGCCGAAGATGATCTCCACGCCGCACAACATAGGTCGGGGATGGCTACACCCGAGCGGGTGACCGGACCGTCCCGCCGCGACCACCCGGTGGCGGCGCGGCCCGCGACACGGTAGGCACGGGGCATGGACGTGGCGGTGGACGACCAGGCGGTCAGCGAGATCTTCCGCGTCCTCGACCTCACCGGCGTCCTGGCCAACGCCGTCCTCGGCGGGGTGATCGCCCGGCGCGAGCGGCTCGACCCGATCGGGTTCGTGGTGCTGGCGACGCTGACCGGCCTGGGCGGCGGGCTGATCCGCGACACCCTGCTGCAGGCCGGCCCACCGGTGGCGCTGACCGACCCGACGTACCTCCTCACGGCGCTCGCCGGCGCCGCCATCGCCTACGTCGTCCGCGTCGAGGGCCGCGCCTGGGACGGCACCTGGCCGGTCGTCGACGCCGTCGCGCTCGGCTGCTGGGCCTCGGTGGGCGCGCAGCGGACGCTCGACGTCGGCCTCGGCTGGCTGCCCGCGATCCTGCTCGGCACCATCACCGCGACGGGCGGCGGGCTGGTGCGCGACGTGGTCCTGCGACGCGTGCCGGGGATCCTGGGCGGCGGCACGCTGTACGCCACCTCCGCGATCGCCGCGGCCGGGACGCAGGTCACCGCCACGGCGGTCGGCTACCCCGTGGCGGGCTCGCTGGTCGCCCTCGCCGTGGGCGCCGGACTGGTGCTGCTCGCCCGCCGGCGCGGCTGGATGCTGCCCGACGCCGACGCCTGGTCGCGCACGGTGGCGGCGCGGACCCGCTACCGGCGGCTGGCCGACCGCGCCCGGCCCGCGCGCCGGCTCCGGGACCGCCGCCACCCGCGGGAGCCGCACGACGACTAGGCCCACCCGCCCGAGTCGTGTGCCTCAGCGGGCGCCCTGGCGCCCCCTCAGCCTCACGACTGCGGCGCGAAGGCGACCTCGGCGGTCGGCACCACGGCGGTGGTGCGGCCCGGCGCCCCGGTGAAGCCCCAGTAGAGGTTGGTGAACCGGATGATGTCGGCCGGCGCGATGTTGCCCCACTCGGTGGTGTCCTGGGTGGTGTGCGCGTCGGCGACCAGCGTCACGTCGTACCCCCGGGCCAGGGCGCCGTGGAGGGTCGAGCGGATGCAGGCGTCGCTCGCGGCGCCGGTGACGACGAGGCGGCCCACCCCGCGGGCGGCGAGGACGTCCTCGAGGTCGGTGTCCTCGAAGGAGTCGCCGTAGCCCTTGTGCACGAGCGGCTCGGCGTCGGCGCGCTGGAGCTCGGGGACGTACTGCCACGCGTCGCTGTCGCGCGGCATCCCCTCGTCGGCGTGGGCGACGAACACGACCGGCACGTCCTCGGCGCGGGCGCGGTCGACGAGGCCCGCGATGTTGCCGATGACGGAGTCGCGGTCCTGCGCCCCCTCCATGACGTCCTGCTGGACGTCGATCACGAGCAGGGCGGTGGCGGGGCGGTCGGTCAGCGTGGTCATGGCCCCACGGTAGGACGGGCTGCGGACAGGACGGGTCCGCTCGTGGTGGGGGACTCCCCTCGCGTCTCGTGGGCGCTCGCGACCTGGGTGGTGCCGTACGCCCTGGGGCTCTCCGACACCGCCGCCTGGGTGGCGTGGGTGGCCGGTCCGGCACTGGGCCTGCTGCTGTTCCTCCCCGGGACGGCGCGCCACCTCGGCACCGGCCTCGTCGCCTCGGCGCTCACCCTGCCGCTGCTGCTCCTGGCGCTGCTGGTGGTCGGCGCCTTCGTCTGACGTACGCCGCTCAGCGCGCGGCGACCGGCACGGGGTCGGCGGCGGGGACGGCCTCGTCGAGGTCGGCGTCGGCGGTCGACCGGGTGGCGACCCGGACCACCGGCACGAACACCGCGACGAGCGCCGCGAGGGCCGAGGTGACGACCAGGACCGAGAAGCCGTGGGCGTAGCCGGCCTCGACCGGGAGGCCGTCGGGCCGGGCGCCGGCGGTGACGACGCTGGCCAGGACGGCGCTGCCGAGGGCGCCGCCGACGGTGCGGATGTTGGCGTTCATGCCGCTGGCGACGCCGGTCTGCGACTGCGGGACGGCGTCGACGATCAGGTTGGACAGCGCCGCGAAGGCCAGGCCGAAGCCGAGGCCGAGGACGGTCGACTCGGCGACGAGCTGCCAGACGTGGTCGTGGAACAGCACGATGCCGAGCATGCCCATCGAGGTCAGGGTGGCGCCGGCGACCAGCACGGCCTTGGAGCCGAACCGGGCGGCGAGGCGGCCCGACCAGAGGCCGACCAGGAAGGTCGCCATCGTCTGCGGCAGCAGCATCAGGCCCGACTGGGTGACGCTCGCGCCGAAGCCGTAGCCGGTGAGCTCGCCCGGGGTCTGCAGGAACTGCGGGACGAAGGCGAACATGCTGTACATCCCCATCCCGAACAGCAGCGCGACGAGGTTGACCGTCCACACCGTCGGGATCCGCATCATGGTCATGTCGACCAGGGGCGAGTCGCTGTGCGCCTCGGCGTACACCCAGGTCGGGAGGACGACGACGGTGGCGACGAACAGGCCCACCGTGATCGGCGAGCCCCAGCCCCACGAGCTGCCCTGGCTCACGGCGAGGAGCAGCGTGACCAGCCAGGTCGACATCAGCAGCGCGCTGGTGACGTTGATCCGGCCGGGCTGGCGCTCGGGCGACTCGGGCACGAACAGGTGCGCGGCCGCGGCGGCCAGCAGGGTCATGATCATCGGCAGCCAGAACAGCCAGTGGTAGCTCAGCGCCTCCACGATCGGCCCGGCCAGCACGAGGCCGAACCCGCCGCCGACGGCGAGCAGCGCGGCCGACGTGCCGACGGCCCCGGCGACCTTGTCGCGCGGGAACTCGTCCCTGATGATGCCGAAGGTCAGCGGCAGCACGCCGCCGCCGACGCCCTGGATGGCGCGGGCGGCGATCAGCACGCCGACGCTGGGGGCGACCGCCGCGAGCAGCGAGCCCACGGCCAGCGCGAGCAGCGCCACGACGAGCATCCGCTCCTTGCCGACCTTGTCGCCGACGCGGCCGATGATCGGGGTGAAGACCGAGGCGGAGAGCAGGTACGCCGTCAGCACCCACGTCACCGTCGCCTGGTCGGTGTCGAGCGCGGCCTCGATGGTCGGCAGGACGGGCGTGACCATCGACTGCAGCAGCGAGAAGGAGCTGACGCCCGCGCACAGCACCACGAAGGTGACGCGGTAGTCGGTGCGTCGGCCGTTGCGAGGGGCCGGGCGTCGGGCGGTGCGTGCCATGAACAAGGGGGTGCTCTTCCGTCGGGTCGTCTGGTCGTGCTGAGGCGGCCGCGGCGTTGCGACAGTTGCACAAGGTCAACCTTCGACGATTTGTTCCCGGCCCGACGTACGGGGGACGGGGCGGTGGGGCACCCGGCCGTTCAGTCGCGGACGAGCTGGGTGGCGACGCCGAGGTCGGTGATGAGGATGTTGACCCACCCTCCGAGGGCGGCGGCGCGGATGGCCTCGGCCTTGTCCCGGCCGCCGGCGACGCCGATGCGGCGGGGGACGCGGAGCAGGTCGGCGCGGTCGATGCCGACGATGCGCTGGTCGAAGCCGGACTCCACGGCCGCGCCCTCGCCGTCGAAGTAGCGCAGGCACACGTCGCCGACGGCGCCGGCGCGACGCAGGTCCTCCTGCTCGTCGGCACCGAGGCTGTTGCCGCTGCGGCGCAGCAGGGGCGAGGGCTCGAGGGTGCCGATGCCGACGAGCAGCACGGTCAGCTGCGACCAGAGGTCGTGGACGGCGCGTACGCCGGGGTCCTCCATCAGCGCCTGCTGCAGGGCGGGCGAGCCGACCAGTCCGGGCGAGGGGATGAAGACGGGGTCGGCGCCGGTCAGCTCGGCCAGCCGTCCGGTCAGCCGGGTGGCCTGCATCTGGACCTCGGGGCTGCCGACGCCGCCGACGACCTGCACGACGGTGTCGGCGACCTGGGTGCGCTTGGGCCGCATCACCTGCACGGCGGCGAGCAGGGTGGCGCTCCAGGAGGAGACGCCGATGACGTCGCCGCCGATCAGCGTGGTGTCGAGGTACGCCGCGGCGCCGGACCCCAACGCGTTGGTGACGTCGCCGCTGCCGCTCTCCACGTCGACCACCACGACGTCGCGCAGCGCGTACTTCTCCGCCAGGGCCTGCTCGACGTCGGCGTGGACACCGGCCGGGGGGATCACGACAGTGCGGACGATGCCGCGCTCGACGGCCTCCTTGAGCAGCCGCGAGACCCGCGGCTGGGAGAGGTTGAGCTGGGCCGCGATCTCGGGCTGCCGCACGCCCTTCTCGTGGTAGAGCCGCGCGACCCGCGTCAGCAGCCGGAGCCGGTCGCGGTCGGCGGTGGTCCGGGCGGCGGTCATGGGGGGATCCTCTCGCGTCCGGGGCGCCACCGGCGCGGTCGGACCGACCGGGGACAGGACGGACGGGCGGTGCGGGCGGGACCGGGCAACCGGGTCCCGCCCGCACCTCGGGGTCACTTCTTGGCGAAGACCCCGTAGTCGTCGGCGTTGTCGGCGGTGATCAGCTCGCAGTCGATCGACTGCTTCTCGTCCTCGCCGGTCTCGCCGTCCTTGACCATCTTGTCGGCCTGCTCGACCGCGGTCTCGGCGCCGAGCGCGGCGGGCTGCAGCGCGGTGGCGTACATGTCACCGGCCTTGATCGCCTTGATCGCGTCGGGGCTGCCGTCGAACCCGACCACCACGACGTCCTTCAGGCCGGCGGCCTTGATGGCGGCCACGGCGCCGAGGGCCATGGTGTCGTTGCCGGCGATCACGCCCTGCACGTCGCGGTTGCGCTGCAGGATCGTCTCCATCTTGGTGAACGCCTCCTGCTGGTCCCAGTTGGCGGTCTCCTTCTGGACCAGCTTGAGGTCGGGGTACTGCGAGATGACGCCGTTGTAGCCGTCGGAGCGGACGCCCGCGTTGGTGTCGGACGCCTTGCCGACGAGCTCGACGAAGTTGCCCTTCTGACCCATCGCCTCGACGAACGCCTGGCCCGCGAGCTGCGCACCCTGGGCGTTGTTGGACACGATCTGCGCGGCCGCGACACCGGTCTTGTTGATCTCGCGGTCGATGAGGAACACCGGGATGCCGGCGTCCTTGGCCTTCTGCACCGGCCCGATGGAGGCGTCGGCACCGGCGTTGTCGAGGATGATCGCCGCGGCCTTGCGCGAGATCGCGGCGTCGATCAGCTCGCTCTGCTTGTTGGGGTCGTCGTCGTGCGAGGCGACCGAGGCCTCGTAGCCGAGCTCCTCGGCCTTGGCCTTCGCCGCGTCGCCCTCGGCCTTGAAGAACGGGTTGTCGGGCGACGGCGTGATGATGGCGATGTAGTTGCTCGAGTCACCCGAGCCGCCGCTGGACTCCGACTCGGACGCCGAGCCGGAGTCGGAGCCGGAGCTGCCGCACCCGCTGAGCACCAGCGCGCTCGCGGCAACCACCGCAGCGAACCTGAGACCGTGGCCTCGCGCGAAACTTCTGAACATGGTGTGTACCTCCTGGGTGGGGTGGATCAGCTGCGGTGGGTGGAGCCCTCGTCCCGGGTCGGGCGACCCGGGCTCGAAGAAGGGGGACCGTCGGAGCCCGACGGGTGGTCGACCGGCGACCCGGCCGGCGCGTGCTCGGCCTCGACGCTCGCCGCGACCGCGGCGCCGCGGCGCTGGAAGCGCTGCTGGCCCTGGTCGAGCATCACGGCGAGGATGATCACGGCGCCCTTGATGAAGATCTGCCAGAACGTCGAGACGCCGAGGATGACCAGGCCGTCGGCCAGGAAGCCGATCACGAAGGCGCCGACCAGGGTGCCGCGCACGTTGCCGCGGCCACCGGAGAGCGCGGCGCCGCCGATGACGACCGCGGCGATGGCGTTGAGCTCGAAGGTCTCGCCGGCCTGCGGGGCCGCCGAGGTCAGCTCGGAGGCGATGATGATGCCGGTGATGGCGGCGCAGGCGCCCGAGAGCATGTAGACGACGAGCTTGACGGTCCGGACCGGGACGCCGGAGAGCTCCGAGGCCCGCTCGTTGCCGCCGGTGGCGTAGAGCCAGCGGCCGAACGGCGCCTGGGTCAGCAGCACGGCGACGAGCAGCGCGAGCACCACCATCACCCAGATCGAGAACGGCAGCCCGAGCGGCCGGCCGTTGCCGATGTAGGAGAAGCCGGTGTTGCCGAGCGCGGCGTTGCCGCCGAGGTCGGGGTACGTCGAGCCGCCGGAGATCAGCAGCGCGGTGCCGCGGGCGACGTACAGCATGCCGAGCGTGGCGATGAACGGCGCGACGTTGAACCGGGTGACCAGCATCCCGTTGACCAGCCCGACGAACGTGCCGACCGCGATCGCGAGGATCACCACCACCCACACGGGGGGGTAGGCGATCGTCTCGGTGCCGGGGAGCCGGATGCCGCCGAGCAGCTCGCCGCACACGATGCCGGACAGCCCGACGATGGACCCGACCGAGAGGTCGATGCCGCCCTTGAGGATCACCAGCAGCATGCCCAGCGCCAGCACCGCGTTGATCGCGACGTGCTTGGTCATCGTGATCAGGTTGTCGACGGTCAGGAAGGAGTCCGAGAGCGCGCCGAACACCACGATCAGCACGCCGAGGGCGATGAAGGCCCGCAGCTCGAAGATCATGTTGAGCGTCTTCAGTCGCCGCACGTCCTTGGCGGTGGGCCCGGTGTCCGGGGCCGGTGCGGTGGCCCGGGGGGCGAGGGTCTGGCTCACGCTGTCTCTCCAGTTCTGCTGCGGGACGTGCCGTCGGCGAGCTGCATCAGGCGGCTGCGGTCGATGCTGTGGGGGTCGAGGTCGGCCACGAGCCGACCGCGCTCGAGGATCAGGAGCCGGTCGGGGATGTGGAGCGCCTCCTCGGCCTCGGAGGTGGTGAAGACGACCGCCAGGCCCTGCTCGGCCTGCTGGGTCATCAGCGCGAACACGTCGGCCTTGGCGCCGATGTCGACGCCGCGGGAGGGCTCGTCGAGGAGCAGCACGCGCGGGTGGGTCATCAGCGCCTTGCCGATGACGACCTTCTGCTGGTTGCCGCCCGACAGCGACCCGATCGGGGCCGTCGCGCCGGCGGTCTTGACGGTGACGTCGGTGATCATCCGGTCCACCGCGCCGCGCTCGTCGCTCTTCGAGACCAGGCCGCGGCGCACGAACCCGGCCAGCGCGCTGAGCGAGAGGTTGCGGCCCACCGACATCGTCTGCACCAGCCCGTCGCGCTGCCGGTCCTCGGGCACCAGCGCGATGCCGCGCCGGATCCGCTCGCGCACCGGCGCCCGGCCGAGGTCGTCGCCCTCGAAGACGACCGAGCCCGCCGTGACGGGCAGCCGGCCGGCGATCGCCTCGAGCAGCTCGGTGCGGCCCGAGGCCATCAGGCCGTAGACGCCGACGATCTCGCCGGCCCGGATGTCGAGGTCCAGGCCGTCGACCGCCAGCCGCTCGGGGTTGGCCGGGTCGGCGACCTGGAGCCCGCGGACCGAGAGCGCCACGTCGCCGAGGTGGGCGTCGCGCTTGGGGAACAGCGAGTCCTGGTCACGACCGACCATGTGCTGCACGATCCAGCCCAGGTCGACCTCGGCGGCACGACCCGTCGCCACCAGCCCACCGTCACGCAGGACGGCGACGTCGTCGGCGATGTCGAGGGACTCCTCGAGGTGGTGGGAGATGTAGATGACCGCCACCCCGCGGGCCGTGAGGTCGCGGATCACCTTGAACAGCACGTCGACCTCGCTCATGCTCAGCGCCGAGGTCGGCTCGTCCATGATCAGCACCCGGGCGTTCTGGAGCAGCGCGCGGGCGATCTCGACGAGCTGCTGCTGGCCGATGCGCAGGTCGCCGACCGGGGTGTCGGGGTCGAGGCTCTCCTCGAGCCGCTCCAGCACGACGCGGGTCGCCTCGCGCTGGCCGCGACGGTCGAGCACCCCGAGGCGCGAGCGCCGCTCCCGGGCCAGGAACAGGTTGTCCTGGATGGAGAGGTTGGGGCACAGGCTCAGCTCCTGGTGGATGATCACCACCCCGGAGTCGGCGGCCTCCCGCGGCGAGCCGAAGCGCACCACCTCGCCGTCGAGGGTGACGGTGCCGTTCGTCGGGGTCTCGATCCCGGCGAGGACCTTCATCAGGGTCGACTTGCCGGCGCCGTTCTCGCCGAACAGCGCGGTGACGCGACCGGGGGCCACGGCGAGGCTGACCCCGCGCAGCGCGTGGGTGCCGCCATAGGTCTTGGTGACCTCGAGCGCCTCGAGCACGCTGGTCCGGGTGCCGGCGGTCACGACGCGGGCTCCAGCGACACCGGGGTCACGATCAGCACCTCGGGGTTCAGCGGCCCGATGGCGCCGACGACGGTGACCTCCTGGCCGGCCAGGGCGGCGACGTCGAGGCCGTCGAGCAGGTCGGCCTTCATCTCCTGGTTGAGCGCGGTCGCCGCGTCGGCGTACTCGACCTGGTTGACGAAGTCGTTGAACTTCACCGTGCCGGTCACGTCGCGCAGGGTGGTGCCGTTGATGGCGGGGCCGACCTGCACCGAGACGCGGACGTCGCCCGGCAGCCCGTCGACCTCCACGTCCATCAGGCCGCCCTCGGCCTTCGCGGCGGTGCCGGTGAAGGTGACGGCGTAGGTGTAGGGCGAGGAGCTGCCCTCGCGGTTGCCGTACTCCACGCCGGCCGCCTCCGGGTCGTCGAGCAGCATCGGCACCAGCGTGGTGAGCTCGACCGGGTCCTCCTCGATCGCGGGCTTGATCTGGTCGGCGTACTGCTCGCCGCCGAAGGCCGCGGCGTCGAACTCCTCGGCCGCGCCGGGCACCGGCGCCGAGGCGGAGCGGAAGTCGGTGGAGAGCACCATCGCCACCACCAGCAGCACGAGCAGCGCGAGGACGACGTGGCGGGGACGGGGCGCGCGGCGCCCGGTGCCGGGGCGGGTGCCGGCCCGGGTGTCGTTCCGGGAGTCGTTCCGGGTGCCGGCCTGGGTGTCGGCCTGGGTGTCGGTCATGGGGTCGCCTTCGAGGTGAGGTGGCGGGGGCTGCGGAAGCGGGATCGCGCGACCTCGCGCGCCCACGTCGTACGCCGGGACGAGCGCTGGTCGTCCGCGCCGGGGAGGTAGGCCGCGGGCTCGGGTGCGCCGAGGCCGTCCTCGAGCTCGGACCACGTCCACCAGCCGAGGCCGAGCCCGGCGAGGTGGGCCACCCCGAGCGCGGAGAGGTTGGCGGTGCGGCCGACCCGGACGGGCAGGCCGGTGACGTCGGCCTGGAGCTGCATCAGGGCGGTCGAGCGGGTCATGCCGCCGTCGCCGGCGAGCTCGGCCAGGGGTCCGGTGACCTCGGCGAAGGCGGTGACGGCGTCGTCGACCTGGAGCGCGATGGACTCCAGCGCGGCACGGGCGAGCTGGGGTCGACGGGTGCCGAGCGAGAGGCCGCTCAGCACGGGGACGGCGTCGCGGTCCCACCACGGGGCGCCGAGGCCGCCGAACGCCGGGACCAGGGTGACGCCGTCGCTGTCCGGGGTCGCCGCGGCCTCGGTGAACAGCACGTCGACGTCGACGTCGAGCAGGTCGGCCAGCCAGGTCAGGGTGCGGCCGGTGGAGCGGATGTTGGCCTCCAGGGCGAGGGCGGTCTCGTCGCCGCAGCGCCAGGCGACGGTGGCGCAGACCCCCGAGGCCGAGGAGGCGCGCGGGCCGAGAGCCATCACCGAGGAGCCGGTGCCGTAGGTCGCCTTGACGAGTCCGGGCCGCCAGCCCGCGTGGGCGAACAGCGCGGCGTGGGAGTCGGCCATCACGGCCAGCACCGGGGTGCCGTCGGGCAGCGGGGCGAGGTCGGCGACGGGCGCGAACGGCCCGGTCGAGCCGACCACGCGCGGCAGCGCGGCGGCGGGGACGCCGAACAGGTCGAGCAGCTGGGGGTCCCAGGCGGTGGTGCCGATGTCGAGCAGCTGGGTGCGCGAGGCGCAGCCGACCTCGGTGACGACCTCCGCCGAGGCGGGGCCGGCCAGCCGGGCGAGCAGCCAGGCGTCGAGCGTGCCCACGCACCACTGCCCCGACCCGGTCCGCGCCCGGTCGGCGTCGTGCGCGTCGAGCAGCCACTGTGCCTTCAGGGCGGAGAACATCGGGTCGAGCGGCAGACCGGTGCGGGCGCGTACGACGTCGGCGTGGCCGGCTCGCTCGAGCTGGTCGGCCCGGTCGCCGGTGCGCTGGTCCTGCCAGCTCAGCGCCGGGGCCACGGGGGTGCCGGTGACCCGGTCCCACAGCAGCACCGTCTCGCGCTGCACGCTCAGCGCCACCCCGGCCACGCGGCCGGCGTGCTCGGGGGCGACGCAGGCGGCGACGCTGCCGCGCACGCTGGCCCAGATCTCCTCGCCGTCCTGCTCGACCCACCCCGGGCGGGGGTGGGCCTGGCCGACCGCGACCGAGGCCTCGGCGACCACGGCGCCGGTCGGGTCGACCAGCATCGCCTTGGTCGAGCCGGTGCCCTGGTCGACGGCCAGGAGGAGGTCAGGAGCGGGCACGGCCGACCACGTCCTGGGCCGCCGCGACGACGCCCTCGGTGGTGAGCCCGAAGTGGTCGAGCAGGAAGCTCGCGCTGCCGGTGGGGGCGAAGGCGTTCTCGACGCCGAGGATCCGCATCGGGCAGGGGTGCTCCTGCGCCACGACCGAGGCCACGGCCGCGCCGAGCCCGCCGCTCACGGTGGCCTCCTCGACGGTCACGATGCCCGCGGTCTCGCGGGCCGCGGCCAGCACGGCGTCGCGGTCGAGCGGCTCGACGAAGGCCATGTTGAGCACGCGTGCGGAGATCCCGTCGGCGGCCAGCGCGTCGGCGGCCCACACCGCCCGCGAGACCATCGAGCCCACGGCCACGAGGGTGACGTCGTGGCCCTCGCGGACCACCACGGCGCGGCCGGGCGCGAAGACGTCGGACTCCTGGGAGACCACCGGCACCTTGAAGCGCGGGATCCTCAGGTAGGACCCGCGGCCCAGCTGCGCCGCCCAGCGCACCGCGGCCCGCGTCTGCTGCGGGTCGGCGGGCACGACGACGGGCAGGCCGGCGACCGCACGCATCCAGGACAGGTCCTCGATCGAGTGGTGGGTAGGGCCGAGCTCGCCGTAGGCCATGCCCGGGCTCTGGCCGCACAGCACCACGTGCCGCTGGCTGTAGGCCACGTCGGCCTTGATCTGCTCGGTCGCCCGCCCGGTGAGGAACGGCGCGGCGGCGCAGACGAAGGGGATCAGCCCGGCGTTGGCCAGGCCCGCACCGACGCCGACGAGGTCCTGCTCGGCGATGCCGACGTTGACGAGCCGGTCGGGGAACTCCTCGCGGAACGCGGTCAGGTTGCTGGACCCGACCGAGTCGTTGCAGACCGCCACGACGCGGTCGTCCTCGCGGGCCAGCGCGGCCAGCTCCTGGGCGAAGTCCTGGCGGCAGTCGAAGGTGGCGGCCGGGTCGGGGCTGCCGACCTGGACGGGGGTGTCGGTGACGGTCATGCGGAGAGCTCCTCGAGTGCGGCGACGACCTGCTCGTCGGTGGGGACCTTGTGGTGCCACTCGACGCGGTCCTCCATGAAGGACACGCCCTTGCCCTTGACCGTGTCGGCGACGATCGCGACCGGCTTGCCCGTGGTGGAGGGACCCATCGCCTCGACGAGCGCGAGGTGGTCGTGGCCGTCGATGCGGCGCGTCTCCCAGCCGAAGCTGGTCCACTTGTCGTGCAGCGGCTCGAGGGTCTTGGTGTCCTCGGTGCGGGCGCCCTGCTGCAGCCGGTTGCGGTCCACGACGGCGGTCAGGTCGTGCAGCTCGTAGTGGGCGGCGGTCATCGCGGCCTCCCAGTTGCTGCCCTCCTGCATCTCGCCGTCGCCCAGGACCACGATGGTGCGGTAGTCCTCGCCCAGGAGCTTGGCGCCGAGCGCGCAGCCGGTGGCGACCGGGAAGCCGTGGCCCAGCGGCCCGGTGTTGGTCTCCACCCCGGGCACCTTGACCCGGTTGGGGTGGCCGTTGAGCGGCGACATCGGCTGCGCGAAGGTCGCCAGCTCGGCCCGCGGGAAGAACCCGGCCGAGGCGAGGGTGGAGTAGAGCGCGGCGGCGCAGTGACCCTTGCTCAGCACGAACCGGTCGCGCCCGGGGAGGTCGGGCCGGGTCGGGTCGAGCGTGAGCGTGTGCCAGTAGGCCGTGACCAGGATGTCGGTGACCGACAGGTCGCCCCCGACGTGGCCGAGGCCGGCGCCCTGGATGGTGGTGATGACGTCGCGTCGTACGCCGGTGGCCACCCTGCCCAGGGCCCGGGCGAGCTCCTCGCCGCCGAGGGTGCGGTGGCGCGCCACGGCCTCGAGGTACGCCGCGGCGGCGCCGGCGTCGGCGGCCAGGGCGCGCGGCTCGGCCGAGACGTCCTCGGTCAGCGGGGCCGTGAGGCTGCTCATGACCCGGCCGCCACGTCGGCCATCGCGGCGTACAGCGAGCGCTTGACGATGCGCTGCGCGAGCAGCGCGTCCTGGGCGTCCTGGGCCGCGCGCAGCGCCTCGTGGTCGAGGGTCTGCAGCGCCCGGTGGAAGCCGCGCATCGTCTCGATGCCGTCGCGGGCCGCCTGCACCGAGTCCTCGCGGAACGGGAACTGGTCGAGCTGCCAGACGCCCTCCCACCCGGCGGCGTGCAGGGTGTGGAAGAACTCGAAGGTCTCCAGCAGGTGCACCGAGCCGACGACCATGTCGTCGTCCCAGCCACGGAAGTTGTCGTTGACGTCGATCGCGAACAGCCGGTCGCGGGAGAGCGCCAGCCCGGCCGCCTCGGCCGGCGACTCGCCGCCGTAGAGCGAGTGGCCGAAGTCGAGCAGGATGCCGACGTTGTCGCAGCCGGTCTCCTCGATGGCGAGCAGGGTGCGGGCGCAGGAGGAGAAGACCATCCGGTTGCGCGGCTCGCGGGGCTTGTACTCGATGCAGAACCTCATGTCGGGGAAGTTCGTCGCGAGCTCGCGGACCGCCTCGACCGAGTAGCGCCACAGCTGGCCGTGGTCGGCCTGGAAGGGGTAGTCGACGCCGTCCTGGCCGGGCCAGAGCTTGACGTAGTCGCAGCCCAGGTCGGTGGCCAGCTCCGCGGCCCTCGAGACCAGGTCGATCGCGCTGCGGCGGGTCGCGGCGTCGGGGTTGGTGAAGCCGCCCTTGACGAACTCACGGTTGTAGATCTCGGGCGTGACGGCCACGGCACCGAGCCCGGCCTTCGCCAGCGCCGCCTTGAGGTCTCCCGTGTCGACGTCGGTGGGCGCGAAGGGCCAGTTGAGGTCGACGACCGACAGCGAGCCCACCTGGCCGGCCAGCTCGATGGCCTCGAGCGTCGACACCGGATCGGCGTACCCCTCGGTGGCGTAGCGGTCGACGTAGCTCGCGAAGTGCCAGATCCCGGCGCCGTAGCGCGGCTCTCGCATGTTTATTCGTTGCTGATCGGTCATGCATGCATCGTGCGCGCTGACGGTCCCTGTGTCAACGGTCACACGCGACGCGGTCCGGACGGGTGGGCCCGAGGGACCGGGTGGGAGGCCGCGCCAGGAGGCCGGCGAGGGGCAGGCGTACGCCGGCCGACCGCGCGCAGGTCGGGCCGCACGTCGCGTGGTGTCCTGGGTACGCACCCCCCGAGACACCCACCAGCAGAGGAGACCCCGTGCGCGCCATCGGTTACCGGTCCGTCGGAGACGCCAGCCAGCTCGAGGACGTCGAGCTGCCCGACCCCAGCCCGTCGGGGCGCGACCTCCTCGTCGAGGTGCAGGCGACCTCGGTCAACCCGGTCGACACCAAGGTGCGGCGGCGCCAGGGCCCCGACGAGGGCGAGGAGGTCAAGGTGCTGGGCTACGACGTCGCCGGCGTCGTGCGCGAGGTCGGGGCGGACGTCACGGCGTTCTCGGTCGGCGACGAGGTCTGGTACGCCGGCTCGATCGTGCGGCCCGGCGCCAACAGCGAGCTCCACCTCGTCGACGAGCGGATCGTCTCGCGCCGCCCGAGCAGCCTGTCGGTCGCCGAGGCGGCCGCGCTGCCGCTGACCGCGATCACTGCCTGGGAGCTGCTCTTCGACCGGCTCGGCGTCGAGCGCGGCGGCGGCGAGGGCCGCACCCTGCTCGTCGTCGGGGCCGCCGGCGGCGTCGGGTCGGTGCTCGTCCAGCTCGCGGCGACGCAGACCCGGCTGCGGGTGGTCGGCACGGCCTCGCGCCCCGAGACCCAGGAGTGGGTGCGCTCGCTCGGCGCCCACGACGTCGTCGACCACAGCAGCTCGCTGGTCGAGGAGCTGCGCGCGATCGGCGTCGACGGGGTCGAGCTGGTCGCGGCGCTGACCCACACCGACCAGCACTGGGACCAGCTCGTCGAGGCGCTCGCCCCGCAGGGCCGGATCGGCGTCATCGACGACCCGGTCGGCGGGCTCGACGTGATGCCGCTCAAGGGCAAGTCGGGTTCGCTGGCGTGGGAGCTGATGTTCACCCGCTCGACCTTCCGGACCGACGACATGGCCGAGCAGGGCGCCCTGCTCGGCGAGGTGGCCCGGCTGGTCGACGAGGGCGTGCTCCGCACGACCACCTCGGTCACCGACCCGGGCGTGATCAGCGCGGCCACCCTGCGCGAGGCCCACGAGTTCATCGAGTCCGGCCGTGCTGTCGGCAAGGTCGTCCTCGCGGGGTGGCCGGCCTGAGCCTCGCCCCGGCCCGCCGCGTCACCGCCGACTCGCTCGGCGCCTGGTTGCTCAAGGGCGACCCGCGGCACGACGAGGTCGCAACGTTGCTGAGCACCGGGTTCGCCGACCTGGGGACCCGGTGCGTGCGCCCGTCGTACCGCACGGCGCTGGTGGCCGCCGGCCAGCCGCTCCTGTACTGGGTCAGCGGGCGGGACCCACGCTTCCCCGCCGGCCTGCACGGCCGGGGGACGGTCACCGGCCCGGTGCGCGAGGACCCCGACCTCGGTCCGGTCGTCCCGCTCGCCCTCGGGCCCGTGACGCCACCGGTCCTGCGGGCCGACCTGCTCGCCCACCCGCTGCTGGCCGACCTCGAGGTGCTCCGGATGCCGGCCGGCAGCAACCCGTCGTACGTCACCCTCGATCAGCTCGCCGCGCTGCAGGCGGGGTGGCCACAGGTGCGGACCCACCCCATGTAACGCGGTGTTACACCACGCGTACAGGCGTTCCCAGGGGTCCTCAGATGCACTAACCCCGCGTTACATGGGAGACGGGGGCGGCTGGGTGGCTGGGGTGGCTGGGGTGGCTGGTGGCTCGGCGCCACCTCACCCTTTCGGTGGTGGTGGAAGTTCAACAGCATGTTGAAGTATGTTCTGGGTAAACACTGATTACTTGAACAAGCTGGTCGCACGGGCGGTCGGCACCCACACGAGGAGCACCCCCATGGCCGCCATCCTGTTCGGTTCGATCAGCAGCGTCGCCGACACCTCCGAGCTGCAGCGCGAGTCCTTCAACGAGGCGTTCGCCCAGCACGGGCTCGACTGGCGCTGGGAGCACGACGACTACGTCGCGATGCTCGAGTCCAGCGGCGGTGCCGACCGCGTCGCGGCGTACGCCGAGGAGCGTGGCCAGGAGGTCGACGCCCGGGCCGTGCACGCCACCAAGTCCTCGATCTTCCAGGACAAGCTGATCAGCGAGGGCGTGGAGCCCCGCCCCGGCGTCGTGGAGACCATCGAGGCCGCGCACCGCGAGGGCCTCAAGGTCGGCCTGGTCACCACCACCAGCCCCGACAACATCGACGCCCTGGTCACCGCGCTGCGGCCCCACGTCGACCTGCGCGGCTTCGACGTGGTCGTCGACGTCACCCAGGTCGAGCAGCCCAAGCCCGACCGCGACGCCTACGCCTTCGCCCTGGACCGCCTCGACGAGCAGGCCGGCGCCTGCGTCGCGATCGAGGACAACCTCGGCGGCGTCGAGGCGGCCACCGCGGCCGGCGTGACCGTCATCGCCTTCCCCAACGCCAACACCGCCGGCCACGACTTCGCCGGCGCGCACTCCCGGGTGGACAAGCTCGACGCCGCCGCCCTCGTCGGCCTGGCGCAGAGCGCCTGACCCACCCGGACCTCGATCCCAGACCCGAGAAGAGGAACCCCATGTCCAGCGTGCACGCGACCCTCGAGGCCACCGACTCGGCCTTCCACGTCTCCGGCCGGGAGTCGATCGACTTCAGCCTGGTCTACAGCCGCGGCGTCTTCGACCTCGACAACCCCGAGCTGGCCGACACCTACCGCGACTACGGCCGTTGCCTGGCCGTCGTCGACGAGCAGGTCGACGCGCTCCACGGCGAGCGGCTGCGGGCCTACTTCGCCCACCACGGCATCGACCTGACGGTGTTCGCGATCAAGATCGGCGAGCAGCGCAAGACCCTCGCCACGGTGGAGAAGATCGTCGACGCCTTCGCCGACTTCGGCCTGCTGCGCAAGGAGCCGGTGCTGGTCGTCGGCGGCGGGCTGACCACCGACGTCGCCGGGTTCGCCTGCGCGTCGTACCGCCGGAGCACCAACTACATCCGCATCCCCACCACCCTGATCGGGCTGATCGACGCCAGCGTCTCGATCAAGGTCGCGGTCAACCACGGCAAGCACAAGAACCGGCTCGGCGCCTACCACGCGTCGCAGAAGGTGCTCCTGGACTTCTCCCTGCTGGAGACGCTCCCCGAGGACCAGGTCCGCAACGGGATGGCGGAGCTCATCAAGATCGCGGTGGTCGCCAACGCCGAGATCTTCGACCTGCTGGAGAAGTACGGCGAGGAGCTGCTGCGCACCCGCTTCGGCCACCTCGACGGCAACGACCAGCTGCGCGAGGTCGCCGACACGATCACCTACGAGGCGATCAGGACGATGCTCACCCTGGAGGTGCCCAACCTGCACGAGCTCGACCTCGACCGGGTGATCGCCTACGGCCACACCTGGAGCCCGACGCTGGAGCTCACCCCCGAGGTGCCCTACTTCCACGGCCACGCCATCAACGTCGACATGGCGTTCTCGGCCTCGGTCGCCCACGAGCTGGGCTACGTCTCGGAGATCGAGCGCGACCGCATCCTCGGCGTGATGAGCAGCATCGGCCTCGCCCTGGACAGCCCGCACCTGACGCCGGAGCTGCTGCGCCAGGGCACCGAGTCGATCATGCAGACCCGTGACGGCCTGCTGCGTGCCGCGCTGCCGCAGCCGATCGGCACCTGCGTGTTCGCCAACGACCTCGACGCCGACCAGCTCGACGGCATGCTGACGCGTCACAAGGAGCTGGTCCGGGGCTACCCGCGCCAGGGCGAGGGCCAGGACATGTTCACCTCGCCGGCGGCATGACCTCGACCCGCACCACCCCGCGGCCGGTCACGCCGGTGGCCCTCCTCGCGGCCAGCCTGGAGGACGTCGTACGCCGCCTCGACGAGGCCGAGGCCCGTCCCGACGGCGTCGCGCTGGATCCCGCCCTGGGCTCGGAGATCCGGCGCGCCGCCGCCCTGGCGGCGGGGCTCGACCCCTACACCGCCGCCCTGTCCACTCCCGAGTCGCCCGCCCTCCGCGCATTGTCGGAGCGCACCGCGGCCGAGGACTGGGCGGGCGACGGCGCCGGGCTCGAGCAGGAGATGCTCTCCGGCCACCTCGAGGGCCAGCTGCTCAAGACGCTGGTGCACGCCACCCGGGCGCGGAAGGTGCTGGAGATCGGGATGTTCACCGGCTACTCCGCACTGGCCATGGCCGAGGCGGTCCAGGAGGTCGCGGGCGAGGAGGGCGTGGTCGTCGCCTGCGAGATCGACGAGCGCGTCGCGGCGCTGGCGCAGGAGTGCTTCGAGGCCTCCCCGGCCGGCGATCGCATCGACGTCCACGTCGGACCGGCGCTGGACACGCTCCACGCCTTGGCCGACGCCGGCGCGCGGTTCGACCTGGTCTTCCTCGACGCCGACAAGGCGGGCTACGTCGACTACCTCCGCGCCCTGCTCGACACCGGGCTGCTCGCCCGCCGCGGGCTGCTCGTGGTCGACAACACCCTGATGCAGGGCGAGCCGTGGACCGGGGGCACCTCGTCCGCGAACGGCGAGGCGATCGCCGCCTTCAACCAGGTGCTCGCCGACGACCCCCGCGTCGAGCAGGTGGTGCTGCCGGTCCGCGACGGCGTCACGCTCGTGCGCCGCACCGCCGGATGACCCGCCTCACCCACTCCGCCCGCACGCTCGGTGCGCTGGGCCTGCTCGGCCTGGTGCTGCCCGCCAACGCGGCGTTGACCACGACGGCGCTGGTGGCCTCGTGGCCTCGACGGGCTCGACCGACGGGACTCGGTCCTCGACCGACGCTCGAGGGTGCCCGGCGGTCGAGCCCGTCGCGACCCAGGACGGTGATGGTCAGCGGCGGCAAGATGACCAAGGCGCTGGCGCTGTGCCGGGCCTTCCACGCCGCCGGTCACCGGGTCGTGCTGGTGGAGTCGGCGCGCTACCGGTTCACCGGCCACCGCTTCTCCCGCTCGGTCGACGCGTTCCACACGATCCCCGACGCCGGGTCTCCCGACTACGCCGACGCCCTGGAGGCGATCGCGCGCACGGAGGGCGTCGACGTCTACGTGCCGGTCTGCAGTCCCGCGTCGTCGGTCGCCGACGCCCGGGCCAAGAAGCAGCTGGAGCAGGTCTGCGAGGTGGTCCACCTCGACGCCGACCGGCTGGAGCTGGTCGACGACAAGTTCCGCTTCGCCCGCGCCGCCGCCGAGGCCGGGCTGGGCGTGCCCGACACCCACCTGGTCACCGACGCCCAGCAGGTCCTCGACCACGACTTCTCCGGCGCCACCCGGCCCTACATCCTCAAGTCCATCGCCTACGACCCCGTGCACCGGCTCGACCTGACCCGGCTGCCGTTCCCCGGCATGGAGTCCTTCGTGCGCTCGCTGCCGATCAGCGAGGCCAACCCCTGGATCCTCCAGGAGTTCGTCGAGGGCACGGAGTACTGCACCCACTCCACCGTCCGCGACGGCCGGCTCACCGTCTACTGCTGCTGCGAGTCCTCGGCCTTCCAGGTCAACTACGACCACGTCGAGCACCCCGGCATCCGCGCGTGGGTCGACACCTTCGTCGGCGAGGCGGGCCTGACGGGCCAGGTCTCGCTGGACTTCATCGTCGACGGGCACGACGAGGTGCTCGCCATCGAGTGCAACCCGCGCACCCACTCCGCGATCACGCTGCTCCACGACCACCCGGGCGTCGCCGCGGCCTACCTCGAGGACGACCCGGACGCCGAGGTCGTGGTGCCGACGGCGGCCAGCCGGCCGACGTACTGGACCTACCACGAGGCCTGGCGGCTGCTCGCCGAGCGCGGTCGTCGCGAGCGGCTGCGCGTGCTGCGCGAGGGCACCGACGCGATCTTCGCCTGGGACGACCCGCTGCCGTTCTTCGTCACCCACCACGTGCAGGTGCCGTGGCTGCTGCTGCGCAGCCTCATCGAGGGCCGGCCGTGGCTGCGCGTGGACTTCAACATCGGCAAGCTCGTGGAGGCCGGCGGTGACTGACCCGGTGACCACGACGGGCCGGCGGCTGCGCGTGCTCCACCTCGTCGGCTCGCCCACGTCCGACCTCATGGCCGAGCTGTCCGTGCTGTACGCCGCCGACTGCCTGGTCGCCACCCACGACCCCGAGCGGCACGACGTCCTCGTCGCCCACGTCTCGCCCGACGGCTCCTGGCGCTTCCCGGCCGACCTGGCGCGGGCCACCGTGGCCGCCGCACCGGCCGTCGGCCTCGACGAGGCGCTGGCCCGGCTTCGCGCGGAGGCACCCGACGTCGCGGTGCCGCAGATGTTCTGCCTGGCCGGCATGACGACCTACCGCTCGCTGCTCGACCTGCTCGGGATCCCCTTCGTCGGCAACGCACCCGACGTGATGGCCCTGACCGCCCACAAGGCCCGCGCCAAGGCGGTCGTCGCGGCCGCTGGCGTGCGGGTGCCGGCCGGGGAGGTGCTGGCGCCCGGCGAGCGACCCACGCTCGGCCTCCCGGCCGTCGTGAAGCCGGTCGACGCCGACAACTCCTCGGGCGTCTCGCTGGTGCGTGACGACACCGAGTGGGACGCGGCGCTCGCCGCCGCCCGCGAGCACGGCGACGACGTGCTGGTCGAGGAGTACGTCGACCTCGGCCGCGAGGTCCGCTGCGGCGTCCTCGAGGTCGACGGCAGGCTCGTCGGCCTCCCCCTGGAGGAGTACGCCGTGGACCGCGAGACCAAGCCGGTCCGCGGCGAGGCCGACAAGCTGCGCCGCGACCCGGCCGAGGACGGTGCGGGCGAGGGCCCGGGAGAGGGCGCGGGCAGCCTGGCCCTGGTGGCCAAGACCGACGAGTACGCCTGGATCCTCGACCCCGCCGACCCGCTCACCGCCCGTGTCCACGAGGCGGCGTACGCCGCGCACCGTGCCCTGGGCTGCCGCGACTACAGCCTGTTCGACTTCCGGGTGGACGCCGACGGGGAGCCGTGGTTCCTCGAGGCCGGCCTCTACTGCTCCTACGCCGCCACCAGCGTCGTCGCCGTGATGGCCGACGCCGCCGGCACCTGCCTGCCCGACCTGTTCCGCGCCGGCCTCGACCAGGCCCTGGCGCGGGCCGTCCACCGATGAGGAGCACCCCATGAGGACCACCACCACCGAGCCCGTCGGCGTCGAGGTCACCGACCTCGACCTGCGCGAGGTCAGCGACGCCGAGGTCGAGCAGCTGCGGCTGCTGCTGGCCGAGCGCGGGGTCGCGGTCTTCCCCGGCCAGGACGTCGACGACGAGGCGTTCGTGGCGTTCCTGCGCCGGTTCGGCGACCTCGCCTTCACGGTCGGCGAGACCCCGGTCGAGGGCTGCCCCGAGCTCAACCTGATCAGCAACGTCGGGCGCACCACCCCGCCGCGGAGCCAGTTCCACGTCGACTCCAGCTATCTGCGGGTCCCTCCGGCGTACACCGCGCTGCGCACCGTCACCATCCCCGACGAGGGCGGCGAGACCCTCTTCACCAACCAGTACCTCGCCCACGACACCCTGCCCGCCGACCTGCGCGAGCACCTCGAGGGCCGGCGCATCACCCACGTCGTCACCGGGCTCGACCTCGACGACGACGAGGAGACCCAGGCCCAGCACCCGGTGTTCCGGCCGCACCCGGTGACCGGGCGCCCGGCGCTCTACCTCTCCACCGCCGCCCGCTGCGCCTCGATCAGCGGGATGGACGAGGCGGAGACGCAGGCGGTGGTCGCGCGGCTGCTGGAGCACTCCACCCGCCCGGAGAACACGCTGCGCCACGCCTGGTCGTCGGGCGACGTGGTGATGTGGGACAACGCCGTGGTGATGCACCGGGCCGACCACTCCGGCGTCGTCGGCGACCGCGTGATGCACCGCGGCATGGTCGCGGGACACGAGGCGGAGGCCGGCTCCGGCGAGGACCACCCGGGCTGGTGAGCGCGGCCGACCGGGAGGCGCTCACCCCAACAGGTGGTTCTGCGCCGGAGGTTTGCGCCGTGCCCCCCTCGAAGGGTTACGTTGTAAGTCAGGCAGTCGCCTGGAACCACAGGAATCGCTGTAGACACCGGCGACGTCTGAGATCGACACCCGTTAGTGGTGAGCTCATGACCTCGCTCCTCCCCCAGCCCTCCACCTCGCCGGACCTCACGGCCGCCGCGCCGGAGCCCGGCTCCGACGCCCCGGTCGCACCCCCGCGGAACCGCCGCTCGCTGCGCACCTCCGAGCTGTTCGCCGAGCTGGCGGACACCCAGGACGAGGCCGAGCGCACCCGGATCCTCGAGGAGGTCCTCCTGCTCAACATCCCGGTCGCGGAGTCGATCGCCTCGCGCTACCGCGGCCGCGGCGTCGGTGACGACGACCTGGAGGGCGTCGCCCGGCTCGCGCTCGTCAAGGCCGTACGCCGCTACGACACCGACTCGGGCCACGACTTCCTCTCCTTCGCGGTGCCGACCATCCGCGGCGAGATCAAGCGCTACTTCCGCGACTCCGGCTGGATGATCCGGCCGCCGCGCCGGATCCAGGAGATCCAGGCCGGCATCGCCGCGGTCGAGAGCGAGCTCGGCGCCCGGCTCGGCACCTCCCCCCGTCCCAGCGAGCTGGCCGCAGCCCTCGAGGTCGACCTCAGCGATGTCGAGGAGGCCCTGGCCGCCCGCGGCTGCTTCGTCCCGGCGTCGTTGGACCGGCCGGTCGGCGAGACCGGCGAGATGCCGCTGGCCGACCTGCTGGGCGACGTCGACCCGGCCCAGGGCGCCGCCGAGGCGCGCGCCGTCCTCGGGCCGCTGGTGAGCCGGCTCTCCGAGCGCGACCGCCGCGTCATCGAGCTGCGCTTCTTCTCCGGGCTCACCCAGCGCGAGATCGCCGACGACATCGGCGTGACCCAGATGCAGGTCTCCCGGCTGCTCAGCCGGATCCTGCGCGACCTGCGTCGTGGACTCGAACGAGCCCCTGCTGACACCCTGGTCGACGCCCGCTAGCGTCAGCGGGACGACGTGCGGGGCGCACGCCCGCCCCACCACCGAGGAGCGACATGGGAGCCGAGCCGGGGCCCGACCTGGCCCGCCTGCTGGCCCGCGTCAGCCGCGAGCTGATGGAGGGCCCCGAGGGCGAGGCCACCGCGTCCCGGGCCGCGCGCCGGGCCCTCGACGTCGTGCCCGCGGCCGAGCACTGCAGCATCACGCTGCGTCGCCGTGGTGACCGCGTCGAGACGGTGGCGTCGACCTCGGACCTGGCCGAGACCTGCGACGGGTTCCAGTACGCCCTGCGGGAGGGGCCGTGCCTCGAGGCGACCTGGGACGACGAGGTCTACGTCAGCGACGACCTGCGCCGGGACGAGCGCTGGCCCCGGTGGTGCGCCCGGGTGGCCGAGTCGGGCGTCGGGTCGGTGCTCGCCGTACGCCTGGCCACCGAGACCCGCACCATCGGCGCGCTCAACCTGTACGCCGAGCCGACCCACGCCTTCGACGACCAGGACCGCGACGTGGCGCTGCTCTTCGCCGTGCACGCCGCCAACGCGATCAGCTCCGCCGACGCCGTCGAGGGCCTCACCACCGCGATGGCCAGCCGGCACCTGATCGGCGTCGCCCAGGGCATCCTGATGCACCGCTACGACCTCGGGCTGGAGCAGGCCTTCGAGGTGCTGCGCCGCTACTCCAGCCACCAGAACCTCAAGCTGCGCGACCTCGCCCGCACCGTGGTCGAGCGGGGCGACCTGCCGTCGACCGACGCGACCGACCCCGCCTAGGACCCGTCCGGGACCCGTCCGGGAGCCACGCCCGGTGCCCGTTCGCGCGCGGCGCACGCCCACCCGCGGGGGTGGGAGTCCGAGCCGCGCCCACGGGTACCGGTAGCCCTGCGGCCACCGGCTCGGCGGTCGCCCACGAGAGGAGCACCCGATGAAGGCAGTCACCTGGCACGGCAAGCGCGACGTCCGCGTCGAGGAGGTCCCCGACCCCCGGATCGAGAAGCCCAACGACGCGATCGTGCGGGTCACCTCCAGCGGCCTGTGCGGCTCCGACCTGCACCTCTACGAGACGCTCGGCCCGTTCATGGGCCAGGGCGACGTCCTCGGTCACGAGCCGATGGGGATCGTGGAGGAGGTCGGCCCCGAGGCCGGCGACCTCGCCGTCGGCGACCGGGTGGTGATGCCGTTCCAGATCTGCTGCGGCCACTGCTGGATGTGCCAGCGCGGCCTGTTCACGCAGTGCGAGACCACCCAGGTCCGCGACCAGGGCATGGGCGCGGCGCTGTTCGGCTTCAGCAAGCTCTACGGCGAGGTCCCCGGCGGCCAGGCCGAGCTGCTGCGCGTCCCCGAGGCGCAGTTCATGCCGATCAAGGTGCCCCAGGGCCCGCCGGACGAGCGGTTCCTCTTCCTCTCCGACGTGCTGCCCACCGCCTGGCAGTCCGTGGAGTACGCCGACACCCCCGAGGGCGGCACCCTGCTCGTGCTGGGCCTCGGCCCGATCGGCGACATGGCCTGCCGGATTGCGCTGCACCGCGGGCTGCGCGTGATCGGCGTCGACCGTGTCACCGAGCGCATCGAGCGCGTCCGCCTGCGCGGCGCCGAGGTGCTCGACCTGCGCGAGGTCGACGACCTGGGCGAGGAGGTCCGCTCCCGCACCGCCGGTCGCGGCGCCGACGCCGTCATCGACGCGGTGGGCATGGAGGCCCACGGGTCGCCGGTCGCCGAGATGGGCCAGAAGCTGTTCAACGCCCTGCCCAAGCGGCTCAGCGCCAGCATCATGTCCAAGGCCGGGCTCGACCGGATGGCGGCGATCTACAGCGCCATCGACAGCGTCCGTCGCGGCGGCACCGTCTCCCTGATCGGGGTGTACGGCGGCCAGAGCGACCCGATGCCGCTGCTGACGATGTTCGACAAGCAGCTGCAGTTCCGGATGGGCCAGGCCAACGTGCGCCGGTGGAGCGACGACATCATGCCGCTGCTGACCGACGACGCGGACCCGCTCGGCACCGAGGACTTCGCGACCCACCGGGTGGCGCTGGCCGACGCCCCCGCGGCGTACGAGAAGTTCCAGAAGAAGCAGGACGGCGTGGTCAAGGTCGTCTTCGCACCCTGATCGCACCGCGGTCGCGCAGGACCGTGGCGGGTCGGGGCCACCTCGACCCGCTACGGTCCGCACGTGAACTCGCCCACGACCATCGTGTGGAGCAGCTTCGACGGCCGCTTCAGCGACAGCCCCCGCGCGCTCTACGAGCGCCTCCGCGCCGAGCGCGACGACCTCCACCACGTCTGGCTGGTCCGCGACGAGCTGCGCCACACCTTCCCCACCGACGTCACCCTGGTCACGAGCCGGACCCCCGAGGCGGCGCGGGCGCTGGAGTCGGCCGACCTCGTCTTCGCCAGCAGCCACATCGAGGTCGAGTGGGAGAAGAAGCCCGGGGCGACGTACGTCCAGACCTGGCACGGCACGCCGTTGAAGACCGTGCACTGGGACGTGCTGTGGGCGCCCGAGGGCAAGCTCGAGCAGCTCGACCGCGACGTGCAGCGCTGGGACCTGCTGCTCTCCCCCAACCCGCACGCCACCCGCTTCCTGACCCAGGCCTTCCGGTGGGAGGGCGAGCTGCTGGAGTCGGGCTACCCCCGCAACGACGTGCTCTCCGCGCCCCGCCACGACGCCCGCCGCGCCGAGGTCCGCGACGCGCTGGGCATCGACCCGGGCACCACGGTCGTGCTCTACGCCCCGACCTGGCGCGACGCCGAGGGCTACGACACCTCCCTCGACGTGCCGGTGCGGCTCGAGCTGGACCGGTTCGGCGAGGCGCTCGGCGAGGACCACGTGCTGCTGCTCCGCGCCCACAACATGGTGGCCGGGCGCTGGCACGTCGACGACCACGACTGGCTGCGCGACGTCTCGCTCACCCCGCCCGACGTCGCCGACCTCTACTGCGCCGCCGACGTGATGGTCACCGACTACTCCTCGACGATGTTCGACTGGGCCGTCACCGGCCGGCCGCTGCTCTACCTCGCCTCCGACCTCGAGCAGTACGGCTCGGTCACCCGCGGCTTCTACCTCGACCTGTGGCCCGACGCTCCCGGCCCGGTGCTGCGCTCCACCGAGGAGCTGCTCGACGCGCTGCGCGACCTCCCGGGCCTCGAGCAGGAGTACGCCGAGCGCTACGCCGCCTTCCGCGAGCGCTTCACCCCCCACGAGGACGGCCACGCCACCGACCGCGTCCTGCGCCACCTGGGGCTGCTCGGCTGAGGAGTCTCGACGAGCCCGACCGACGGCGAGCCGCACCCAGGTGAGGGTTACCTTCGTCGTCATGCACGCGCAGGTGGTCTCCACGACCCGGCTCACCCCCGGGATGGTCCGGATCGTCCTCGGCGGGGAGGGGCTCGCGGGGTTCACGATGCCCGACTCGACCGACGCCTACGTCAACCTGGCGCTACGGCCCGACGGGGCGCCGTACGACGAGGTGTTCGACCCCCGGGTGGTCCGTGACGAGCACCCGAAGGACGTCTGGCCGCTGCGGCGCCGCTACACCGTCCGCGCCTGGGACGCCGCGCGCGGGCTGCTGACGCTCGACTTCGTCGTGCACGGCGACCGCGGGGCCGCCGGGCCGTGGGCCGCGCGGGCGCAGCCGGGCGACGTGCTCGTGCTCGAGGGACCGGGGGCGGGCTACCGGCCCGACCCCGAGGCCGACTGGCACCTGCTGGTCGGGGACGAGTCGGCGCTGCCGGCGATCGCGGCGTCGCTGGAGGTGCTGCCCCGGGGCGCCCGGGCCGTGGTGCGGCTGGTCTGCGACTCGGTGGCGCACCAACTGCCGCTGGCCACCGACGCCGACCTCGACCTGCTCTGGGTGCACCGCGACCGGCCCGACGCGCTGCTCGACGCCGTCCGCTCGGTCGACTGGCCGGAGGGTCGGGTGCACGCCTTCGTGCACGGCGAGGCCGACGAGATCCGCGCGGTCCGGGCCCACCTGCTCGGCGAGCGCGGCCTGACCCGGCAGCAGATGTCGTGCTCGCCCTACTGGCGCCACGACATGGACGACGAGGCCTGGCGCCGCGTGAAGAAGGACTTCGTCGCGGCGATGGAGGCCGACGCCCCCTAGCTCGCGGCGCGACCCGGGCGACCCGCGCGACCCGCGTGACTGTGGCGTGCATCACCCCCGTCGGAGGTGGGTACAGCTCTGGCAGGGGGAGCTGGAAGGGAGGCCAGCGCGTGCTCCGGCGCGCGCCCACATCATGAGGACCACGAACGGCACGACCACCGGGGGCACCGTCCCCGACACCACCGGGACCGACGGGCCCCACGCCCGCACCGCTGATCTCGAGCAGCTCGAGCGCGACGTCCGCGCGCTCGTGCCCGACCTCGTCGGGCTGAGCCTGTGCCGCAACGGCCCCGACGGGCCGGTGACGCTCGAGGCGACGACCCGCCGGGTGCGGCTGCTCGACGCGCTGCAGCACCTCGACGGCGGACCCGCCCCGACCCGCGACCGCGACGTCACGATCAGCCGCACCCGCTGGCCCCACCTGGCCCGCGGCGCGACCGCGGCCGGGGTGGGCAGCACCCGCGCCGCCTCGGTCTGCGAGGGCGAGGTGGTCGTCGGCGAGGTCCACCTGTACGCCGCCGGCGACGACCCGTTCGCCGGGGTCGCCGACGACCTCGACGCCCTGCTCGACGGGGCCGGTCTCTGCACCCGCCTCAGCGCGGCGCCGCCGACGCAGGACAGCCCGCCCGAGGCCGCACCGCGCTCGCTGCGCGACGACGGCGTCGTGCACCGGGTCATCGGGCAGCTCTCGGTGCGGCTCGGCGCCGACCCGATCACGGCCTACGACCGGCTCGAGGCCGCGGCCCGCCGCGCCGGCGTCGGGTGCGAGGACCTCGCCGCGGTGCTGGTCGACCTGCGGCCGTAGGCCGGGGACTAGCCCCGCACCAGCCGGACGCCGGACCCCGCGCGCGACGCCGTCAGCCCGGCCAGGTCGGCGACGACCAGGTCGGTGCCGGGGGCACCCTCGGGCAGCGACACCCCGACGACGCGGGCGCCGGCGGCGACCCCCGCCTCGACGCCCGCCGGGCTGTCCTCGAGCACGACGCAGTCGGCCGGGTCGAGCCCGAGCCGGGTGGCCGCCTCGACGTAGGGGTCGGGTGCCGGCTTGCCGTGTGCCACGTCGTCGGCGGTGACCAGCACCTCGGGCACGGGCAGCCCGGCCGCCTCCAGCCTGGCCAGCGCGAGCCGGCGGGTGGCCGAGGTCGCGACGGCCCAGGGCAGCCCGGCCCCGGTGAGCGAGGTGAGCAGGGCGAGCGCGCCCGGCAGCGCGACGGTCGCGCCCGCGGTGGAGAGCTCGAGCTCGTCGATCCGCTCGGTGGCCCGGGAGACCTGTTCGGCGGGCAGCAGGCCGGCGACGGTGTCCGCCGCGCGGCGGCCGTGGATCAGCGCGAGCACGTGGTCGGGGTCGAGGTCGTGCTCCCCGGCCCACTGCGTCCACGCCTCGTTGCCGCTGGCGACCGAGTCCACGAGGACCCCGTCGTTGTCGAAGAGGAGTCCGGCGACGTCGAGGTGGGTCACGGGGTGGACGCTACGGGGCTCAGCCGAGCACCAGCACGACACCCACGATCACCGGCACCGAGGCGAGCGTGGTGAGCAGCACCGAGTCGCGGGCCAGGGTCTCGGCCCGGCGGTAGCGGCTGGCGATGATGAAGATGTTCTGCGCCGTCGGCAGCGCCGCGGTCACCACGACCGCCACGAGCGCCGGCCCCTCGATGCCGAGGAGCACCGCCACGACGTACGCCGTGAGCGGCTGGACGGCCAGCTTGCAGGCCACGATGACGCCCAGCTCGGCACGGGCGCCCGCCTCGGCCAGGCCGGGACCGAGCCGCAGGGCGATGCCGTAGGCCAGCAGCATCATCGGGATCGCCATCGCCCCGACGAGCTCGACCGGCGCCTGCACCGCGGTGGGCAGGCGCCACCCGGTCGCGGCGAGCACCAGGCCCGCCACCGAGGCGAGGGTGAGCGGGGTGCGCAGCGGCTGGCCGGCCACCTGGAGCAGGCCGGTGCGGCCGCGGGTCCGGCTCTCGAGCACGGCGAGCGAGAGCGGCTGCAGGAGCAGCAGCTGCACCAGCAGCGCCGGCACGACCGCCGCGGCGTTGCCGAGCACGTAGCCCGCGATCGCGAGTCCCAGGTTGCCCGCGTTGACGTACGTCGAGCACAGCACCCCCACGAGCAGGCCGTCGAGGTCGCGCCGCAGCCACCACCGGGCGTACGCCGCGTAGGCGCCGCCGGCGACCACGACCGAGGCCAGCGCCGCGACCGTGCCGCCGACCAGCGCCGCGTCGAGGTCGGTGCGGGCCATCGTGGTGAGGATCAGCGCGGGCGAGGCCACCCAGAACGCCAGCCGGCTGAGCTCGCGCTGCGTGACCTCGGTGACCACCCGCAGGTGGGCCAGCAGCGCCCCCAGCCCGATGACGAGCGCGAGGGTGACGAAGCCGTTGAGCAGGGCCACCTCAGCCGCCGGTCGCCGGCACTAGCGGCGGGACCGCGCGGCCGGCACGACCAGCGCCGACGGCACCAGCACGATCGCCACCACCAGCAGCGCGTCGAGGGTGCCGACGTGGTCGGCGACGAAGCCGATCAGCGGCGGGCCCGAGAGGAACGCGGCGTACCCGATGGTCGAGACGACGCTGACCCGTGCTGCCGCCCGCTTCGGGTCGTCGGCCGCGGCGCTCATCCCGACCGGGAAGCCCAGCGACGCCCCGAGGCCCCACAGCACGACCCCGACGACCACGAGCGCGAGGCTCTGGCCGAGCACGATCAGCAGCACGCCGCCGCCCGCGGCCGCCATCGTGGCCCACAGCACCGGCACCCGGCCGAACCGGTCGAGCAGCACCGGCCCGCCCAGCCGGCCGACCGTCATCGCGGTCACGAAGACGGCGAAGCCGGCGACGCCGACCCAGTCGGCCACGTCGTACCCGTCGACCAGCGCCAGGGCCAGCCAGTCGTTGGCGGTGCCCTCGGTCAGCGCCAGGGCCAGCACCATCAGGCCGATCAGCAGCGTGCGCGGCTCGGTCCACGCCGACCACGACGACGGGGTCGGCCCCTCGTCGCCGTCGTGGGCCGCGTCCTCGTCGGGCAGGAACATCCGGGTGCAGGACAGCAGCACGGCCACGGCGAGGACCGCCAGCACGGGCAGGTGGCCCGCGGTGGGCACCCCGAGCCCGACGGCGGCCGCGCCCACGGCCGAGCCGAGCACGGTGCCGAAGCTGAACGCGGCGTGGAAGCGCGGCATCACGGTCCGGCCCAGGTGCTGCTCGACGGCTGCGCCCTCGACGTTCATCGCGACGTCCCACACGCCGGTGCCGACGCCGTAGAGGAACAGCCCCACCGCCGCGACCGGCACCGAGGACACCCCGATCGCCACGGCGGCGAGGGCGAGACCGACGAGCGCGCTCAGCCCGGCCACGCGCACGACGAGGGTGGTGCCCAGCCGCGAGATCAGCGCCCCCGAGGTCGGCATCGACAGCAGCGACCCGGCCGCGATCGCCAGCAGCAGCAGGCCGAGCTGGCCGTTGTCGAGCCCCAGCGACCGCCGCGCCTCCGGGATCCGGGACACCCAGGTCGCGAACAGCAGCCCGTTGAGGAAGAACGTCAGCGCCACCGCGTTGCGCGCCGCGAGCGTGCTCGCGCTGCTCCGGCTGGTCGGGGAGGGCATGCTGGCGGTCGGTCCGGACACCGCACGAGCCTAGGTGGCCCACGGCGCGGCGCCGCACCGGGCGGGTGCCCGCCGGTTCGCCGATTCTCCGCCGCGACGACCAGCACAGGTGTTCACTGTCCCCAGCACTCCCCCGCAGATCCCAGGAGCTCCTCGAAGTGCCAGCACCCGTGGTCGAGGCCCTCGTCGTAGGCCGCCCGTGTGCCGTCGCGGCCGCCCTGGTGGCGGCCGTGCAGGTCCACGGCGGCTCGCTGTCGGGGGTGGGCGGCTTCGGCAGCCTGGTGACCTGGCGGGTGCTCGACGCCCGGCTCGACCTGGTCGAGCTGCAGGCCGAGGTGGTCGACGCCCCCGGCCAGCCCGGGGTCACCCGGGTGCGCGTCACCCGGGTCGACGCGGCCCTGGCCTCGACCGAGCGGTTCGTCAGCCCACCCCTGCCGACCCGCGCGGACGACGACCGCGGCACCGGCTGAGCGCCGCCGTGGAGCCGGTGGGTCGGGTCGCGCAGCTGTGGCGCTACCCGGTGAAGTCGATGGGCGGCCACCGGGTGCCCGCGGCGACGGTGGGGCGGCGCGGCGTACGCACCGACCGGCTCTGGGCCGTCCGCGACCTCGAGACCGACGTCCTGGCGACCGCCCGCCGGCTCCCCGGGCTGCTGGCCTGCGAGGCGCGCTTCGACGGCGAGCCGCCGGCCGACGTCGGGCCGGGCCGGCCGTGGCCGGTGGTGGTGACCCTCCCCGGCGGCGAGGAGCTGGGCAGCGACGACCCGCGCGTCCACCAGCGGCTCTCCGAGCTGCTCGGGCGGCGGGTGCGGCTCGCGCCGCTGCCGCCGCTCGGTGACCGCCGGGCGCACCGGGCGGGCGTGCAGACCCCCGCGTCCGTACGCCGCGACCTCGGCCTCGACCGCGACGACCGGCTCCCCTCCCGGCCGGCCATCCCGCTGGCCACGCTGCTGCGGCTGGCGCGCTACGCCACCCCGCCGGGCAGCCACGTCGACGTCTTCCCGGTCCACCTCCTCTCCACGACCACCCTGGCGACGCTCGCGGCCGAGGCGCCGGGGTCCCGGTTCGACGTACGCCGGTTCCGGCCCAACGTGGTGCTCGAGCTGACCGACCCGGACCGGGCGCCCGACCCCGGGCTGCCCGAGCACGGCTGGTCCGGCGGCACCCTCCGGCTCGGCGGCGCCCGGCTCGACGTGGTGACGCCGACGGTGCGGTGCGTCGTGCCCACGCGGCCCCAGGCCGGCCTCGACCGTGACCGCGAGGTGATGCGGGCGGTGGCGCGACGGGCCGACCGCTTCGCCGGGGCGTACGCCGAGGTGGCGGCCGAGGGTCCGGTCCACGAGGGCGACGAGGTCTCCCTGACGCCGGGCCGTCCCCCGGGCGTCGTACGCCGTGCCGCCGACCGCGCCCTCGCCGCCACCCTCCAGCGGGCGGTCCGGCTGGGCGCCTGACCCTCAGTGGTCCGAGCAGGTCCCCACGAGCTCGACGGTGTGGCTGATGTCGCGGAAGCCGTGCGCCTCGGCCGTCGCGGCGGCCCAGGTCTCCACCGCGGGGCCCTCGACCTCCAGGGCCTTGCCGCACACGCGGCAGACCAGGTGGTGGTGGTGGCTCCCCGAGCACAGCCGGTAGGTGACCTCGCCGGTCTCCGAGCGCAGCGAGTCGAGCTCGCCGCCCTCCACCATGGCCTGGAGGGTGCGGTAGACCGTGGCCAGGCCGACCCGCCGGTCGGCGCGGCGCATCTCCTCGTGGACGTCCTGCGCACTGCGGAAGTCCTCGAACCCCGCGAGCGTCTCGGCGATCGCCGCGCGCTTGGCGGAGGTGCGGCCGCGCGGCGTGGGCGTCGGGTCGGTCACGCCGTCACCCTAGCCAGGCCGGAGGCCGCCCCCGAGGACGGCGCGGCGGCACGGTGCGGAGGCACCGGTGGTCTACTCCCAGCGGTGACCGTGTCCACATCGATGTCACGACCGACCCGCATCGCCCCTACGCTTCTCGGGTGCTGCATGACTCAACTACCCCGGTCGACTGGTCCGACTACGCCGCCGTGCTGTTCGACCTCGACGGCGTGGTCACCCCGACCGCCGAGGTGCACATGCGCGCCTGGGCCGAGATGTTCAACGCCTTCCTCTCCGGGGGCGACGCCGGCGGCGGTGACCGCGCGGCGTACACCGACGCGGACTACTTCGCCCACGTCGACGGCAAGCCCCGCTTCGACGGGGTCCGTGACTTCCTGTCCTCGCGCGGCATCGAGCTGCCCGAGGGCGAGGACGACGACCCGGCCGACCGCGAGACGGTCAAGGGCCTGGGCAACCGCAAGAACGACGCCTTCAACGCGGTGCTCGAGCGCGACGGCGTCGAGGGCTACCCCGGCTCGGTGCGCCTGCTCGACCACCTGCGCTCGCTCGGCCTGCCGCTGGCCGTGGTCTCCTCCTCGGCCAACGCCCCGGCCGTGCTCGAGACCGCCGGGCTCTCCGACCGCTTCGCCACCGTCGTCGACGGCGCCGTGGCCAAGGCCGAGGGCCTGCCCGGCAAGCCGGCGCCCGACACCTTCGTCCGCGCCGCCGAGGTCCTCGGCACCACCCCCGACCGCGCCGTCGTGCTGGAGGACGCCGTCTCCGGCGTCCGTGCGGGTGCGGCCGGCGACTTCGCGCTCGTGATCGGCGTCGACCGCGGCGCCGGCGTCCAGACCCTCACCGACGCCGGGGCCCACCTCGTCGTCGCCGACCTCGACGAGCTGGTGCCGCCCACCCAGGACGCGCCGTGAACCGCCGCCAGAAGATCGCGCACCCGATGGACCGCGGCCGCTTCCCCGCCGACCCGTGGCGGTTGGTGGAGACCACCCACCGCTACGAGGACCTCGGCACCACCGAGACCCTGTTCGCCGTCGGCAACGGCTACCTCGGCATGCGCGGCAACCCCGAGGAGGGCCGCGACGCCGTCGCCCACGGCACGTTCGTCAACGGCTTCCACGAGACCTGGCCGATCCGTCACGCCGAGGCCGCCTTCGGCTTCGCGCGCACCGGCCAGACCATCGTCAACGTCCCCGACTCCAAGCTGATGAAGCTCTACGTCGACGACGAGCCGCTCATCCTCGGCACCGCCGACCTCGAGCACTACGAGCGCAGCCTCGACTTCCGCGACGGCATCCTCCGGCGCAGCCTGGTCTGGCGCACCCCCTCGGGCAAGCGCGTCCTGGTCGAGTCGACCCGGATGGTCTCGATGACCCAGCGCCACCTCGCTGTGATGACCCTCGAGGTCACGATGCTCACCGGAGACGCGCCGATCGTCATCTCCTCGCAGCTGCTCAACCGCCAGGACGGGCAGGACGAGTACCACACGCCGTACGAGGCGATGGGCGAGGGCACCGACCCCCGCAAGGCCGCCGCGTTCGACCAGCGGGTGCTGCTGCCGCGG
Organism: Nocardioides aurantiacus; assembly: GCF_003752505.1. NCBI lineage: Bacteria > Bacillati > Actinomycetota > Actinomycetes > Propionibacteriales > Nocardioidaceae > Nocardioides > Nocardioides aurantiacus. Next base: position 3,998,631 of record NZ_RKHO01000001.1, on the reverse strand, counting down.
ATGCACTACGCCACCGAGGACCGGATGATGCTGGGCTACCAGTGCGCCCGGTCGCAGATGACCATCGCCGTCGCCGCCGACCACCGGCTCGAGACCGAGAACGAGCACGAGGTGCTGGTCCGCGGCAGCGAGGACCTCGGCAAGACGGTCTTCCGGGTCGAGGCCCGCGAGGGCCGGTCGATCCGGCTGGAGAAGGTCGTCAGCTACCACACCTCGCGCGGCGTGCCCGTGCGCGAGCTCTCCGACCGCTGCGACCGCACCCTGGACCGCGCGCTGCGCCACTCGGTGACGCACTACGAGGAGGAGCAGCGCGGCTGGTACGACCGGTTCTGGGCCACCAGCGACGTCGAGCTCGACGGCGACGCCGAGCTGCAGCAGGGCGTGCGGTTCAACCTGTTCACCCTCGCCCAGGCCAGCGCCCGCGCCGACCGCCAGGGCGTCCCGGCCAAGGGCGTCACCGGCTCGGGCTACGAGGGCCACTACTTCTGGGACACCGAGATCTACGTCGTCCCGTTCCTGTCCTTCACCCAGCCCCACGTGGCGCGCAACCTGCTGCACTTCCGCAACCGGATGCTCCCGGCGGCGCGGCAGCGGGCCCGCGAGATGGCGCAGAGCGGGGCGTTGTTCCCGTGGCGCACGATCAACGGCGAGGAGGCCTCGGCGTACTACGCGGCCGGCAGCGCCCAGATGCACATCGACGCCGACATCGCCTACGCCCTGATGCAGTACGTCGGCGCCACCAACGACGTCGGCTTCCTGGTCCGTGACGGCGTCGACCTGCTCGTCGAGACCGCCCGGATGTGGTCCGAGCTGGGGTTCTGGCGCACCAACGGCAAGCCCAGCTTCCACATCCACGGCGTCACCGGGCCGGACGAGTACACCACCGTGGTGAACAACAACCTGTTCACCAACGTGATGGCCCGCTACAACCTCGAGAAGGCCGCGCTGGTCGTCGAGCGGATCCGCGAGCACTACCCGGTCGACCACCAGAAGCTGGTGCACCGGCTCGGGCTGGGCGCGGACGAGGTCGAGACCTGGAAGCGCTGCGCCGAGGGGATGGCCATCCCCTTCGACGAGGGCCTGGGCATCCACCCGCAGGACGACTTCTTCCTCGACCGCGAGGTGTGGGACCTCTCGCGGACGCCGATGGAGAACCGGCCGCTGATGCTGCACTACCACCCGCTGGTGATCTACCGGTTCCAGGTGCTCAAGCAGGCCGACGTGGTGCTGGCGATGTTCCTGCACGGCGACCGCTTCACCGACGAGCAGAAGCGCGCCAACTTCGAGTACTACGACCCGATCACCACCGGCGACTCCACCCTGTCGGCGGTCGTGCAGTCGATCATGGCGGCCGAGGTTGGCTACCACGAGGTCGCGATGGACTACTTCCGCCAGGCGGTCTACGTCGACCTCGGCGACCTCCACGAGAACACCGTCGACGGCATCCACGTCGCGTCCGCCGGCGGTGTGTGGAGCGCCATCGTCTTCGGCTTCGCCGGCATGGGCGACCGCGAGGGCCGGCTCAGCTTCGACCCCCGCCTGCCCGCGGGCTGGGACGCGCTGCGCTTCCCGCTCGCGTGGCGCGGCTCGCAGCTGCGCGTGGAGATCACCCAGGACTCGCTCGCGGTCACCTGCCTGTCGATGGGCGAGGAGAAGGTGCACGTCCGCGTCGGCGGCCAGCTGCACAAGGTCTGCGTCGAGGAGCCGCTCGTGGTCGCCCTGGCCGACCAGGGCCCGCGCATCGACGGCCTGCTCGGCGACAAGCCCCAGGTCGGTGGCACCCGCGCCGACGGCACCAAGATCACCGCGGGCGTGCCCGAGCCGATGATGTTCGTCGAGGACGTCGCCCCCGAGATGGACGCGCCCCTCGAGATGGTCGTCGGCGAGGGCGACAACGCCTTCGGCCGGGGCTGAGGACGGGTGGCACCCCGCCGCCGTCGCGGACGACGTGGCGGGGCACCACCCACGGCACCTCCGTGGCTCGCTGCTTGACCAACGTGGGATGCCGCGGACGATCACCTCGGGCCTGGGCTGCGCACCCGAGGTGGCATCCACCCCTCACGTACCCAGCGCGCGTGGTCTGACCCTCGGCCCCCGCCCGACCGGTGGGCCACCCCACCCCGGGGCCCAGCCCACCGGGGCGCGCCGACCGCTCCGGACGCGCTACGGAGAGGGTGGCACCTGCCACCGTCTCCGTAGTCCTCGCCTAGGTGTGGGAACGGCGCTGGGAGGCGCCGGCCAGGGTGCCCATGACGGCGAAGGTGGCCGTGGTGCCCAGCACGATCAGCACCGGGGCGGTCCAGGCGTCGGTCGCGTCGTGGGCCAGGCCGAGCACCGCGGGGCCGGTCGCCGCCACGACGTACCCCACGCCCTGGACGAACGCCGAGAGCTGAGCGCTCTCGCGGTCGGTGCGCGAGACCTGCACGACGATGGTGAAGATCGCGGCGAAGCCGCCGCCCTGCGCGACGCCGCCGAGGACGCTGCCGAGCAGGTAGAGTTCCGGGGCGAGCAGCAGCTGCACCGGGAAGCACACCCACAGCAGCCCCACGACCGCGATGGTGACGGCGGGCGAGAGCCGCGTCGCGAGCAGGGGCACGCCGAACGCCCCGACGATCGCGCACACCTGGAACACCGACGACGCGGTGCCCGCCCCGGTCGCCCCGAGGCCGATCTCGTCGGCCAGCAGGGAGGGCAGCCAGGCGGTCAGGGCGTAGTAGGAGCTGGCCTGCCCGGCGAAGGCCAGGCCGAGCAGCCAGGCGATCGGGGTGCGCCAGACGATCCTGACGTCCGACGGGGACGGTGCCGGCTCGGCCCCGCCCGTCGGGACCGCCCGCCGGGACCCCGACCGCCCGCGCCACCACCGCCACGCGGCCAGGGCGAGCACCGCGGGCAGCGCCCAGACGGCCAGGGCGACGCGCCAGCCGAGGGCCTGCGCGACGGGGGCGGTGGCCAGCGTGACGACCATCGAGCCGAGGTTCATCGCGGTGACGTAGACCCCGGTCACCACGCCCGCCTGCGGCAGCGGCGTCTCGCGGCGGATCACCACGGGCACGACGACGTTGCCGACGGTGATCGCGGCGCCGACCACGAGGGTGCCGAGGACCGCGAGCGGGTAGCCGCCGAGGCTGCGGACCACCGAGCCGACCACCACCAGGCCCAGGCAGATCGAGACCGCCTGCGCGATGCCCGAGCGCCGGATCACCGCGAGCGCGACGGGAGCGAGCAGACCGAAGCAGAGCACGGGCAGGCTGGTCAGCAGCCCGACCGCCGCGCTGCCGACGCCGAGGTCGGTGCGCAGCTGGCCGGTGATCGGCGCCACCGCGACGAACGGCGAGCGCAGGTTGAGCGCGACCAGCACGAGGACGGCCACGAAGACCCACGGCAGCGCCCCCGGACGCGCGGCAGTGCGCGGACGGGGAGGGGTCATCCGGTGTTGCGCATCCCCGCCGCGATGCCGTTGATCGTCAGCAGCAGCGCCCGCTCGAGGTCGGGGCTCTCCTCGCCGGCGCGCAGCCGCGAGAGCAGCTGCACCTGGAGCAGGTGGAGCGGCTCGAGGTAGTTCTCGCGCACCTCCAGCGTCTGCCGCAGCACCGGCTCCCGCTCCAGCAGCCGCTCGTCGCCGGTGACGGCCAGGACCCGGGCGCAGGTGAGGTCGTACTCCTCGCGGATCACGGCCAGGATGCCGTGGGTGTGCTCCGGGGCCAGCGTCGTGACGTAGCGCTCGGCGACCTCGAGGTCGGCCTTGAAGAGCGTCATCGCGACGTTGTCGAGGAAGGTGCGGAAGAACGGCCAGGCGGCGTACATCTCCCGCAGGTCGTCCTCGCTCCCGTCGACCGCGGCCAGGCCGGAGCCGACGCCGAACCAGCCCGGCACGATCTGCCGCGACTGGGTCCAGCCGAACACCCACGGGATCGCGCGGAGTCCGTCGAGGCCGGCGTCCTGCTGCGGACGCTTGGAGGGCCGCGAGCCGATGTGCATCGAGCCGAGCAGGTCGACCGGGGTGCAGGCCAGGAAGTACTCCGCGAGGTCGTCGCGCTCCACGAGGTCGCAGTAGCGGCGGTGCGCGTGGGCGGAGACCTGGTCCATCAGGTCGTCCCAGCGCTTCGCCTGCTCCGGCGTACGACGGTCCCGGCGGTGCAGCAGCGAGGCCTCGAGCGTGGCCGCGACGAGCAGCTCGAGGTTCTCCCGCGCCAGCACGGGGAGGGCGTACTTGTCGCTGATCACCTCGCCCTGCTCCGTCAGCTTGACCTCGCCGTCGACGGTGCCGAAGGGCAGCGCCATGATCGCGTCGTACGTCGGACCGCCGCCGCGACCGACGGAGCCGCCGCGGCCGTGGAAGAACCGCAGCCGCACGCCGTGGCGACGCGCGACGTCGCGGGCCAGCCGCTGGGCCCGCTGGATCTGCCACTGCGAGGTGGCGATGCCGCCGGACTTGTTGGAGTCGGAGTAGCCGAGCATGACCTCCTGCACGTCGCCGCGCAGCCGCAGCAGCTCGCGGTAGGACGGCTCGGCGAGCAGGCCCTCGAGGATCGGCTCGACGCGCTCGAGCTCCTCGACGGTCTCCAGCAGCGGCACGAAGCCGATCCGCGCGACGCCGCCGGCGAGGTCGACCAGGCCGGCCTCGCGGGCGAGCAGCGCGGCGGCGAGGACGTCGTCGACGTCGCGGGTCATCGAGATGATGTAGCTCTCGACGGCGCGGCCGCCCAGGCTGTCGAGCGCCTCGCGGATCACGCCGAAGACCTCGGCGGTCCGGCGGCCGTCGTCGTCGATGGGCGGCGGCTGCTGCGAGAGCGGACGGTGCACGGCCAGCTCGCGGGCGAGGACCTCCGTGCGCTCGGCCTGGGTGAGGTCGGCGTAGGGCGTGTCCAGGGTGCCGAGGCGGTCGAGCAGCTGGCCCAGGGCGTGGTGGTGCTTCTCGGCGTGCTCGCGGACGTCGAGGGTGGCCAGCGTCAGGCCGGACGCGGCGACGGTGCGGACCAGGCGCTGCAGGTCGCCGCCGGCCAGCAGCGGGCCCTGGTGCTCCAGCACCGAGGCGTGCAGCAGCACGAGGTCGGCCAGCAGCTCGGCGTCGTCGCGGTAGTCGCGGCCCGGCTGGTGGGGCGCGCCCGTGCGGATCCGCTGCTCGGTGACCTGGAGCCGCAGGTCGACGCAGGTCAGGAAGAGCCGGTAGGGCTCCTCGACGTTGAGGCGGCGGTAGCGCGGCTCGACCTCGGGCAGCCCGTCGAGCATCTCCTCGGTGCGGGCCAGCAGGTCCTCGGAGACCGTGGAGAGCCGCACCGAGACCGAGAGGGTGCGCCGCAGCTCGTTGACCTTGCGGCGGATCACCGCGATGCCGTGGGTGGCCTGGAGCCGCAGCACCTGACGGGTGGTGTCGGGCGTGACGTTGGGGTTGCCGTCGCGGTCGCCGCCCATCCAGGTGCCGAACCGCAGCGGGGTGGTCTCCAACGGCAGCTCGACGCCCCAGTCGGCCAGCTGCTCCTCGAGCTCCTCGAGCACGTCGAGCACCGCCGCCGAGGTGAGGCCCTCGAGGTAGTAGATGCCGTTGCGCGCCTCGTCGACGACCTCGGGCCGGTCGATGCGCAGCTCGTCGGTCTGCCACAGCAGGTCGACGGCGCCCTCGAGCTGGCGGGTGCGGCGGGGGGTGTCGGGCTCCTCGAGCAGGGCGGCGACCGAGCGCAGCTTGTCGAGCGTCGTGCGCCGCGCGACCTCGGTGGGGTGGGCGGTGAAGACCGAGCGCACCGCGACCTGCGCGACCGTGGCGGCGACGTCCTCGGCCTCGGTGCCGGCCTCGCGGACCCGACGCATCGCGCCGGCCAGCGGCCCGCCGTGCTCGCCGCGCTGCTCCAGCAGCGACCGGCCACGGTGCTCCTGCTCGGTGACGTTGGCGAGGTGGAAGTACGCCGTGAACGCTCGCGCCAGCGTCATCGCGGTGGGCAGGTCGAGCTCGGGCAGGTCGAGCGAGTCGTCCTTGGCGGCGAGGCGGACGCTCTCGACCAGGTCGAGCAGCTCCTGGCCGTGCGTGCGGGTCAGCGTCTCGCCGAGCATCGAGGTGACGAGCCGGATGTCGTGGCGCAGCGGCGCCTCGGGGGCGTGGGGCAGGTGCTCGGACATGGGTGCTCCCGGTGGTGTGGAGATCGGTCCGGTCAGGAGGGCCGGCGACGTCGGCGGCACCCGCAGGGCAGCACGAACCTAGTGGATCGGAGGGTTCCCTCGCATCTGGAGGTCGTGGGGTGGGACGCCGCTCAGGCGCGCACGGGCAGGGTGCGCCAACCGCGGATGACCGTGGTGCCCCGCGGTCGCGGCCGGGCGGCGCGTCGTACGCCGGGCCAGCGCTCGAGCAGCAGCCGCAGCGCCACCTCGCCCTCGAGCCGCGCGAGCGGGGCGCCGACGCAGTAGTGCGCACCTCCGGAGAAGGCCAGGGTGTCGCGACCCTCGGGGCGGGTGAGGTCGAAGACGTCGGCGTCCCCGTGGACGGCCTCGTCGCGCCCCGTCGAGCCGAGCAGCACGAGCACGACCTGGTCGCGGCGCACGTCGACCGGCCCGACCCGCACCGGCTCGTGCGCCACCCGCGCGGTCAGCTGCACCGGCGGGTCCCAGCGCAGCGTCTCGGTGATGACGCGGCCGGCCAGCGACGGGTCCTCGGTCGCCATCGCCAGCTGGTCGGGGTGCTGCAGCAGCGCGTGGACGGCGTTGCCGACCAGGTTGGTGGTGGTCTCGAACCCGGCGAGCAGCAGCAGCTGCGCGAGCGCGACCACCTCGTCGGCGGTGACCGCGTCGGGCCCGTCGGCGGCCGTGGCGAGCCGGCTCAGCAGGTCCTCGCCGGGGTCGGCGCGGCGCTCGGCGACCAGCCGCTCGAACAGCGCCCGCAGGTCGGCCTGCGCCCGCAGCAGCCGCTTGTGGTGCGGCACCGACGTGACCCCGTCGAGCGAGGCGCCCAGCGTGCTGCCCCACGCAGCGAACTGCCGCGCGTGCTGGGGCGGGATCGCCAGCAGGTCGCTGATCACCGCGACCGGCAGCGGGCTGGCGTACGACGCGACGAGGTCGACCGGACCCCGCGCGGGGTCCAGCGCGTCCAGCAACCGGGTGGCGGTGGCCTCGACCTGGGGCCGCACCGCCTCGATCCGCCGGGCCGAGAACGCCGGCGTCGCCAGCCTCCGGAGCCGGCCGTGGTCGGGCGGGTCGAGCCCGAGCAGCGACATCTCCAGCACGTCGGGCTCGGTGCCCTCGTGGACCGGCCCGCCGGTCACGTCGAAGGGCTGCTGCCCGTTGGCGAGGCGTACGCCGAACCGCCGGTCGCGCAGCACGGCGTGGGCGTCGTCGTAGGTGCTCGCCACCCAGATCCCCGACCGGCTCCAGGTCAGGCGGCGCTCGCAGCGCAGCCGCTCGTGGACGGCGTACGGGTCGTGCTTCCAGGGCGCCTGGAACAGCCGTGCCACCGGGTCGCCCAGCGCGGCCAGCCCCAGCGTCCCGGCGCGCAGCGTCGCCAGCCGCCGGCCCAGCCGCAGGTCGGCCCGCGCGGTGTCGAGCAGGCTCATGCCTCCATGGTGCGCCTCGGGACCTAGGTCAGCCAGCGGGTGAGCGGGGAGTCGGGCGGGAGGTGCTCGATGCGGGAGGGGGAGGCGGACATCCGCGTCAGCAGCCCGGCGAGGTCGGCGGCGTCGCCGAGCTCGACGCCGACGAGGGCGGGGCCGGTCTCGCGGTTGTTGCGCTTGACGTACTCGAAGAGCGTGATGTCGTCGTCCGGGCCGAGGGTCTCGTCGAGGAAGGCCCGCAGCGCACCGGGCTCCTGGGGGAAGTCGACGAGGAAGTAGTGCTTCAGGCCGGTGTGGACGAGCGAGCGCTCCAGGATCTCGGCGTAGCGGCTGACGTCGTTGTTGCCGCCCGAGAGCACGCACAGCACCACGGCGTCCGGCCCGAGCGACAGGGTCGGCAGCAGCGCCGGCAGCGCCGCCGTGGCGAGCGCCCCGGCGGGCTCGGCGATGATCCCGTCGGACTGGTAGAGCGCGAGCATCTCGGTGCAGACCTGACCCTCGGGCACGGACACGACCGCCGCACCGGAGGCGCTGACCTGGCGATACGTGACGTCGCCGACGCGGCGTACGGCGGCACCGTCGACGAAGGGGTCGACCTCGGGCAGCTCGACGGGGTGGCCGGCCGCCAGCGCCGCGGTGAGGGAGGCGGCGCCGGCGGGCTCCACCCCCACCACGCGCACGCCGGGGTGCCGCTCGCCCAGCCAGGCGACCGTCCCGGCCAGCAGCCCGCCGCCGCCGACGGGCACGACCACCACGTCGGGGACGGCGCCCAGCTGCGCGACCGCCTCGCGGACCACGGTGCCCTGGCCCGCGACCGTGGCGGGGTGGTCGAAGGGCGGCACCAGCACCCGGTGCGTCGCCTCCGCGTGGCGGCGGGCGGCCCGGGCGGCGTCGTCGAAGGAGTCGCCCTCGACGACCACGGTGACGTGCTCGCCGCCGAGCCCGGCGACCCGGTCGCGCTTCTGCCGGGGGGTGGTGCGCGGCAGGTAGACCCGGGCCGAGACCCCCAGCGCGGCGCACGCGAAGGCGACGCCCTGGGCGTGGTTGCCGGCGCTCGCGCAGACCACGCCGCGCTCGCGCTCCTCCGGCGTCAGCCGGGCCAGGAAGTGGTAGCCGCCGCGCGACTTGTAGGACCGCACCGGCTGCAGGTCCTCGCGCTTGAGCACCACCCGCAGGCCGTGGCGGGCCGAGAGCCGGAGGCTGTCCTCCAGCGGCGTCACCGGGACGGTGCCGGCCAGGACGTCGGCCGCGGCGTCCACGTCGGCGGCGCTCACGAGGGCGACGGGGTCGGTGCTCACCCCCCGATCATCGCGCGGAACGGGTCGACGGCCCCCCGGGGGGTCAGGGGGGGCCGAGCGGGTACACGGCCCCCGTCCCGCCCCACGACCCCGGAGGTGAGCTGCCCGTGCCGACACCGAGTGAGACCTCAGGAGACGTCCCCGTCCACGTCGTCCCCGGCCCCCGCGGCCACGGGGTCGACCTGTGCGCCCGCCAGCTCGCCGACGCCGTCGGCGCCACGGTGGTGGCCGAGGTGCCCCCGGGCGACGCCCGACCGCTGCACCTCCACGTCACCGACCGGGTCTGGGGCGCCACGCCCGAGGCCGCCGCGACCGCCGTCGTCGCCGTCTGCCGGTCCCGCCCGACCACGCTCACCCTCCACGACGTGCCGCAGCCCCACGACGGGCGCGCGCTGTTCCCCCGCCGCCGTGCGGCTTACGCCGCCATGGCCCGCGCCGCGGCCGGCGTCGTGGTCTCCTCCCGGCACGAGCGCGGCCTGCTCGCCCGCGTGCTCGAGGACCACCCGGGCCCCCGGACCCCCGTCGGGGTGGTGCCGCTGCCCGCGGTGGCCCGCCCCGATCGCACCGGGCACCCCGATCACCCCGGGCACCCCGACGGCGGGAGCTGGCACCGCCCGGGGCGCAGCACGCTGGGGGTCGCGGGCTGGGTCTACCCCGGCAAGGGCCACCTGCAGGCGCTCGGCGCCGCCGCCGCGCTCGCCCGCCGCGGCCTGGTGGTCGACGTGCTCGCGCTGGGCGCCGTCGCCCGCGGCCACGACGCCGACGCCGAGGAGCTCGTGCGCCGCGGCGCCCGGATCGGCGTCGAGGTGCGGATCAGCGGCTGGCTGGCCGACCACGAGCTCGACGCCGCCCTGGCCGCCGTCGACGTGCCGTACGCCGGGCACCGCAACGTCTCGGCCTCCGGCTCGGTCAACTCCTGGCTCTCGGCCGGGAGGCGACCGCTGGTGCGCCGCGGCCCCTACTTCGAGGAGATGGCCCGGCTCCGCCCCGGCACCCTCCACCTCGTCGACGTCGCCGGCCTGCCCGACGCCGTCGCCGCCGCCCTCGCCGACCCCTCCAGCACGCGGCTGCGACCGGGGGCCGGGCTCGCCCACGACCTGGCCGACGCGGCGCGCGGCTACGAGCGGTTCTGGCAGCGGGTGCTGCTCCAGGGCACCGGCCGGGTCGCGTGACCCCGGCCCCGGGGTCCCGCCCGCCCTGGTCCCGCCCGCCCTGGGGACGCCCCCGCTCCGACGCCGACCGCGACGCGATCGAGCAGCAGGACGCCCCCCGCCGCACCGTGGGCGTCGTGGTCACCCACTTCGAGCAGCCGGCCGAGCTGGCGCGCACCTTGCACGCCCTGACCCGCCAGACGCTGCCACCCGACGAGGTCGTGGTCTCCGACGACGGGTCGGCCGTGCCGCCGGGCGTGCCGCGCGGCGTACGGCTCGTGACGCAGGAGGACCGCGGCTTCCGCGCCGCCGCCGCCCGCAACCACGGCGTCGCGCAGCTGGGCACCGACGTCGTCGTGCTGCTGGACGCCGACACCACGCCGGAGCCCGGGCTGCTCGAGGCGCTGACCCGGCTGCCGCGGCTGCAGCCCGACGTCCTCGTGGTCGGCCGCCGCCGCCACGCCGACCTCGCCGCCCGCCCCGTCGACGCGCCGGTCGAGGTCGCAGGGCCGGCGCACGAGCTCACCGAGCCGCCGTGGCTGCGCTCGGCGTACGCCGCCTCGCGCGACCTGCGGGACGCCGACGACCTGTCGTGCCGGTTCGTCATCAGCGCCGTGATGGCCTGTTCGCGCTGGTGGTTCGAGGAGCTGGGCGGGTTCGACGAGGGCTTCACGGCGTACGGCGGGGAGGACTGGGAGCTCGCGCACCGCAGCCGCCTCGCCGGTGGCCTGCTCGCCCACGAGCCGGCGGCGGTCGCCTGGCACGACGGCCCCGACGCCGGGGAGCGCCCGCGCGGCGTGAAGACCGCCGAGACCGCCGCGATCGCCTCCCGGGTCGGCGTGCCCGGGCTCGCGCCGCGCGGCCTGCTCGGCCTGGCCGGCCGCCCCACCCCGGTCGACCGGCTGCTCGCCACCGACGCCGCGTTCGACGACCGCGCGCTGCTGCTGGTGTGCGATGCCGCGCTGCGCGCCGACCCGACCGCGCACCTGCTGCTCGACGAACGGCAGGCCGGGGTGCTCGCCGGCGAGCCGCGCGTGCTGCGGCACGACGGCGACCCGCTCGCCGCGGCCGCGGCCTCCCCCGCGCGGCTGCTGGTCGGGCTGCACCGGCCCTGGCAGCTCGACGACGACGCCTGGCGCACGCTGCTGGCCGGCGCCTCCCCCGGGGTGCTCCACGACGCCGCCGGACCGGTCGCGACCACCACCGAGCTGCGGCTGGTGCGCCGCGCCGAGCGCTGGGGCACCACCCCGCCCGCACCCGCGACGGCGCCCGCGCCGGGCCGCCCGCTGCCCGACGACCTCTCCCTGGAGGCGTGGCTCGGCGACTGGTGACATGCTCTGCTGATGTGAGCGCACCCACCCCCGACGAGCTGGTCAACTGGGCCGGCAACCACCGCTACTCCGCCGGCCGCTACCTGCGGGCCGGGTCCGTCGAGGAGGCGCAGCAGGCGGTCGCCGACGCCGACCACGTCCGGCTGGTGGGCACCCGCCACTCCTTCAACGACCTCTGCGACACCCCCGGGACGCTAATCGACCTGACCGGCGTCACGGCCGAGCCGGAGCTCGACGAGGCCGAGGGCACCGTCCGGGTGACCAGCGGCACGCCGTACCGCGTCGTCGCGTCGTTCCTGCAGGAGCGCGGCCTCGCGCTCGCCAACCTCGGGTCGCTGCCGCACATCTCCGTCGGCGGTGCCTGCGCCACCGGCACCCACGGGTCCGGGGCCGGCAACCGCGTCCTCGCCGCCGGCGTACGACGCCTGGAGCTGATCGACCCCTCCGGTGAGCTGCGCACCATCGCCGACAACCACGTCGACTTCGACGGCTCGGTCGTCGCGCTCGGGGCGCTGGGAGCGGTCACCCGGCTCGACCTCGAGGTCGAGCCGACCTACCTCGTGCGCCAGGACCTCTACGACCACCTGCGCTGGTCGGAGTCGATCGAGCAGGTCACCGAGCTGCTGGGGTCGGCGTACAGCGTGAGCGTGTTCGGCCGCTGGAACGACACCGACCCGACCGAGGTGCTGGTCAAGCACCGCGTCGAGCCCGACGAGGTGCCTCTGGACTGGACGGGCGGGGTGCCGCCGATGGCCGCCGACGCCGCGTTCCGGCTGCTGCCCGGCGAGGACCACCTGACGCTGCGCGGCGAGCCCGGCCCGTGGGCCGAGCGGTTGCCGCACTTCCGCGGCGACCGGCAGCCCAGCTTCGGCGACGAGATCCAGACCGAGTGGTTCGTCGACGCCGACGACGCCGTCCCCGCGCTGCGGGCGGTCACCGACCTGGCGGCCGCCCTCGGTGGCGAGCTCGAGGCGCTGCTCGCCGTCACCGAGATCCGCGCGATCCGCGGCGACGACCTGTGGCTCTCCCCGGCACAGGGTCGGGAGACCGTGGCACTGCACTTCACCTGGAAGCGCGACCCGATGGCCGTGCTGTCGATGGCGCTGCGCATCGAGGACGCCCTCGCGCCGTACGCCGCCCGGCCGCACTGGGGCAAGGTCCACGGCGCCGTCGACCCGGGGCTCTACCCGCGCCTGCCCGACTTCCGCGACCTCCTCGCCCGCACCGACCCCGCCGGCAAGTTCACCAACGACCACGTCCGGCAGGCGCTCGGGCTGGGGTGACCGGGCTGGGGTCGGCACGGACCCGGCCGGACCCGGCCGGCCATGTAACGCGGGGTTATTGCATGTGAACAAGGCCTGTATGGCGCGCTGAGCACCACAGCACCGCACCACATGGCCGCCGCCCTCCGCCCGGGCGGGACCCGGCTGGTCAGCCGACTGTCGTCAGGTGTGCCAGCAGGTCGGCCGGGGTGGCCAGCACGGTGACCGCCCGGTCGGCGTCGAACAGGTGCCCCCAGCCGGCCGCGAGCGGCACCGCTCCGGCGTCACGGGCGGCGCCGACGTCGAGGGGTGAGTCACCGACGTAGACGCAGCGCGCCGGGTCCACCCCGAGCTCCTGCGCGACCCGCAGCACGCCGTCGGGGGCGGGCTTGGGCCGCTCCACCTCGTCGCCGCCGACCACCGCGTCGAACCAGCCCCGCAGCCCGGCCGCCTCCAGCAGGATCGACGCGGCCCGCGCGCTGTTGCCGGTGAAGACGCCCATCGGCACGCCGCGCCCGTGGAGCTCGGCCAGCACCTCGGCCACCCCGTCGTGCACGCGTACGCCGCTCCCGACATCGGCCAGCGTGGCGTGGTAGCGCTCGCCCAGCACCGGGTCGGGCTCGCGGTCCAGCATCATCCCGAGCATCACGTGGGGCGCGCCGGCGTCGTAGTAGGCGACGACCTCGTCGCGGGTCAGCCGCGGCCCGCCGAGCGAGAGCACCGTCTCGACGAACGCGTCCGGCACGATCGCCGAGGAGTCAATCAGCGTCCCGTCCATGTCCCACAGCACGGCTCTCACGTCGCGTCCGCTCACGGGCAGGAGCCTCCCAGACGGGTGGTCGTCCCTGACCGACAACCCGGGGCCGCGCATCCCGGCGGCGTACATCTGGTGCGGTGTTGTGGTGCTCGGGTGTGCCGGACGGCCCTTGTTCACATGCCATAACCCCGCGTTACATGCGTCTCGCGTCTACGTGCAGCCAGACCCTCAGCCGCGCTCGGCCGCCTGCTTCCCCAGCCGGAGCCAGGTGTCGACGACGGTGTCGGGGTTGAGGCTCATCGACTCGATGCCCTGCTCGACCAGCCAGTCGGCGAGGTCGGGGTGGTCCGAGGGGCCCTGGCCGCAGATGCCGACGTACTTGTCGAGGTCGCGGCAGGCCCTGATCGCCTTCTCGAGCAGCACCTTGACGGCCGGGTCGCGCTCGTCGAAGGAGCCGGCCACCAGCGAGGAGTCGCGGTCGACGCCCAGGGTGAGCTGGGTGAGGTCGTTGGAGCCGATCGAGAAGCCGTCGAAGTGCTCGAGGAAGGCCTCGGGGATGACGGCGTTGGAGGGCACCTCGCACATCATCACGACCTGCAGGTCGTTCTCGCCGCGCACCAGCCCGTGGGTGCCGAGCAGGTCGATGACGCCCTTGGCCTCGGTCACGGTCCGCACGAACGGGATCATGATCTTGACGTTGGTCAGGCCCATCTCGTCGCGCACGTGCTTGAGCGCCGCGCACTCCATCTCGAAGCAGTCGGCGAACTCCTCGGAGAGGTACCGCGAGGCGCCGCGGTAGCCGATCATCGGGTTCTCCTCGTCGGGCTCGTAGCGGGTGCCGCCGACGAGGTTGGCGTACTCGTTGGACTTGAAGTCGCTCATCCGCACGATCACCGGCTCGGGCGCGAACGCCGCGGCGAGCATCGAGACGCCCTCGGCGACGCGCTGCACGAAGAAGTCCCGGGGCGAGGGGTACGCCGCGATGATGTCCTCGACCTCGGAGCGCAGCTCGGCCGGCAGGTCCTCGCCCCCGGCCTCGAGCTCGAGCAGCGCCTTGGGGTGGATGCCGATCTGGCGGTTGATGATGAACTCCAGCCGGGCCAGGCCCACGCCGCGGTTCGGCAGCTGCGCGAACGAGAACGCCTGGTCGGGTGTGCCGACGTTCATCATGATCTTGACCGGCACGTCGGGCATGGAGTCCAGCTCGGTGCGCTCGATGTCGAAGTCGAGGATGCCGTCGTAGACCATCCCGGTGTCGCCCTCGGCGCAGGACACGGTGACCTCGCGGCCGTCGGCCATGTCCTTGGTGCCGCTGCGGGTGCCGACGACGGCGGGGATGCCGAGCTCGCGGGCGATGATCGCGGCGTGGCAGGTGCGGCCGCCGCGGTTGGTGACGATGGCCGAGGCGCGCTTCATGATCGGCTCCCAGTCGGGGTCGGTCATGTCGGCGACGAGCACCTCGCCCTCGACGAACTCGTGCATCTGGTCGATCGAGGACATCACCCGCACCGCGCCGGCGCCGATCTTCTGGCCGATGGCGCGGCCCTCGACGACGACCTCGGCGCCCTCGGTGACCTGGCGCGAGATCTTGAACCGCTCGAGCGTGCCGGTCGAGCGCGACTGCACCGTCTCGGGGCGCGCCTGGAGGATGTAGAGCCCGCCCTCGACGCCGTCCTTGGCCCACTCGATGTCCATCGGGCGGCCGTAGTGGTCCTCGATGGTGAGCGCGTGGCGGGCCAGCTCCTCCACCTCGGCGTCGGTGAGGCTGAGCAGCCGGGAGTCGGCGGCGTCGACGTCGACGAACTCGGTCGTGCGACCCACCGCGGGATCCTGCGTGTAGACCATCTTGGTCGCCTTGCCGCCGACCCCGCGCTTGAGCACGGCGGGCCGGCCGGCTCGCAGCGCCGGCTTGTAGACGTACCACTCGTCGGGGTTGACCGCGCCCTGCACGACCCCCTCGCCGAGGCCGTACGCCGAGGTCACGAACACCGCGTCGCGGAAGCCCGACTCGGTGTCCATGGTGAACATGACGCCCGAGGAGCCCACGTCGGAGCGGACCATCTTCTGCACGCCGGCGGAGATGCCGACGTCGGCGTGGGCGAAGCCGTGGTGGACGCGGTAGCTGATGGCGCGGTCGTTGTAGAGCGAGGCGTAGACCTCGCGCACCGACTGCAGGATCGCCTCGATGCCCTTGACGTTGAGGAAGGTCTCCTGCTGGCCGGCGAAGGAGGCGTCGGGGAGGTCCTCCGCGGTGGCCGAGGAACGCACGGCGAACGACGGCTCGGCCGTGCCCGCGGACTCCTCCACCAGCACGTCGTAGGCCTCGCGCACCTGGCTCTCCAGGTCCGAGGGGAACGGGTGCTCGTTGATCCAGCCGCGGACCTCGCGGCCGGCCTCGGCCAGCGCGCGGGTGTCGTCGGTGTCGAGGTCCTTGATCCGCTCCTCGATGCGCGTCGCGAGCCCGTCGACCTCGAGGAAGCGCACGAACGCGTCGGCGGTGGTGGCGAAGCCGTTGGGCACGGCGACGCCAAGGTCGGTGAGGTGGGAGACCATCTCGCCGAGCGAGGCGTTCTTGCCGCCGACCTGGTCGAGGTCGTCCATGCCGAGGTCGGAGAACCAGCGGACGTTGGGGGCCGGGGTCTGGTCGGACATGGGGGTGCTCCTCGGGTGGGGCGTCAGCGGTTCGACGCGGGACGGGTGCGGCCGCGCGTGCGGACCAGCTGCTGGATGATGACGGTGGAGATCTCCTCGACCGAGCGGGCCGAGGAGTCGATGGTGGGGACCCGGTGGCCGTCGAAGAGCTGCTGCGCGCGGCGCAGCTCCCAGCGGCACTGCTCGGGCGAGGAGTAGCGCGACCCCGGGCGGCGCTCGCCGCGCACCCGGCTGAGCCGGTCGACGTTGGTCACCAGCCCGAAGCAGCGCTCGACGTGCTCGCGCACGGGGTCGGGCAGCTCGCTGCTCTCGAGGTCCTCGTCGACGAGCGGGTAGTTGGCGACGAAGAGGCCGTGCTGGAGGGCGAGGTACATGCTCGTGGGGGTCTTGCCGCACCGCGAGGGCGCCAGCAGGATCACGTCGGCCTTCTCCAGCATCCGCACGCTCTGGCCGTCGTCGTGCTCGATGGTGAACTCGATGGCCGCCATCCGGTTGTTGTAGCGCTTGATGTCGCCGACGCCGTGCAGCCGGGCGGGCTGGCGTACGCCGCGCTGGCCGAGCACCTCCTCGACGCGACCCATGTGCAGCTCGAAGAAGTCGATGAGGGGCGCGCGGGTGCGCTGCAGCTCCTGGCGCACGGCGTCCTCGGCGGCGGTGCTGAACACCAGCGGGGTGACCGGTCCGTCCATGGCCTCGTCGAGCTGCTCGACGACGCGGCGGGCGTCCTCGACCGAGGAGATGAACGGGATCAGCGTCCGGTCGAAGAGCAGGTCCGGGAACTGGATGAGCAGCGCGTTGCCCATCGTCTCGGCGCTGATGCCGGTGCTGTCGGAGAGGAAGAAGACCGGCACGACGGTCTCGACCTGGTCGGGTGTGGCCACCTCACCGTCCCCTCACCACGTGTGCGTCACGTGTGCCGGGACGCTACCCCGTCCGCACGGTGACGGACCACCGGGCCGTCGGGCGTGGGCGCCTCGACCACCTCGGTGAGCGGCGCGGCCGGCAGCCGGACCTCGAAGACCGTGCCGCCCCCGGGGTTGTCGCGCACCACCACCGAGCCGCCGCACCGCTCGACCGCCCGGCGCACGATCGCCAGCCCCAGGCCGGTGCCGCGGTAGGCCTCGCCGTGGGCGCGGTGGAAGGTCTCGAAGACCTGCTCGCGCTGGTCGGGCGGGATCCCGATGCCGTTGTCGGTCACCGTCAGCAGCGTCCAGTCGGCGTCCTCCCGGCCGCGCACCTGCACCCGGGGACGGACGCCCGGGGCGACGTACTTGGTCGCGTTGCCGATCAGGTTGTCGAGGACCTGGCGCACCATCACCGGGTCGGCCAGCGCGTGCAGCCCGGTCTGGACGTAGACCTGCGGCCGGTTCTCGCGCTCCCGGAACACCGCCGCGGCGTCGTCGGCGGCGGCCGAGAGGTCGACGTCGACACGCTGCACCGGGGCGTCGCGGACGACGGTGTAGCTGAGCAGGTCGTCGATGAACCGCCCCATCTGCACGGCCGCGCCGGTGACCCGGTCGAGCATCCGCAACCCGTCACCGGGCTCCACGGCACCGTCGGCGAAGCGCTCGGCGAGCGCCTCGGACCAGCCGTTGATGACCGTCAGCGGCCGCTTCAGGTCGTGGGCGACGACGCCGCTGAAGGAGGCGAGCGCGTCGCGGTCGTGGCGGAGCGCGGTGACGTCGCGGTAGGTGATGATCGCGCGCGGCTGCGGGTCGGACGGGTCCGACGGCGGCAGCGGCGACGCGGCCACCTCGAGCACGATGGGGTCGCGTCCGTCGCGGGGGCGCAGCAGGTAGTCCGCGAGGACCTCGTGGCCCTGGACCGCCAGGCGGAACGGTCGTTCCTCGGCCAGCACCGTGCTGCCGTCGAGGTGCCGCATGTCGTAGTAGGCCGGGTCCTGCACCCGGCTGGAGTCACCGGGCAGCTCACCCAGGAGGGCGCGGCCGGCGGTGTTGCGCAGCAGGAACTCGCCCTGGGCGTCGGTGACCACCACGCCCTCGCGCATGTGCTCCAGCACGGCCTCGAACAGCTGCGCCCGGTCGGCGGTGTCGGCCTGGAGCGCCTGCAGCCCGAGGAGGGCGCGGTTGCGCTCGGCCCGGTTGAAGGCCAGGACGAGGCCGGTCAGCACGGTCATCGTGACGAACACCTGGGCGTAGAGCGCCCGCTCGGTCAGGTCCCCCACCCCGGCGAAGGGCCCGCGCCCGAGCAGCGTGAACGCGACCGCGGCGCCGCCGGTGCCGAGGCCGTGGAGGCCCGCGCCGAGCGGACCGAGCCGCACCCCGGCGATCACCGTCGCGAAGAGCAGCAAGAAGCCCACGGGAGGCGCCTCCGCACGACCGAAGATCGCCAGCACCAGGCCGAGCGAGAGGGCGCTCAGGGCCACGGCCTCGCACGCCGTGCGCCGCGAGAGGCGCGCACCCGGCTGCCCGGCGACCGGCGTTGCGTACCGCGCGATCACGAGCAGGCCGAGGACGCCGACGGTCAGGATGCCGGTGAGGTTGCGGCCCCACCACAGCGCGAAGCCCAGCGGGGTCGGGTCCAGGCCGAGCAGCGTCAGGGCCAGGTGACCGACGGCCGCCGCGACCAGGCAGGCGGCGGCCGCGCTGCCCCCGACGACACCGAGGTCGTCCAGGCTGCGCGGAGCACGGTCCCCGCCGGGGGTGCACAAGCCGGGCCGGAGCCGTCCCACCAGGACGGCGAAGACCAGCGCCTGGAGCAGGTTGGTCACCACGAACACCGCCCCCAGGGCCGGCGAGGCGCCAGTGGCGGCGTTGACGACGTAGACCACGCCGGCCATCGCGAGCAGGTCGACCGGCAGCCGCTGCCGGGTGCTGGTGGCGATCCACAGCGCACCGACGCCGGCCGCGGGCCAGACCAGGCTCAGCGCCTGGTCGTCGATGATCGTGACCCGTCCGAGCACGCCCGCGACGGCGTACAGACCGCACCAGAGCGACAGGCGCACCGCGGCGCGCGACGGGTTCCTCACCCCAGGATTATGTGGGCCGGCCCGTCTTTTCCGGACCAGTTTGTCCGGAATTGTGGATCAGACCACCCGAGGGGATGGCGGGGACTAGTGCCGACGCACCAGCAGGCCCGGGACTCGACCGACCTCGCGGCCGACGTCGCGCAGGCCGTCACCGATCAGTCGGGCCACGGCCAGGAGGCCGGCGGCGTCGACGTGGAGCACGACGCCGTTCACGGATGGGTCACGGGACGACACGGTCCAGTGCTCACGGAGCACCTCCTGGTAGGAAGAACGTCCAACACGGCCGGTGGTTGACACCACGACCATGAAGTGACGTACCCAACAACCGGACCTTCACCCCGAAGAGGACATCCGTGGACCAGCCCAGCGCGTTCTACACCCAGGTCGACGAGCACGAGTTCGAGTCCACGACGGCCACCTCGAGCCCCTGGGACGAGTCGCTGCAGCACGGCGGCCCGCCTGCCGCGCTGCTCGCCCACGTCATCGAGCAGACCCCCGGCGGCGGCCCCGGGGGCATCGCCCGGATCACCGTCGACATGCTGGGCGGCATCCCCCAGGGCCGGATGCGGGCGACTTCGCGCGTCGTACGGCCGGGGCGGCGGGTGGAGCTCGTCGAGGCCAGCCTGAGCGTCGGCGACCGGGT
Organism: Nocardioides aurantiacus; assembly: GCF_003752505.1. NCBI lineage: Bacteria > Bacillati > Actinomycetota > Actinomycetes > Propionibacteriales > Nocardioidaceae > Nocardioides > Nocardioides aurantiacus. The sequence goes on along the minus strand of NZ_RKHO01000001.1, from coordinate 3,979,016 downwards.
CGCGGTCTCGGCGACGGCCTGGCGCATCGTCACCTCGCCCGACGCCACCCGCGCGCAGGCCGCCCCGGCGCTGGAGCTGCCGCCGTTGCCCGACGAGCAGCCGCAGGAGTTCTTCCCCGGCACCTCGCCGGAGTGGGGCTACGGCCGGGCGGTCGACTGGCGCTTCGTCGAGGGCGGGTACGCCGCTCCCGGTCCCGCCGCGCTGTGGGCCCGCGTCCGGATCCCGCTCGTCGCGGGACTCGAGACCTCCCCGGTGGGCCGGCTGCTCGTCGTCGCCGACTCCGCCAACGGGCTGTCCGGGGAGCTCCCGCTCGCCGAGTGGCTCTTCATCCCGCCCACGCTGTCGGTCACGGTGCTCCGCGAGCCGGCCGAGGAGTGGCTGTGGTTCGACGCCCGCAGCACCATCGGCCCCCACGGCCGTGGCCTGGCGCAGGCCACCCTCGCCGACCGGCAGGGCCTCGTCGCCGCCGTCGCCCAGCCCCTCCTCGTCGCCCCCCGCTAGGTCCGGCCCGGGCCCGGACGCAGGCGGCTCAGGGCCGCAGGACGGTGATGCCGACGGCCGCCGAGGGGTCGTCGAGGGCGGCGAGGGCGGCCGGGCCCTCGGCGAGGTCGACGACGCGGGTCACGAGACGGCGGGGGTCGAGGGTGCCGTCGGCGACGAGGTCGAGCAGCTCGGCGTACCCGCCCGAGGGCATGCCGTGGGACCCGTGGACGCTCAGCTCGCGTGCGACGACGAGGTCCATCGGGATCGCGTCGCGGGCGGCGTCGCCGAGCAGCAGCCCGACCTGGACGTGCCGGCCGCGGGGCCGGAGGCCGGCCACGGAGGCACGGGCGGTGACGGCCGCGCCGACGCAGTCGAGCGAGACGTCGGCGCCGCCCGCCACGTCCTGGACGTACGCCGCGGCGTCGGTCTCCGCCGGGTCGACGACCACGTGCGCGCCGAGCTCGACGGCCAGCCGCCGCGCGTCGGCCGACGGGTCGATCGCGACCACGTGGGCGCCGAGCGCCCGCGCGACCTGCACCGCCGAGAGCCCCACCCCGCCGCAGCCGTGCACCGCGACCCACTGGCCGGCCGCCACCTGGCCGTGCACCCGCAGCGCCCGGAACGCGGTGGCGTAGCGGCAGCCGAGCGTCGCCGCGGTGACGGTGTCGACCCCGTCGGGCAGCCGGACCAGGTTGGCCGCGGCGGCGGGCACGGCGACGAGCTCGGCCCAGGAGCCGGCGTAGGTGAAGCCCGGCTGCTGCTGGTCGGGACAGACCTGCTGCTCGCCCGCGCGGCACCAGGCGCAGCGGCCGCAGCCGACGACGAACGGCACCGTCACCCGGTCGCCCACCGACCAGCCGGCCACGCCTGCTCCCACCTCGGCCACGACGCCGGCCAGCTCGTGGCCGGGCACCATCGGCAGCGGCACCGGGTCGTGGCCGCGCCAGGCGTGCCAGTCCGAGCGGCACACCCCGGTCGCCTCGACCCGCACCAGGACGCCGTCGGAGGGACAGTCGGGGGCGGGCAGGTCGACCAGCTCGGGCGTGGCGCCGTACGCCGCGTAGCGCACCGCGCGCATCAGCGGCCCCGCCCGCGTCGCTTCGGCCGGGCCTGGCCGCGCACGACCTCGCGGTCGAAGACCTCGGCGACCCGGTCGGACATCACGAGCTCGAAGGTGCTGACCAGGGCCTCCGTCGCCAGGGCGCGCACGTCGAGCAGCGCCGCCTCCACCTCGCTCCACTGCTCCGCCGGCCGACCGGCCTCCACGAACGGCGACCAGACCCGCTCGATGAACAGGTCGAGGTAGGTGTCCGCGACCGCGTCGGCCTGCTTGCGCAGCGACTCCAGCACCCGCAGCGCGCCGCCGGCGTCGAGCCGCAGCACCCGTACCGCCCGCTCGCCCGCGCTCAGCAGCTCCGGGGAGAGCTCCTCGAAGGTGCCGTCGCCGACGTCCTGGACCAGCCCGAGCTCCATCGCCTTGACGATGACCGTGGGCGCGTCGTCCTCGGTGACCCGGAAGCGCTCCATCAGCTCCTCGGCCGAGGTGAAGGCGCCGCGCCGCTCGCCGAACAGGTTGGTGACGGTGCGGGTGAAGCGCAGCAGGTCGGCCTCGGAGCCGGACTGGCCGTCGACCATCCGGGCGATGCTGCTGAGCTTGAGGCCCTGGCTCTGCAGGTCCTTGATCAGCTCGATCCGGGCGACGTGCTGCTCGCCGTAGTAGCCGGTGCGACCGCGCACCGCGGGCGGCGGGAGCAGCTTCTGGGTCTGGTAGCTGCGCAGCGAGCGGACCGTGAGCCCGGTGCGGCGCGAGAGCTCCTCGATGACGAAGCCGTCGTCGCTCTCCCTCGGCCCGCCGTCGTCCTCCGTGTCACCCACGGCGCGCAGCCTAGCCCTTGCGCATGTGCCATCCGTTGGTGTTACATCGAAATATGTCATGGTTGAGCACGGCCCTCCCCCTCGCTGCCGGCGAGACGCGCCCCGCCGGCGCCGCCCCGCTCGACCAGGTGGTGCTCGCCACCGGCGTCGTCGTGGTCCTGAGCGCCCTCCTGGGCTGGGCGCTGGTCGGTCACCGCACCGGCCGCAACCGGTTCTTCGCGCGACTCGTGGCGTGGTTCGAGCGCCTGCCCGCGTTCCGCGGCGTCGCCGGCTGGGCGACCCTGCCGCTGATGCTGGCGATGGTCTCGCTGATCACGGCCCTGCTGGGGATGTACTGGGACATCGCCCTGCACATCGGGGTCGGGCGCGACGAGGGGCCGCTGGCCAACCCGGCGCACTACCCGATCCTGCTGGGCCTGTTCGGCCTCAGCGCCTCCGGCGCGATCGCCTGCACCCTGCCCACCGCCGAGCAGGCCGGACCCGCCGCGCTGCGCGTCTCGCGGCGCTGGCGGATGCCGGTCGGCGGCGTGCTGCTCACCGGCGCCGGGGCCTACGCCCTGCTCGGGTTCCCGCTCGACGACGTCTGGCACCGGCTCTTCGGCCAGGACGTCACGCTCTGGGGCCCGACCCACCTGATGCTCATCGGCGGCGCCGGGCTCTCGCTGGTCGCCATGGCGGTGCTGCTCGAGGAGGGCACCGACCGCTCGGTCGCGCCGGACGCCTCGACGCGACGCCGCCACTACCTGATGCGGGTCGGCGTCACCGGCGGCATGCTCATCGGGCTCTCGGTCTTCCAGGCCGAGTGGGACTTCGGCGTCCCGCAGTTCCGGCTGGTGCTGCACCCGCTGCTGATCGCGGTCGCCGCCGGCCTGTCGCTGGTGACCGCCCGGCTCTGGCTGGGTCGCGGCGGTGCGCTCGCCGCGGTCGGCTTCTACGTGCTGGTGCGCGGCGGCGTCAGCGTGGTCGTCGGCCCCTGGGTGATCGGCGAGCTCTGGTCGGCGATCCCGCTCTACGTCGTCGAGGCGCTGTGCGTCGAGGCCGCCGCCCTCGTGGTGGCCCGCCGCCCGCTGCGGCTGGGCGTGGTCTCCGGGCTGCTGATCGGCACCGTCGGGTTCGCGGGCGAGCACGCCTGGACGCAGGCGGTCTTCCCGCTGCCGTGGACCAGCGACGTCCTCGTCGAGGGCGTGCTGCTGGCGGTCGTCGGCGGCGTGGCCGGCGGGGTGCTCGGTGCGCTGCTGGTGATGGGGCTGGAGGGCACGCTGCCGCGTCGTGCGCTCGTGCGGGTGCTGTTCGCGGCGGCCGTACTGGCCATCGCCGCCGGCGTGGTCGACGGCCTGCGCACCACCCGGCCCGACGACCTCACCGCCAGCCTCGAGCTCGCCACCGAGTCCCGCGGCGAGGCGGACACCACCGACGCGACCGTCCGCTTCGACCGGCCCCCCGTCGTCGGCGAGGAGCCCGCGTGGCTGACGATCACCGCCTGGCAGGGCGGCGGGTCGCAGGGCCTCCACGTCGCGCCGCTGCGCGAGATCTCCCCCACGGTGTGGGAGACCACCGAGCCGATGCCCGTGGGCGGCACCTGGAAGACGATGGTGCGGCTGCAGGACGGACGCGACATCGCGGCGCTGCCGGTCTTCCTGCCCTCGGACCGGGCGCTGGGCGAGGACGTCGTCGCCGCCCGCGACGCCACCCGCTCCTTCGCCGGCGAGAAGTCGATCCTGCAGCGCGAGCTCGACGACGACATCCCGGCCTGGCTGTGGACCGTCGCCGGCCTGGTCGTGCTGCTCTGCTCCACGGTGCTGGTGCTGGCGCTCGGCTGGGGCGTCTCGCGCTACCACCGGCTCGCGTCCTCGCACCACCGCGCCGCGACCCGCACCGGGGTCGCCGCGTGACCCTCCTCCACCTCGGAGCGCTGCACGCCGTCGAGTGGGTGATGTTCCTGGCGCTGCTGCTGGGGCCCGTCGCCGCGCTCGCCGCCACCGTCGTGGTCGTACGCCGCCGCGACGAGCGCGAGGCAGCGCTCGAGGAGCAGCACCACCTGACCGCCCCCCGCACCCCCACCGAAGGAAGCTGACATGCTCAACGCCCTCTCCGGCATCGGAGCCCTCCAGGACCAGCTGGTCCGCACCAACGAGCTCCTCGCCCAGGTGCTCGCCGAGCTGACCCGCGTCAACGACGAGGGCCTGCGCCAGGTCGTCGAGGAGCTGCGCCAGCAGCGGTCCTCCCCCGACGCCTGAGTCGTGTGCCCGAGGACGCGCCGTGGCGCGTCGCCAGGCACACGACTGCTCAGCTGCGCAGCACGCGCACGCCCCACGGGCCGAGCACGTCGCTCGCCCCGCTGTCCGGCTCGTTGGTGAGCACGACCTCGGCACCGTCGGGCACGGGCACGCCCTCGGCCACCGGGTCGAGCGGGCCGTCGCTGGAGAGGTTGGCCACGACGGTCAACCTCACGCCGTCGTGCTCGCGGGTGAAGGCGTAGAGCTGCTCGTGCTCGGGCACCAGCATCGTGAAGTCGCCCCGGGCCACCACCGGCTCGTCGTGGCGCAGCGCGATCAGGCGACGGTAGTAGGAGTAGACGGAGTCGGCGTCGTCGTACTGGCTCTCGGCGTTGATCTCGACGTGGTTGGGGTTGACCAACAGCCACGGCTCGCCGGTGGTGAACCCGGCGTGCCGGCCGGCCGTCCACTGCACCGGCGTACGCGCGTTGTCGCGGCTCTTGGTGCGCAGCGCCGCCAGCACCGCCTCGGGGTCCTCCCCGCGCGCGAGCGCCTCGCGGTGGTGGCCGAGCGACTCGACGTCGTCGAAGTCCTCGATGGAGGCGAACGGCGCGTTGGTCATGCCCAGCTCCTCGCCCTGGAAGACGTACGCCGTCCCGCGGTGCAGCTGCAGCACCGTGCCCAGGGCCGTCGCCGACCGGACGCGGTGCTCCGGGGAGTCGTCGCCGAAGCGGCTGACCGGCCGCGGCTGGTCGTGGTTGCTCCAGTAGAGGCTGTTCCAGCCCACGTCCGCGAGCCCGGTCTGCCAGGCGCCGAGGCTGCGCTTGAGCGCGCTGAGCGGCAGCGGCACCACGTCCCACTTCCCGCCGGGGCCGGAGTCGAGGTCGACGTGCTCGAAGGTGAAGATCATGTCGACCTCGCGCCGGGCGGGGTCGGTGTAGAGCCGGGCGTGCTCGACGGTCGTCACCGGCATCTCACCGACGGTCACCAGCCCCGCCGGCCGCCCGTCGAAGACCTCGCGGTGCATCTCGGCGAGGAGCTCGTGGATGCGCGGGCCGTTGAAGACGTGCGGTGCCGGGTCGCCGTACGCCGTGTGGTCGGTGCCGCCGGAGGTGTCCTCGGGTGCCTCCCCGAGCGGGGTGTCCTCGAGGCCCGGGCTGCCCGGCACCACCCGCTTGGAGATCATGTTGACGACGTCCATCCGGAAGCCGTCGACGCCGCGGTCGAGCCACCAGCGCATCATCGAGTAGACCGCCTCGCGCAGCGGCGGGTGCTCCCAGTTGAGCTCGGGCTGCTCGGGGGCGAAGAGGTGCAGGTAGTACTCCCCCGTCGCCTCGTCCCACTCCCACGCCGGGCCCGAGAACACCGAGCCCCAGTTGGTCGGCTCGGCCCCGGGCTCGCCGCCGACGTGGCCCTCGCGGGGCGGCCGCCACCAGTAGAAGTCGCGGTAGGGGCTCTGCGTCGACGACCGGGCGTCGAGGAACCACGGGTGCTGGTCGCTGGTGTGGTTGACCACGAGGTCCATCACGATCCGGATGCCGCGCGCGTGCGCCTGCGCGAGGAGGTCGTCCAGCTGCGCCAGCGTGCCGAGCTCCGGCGCGACGTCCTGGTAGTCGCTGATGTCGTAGCCGTTGTCGACCATGGGCGAGGCGTAGACCGGGCTCAGCCAGACCGCGTCCACGCCCAGCCGCTCCAGGTGGTCGAGCTTCGCGATCACCCCGCCCAGGTCGCCGATGCCGTCGCCGTCGCTGTCGGCGAAGCTGCGGGGGTAGACCTGGTAGATCACCCCCGCGTGCCACCAGGGGATCTCGCTCGGTCCGGCGCTCGTCTCGCTCACGCCGAGGACCCTACAAAGGCCCGGCCGTCGACCCGCCTCAGAAGTTGCCGCGCTTCTCCTGCTCGCGCTCGATGGCCTCGAAGAGGGCCTTGAAGTTGCCCTTGCCGAAGCCGAGCGAGCCGTGGCGCTCGATCAGCTCGAAGAACACCGTGGGACGGTCGCCGACCGGCTTGGTGAAGATCTGCAGCAGGTAGCCGTCCTCGTCGCGGTCGACCAGGATGCCGCGGCGCTGCAGCTCCTCGATCGGCACCCGCACCTCGCCGATCCGCTGGCGCAGCTCGGGGTCCTCGTAGTAGCTGTCGGGCGTCGCCAGGAACTCGATGCCCTCGGTGCGCAGCGCGTCGACGGTGCGCAGGATGTCGTTCGTGGCCAGGGCCAGGTGTTGGGCGCCGGGGCCGCCGTAGAACTCGAGGTACTCGTCGATCTGGCTCTTCCTCGCCGCCACCGCGGGCTCGTTGAGCGGGAACTTGACCCGGTGGTTGCCGTTGGCGACGACCTTGCTCATCAGGGCGGAGTAGTCGGTGGCGATGTCGTCGCCGATGAACTCGGCCATGTTGGTGAAGCCCATGACCCGGCGGTAGAAGTCGACCCACTGGTCCATCTGGCCGAGCTCGACGTTGCCCACGACGTGGTCGAGGGCCTGGAACAGCCGCTTCGGGGCCCCGTCGCGCCGGGCGTAGGAGGACGTGCGCTCGACGTACCCCGGGAGGTAGGGGCCGGTGTAGCCGCTGCGGTCGACGAGCGTGTGCCGCGTCTCGCCGTACGTCGCGACGGCGGCCCGGCGGACCGTGCCGTGCTCGTCGGTCAGGTCGTGCGGCTCCTCCAGCACGACCGCGCCCTGCGCCCGGGCGTGGGCGACGCAGCGGTCGACGTCGACGACCTCGAGGGCGATGTCGGTGACGCCGTCGCCGTGGCGGGCGTGGTGGGCGATCACCGCGGACCCGGGCGCGACACCGCCGTTGACGACGAACCGCACCGCGCCGCTCTCCAGCACGAACGAGTGGTGGTCGCGGTTGCCGGTCTCGGGGCCGGAGTAGGCGACCAGGCGCATCCCGAACGCGGAGGTGAAGAAGTGGGCGGTCTGGGTGGCGTTGCCGACCGCCCACACCACGGCGTCCCAGCCCACGACGGGGAACGGGTCGGCGGCGGCGTCGTGCTCGACGAGGCCGACGAGCTGCTGCAGGGTGCCCAGGTCGAGGTCGGCGAGGCGCTCTGCGTCGGTGAGGGTCTGCTCCAGGGTCATGGGCCGATGCTGGCCCTCGCCGCGCCGCTGCTCAACCTGCGCGTGCGCGACTGGTCAGGTTGTCGGTTCTGGCCGGACCGGACCGCTCGGAACTGGTCAGGTTGACCAGCCGGGCGCGTCTAGGCTGGTCGCATGGCCCACCCGCTCGACGCCCTCGACCTCGCCCTGCTCGAGGCGCTGCGCGACCACCCCCGCGCGGGCGACCTCGAGCTCTCCCGGCTGCTCTCGGTCGCCCGGGCCACGGTGCAGAGCCGGCTGGCCCGGCTGACCGAGGCCGGCGTGGTGCGGGGGTGGAGCCCGCAGGTGTCGTTGGAGGCGGCGGGGTTCGGCGTCGCGGCGTACGTCTCCCTGGAGATCGCCCAGGGCGCGCTCGACTCCGTCCGCGAGGAGCTGCTCGCCATCCCCGGGGTGGTCGAGGCGTTCGTGACGACCGGCACCTCCGACGTGCTGTGCCGCGTCGCGGCCGCCAGCCACGCGGGCCTCCAGGACGTGCTGCTCGACCTCAACCGCAGCGGCTCGGTCGTCCGGTCGACCAGCGTGATGGTGCTCTCGACGCTGATCGAGCCCCGCGTGCTGCCGCTGCTGGCGACCACGGCCGCCGAGCGGTCGCCGCGCGCCCCGGCGTACCGCTCCCCCACCTGAGCCGCTTCGGCCGGGCCGCGGACGCGGCGGCGGGGCGGGCGGGGCACGCGGGGCACGCGGACGGCTTGTAAATCGGGGTTATGGACGCTTCACACGTGCTGTTCCGCCCCTCGACCGTCCACGAACCCGCGCCAGATGACGACACGCCCGACGGGTCGGGCGGGACGCCGTGCCCGAGCGGACCGCGGGCCCGGGACGCCGTACGCCGCCTCCTGGCGAGGGTTGTGGACGGTTCCGCCCCGGCAGGACCCGTGTTGAGCGTCCATAACCCCGATTTACATGTGGGCGGCCCGCGGGATTGAGAACCACCGCCCGTGGAAACATCACCCGCATGGCCGACTCCCCCCAGACCGACCCCCAGGACGACCTCGGCACCGACCCCACGGAGTCGACCGAGCACGAGCCCTCGGAGATCACCTACTCCGAGCAGTTCTTCCCCGCCCGGCCGCGGTCGCTGAAGCCGCGGGCCCGGCTGCGCCCGCAGGGCAGCCCGACGCACGGCGAGGACCGCACCGGGGAGGCGACGGGCACCAACCCGTTCTACGTCGCGTGGCTGCAGCGCAGCTCGATGCTGCGCGACGCCAACACGATCGCCGGTCAGTTCAGCGGCCGGGGCAGCATGTGGCAGCGGCCGTTCGCGACCCCCGACCCGCGCGCGGCGATCCGCACCGCCGGCGTGTGGTTCACCGCCTACCCGCTGTCGATGCTGACCAAGCCCGGCCACTCCTTCCTCGGCACGCTCGCCGACGACGACCTGTGGCAGGTGTTCGAGGAGATCGGCATCAACGCGCTCCACACCGGGCCGGTCAAGCGCGCCGGCGGTCTGACCGGGTGGCAGCCCACCCCCAGCGTCGACGGCCACTTCGACCGGATCAGCACCGAGATCGACTCGGCGTTCGGCACCGAGGACGACTTCCGCACGATGTGCGAGGTCGCCGGCGAGCACGGCGGCACGATCATCGACGACATCGTGCCGGGCCACACCGGCAAGGGCGCCGACTTCCGGCTCGCCGAGATGGGGGTGGAGGACTACCCCGGGATCTACCACATGGTGGAGATCGAGCCCGAGGACTGGCACCTGCTGCCCGACGTCGAGCCCGGACGCGACTCGCAGAACCTCGACGCCGAGGCCGAGGAGCGCCTGTCGAGGGCCGGCTACATCATCGGCCAGCTGCAGCGCGTGATCTTCCACGACCCCGGGGTCAAGGACACCAACTGGTCGGTGACCTCCGCCGTGGTCGGGCCCGACGGCGTGGAGCGCCGCTGGGTCTACCTGCACTACTTCAAGGAGGGCCAGCCCTCGATCAACTGGCTCGACCCGTCCTTCGCCGGCATGCGACTGGTCTTCGGCGACGCGCTGCACTCCCTGGGCGACCTCGGCTCGGGCGCGCTGCGGCTCGACGCCAACGGCTTCCTGGGCGTCGAGATCGGCGCCGAGGGGCTGCCGGCGTGGTCCGAGGGGCACCCGCTCTCGGAGGCGGCCAACCACCTGATCGCGAGCATGGTCCGCAAGGTCGGCGGCTTCACCTTCCAGGAGCTCAACCTCACCATCGACGACATCCGCGAGACCTCGCGCGCCGGGGCCGACCTGTCCTACGACTTCGTCAACCGTCCGGCCTACCACCACGCCCTGGCCTGCGCGGACACCGAGTTCCTGCGGCTCACGCTCAACCTCTCCCTCGAGCACGACGTGCCGCCGATCGGGCTGGTGCACGCCCTGCAGAACCACGACGAGCTGACCTACGAGCTGGTGCACTTCGCCACCCGCCACAAGGACGACGAGTACACCTTCCGCGGCGACACGGTCCTCGGCGGCGACCTCGCCGAGACGGTGCGCGCCGACCTGCTCGAGCGGCTGACGGGCGACGCGGCGCCGTACAACGCGGTGTTCACCACCAACGGCATCGCCTCGACGACGGCCAGCATCATCGCCGCCTCCCTCGGCATCACCGACCTCGACGACATCGACGCGGCGAGCATCGAGGAGATCCAGCAGGCCCACCTGCTGCTGGCGATGTTCAACGCCTGGCAGCCGGGCGTCTTCGCGCTCTCGGGCTGGGACCTGTGCGGCATGCTCCCGCTGCCGCGCGAGCAGGTGCGCGGGCTGCTGCGCGGCGGGGACACGCGGTGGATCCACCGGGCGGCGTACGACCTGATGGCGTACGGCGAGAACGACCGCTTCACCGGCATGCCGCAGGGCACCAGCCTCTACGGCCCCCTGCCCGAGCAGCTGGAGCGCCCGGGCTCGTTCGCCCGCGAGCTCAAGACCGTGCTGGCCGTGCGTGACTCCTCCGGCGTGGCCACCGCCACCCAGGTCGACGTGCCACCGGTCTCGCACCGCGGGATGCTGGTGATGGTGCACCTGCTGGCCGACGGCAGCCACGAGGTGACGGTGCTGAACTTCTCCACCGAGGAGGTCCAGGGCACGGTGCGCTCCAAGCACCTCGTGCCGGGCTCGCTGGTGACCGACCTCGCCGACGGGATGGAGATGGGCACCGTCGACGACCTGATGGCCTTCAGCGTCACGCTCGCCCCGCACGAGGGACTCGCGCTCCACGTCGAGCCGCCGACGCCGCAGGAGGAGGACGAGGAGGGCGCGTGAACCTCGCCGACCTCTCCGCCCTCGACCTCTCCGGCGCCGTCGGGCGCCGGGAGGCCTCGTGCGTGGAGGTGATGACCGACCACCTCGACCGGATCGACGCCCTCGACCCGGTCGTCCACGCGGTCGTCGCCCGCCGCCCGCGCGAGGAGCTGCTCGCCGAGGCCGCCGCGGCCGACGCCGAGCTGGCCGTCGGGCGGCCCCGCGGCTGGCTGCACGGGCTGCCCGTCGCGGTCAAGGACCTCAACGACGCCGCGGGGCTGCCGACCAGTCGGGGCTTCGTGGCCGACGCACCGCCCGCGACCAGCGACTCGCTCGTCGCCGCCCGGCTCCAGGCGGCCGGGGCGATCGTGGTCGGCAAGACCAACACCCCGGAGTTCGGCCTGGGGTCGCACACCTACAACTCCGTGCACGGCACCACGCTCAACGCCTGGGACCAGTCCCGCACCGCCGGCGGCAGCAGCGGCGGGGCGGCGGTCGCCGTGGCGCTGCGGATGCTGCCGGTCGCCGACGGGAGCGACTTCTTCGGCTCGCTGCGCAACCCGACCGGCTGGAACGACGTCTACGGGCTGCGGCCCTCGCTCGGCCGGGTGCCGCAGGTCGAGGGCGAGAGCTGGCTCTCCCGCGGCGGGGTCGACGGGCCGGTCGCGCGTACGGCGGCCGACCTCGCGGCGCTGCACCGCACCCTCGCGGGGCCGGACGCGCGCGACCCGCTGGGTCTCGGCGACCCGGGCGCCGGACCGGGACGGCCGGTGCGGGTGGGGTGGCTGGGTGACCTCGGCGGCTACCTGCCGATGGAGGCCGAGGTGCTCGAGATCTGCCACCGCGCGCTGCCGTCGTTCGGCGAGCTGGGCCTCGAGGTGGTCGAGGCCGCGCTGCCGGCGCACGGCCGGTTCGGCGGCCCGGAGGACCTCTGGCGCACCTGGCTGCCGTGGCGCCACTGGCTCGCCGGGTCCGCCCTCGCCCCGACGTACGCCGACCCGGTGCTGCGCGCCCGGATGAAGCCCGAGGCGAGGTTCGAGGTCGAGGGACTCCTCGGCGACGGCGACCGGCCCCCGCTCTCGGCCCACGAGGTGATGGTGGCCTCGGAGCTGCGCAGCGACCTGTTCCGGGCGGTGCTGGGGCTCTTCGACGAGGTCGACCTGCTGGTGCTGCCGACCGCCCAGGTGATGCCGTTCGACGCACGCCTCGACTGGCCGCGCGAGGTGGCCGGGGTGGCGATGTCGTCCTACCACCGCTGGATGGAGGTCAGCGCGCTCGGCACCCTGCTGGGCACCCCGGTGCTCGCGATGCCCGCGGGGTTCTCGGCCGCGGGCCTGCCGATGGGCCTCCAGGTGATCGGGCGGCCGCGCGCCGACGACGACCTGCTCGCGCTGGCCGCCGCCTGGGAGACCGTCACCGACCACCACCTGCGCCGGCCCCCGCTGCTCGGTCCCTAGTCGGCCTGCCCGACGGGCTGCCCGACCCGCTGCCCGACCGGCGCCGGCGCGACCAGCCCCACCACCTCGACGTCGACGCACGAGACGCGCAGCCCGGTCATCGCGGCCGTCACCCGCACCACCTCGCGCCGCAGCCGTGACGCCGCCCGGGGCAGCGAGGTGCCCCAGTGGCCGTGGACACGCAGCCGCACCCGCAACGAGCCGTCCGGGGCCACCTCGACCACGGCCGCGCCGTCCACCGGGCCGTCCACCGGGCCGTCCACCGGGCCGTCCACCGGGCCGTCCACCGGGCCGTCCACCGGGCCGTCCGGGTCGAGCCCGTCGGTCTGCGCGACGGCCAGGGCCGCGATGCGGGCCAGCGACCCCAGGTCGATCGAGGTGCGGGTCTGGGCCTCCATGCGGCGGTCCTCCTGGTCGTGCGGCGCCGGACTTACGTTGTAAGTCGAGACGAGCCTACGCCACGCCCGGGCGCCAGGGTGCTCCCGGATAGGCTCGGGGTGACGGAAGAGGTGCGATGGACGCGACACCAGGCTCGGCCCCGGGGCCGGACGCCGTGCCGGACGCCGACGCGGCCGTGGTCGCCGGTGAGCCCGTCCCCTCCGACCGCATCGCGCTCGACCGCGACCGCATCCTCGCCGCCGCGCTCGCGCACATCGACGAGCAGGGCCTCGCCGGCCTCACCATGCGTCGGCTCGGCCACCGCGTGGGCGTCGAGGCGATGTCGCTCTACCGCTACGTGCCCGGCAAGGAGGAGCTCCTCGACGGCGTCGTGGAGCTCCTCATCGGCGACCTCCGCATGGACCCCGACGTGCTGCACAGCCCGACCCACGGCTGGCAGGACTTCCTGCAGCGCCTCGCCCACGGCGTACGCCGGGTGGCGCTCGCCCACCCCCGGGCGTTCCCGCTCGTCGCCTCCCGTCCTCCCGAGGCGCCCTGGCTCCGGCCGCCGCTGCGCAGCCTGGAGTGGGTCGACGCCTTCCTCTCGGGCCTGCTCGAGGAGGGGTTCAGCGACGAGGCGGCCGTGGCGGCGTACCGCTCCTTCACCAGCTTCCTGCTCGGCACCCTGCTCCTGGAGGTCTCCGCCCACGGGGCCGACGTCGGACCGCTCGACGTGGTCGACGACCACCAGGCCGACGACGTGGAGGCGTCGCGGCACGCCACGGTCTGGCGGCTGCGCCACGACCTGGCCCACGACGCCTCGGCGTCGGAGTTCGAGGTGGCCCTCGAGGCGCTGCTCGAGCGGCTCACCCTGATCCGCTCCGAGCTCGGCTGACCCACCTCGGGACACCGGCGCTCCTCCGAGCGGCCGCTCGCGACGCCCCGTCCCGAGGTCGACGGGCCTCACGCGCCCCGGGCGGCCAGCAACCGGTCGACGGCGGTGGAGTCGAGCACCTCGCGCAGGGCCAGCGCGGCGCAGCCGACGACGCCCGACCGCTCGCCGTGGGTGAGGGCGACGATGACGAGGTCGCGGGTGGCGAGCGCGGTGGCCAGGGAGTACAGCGACTCGCGCAGCCCGGCGACGAACGGGTCGTAGGCCCCGGCCAGGTCGCCGCCCACCACCACGGCCTCGGGGTTGAGCAGGTTGACGGCCGCGGCCAGCACCTCGCCGATCCGGCGGCCGGCCTCGCGCACGAGGTGGCGGGCCTCGGGGTCGCCCCGACCGGCCAGCGCCACGAGGTCGCGGACGTGGGAGACCTCGTGACCGGCCTCGCGGGCCGCCTGCACGAGCGCCCAGCCCGAGGCCAGTGACTCCAGGCAGCCGGACTCGCCGCAGCGGCACGCCATCCCGGTCGCGGCCGGCACCTTGGTGTGGCCGATCTCGCCGCCCGCGCCGAGGCCGCCGCGGACCAGCCGGCCGCCGGTGACCACGCCGACGCCGATGCCGGTGGAGGCCTTGAGGAAGAGCAGGTCGCGGTGGGCCTCGAGGTGGCCGCGCCGCTCCGAGAGCGCCATCACGTTGGCGTCGTTGTCGACGAAGACCGGAGCGCCGGCGAGCTCCGCGACGTACGGCGCCAGCGCGACGCCGTCCCAGCCGGTCATGATGGGCGAGTCCAGGCTGGCCCCGGTGGCGGTGTCGACCGTGCCCGGGATGCTCAGCCCGACCGCCCGCACCTCCGCCGCGTCGCGTCCGAGCTCGCCGAGCAGCTCGCCGAGCGCCGCCACCACCCGCGGCATCAGCACGTCGGGGGTCAGGCCGACCTCCTGGTCGACGTCGCGGGCGAGGAGCACCTGGCCGTCGAGGTCGCACACCCCGAGCTGGGTCCGGCTGCGCCCGATCGCCGCGGCCAGCACCACCCCGGCCGCCCGGTCGAGCCGCAGCACGACGGGCGGGCGACCCGAGGCCGGGGGCCGGTCGGGGTCGGTGCCCTCGGCCACCAGGCCGACGTCGATGAGGGCCTGGACCCGGGCGGCGACCGCGGTGCGGGAGAGCCCCGTGAGCCGGGCGATGTCGCTGCGGGTGGCCACCACCCCGTCGCGGACCAGCGAGAACACCTCACCGGCCGTCGCGGTGTCGCCGGGGACGACGACCACGCCCGCGTGGCCCCCGCGGGCGCCACGCGGGCCGCCGGCGTTGCCGATCGCGGACAGGGTCACGACCCGCATTCAACCATCGGACCGCCGCGCAGACGTCTCCACTGGTCTATTTATGCCGTGGAAATACGTAACCCTGCTTGCAGCAGTGCACAACCCTCCCTACGGTGGTGTCTCGACCCAGTCACCCAGAGAGCCCCCCGATGTCCCCCTCGCACGGCCCTTCCCCCGTCCCCGCAGCCGACATCGTCGTCTTCGGTGGCACCGGCGACCTCGCCGTCCGCAAGCTGCTGCCGGCCCTCTACCTGCGCGACCGCGACGGCCAGCTGCCCCCGACCACCCGCATCGTCGCCACCTCCCGCGCCGGCCTCGACGAGGACGGCTACCGCGACAAGATCCGCGGCGACCTGCCCGCCTTCGTCCGCCCCGAGGAGCTCGACGACGCCGTCCTGACCCGCTTCATCGCCCGCCTGACCCACGTCAGCCTCGACATCGCCGACGACGACAGCTGGCCCGCCCTGGCCCGCGAGCTCCCCGACGCCGAGAAGGTGCGGGTCTTCTACCTCGCCATCGCCCCCTCGCTGTTCGGCACCGTCAGCGAGCAGCTGGACCGCCACGGCATGGTCACCCCGCAGTCGCGGCTGGTCCTGGAGAAGCCGCTGGGCCACGACCTGGCCTCGGCGCTGGCCATCAACGACGCCGTCGGCGCGGTGTTCGAGGAGCAGCAGATCTTCCGGATCGACCACTACCTCGGCAAGGAGAGCGTCCAGAACCTGCTGGTGACGCGCTTCGCCAACACCTTCCTCGAGCCGCTGTGGAACGCCACCTCGGTCGACCACGTGCAGATCACGGCCGCCGAGTCGCTCGGCGTCGGGTCGCGAGGCGGCTACTACGACGGCTCGGGCGCGCTGCGCGACATGGTGCAGAACCACCTGCTGCAGCTGCTCTGCCTCGTGGCGATGGAGCCCCCGACGTACGTCGGCCGCGAGACCGTGCGCGACGAGAAGCTCAAGGTCCTCCAGGCGCTCAAGCCGATCACCGGCACCGACGTCGACGACCACGTCGTCGCCGGGCAGTACCAGGCCGGGCTGGCGCAGGGTGCGGCCGTCGCGTCGTACCGCGAGGACGCGGAGCGGCCCGGCTCGGTCACCGAGACCTTCGTCGCGATCAAGGCCGAGGTGCAGAACTGGCGCTGGGCCGGCGTGCCGTTCTACCTGCGCACCGGCAAGCGGATGGAGGAGCGCTGCTCGGAGATCGTGATCCAGTTCCGGTCGGTGCCGCACCCGATGTTCCCCGACGCCGAGGGCACCAGCGAGCCCAACCGCCTCGTGATCCAGCTCCAGCCCGAGGAGGGCATGAAGCTGCACCTCACCGCCAAGGAGCCCGGTCCCGGCGGGATCCGGCTGCGGCCGGTCTCGCTCGACCTGAACTACGCGCAGACCTTCCAGAAGCACTCGCCCGAGGCCTACGAGCGGCTGCTCATGGACGTGGTGCGGGGCAACCCGACGCTGTTCATGCGCCGCGACGAGGTCGAGGCCGCCTGGCGGTGGATCGAGCCGATCCACGAGCGCTGGGCCCGACCCGAGCACGCCCCCCGCCGCTACCCGGCCGGCACCTCCGGCCCCTTCGCCGCCACGACGCTCATCGAGCGCGACGGCCGCTCCTGGCACGAGTGAGACCTCCCGAGGAGACCCCTGACATGACCGCACGCACCCTGCACCCCGTCCTGGCCGCGGTGACCGAGCGCATCACCGAGCGCAGCCGCGCCGACCGGGCGGCGTACCTCCGCCGGCTCGAGGAGTCCGCCACCCGCGGCCCGATGCGCACCAAGCTCGCCTGCGCCAACCTCGCCCACGGCTTCGCCGCCTCCGGGGAGGTCGACAAGGCCGCCCTGCGCGGCAAGGTCAAGCCCAACGTCGCGATCGTGTCGGCCTACAACGACATGCTCTCGGCCCACCAGCCCTTCGAGAGCTTCCCGGCCCAGATGAAGCAGGCCGTGCTGCGCTCGGGCGGCATCGCGCAGTTCGCCGGCGGGGTGCCCGCCATGTGCGACGGCATCACCCAGGGCCGCGACGGGATGCAGCTCTCGCTGTTCAGCCGCGACGTGATCGCGATGTCGACCGCGATCGCGCTCTCCCACGACATGTTCGACGCCGGCCTGATGCTCGGCGTCTGCGACAAGATCGTGCCCGGCATGCTCATCGGCGCCCTGTCCTTCGGCCACCTGCCGGCGATCTTCGTGCCGGCCGGCCCGATGACCTCGGGGCTGCCCAACGGCGAGAAGGCCCGGATCCGCCAGGCGTACGCCGCCGGCGAGGTCGACCGCGACGCGCTGCTCGAGGCCGAGTCCGCGTCGTACCACTCCGCCGGCACCTGCACCTTCTACGGCACCGCCAACAGCAACCAGATGCTGATGGAGGTGATGGGCCTGCACCTGCCGGGTGCGTCCTTCGTCAACCCCGGTACGCCGCTGCGCGCGGCGCTGACCGACGCCGCCGCCGCCCGCGCCGTCGAGCTGACCTCGTGGGGCGAGGAGTTCACCCCCCTGGGCCGGATCGTCGACGAGAAGGCGATCGTCAACGGCTGCGTGGCGCTGCTCGCGACCGGCGGCTCGACCAACCACACGCTGCACCTGGTCGCCATCGCCCGCGCCGCCGGCATCACGCTGACCTGGGACGACCTGGCCGAGCTGTCCGCGGTGGTCCCGCTGATGGCGCGCGTCTACCCCAACGGCAAGGCCGACATCAACCACTTCCACGCCGCCGGCGGGCTGGCCTTCACCGTCCACTCGCTGCTCAAGAACGGGCTGCTGCACGACGACGTCCACACCGTCGCCGGCCACGGCCTGTGGCGCTACACCACCGAGGCGCGGCTCGACCGCGGCACGCTGACCTGGGAGGAGGGCCCCAAGACCTCCCTCGACCTCGAGGTGCTGCGGCCCGCCGACGACCCGTTCAGCCGCGACGGGGGCCTGCGGATGCTCGAGGGCAACCTCGGCCGCTCGGTCGTCAAGACCTCCGCGGTCGCGCCCGAGCACCGCCAGGTCAAGGCGCCGGCGCGGGTCTTCGACGACCAGCTCGACTTCCTGCAGGCCTTCCAGGACGGCACCCTGACCGGCGACTTCGTCGCGGTGATCCGCTTCCAGGGACCGGCCGCCAACGGCATGCCCGAGCTGCACAAGCTCACCCCGGCGCTGGGCGTCCTCCAGGACCGCGGTCAGCGGGTCGCGATCGCCACCGACGGCCGGATGTCCGGCGCCTCGGGCAAGGTCCCCGCCGCCATCCACCTCACCCCGGAGGCCTCGGTGGGCGGCCCGATCGCCCGCGTCCGCGACGGCGACCTCGTCACCCTCGACGCCGACGCGGGGATCCTCGAGCTGCACGTCCCGGCCTACGAGCTGGAGCAGCGCCAGGTCGCCCGGGCCGACGACAGCCGCGTCTGGGGCACCGGTCGCGAGCTGTTCCACGCCTTCCGCACCGCCGTCGGTCCCGCCGACGAGGGCGCCAGCATCTTCCCCACCCACGAAGCCGCCCTCACCTCCACCGTCGCCCCGGAGCCCACCGATGACTGAGACCCTCACCCGTCCCGCCCCCGCCTGGGGCGGCCTCCTCGACACCGTCCCGGTCGTCCCCGTGGTCGTGCTGCACGACGTCGAGCACGCCGTGCCCGTCGCCGAGGCGCTGCTCGCGGGCGGCGTCCCCGTGATCGAGCTGACCCTGCGCACGCCGGCCGCGCTGGCCTGCGTGGAGCGGATCGCCGCCGAGGTGCCCGAGATCCTGCTCGGCGTCGGCACCGTCGTCACCCCCGCGAACGCCCGCGACGCCGCCTCCGCCGGCGCGCAGTTCCTCGTCTCGCCCGGCACCACCGAGACGCTGGCCGCCGCGATGCAGGCCACCGGGCTGCCCCACCTGCCCGGCGCGGCCACCGTCAGCGAGGTGCTGCGGCTGCTCGAGCTCGGCTACACCGAGTGCAAGCTCTTCCCCGCCGAGCAGTCCGGCGGCGCTGCGTTCCTGAAGTCGCTCGGCGCCCCGGTGCCGCAGGCCCGCTTCTGCCCGACCGGCGGCATCACGCCGGCCAGCGCCCCGGCGTACCTCGCCCTGGACAACGTCGGCTGCGTCGGCGGCTCCTGGCTCACCCCCGCCGACGCCGTCGCGTCGGCCGACTGGGCCCGCATCACCGACCTCGCGGCGGAGACGACCTACCTGCGGGGGTGAGGGGCAGTTTCACCGGCCAGCCGGTGAAACTGCCCGTCGATGTCCGGTTGGTCCGCTTCCGCGGGCAGTTTCCCGTACGTCGACGCCCGGTTCGTCCGCCTGCGACGCCCCAGCCGCCTCCCAGTCGGGACCCCGACGGTTGGCGGGTCGACCGTCCCCCGACGACAAGGGCACCTCCGTGCCCACCCGCTCGCTGCTCCGCACGACCGGAGCACCCGGGGCACCCGCCCCCCGCCGCGCACCCCGCGCCCAGCCCCGGGGCACGAGAGGATGACCCGGTGACGACCGACACCTCCCTCACCCGACGCCTCGCCGACGGCGGGGTGGTGGTCCTCGACGGCGGCCTCTCCAACGCGCTCGAGGACGCCGGCGCCGACCTGTCGTCCTCGCTGTGGACGGCGCGGCTGCTGCTCGACGAGCCCGAGCGGGTCGCGGCCGTGCACGAGGCCTACTTCCGCGCCGGCGCCGAGGTGGCGACCACCGCGTCCTACCAGGCCAGCGTGCCCAGCCTCGTCGACGCCGGCCTGACCCGCGCCGAGGCCGAGGCGCTGCTCACCGCGAGCGTCACCGTGGCCCGGGAGGTCCGCGACCGGGTGGCCGCCGAGACCGGCCGCGCGCTGTGGGTGGCCGCCTCGGTGGGTCCGTACGGCGCGGTGCTGGCCGACGGCTCGGAGTACACCGGTCGCTACGGACTCAGCCCCGCCCGGCTGCGCGACTTCCACGCGCCCCGCCTCGAGCTGCTCGCCGCCGCCGGCCCCGACCTGCTGGCCGTCGAGACCGTGCCGGACCTCGACGAGGCGGCCGTGCTGGTCGAGCTGCTCGACGAGCTCGGCCTGCCCGCCTGGCTGTCCTACAGCGTCGAGGGCGACCGCACCCGGGCCGGACAACCCCTCCCCGAGGCGTACGCCGTCGCCGCCGGCCGGCGCAGCCTCGTCGCCGCCGGCGTGAACTGCTCCGCGCCGGTCGACGTGCTCGGCGCGGTCCGCACCGCCACCCGCGTCACCGGCCTGCCGGCGGTCGTCTACCCCAACCGCGGGGAGGAGTGGGACGGCCGGCGCAAGGCCTGGAGCGGGGGCGGGGCCTTCGACCCCGCCCTGGTGCCGACCTGGGTCGACGCGGGCGCGCGCCTGGTCGGTGGCTGCTGCCGGGTGGGTCCGAGCGACATCGGGACGATCACCGGGGCTCTCGGGGGCTGACGCCCGTCGGGTGATCGCGCCCAGGTCCGGGCGGTGGACGACCCACCCGTGCTGACGCGGTTCCTGCGGCTGCAGCCGACCGACCCGGCATGATCGCCGGTGTGAGCCAGCCGCCCGTCACCGCCTTCGTCCACGCCCGGGTCTTCGACGGCCACCGCCACCGCGGCGAGGTCGGCGCGGTGCTGGTGCAGGAGGGCCGCGTCGTGGCCGTCGGCGAGGACGTGCCCGCGGGCGCGCGGGTCGTCGAGTGCGCGGGCGGCCTGCTCCTCCCCGGCTTCGTCGACGCCCACGTCCACACCGTGCAGGGCGGGCTGGAGCGGATCCGCTGCGACCTGTCGGACGGCCGCACCCGCGAGGACTACCTCGCGCGGGTCGCCGACCACGCCGCGGCGCACCCGGCCGACCCCTGGGTGCTCGGCGGCGGGTGGGGCATGTCGGCCTTCCCCGGAGGCACCCCGACGGCGGCCGACCTCGACACCGTGGTCGCCGACCGCCCGGCCTTCCTGCCCAACCGCGACCACCACGGCGCCTGGGTCAACACCCGGGCGCTGGAGCTCGCGGGCATCACCGCGGCCACGCCCGACCCGCCCGGGGGCCGGATCGAGCGCGACCCGACGGGCGCCCCGACCGGCACCCTCCACGAGGGCGCGATGGCACTGGTGGCGGCGCTCCTGCCACGCACCCTCGACACCGACTACGACCGGGCGCTGCTCGAGGGCCAGCGCCACCTCCACTCGCTCGGCGTCGTGGGCTGGCAGGACGCCATCGTGGGGTCCTACGCCGGCATGGACGACCCGGGTCCGGCGTACGTCCGGGCCGCCGAGCGCGGCGACCTCACCGGCCACGTCGTCGGGGCGCTGTGGTGGGACCGCGAGCAGGGGGCCGAGCAGGTCGCGTCGCTGGTGGAGCGGCGGGCGGCGTACACCCACGGCAGGTTCCGCGCCACGAGCGTGAAGATCATGCAGGACGGCGTCGCGGAGAACTTCACGGCCGCGATGAACGCGCCCTACCTCGACCGCTGCGGGCACGTCACCGCCAACCGCGGCCACTCCTTCGTCGACGCCGCCGCGCTGGGGCAGTACGTCGCCCTGCTCGCCGCGAGTGCCTTCCAGGTCCACGTCCACGCGATCGGCGACCGCGGGGTGCGCGAGGCGCTGGACGCCTTCGAGGGCCTGCCCGCCGGCGCCGACCTGCGCCACCACGTCGCCCACCTGCAGGTCGTCGACCCCGCCGACGTCCCCCGCTTCGCCGCGCTGGGCGTGGCCGCCAACGCGCAGGCGTTGTGGGCCTGCCACGACGACCAGATGGACGAGCTGACGCTGCCCTTCCTGGGGCCCGAGCGCAGCGCCTGGCAGTACCCCTTCGGATCGCTGCACGCCTCCGGCGCCCGGCTGGTGATGGGCAGCGACTGGCCGGTCTCCTCCCCCGACCCGCTCGCCGCGATCCACGTCGCGGTCAACCGGTGGGACCCCGAGGACGGCGATCCCGGGCGGCCGTTCCTGCCGGAGCAGGCGGTGTCGCTGGAGACCGCGTTCGCGGCGTACACCAGCGGGTCGGCCTGGGTGAACCACCGCGACGACGCGGGCACGATCGCGCCCGGCGCGGTCGCCGACCTGGTGTTGCTCGACCGCGACCCGTTCGCCGGGGAGCTCGCCTCGGTGGCCGGGGCGCGGGTGGTCTCGACGTGGGTCGACGGGACCCCGGTCCACGAGACGTAGTCCCCGCGGCTGGTCCACACCAGTGGCGGCGTACCCCTCGCCGACCCTGGTCGTCGCAGGCCCGGTCCTGGTAGGCCTGGAGGGACCGGCGAGGGGAGCTCGGCATGGCACGGGAGCACGTCAAGCACGGGTCGGAGACGTTCTTCGTCCAGGGCGAGGGGGTGCTCACCACCCAGGTCGGCGGGCGCACCGGCGAGGAGGGCGACCCGCTCACCGAGGTCGCGAGCCCCCGCCCGGTCGCGGCCGCCCCGCTGGCCGCAAGGGCCGCGCCGCCGTTCCGCTTCTCCCGCCTCGGCCCCAAGGGCCCGGCGCTGCCGATCCCGCTGGCGCGCAAGCTCGCGCGCGCGATGACGGTCGGGGGCGGCGGCACGGCCGGCAACGTGCCGGCGGGCTACACCTACCTCGGCCAGTTCGTCGACCACGACCTGACCCTCGACAAGACCGACCTCATGACCAGCGGCGAGATCGACCCCGCCACGCTGCTCAGCGGCCGGTCGCCGTCGCTCGACCTCGACAGCCTGTACGGCGCGGGCCCGGGCAGCCCTGGCTCCGTCGGGTTCTACGCGCCCGACCGGATCCACCTGCGCACCGGCGACACCCAGCGCGAGGGCGACCTGCGCGTCAAGGTCGGCCGTGACCTCCCGCGGGTCGGCACCGGCCCGCTCAGCACGGCGCGCCGGGCCGACATCCCCGACCCGCGCAACGACGAGAACCTTGCGGTCGGCCAGACCCACCTGGCCTTCATCCACTTCCACAACCGGGTCGTCGACAAGCTCCCCCGGGGCACGCCGGAGGCGGAGAAGTTCCGACGGGCCCGGCGTCGGGTGACGCTGCACTACCAGTGGATCGTGCGCCACGACTACCTGCCGCGCATCTGCGACGCCCGGGTCCTCGACGACGTCTTCGACCGCGGCCGCAAGGTCGTCGAGCCCGACGCGACCGCGATGACGATGCCGACGATGCCGGTGGAGTTCTCCGTGGCGGCGTTCCGGATGGGCCACAGCATGATCCGCGACGCCTACAACTGGAACTCCGTGTTCTCCGACGGTGGCGGGTCGCTCGACCTGCTGTTCTTCTTCTCCGGCACCGGCGGCGACCTCGGCGGCAACAGGAGGCTGGTGAGCAGCTGGATCGCCGACTGGCGGCGGCTCTACGACTTCCCGGCGGGAGGGCGCCCCGGCCTGCCCGCGCCCGACAGCGGCGTCAACCGCGCGATGCGCATCGACACCCGCCTGACCGACCCGCTGTCGTTCCTCCCGGCCGGCAGCTTCGGCGGCGACGACTCGACGCCGCCCATGCAGCACAACCTGGCCTTCCGCAACCTGGTGCGCGGCTCCCTGGTGCGCCTCGCGACCGGCCAGCAGATGGTGACGCGACTGAAGAACGCCGGCGTCACCGTCACCCCGCTGACCCGGGCGCAGATCCTGGAGGGCAGGGGCGGCGCCAAGCTGGACCACCTCACCGACGCCGAGCGCAACGCCGTCGCCGCGCGCACCCCGCTGTGGTTCTACGTGCTGCGCGAGGCCGAGCTCAACAAGGGCAGGCTGACCGGGGTCGGCGCCCGCATCCTGGCCGAGACCTTCCACCGCGTCATCGAGGGCAGCCGGATCAGCATCGTCCGCGAGCCCGACTGGCGACCCAACGTCGTCAGCGC
Organism: Nocardioides aurantiacus; assembly: GCF_003752505.1. NCBI lineage: Bacteria > Bacillati > Actinomycetota > Actinomycetes > Propionibacteriales > Nocardioidaceae > Nocardioides > Nocardioides aurantiacus. Next base: position 3,955,367 of record NZ_RKHO01000001.1, on the reverse strand, counting down.
CACGAAGGGCGGCTTCGCGATGACCGACCTGCTGTTCCTCGCCTTCGGCGGCACCAAGGCCGGCCTCGCGCCGGTCGGCTGAGCGGGGGGCGGGCGGCGTACGGGGGCGGGGGGCGTCGTGCCGGGGCGTGGTGCGGGGGCGGCGTACGGGGGACGAACCGGGCGGCGCGCACGGGAAACTGCCCGCGAGATCGGACATCCCGGACGCCAGCGGGCAGTTTCACCGGCTAGCCGGTGAAACTGCCCCACCCCACCTCACAGCAGCTTGGCGACGTCCTCCCGCCCACCCCGGTCGTCGATGTGCTGGGCGAGGGTGTGGCGGGTCTCCTCGCTGACGTCGATGCCGGCCTCGGCGATGGCCTCGTCGAGCTCCTTGCGGATCATCTCGGGGGTGGCGGACTCCTCATAGGAGTTCACCCGGTCGTAGACGGCCTGGAGGACCTCCACGCGGGGGTCGTCGGAGGAGGGGACGGACTGCGTCATGACGATGCCTTTCTGAGCTTCTCGAGCAGGGGCTGGGCCACCTCGGCGAGGAAGGCCTCCTGGGTGTCGCCGCCGATCTGGACGAGGGCGACGTCGGTGAAGCCGTTCTCCCAGAACGGCCGCACCGCCTCCACGATCGCGTCGAGGTCGGGCCCGCAGGGGATCGACGCAGCGACGTCCTCGGGGCGGACGTACTGGGTGGCGCCGGCGAACCCGGCGGTGGTGGGCAGGTCGGCGTTGACCGACCAGCCGCCGGCGAACCAGCGGAACTGCTCGTGGGCGCGCTCGACGGCCGCCGACTCGTCGGCGTCCCAGCAGATCGGGATCTGACCCACGGCCCGGGCGCGCTCACCGACGCGGGGAGCGCCGTCGACGCCGTTCCACGTGGTGACCAGCTCGCCGTCGGGCTCGGTGGCGACCAGGTGGTCGGCCAGCGGCGCGAGCGCCTCGATGGCGCGCTCGCCGCCGGCGGCGACGCCGATGTCCACGCCGCCCTCGGGCAGGTCCCAGATGCGGGCGGAGTCGACCTGGAAGTACTCGCCGCGGTAGTCGGTGAGCTCGCCGGTGTGCAGCTCGCGGATGATCTCGATCGCCTCGCGCAGCATCGCCTGGCGGTCCTGCACGGCCGGCCAGCCGGTGCCGACGACGTGCTCGTTGAGGTTCTCGCCGCTGCCGAGGCCGAGGGTGAAGCGGCCCTCGGCGAGCAGCTGCACGGTCGCGGCCTTCTGCGCCACGACGGCCGGGTGGTAGCGCACGGTCGGGCAGGTCACGTAGGTCATCAGCCCGACCCGCGAGGTGGCGTGGGCGACGGCGCCGAGCACCGACCAGGCGTACGGCGCGTGGCCCTGCGCCGCGAGCCAGGGCGAGTAGTGGTCGCTCATCACCTCGAAGTCGAAGCCGGCGTCCTCGGCGCGCACGGCGTGGTCGACGAGGGCGCGCGGCCCCGCCTGCTCGGTCATCAGGGTGTAGCCGAAGGACGTCATCGTGGGCTCCTCGAGGGGGTCGGTCCGGACGGGGCGACCGGGCGCAGGTGCTGCTCCCAGTCGAGGTCGAGCAGGTCGGCGGGGGTCCCGGCCACGTGCACGGCGCCGGCCTCGGTCAGCTCGGCCTCGCCGAAGCCGCCCGAGCGGAGCGCGACGCACGCCAGGCCGGCGGCGGTCGCCGCCTGCACGTCGTACGGCGTGTCCCCGACCATCACGGCGCGCGCGACGCCGAGCCTCGACAGCGTCACCTCGAGCAGGTCGGGCTCGGGCTTGGAGGCCTCGACGTCGTCGTTGGTGACCAGCACGGCGACGTCGTCGCGCACGCCGAGGGAGGCCAGCGCCTTCTCGGCGAACTGCGGCTCGCCCGAGCTCGCCAGCGCGACGCGCCAGCCGTCGGCGGCCAGCGCCCGCACCAGGTCGCGGGCGCCGGGGAGCGGGTCGACCTCGGCCTCGAGCTCGGCGTACTCCTCCTGCCAGGCCTCGCGCAGGTCGTCGCCGAGCCGTTCCTCGACCGCGTCGCCCGCCACCTCGCCGACCAGCTTGTCGCCGCCCATGCCGACGGTGGGGTGGATCCGCCAGAGCGGGAAGTGCAGCTCGTGGCGGTCGAAGGCGCGCTGCCAGGCCACCGCGTGGTGGTAGGTCGAGTCGACGAGGGTGCCGTCGACGTCGAACACGACGGCGGCGTCACGCTGGGGGGAGGTGATGGTGGGCTCCTACGGCGGGGGGTCGGCCCCGACCGAGTACCCACCCGCGCCCGGCCTGCGCAGGCCGATTCGACTCAAGCGGCCCCGGCCGCCGCGCGCTGCCGCGATCAGTGCAGGTCGGACTCGCCGCTCTCGATCGCGGCGAACTCCTCCTCGGGCGCGGAGGCGACCAGGTGGTGCCGGCTGTAGAACCAGAAGTACGCCAGCGCCAGCACGAACACCCCGGCGGTGATGCCGGCGGCGCGCTCGTCGACGAAGAAGGTCGCGACCACGGCGACCACGCTCAGCACCAGGGCCACACCGGTCGTCACGACCCCGCCCGGCGTCCGGTAGGGCCGCTCGAGGTCGGGCTCGCGCCGGCGCAGCAGGATGTGGCTGAGGTTGAGCAGCACGTAGGAGACCGTGGCGCCGAAGACGGCGATGTTGATCAGCAGGGCGCCGGCGTCGGCGCCCATGTTGGCCTCGAGGACGCCGGCCAGCACGAAGCCGATGGTGCCCGGCACCAGCAGCGCGACCCAGGGGGTCTTGCGCGACGAGGTCAGCGACATCACGCGCGGCAGGTAGCCCGCCCGGGAGAGCGCGAACAGCTGGCGGGAGTAGGCGTAGATGATCGAGAAGAAGCTGGCGACCAGGCCCGCGAGACCGGCCCAGTTGACGAAGTCGGCGAGCAGCGAGTCCTCCCCGCGCACCGCGCGGATCGCCTCCGGCAGCGGGTTGTCGCTCGCGCGGATCGTCTCCGAGCCCGCCGAGCCCGGGAGGATGAACAGGATCAGCGCCGCGAAGAGCAGCAGCGTCAGCATCGCCGCGATGATGCCGCGGGGCATGTCGCGCGCCGGGTTGTCGGTCTCCTCGGCCGCCAGCGGCACCCCCTCGACGGCGAGGAAGAACCAGATGCCGTAGACCAGCGCGGCGACCACGCCCGCGAAGCCCATCGGCAGGAAGTCGCTGGCCCCGGCCGCGCCCGTGGGGGCGATGTCGAGCATGTTGGAGGTCGAGAACGACGGCAGCAGCCCGACCAGCGCCGCGACCAGCGCCACGACGGCGATCGCGGTGATGGCGAACATCAGCTTCAGCGCCTCGCCGACGCCGTAGAGGTGGATGCCGATGAAGACCAGGTAGGCGATCGCGAACACCAGCCAGCCGCTGGTCAGGCCGAACAGGCCGAGCGCCTCGACGTAGCCCCCGATGAAGACCGCGATGGCTGCGGGAGCCACGGCGTACTCGATGAGGACGGCCATGCCGGTCGCGAAGCCGCCGAGCGGACCCATCGCCCGCCGCGCGAAGCCGTAGCCCGCGCCGGCGACGGGCAGCGCCGAGGACATCTCGGCCAGGCCGAAGACCATGCAGGTGTACATCAGGCCCATCAGCAGCGTGGCGATCAGCAGACCGCCCCAGCCGCCCTCGTCGAGCCCGAAGTTCCAGCCCGCGAAGTCGCCGGAGATGACGTAGCTGACCCCGAGGCCCGCCAGCAGCACCCACCCCGCGGCGCCCCGCTTGAGCTTGCGGTGCTCGAGGTAGCTGTCGTCGACCCCGCGCTCGTCGTACGTGGACGCCATCGTCGCCTCCTGGGCATGGATCGGTTCCGGGGCCCGAGCCTGGGGGTGAGTCTGGGCCCGTGGGGGGACCCGGTCAAGGACCCGGCCCACGCCGCGGAGGTGGCTAGAAGGTGACGACCGACTTCCCGAGCGTGCGGCGCTCGGCGAGGTCGGTGAGCGCGCGGCCGAACTCGGTCACGTCGTACGTCGCCCCGATCGGCGGGTCGATGACGCCGGACTCCATCATCGGCAGCAGCTCGTCCCACTGCCAGCGCATGTAGCCGGGTCGCGCCATGGCGTAGGCGCCCCAGCCGACGCCCCGGACGTCGACGTTGTTCAGCAGCAGCCGGTTGACCTTGACCTGCGGGATGGTGCCGCCGGTGAACCCGACCACCAGCAGCCGGCCCTCGGGGGCGAGCGAGCGCAGGGAGTCGGTCATCAGGTCGCCGCCGACGACGTCCATGACCACGTCGACGCCGCGCCCCTCGGTCAGCTCCTTGACCGCGTCCCGGAAGCCGTCGACGAGCACCACCTCGTCGGCGCCGGCGCGACGGGCGACCTCGGCCTTCTCCTCGGTGCTGACCACGGCGATGGTGCGGGCGGCGTACCCCTTGGCGACCTGGATGGTGGCGGTGCCGACGCCGCCGGCGGCGCCGTGCACGAGCACGGTCTGGCCCTCGCGGAGGTCGCCGCGCACGGCGAGCGCGAAGTGGGCGGTGAGGTAGTTCATCGGCAGCGCCGCGCCCTGCTCGAAGCTCAGGGAGTCGGGCAGCGGGAAGACGCTCTCGGCGCCGCAGGCGACGACCTCGGCGGCACCTCCCTGGCCCAGCACCGCCGCGACGCGGTCACCGGCCGCGAGGCCGGAGCCCTCGGGGGCCGAGCGCACCACGCCGGCGAAGTCGACGCCGAGGGTGAAGGGGAGGTCGGGCTTGAGCTGGTACTCGCCCTTGCTCAGCAGCAGGTCGGGGAAGGAGATCCCCACCGCGTGGGTCTCGACGAGCACCTGGGGTCCGAAGGGCCCGTCGGCCTGCGGCTCGTCGACCTCCTCCACGGTGATGGCGTCGGGTCCGTCGAGGCTGGTGACTCTCACTGCGCGCATGCAGGGGAGGCTAGCGGTGGGACCGACGCCGACGGTGGTCGGTCGGGTCAGTTCTCCTTGATCTTGGAGAGCTCGAAGTGCATCGGGTCGGTGTAGTTCCAGTCGCCGCCCCAGGCGAAGCCCCAGCGCTTGAAGATTGTGACCACCTGGCGGTCCATCGCCCCCGCGATGCCGCGGTAGTTGTCGGCCGCGTTGAGGTCGATGGCGGTGCCGTAGGTGTGGAAGCTGAGCCCCCGCGACGGGTCGCGGCCGATGAACCGCGGCACGTAGCAGCCGTCGTAGGTGTAGATCTTGCTCGACAGGCCCTGGGTGACGATCTCCTCGAGGGCGCCCTTGAGCTGCGGCAGCATCACGCGGTGGCCGGTGACGCGACCGATGATCGGCATGGTCTCGGTGCGGATGTTGGCCGCCACCCAGCGGGGGTCGGGCGCCACCGTGCCGTCGGAGTTGGCGCGGTAGGAGAACGAGCCGATCGCCTGCGCCGCCGAGCCACCGGAGAGCACCACCGTCTGCTTGGCGTTGATGTCGAGGTCGGGGCCGAGGATCAGGATGCTGGCCCCGTCGCCGGCGGCGGCCTGCAGCTTCTTGCGGACCTTCTGGGGCGAGGTGGAGCCGAGGCCGACGAGCGCGGCGTTGCCGAGCTTCATGCCGAGCTCCTCGCCCCACTTGAGGTTGACGACGGCGTCGATGCGGCGGGCGACGGTCTCGGGCAGCAGTCCGGCGTAGGCACCGATGTGGATGCGCTGCGAGTCCGACTCGTTGCCGATCTCGATGAAGCCGTCCTTGCTCTGCAGCTTGCGACCCATCTTGGGCTCCACCGCGATCTCGCCCCCGGCCACCCGGTCCCACACCGCCTGCGTCTGCGCGGTGCCGGCCATCGTGAACCGGCGGAAGGTGCCCGGGTCGACGGCGGCGTAGGTCACCTGGGCGTCGTCGACGTAGAACGACGCCAGCGCGATCGGCTCGACCTGCTGGACGCCCGAGATGTCGAGCATCTTCTCCACCGCCCCCTTCTCCAGGGGCCCCTTGCCGTAGACGAGGAAGTCCGAGGAGCGCAGTGCGCCCTCCAGCTCACCGGGCGGGTCGACCGCCATGTCGGGATCGGCCGCCGGGGCAGCGCCCTCGGAGCTCCCGCCCTTGCCGCCGGGCGTGGTGCCGGCCGTGGTCGGGGCCGAGGCGCGGCGCTGGTCGTCGCCGGCCGAGCTCCCGCACGCCGTGGTGACCGCGCCCAGGCCGAGCATGGCGAGCAGCGGACGGCGTCCGACACCGGCTCCGCTCTCGTGCTCCTCGCACATCTGCTCCGACCCTCCCCAGGGCACCCCTCACCGGCAGCGGGGGCGTCGTGGGCCGAGCCTAACTCGCCAGTAGCAAGGCGGTCAGGTGTTCTCACCGCGGGACCAGCAGGTGGTCACGCGGCGAGGACGCGCTCGGCGATCCAGGCGATCGTGGCCGCGGTCTCGCGGGGCTCGCCGGCGGGTTGCATCACGTGGCTGAGCACGAGTCGGATCACCATGTCGACCATGACCTGCATCCGCTCGCGGTCGAGCGGGACGTCGTAGCGGCGTACGTGCTCACCGATGACGGCACCGGCGGCGTCGAGCAGCGCCTCGGAGTGCGTGGTGAGCAGCGGCAGCAGGTCGGACTCCGCGCCCTGGCTGCTGCGCACCACCATGTGGAGCAGCGGGTCGGTGCGCGCCAGCTCCAGCACGTTGACCGCCGCCGCCTCGATCGCACGGACCAGGTCGGCCGGGTTGTCGGAGAACGCCGCGTCCACGCGCGCCAGGAAGGTCTCCAGCTCGCGCAGGATCATCGCCTCGGCGAGCTGCGGCTTGCCGCCGATCTCGTTGTAGACCGTCTGCCGGCTCACCCCGACGAGCTCGGCCAGCTTGGCCATCGTCAGCGCGCTCCAGCCGCGCTCGGCGGTGAACTGCGCCGCCGCCCCGAGCAGCCGCTCCCGGTGGGAGACGGGGGCGACGAAGGGGCGCATGCCCCTCAGCCTAGGTGCCCGCTGCGCGAGCCCCGTCCTCACGACCCCGTCAGGCGCCCGGCGTCCACGGGCACGAAGTCGACCTTCTCGCGCACGCCGCAGTCCGGGCAGCACCAGGAGTCGGGCACGTCGGCCCAGGCCGTGCCGGCGGCGAAGCCCTCGTGCTCGTCGCCGCGCTCGACCTCGTAGGTGTAGCCGCAGCCGGGGCACTGCGCCGCCAGCACCTCGTCGGCGGCGGCCAGCGCGGCCGCGTCGGCGGCGTCGCGCGCGGCCTTCTCCTGGGCGGCCCGGGTGTCCGCGGCGTACCGCGCCAGGATGCGCTCGCGCTTGCGCGGCTGCAGGTTGGCGCGGGTGATGTCGCCGTCGAAGTGGGCCAGCACGCGCGGGTCCATCACGCGGCGCCACAGCGGGGGCGCGACAGCGAGCACGATCATCCCGGCGTAACCCGTGGGCAGGACCGGGGACTCCTCGAAGTCGCGCAGCGTCTGGTAGCGACGGGTGGGGTTGGCGTGGTGGTCGCTGTGGCGCTGCAGGTGGTAGAGCAGCACGTTGGTGGCGATGTTGTTGCTGTTCCAGCTGTGGCTGGGGTCGACGCGCTCGTAGCGCTCGCGGTGGCCGACGCCGACCTTCTGGCGCAGCATCCCGTAGTGCTCCATGTAGTTCACGACCTCGAGCAGCGTGAAGCCGACGACGGCCTGCACCACGAGCAGCGGCAGGACCTGCCAGCCGAGCACCGCGACCATCGCGCCCCACAGGACCACCGACATCAGCCACGCGTTGAGCACGTCGTTGCCGAGCCGGAACGGGTGCTGGTGCTTGCGGGCGTACCGCCGCTTCTCCAGGCGCCAGGCGCTCTTCAGCGACCCGACCACGGTGCGCGGCCAGAAGGCGTAGAACGTCTCGCCGAAGCGGCTGCTCGCGGGGTCCTCGGGGGTGGCGACGCGGACGTGGTGGCCGCGGTTGTGCTCGATGTAGAAGTGGCCGTAGAAGCTCTGCGCCAGCGCGATCTTGGACAGCCAGCGCTCGTGGCTCTCCTTCTTGTGGCCGAGCTCGTGGGCGGTGTTGATGCCGATGCCGCCGATGCAGCCGATCGAGACGGCGACGCCGATCTTCTCCCAGGTGCCCAGGGGGTCCACCCCCAGCCACTCGGGGTGGGAGATCCACACGAACGCCATCACGAAGCCGGCGTACTGGATCGGGAGGTAGGCGTAGGTGATCCACCGGTAGTAGCGGTCGGCCTCGAGCCGCTCGATCACGTCGTCCGGCGGGTTGGTGCGGTCGAGCCCGGCGATCAGGTCGATGGCCGGCACGACCACGAGGATCACGATCGGCCCGATCCACACCCACACCGGCCAGTCGGTCAGCCGGTGCATCACGAACGCGACCAGCGCCAGCGACGGCACCACCAGCCCGATCAGCCACAGCCGGCGCTTGCCGTCCTGCCACTCCTCGGTTGACCCCTGCGGGACCGTCGCGCTGCTCGCCATCGCCTGCTCCTCTCATTTGACATCTGAGGGCCAGATGTCAAAGGAATGGACAGGAACGTAGCGTTTGTACAGAAGTTCGACAAGGGGTTCTCGAATGTAAAGCGGGGCAGTTTCACCGGCTGGCCGGTGAAACTGCCCGTCAAGAGCGGCACATCGGACATCAGCCGCCGGCTTCGCCTGCCCGACCGCCCGATCTGTCTGTTCAGGCGGCAACCGGACCACCGGCCAGCGCCGCGGCGATGCGAGCCACCAGGCGGCCCGGATCAGCCAGGTCCCTCCAGGTGACGCGAATGCAGCGCCACCCCGTACGCCGCGCGATGTCCTCCTCGCGCCGTTTCTCCCGGAGCACGACGTCCACCACCGACTCCCCGGGACGCAGGTAGCTGACGTACTTGTCCCGGCCGTCGAACTCAAGCCACACCCCGAGCTCGGGCCACGCCAGGTCCAGCCGGTAGAGCACCCGATCGCCGGTCGTCACCGGGAACTGCGGCACGGGGGACGGCAGCCCACCTCGCCACAGCAGGTAGCGCAGGCGCGTCTCCCCGACGGACTCCGAGCGGCCGTCGGCCAGCGACAGGGTCAACCCGGTCGTCAGGGACCCTGGTCTGTAGGGCATGTCGCGTCTCCGTCGGAGGAGGTCCTCCTTGCTGACCTCGCCCCGGTGCAGCAGGTGGTCGACGACGACGAGCGCCCGCTCGACACCGGTGATGGTCGTGAGGTCGAGACAGGTGCGCGCTGGGGAGGTCACCAGGATGCCCCCAGACATGACGAGGTCCTCCTGGACGTAGGAGTGGTGGTGCTGGCAGACACCGGCCTCCCGACGGCCGCCGCGGCCGTCGAGCCGGAGGAGGTGGACGTCGTCGAGGGCGATCCCCCACACGGGGCATCCCATCGCCAGCGCAGCCGAGGTGTGCGACAGCGCTACGTCGGAGCACGCCGCCCGGACGGAGCACCTGGCGCGGAGGAGGTGCCGCCCGGCCTGGTCGAGGGAGCGCCAGTGCGAGCGCCGCGTGTAGGCGCCGTGGCGGACGCGATGAAGGACCCCCTCGCGGCGCAGCCTCGCCAACGCCTTGTCGCCCAGGCCGCACGCCAGCGCGTCACGGCGGAGGAAGAAGAGGTCGTCGCCGAGCAGCTCGTCGATGAGGTCGTCCACGCCAGCAGCGTGGTCGACTCACCGTGGAACGACAGTCCTTCTTGCCGGCCTGTGGACACGTCGCCGCGTCGGGGAGGCTGTGGATGCCAGGTGGCGCTTCACACCACGCGGCGTACGCCTGGTCCGACTGGCTCGAAACGGACAGTCACGCAGCTGAAACTGCCCGCGTCCGTCCGATTCGCCCCCTTCGTCGGGCAGTTTCACCGGCTAGCCGGTGAAACTGCCCTCCCCCAACCCGTGCTCCCGCAACCACCGCCCCACCCGGTCGTACGCCGCGGCGCGCGGCGTGGGGAGGGAGAGGAAGACGTCGTGGCGGGCGTCGTCGAGGACGGCGACCTCGACCTCGCCGCCGAGGCAGCCGGCCCAGCGCGACATGTGCTCGACGTCGAGGACGATGTCGGCGCGGTCGCTGGTCTCGGAGTACGCCGAGGAGAAGTCGCTGCGCCGGGAGCGGAGGACCAGGGAGGGGACGCCGACGTCGAGGCCGCGGTGGAGCCGGGCGTGGCCGCGGCGTACGGCGTTGAGCCAGCCCCACGTGACCGGGCAGCCCTCGAGCGGCTTCATCGCCGGGTCGAAGTCCCACTCGCCGGTGCCGCTGGTGTGCAGCGAGGGGCCGTAGATGCTGAGCCCCGCGGTCAGCTCCTGCAGCGGCCGCACCTTGCTGAGCAGGCGCAGCGCCTGGGTCACCGGACCGCGCTGCAGGTCGGTGCCCTGCAGGTCGAACCACGGGCTGTTGAGCACGAGGCCGGCGACGGGACCGACGTCACCGAGCCGCCGACGGCGCCGGTCCAGCCACAGCGGGGTGATCAGCCCGCCGGTGGAGTGGGCGAGGACGACGACGGGGAGGCCGGGGTGCTCCTCGACCACGACGGCCAGGGCCGCGTCGAGCTCCTCGTCGTGGCGGGCGAGGTCGGTCGTGTAGTGGGCGGTCTGCCCCTCGCGCCGCGCCCGCCCGGACTTGCGCAGGTCGACGGCGAGGAACGCCAGCCCGTGGGCGGCGAAGAAGTCGGCCAGGTCGGTCTGGAAGAAGTAGTCGGTGAAGCCGTGGACGTAGAGCACGGCGCCACGGACCTCGTCGGCCTCCCGCGGCGTACGACGCACCACGACCGCGGCGACCTCGCCCTCGCCGTCGGGGTCGGGCCCGAGCTCGAGGGTGCGCTGCTCGTAGCCGTCCCCGAGGACGTCCGGCTGCCAGCCGCTCACGCGACGGACTCCGAGGAGGCCGACGCGGTGGCGGCCCCCGGCAGCGCGGCCCGCGTCACGACCTTCAGCTCGCGGTCGAGCTCGCCGTGCAGCGTCTGCCGGCGGTCGATCGGGTAGCTCTGCGTGATCAGCCACGGCCGCCGGTGCCCCTGCTGCGGCAGCTGGTGCGCGGAGCGCTTGATGTAGCCCGAGGCCAGGTCGAGCAGCGGCTGCGGGCGCAGCTCGCCGTCGGGCTCCGGGACGACGTACGCCGCGTCCCGCTCGCGCATCAGGTTGAGCACCCGCGTCGCCAGCACCCCGGTGACGTCGGCCCGCAGCGTCCACGAGGCGTTGGTGTAGCCGATGACCCGCACGTAGTTCGGCACGCCGGTCACCATCGCGCCGCGCCACATGAACTCCTGCCCCAGGTCGACCTCCTCACCGTCGACGGTGAGCGCGATGCCGGCGCTCACGTCGAGGCTGAGCCCGGTCGCGGTCACGATCACGTCGGCCTCGAGCACCCGCCCGGACGAGAGCCGGATGCCCTCGGGCACGACGGAGTCGATGGTGTCGGTGACGACCTCGGCGTCGCCGCGCTTGATGGCCTTGAACAGGTCACCGTCGGGGACGACGCACAGCCGCTGGTCCCAGGGGTCGTACGGCGGGGCGAAGTTGTCGGCCGCCGCCTCGGCGTTGAGGTGACGCGCCACCCCGCTGGCCAGGACCTTCTTGCCGAGCTCGGGGAAGCGCCGGAAGAACGCGTAGGTGCCGGCCTGGTAGGCGATGTTCTTGACCCGGATCGCGCGGTAGGCCGCCATCTCGGGCAGGAAGCGCTGGGCGAGCCCGGCGAGCTTGTCGCGACGGGGCAGCGCCGCGATGTAGGTCGGGGTGCGCTGCAGCATCGTCACGTGCTCGGCCTCGCCGGCGACCGACGGCACGATCGTCACCGCGGTGGCGCCGGAGCCGACGACCACGACCTTCTTACCGGCCAGCGACAGGTCCTCGGGCCAGAACTGCGGGTGCACGACCTCGCCCGCGAAGTCGTCGATGCCGGTCAGCTTCGCGTCGTACGGCGCGTCGTAGCTGTAGTAGCCGTGGGACCCGACGACGAAGTCGCAGGTCAGCTCCGCCGGACCCGACGGCGTCTCGACGCTCAGCGTCCACACCCCGGCGCCCGTGTCGAAGGCGGCCCCGACGACCTGGGTGGAGTAGCGGATCTTCTCCTCGATGCCGAACTCCGCGGCGGTGTCCTTGACGTACTGCAGGATGCCGGGGCCGTCGGCCAGCGCCTGGTCGCCCTCCCACGGGCGGAAGGTGAACCCGAAGGTGAAGATGTCGGAGTCCGAGCGGACGCCGGGGTAGCGGAACAGGTCCCACGTGCCGCCCATCGACTCGCGTCCCTCGAGGATCAGGTAGTCGCGGTCGGGGCACTCGGTCTGCAGCCGGTAGCCCGCCCCGATGCCCGACAGGCCGGCGCCGATCACGACGACGCCGACGTGGTCGGGCAGGGTCCGGGACGTGCCGGTGGCGGCGGGTGAGGTCGTCATGCCCCCATGATGCCCGGCGCGGCTACCGGTCGGTAGGTGCGTCCGGTCACCGTCGCGCTACCGGCCCGTCCCACGCCCCGGCCGCGGGTCCAGCCCGACGACGAGGGGGTCGTGGTCGGAGGAGCGGTAGGGGTCGGGGGCGAAGAAGTCGGTGGCGTTGTAGTTGTAGCGGCTGTACTCCAGGGCCACCGACTCGACCGCGTTGAGGTTCCACACGTGGGCGCCGGTGACGGTCCGCATCGCCGCGGGGTTGCCGAGCACGTGGTCGAGCGAGCCCACCCGACCGTCGAAGAGGTAGGTGAACTCCTCGGGTGCGCGGTCCGAGCCGATGTCGGTGTAGCCGGCGTCGTAGAGCACCTGGAGCGGGTCCTCCTGGGTGTAGGCGTTCAGGTCGCCGGCCAGGAAGACGCGACCGGTGGGGACGGTGGACTCCATCTCCCCGGCGAAGCGCACCAGCTCGCGGGCCTGCGCGACCCGGGCCAGGTTGGACGCGCCCTGGCCGGTGTCGCCGTCGCCCGGGGCGCCGGAGCCCTTGGACTTGAAGTGGTTGACCACGAGCATGAACCGGCTCTGCGGCCCGCCGCTGCGGCGCGGCTCGAAGGCCTGGGCCAGCGGGTCGCGGGCGTTGTCGAACGTCGGCACGTCGTCGATGACCGACTCCCCGACCGGGCGCACCGCGTCGGGACGGTAGACGAAGCCGGTGCGGATGACGTCCTCGTCCTCCTGGGCGGCCGGCGAGTCGGCCGAGCCCGGCGAGCGGACGTAGTCCCAGGTGCCGACGCCGGCCGCGTCGTTGAGCGCGCCGGTGAGGGTGGCCAGGGCGGCGTCGCGGTCGAGGCCGAACTTCGCGGAGTTCTCCAGCTCCTCCAGCGAGACCACGTCGGCGTCGAGACCGTTCAGCGCCGCCACCAGCTTGGCCTGCTGGCGGGCGAGGTCGTCGGCCTGCGCGGCACCACGCGGCCCGTCCCCGCCGGCGGCGGTCTCGCAGCTCCTCACCGTGTCGGGGTTGCCGGCCCGGTCGGTGTAGTAGTCACAGTCCCCGCCGGCGGCCTCGACGTCCTCCCCGGTGGTGGTGAAGTAGTTGAGGACGTTGAACGACGCGATCCGCACCCGGCCGCCCACCGGCTCGGGCGCCGAGGTGCGGGTGTCGGCGACGCGCACCGGCAGCGGGTCGGTGGCGGTCAGCTGGTCGGTGGGCTGGAGCCGCCAGGCGTCGAAGCGGTAGTCCAGGACGACGGGCTGCTCGAAGGACACCGGCGCCCCGACCCGGAGCTCGCGGTCCTGGGTCAGGTAGGGCAGCGGGGTGTCCTTCGCGGTGAGGAAGTTGGTGGTCGCCCCGTCGTCGAGCGTGACCGCGCGGGCGGCGTTGTCCTCGACCACCGCGCGGATCTCGGCGGCGTCGGCGGGGTCGGCCACCTCGGTGGGCTGGAAGAGGGGGGTCGTGCCCGAGGCGAGCCCGAGCTCGGCGTACTGGTTGAGGGCGTAGTTGTCGGCGACCGTGAACGGTCCCTGCGGCGCCAGCAGCATGCCCTCGAGCCGCTCCCGCTCGGCGTCGGTGCGCGGCCAGCCGGTGGCGGTGGGGGTGACGGCCGCCGCGCCGGGGAGGTCGGCGACGTCGGCCGCCGACCCCGGCGTCAGCTGGGTCATGCCCTGGTACTCCGAGACGCGCCCGGTCACCTGCACGTGGTCGCCCACGGCGACCTCGCGCGTCGCGGCGGAGCCGTAGACGAACAACGCGTCCGAGGCGGTCCGCGCACCGGTGGCGCCGCCGGTCCCGGCGGTCTGCAGGAAGAAGCCGTTGAAGCCCCCCGTGGGGTATGCCGCGGTGACGACGCCGGTGGTCCGCACCTGCCGGCCGGCGAGCGGGCTGGTCGTGCCGGTGCCCTGGACCTCGGCGACGGTGGCGTCGGTGGCCGGGGCGGGCGGCTCGGGTGTCGACCCGGCGGGCGCGGCGTCGGGCGTGGGTGCGCCGACCCCGAGGTCGGCGGCGTTGTCGTCGGTGTCCTTGCCGGCGGCGTCACGGGCCAGCGAGGTGCCGGCCGAGCCGGCCGGGGCGGGCGCGTCCTCGAAGGTGTTGCTGGTGCCGTAGCCCACCAGGTCGACCACCCGCGGGTCGCCCGTGAGCGAGCCGGTGGGCGGCGTGGTCAGGGGCGTCGTCCCCCGGGCCAGGAAGACGGTGCCGGACCCGGCGGCCAGGGCCGTGCTGCCGCTGGCGTCCGGCGTGGGCAGCGGCGCGGCGGAGGTGCTGCTGCCGCTGCCGCTGAGGCCGACGAGGTAGCGACCGCCGGCCGGCACGGTGCCGGTGAGCGTCGTGACGCCCGAGGGTGCGGCGGCCCCGGTCGCCGAGCGGTACTGCACCGACAACCCGTCGACCGACAGCGGCGCCGAGGTCGGGTTCAGCAGCTCCACGAAGTCGCGGGCCACGGTCGAGCTCGCCGAGCCGCCCCCGCCGTACACCTCGGAGACGACCAGCTGGTCGCCGGCGGGCGCGGCGCCGGCGGGCGTCGCCAGGAGTGGGACGACACCGACGGCGAGCGCGGCCAGGGTCGGCAGGACGAAGGGGCGCAGCAACGGGCGCGGGGCAGGGCGCATGGGGAGACTCCTCGAGAACGTGACGCCGCCCGAGATGGGGCGCCACCGCCGTCGTCCTTCCTATCCCGGTCCGCCCGGTTCGGGGAGGTCTGGGCGGTTAACGTTTCGGCAACCATGGGCATCACGACGGCGCCCGGCTAGGTTGTCGCGCATGGCAGACCCCATCGGCATCGACTTCGGCGGCAGCGGCATCAAGGCGGCTCCCGTCGACCTGGCCACCGGGGAGTTCTCCGCCGAGCGCGAGCGGATCGACACCCCCGAGAAGTCCACCCCCAAGGCGGTGGCCAAGGTGATGGCCGAGCTGCTCGAGCGCTTCGAGGACACCACCAGCCCGGTCGGGGTCACCATCCCGGGCGTGGTCCGCACCAACGGGGTCGTGGCCTCGGCCGCCAACATCGACTCCGACTGGATCGGCACCGACGCCGACGACCTCCTGGCCAACGAGCTCGGCCGCGAGGTGCACGCGATCAACGACGCCGACGCCGCCGGCCTGGCCGAGGCCCGCTACGGCGTGGCCCACCACCGCCCCGGCCTGGTCATCGTCACCACGCTCGGCACCGGCATCGGCTCCGCGCTGCTGTACGACGGCGTGCTGATCCCCAACTCCGAGCTCGGCCACCTCGAGATCGAGGGCCACGACGCCGAGAAGCGCGCCGCCAACTCGGCCCGCAAGGGCGAGGACCTCTCGTGGGAGAAGTGGGCCGGCCGGCTCACCACCTACTACCGCACGCTGGAGCGGCTGTTCTCCCCGCAGCTGTTCGTGGTGGGCGGTGGCGTGAGCAAGCACGCGGCCGAGTTCATGCACCTCATCGATGTCGAGACCGAGATCATCTCGGCCACGCTGCGCAACACCGCGGGCATCGTCGGGGCCGCCGCCCTCGCCTCGGAGCGCTGAGCCCGCCGGCTGGATTCCCGGGCTAGGTTCGGGGTCATGCCGGCGACCCGCGTGCTCCCCACCGAGGAGGCCACCGCGCTCCTCGGGCTGACCCGCGACCTGTGCGAGGGCGAGCTGCTCCCCCGCGTGGCCGAGGCCGAGGCCACCGAGACCTTCCCGCGCGAGGTGTTCCGCACCCTGGGCCGCGCCGGTCTCCTCGGTCTGCCCTACGACGAGGAGCTGGGCGGCGGCGGCCAGCCCTACGAGGTCTACCTGCAGGTCGTCGAGGAGATCGCCAGCGTGTGGGCCAGCGTCGGGGTGGGGGTCAGCGTCCACGCACTGTCCTGCTTCGGGCTCGTCACCGCCGGCACGCAACAGCAGCGCCAGCGCTGGCTGCCCGACATGCTCGGCGGCGAGCTGCTGGGCGCCTACTGCCTCTCCGAGGCCCACGCCGGCTCCGACCCGAGCGCGATGCGCACCCGCGCCCGACGCGAGGGCGACGACTACGTCGTCGACGGCGCGAAGGCGTGGACCACCCACGGAGGTCACGCGGACTTCTACAAGCTGATGGCCCGCACCTCCGAGGAGCGCAACGGCATCTCCTGCTTCCTCGTCCCGGCCGACACGCCGGGCCTGGTGGCGGACCCGCCGGAGCACAAGATGGGCCTCACCGGCTCGGCCACCGCCACGATGCGCTTCGAGGGCGCCCGGGTGCCCGCGGACCGGCTGCTCGGCGCCGAGGGCGACGGGCTCACGATCGCGCTGTCGGGCCTCGACGCCGGCCGGCTCGGTATCGCCGCGGTGGCCGTCGGCCTCGCCCAGGGTGCGCTCGACCACGCGGTGGCCTACGCCAAGGAGCGCCAGCAGTTCGGCCAGCGGATCATCGACTTCCAGGGCCTCGGCTTCCTGCTGGCCGACATGGAGGCCGCGGTGGCGAGCAGCCGGGCGACGTACCTCCACGCGGCGCGGCTCAAGGACCGCGACCTGCCCTTCTCCCGCGAGGCCTCGGTGGCCAAGCTCGTGGCCACGGACGCCGCCATGAAGGTGACCACCGACGCGGTGCAGGTGCTCGGCGGCTACGGCTACACCCGCGACTTCCCGGTCGAGCGCTTCATGCGCGAGGCCAAGGTGACCCAGATCTTCGAGGGCACCAACCAGATCCAGCGCCTGGTGATCGCCCGGTCGCTCGCCCGGGGCGGCACCGGCGCGCTCCTCACCGACCCCACCCCTCCGAGAGGCACCGCATGAGCACCCCCACCCGCACCCCGCACCTCGCCCGCTTCGGCCCCGACGACCTCCCAGACCTGACCGGACGGCGGGTCGTGGTGACCGGCGCCAACTCCGGCATCGGGTTCCACGCCGCGAAGGCGTTCGCCGCCCACGGCGCCCACGTCACGCTCGCCTGCCGCAACCTCGACTCGGCCCGCGAGGCGCAGGGCCGGCTGACCGGCGACACCGAGGTCGCCGAGCTCGACCTGGCCTCGCAGGAGTCCGTGCGCGCGTTCGCGCAGGCCTGGCAGGGCCCGCTCGACCTGCTCGTCGCCAACGCCGGCGTGATGACGCCGCCGCGCTACCGCGAGACGGCCGACGGTCACGAGCTCCAGTTCGGCACCAACCACCTCGGCCACTTCGCGCTCACCGGACGGCTGCTGCCGCGGCTCCTGGAGGCCGAGGCCCCGCGTGTCGTCGCGGTCTCCTCGATCGCCCACCACCGGGGCGACGACTCCGTGCTCGAGGGCAACCCGGGGGCGACGTACAGCTCCAACAAGGCCTACGGCAACTCCAAGCTGGCCAACCTGCTGTTCGCCCACGAGCTGCAGCGCCGCGCCACCGCGGCGGGCAGCCGGCTCACCGTCACCGCCTGCCACCCCGGCGTCTCCAACACCGGCCTGGTGACCAGCCCCGACGGCCTGGGCTCGCTGCCCGGCGTCAAGCAGCTCGCCCCGCTGGTGATGCCCCTGGTCGTGCAGTCCTCCAGGGCCGGGGCCAACCCGACGCTGTGGGCCTCGACGTACGCCGCTCCGGGCTCCTACACCGGCCCGACCGGGCTGATGGAGAGCCGCGGTCGGCTCGGCGAGGCCAAGCAGAGCCGCTGGGCCCGCGACGCGGGGCTCGCGGCCCGGCTGTGGGAGGTCTCCGTCGGGCTGACGGGGGTCTCGCCCGAGCTGGGCTGAGCCCCCGCGTTCGGACACGAGTCGGTCACGACCTGCCCCCGGCCCTTCCCGGGAGCCGTGACGGCGACCTAGTTTCACGGGACAACCATCGGTACGGCTCGGGTCCGCGGGGGTGACCGGGTCGTGCCCTGTCACCGGGAGCACGATGAACCGACGTACACCTCGCCAGCTGTCCGCCGTGGCGGCCGCTGCCGTCCTCGGGCTGAGCACCGCCGCCACGGGGGTCGCCCTCACTGGTCCGGCCGACGCGGCGGACCCCGCCGGCGGGTCCGGCACCACCCGCCAGGCCACCTCCGACGTCCGCTCCTCGTCCGGCGCCGACACCAGCACCGCGATCCTGCGGCTCTCCCGCGACCCCGTCGCCACCGACCCGAGCACCGCCCCGGCCGCCGGCAAGGGCCTCGCCCTCGGCACCACCAAGGCCAGGAACGTCCGGGCCCGGCTGGCGGCCCAGCGCAACGACCTGCGCGCCTGGCTGCGCGGCAACGCCCCGGCGGCCACGGTCGTGGGCGAGTACGACATCGCCCTGAACGGCGTCGCGGTCCGGCTCAACGGCACCCCGCTCGCGACCCTCGCCGGCGCCCCCGGCGTCGCCCAGGCGGGGTACGCCGCGACGTACGCCCCCAGCGTCACCGACCCCGACCTCGAGCGCATCGACGCCGAGGCCGCGTGGGCGATCGCCGAGCCGGGCGCCCCCACGCGGGCCGGCGAGGGCGTCAGGATCGGGATCGTCGACACCGGCATCGACGCGACCCACCCGTGCTTCCGCGCGACCGGCTACCCCGCCCAGAAGCAGCTCGGCGACACCCGGTTCACCAACGACAAGGTGGTCGTGGCCCGGGTCTTCGCCAACAAGGCGGCCCAGCAGGGGCTCACCCCGGAGGCGGTCCAGGACCACGGCACCCACGTCGCCGGCACCGCCGCCTGCAACCCCCGCACCCCGGCCTCGGTCGACGGCGCGAAGATCCCCTACGCCCCCAGCGGCGTCGCCCCGCGAGCCCTGCTCGGCAACTACAACGTCTTCCCCGGCGACATCGACAACGCGCGCAGCGAGGACATCCTCGACGCGTTGCAGGCCGCCGCCGAGGACGGCATGCAGGTGCTCAACATGAGCCTCGGCGGCAGCGCCTCTGGCAACCAGGACCTGCTCACCACCGCCGTGGACAACCTCGACAGGGCCAACATCGTGGTCGCGGTCGCGGGCGGCAACGAGGGCCCCGGCCACTTCACGATCGGCTCCCCCGGCTCCGCCGAGCGGGCGCTGACCGCGGGCGCGTCCTCGGTCGGCCACTACACCGGCGTCCCGGTGTACGCCGGCACCGCGGCCACCGGCACCCCCGTGAGCGTCACCGCCACCGGCGACTTCGCGATCCCGACGACGCCGCTCACCGGCACCCTCGTCCCGGCCGGCGGCACCTCCGCGCTGGCGTTCGGGGACGGCTGCGAGGCCGGCGACTTCACCGCCTCCACCACCGGCGCCATCGCCCTCGTGGCGCGCGGCACCTGCAGTTTCGGCACCAAGGTCGCGACCGCCGAGAAGGCCGGCGCCGTCGGCACGATCGTGGTCAACAACGTGCCCGGCGACCCGGTCGCGATGGCCGCCGACGCCGCCGCCCCGGCGACGATCCCGGCCGTGATGGCGCCGTACGCCGACGCCACGGAGCTGGCCGGCCTGGCCGGCGGACCCGTCACGATCGGCGTCACCCCGGCGTACGTCGACAGCGGCAACGACGACATCATGGGCGACTTCTCCAGCCAGGGCCCGACCGACGTCAGCTACCGCGTGAAGCCCGACGTGACCGCTCCCGGCGTCAACATCCTCTCCTCGCTGCCGCAGTCCTTCTGCGACCCGCTGCCCGCCGAGGGCTGCTGGGGCTTCATGCAGGGCACCTCGATGGCCACCCCGCACCTCGCCGGATCCGCCGCCGTGGTCCGCCAGGCCCACCCCGGGTGGAGCGCCGCCCAGGTCCGCTCGGCCCTGGTCAACACCTCCGCGACGGGCGTGCTGAAGCAGTCCACCGCCGTCACCGCCCTCGAGACCGACCCGCTCGTGACCGGGTCCGGGCTCGAGGACCTCGACGCGGCCGTCGGCGCCCGGCTGGCGCTGTCCTCGGTCAGCACCTCCTTCGGCGCGGTGCCCTCGGGCAGCGGCCAGGCGCTGACCCGGACGCTGACGGTCACCAACCTGACCGCGGCGCCGGTGACCACGCCGGTCTCAGTCACCGGTGACCCCGCCTTCCGGGTGTCGGCCAGCACGCTGACGGTCCCGGCCGGCGGCTCGGCGAGGCTGACGCTGACCTACGCCCCCGGCAAGGCCACCACCACGGGTGACCGCTCGGCCACGCTGCGCCTGGGCTCGGTGGCCCACAGCGTGCTCTACGCGTTCGCCCGCTAGCGCCACCGCACGACCGCACCACCTCCGGAACGGCCGGGGTCCAGCACCTGGTGGACCCCGGCCGTACCGACATTTGCTACGAATATCCTGCATTCCCGTCTCGAAACGCGCACGCTGGAGCGCATGACCTCTCGTGGACGCTCCTCGCGCACCTCCCGGTGGGCCGCCGTCGCGGCCACCGCCGCCCTCGCCCTGGTCGGCTCGCTCCTCGCCCAGCCGACCGCGGGCGCCGAGGACCGGCCCACCGTCGACGCCCCCGCGCTCTCGCCCGCGCTGGGCGCCGCGCTGACCGCGCTCGACACCGGCGACAACCCGTTGGCGGGCCGCCGGTGGGGCGTCTACAAGGGCAACGGCGACCAGTCGTGGGCGCCGTACGTCAAGGCGTCGGGCACCGAGAAGACGCTGCTCGGCAAGATCGCGCTGCGTCCGAAGGCGAAGTGGTTCGGGGGCTGGATCCCCCACGGCGAGATCGCCAAGAAGGTCGACGCCTACATCGCCAACTCCACCGGTGGCGACCCCGACGTGCTGGTGCAGATGACGGTGTTCCGGATGAAGCCGTGGGAGCACGAGGCGTGCCGCCGGCTGCCCACGGCGGCCGAGCAGGCGTCGTACAAGCAGTGGGTCGACCGGTTCGCCGCCGCCGTCGGCGACGCCCACGTCGCCCTGGTGCTGCAGCCCGACGGCCCGTTCGCACTGTGCGTGCCGGGCAGGTCCCTCGTCCCCTCGCGGCTGATCGCCTACTCGGCCAAGAAGTTCTCCGCGCTGCCGAACACGGCCGTCTACATCGACGGCGGCGCCTCGGACTGGCCCGAGGACGACCCGTCGAAGGCCGTGGACTTCCTGGTGCCCGCCGGCATCGCCCACACCCGCGGCTTCGCGCTGAACTCCACCCACTACACCTCGGTGGGCAGCGACATCGCCTACGGCGCCGCGATGGTCCGCGAGCTGACCCGCCGCGGGATCCCGGGCAAGCACTTCGTCGTCGACACCGCCAAGAACGGCAAGCCGTTCACCTGGAAGCAGAAGCGCAGCAGCAACTTCGACAACTCGCCGGTCTGCCGCTCCCGCACCGACACCCGCTGCGTGACGCTGGGCATCCCGCCGACGGTCGACGTCACCAACACCCGCTGGGGCCTCAGCGCCACCAACCGCACCCACGCCCGCAACCTGGTCGACGGCTTCCTCTGGTTCGGCCGGCCCTGGCTCTACATGCAGGCCGACCCGTTCGTGAAGAGCCGGGCGCTGCAGATCGTGCGCACCTCGCCCTGGCACTGACGGCCCGGCCGCTGGACGCCGGGCGAGCTAGACCAGTTCGGCCCGGTTGCGGAAACCGCTCCGGGGAGGGGCCCCCTGCCGCTTCAATCACGCTGTCTCGGCAGCGTCCTCCCCGTGGTGCACGTCGCCGCTCGGACGCTGGGCCGCCCGGCGGGCGGCCCCCCGCCACACGCCCCGGAAACGGGTCTCTCGAGGAGCGCACATGCACGCCACCACCCCCCGTTGGGAGCGTGCCGCCACCCTGACCTGGAGCGTGCCCGCCGCGGTCGTCGGCGGCCTCGGTGTCGCCGTGATGCTCGCGGTGCTCGCCCTGGGCCTGACCGGGTCCCTGGACTCCCTGCTGCAGGACACCACCCCGGTGAAGGGCCTCGCCCTCGCGCTGGTGCCCACGCTCGCCCTCGCGCTGGCCACGCTGACCGGCATGATCACCGGCACGACGGTGGTCGCCTCCCTGGTGCGCGACAGCCTCGCCGGCCACCGCGGCCGGTACGCAGCCGGCTGGGCCCGCGCCTGGCGGACGCTGCCGAAGGTCCTTGCCCTCGGCGCGGTCGGCGTCCCCGCGGTGGTGCTCGGCGTCGTGCTGTGGCCGGCGCTGAGCGTCGCGGTCCTGGCCCGCGCCGCCTGGCGGCTGCGCAGCCCCGAGTCGCGTGCCGACACCGAGAGCAGCCCTGGCGCCGGCCTGTGGCTCGCGTTCCCGTTCGCGGTCGCGCTCGCCGTCCTCGCCGCGCTCCCGACCACCTGGAGCCACCTGGTCACCGGCGCGACGCTGCGCGACGCGGTCCGTGCCGCGGTGACCGCGACCCTGCGCGCCCGCCTGGGCGCCCTCGCGGTCGTCGGCGTACTCGGCCTGGTGAGCTGGGGCCTCGGCGCCCTCGGCCTGAGCCGCACGGCCGCGCCCGGCGCCAGCACGGGCGAGTTCGCGACCGGCACCGCGGTGCTCGGTGTCACGGCCGCCCTCCTGCTCGCCGTCGCCGGCTCCCTGCTCGGGATACTCGCGCACACCCGGTCCACCGCTCCCCCCGCCAGGCCCGGGCCGGAGCGGATCTCTCCGGCAGCCGCCTTCGGTCGCTTCTGGCGTCCGAACCGGCTCGCCGCGACCGCGTCCACGCTGGTCGTGGCGCTCCTGGCGCCCATCCTGGCCGGCGCCGTCGGCGCCGCCGCGTCCGCGTGGGTCGAGGAGTCCGAGACCGACTTCGTCGTCAACACGCTCACCGACTCCACCACCATCCCCGCGACCGCGTGCGTGGACGCCGCCCCGTGCAGCGTCCGCGCGGCACTGTCCAGGGCCGCGACCGCCGCGGCCGTCGGCGACCCGGCCGTCGTCCGGTTCGCCGTCGAGGGCCGGATCGACCTCGTCGCCACCCTGCGCGTCGGCAGCGGGGTCACGATCAACGGCAACGACGCCATCACCCTGAACGGCCAGCGCGCCCGCCGGGTCCTGGAGACCTTCGCCGCCTCGCGCGACGAGGGCCCCCGCGTCACCTTCACCGTCAACGGTGTCGACCTGTCGTCGGCATCGCCGAGGGCCTCTCGGCTCTGGGCGTCGAGGGCGCCGGCATCGAGAAGATGAAGGACGTCGGGAACGCGATCCAGTCCGGTATCGACATGGTCAACGCGGTCGCGGACTGCACGCAGACGTGGGCGACCGGCGACGGCGCTCCCCCGTTCAGCCCGGGCAACGACCACGCCGACAACGCGATCGGTGTCGGCACCGACCTTCTCGGCGACGCGATCGACGGCGACAAGAGGATCAACCACGCCGGCGGCGCGGTGCTCGAGGCGTACGCCCTGACGACGATGTTCGCGACCGGCCTGGAGGCGTACCTGCAGGAGCCGGCCGAGTCGTGGGCCAACATCGTCGACATCGGCTCGTGCGTGGAGCAGAAGGGCCGCGACGTCGGGAACGCCGTGGTGAAGGTCGGCCGCTAGGGACGCCGCCCGGCCACACCGGGCCCGGGTCCCCGGAAGCAGTCGAGCCCCCGACCGGTGACCCGGTCGGGGGCTCAGCTGGTTGGTGCAGACGGTGCGCGAGGGGGGAGTTGAACCCCCACGCCCTTTCGGGCACACGGACCTGAACCGTGCGCGTCTGCCTATTCCGCCACTCGCGCGTGAAGCAGGCGTCAGGTTATCCCACGCGCGGCCCACCGCCCAAACCGGCCCCGGGTGGGCCGACCCGGCCCGCTACGATCGCACCTCCGCGTCCCGAGCATGGTGGAGAGGAGTCAGCATGAGTGCGTTGCAACGCTTCGAGAACAAGCTCGAGCAGCTGGTCTCCGGCGTGTTCGCCCGCACCTTCCGCAGCGCCGTGCAGCCGGTCGAGATCGCCTCGGCGCTGGCCCGCGAGGTCGACAACTCCGCCCAGATCCTCAGCCGGGACCGTCGGCTGGTGCCCAACGACTTCCACGTCGAGCTGGCCGACACCGACCACGAGCGGCTCGACGCGCTCGGCCCACAGCTGACCCGCGAGCTGACCGAGATGCTGCGCGAGCACGCCGCCGACCAGTCCTACGTCTTCACCGGACCCGTCTCCATCACCCTGGAGCAGGCCGACGACCTCACCACCGGGCGGTTCCGGGTCCGCAGCGCCTCCCACTCCAGCTCCCGCCTGGCGGGCGGCGACCCCACCCCCACCGCCGTACGCCGCGCCACGGCCTCGCTGCTCCTCCACGGCGAGGCGGTGCCGCTCGCCCCGCCCGGGCTGGTCCTGGGCCGGGGCAACGACGCCGACCTGCGCATCGACGACCCGGGGGTCTCGCGCCGGCACGCCGAGATCCGGGTGGAGGCGCCGCAGGAGCCCGACGGCGAGCCGCGCGTCTCGGTGATCGACCTGGGCAGCACCAACGGTGTGTCGGTCAACGGCAAGCGCGTCGAGCAGGCGAGGCTCACCGACGGTGCCACCATCAGGATCGGCACCACGACCATGTCCCTGCGGCTGCGACAAGGATGAGCCCTAGTTGTCCGAGCTGACTCTCGTCCTGATCCGCTTCGCCTACCTCGCGATCCTGTGGATCCTGGTGCTCTCGTGCATCTCGGTGATCCGCTCCGACATGTTCGGGGCCCGGGTCGCGCGCGAGGGCGCCCGCGGCGGCGGCCGGCCGCAGCGCCCCGACAAGCGGTCGGAGAGGCGCGCGCGCTCCAAGCCGGCCAAGGCGCGGCGCGGGGCGCCGACCCAGGTCGTCATCGTCGAGGGCGGCAACCAGGGCGAGACGGTCTCCCTGGAGGACGCCCCGCTGCTGATCGGGCGCGGCACCGACGCCGCCATCCGACTCGACGACGACTACGCCTCCACCCGCCACGCGCGCATCGCCAGCTCCGGCGAGCAGTGGTACGTCGAGGACCTCGGCTCCACCAACGGCACCTACGTCGGCACCAGCCGCATCACCCAGCCCACCGCGATCCAGCTCGGCACCCGTGTCCGCATCGGCAAGACCGTGCTGGAGCTGCGCAAGTGAGTCGTCGATGAGGCTGCGCTACGCCGCGTTCTCCGACGTCGGGAGGGTGCGCAAGGACAACCAGGACTCCGGGTACGCCGGCCCCCACCTGCTCGTCGTCGCCGACGGCGTGGGCGGCTCGGCGCGCGGCGACGTGGCCAGTGCCGAGACCGTCGAGGTGCTGCGGCGCCTGGACACCCCGCCGGGCAACGACGTGCTCGGCGCCCTGGCCGGCGCCATCCACCTCAGCCACGACCGGATCGCCGAGCTGGTGGCCGCCGACCCGTCGCTGGAGGGCACCAGCACCACGGTGACCGCCCTGGTGCTGGACGGCGACCGGATCGCGGTCGGCCACGTCGGCGACAGCCGCGGCTACCTGCTGCGCGACGGCACCCTGGCCCAGCTCACCACCGACCACACCTTCGTGCAGAGCCTGGTCGACGAGGGCCGCATCACCGAGGACGAGGCGCGGGTCCACCCGCACCGCAACCTGATCCTGCGGGCCGTCGACGGCGTGCACGAGCCCGAGCCCGACGTGTTCACCCTCGAGGTCGCCCCCGGCGACCGGATCCTGCTCTGCTCCGACGGGGCGTCGGGGGTGCTCACCGACGAGCAGCTGACCCGGATCCTGGCCGAGGGCACGCCCGACAGCGCGGCGTACTCCCTGGTCGACCGGTCGCTGGACGCCGGCAGCTCCGACAACGTCACCGTCGTGGTGGCCGACCTCGTCGACGACGACGCGGTCGACGACCCGGAGACCTCCGCGGCGGCCACGACCGGGCCGATGCTGGTCGGAGCCGCGGCCGAGGGGGCTCGCAGCCGCGGCCCCGGCGGCCGGATCGCCGGCGCACGCGACACCGGCGAGCTCGAACCGGTCGGCGACACCGCTCCTATGGCCGTCGAGGCCCGCCGGGGCTCCGCCCGTCCCGCCGCGGCGGACGACGACCTCGACCCCGAGGAGGCGCGCTACGCCCCGCGGCCGCCCAAGCGGTTCACCTGGGCCCGACGCACCCTGCTCGCCCTGGTGCTGCTGCTCGCCGTGGGGCTGATCGCCGTGGCGGCCTACCGCTGGACCCAGGACCAGTACTACGTCGGCGACGACGCCGAGACCGTCGCCATCTTCCGCGGCATCGAGGCCGACGTGCCCGGACTGACCACCCACCGCGTCGAGGAGCCCAGCGAGCTGCGGCTGACCGACCTGCCCGACGCCTACGCCCGCGAGGTCAGCGAGGGCATCAGCGCCAGCAGCCTGGCCGACGCCCGCGACATCGTGCAGCGCCTGGAGCGACGGGTCACCTGCCCCGAGCCGGCGCAGCCCAGCGCGAGCCCCTCGACCGGCCCGAGCGCGTCCGCCTCGCCCACCCCGTCCGCCTCGTCCAGCCCCCCGTCCAGCCCCACCACGTCGGCGCTGTGCACCGAGGCCGATGAGTAGCCCCGGCCTGTCGGCCGCCTCGCGCGGCACCGGGTTCGTGCACCGTCGCCGACGCGGTGCCGAGCTGGTGCTGCTGCTGCTCAGCCTCGTCGTCGGCGTCGGCGCCTACGCCGCGGTGGGCCTGGGCGTCGACGGCACCCTGCCGGTCGACCTGCTGACCCACGGGCTGTGGCTCACGGTGCTGCTGCTCGGCTGCCACGTCGTGCTCCGCCGGTTCGCGGCGTACGCCGATCCGGTGCTGCTCCCCATCGTGGGAGCCCTCAACGGGCTCGGCCTGGCGATGATCCACCGCATCGACCTCGGCCGGCAGGCCCGCAACCCCGACGCCGCCGCCTTCGCCTCCACCCAGCTGGTCTGGATGACGCTCGGCGCGATCCTGTTCGCGACGGTGCTGGTCGTGCTGCGCGACCACCGCCGGCTGCAGGCGTTCACCTACACCGCCGGGCTGGCCGCCATCGTGCTGCTGCTGCTCCCCCTGGTGCCCGGGCTGGGGCGCACCATCAACGGCTCCCGGATCTGGATCGGCATCGGCCCGCTGAGCTTCCAGCCCGGCGAGGTGGCCAAGGTGCTGCTGGTCGTGGCCTTCGCCGGCTACCTCGTGCTGCACCGAGACGCCCTCGCCCTGGCCGGGCGGCGGCTGCTGTTCGTCGACCTGCCCCGCGGCCGCGACCTCGGCCCGATCCTCGGGATGTGGCTGGTCTCGCTGGGCATCCTGGTCTTCCAGCGCGACCTCGGCTCCTCGCTGCTGTTCTTCGGCCTGTTCCTGACCATGCTCTACGTCGCCACCGAGCGGCCGGGCTGGCTGGTGGTCGGCGGCTCGATGTTCGCCGTCGGTGCCTACCTCGGCTACCTCTCGCTGGGCCACGTGCAGGCGCGCGTCGCCGCCTGGCTGGACCCGTTCGACCCCGACGTCAACGCCTACCAGCTGGTCCAGGGCCTCTACGGCATGGGCTGGGGCGGGCTCGTGGGCCGTGGGCTGGGCCAGGGCCAGCCGCAGATCACGCCGCTGGGCTTCTCCGACTTCATCATCGCCTCGATGGGCGAGGAGCTCGGGCTGACCGGCGTGATGGCGATCATCCTGCTCTACGGCATCCTCGTGGAGCGCGCCCTGCGCACCGCGCTGATCTGCCGCGACAACTTCGGCAAGCTGATGGCCACCGGCCTGGGCGTGGTCCTCGCCCTCCAGGTGTTCGTCGTCATCGGCGGCGTCACCCGGCTGATCCCGCTGACCGGCCTCACCACGCCGTTCCTGTCCCAGGGCGGCTCCAGCCTGGTGGCCAACTGGGCCATCGTGGCGCTGCTGCTACGCATCTCCGACCAGGCCCGCCGTCCCCCGCCCGAGCTGGTGAGCGACGACGACGACCTCGACTCCGACGCGACCCAGGTGGTGAACCTGCGGTGAACCGCCCCATCCGCACCATGTCCGTGGGCTGCCTGCTGCTCTTCGCGGCGCTGCTCGTCAACGCCACCTACGTGCAGTACTGGCAGGCCGACGACCTCACCTCGCTGTCCAAGCACCCCGACAACATCCGGGTGCGCGACGCCGAGTTCGCCCGCGAGCGCGGCTCGATCCTGGTCCGCGGCCGAGCCGTCGCCGAGAGCAACCCCTCCGACGACGCCTACGCGTTCCAGCGCACCTACCCCCGCGCGCTGCAGTACGCCCACCTCACCGGCTACTTCACCCGCGACAACGGCCTCGGCGGCGTGGAGGCGACCCAGAACTCCATCCTGTCGGGCAGCGACTCCGCCCTCTTCGTCAACCGCGTCGTCGACCTCGCCGACAACGAGGACCCCAAGGGCGGCAGCGTCAGCCTGACCATCGACCCGCAGGCCCAGCGGGCGGCGTACGACGGGCTGCGGGCCCTCGGCGACGACGTGCAGGGCTCCGTCGTGGCCCTCGAGCCCAGCACCGGCAAGATCCTGGCGATGGTCTCCAACCCGACCTTCGACCCCAACCGGCTCGCCACCCACGACTTCAGCGCCGCCGGTCAGTACAAGACCCGGCTGCTCGAGGGCGGCGGCGCCTCGGCCCTGAACAACAAGGCGATCGAGGGGGTGCTGCCCCCGGGCTCGACCTTCAAGCTGGTCACGGCGGCGGCCGCCCTGGAGTCCGGCGACTTCGACCCCGAGACGCGGGTGCCGGGCGGCGCCCGGCTCGACCTGCCGCAGACCAGCACCGACCTGATCAACGACGGCGGCGGCTCCTGCGGGGGCGAGGAGATCACGCTGACCCGCGCGCTCGAGGTCTCCTGCAACGTCTCCTTCGGCCAGGTGGGCATGGACGTCGGCGCCGACGCGCTGCGCGAGCAGGCCGAGAAGTTCGGGTTCGGCACCCGCACCTTCGACGACCTCGACGACGCCCTGACCCGCCAGGCGGTCAGCCGCTTCCCCGAGGACCCCGACGAGCCGCAGACCGCGCTCTCGGCCATCGGCCAGTACGACGTCGCCGCCACCCCGCTGCAGATGGCCATGGTCGCGGCCGGCATCGCCAACGACGGCACCGTGATGCGGCCCTACCTCGTCGACGAGACGCTCTCGCCCAAGCTGGAGACCATCGAGCGCACCGAGCCCGAGGAGATGCCCGACCAGCCCGCGATGGACGCCGCGTCGGCCCGCGACCTGCGCCAGATGATGGTCTCGGTGGTGGAGAACGGCACCGCCGGCACCGCCGCGATCCCCGGCGTCGAGGTCGGCGGCAAGACCGGCACCGCCCAGAGCGCGCCCGACCGGCCGCCGTACGCCTGGTTCGTCTCGCTCGCCCCGGCGCAGACGCCCTCGGTCGCCGTCGCCGTCCTGGTGCAGGACGCCGGCGTGGAGCGCAACGAGATCTCCGGGTCGGGCCTCGCCGCCCCCGTGGCGCGTGCGGTGATGGAGGCGGTGGTCGGCCGGTGAGCGAGCAGGCCGAGCGCTACGAGCGCCGACACCGGATCGCCACCGGCGGCATGGGCGAGGTCTGGGCCGCCCACGACACCGTCCTGGGTCGCGACGTCGCGCTCAAGGTCCTCAAGGCCGAGTACGCCGCGGACGCCGGCTTCCGCTCCCGCTTCTCCACCGAGGCCCGCAACGCCGCCGCGCTGCACCACCCCGGCATCGCCTCGGTCTTCGACTTCGCGACCGAGGGGTCCGACGGGTCGCCGTACCTCGTCATGGAGCTGGTCGACGGCAAGCCGCTCTCCGAGCTCGTCTCCGGCGGCCGGGCGCTGGACCCCGAGCGGGCCCGCGAGCTGGTGCTCCAGGTCGCCGAGGCGCTGGCCGTGGCCCACGCGGCCGGTGTGGTGCACCGCGACGTCAAGCCCGCCAACCTGCTGGTCACCCCGCAGGGCCGGGTCAAGATCACCGACTTCGGCATCGCCCGTGCCACCGGCGACGCAGCCATCACCCGCACCGGCGAGATCATCGGCACCCCCCACTACCTCTCCCCCGAGCAGGCGTCCGGCAAGCCCGCGACCGCGGCCAGCGACGTCTACGCCCTCGGCGTGGTGCTCTTCGAGTGCCTCGCCGGGCAGCGGCCCTTCGCCGCCGACACCGCAGTCGGCCTGGCCATGGCCCACCTGCGCGACGACGTCCCCGAGCTGCCGGCCGGCGTCCCGGCCGGGCTCGCCGCGGTGACCTACCGCGCCCTGGCCAAGGACCCCGCCGAGCGCTACGCCGACGGCGCCGAGATCGCCCGGGCGCTGCGCGAGGCCGCCCACGGCGGCGTGCCGACGGGACCCGAGCCGACCCGGGTGATGACGGCCGTGGCGCCCGGCCCGGCCACACGGCCCACCCGCGTCACGCCGGTCGCCGCCGCCGTCCCGCCCCCGCGGGACGACGACCGCGAGCGCCGTACCCCGTGGGCGGCGTACGCCGTGGCGGGGCTGCTGGCGCTGCTGCTGGTCGTGCTGCTGCTGACCCGCCCGTGGGCCGACGACACCGACACCGCGGCCGGGGACGACCCCGCGCCGACCCCCTCGGCGAGCGCCACCCCGAGCGAGACCGCCGAGGCGACCCCCACGGTCAGCCTCGACCCCGACGACTTCGTCGGCCGTCCCGTCGGCGAGGTCGAGTCGGCGCTGGCCGACCTGGGCCTGGAGACCACGACGCGCCCGGTCCCGAACGACGGCAGCGGCGACCAGGGCGACGAGGGCGACGTCACCTCGCTCTCGCCCACCGGCGACGTGGAGGAGGGCGAGACCATCACCCTCGACGTCCTCGGCGCGCCGCCGGCGCCCAGCCCCACCCCGACACCGTCGGAGACCTCCACCGAGGAGCCGGTCGACCCCGGCAACAGCGGCAACGGGAACGGCAACGACGAGGGCGACGACGAGGGTCCGGGCAAGCCCGACGACACGGTGAAGCCCGACAAGAAGGGGGACTGAGCCCGGATGACGCAACCGCACCGCATCGGCGGTCGCTACGAGGTCGGGGAGCTCCTCGGCCGCGGCGGCATGGCCGAGGTCCGCAAGGGCACCGACGTGCGCCTGGGCCGCACGGTCGCGATCAAGCGGCTGCGCACCGACCTGGCCAGCGACTCCACCTTCCAGGCCCGCTTCCGCCGCGAGGCGCAGTCCGCCGCGTCCCTCAACGACCCCTCGATCGTGTCGGTCTACGACACCGGCGAGGAGATGGCCACCGACGGCAGCAACGTCGCCCAGCCCTACATCGTCATGGAGTACGTCGCCGGCCGCACCCTGCGCGACGTGGTGCGCGACGGCCGCAAGATCCTGCCCGAGCGGGCCCTGGAGATCACCTCCGGCGTGCTGCGGGCGCTCGACTACAGCCACCGTGCCGGCATCATCCACCGCGACATCAAGCCCGGCAACGTGATGCTGACCCCGGCCGGCAACGTCAAGGTGATGGACTTCGGCATCGCCCGGGCCGTCAGCGACGCCTCCTCGACGATGACGCAGACCGCCGCGGTCGTCGGCACGGCGCAGTACCTCTCCCCCGAGCAGGCCCGCGGCGAGAGCGTCGACTCCCGCTCCGACGTCTACTCCACCGGCTGCCTGCTCTACGAGCTGCTCACCGGCCGGCCGCCGTTCGTCGGCGACAGCCCGGTGTCCGTGGCCTACCAGCACGTCCGCGAGCAGGCCCAGCCGCCGTCGGCGCTGGACGAGGACCTCACCCCCGAGATCGACGCCATCGTGATGAAGTCGCTGGCCAAGGACCTCGACGAGCGCTACCCGAGCGCGGCGGCGATGAAGGACGACATCGACCGCTACCTCGCCGGGAAGCCGGTCGAGGCCCCGGCGGTGGCGGCCGCCGCCACGACGTACCTCCCCACGGCCGGGCCGGCCACCCGCGTCACCACCCAGCAGCAGGACGACGACGAGGCGCCGGAGCGCAAGCGCCGCTGGCCGCTGGTCCTCGGGCTGCTCGCCCTGCTCGCGGCGATCGTCGCCGGCGTGCTGCTGCTGCCCCGCCTCGCCGACACCGGCCCCGAGCAGGTGCCGGTGCCGAGCGTGACCGGGATGACCCGGCAGCAGGCCGAGCGCACCATCACCCAGGCCGGGCTCGAGGTCGGCGAGGTGACCCGGTCCGAGAGCGAGCAGGTCGCCCGCGGTCGGGTGATCTCCCAGGACCCCCAGGCCAGCGACCAGCGCGACGCCGGGTCGGCGGTCGACTTCCAGGTCTCGCTCGGCCCGCCCCAGATCACGCTGCCCGACGTCGTCGGCGACGACAAGAACGAGGCGGCCGACGCGCTGCGGGCCGAGGGGGTACGCGTCGTGCTGAGCGAGCGCGGCTCCGACGAGCCCGCCGACCGCGTCGTGGAGATGCAGCCCCCCGCCGGCACCGACGTCGCCGAGGACTCCCGGGTGACGCTGTTCTGGTCCGACGGGCCCGAGCAGGTGCCCGAGGTCGTCGGGCTCGCCGAGGCCGAGGCGCGCCGCCGCATCGAGGCGGCCGGGTTCGAGGTCTCGGTGGTCAACGACTCCACGACCGAGGCCGAGCGCGGCACCGTGCTGCAGCAGGCGCCCCCCGCCGGCCAGGACGCGTCGGCGGGCAGCACCGTGACGATCGTGGTCTCGACCTTCCAGCGTCCGACCCCCACCCCGACGCCCACGCCCACGCCGAGCGAGACCTCGACGCCCACCGAGGAGCCGAGCCCGACCGAGGACCCGGTGCCGACCCCCTAGGGACGCTCGCGCACCGCCCGGTCGGACTCGCCGCGGACGGCCGTGGCGTGGCGCAGCTCGCTCGCCCCGTCGTACGCCGGCAGGGTGACCTCCGGGTCGGTGCGCACCGCGAAGCCGAGGTCGTAGGCCACGGCGTAGTCGCGGTAGTCCGCGATCCGCTCGGAGGTGTCCAGCGCCCGGCGCATCTCGGTGACCCCGCCGACGGCGGTGATGACGTACGGCGGGGCGTAGGGCACGCCGTGCAGCACGACCGTGTTGCCCACGCACTTGATGCCGGTCGTGCTGATCACCCGCTGGCCCTGGAGCGTCATCGCCTCGGCGCCGCCGATCCACAGCGCGTTGACCACGGCCTGGATGTCCTGCTGGTGCACGACCAGCTCCTCGGCCCCGACCTCGCCCTTCTCGGTGGCCTGCGCGATCACCTCGGCGGGGGCGTCCTCCAGGGTGACGGTGAGGGCCGGCCCCCGGACCGCCTCGAACCCCGCCGGCGCCGCGAGCTCGCGCACCTGCGCCTGCAGCTCGCGCACCTCGGCGTCACCCACCGACCGCCCCAGGGTGTCGACCTCGTCGGTGAGGTCGGCGACGCGCTGCTGCAGCTGGTCGGTCCGGTCGCGCTCCTGGCGCACGACGGTGTCGAGGTCGGTGACGCTGGAGGAGCGCAGGTCCAGGCCGTCGGCGTTGAGCGAGCTGGTGACGAACAGCGTCCCCGCGACGACGAACCCACCGACGGCCGCGAGGCGCCAGGGCGGCACCTGGGTGGCCCGGGGACGGCGGCGGTGGCGGCTGGGCACGAGGAGCTCCGTCCTGGAGAGCGGTGCGGCGGGTGGCCCGTCTACGCTAGCCCACCAGGTCACACCCCCCACGCCACCGAGGAGCCCCGTGTCCAAGCGAACCGCGCGTCAGCCGAAGGTCATGGTCAGTAGTGGCTACGAGACCTCGGTCGTGCGCACCGCCCTCGCCGTGCTGCTCGTCGTGGCCGGCATCGCCTGGATCGCGGTCTACGTCAACGTGGCCAAGGACGCCGCCGTGTTCGTCGACTTCCCCGGCGCCAAGGCGCCGAAGGACCCGCTGCCCTGGATGTCGGACCTCGGTCGCTACAACTTCCTGATCGGCTTCCTGGCCATCTTCCTCGGCCTCACCGTCGCCGCCCACCGCACCACCCCCCTGGGCCGCGGCCGGGGCGTCGTCGTCGGGATGCTCGGCTGCTTCCTGTTCGGGCTGGTCTGGATCGTGACGTTCTACTTCGTCGGCCAGGACGGCGCGATCCCGGTGATGAAGGACCTCGACCAGTACAACCTGCTGGTCGGCATCGGCTTCATGGCCGTCGGCTTCACCTTCGCCACCAAGTGGGAGTAGCCGTCCCACGACGCAAATGACACCGGTGTAGTTGTCCACAGGGTTGTCCCCAGGTGTGGACAACTACACCGGTGTCATTCGTCCGTGTCGTTCGGTGGCGGAGGGTCAGGCGAGCGCCAGTGCCCGGGCCGCGATGGCGGCCAGGGCCACCAGCGCGACCGCCGCGACGGCGCCCCACTGCACCAGCGAGCGCCGCTGCTTGGGCGCGTAGACCATCGCCGCGCCGATCACCGCACCCGCGGCCAGGCCACCGAGGTGGCCCTCCCACGAGATGCTCGGGAGGGTGAAGGTGATGACCAGGTTGATCGCGATCCACACCAGCACCTGCTGCGCCTCGCCCCGGACCTTCAGCGCGACGACCGCCAGGGCGCCCATCAGGCCGAAGATCGCCCCCGAGGCGCCGAGGGTCTGGCTGTTCTCCGGGGAGAGCAGCATCACCACGGCCGAGCCCGAGAGCGCCGAGACCAGGTAGAGCGCGAGGTAG
Organism: Nocardioides aurantiacus; assembly: GCF_003752505.1. NCBI lineage: Bacteria > Bacillati > Actinomycetota > Actinomycetes > Propionibacteriales > Nocardioidaceae > Nocardioides > Nocardioides aurantiacus. Next base: position 3,921,078 of record NZ_RKHO01000001.1, on the reverse strand, counting down.
CGCGCCCGGCCGAGCACGCTCTCGAGCGTGGGCCCGAGGAAGTACAGCGCCAGCATGTTGAAGGCGATGTGCAGCGGCTGCACGTGGGTGAACGCCGAGGTCATCAGCTCCCACACCGCGCCGTCGGAGACCCCGCGGACCAGCTCGACCGAGCCGTCGCCGTACTGCTTGGCGGCCGACTGCGGCAGCAGCGCGAGGTAGTCGGTCAGCCGGCTCGAACGCCCGCCCGTGGCCAGCACGGCCAGCCAGACCAGGACGTTGAGCCCGATCAGCACGAAGCTGGTCAGCCGGGGGTCCGAGACCCGCTTCCCGCCGTACGGCGTGAGGAGCTGGCGCGTCGACCGGGCTCCCTCCGCCACGCACTCGGGGCACTGGAAGCCCACCGCCGCCGAGCGCATGCAGTCCGGGCAGATCGGCCGGTCACAGCGCTGGCACCGGATCCAGGTCTCGCGGTCCGGGTGGCGGTAGCAGGTCGGCGGCGCCTCGGGGCCGCCCTGGGTCACGGGCGCTCGATCTCCACCGACTCGATGACCACGGCGTCAACCGGGCGGTCCATGGCGCCGGTGCGGGTGGTGGCGATCGCGTCGACGACGTCGCGGCTCTCCTGGTCGGCGACCTCACCGAAGATGGTGTGGCGACGGTTAAGGTGCGGCGTCGGGGTGACGGTGACGAAGAACTGCGAGCCGTTGGTGCCCGGGCCGGCGTTGGCCATCGCGAGCAGGTAGGGCCGGTCGAACTGCAGCTCGGGGTGGAACTCGTCCTTGAACTTGTAGCCCGGGCCGCCGGTGCCGGTGCCGAGCGGGCAGCCGCCCTGGATCATGAAGTTGGGGATGACCCGGTGGAAGCCGAGGCCGTCGTAGAACTTCACCCCGGTGCGGCCGGCGTCGTCGTTGAAGTCCTTGGTCCCCTCGGCGAGGCCGGTGAAGTTCTCCACCGTGGCCGGCGCGTGGTCGGGGAAGAGGTTGATGACGATGTCGCCACGGTTGGTCTTGAGCGTGGCCTTGAGGTCGGACATGGGTGCCTTTCGCGACGGGTGCGTGAGTCGGCACCGATCTTCCCACGCGGCACCTACCCATCCGCCCGCGCGTGACACGGGTTTAAAACTCCCCGGCACCCAGGCATGATCAGGGCTTACGCCTGCGCGCACGCGCGTCGGCCACACCTGCAGAGAGGGACCTCGCACACATGTTTCGCAAGAGCCGCAAGGACAAGCTCGTCGACCAGGCCCAGAGCCTGGCCCACGACCTGACCGAGGCCATCGTCCCCCGCGTCGAGAAGGCGCGCGAGGACCTCAAGCCCGTCCTCAGCGACGTCCGCGACGCCGGGGCCGCCCGCCTCGCCGACGCCCGCGACGCCGTCGCCCCCAAGCTCGCCGACGCCCGCGACGCGGTCGGCCCCAAGCTGGCGGACGTCCGCGACGCCGGGGCCTCGCGCCTCGCCGACGCACGGGACAACGCGGCGCCCTACGTCGAGACCGCGCGTGACCGCACGATCCTCGGCGTGCAGCAGGTCGTCCACGACGTGCGCGACCAGGCCCACCAGGCCGCCGCGGAGGCCGACCGTCGCCGCGTGCTCGCCACGGCCGCGATCAAGGGCGAGGACGTCAAGAAGGGCAGCAAGGGCAAGAAGCTGCTGCTGATCGTCGCCCTCGGCGCCGTCGGCGCCGTGGTCGGCAAGAAGCTCGCCGGCGGGGACCAGAGCGACAACTGGCAGTCGTCCTACACGCCGTCGCCCGCACCGGCCGCCCCGGCGGCGCCGGCGACCCACCCGGTGACCACGCCGGAGGACCCGGCCGAGAGCGTCGACGTCACCGACACTCCGGACCCCAAGGTCTGAGACCCACGGTCCGAGATCCGGTCGGCCTGTCCTGCCCGCTCAGCGGCGGGGCAGGTCGACCGGTCGGTGCTCCTGCACCCAGTCGTCGACCGTGTCCCACCAGTCGAAGAGCCACTCGATGCGCTCCTCGCGCCCCTGGGGGATCTCCTCGCGCGGGATCCGCCACCAGCCCATGCTGATCCGCTTGTCCATCGGCAGCGCGTGCCACACGTCGCGCACGCTGACCACGTGGTCGAGCCCGGTGTGGGCCACCAGCAGCACGTCGGCTTCCGGCGCCGCGTCGAGGGCGGCCAGCACCCCGCCGGGCCGGGGCGCCAGCACGTGGATCATCTCCTCGGCCCGTCGCGCCATCCCGTGCAGCCCCAGCTTGTGCAGCCGGGCGATCGAGCGCTCGCGGCGCTCCGGGGTGAAGTTGCCGCCCTCGGGGAAGATCACGAAGGCGTCGTTCTCGTCGAGCCCGCGCGCGAGCTCGCCCACGTCGGCCTCGCGGTCCTGACCGGGCCGGGGCGCGGAGACGAACCGGCTCGGCAGCCGGTGCAGCAGCACCCCCAGCGCGGGGTCCCAGGCCAGGGTCGACTTGAGCACGACGCGCGGCTCGCGGCCGTACCAGTGCATCAGCGTGTACATCAGGGTGAACGAGTCGCCCGGACCCGCGTGGCGGCAGAACACCAGCAGCGGCTCGCCCGGGTGGGCGTCGGGGGTGGGGCCGACGGTCTCGATCTGCAGCCGCAGCACCCGCCGGGCCTCGTGGAAGAAGATCCACAGGTAGGCCTGGACGACGTCGTAGTGGATCCGCTCGAAGAACGGCCGCCGCAGCCACAGCCCGAACCCCGAGGCGACCCACAGCCCGAACAGCTCCACCAGCGCCACGCTCTCCAGCGTCAGGTGCACCACGAGCAGCCACAGCAGCCGGACCGGCCGCAGCCAGCCTGGGGCGAGCGGCGAGAGCAGGCCCGCGGCGAGGAGCCACAGCGGCAGCCCCACCCACATCGCGACGGTCAGGGCGATCGTCGCGGGCGCCACGACCGCCCGCTGGACGACCCGGGTCAGCACCGGTGCTCCTCGAGGTAGGCACAGCTCTGCTCGTACGCCGCGTCGATGCGCCGCGCGACCCGACGGGTGTCGCGGTAGGCCAGCGGCGAGTCGTCGGCCGCCGTGCTGCCCGAGGGCAGCACGTGGGCGGTGACGTGGTCGGGCAGCTCGGCCAGCTCACGCACGAACCGGTGGCGCCGGGCGATCTCGAAGGACACCCGTGCCACTTCCCACGGCCGCCGCGGCACGGCCAGCGGCCGCTCGACCCGGCCCACCTGCAGCACGAAGACCCGCTCCGCACCCAGCTCGGCAGCCTTGCCGAGCGGCACCGAGTTGACCACCCCGCCGTCGAGGAAGTGCTCGCCGTCGACCTCGGCCGGGGGCAGCAACCCGGGCACGGCCGCGCTGGCCATCACCGCCGGCACGACCGGCCCGGAGTCGAACCAGTGCTCGGCCGAGCGCTCGATGCAGGCGGCGACGCAGCGGAACTCCACGGCGAGGTCCTCGAAGCGGGTGTCCCCGAGCTCCGCCTCGAGCCGGCGGCGCAGCGGCAGCGCCGAGTGCAGGTGGGTCCCCGTGCGCACGGCCCGCCCGACCTGGCGCAGCGGCCCGTCGGCGTACACCGGGTCGTCCCCGGAGACCGAGCGCCACAGCTCCAGCAGCCGGTCCACCGCCGCCGGCGTGGGGTCGGCGGCCACGACGAGCCCGTTGAGGGCGCCGACCGAGGTGCCCAGCACCAGGTCGGGGCGTACGCCGCGCTCCAGCAGCGCCCGGAGCATGCCCACCTCGACCGCGCCCAGCAGCCCGCCGCCACCGAGGACGAAGGCGGTGCGGGGCGTGCCGCTCACGAGCGGACCGGGGCGGCCTCGGTGGTCGCGAGCGTGCGGGCGGTCGCGCGGCGCTCGGCCCAGAAGCTCAGCAGCGGCACCGTGCCGCACAGCAGCGTCACCAGGGTGAAGCCGATCGGCCAGCGCGCCTTGCGGGAGAGCAGGAAGGCGGCAGCCAGGAAGATCATGTAGAGCCAGCCGTGGGCGACACCCAGGTACTGGGTGATGAACAGACCGGTCTGCTTCGCTGCACTGTCGCCCGTGAACCACACGGGAGTGCTGTCGAAGACCTCCCACATCCCGGTGCCGTCGAAGTTCGCCAGCGGCACGCCGACGATCACCAGCACGACGAGCAGGACCCCGACGATCCACGCCATCACCCGGTAGAAGCGGAGGTTGGTCTCGAGCGTCACACCGGCGAACCTACCTGCTCGGCCTGGGCCTCCTGCTCGCGCTCCAGGGCCTCCACGGTGTCCCGGCACCAGCGCCACCAGACGTAGACCGCGAAGCCGCCGAAGACCCACCACTGGACCGCGTAGAGCAGGTTGCGCAGCGAGGTGACGGCCGAGACCGACGGGATGCTGTCGGGGCTGACCGCGGCCAGGCCGCTGGTGCCCGAGGAGGCGTCGCGGACCACCACGAAGCCGCTGTAGAGGTCGGCGTCGACCCGCTGGGTGACGCTCGCGACCCGCATCTCGGGGATGACGTCGTCGGCGGCGTCGGTGTCGGGCAGGCCGCTGCCCTCCGAGGGCTGCAGCCAGCCGGTCAGGTCGACCTCACCGCGCACCGGGGCCGCGTCGGCCGTGGGCGACCACCCCCGCACCACGGGTACGGCGCTCCCGTCGCCACCCTGCACGAGCACCGGCGTCATCACCCAGTAGCCCCGCTGCCCGCCCTGCCCCCCGTCCCGCACCCGGTCGGACACGTAGAGCGTGCTGGCAGGGACCCAACTGCCCCGCAGCTCGACCGGCTGGCCGACGTACTGCCCGGGGAAGGGGTCGTCGGGCCCGATCGCGTCGGTGAGCGCGACCGGCGCCGCCGAGCTGAGGTCGCGGGCCTCGGCCTCGCGGCCGTGCTGCCACGCCGAGAGCTGCCAGAACCCCAACCAGGTCGTGGCCGCGACCGCCACCACGAGCAGCAGGTGCCCGCCCCAGTGGCGGGGGCGGAGCATCTCGGTCACCGGTCCAGGCTACGTTCCCGCGCCTGGTGCCCTAGACTCGTGCCCGCCGAGAGGGAGTAGTCCTCAACAGCCGTGTCGACACACTGGTCCCCCCACGGGGATCCGGTACGGCGGGCCACCGCGAGGTGGCGGACGAGACTCTCGACCAGTCCGACGCACCCTCAGAGCTGCGCGTCCTGGTCGAGACGCGCTCCCCCGGGGCCCGCTTCGTCCCGGGCGCGGAGAAGGAGCCCCTCATGTACGCCTTCCTGCTGTCCACCGCGGTGATCTTCGTCGCCGAGCTGGGCGACAAGTCCCAGCTGATGGCGATGACCTTCGCGACGCGCTACCGCGTCCGCGACGTCCTCATCGGCATCACCGCCGCCACCGCCCTGGTCCACCTCGCCTCGGTCGGCATCGGCTACTGGGTGGGCGACGCGTTCGCCGACTCCCAGGACACCATCGCGATCGTCGCCGGCGTCGCGTTCCTCGCCTTCGCGGCCTGGACGCTGCGCGGCGACGAGCTCACCGAGGCCGAGGCCAACAAGGCCAAGAGCGCCACCGGCGCCGCGATCCTCGCCGTCGGCGTCGCGTTCTTCCTCGCCGAGCTCGGCGACAAGACCATGCTCGCCACCATCACCCTCGCCACCCAGGAGGGCTGGCTCGGCACCTGGATCGGCAGCACCGTCGGCATGGTCGCGGCCGACGCCCTCGCCATCGTCGTCGGCGCGGTGCTCGGCAAGCACTTGCCCGAGCGCGTCATCAAGTACGGCGCGGCCGCACTGTTCGCGATCTTCGGGCTGGTGCTGATCGCCGAGGGGCTGGGCTGGTTCTAGGGCCGGACTGGTTCTAGGGCCGCACTGGTCCTAGGGCCGGCCCCGGCCGGGCGGGCGGCGCATCCACACGTGCGGGATGCCGTCCTCCACGTAGTGCTCGCCCGGCTCGAAGCCCAGGCTGGCGTAGAACGCCTCGAGGTGCGCCTGACCGCCCAGCTCGACCGGCAGCCCCGGGTGGTCGGTCGCGCACACCTCCAGCGCCCGCTCCATCAGCGCCCGGCCCAGCTGGCGACCCCGGCCGCGGCCGGCCACGATCACCCGACCGATCCGCGGTGCGTCGTACGCCGCGTCGGGGGCCAGCACCCGGGCGTAGGCCACCAGGTCGCGCTCCCCGCCCTCACCGAGGTGACCCAGCAGGTGACGGGTGCCCTCGAGCAGGTCCAGTCCGTCCGGGTCGAGGTAGGCGCACTCCTGCTCGACGACGAACACCTCGGCGCGCAGCACCAGGACGTCGTACAGGGTGGGGACGTCGAGGTCGGCCGCGCGTACGACGGTCCAGATGGGCTGCTCGGAGGTGTCGGTCATCGCCGGCCGAGCCTAGGCGACGGTCCTGCTCCACGTGCGGATCCCGGCCTTGAGGGCGGCCAACCGGCTCTCCTCGAGCTCGGCGACCACCCGGGCGGCCAGCGCGTCCAGGGCCTCGACCTGCGCGGGGGCGAGCTCCCGGGGGTGGTCGTCCAGGACGCACAGCGTCCCGACCACGAACCCGGCGGGGCTGACCAGCGGGTGCGAGCCGTAGAAGCGGATCCGCCCCCACCGCCCGTCGACGAAGGGGTTCGCGGCCCACCGCGGGTCGGCCGAGGCGTCGGCGACGTGCACCGTCTGGCCGTCGTCGATGACCGCGTGGCACATCGTGTGCTGCCGGGCCTGGAGGGTGACCTCGGCCCCGACGGCCGCGACGGTGCGCTGCGTCGTCGACTTCATCAGGTTGATGGCCACGATCGGGACCTCGGCGACCCGGGCCGCCTCGAGCGCCAGGGCACGCAGCCACGGTGCGCCCTGCGGCACGTGGTCGTAGCGACCCACCTCGAGGTCGCGGTGCACCGAGGTGGCCAGCGGGACGTCGGTCGACGCGGGGCGGGGCGGGGACTGGACCTGGATCACGGCGACTCCCGACGGGTCGGGGACCTCGGGGAGTCCCGGGTCCGGAGGCGCCAATAATGCCACCAAATCGGACAAAGCGTCCGATGCAGATCCAGGTGGACTACCGAGTGGTCTACCGGTATGAGACGTGGAGCCTAGGGGACTCGAACCCCTAACCCCCTGCTTGCAAAGCAGGTGCGCTACCAATTGCGCCAAGGCCCCCGGTGGAGCGGTGCAACGGCTCAGGCCTTGCGGACCGGGTCCGTCGCCTCGCGCCAGAGGTCCTGCTCGTTCTTGCCCTCGTCGAGCTTGTGCTTGGCGAACAGTGCTGCGGCGCCGGTGAGCGCGAGCACGAGGATCTTCTTCATTTCCGTGACCTCCTGGGACGACCGGGTCAGCCTAGACGACCCGACACCCGCGCCAGCACCTTGGTGGTGACCCGGTCGAGCACCGCGAGCTCGTCGGTGGTGAGGTCCTCGAAGACCAGCTCGCGCACCTCGCGCACGTGGTCGGGGGCCGCGGCCACGATCGCGTCGCGGCCCGCGTCGGTGAGCTGCACGAACCAGCCGCGACCGTCGTCGTCGCACTCCTCGCGCCGCACCAGCCCGCGGGCCTCCATCCGCTTGACGTGGTGGGAGAGCCGGCTGCGCTCCCACTGCAGCTCCGCGGCCAGCACGGAGACGCGCACCCGACCCTCGGGCTGGTCGGTGAGCTGCACCAGCACGTCGAAGTCGGGCAGCGAGAGCCCGGAGTCCCGCTGCAGCTGGCGGTGCAGCGCGGCGGGAAGCGCGGCCTGGACGGCCAGCCAGCGTCGCCAGACCTGCTGCTGGTCGCCGGTCAGCCACGGGGCCTCGGAGGTGATGGACACCGCGGCATCGTACGCCGGTGGATGACACATCAACTAATCGTGTACCGTGACGGCTCGCCCACCACCCGAAGGACGACCATGACCTCGGCGCCCGCTCCGTCCCCCGACGACCTCGCCGAGCGCCGCGCCCGGCTCCGCGAGACCCATCTCCGTCCGCCCGGCGAGCGGCCGGCGTCGACCGCCCGGGGTCTGCACCACACCGCGCTGGTGAGCAGCGACGTCGAGCGGACCATCCGCTTCTACCAGGACGTGCTGGGCTTCCCGCTGACCGAGCTGATCGAGAACCGCGACTACCCCGGCTCCTCGCACTTCTTCTTCGACCTCGGGCACGACAACCTCCTGGCGTTCTTCGACTTCCCCGGCCTCGACGTCGGCCCCTACGCCGAGGTGCTGGGCGGCCTGCACCACTGCGCCATCTCCGTCGACCCCGACACCTGGGGTGCCCTGGTCGAGCGGCTCACCGAGGCCGGCGTGCCCCACGAGGTGCACAGCGGCGTCTCGGTCTACTTCACCGACCCCGACGGGGCCCGCATCGAGCTGATCGCGGACCCGCTCGGCGAGATGTACGGCGAGCAGGTCCTCTGATGGCCACCGCCGTCACCCGCAACGAGGACCGGTCCCGCTGGGAGGTCCGCGTCGACGACCAGCTCGTCGGGTTCGCGGCCTACCAGCGCACGCCCGACGAGATCGTCTTCACCCACACCGAGATCGACGACGGCCACGAGGGCGAGGGCCTGGGCGGTCACCTCGTGCGCGCCGCCCTGGACGACGTGCGCGCGGAGGGGCTCAAGGCCCTCCCCATCTGCCCCTTCGTCCAGGCCTTCCTCGACCGCCACGAGGACTACCAGGACCTCGACTCCCGCCGCTGAGCCGCACCACCGCGCCGAGCCAGCGCGGCAGCGTCCAGTTGGCGCGCCCGAGCACGCCGACCAGCGCCGGCGCGAGCAGGCTGCGCACCGCGACGGCGTCGATCGCGATCCCGAGCGCCAGCGCGGTCGCGGTCGCGGTCGCGGTCGCGGATCTTGACCTCCACCGTCGGTGCGGTCGACAGCGCCACGAGGGCCAGGAACAGGATCAGCGCCGCCGAGGTCACCAGCCGGCCGGTGTGGGCGATGCCATCGACCACGGCCCGGGGCCGCAGCACCCGGTCGGAGAGAGCGCCCATGCGTCCCAGCGCCCGTCGTGACGATCGGTCGAGCTCCTGCACATCCATAGATCGAGATCGACCTGGTGTTCGAACACATGTTCGATATAGACTCCGGGCATGCGCTGGCAGCCGCGACCTCCGACCCCCGGGACCGCCGCCATCCTCGCCCGCGCGGAGCGCAACACGCGCGCCACCCGACTCCTCGACGCCGAACGCGGCCGCATCGCCCTGGACTGGGCCCGCGCCCACGCCCTGGACCCCGACGACCCCGGCACCAGGACGCTGATGGGCGACCCCCGGCTCGGGGTGATCACCCTGGGTGGCCACGGGCTGGTCGTCGAACCGTGCTGCGACGCCGAGCTCGCGGTGGTGCTGCACGTCCACCCCCTCGCCGCCCGGGCCCTGATGGCCGACGCCGTCGACCTCGAGGCCCGGCTCCCCCAGAGCTGGGCTGCCCTGCAGGCCGGGGAGGTCGAGCTGTGGGTCGCCCGCAAGGTCGCCACCGCCACCCGCGACCTCGCCCCTGACGCCGCCACCCATGTCGACGACGCCATCGCGCCGCTGCTCCCCACCCTGCCCACCGGACGCCTCCTCGACGTCCTGGCCGCCCGCGTCGTCGAGGCCGACCACGCCCTGGCCGAGACCAAGGCCGCCGCCGCCAGACAACGCCGCGGCGCCTGGCTCGGCCGACCCGACCCCGACACCGGCCTGCAGACCCTCGTCGCCCGCGGCGACACCGAGACCCTCACCCAGGTCTGGACCCGCCTGGACCACCTCGCCCACCTCCTCGCCGAGCACACCGACACCCCGCCCGAGGCCAGTCTCGAGGAGCTCCGCGGCGACGCCCTCGGCCTCCTCGCCAACCCGCTCGCTGCCCTCAAGCTCCTTGTCGGCGCCGAGCACCACGACCAGCCCGAGCCCATCGCCGACGCGATCCGTGACGCCTCCCCCGCCATGACCCGGCCGCGGGCGATCGCCTATCTCCACCTCACCCCCGGACTCCTCCACGGCCACGGCGTCGCCCGCGCCGAGCAGATCGGCGCGCTGACCAAGACCCAGCTCGTCGATCTGCTCGGCCACCACCACGTCACGCTGAAGCCCGTGATCGACCTCGCCGAGGACGTCGCCGCCGACTCCTACGAGATCCCCGCCGCGATCGCCGAACGCGTCCACCTGATCCGACCCGCCGACACCTTCCCCCACGGCACCAGCACCAGCAGCGGCACCGACCTGGACCACGCCCAGCCATACCAACAGCCCTACGACGACACCGGCCCACCAGCCCAGACCCGGGTGTCCAACCTCGCCCACCTCGCCCGCACCGGCCACCGCACCAAGACCCACCACCCCGGCTGGCACCTCACCCTGCGCGACGGCAGGTCCGTGTGGACCACACCCCACGGCTACGTCCTCGTGACCGACAAGTCCGGCACCCACCACCTCACCGACCACGCCACCCACCACGCCACCCACCACGCCACCGAACGCCCGCGGCTCCGGATCGACGTCATCCGCACCCCCCTGCAGCTCGCGTGGGCACCCGCGGCCTGACCCGTCAGGCGCCGAGCTTGGCTGGACTCGTGCCGTGGCCTGCACCTACGGCGCGGTCACCCGAGTAGTGGTGAGCCGGGGCCTGTTCCACACTCAGCCCGGCTGATCGAACCCGCCGGGTGGGGGTGGGGTCAGACCAGCGACCGGTCCCCGGTCAGGAGCCCGGTGGCGCCATGGGCGAGGAAAGATCGGCGACGTTCGAGGGTGCTGGCGGCTAGCTCACGGCACAGCACCATCACCGCACCGGGGGCGTCCAGGGCGACGACGGGGACGGCGAGCGTCGCGCGCGTCGGTCGGGGCTCGGTCGGCCAGATGATGCGGATGCGGTGGTGGCGCCACGAGGGAGCGTCGTCGCGCCCGTGCACGAGCACCGCCGGGCGGCGGCCTTCGGTCTGGAGGTCGACGTGGGTGACGTCGTCCCAAGCGAGGGCAGCGGAGACGCCCCAGCCTTCGAGGCGTGCTCCCTGGGGGTCGACGAGCAGCGCCCGCCGGCGCAGCAAGGTCATCACCGCATCGGGGATCAGCGAGGCGAACAGCAGCACGAACGGCAGCAGGAACAACCCGCCGCCGTCCAGCCCCATGCCCAGCGCGGCCGTGACGAAGAAGACGGTGAACCCGACCCCGACCAGCGCCACTGACCATGGCACCGTGGTGCGCATCCGGATTCGCAGCACAGGCCCGCCGGCACCGGCCACACCGACAGAGCTGGCCGCACTGGCGGGGCTGTCCTCGGTGGAGACGGCCTTCGCGGGCCGTGGCAGCGCCAGGGCCCCGATCTCCATCGCGGCCGCGGCCGCGAGCATCGCGACACCGAGCGCGGGCAGCAGCAGCGGGTCACCGGCGTCGGGAGCCAGGAACGGTACGACGACGAGCAGCACGCCGATGGCGCCGATGGTGGTACCGACCACCGCCGCACCCCACCGGCGGCGCTGCGGGGTGTGGTGGGTGGGGGGTCGTTGGTCAGAAGAGGGCATCCCAGGCACTGTCCCTGCTGGAAAAGCAAGAAGCCCAGGTCGATTGGTGCTCCGAACTGGGCTTTCTCGGGTGGGCCTAAGAGGACTTGAACCTCTGACCTCTTCCTTATCAGGGAAGCGCTCTAACCGTCTGAGCTATAGGCCCGTGAACCGCAGGAAGGCTATCCCATCGACGGGGAGCCCTACAAAACGGGTCAGCTGTCCTCGGCGAGGGTGACCTCGATGCCGCCCAGCAGCGCGGCCGAGAGGTTGTAGAGGAACGCGCCGAGGGTGGCGATCGCGGTGATCAGGATGACGTCGACGACCGCCACGATCATGGTGAAGCCCATCACCCGCGACGTGCCGACGTAGTCGGTGACGTCGAACTGCGGGCCCGAGGCGTTGCCGACGGACTGCTGCACGATCGAGTTGATGGAGTCCCACACCCCGGCCGCACCGAGCACCGCCCAGACGATGGCCACGGCCACCACCAGCACGATGCCGAGGGCGATCGAGAGCAGGAACGAGGTCTTCATGACCGACCACGCGTCGATCTGCGTCAGCCGCAGCCGCGCCTTGCGGGTGCGGGGCTTGCCGCCCGACTTCGCAGCACCCGGCTTCGCAGCGCCCGTGGCCGCACCACCCTGGGCGGTCGCAGCGCCGGCAGGACGCCGGGCCGGGGCCGAGCTGGAGGTCGAGCCCGACGCAGCCGGCGCCGCAGCAGCGGCCGCCTTCTCGCGCTCGGCCTTCTCGCGGTCGGCCCTGTCACGGGCCGCCCGGTCCTGGGCGGCCTTCTCGGCCTTGTCGTCCTTGGCCGCCTGCTTGGCGTCGCGGCGCTCCTGCGACCTGGCCTCCCGCTCGCGGCGGGCGGCCTCCTTCTCGGCGCGGCGCTGCTCCTCGCGGGCCTCCTTGGCGGCCTGGGCCTCGGCGGCCCTGCGCTTCTCCTCGTCCTGCTGCGGCGAGGGCGGGGGCAGTACCGGGCCGCCACCACCCTGCAGCGTGCGGCGCGGAGCGAGCGGGCCGTCGTCACGACGCTCGGACATCAGTCCTCCCCGGATCCGTCGGTGTCGGTCTCGTCGGTCGACGAGTCCTCGACCTCGGTGATTGTGTCACCCGGGTCCTGGCTCTCCGCGTCGGGCGCACCGGCGTCGACCACCGCGTCGGCCTCCTCGACCGCCAGCTCGACCGCCTCCTCGACCTCGGCGTCACGCTCGACGCTGCGGGCCACGACCGCGACCTCGTCGCCGTTCTTCGGCGTCACGAACCGCACGCCCATGGTGGAGCGACCGGTCGGTCGGAACTGGTCGTCGATGGGGCTGCGGACCACCTGGCCGCCCGAGGTGATGGCGAGGATCTCGTCGCCCTCGACCACGATGAACGCGCCGACGAGCACGCCTCGCTCCTCGTTGGCCAGCGACATCGCCTTGATGCCGAGACCGCCGCGGGACTGGGTGCGGTAGTCGGCGATCGGGGTGCGCTTGGCGAAGCCGCCGTCGGTGATGGTGAAGACGTACTGCGGCTTGGCTGCGGTGTGCTCGGCCTCGGCCTGCACCTGGTCGGCGCGGATCACCGACATCGACAGCACCGAGTCGCCCTCGCGGAACTTCATGCCCTGCACGCCGGACGTCGCGCGGCCCATGGGACGCAGCTGGCTGTCGTCGGCCGGGAAGCGGATCGCCTGCCCCTTGCGGGAGACCAGCAGGATGTCGTCGCCGGCGTCGACCAGCTCGGCCCCGATGAGCTCGTCGTCGGCCTCGCGGAAGTTGATCGCGATGACGCCGGCCTGCCGGGGGCTGTTGTAGTCGCCGAGGCGGGTCTTCTTCACCAGCCCGGCCCGGGTGGCCAGGACGAGGTACGGCGCCTGCTCGTAGTCGCGGATCGCCAGCACCTGCGCGATCTCCTCGTCGGGCTGGAAGGACAGCAGCCCGGCCACGTGGCCGCCCTTGGCGTCGCGCGAGGCCTCGGGCAGGTTGTAGGCCTTGGTCCGGTAGACGCGACCCGCCGTGGTGAAGAACAGCAGCCAGTGGTGGTTGGAGGTCGCCATGAAGTGCTCGACGACGTCGTCGCCGCGCAGCGCCGCTCCGCGCACGCCCTTGCCGCCACGACGCTGGGTCCGGTAGTTCGAGGCCAGCGTCCGCTTGGCGTAGCCGCCGCGGGTGATCGTCACGACGAGGTCCTCGTCGGGGATCAGGTCCTCCATGGACAGGTCGCCGTCGGCCGCGATGATCTGGGTACGCCGGTCGTCGCCGTACTTCTCCACGATCGAGGCGAGCTCCTCGCCCACGATCGAGCGCTGCCGCGACTCGTTGGCCAGGATGTCCTCGAGGTCGGCGATCTCGAGCTCGATCTCGGCCAGCTGGTCGATGATCTTCTGGCGCTCCAGGGCGGCCAGGCGACGCAGCTGCATGTCGAGGATCGCGTTGGCCTGCAGCTCGTCGATCTCGAGCAGCTCGATCAGGCCGGTGCGGGCGTCGTCGACCTCGGGCGAGCGCCGGATCAGCGCGATCACCTCGTCGAGCATGTCGAGCGCCTTGACCAGCCCGCGCAGGATGTGGGCCCGCTCCTCGGCCTTGCGGAGCCGGTAGCGGGTGCGCCGCTGGATGACCTCGATCTGGTGGGCGACCCAGTTGGTGACGAACTGGTCGATGGTCAGCGTGCGCGGCACCCCGTCGACCAGAGCCAGCATGTTGGCGCTGAAGTTGGTCTGCAGCTCGGTGTGCTTGAGCAGGTTGTTGAGCACCACCCGGGCGACGGCATCGCGGCGCAGCACCACGACGAGGCGCTGGCCGGTGCGGCCCGAGGAGTCGTCGCGCACGTCGGCGATGCCCTGCACCTTGCCGCTGCGCACCAGGTCGGCGATCTTCTCGGCGAGGTTGTCCGGGTTGACCATGTAGGGCAGCTCGGTGATGGCCAGGCAGGTGCGGCCGCGGCTGTCCTCGTCGACCTCGATCACCGCGCGCTGGGTGATCGAGCCACGACCGGTGCGGTAGGCCTGCTCGATGCCCTCGCGACCCACGATGAGCGCACCGTTGGGGAAGTCGGGGCCCTTGACGCGCTCGATCAGCGCGTCCTGGAGCTCCTCACGGCTGGCGTCGGGGTGCTCGAGCGCCCACAGCGCGCCCTCGGCGACCTCGCGCAGGTTGTGCGGCGGGATGTTGGTGGCCATGCCGACCGCGATGCCGGCCGAGCCGTTGACCAGCAGGTTGGGGTAGCGCGACGGGAGCACCGTCGGCTCCTGGGAGCGCCCGTCGTAGTTGGGCTGGAAGTCGACGGTCTCCTCGTCGATGTCGCGCACCATCTCCAGCGCGAGCGGGTCCATCCGGCACTCGGTGTAGCGCATCGCGGCGGCGGCGTCGTTGCCCGGGGACCCGAAGTTGCCCTGGCCCTGGATCAGCGGCGCGCGCATCACCCACGGCTGGGCGAGCCGGACGAGGGTGTCGTAGATCGCGGAGTCGCCGTGCGGGTGGTACTGGCCCATCACGTCGCCGACGACGCGGGAGCACTTGGAGAAGCCACGGTCGGGGCGGTAGCCGCCGTCGTACATCGCGTAGAGCACCCGGCGGTGCACCGGCTTCAGGCCGTCGCGCACGTCGGGCAGCGCGCGACCGACGATGACGGCCATCGCGTAGTCGATGTAGGCCCGCTGCATGGAGGTCTGCAGCTCGATCGGCTCGATGCGGCCGCCGCCTCCGCCGTCGCCGGACCCGAGGTTGTCGGTGGTCTCAGTCATGGGGTGTGTGTCCTAGATGTCGAGGAAGCGGACGTCTTTGGCGTTGCGCTGGATGAAGGAGCGTCGCTGCTCGACGTCCTCACCCATGAGCACCGAGAACACCTCGTCGGCCTGCGCGGCGTCGTCGAGGGTGACCTGCAGCATCAGCCGCTGGTCGGGGTTCATCGTGGTCTCCCACAGCTCGTCGGCGTTCATTTCGCCGAGACCCTTGTAGCGCTGGACGGGGTTCTCCTTGGGCAGCTTGCGGCCCTGGGCGAGCCCGTCGCGCATCAGCAGGTCGCGCTCGGAGTCGGAGTAGACGAACTCGTGCTCGTGGGGCTTGTTCCACCGCAGCCGGTAGAGCGGCGGCTGCGCCATGTAGACGTAGCCCCCCTCGATGAGCGGCTTCATGAAGCGGAAGAGCAGCGTCAGCAGCAGGGTGTTGATGTGGTGGCCGTCCACGTCGGCGTCGGCCATCAGCACGACCTTGTGGTAGCGCAGCTTGTCGATGTCGAACTCCTCGTGCACGCCCGTGCCGAGCGCCGAGATGATCGCCTGGACCTCGGTGTTGGCGAGCACCTTGTCGAGCCGCGCCTTCTCGACGTTGAGGATCTTGCCGCGGATCGGGAGGATCGCCTGGACGCGCGGGTCGCGGCCCTGGCGCGCCGAGCCACCGGCCGAGTCGCCCTCGACGATGAAGACCTCGCACTCCTCGGGCAGGTTGGACTGGCAGTCCGACAGCTTGCCGGGCAGGCCGCCGCCGCCGAAGAGGTCCTTGCGCGAGCGGGCCAGGTCGCGCGCCTTGCGGGCCGCGATCCGTGCCTGCGCCGCGGACTGGGCCTTGCGGACGATGTCCTTGCCCTCGGCGGGGTTCTTCTCCAGCCACATCCCGAGCTGCTCGTTGACCAGCCGCTGCACGAAGCCCTTGGCCTCGGTGTTGCCGAGCTTGGTCTTGGTCTGGCCCTCGAACTGCGGCTCGCCGAGCTTGATCGAGATGATCGCGGTCAGGCCCTCGCGGATGTCGTCGCCCTTGACGCGGTCCTCGGCCTTCTTCATCAGGCCCCACTCCTCGCCCCAGCTGTTGACCAGCGTGGTGAGCGCGGTGCGGAAGCCCTCCTCGTGGGTGCCGCCCTCGTGGGTGTTGATGGTGTTGGCGAAGCTGTGGACCGACTCGTTGTAGGAGGTGTTCCACTGCATCGCGAGCTCGAGGCTCATGTGGGCGTCGTGGCTCTCCGGCGTCTCGGCCTCGAAGCTGATGATGCTGGGGTTGGCCACGGTCTTGCTGCGGTTGAGGTGCTCGACGTAGTCGACCAGGCCGCGGTCGTAGCGGAACCGGCGCTCGACGGCACCGGCCGCGGTGCCGCGGGCCAGGTCGGCACGGTCGGCGTGCGTCCCGTCCTCGGCCTCGCCGGCGTCCTCGGCGTCGGTCACCGTCTCGTCGTTGACCGCCTCGGCGATCTGCGCGGCGGCCGGCCGCTCGTCGCGCACCACGATCTCGAGACCCTTGTTGAGGAAGGCCATCTCGCGGAACCGGTTGGTGATGGTCTCGAAGGAGTACGTCGTGGTCTCGAAGATGTCGGGGCTCGCCCAGAAGCGGGTCGTGGTCCCGGTCTCCTCCGTCGCCTCGTGGCGCTCGAGCGGCCCGGTCGGGACCCCGAGCTCGAAGGCCTGCGTCCAGCGGTAGCCGTCGCGCTTGATGTCGACCTCGACGCGGCGCGAGAGCGCGTTGACCACGGAGACGCCGACGCCGTGCAGGCCGCCGGACACCTTGTAGCCGCCGCCGCCGAACTTGCCGCCGGCGTGCAGCACGGTCAGCACGACCGTGACGGCCGGCAGCTCCTGGCCCGGGGGCACGTCGACCGGGATGCCGCGGCCGTTGTCGGAGACCTGGACGCCGCCGTCGGGCAGCACCGTGACCTCGACGCGGTCGCAGTAGCCGGCCAGCGCCTCGTCGACGGAGTTGTCGACGACCTCCCACACCAGGTGGTGCAGGCCGCGCTCGCCGGTGGAGCCGATGTACATGCCGGGGCGCTTGCGGACCGCCTCGAGCCCCTCCAGCACCTGGATCGCGCTGGCGTCGTAGTTGCCCGCCTCGACGGCGTGCCCCTCGACGATGCTGGCGGGCACCACGGCGGGCACCTCGGGGTGGTCGGCCGGCACGGCGGCCGACAGGTCAGCGGGCAGGTCAGCAGGGGTGGTGGGCTCGTCGGCCACGGACACGTCCTCAGGTCCTAGACATCACAGCGGCCGCCACGCACGAGGGCCGGCGACCTGGAGCCAGTCTACCCGCCCGGAGGCCCCGCACCATGCCTCGTGGCCCCGAGTTGGGGACGACCGTGACCCGAACGTGGCCCTCAGAGGCCCGTGAGCGGCTCCGCTGGCCCGCGGGAGGGGGTCGGCTTGGTCCCCGTACGCCCCTCGACCTCCCAGCGGGCCCTGGGTCAGCCGTAGGTGTCGCGCGGACCCCGGCCCTTGACACGGAGCCGTCCGCGGGTCCAGCTCGGCGCGCGCGGTCCGACGGGGTCGATGACGCGCACCGTCTCCTCGCCCAGCACCTCGTTGAGGCGGCGTACGACGTCCGGCGCGAGCAGCTTCATCTGGGTCGCCCACGCCGTGGAGTCGGTGCGTACGACGAGCCGACCGTCGGCCAGTGACTCCGGACGCACGTGCTGGCCGACCTCGCGGCCCACGATCGCCTCCCAGCGGGCGAAGACCCCGTGCACGCGCAGCTCCGAGGCCCAGCCCTGGTCGGCCACGAAGCGGGTCATCGAGGTGTCGAGGGTCTGCGGGTCGCGGTCGTCGGGACGCGCCCCGCTGACCCGCGGCTCCACCACCGGGCGCCGGCGTCCGCGACCCGGTGCCCGGCCCAGCCCGCGCCCACCCGCCGCAGGGGTCCGGCCGGCGAGCCCGCGCGCGACGGAGCGGGCGAGGTCGAGGCCGGTTTCGTCGTGGGTCTCCTCACCCATGCGGCACCACCCCGCCGTCGGCGACGTCGTAGCGCCGGCCGCGCAGCGCCTCGGGCACGTCACCGGCCACGGCCGCGGTGACCAGCACCTGCTCCGCGCCGGCGACCAGCTCGGCCAGCTGCTCGCGGCGGCCGGTGTCGAGCTCGGCGAAGACGTCGTCGAGCACGAGGATCGGGTCGTCGCCGCTGCTCCGGAGCAGGTCGTAGGACGCCAGCCGCATCGCCAGCGCGAAGGACCAGCCCTCGCCGTGGCTGGCGTAGCCCTTGACCGGCAAGCCGCCGAGCTCGCAGAGCAGGTCGTCGCGGTGCGGACCCACGAGCGTGACGCCGCGGTCGAGCTCGTCACGCCGGCGGCGGGCCAGTTCCACGTGGAACAACGCCTCGACGTCGGCGCCGTCCTCGCCTGTCGGCACCTCGAAGCTGGGCCGGTAGGAGATCACCGCGTCGTCGCGGTGCGCCCCCCGGGCGACCGCCTCGTAGGCCGTGCCGAGCAGGGGGACCAGGTCCTCGACCAGCGCCGCCCGGGTCGTCATCACCTCGGCGCCCAGCCGGGCCAGCCGCTCGTCCCAGACCTCCAGGGTGCTGAGCATCGACTCCCCGGCGGAGCCGCCCCGGGCGCGGGCGGTCTTGAGCAGCGAGTTGCGCTGCTTGAGCACCCGGTCGTAGTCGGCACGCACCCCGGCGTACCGCGGGGCCCGGAGCACCAGCAGGTCGTCGGCGAAGCGCCGCCGCTCGGTCGGGTCGCCCTTGACCAGCGCGAGATCGTCGGGCGCGAAGACGACCGTGCGGACCAGCCCGACGAGGTCGCGCGCCTTGGGCAGCGGACCGCGGTTGACGCGGGCACGGTTGGACTTCCCGGGGTTGATCTCGACCTCGAGGACCGCCCGGCGGTCGTCGCGGACCACGGCGGCCCGGACCACGGCACGCTCGGCGCCGCGACGCACCAGCGGCAGGTCGGCGGCGACCCGGTGCGAGCTCAGCCGGGAGAGGTAGTCGATCGCCTCGACGATGTTGGTCTTGCCCTGCCCGTTGCGACCCACGAACGAGCTGACCCCGGGGTCGAGGTCGATCTCCAGCGTCTCGTAGGAGCGGAAGTCGTGGAGCGAGAGGTGCGCGACGTACACCGGGAGGGCCGAGCCGCCCGGCTACTTCTCGGGCGGGGCGGAGGAGTCGCCGCCGGCCGGGCTGCCGGCCTGGGTGGCGTGCCCGCCGAACTGGTTGCGCATCGCGGCCACCGCCTTCATCGCCGGGCTGTCGTCCTGGCGGGAGGTGAAGCGCGCGAACAGCGAGGCCGCGATGACGTGCATCGGCACCGCGTTGTCGATGGCGGCCTCGACGGTCCAGCGACCCTCGCCGGAGTCCTCGGCGTAGCCGCGGATCTCGTCGAGGTGGGCGTCGTCCTTGAGCGCCACGACCAGCAGGTCGAGCAGCCAGGAGCGGATCACGGTGCCCTCGCGCCAGGAGTCGAAGACCTCGGTCACGTTGTCGACCACGTCGACCTTCTCGAGCAGCTCCCAGCCCTCGGCGTAGGCCTGCATCATGGCGTACTCGATGCCGTTGTGGACCATCTTGGCGAAGTGCCCGGCGCCCGGCTTCCGGCCCGCGTGGACCATGCCGGAGTCACCCTCGGGCTTGAGCGTCTCGAAGGCCGGCAGGATCTTGGCGACGTCGTCGTCGGCGCCGCCGTACATCAGCGCGTAGCCGTTCTCCAGGCCCCAGATGCCGCCCGAGACGCCGCAGTCGACGAAGCCGATGCCCTTCTCGCGCAGCTTCTCCGCGTTGAGCTGGTCGTCGGTCCACCGGGAGTTGCCGCCGTCGACGACCAGGTCGCCCTCGGAGAGCAGCTCGCCCAGCTCGGCGACCGTCTCGCGCGTCGGGTCGCCGGCGGGCACCATCACCCAGACCACCGCGGGCGAGGGCAGCGCCTCCACCAGCTCGGCCAGGCTCCCCACGTCGCTCACGTCGGGGTTGCGGTCGTAGCCGGTGACGGTGTGGCCACCGTTGCGCAGGCGGGTGCGCATGTTGCCACCCATCTTGCCCAGGCCGATCAGTCCGAGGTGCATGGCGGTGCTCCTGTGTGCAGTGGTGGGTCGTGCTGGGTGGGTCAGGAGAGCAGGCGACGCGGCATCAGCAGGTAGCGGAACGCGGTGTCCGCCTCCCCGTCGAGGCTGTCGACACCCGAGAGTACGACGGGCTTGCTGGCCTGCGTGAAGGCCAGCTCGACCACCGGAGCCTCGAGGGCGGTGAGGCCGTCGAGCAGGTAGGCGGGGTTGAAGCCGGTCGTGATGTCCTCGCCGGTGACGTTGGCCTCGATCGACTCGCTGGCCATCGCCTCCTCGCCGGAGCCGGCGTCGAGGGTCAGCACGCCCTCGGAGAAGGCCAGCTGCACCGCGGTGTTGCGCTCGGCGACGAGCGAGACGCGCTTGACCGAGTCGACCAGCGCGGCCCGGTCGACCCGGGCGACGGTGAGGTGCTCGGAGGGGAACAGCGAGCGGACCTTGGGGAACTCCCCGTCGAGCAGCCGCGTCGTGGTGCGTCGTACGCCGCCCCCGGCGGAGCCCTCGAAGCCGATGATGCCCTCGCCGGCACCGCTGCCGGACGCCGACGACAGCGCGATCCGGATCTCCGAGCCGCCGGTGAGGGCCTTGGCCGTGTCGGCCAGCACCTTGGCCGGCACCAGGGCCGCGGCGTCGATGTCGGGTGCGGAGGGGTCCCAGCCGAGCTCGCGCTGGGAGAGGCGGAAGCGGTCGGTGGCGAGCATCGCGATCGAGCCGCCGTCGAGCTCGATGCGGACGCCGGTCAGCACCGGGAGCATGTCGTCGCGACCGGCGGCGGTGACCGCCTGCGCGACGGCCTGGGAGAACACACCGCTCGGGACGGTGCCGCGGGCCTCGGGCATGGTCGGCAGCGTGGGGTAGTCCTCGACCGGCATCGTCTGCAGGCTGAACCGCGCCGAGCCGCAGACCAGCGTCACCTTGGCGCCGTCGACGTCGACGTCGACCGGCTTGTTGGGCAGGCTGCGACAGATGTCGGCGAGAAGCCGGCCGGAGACCAGGGCCCGGCCCTCCTCGCTGACCTCGGCGTTGAGGGTGGCACGCGCCGAGGTCTCGTAGTCGAAGGTCGAGAGCCGCAGTCCCTCCCCGTCGTCCTCGAAGGAGCCGGCCTCGATCAGCAGGCCGGCCAGGACGGGTGCGCTCGGGCGTACGGGGAGCGCGCGAGCCGTCCAGGCGACAGCGTCGGCCAGGACGTCACGTTCGACGCGGAACTTCACGGCGATGGGTTCCTCTCCATCAGGTCCATCAGGTCGGGGTGAGCATCCTGCCACGGCCCCGCAGTCCACAGGTCGGGGCTCGTTCGGTGGTTGCTCGACGAGAGTCCATGGATAGATCTCGTCGTAGTAGTAGGTGGTGGGGATTCTGTGGACGACGGGCTGCGCCGCAGGTCAGGTGCGAGAAGTTGTGAGTCGGTGCCTGTGGACGGCGCCGGGGTGAACTACCACTTCCTGTGGCCCGCCGACCGGCCTGTGCAGCACGGGCAGGGCTCGTCCACAGCCTCCTCCCCACCTCGTCCACGGACTCGCCGAGCGGGAACCACATCTTGCACGCGTGTAGTTCGCGCCCGCTCACGGCTGCTCAGGCCTGCTTGGCCTGCTGCTTGATCCGGGTCGTCAGCTCGGTCACCTGGTGGAAGACGTTGCGGCGCTCGGCGAGGTCCTTGCGGATCCGCCGGTCGGCGTTCATCACCGTGGTGTGGTCGCGACCGCCGAACTGCTGGCCGATCTTGGGCAACGACAGCTCGGTGAGCTCACGGCAGAGGTACATCGAGATCTGGCGGGCCGTCACCAGGGCGCGGGTGCGGCTGGGACCGGTGAGGTCCTCGATCGAGAACCCGAAGTACGACGCGGTCTGGGCGATGATCAGCCCGGCGGTGACCTCGGGCTCGCCGCCCTCGGGGATCAGGTCGCGCAGCACGATCTCGGCCAACGTCATGTCGACCTCCTGCTGGTTGATGCTGGCGAAGGCCGTCACCCGGATCAGCGCACCCTCGAGCTCGCGGATGTTGGTCTGGATGCGGGAGGCGATGAACTCCAGCACGTCGGCCGGCGCGGAGAGGCGGTCGGCGGCGGCCTTCTTGCGCAGGATCGCGATGCGGGTCTCCAGGTCGGGCGGCTGTACGTCGGTGAGCAGCCCCCACTCGAAGCGGTTGCGCAGCCGGTCCTCGAGCTGGGTGAGCCGCTTGGGGGAGCGGTCGGAGGAGATGACGATCTGCTTGTTGGCGTTGTGCAGCGTGTTGAAGGTGTGGAAGAACTCCTCCTGCGTCTGCTGCTTGCCCTCGAGGAACTGGATGTCGTCGACCAGCAGCACGTCGACGTCGCGGTAGCGGCGCTGCAGCGCTGCGGTGTTGGCGTCCTTGATCGCGTTGATGACGTCGTTGGTGAACGCCTCGGAGGAGACGTAGCGGATCTTCGCGCCGGTCCACAGGTTGCGGACGTAGTGGCCGATGGCGTGGAGCAGGTGCGTCTTGCCGAGCCCGGAGTCGCCGTAGACCATCAGCGGGTTGTAGGCCTTGCCCGGCGCCTCGGCGACCGCGACCGCGGCCGCGTGTGCGAACCGGTTGGAGGAGCCGATGACGAAGGTCTCGAAGGAGTAGCGCGGGTTGAGCGGGCTGTCCGGGATGCCGGTGGTGAGCGAGGAGCTCGCCTTTGTCGACATGTCTCTGTGTCGATGAAGCGGTACGTCGTCCTGTCGATCCCGCCGCTCGTCCCGCTCCCGCTCGCGTTCGCGGTCCCGCTGCTCCAGCAACCGGTCGCGTGCCTCCCGGTCGTCGCGGTCGTCGCGCCCGTCCCGGTCGTCGCGGGGCAGGTCGCGCGGCTGCAGCGGCGTGACCGTCGCCGGCGCCGCGGCCTCGTCCGGCGGCACGGTGCGCTCGAGCGAGGTGTCGACGCTGACGACCAGGCGGACGGGCTTGCCGATCTGGTCGGAGAGCGCGTCCTCGATGCGGGTGCGCAGGCGGCCCTCGAGCTGGGTGCGGGTGAACTCGTTGGGCACCGCGACCACCGCGGTGTTCTCGGCGAGCATCAGCGGCTTGCTGGTGGTGAGCCACATCCGCTGGTTGGGAGGGAGGTTCTCCACGATGCCGGGCCAGAGGACCTGGAGCCTGCCGGTGTGCGATCCGTCGTTGGTGCTGTCGTTCGCGTCCACGCCTGGTGGTGCTCCGTCCTGGGTCCGCTCGGCCGTTCGGCCACCCGTGTCCACAGCTTTGTCCACAGGTTGTGCAATGTCGAAGGATGTCCGGGTCTGCGGCATTCGCGGCTGACCACCGGAGGTCCAGGACGGGGACGCTAACAACCTTGTCCACAGGGCGGCAACCGGTCGTCCACAGGCCTGCGGGGCCAGATCCACAGCCTCCCAGCGGCCGGTTTGACCCTGTCGTCGCGCGGCGCGTACCGTTGGGCGGTCGACCGGGTGTCGATGGCTTCGGCCTGTCCGCCTGGTCGCCCCCCAGACTTCTGTCCAGCAACACCTCGAGTGGAGTGACGTTAAGTTGAGCAAGCGCACGTTCCAGCCCAACAACCGCCGTCGGCACAAGACCCACGGCTTCCGTCTGCGCATGCGGACCCGCGCCGGCCGGGCGATCCTGTCGGCCCGTCGGCGCAAGGGCCGCGGCCGCCTCGCCGCCTGAGGCGTCGGCCACGCCCGCGTGCTGCCCTCGTCCCAGCGCCTGACCGCCCCCGAGCAGTTCCGGGCGGTGGTCCGGCGCGGGCGCCGCAGCGGTGGTCCCGTCATGGTCGTGCACCTGCTGGTGCCCGACTCCGGCGCGGTCCTGGCGACCCCGCGTGCGGGATTCGTCGTCTCCAAGGCCGTCGGCAACGCCGTGACCCGCAACCTGGTCAAGCGGCGGCTGCGCCACCTCGTCGCCGACCGGGTCGACCGGTTGCCGGACCACGCGCTGCTGGTCGTGCGGGCACTGCCTGCCGCGGCCGAGGCGTCGTACGACGTGCTGGGGCGTGAGCTCGACCGGGGCCTGGCGCGCTGCCTTCCCCAGGCGGCCCCGGCGTGAAGCACGTCCTGATCGTGCTGCTGCGGGGCTATCGCTACGCGATCAGCCCGCTCTACGGTCAGGTCTGCCGCTACCACCCCACCTGCTCGGCGTACGCCTTGGAAGCCGTGACCCAGCACGGCAGTGTGAGGGGCAGCTGGCTCGCCGTACGCCGGCTGCTGCGCTGCCACCCGTGGGCCCTGGGCGGCTACGACCCGGTCCCTCCCCCGAACTCGATGACTCGAGGAGTCTGAGTGGAATTCTTCAAGTCCATCGGCGGCTTCATCATGACGCCGCTGTACCTCGCCATCAGCGCCATCCTGCTGGGCTGGCACAAGCTGTGGGGCGGGCTGTTCGGTGACACCACGGGCGTGGCCTGGGTGCTCTCGATCATCGGGCTGACCCTCGTCATCCGGGCGCTGCTGATCCCGCTGTTCGTCAAGCAGATCAAGTCCAGCCGCAACATGCAGCTGCTGCAGCCCCGGGTCAAGGAGCTGCGCGAGAAGTACGGTCACGACCGGGAGCGCTTCGCCCAGGAGCAGATGAAGCTGTTCCGGGAGACCAAGACCAACCCGTTCTCCTCCTGCCTGCCGCTGATCATCCAGATGCCGGTCTTCCTGGCGCTGTTCCGCCTGATCGACCAGGCCGCCAAGGACCCGTCGGTCGAGCGTGGCCTGATGACCGAGACGCTCAACCGCCAGTTCGGTGACGCGGTGTTCCTGGGCGCGAAGATCTCCGACACCTTCCTCAACACCGACAGCATCGGCGTGCGGGTGCTGGCCGCGGTGCTCGTGCTCTCCATGACCGCGACGACCTTCCTCACCCAGCGCCAGCTGATGAGCAAGAACATGCCGGCCGACGCGCTGACCGGGCCGTACGCCCAGCAGCAGAAGCTGCTGCTCTACGTGCTGCCGCTCGTCTTCGCCGTGGGTGGCATCGCCTTCCCGATCGGCGTCCTCTTCTACTGGACCACCTCCAACCTGTGGACGATGGGCCAGCAGTTCTACGTCATCCGCAACAACCCGGCGCCCAACACCGAGGCCTTCCGGGCCAAGCAGGAGCGCGACGCCGAGAAGCGCCGTCGCAAGGGCCTTGCGGATCCGGCGGCCCCCGACGCGGCGGCGTCCCCGACCCCGCTCGCGACGGAGGAGACCCGCACCCCGGCACGCCAGCAGCCCCGCAACCAGACGCGGTCGCAGCGCAAGAAGGGCGGCAGCAAGCCCGGTGCGCCCCGCGTCCACCCGACCACGCCAGACCAGGGAGACAACTCGTGACCGACCAGGCCCAAGAAGAGATCCAGACCGACGCACTGACCGACGGCCAGACCGACGGCGGGGCCGACGAGCAGCAGCCGGTGCAGGGCAAGCGCGCCCGCCTCGAGCAGGAGGGCGAGATCGCCGCCGACTACCTCGAGGAGCTCCTCGAGATCGCGGACCTCGACGGCGACCTCGACATGGACGTCGAGGGCGACCGCGCCACCGTCTCCATCGTCGGTGCCGAGCTGCCCGAGCTGGTGGGTCGCGACGGTGAGGTGCTCGAGGCGCTGCAGGAGCTGACCCGGCTGGCCGTCTACCGGGAGACCGGCGAGCGCTCCCGGTTGATGCTCGACGTCAGCGGCCACCGCGCAGACCGCCGCGCCGAGCTGGAGAAGCGAGCCGCCGAGCTGGTGGCCCAGGTGCGCGACTCCGGTGAGCGGGCCGAGCTCGAGCCGATGTCGCCGTTCGAGCGCAAGGTCGTGCACGACGTCGTCGCCGACGCCGGCCTGCAGTCGGAGTCCGAGGGCGCCGAGCCGCGCCGCTACGTCGTGGTGCTCCCGCCGGCATGAGCTCCGACCCACGTGGCCCCGTTTCACGTGAAACGGCACCCCCCGCGCCCGAGCTGGCGCGGGGGGTGTTCGGTTCTCGGCTGCCGCTCGCCGAGACGTACGCCGACCTGCTGGCCGGCGAGGCGACGGTCCGCGGGCTGATCGGTCCGCGTGAGGTGCCCCGGCTGTGGGAGCGACACCTGCTGAACTGTGCGCTCGTGGCCGACCTGGTGCCCGAGGGTGCCAGGGTCGTGGACGTCGGCTCCGGGGCCGGACTGCCCGGGCTGGTGCTCGCGCTGCGTCGACCCGACGTGCACGTGACTCTGCTGGAGCCGCTGCTGCGTCGCACCACGTTTCTCGAGCTGGCGGCGTCCACAATGGAGCTCGACAACGTGACCGTCCACCGGGGACGCGCAGAGGAGGTGCACGGCCAGATGTGGTTCGACGTCGTCACCTCTCGTGCGGTTGCTCCCCTCGATCGGCTGGGCCGGTGGTCGCTGCCGCTCGTCGACCGTGGTGGCGCGATGTTGGCCATGAAGGGGTCGTCGGTGGACGACGAGCTGGCGGAGGCGGAGAAGGGCCTGCGCAAGCTCGGCGCGCGACGGTTCCAGGTGCACCGGTTGGGGGCTGAGCTGCTCGACCCGCCGGTGACCGTCGTCGAGGCGCGGCTGCCGGCATGACAGGGTTATCCACCGGTCCCGGCGGGCTGCTGAGCGTGAGCATCCACAGGGCGGCGTACTTATCCACAGGTAGAGCCAGTTTCACGTGAAACAGGGAGCGACATGACACCCTCCGTGCGGACAGCCGGGGACCTCGCGGCGGACCGGCCGCGCTTCGACGACTCCACGCCCATGGCACGGGCGATCGAGCGTCAGATGCTGGTGCGGCAGGGCCGTCGGTACGGCGACCCGATGCCCCGCCCCGCCTCGACCCGCGTGATGGTGGTCGCCAACCAGAAGGGCGGCGTCGGCAAGACCACGACGACCGTCAACCTGGGCGCGGCGCTGGCCCAGCACGGTCTGCGCGTCCTGCTCATCGACCTCGACCCGCAGGGCAACGCCTCGACCGCGATGTCGGTCGAGCACCACCGCGGGGTCGCCTCGTCGTACGACGTGCTGGTGGAGGAGGTGCCCCTCGTCGACGTGGTGCAGCCGCACCACGAGATCCCCGGCCTGTACGTCGTGCCCGCCACCATCGACCTGGCCGGCGCCGAGATCGAGCTGGTCAGCCTGCCCGCCCGCGAGCAGCGGCTCCGCCAGGCGCTGGCCGCCCACCCGCTCGTCGACGGGGACGGCGAGGACCGTTTCGACTACGTGCTCGTCGACTGCCCGCCCTCGCTGGGCCTGCTGACCCTCAACGCGCTGGTCGCCGGGGCTGAGATGCTCATCCCGATCCAGGCGGAGTACTACGCCCTCGAGGGCCTGGGCCAGCTGCTCGAGACCGTCGAGATGGTGCGCACCCACCTGAACCCGCGGCTGACGGTCAGCACCATCCTGCTGACGATGTTCGACGCCCGGACCAACCTGGCGGCCGGGGTCGCCTCGGAGGTGCGTGAGCACTTCGGCGACCAGGTGCTCCGCACGGCCATCCCGCGGTCGGTCCGCGTCTCGGAGGCGCCCAGCTACGGGCAGAGCGTGATGGCCTACGACCCCGGATCCCCGGGCGCCCTGTCCTACCTCGAGGCCGCGCGCGAGGTCGCGCTGCGCGGCGCCCCCACCGGAGGAGCCCGATGAGCGGTCACCAGCCCGTACGCCGCGGACTGGGGCGCGGCCTCGGCTCGCTGATCCCCACCGGCCCACCGCCCTCGTCGGGCGGCCCCGTCGAGAGCGCGCCGACGGCCGACGTCGAGGCCACCGAGTCGGTGAGCGACTCCTCGGTGCCTGGCGACCCGACCACCGAGACCGCAGGTGAGACGCCTGCTGAGGTCACGGCCCCCGCCGGTGCCTACTTCGCCGAGATCGACGTCGACGCGATCGTGCCCAACCCGCGCCAGCCCCGCCAGGTCTTCGAGGAGGAGGCGATGGCCGAGCTGGTGCACTCGGTGAGCGAGGTCGGGCTGCTCCAGCCGGTGGTCGTGCGCCGCACGGGGGACGCGTCGTACGAGCTGATCATGGGTGAGCGCCGCTGGCGTGCCACCCGTGAGGCCGGGCACGCCACGATCCCGGCGATCGTGCGGCAGACCGAGGACGACGACCTGCTGCGCGACGCGCTGCTGGAGAACCTCCACCGCTCGCAGCTCAACCCGCTCGAGGAGGCTGCGGCGTACCGCCAGCTGCTGGACGACTTCGGCTGCACCCACGACGAGCTGGCCACCCGCCTGGGCCGCAGCCGCCCCCAGGTCAGCAACACGCTCCGGCTCCTCAACCTCTCTCCCGCCGTCCAGCGCCGCGTCGGCGCCGGCGTGCTGAGCGCCGGACACGCCCGCGCGCTGCTGGGTGTCACCGACGCCGGCGTCCAGGACCGGCTCGCCGGTCGGGTCGTCGCGGAGGGCATCTCGGTCCGCGGCCTGGAGGAGATCGTCGCGGTCGGCGATCACGGCGCCGACGACGACTCCTCACCCAAGGTCCGCCCGTCCCGTCCCTCGGCCCCCGGCCTCAGCGAGCTCGGCGACCGCCTGGGCGACCGGCTCGAGACCCGGGTCAAGGTGGCGCTGGGCCGCTCGAAGGGCCGGATCTCCATCGAGTTCGCCTCCCTGGCCGACCTCGAGCGGATCGTCTCGGTGATCGACCCCCGCAACCGGGACGACCGCCCCATCTAGTCGGGCGGCGCGCACTGCGTCATAAGAGCTGGTCGCCCCGACGACCGGGACGTATGACGTCCTGTCTCCACCGGACGTCATCACAGGTGTGGGGTGGAGGCCACGATCCTGATGACGTACGCCACCTGCTGGTCGATGGCGGCGGATGCGTCATACGTGGTGGTCGCCCGGACGACCGGACCGTATGACGTCCCGCGGTGCGTCATACGAGGCGGTCGCCCAGACGACGAGGACGTATGACGTCCCACGCGAGCCGCTCAGATCGCCGCACCCAGAACGACATGTCGACAAAGCAACCTGTCGATTGACCGACGAGACGACATGACGTCGGTTTCCCGTGAAACCTCCGCACCCGCAGGCACCCGCAGGCACCCGCAGGCACCCGCAGGCCCCCGCTCAGCCCTCCCGCGCAGCCTTCCGGGCCGCACGGGCCGCCTTCTCCTGCGCGTCGAGACGGGCGGCCTCCTCGGGGGTCGGGGCCGTGCCGCCGCGAGAGGCGGGGAGCCACCAGGACCCCGGGGGCTGCTCGTCGCCGGGGTAGGCGTCGACGGCCTCGTGCACGAGCCGGGTGAGCCGCTCGTGCAGCTCGAGGGTCTCGGCGGCCGGGTCGTCACCGGTCGGGTGCATCGGCTCCCCGACGCGGATGCCGATCGTCTTGCCGCGGGAGAAGTCACGCGGGTGGTCCTTGGTCATCAGCCGCTGGGTGCCCCACAGCGCCACTGGGACGAGCGGCACGCCGGCGTCGGCGGCGATCCGGGCGGCGCCGGTCTTGAGCTCCTTGACCTCGAAGGAGCGCGAGATCGTCGCCTCGGGGAAGATCCCGACGACCTGACCCGCCTCGAGGTAGCGCAGCGCCTCCTCCAGCGAGCCGGCGCCGTCGCCACGGTCGACGGGGATGTGGTGCATCGAACGCATCACGGGGCCGCCGACGGGGTGGTCGAAGACCTCCTTCTTGGCCATGAACCGCACCAGCCGGCCGGAGTCCTGTGCGGCGAGACCGCCGAGCACGAAGTCGATGTAGCCGACGTGGTTGAAGGCCAGCAGCGCGCCACCGGTGCGCGGCACGTGGTGGGTGCCCTCCATCTGGAACGACAGGCCGAGCACCCGGAACAGGATCTTGGCGGTGAGGACGATGGGCGGGTAGGTGAGGTCGCGCACCGGGGCATCGTGCCACGCGACGGATCCGGGCGGGCGACCTGCGAGACTCCCGTCATGCGCCCGATCGTCCAGAGCCGAAAGCTGCAGCACGTCCGGTACGACGTGCGCGGACCCATCCTGGTGGAGGCCCAGCGCCTCGAGGCCGAGGGTCACAAGATCCTCAAGCTCAACATCGGCAACCCGGCCCCGTTCGGGTTCGAGGCTCCCGAGGCGATCGTGGCCGACATGGTCCACAACCTGCCCGAGGCCCAGGGCTACTCCGATTCCCGCGGGATCTACTCCGCGCGCACGGCTGTGTCGCAGTACTACCAGTCGCGCGGGCTGCGCGAGACCGGCGTCGACGACGTGTTCATCGGCAACGGCGTCTCCGAGCTGATCTCGCTGGTGCTCCAGGCCTTCCTCGACGACGGCAACGAGGTGCTGGTCCCGGCGCCGGACTACCCGCTGTGGACGGGCGCGGTCTCCCTGTGCGGGGGTACGCCGGTCCACTACCGCTGCGACGAGGAGAACGGCTGGGACCCGGACCTCGCCGACATCGAGGCCAAGATCACGCCAGCCACCCAGGCGCTGGTGATCATCAACCCCAACAACCCCACGGGTGCGGTCTACAGCGAGGAGACCGTCAAGGGTCTCGTCGACATCGCCCGGCGCCACCAGCTGGTCGTCTTCTCCGACGAGATCTACGAGAAGATCCTCTTCGACGACGCGGTGCACCACCACACCGCGGCCTACGCCGGCGACGACGTGCTCTGCCTGACCTTCTCGGGGCTCTCCAAGGCCTACCGCGTCTGCGGCTACCGCGCCGGCTGGGTGATGATCTCGGGCCCCAAGCACGTGGCCGAGAGCTTCCTGGAGGGCCTCACGCTGCTGGCCAACATGCGGATGTGCGCCAACGTGCCGGCCCAGCACGCGATCCAGACGGCCCTGGGCGGCTACCAGTCGATCAACGAGTACATCGGCCCCGGCGGCCGCTTCTACGAGCAGTCCAAGACCGCCTCGCGGCTCCTCAACGAGATCGAGGGCGTCAGCTGCGTGGAGCCGCGCGGGGCGCTCTACTGCTTCCCGCGCCTGGACCCCGAGGTCTACCCGATCGTCGACGACGAGCAGTTCGTGATCGACCTGCTGCGGGCGAAGAAGATCCTGGTCACCCACGGCACCGGCTTCAACTGGTTCGCCCCCGACCACTTCCGGTTGGTGACCCTGCCCGACCTCGACACGCTCACCGAGGCCATCGGCCGGATCTCGGAGTTCCTCGCGACCCAGCGCGCCTGAGCCCGTGGCGACCTAGGCTGGGGCCATGGGCCGCAAGACCGAGCGCCTCACCCTCGACCACCTGCCGCTGCTCCCCGGCGGGTCGGGCTCGTGCGTGGCCTGGGAGCTCGACCCCGTACGCCGCCGCGCGGCCCGGGGCCACGAGGCCGAGGAGAAGGCCGCCTGGGTGAGCACGGTGCTGCGCGAGTGGGGCTCGTGCGGCCGGGTGGTGCTGGTCGACGGCGAGGTGGTCGGCCACGTGCTGTGGGCGCCGCCGGCGTACGTGCCCGGCGCCGCGGGGTTCGCCACCGCGCCCGTCAGCAGCGACGCGGTGGTGCTGACCGAGCTGCACGTAGACCCTGCGCACCGTGGCGGCGGCCTGGGCCGGATGCTCGTGCAGGGCGTGGCCAAGGACCTGGTGCGCGGCCGGCTGGGATCGGGCGGACGGTCGGCGGTGCGCGCCGTGGAGACCTTCGGCGACAGCAGAGGCGACGGGGCGGACCGGGGCGACGGGCACGACTGCCTGGTGCCGACCGCGTTCTGGCTGGCCGTGGGGTTCTCCACGCAGCGTGCCCACGCGCTGCACCCGCGGATGCGGATGGACCTGCGCACCACGCTCAGCCTGCGCGAGGAGCTGGAGAGGGGCCTCGAGCGGCTGCTCGGCCCCGCCGTGACGCAGCCTCAGACGGCGTCGAGGACGACCGGGTCCTCGCACGCGCGGGCGAAGGCCGCGATGCGCGCCCGGATCTCGCGGCCCAGGAGCCACTGACCGATCGGCTCGGCGACGGGCCGGAGCACGGCCGGCTGCACGGCGTAGGTGTACTTCCACACCGCCCGCGTCCCGGCGACCCCGTGGCGGGTCTCGGGCACGAACCGCCAGCCACCGCCGAAGGAGGCGAAGAACCACGGACCGCGCACCATCGTCATGCCGACCGAGGTCGGCGGGCGGTAGGAGACGTAGCGGCTCCTCATCGTCGGCCCGACGCGTGCCGTGGTCACCGTCTCCACGCCCTTGGCCGGTCGGTCGGCGTCGACGAGGTGCTGGTGGCGGATGAAGGGGTCCCAGCGCAGCCGCACCTCACCGGTGGTCTGGCTGACGGCGAACGCCAGCTCGGGCGGCACCGGCACCCACGCCTCGGCGGTGACCTGGGGCATCAGGGCCGTCCCGCGCCCTGGCCGAACCTGTCGCGCAGCTCGCGCACGTCGAGCACGCCGGTGGCGGCGTCGACGTCGGGGGAGAGGTAGAAGCGCTGCACCGCGACCACCACGGCCGCGGCGAGCACGTCGCGGTGGGCGGGGTCCTCCAGCCGGGCGAGGTCGCCGGCGTGGGTGCGGTAGCCCGCGTCGAGGTGCACCGCAGGCATCCGGGTGCGGCGCAGCAGGTCCCACGTCTTGGGGTGGCAGCGCAGGTCGACCGCGCGGGTGCGGGCGACGACCTCGCGCTGCACGAGCCCGGCCAGTCGCTCCCCGGCCGAGGACCAGGTCTGCCGGTCGGCGTCGCCGAAGAAGTACGCCGCGACGCCGCACGCGTCGGGGTTGTCCGAGGCGTCCAGCGCCAGGGACACCACCAGGTCGGCACCGGCGCGGTTGGCGAACGCCGCCCGCTCGCCCTCGTCGCGCGGGTGCGCGGCCCACCGAGGGGTGGTCAGGAATGCCTGGACGCCGATCGCCACCAGCCGGCCCTCGATGCGGGCGGCCAGGTCGTGCAGGATCGGGTCGCCCGAGGTCACGTCGACCACGACGGTCTTGCCGCCGAGGTGGGGACCGGACTCGCGGATCCACTCCTCGGTGCGCATCGCGTTGGGCGCGCCACCGCTGACCAGCGGCCGGAGCCGGGCCAGCGCCTTGAGGGTGGCCGGACCGCAGGTGCCGTCGGGCGGGATGCCGAAGTTGCGCTGGAACTCGCGCACGCCGGCCTCGGTCTCGGTGCCGAAGTAGCCGTCCAGGCGCCCCACGGTGAAGCCGAGGTCGAGCAGCCGGCTCTGCAGGGCGTAGACGTCGTCGCCCACGAC
This sequence comes from Nocardioides aurantiacus, assembly GCF_003752505.1. NCBI lineage: Bacteria > Bacillati > Actinomycetota > Actinomycetes > Propionibacteriales > Nocardioidaceae > Nocardioides > Nocardioides aurantiacus. The sequence continues at coordinate 3,888,090 of NZ_RKHO01000001.1, read as the reverse complement.
CAGGTTGCCCGGACGGTGGGTCAGGATCCGGTCGCCGAGCCGCCAGCGCGCCTCGTCGAGGCGGCGGAACGTCGAGGGGCCGACGAGGCCGTCGACGGTCAGGCCGCGCTGCTGCTGGAAGGCCCGCACGGCGAGCTCGACCCGGTCGTCGTACGACGCAGGCCCGGCGACGCCGTCCGACGCCTCGAGCAGGCCCAGCCTGGCGAGCAGGCTGACGACCTGGGAGACGGCGGGTCCGGTGTCGCCGGGCCGCAGGGTCGTCTCCACCCGGAGGACTTTAGTGGCAGCGTCCGGGGGAGACGGTGAGGCAGGTCTGAGCGGTGCGGCTCAGATGAAGTCGGCCAGCTCCTTGAGCAGCGCCGACTTGGGGCGCGCGCCCACGATCTGCTTCACGACCTCGCCGTCCTTGTAGACGTTGAGGGTCGGGATGCCGGTGACGCGGTAGGTCGAGGGGGTCACGGGGTTCTCGTCGACGTTGAGCTTGACGAAGGTGACCTTCTCGCCGTGCTCGGCGTTGAGCTCGTCGAGGATCGGGCCCACCTGGCGGCACGGACCGCACCACTCCGCCCAGAAGTCGACGAGCACGGGCTTGTCGCTCTTCAGGACCTCGGCCTCGAAGGTGTCGTCGGTGACGGCGTTCAGGTTGGACATGGGTGCTCCATTCATCGAGAAGACTCGTGGTGTGCGGGGTGTGGTGTCCCAACCCCGCGGGGGGTGGATTTCTTCCGGACCTCGGGCCTCAGGCGCCCGCGCCGACGGTGGCGGCGCCGGCCGAGGTGATCTCCGCGAAGTCGAGGTCGGCCAGGAAGCGCTCGGCGTCGAGCGCGGCCGCGCAGCCGGTGCCGGCGGCGGTGATGGCCTGGCGGTAGACGTGGTCGACGAGGTCGCCGCAGGCGAAGACGCCGGAGACGTTGGTCTTGGTGCCGGGGGCGTCGACGAGCACGTAGCCCTCGTCGTCGAGCCGGACCTGGCCGTGCAGCAGTTCCGAGCGCGGGTCGTGACCGATGGCCACGAACAGCCCGGTGGCGTCGAGGTGACGCTCCTCGCCGGTCTCGGTGTCGCGCAGCGTCACGCCGGTGACCTTGTCCTCGCCGTGGATGGCGCTGACCTCGGAGTTCCAGGCGAACTCGATCTTGGGGTCGGCGAAGGCCCGCTCCTGCATGATCTTCGAGGCGCGCAGCTCGCCGCGGCGGTGGATCAGGGTGACCTTGGAGCCGAAGCGGGAGAGGAAGGTGGCCTCCTCGATGGCGGAGTCGCCGCCGCCGACGACCGCGATGTGCTGCTCGCGGAAGAAGAAGCCGTCGCAGGTCGCGCACCAGGAGACGCCGTGGCCCGAGAGCCGGTCCTCGTCGGGGATGCCGAGCTTGCGGTAGCCCGAGCCGGTGGCCAGGATCACCGCGCGGGCCGTGAAGGTGCCCTCCTCGGTGCGCACGATCTTGGTCTCGCCGGTCAGGTCGAGCTCGATGACGTCGTCGGCGACCAGCTCGGCGCCGAAGCGCTCGGCCTGGGCGCGCATCTCGTCCATCAGCTGCGGGCCCTGGATGCCGTCGCGGAAGCCGGGGAAGTTCTCGACCTCGGTGGTGTTCATCAGCGCCCCGCCGGCGGTGACCGAGCCCTCGAAGACGAGGGGGGCCAGGTTGGCGCGCGCGGCGTACGTCGCGGCGGTGTAACCGGCCGGGCCGGACCCGACGATGATCACGTTGCGGGTCTCGCTGGTCTCGCTCACTGCACTGCTCCAGAGGGGTTCGAGGATGCGTCGGGGGTGAGAACGCATCCTAGGCAGGGCTTGTTCCGGAGCGGGGGCGCTCGCGTCAGGTGAGGCTGACGAGGTGCGTGAGGTCGTCGTCGGGCAGCGCCGGCTCGGCCGTGGCCTCGACCTTCATCGAGACCAGGTCGGTGCGTCCGGACTGGGTGGTGAGGAACGCGGTGTCCGAGGCGTCCCGGCCGGTGGCGATGCGGACCAGGGTGGGTCGCGGCGCCAGGGTGGTGGCGTCCACGACGCGCCACTGCCCGTCGATGGCGGCCTCGACGACCGCGTGGAAGTCCATGGGCGACAGCCCGGGCGCGTAGACCGAGACCAGGCGGGCGGGCACGTTGCGGGCGCGCAGCATCGCGGTCACGAGGTGGGCGAAGTCGCGGCACACGCCCTGCCGGGCCAGCAGCGTCTGGGTCGCCCCGTCGGTGGGGCGGCTGGAGCCGCTGACGTAGTAGAGCTGGGTGCCGACCCAGGAGCTGACCGCGTCGAGCAGCGCCTTGCCCTCGAGCTGGGCGAACTGCGCCCAGGCGGTCGGGCCGAGCTCGTCGGACTCGGCGTAGCGGCTGGGGCGGCGGTAGACGATGTCGTCGACCGGGTCGACGGACGCGGGCTCGGCGCGGCCGGTCACCAGGGCGTCGTAGGACATCACCAGGCGACCGACGGGCGCGGTGCAGACGTGGAGGCGGCCCCCGTCGGCGACGTGGTGCTCCTCGACCTCCACCGGTTGGTCGTCGACGGTGACGGTGAGCGTCTCCTCGGCGAGCTCGGGCCCGGTGGCGACCGCGACCGACCACACCAGCTGGGCCGGTTCGCGGACCTCGAGCTCGACGCGGCTGCGGACGTGGCGGCGCGGGGGCGCGGGCTGGCTCATGCCGCTGAGTCTCCCGGTCAGGAGGGGGGCGTGGCGAGCCGGGTGCGGGCCAGCACCCGCGAGCCGTCGCAGGTCCACGCCTCCACGACCTGTCGACCGTCCCGGGCGGGGCGTCCGACCAGCACCGCCGGCTCGCCCTCGAAGGTGACCGGACGCAGGGTGCCGCGACCGGGCGGGGGCGTGCACCCGGCGAGCAGGCCCGAGCGGGCGGCGCTGCCCGACTCCGGGCCGGCGGCCGGACGCTGCAGCGCGGCGGCCGCCCGGGCCGCGAATCGGGTGCGGGTGAGGTCGGGCACCGCGGTCGCCTCCTCCTGGCTCGTCCCGCCCGCGTCGGCGCTCGACCCGGCGCTGCTGCTCGTCCCCGCGTCCTGGCCGCGGACCAGCGTCGTCGCGGTGACGCCGCCTGCCCCGAGCACCACGACCACGGCCGCGGCGACGAGCAGGTCGCGGCGTCGGCGTCGGGCGGGAGTGCGGGCGGGGGTGCGGGCGGGGGTGTGGGCAGGGGTGGAGGTCCGGGTGGCGGCGCCGAGCCCGGCCAGGGTCGCGTCCAGACGGGCGGCGACGTCGTCGGGCACCGGGCCGGGCGGGTGGGAGCCGCCGCTGCCGAGGTCGGCGAGGAGGGCCCGGACACGGTCCTGCTCGGCCGGGTCGAACCGGTCCTCGGTCTGCTCGGGGGTCTGCTCAGGGGTCTGCTCGGGGTCCTGGTCGGGGTTCTGGTCGTCGGGGTCGTCGGAGCCGGTCATCGGGGGTCACCTCCTCGGTGGTGGGACGCGGGCGGGGGCGGGACGGTTCCGGGTGGCCGGTCCTCGCCCAGGAGGGCGGCGAGCCTCGCCCGGCCCCGGGCGCACCGGCTCTTCACGGTGCCGACCGGCACCCCGAGGACCTCGGCCACCTCGGCCAGCGGTCGGGCCTCCATGTCGACCAGCACCAGGCAGGCGCGCTGCTCGGGCGGCAGCGTGGCCAGCGCCGCGAGCACCCGGTCGTGGGTCTCGCGGGCCAGGACGGCCTCCTCCGGGCCGGGCGCCGGGTCGGCACGGGCGGCTCCGGGAGGCGGGTGCTCACCGAGGTCGTCGGGCAGCGGGTCGGCCGCGCGGACCCGGGAGCGGCGGATCCGGTCGAGGCAGGCGTTGACCACGATCCGGTGCAGCCAGGTGGTGACGGCGGCCTCGCCGCGGTAGGTCGCGGCCTTGCGGTGGGCGGCCACCAGCGCGTCCTGGAGGGCGTCGGCGGCTTCCTCGCGGTGGCCCGTGGTGCGCAGCGCGACCGCCCACAACCGGTCGCGGTGCCGGGTGACGAGCTCGGCGAAGGCGGTCGGGTCGCCGTCGACGTGGGCCCGGAGCAGCGTCCGGTCGTCGCGGGTCATCCCTCGACCCCGACCCGGCTCACGACCGGACGGCGATCTCCGCGATCGCGCCCTGGTAGCCGCCGTCGGCGGGCGGCAGCTCGGTCAGCCACACCAGCAGGTAGCGGGTGCTGGGACGGGGGTCGAGCTCCACCGCGGCCCGGGCGGGGGCGGCGTCGCGGGTGGCGACCCTGTCCATCTCGGAGACGGCGGTCGGGAACGCGGTGACGCCGCGGGGGGCGGCGTACACCTCGAAGGAGGTGGGGCTGCTGGCGAAGCGGACGGTGACCGAGCCGACCTCGCGGTCCTCGCCGAGGTCGAGCATCAGCCCGACGCCGGCCTTGAGGCCGCCGAGGTCGGGGCGGTTGCGGTAGGTGACGGTCGTCCAGGCGGTGGCGGGGTCCCCGTCGATCGCGGCGGGGGCCTCTTCGGGGTTCTCGTCGGACGGGTCGCCCTCGGGGTCGAAGTCCTCGACCGAGGCGACCTCGAGGCGCTGGCTGGGGGTCTGCGAGGCCTGCGTCGGGTCGTCGTCGCCCCCGGTGATGCCGCTGAGCACGCTGCCGTCCTGGCGGCCCAGGGTGAAGGCGACGGCCATCGCGACCAGCGTCACCAGCACCACCCCGACGACCACGGCGGTGCGCAGCCAGCCGCGGCCCTCGTGGCCGTTGCCCTGGGCCGGCGCCGGGTCGCTGTCGGTGAACAGCCAGCTCTCGGGCCCCGACCCCGAGCCGCCCCCGTGGGTGGCGGTCTGGTGGGAGCCGGTGTGGGAGGCCGCTCGGTGGGAGCCGGTGGGGGTGTCCCACCGCTCGGTCGGCTCGTGGTGGGCGGCGGCGCCTGCCGGGACGCGGCGCTCGGTGGTGGAGAACAGCGGCCGCTCGGGGGAGTCCTCGAAGGGCGGCGGGGGCGGCACCACGTCGGGGGCCTGCATCGGGCGCAGCGAGTCGGGGCTCTCCAGCGGCTCGCGGTGCAGGGCGGTGTGCTCCATGGCCGGTCCGGGACGGCCGTGCGGGACGGCCTCGGAGAGCTGGGTGGCCTCAGGGTCCTCGGGGGGTTCCTGGCGTGGGTCGGGCACCGCCCGGGTCGGCTCGTCGCCCGTGTCGTCGCGGCCGTTGTCGGTCGGGTCGTCGGTCGGGGCCGGGACGGCGACGGTCGGCTCGGCGTGCATCGCGGCCAGGGCCACGGGCTCGACGGCCCCGACGCCGCCGGTGAAGTCGGCCAGCGCCGCGGCGACCTCGTGGGCGGTGGTGAGGTGGACGTGGTGGGAGCCCTCGGGCTGCAGCACCTGGTCGCAGATGGCGTCGAGGACCCGGGGGACCCCGGCACGCACCTGGCGGGGACGCAGCGGACGGTGGGACTCCCCCGGCGGGGCGGGCACCGTGGACGGAGCGACGCCCGGCCAGCGGCCGGTCAGCGAGGCGAAGAGCAGCGCACCGAGGTTGACGACGTCGGCGCGGCGCTCGTCGAGGGCGCCGTAGAGCGGGTCGCCGGTCACGGGCGGGTGGAGGCTGGCGTCCACGACGTAGCCGATCAGCTTCACGCCGCCGGCGTGGGTGACCAGGACGGCCTCGGGGTTGAGGCGACCGTGGGCGACGCCCTGGCGGTGGCCCGCGGCGACGGCCTCGGCGACCTCGCGGGTCAGCCAGGCGGCCCGCTCGGGCGCGAGCACGCCGCGCTGGAGCATCAGGTCGAGCGAGAGGCCCTCGCCCCACTCGTTGACCACCCAGGCGAGCTCGCCGTCGTCGTCGGCGTCGAGCACGCGCAGCAGGTGGGAGTCGTTGACGGTGGCCGAGAGCCGGGCGGCCTCCATGAGGGAGCGGGCGCGGGGGTCGTCGCTCGGGACGGCGTGGATCGCCACCGAGCGGGCCAGGACGGTGTCGGTGGCTCGCCAGAAGTGCGCCCCGGCGTGCTCGGTGAGCAGGTCCTCGAAGCGGTAGCGGCCCGCGAGGAGGGTGCCGGCGCCGTGGCTTCCGGTGGTCACGACACTCCTCTCGGCGACGGGCGCGGGCCGGGTGCGGCCGGGCGCGCCGAGCCCATCGTAGGACCCCGGGCGAGACCCGGGGCGGGTTGAGCGGGACCGGCTCAGGCCCGCGTCCCCGGTCGGAGACGGCGCAGCACGAGCGCCATGACGTCGTTCACCTCCCCGATCCGCAGCAGCCGGGCGAGCCCGAGGTAGCAGCCGAGGTACGCCGTGCCGACGACCGCCAGCGGTAGCAGGGCCAGCAGCGGGCCGCCCCGGGGCAGCAGCGCGTCGAGCCCCTCGCGGACGCCCAGCGCCAGCAGCGCGGCGAGCCCGACGGCCAGCGCCAGCCGGACCAGGAAGCGCAGCACCTGGCGACCGGCGAGGTCACCCACGGTGCGTGCGAGGACGGTGTAGGACACCACGACACCGGCGGCGTAGGCGCAGGCGTAGGCGATCACCAGGCGGGGTGCGGTCTCGCCGGGGGGAGCGCCGGGCACCAGCAGCAGCGCCGCCACGATGTTGACGCCGGCCACGACGCACTGGATCCAGAACACCCGCCGGGTCTGCTCGAGGGCGTAGAAGCCGCGCAGCGCGAGGTAGTGGGCGGTGAAGAGCACCAGCCCGATCCCGAACAGCGCCAGCGTCGGGGCGAAGCTGGCGTAGTCGCGGCTCGCGGCGCCGTACCCCCAGATCACCTGGGCGAGGTCGAGCGCCATCACGGCGTACAGCACCGCGACGGGGACCACGAGGGCCAGCGCCGAGCGCAGCGTGCGGGAGACCTGGCGCCCGATGGCGGCGACGTCGCCGTCGCTCGCGTGCTGGGAGAGCAGCGGCAGCACCGCGGTGGCCAGCGAGACGGTGATGATCGAGTGGGGCACCATCGTGAGCACGAAGGAGTTGGAGTAGATCGTGTAGCCGGTGCCCTCGCCCGACGCGCCGGGGCCGGACTCCACGGTGCCGCTGCTCGCCAGCCGCACCACGACGGTGTAGGCGACCTGGTTGACGATGACGAACAGCACCGTCCACAGGCCCAGCCGCAGGGTGTGGCCCAGGCCGGCGCCGCGGAAGTCGAAGCGGGGCCGGAACCGGAAGCCCGCCGAGCGCAGGTAGGGCACCAGCACCAGCAGCTGGACCACGATGCCGACCGTCGACCCGACGCCGAGCAGCAGCTCCTGACCGGGCGTGAAGCCGCCCTGGAGCTCGGGACCGCGCGCACCGCCGTGCAGCACGAGGTAGACGACCAGCACGCCGACCGCGATCACGTTGTTGGCGATGGGCGCCCACATCATCGGGCCGAACCGGCCGCGGGCGTTGAGCACCTGCCCGACGAGCACGAACATGCCGTAGAAGAAGACCTGCGGCAGGCAGTAGCGGGCGAAGGCCACCACGGAGTCCAGCTGCGCCTGGCGGTCGGGGTCGTAGAAGCGGTCGTCGAGGAAGAGCCGCATCAGCAGCGGGGCGGCGACCACGAGCAGCACGGTGACCACGCCGAGGAACAGCGCGGCCAGCGTCATGATCCGGTTGGTGTAGGCGTCGCCGCCGTCGGGGTCGTCCTTCATCGCCCGCACCAGCTGGGGCACCAGCACGGCGTTGACCACGCCGCCGGCCAGCAGGATGTAGAGCATGTTCGGCACCGTGTTGGCGATGTTGAACACGTCGGCGTGCAGGCCGACGCCCAGGGCGGCGGCCAGCAGGATGCCGCGCACCAGCCCGCTCATCCGCGAGACCACCGTGCCGGCGGCCATCACGGCGCTGGAGGAGAGGATCGCCGCTGCGGTGTGCCGCGGGGCGGTGCGCCCCTCCGGTCGGTCCTCGGGCGGGCCCCCGGGGGGATCCGTGGACGGGTCGGTGGGGGTGCTCACGGCACGTCCTTCGCGGGGTCGGTGGGTCGCTCGCGCCGGTGGCGGCTGCGCAGCCGGAGCACGACGCGGCGGGCGATCATCACGGCGAGCAGCACGCCGCCGGCGGCGATGACCACCCAGATGACGCGGCCCACCTCGCTGGTGCGCAGGCTGAAGGTGAAGGGCTCCCCGACGGCCGCGCCGTCGCTGGTGACCGGCTGCATCGTCACCTCGTGGACGCCGTCGGAGCTGCGCACGGGCAGCCGGGCCGTGGAGCGCTGGCCGGGGCCGAGCTGGACGGCCTCGCCGGTGTCGATCTCGACCTCGGCGTCGGTCTCCACGCGCAGGCCGACGGTCACCGGCTGCTCGAGGTCGTTGACGACGGTGACGGTGACGTCGCCCGAGCCGCTGGACAGCGAGACCAGGTCGTTGCCGGTCACCCGGACCCGCGCCAGCTCGCCCCGGGCGGCGGCGGCGAGGGCGTCGGTGCGCTCGACGTTGAGGCGTGGCAGTCGGCGGGCGCTGTAGGACACGGCCTGGAGCGAGGCCCCGAGCAGGTCGTCGGACACGTCGTCCTCGCCGGTCAGCAGGTCGCTCAGCGTGCGGCCGGCCGCGGCCAGCTCGACGGCGGCGCGCAGGTTGTCGGTGCCGATCTCGGCGGCCCGCTGCGAGCGCGGGTACGGCAGCTGCCCGTCGTACGCCGTGCCGCCGGAGGGCAGCGCGGCGAACCGCACCCAGCCGGTGTCGAGCCCGTCGAAGAGGTCGGCCTCGCGCCAGGCCGCGCCCGGGTCCCAGCGCTGCGGCAGCGTGACCACGATCGGGCGCACCTCGTCGCCGGCCACGACCTGCGTGGCCGCCTCGGCGAGGACCCGCTGCCGCAGGGCCAGGGGGTCGGTGCCGGAGACCGGGGCGGGTCCGCCGGCGGAGGTGCGGGCGTCGGCGAGGGTCAGGCGGCGGCCGTCGAGGGTCGAGGCGGGCGAGAGCGCGAGCTCGCCCTGGTCGCTGAGCAGCAGGTCCTCGTCCTCGGGCAGGGCCTCGACCAGCTCGGGGTCGAAGAACCCGCCCGGCGGGGCGACGACGGCGCGGCCCACCAGGTCGCGGGCGGCCGTGCGCCGCTCGGACAGCGTGGCCGCCCGGGCGAGCAGCGGCGGACGGCGACGGGCCAGGGCGGCGGCGTCCGGGTCGGCGTACGGGAGGGTGAGGAGGTCGCGGGAGTCCAGCTCGTCGCGGAGGCGCTGCACCAGCGCGCGGGCGCGCTCGGCTGCGGCCCCGTCGGGCACGCCGGCGGCGTCGCTGCCGCCGGACGGGGCGGGCGACTCCTCCGGGTCGTCCTCCTCGGACCCCTCGTCGCTCCCCTCGGAGCGGGTCTCGAGGGAGACCGGCGGGTTGCCCCGGCCGAGGTCGCTGAGGGCGTCGAGCACCGCCGGGTCGGCGAGCCAGGTCAGCGGCCGGTCGCCGGCCGTGGCGGCGAGGTCGGCGAGACGCGTCAGCCGGCCCTCCTCGGCGCTGAGGTCGACCCACTGCTGCGGGTCGTCGAGGCTGCCGTCGGCCGCGCGCCGGGCGGCCTGACGCAGCGGCAGCACGAGCGAGACGGGGACCGAGGCGCTGCGGGCCTGGCGCGGGGTGAGCAGCGGGACGAACGTGCGGGCCCGGCCGTCGGCGACGGCGTCGCGGCCCGCGGCGTCGGTGCCGAGCGCGTGGACGCCGATCCAGTAGGCCCCGGGGTCGCCGGAGATCGGGAGCTCGCCGACCGGGACGCGCACGGCGAAGTCGGCCGACTCCCCGGGACCGAGGTCGCCGACCGCGTCGAAGACGTCCAGCCGCTCGCCCACGGTCGTCTGCTCCGGGGTCTGCGCGGCGAGCGCCAGGTCCTCGCGGGTGGTCAGCGGGGTGGTGGAGGAGAACGGCGTGACGTTGACGTCGTCCCAGTCCTCCTCGGAGTCGTTGCTGACGCTGCCCTCCAGGGTGATGCTGCCCCGGCGGGGCAGCACCGCCGGGGACATCGAGTCCAGCCGCACCGTGAGCGGCGTGGCCGCGGGCTCCTCGACCGCGACGGCCGGGTCGGTCGCGCCCCCGAGCGCGACGCCGACGAGCGGGGCCACCAGGAGTGCCACCACCGCCAGCACGCGGGTCGTCGGGCTGGCGGTTCGCACCCGGGGGATGCTACCGATCGGCCCGGCCCGCGCCCCCTAGACTCGTCCCTCGTGTCCGAGGAGCCTCTGCTGATCAGCGACGTCCAGGCGCGCACGGTGCGCGAGCTGCGCCGCCTGGCGCCGGTGACCGACGAGCTCGGCCGCCGCTTCGCCGCCGCCGGCCACGAGATCGCCCTGGTCGGGGGACCGGTCCGCGACGCCATGCTCGGCCGGCTGCAGCAGGACCTCGACTTCACCACCTCGGCGACGCCGGCGCAGACCGAGCGGCTGGTCAAGGGCTGGGCCGACGCCGTCTGGGACATCGGCCGCGCCTTCGGCACCATCGGCTGCCGCAAGGGCGAGTGGCAGGTCGAGATCACCACCTACCGCTCCGAGGCGTACGACGCGGAGAGCCGCAAGCCGGCCGTGCAGTACGGCGACTCGCTGGTCGCCGACCTCGAGCGACGCGACTTCACCGTCAACGCGATGGCGCTCTCGCTGCCGGGCGAGCAGCTCGAGGACCCCTTCGGTGGCGTGGTCGACCTCGCCGAGAAGCGGCTGCGCACCCCGGGCACGCCCGAGTCCTCCTTCTCCGACGACCCGCTGCGGATGATGCGCGCCGCGCGGTTCTCGGCCCAGCTGGGCTTCACCGTGGACCCGGCCGTGGTGGCGGCGATGACCGACATGGCCGAGCGGATCACCATCGTCTCCGCGGAGCGGGTCCGCGACGAGCTGGTCAAGCTGCTGCTCTCGCCCGACCCGGTGCGCGGGCTGCGGCTGCTCGTGGAGACCGGGCTGGCCGAGCACGTGCTGCCCGAGCTGCCCGCCCTGGCGCTGGAGCGCGACGAGCACCACCGCCACAAGGACGTCTACGAGCACACCCTGACCGTGCTGGAGCAGGCCGTCGGCCTCGAGGACCGGCTGGGGGGCGCCCCCGACCTGGTCTCGCGGCTGGCGGCGCTGATGCACGACGTCGGCAAGCCGCGCACCCGCCGCTTCCTCGACGACGGCAGCGTCACCTTCCACCACCACGACGTCGTCGGGGCCAAGCTGACCCGCAAGCGGCTCCAGGCGCTGCGGTTCTCCCGCGACCAGGTCGACGCGGTGGCGCAGCTGGTCGAGCAGCACCTGCGCTTCCACGGCTACGGCTCGGGGGAGTGGACCGACTCCGCCGTACGCCGCTACGTCCGCGACGCCGGCGACCAGCTGGAGCGGCTCCACGTGCTGACCCGCGCCGACTGCACCACGCGCAACCGGCGCAAGGCCGAGCGGCTGCGACGCACCTACGACGACCTCGAGACCCGGATCGCCCGGCTCGCCGAGGAGGAGGAGCTGGCCTCCATCCGGCCCGACCTCGACGGCAACCAGATCATGGAGGTGCTCGGCGTCGGACCCGGCCGCGAGGTCGGCGAGGCCTACCGCCACCTGCTGGAGCTGCGGCTCGACCACGGTCCGATGAGCGAGGCCGAGGCGGTGGCCGCGCTGCGCGCGTGGGCGGGGACGCGCGGCTAGTCAGGCCCGGTGTCAGGCCCGGTGTCAGGCCCGGTGTCGGGGCCGGCGGCCAGACCGGGCGTGTCGCCGGTGCGCACCAGCTCCTCGCAGATGTCGCGCAGCTTGCGGTTGTGGGTGCTGGAGAGCCGTTGCAGCAGCGCGAACGAGCGCTCCTGGTCCAGTCCGAACCGCTCCATCAGCACCCCCTGCGCCAGCCCGATGACGTGGCGTGTGGCGATCGCCGACTCCAGGCCCTCGCGTCGGTGCGCCGAGTGCAGGGCGTACGACGCGTGGACGGCGTACAACCGCGCGAGCTCGGCCACCGCGGGATCGGCGAACCCGGCCGGCGTGCCGGCGTAGAGGTTGAGCGAGCCCACCCGCTCGCCCCGGGCCTCCAGGCCGATGCTGAGCACCGACCGCACGCCGAGGTCGTCGGCGGCCGGCCCCCAGCGCGGCCAGCGCGGGTCGTCGGCGACCCGGTCGCTGGTGCGGCGGTCGGCCGCGGCGTACGCCTCGACGCAGGGTCCCTCCTCCAGGGCGTACTGCAGCTCGTCGGCCCGGACCGCGAGCGCCGAGGTGGCGCCGGCGGTGTCCCAGCCGACGTGGCGCCGGCGGACCGTGAGGCTGGCGTGGTCGGCGGGCGGCAGCAGCGCGACCGCGCGGTCGAGGACGTCGGCGACCGTGCCGTCCTCGGTGGGGTGCTCCTGCAGCTCGGCGGCGATCGCGGTGAGCAGGGCGGCATCGCGAGAAGGACCCATGCGAGACCTGTCTAGTCACGAGGGCGACGCGGCCGGGGCTGGACCGCGGCAGAGAACCTAGCAAGGCCACCGGTCGCCCCGCACGTGCGTTGCCTCACCATCGGGTAACTCGCGGTGACATCAGCCGTTACAGTCCGAGACCCGCCCGTGCCGACCCCAGGAGCCACCCCGTGCCGCTGACCGACGTCGCCCCCCTCGAGGCCTCGACCGAGATCGACGCCCCGCCCGCGCAGGTCTGGGCGCTGGTCTCCGACCTGCGCCACATGCCGCGGTGGAGCCCGCAGTGCGCCAAGACCTTCCTGCGCGGTGGCGAGATGAAGGTCGGCGCCAAGATGGTCAACGTCAACCGGCGCGGGCTGCTGGTGTGGCCGACCCAGGGCCAGGTCGTCGACCTCGTCCCGGAGAAGCGGGTCGCGTTCCGGATCAAGGAGAACTGGACCGTCTGGTCCTTCGACCTCGAGCCGACCGCGGCCGGCGGCACCCGCCTGACCCAGCGCCGCGACGCCCCCAAGGGCATCTCCGACCTCTCGGTGAAGCTGACCGACCGGGTGCTCGGCGGCGTCGACGACTTCACCGCCGAGCTCCAGCGCGGCATGGCGCAGACGCTGGCCAAGATCAAGGCCGACGCGGAGCGCTGAGCCCCAGCGCCGTGCGGACGGCGTCGAGCACGTCCTGGTCCCCGGCCCCGCCGGCGCGCGCCTGGGCCACGAAGCCGGCCGCGAGGCCGTCGAGACGCCGCAGCAGCTCGGTCGCGGGCAGCGGGCGGGCGCCGTGGCTGACCCGCGTGCCCCCGCCCCGGCGCGAGGTCAGCAGCCCCTCGGCCTCCAGCTCGCGGTAGGCCCGCGCCACCGTGCCCACGGCCAGGCCCAGGTCGCCCGCGAGCTGGCGCAGCGGCGGCAGCCGGTCGCCGGCGTGCAGCACGCCACCCCCGATGAGGTCGCGCACCTGCCGGCGCAGCTGCTCGTACGGCGGGGTGGGGTCGTCGGGGTCGACGACGAGCGCGACGGGGGCGGTCACCGGCGTACCTGCTCCGGCGGCGGCGGGAAGGCGGGCTGCGGCAGCCGGGCGCGGTCGCCGAGCAGCGAGACCAGGCACGCCAGCAGCAGCACGGCTGCCGGGACCACCGACCAGCCGACGACGAGGCCCACGGGGCCGGTCCAGGCCGGCGCGCAGCCCGCGTCGCCGCCGCCGAGGCCGTGCAGCGCGATCCCCGCGGTGAGCGCGATCCCGCAGTACGGCGCGGCCACCGCGATCCCGGTCGCGGCCACCACCACGGCCAGCGAGCGCGCCCGCAGCGCGTCGTCGGCGCCGGTGTCGCCGGCAGCACCCACGCCGCGCGGCCGGGCGACGACCTGGCGGGCGGCCAGGGCCGCGACGAGCAGCACCGCGAGCAGGGCCAGCGCGAGCGGCACGCTGTAGAACGAGCCGGGGTACGGCGTCCTGGTGCTCGACACGCCGGCACCGCTGCACGACAGCGCCCGCACGGTGCCGGTGGAGGCGTCGCGGCTGGCGGTGAGCGAGGTCAGCACCAGCAGCGCCACCAGCGCCACCACCTGGAGGGCGACGGCCGGTCCCAGCCGGCGCGGCACGTAGTCGCGCACCCGGCGCGGCCGCAGCGACGCGGTCCGCGGGCCGGGTGCGCGCCGCGGCCGCACCAGCGTCTCGCCGACGGCGACCCCGGCGAGCAGCCCGAGGCCGACCGCCGCCGGCGCCAGCACCGTTCCGGAGGAGTAGGAGCCCGCCTGCAGCACCAGCGCCGCGGCGGCGATCCCCAGCAGCAGCCCGACCGCCCGGGTCAGCGCCACCAGGCGCGACTCGCGCGAAGACGGGACCCGCCGGCCGGCGCCCGCGCCCAGCAACACCAGCGCGGTGACGACGACGCCGACCGGCAGCGCCGCCAGCAGCACCAGCTCCAGCATCCCGATGCCCACGGCGTACCCCCGATCTCCGGACCTTGTGCCAGGTCGCTGGTACAAACATCGGTTCCTCAGCCGTTTGTGTCAAGTGGTCGGCACAAACGACGAGGCCCCCACCCGGTGGGGTGGGGGCCTCGTGCGGGGCGTCGGTCTAGCGCTCGACCTCGCCGGCGATGAACGCCTCGACGGACTTGCGGCCCTCCTCGTCGGGGCGCTGCACCGGGGGGCTCTTCATCAGGTAGGACGACGCGGACAGCAGCGGGCCGCCGATGCCGCGGTCCTTGGCGATCTTGGCGGCGCGGATCGCGTCGATGATGATGCCGGCCGAGTTGGGGGAGTCCCAGACCTCGAGCTTGTACTCCAGGTTGAGCGGCACGTCGCCGAAGGCGCGACCCTCGAGGCGGACGTAGGCCCACTTGCGGTCGTCGAGCCAGGCGACGTAGTCCGACGGGCCGATGTGGACGTTGCGGCTGTCGATCTTGTCGGCCAGCTCACCGGTCAGGTTGGAGGTCACGGCCTGGGTCTTGGAGACCTTCTTGGACTCCAGGCGCTCGCGCTCGAGCATGTTCTTGAAGTCCATGTTGCCGCCGACGTTGAGCTGGTAGGTGCGGTCCAGCGCCACGCCGCGGTCCTCGAACAGCTTGGCCATCACGCGGTGGGTGATGGTCGCGCCGACCTGGCTCTTGATGTCGTCGCCGATGATCGGGACGCCGGCGTCCTCGAACTTCTTGGCCCACTCGGGGTCGGAGGCGATGAAGACGGGGAGCGCGTTGACGAAGGCCACGCCGGCGTCGATCGCGCACTGGGCGTAGAACTTGTCGGCCTCCTCCGAGCCCACGGGCAGGTAGGAGACGAGCACGTCCGCGCCGGACTCGCGCAGGGCGGCCACGACGTCGACGGCGTCGGCGCCGGACTCCTCGATGGTCTGGCGGTAGTACTTGCCGAGACCGTCCAGGGTCGGGCCGCGCTGGACCTCGATGCCGAGGGTCGGGACGTCGGCGATCTTGATGGTGTTGTTCTCGGAGGCGTTGATGGCCTCGGAGAGGTCCTTGCCCACCTTCTTGTCGTCGACGTCGAAGGCGGCGACGAACTCGACGTCGGCGACGTGGTACTCGCCGAACGCCACGTGCATCAGGCCGGGGACGACGCCCGACGGGTCGGCGTCCTTGTAGTACTCCACGCCCTGGACGAGGGAGCTGGCGCAGTTGCCGACTCCCGCGATGGCGACACGGACCGATCCCATGGGTTTCTCCTTCTTCTGCGGACGTCGACTCAGACGTCGAGGTCTGGTGTGCGGTGCTCTGGTTGAGGACTGCGCGGGGACTGCTGCTGCTGGTGCTCGGCGGTGATGAGGTCGGTGAGCCAGCGCAGCTCGCGCTCGACCGACTCGATGGAGTGCCGCTGCAGCTCGCTGACGTAGCGGTCGACCGGGCCGGTGGGCTGACGGTCGGAGCGGGCGCGGTCCAGCCGCTCCTGCAACCGGCTGCGGCGACCCTCGAGGATCCGCAGCCGCACCTCGGAGTCGGTGCGGGAGAAGAACGCGAACCTCATCGTGAAGTCCTCGTCCTCCCAGGCCGACGGGCCGACGTCGGTGATCATCCCGGCGAAGCGCGCCTCGCCCGCGGCGGTGATGCGGTAGACGATCCGCTGCCGGCGGGACACGCCGGCCGTGGTGGTGTCCTCGATCACGAGGCCGGCGCGCAGCATCCGCTTCAGCGCGGGGTACAGGGAGCCGTAGGACAGCACCCGGGTCCAGCCGAAGAGCAGGTTGAGCCGCTTGCGCAGCTCGTAGCCGTGCAGGGGCGACTCGTGCAGCAGCCCGAGGACGGCGAGCTCCAGTGCAGCGGCCTTGCTGCTCATCGTCCACCTCCTCGGGTGCGTCCGGTGCCGGACGTTCCCGGCGTTACATCGAGACAACCTATCGCACCGATATATCCACCGCGTGACCGCACCGCCGTCGACCGGGCCGGCGCGTCGGGTTCGAGGGCCACGGCACAGCGCGACCCCGTACTCTTCGTGACCGGAACCGGCCTCTCCCAGGCACGCCCACCCCAGGAGGTAGAGCACGCAGTGAGTGCGCAACGCACCCCCCGCCCGTCGTCGGACGGCTCCCGCCCGGTCAGGCGCCGCCTGCGGGCCGTGGCCAAGTGGACCCTCGTGGTCGGCCTCGTGCTGGCCCTGGTCGGGGGTGGCGTCTTCTACTTCACCTACCGCAACACCGAGATCCCCAGTGCCAACCGCGCCTTCGAGGCGCAGTCGACCTACGTCACCTACAGCGGCGGCAAGCAGCGCATCGGCACCTTCGCGGAGCAGAACCGCGAGTCCGTCCCACTGGCCGACATCCCGCAGTCGATGCAGGACGCCGTCATCGCCGCCGAGGACCGCACCTTCTACTCCAACAGCGGCATCGACCCCAAGGGCATCATCCGCGCCGCCTTCTCCAACGCGCGCGGCAACGCCACCCAGGGCGCCTCCACGATCACCCAGCAGTACGTCAAGCTGCTCTACCTCAGCCAGGAGCGCACCCTCAGCCGCAAGGTGAAGGAGGCCTTCCTCTCGCTCAAGGTGCAGCAGGAGCGCTCCAAGGAGGCCATCCTCGAGGGCTACCTGAACACCATCTACTTCGGTCGCGGGGCCTACGGCGTTCAGGCCGCCTCGCGCGCCTTCTTCGGCAAGAACGCCGGCCAGCTCACCGTCCAGGAGTCGGCCACGCTCGCCGCGGTCCTCAACTCGCCCGCCGGCCTCTCGCCCGACGGCAGCGACGAGACGCGGGCCCGGCTGGTCTCGCGCTACGACTACGTGCTCTCGGGCATGGTCGAGGCGGGCAACATCGACGCCGCAGAGGCCGACCGGATCGCCGGGAAGCTGCCGAGCTTCGTCAAGCGCGGCGGCAGCAACCAGTTCGGCGGCCAGCGCGGGTTCATGCTCTCCATGGTCAAGGACGAGCTGCAGCGCATCGGCTTCGACGAGACCGAGATCGACACCGGCGGACTGCGGGTCGAGACCACCTTCACCCGCTCGGGCATGGCCGCCAACGCCGAGGGCGTGACCGAGCGCCGCCCCGAGGGGCTCAAGGGCCTCCACGTCGCGAGCGCCTCGGTCGACGTGCAGACCGGCGCCCTGATCGGCTTCTTCGCCGGCCAGGACTACCTCCGGAGCCAGCTCGACTGGGCCACCATCGGCTCCTCGCCGGGCTCCTCCTTCAAGCCGTTCGCGCTGGCCGCGGGCCTCGACGCGGGCTACAGCCTGCGCGACACCTTCGACGGCAACTCGCCCTACGAGTTCGAGGACGGCAGCGGCTCGGTGGACAACCAGGGCGAGGGCACCGGCACCAACTTCGGCTCGGCGATCAGCCTGGTCACGGCCACGGAGAACTCCGTCAACACGGCGTACGCCGACCTCACCGACAGCATCCCGGACGGCCCGCGCAAGATCCGTCAGATGGCCGTGCGCCTCGGGGTGCCCGACGACGCGCCGGGCCTGGAGCCCAACAACGCGATCGCCCTCGGGTCGGCGACCGTCGGCCCGGTCTCGATGGCCAACGCCTACGCCACGATCGCCAACGGCGGCGTCGCCCACGACGTGTTCACGGTCAAGCGGGTCACCCGCGCCGAGGACGGCGAGGTGCTCTACAAGGCCCCGCGCGAGACCAAGCGGGTGCTCTCCGAGGACATCGCCAGCGACGTCAGCTACGCCATGCAGCAGGTGGTGGCCAGCGGCAGCGGCACCAACGCCCAGGGCGTGGGCCGTCCCGCCGCCGGCAAGACCGGCACCGCCACCAACGCCGACGGCGACGTGTCGTCGTCGTGGTTCGTGGGCTACACCCCGCAGGTCGCGACCGCGGTGATGTACGCCCGCGGCAAGGGCAACGAGGCGCTCAACGGCTTCCTGCCGACCTTCTACGGCGGCCAGTACCCCACCCTGACCTGGTCCTCGATCATGAGCCGGCTGATGGAGGGCGTCGACGTCGAGGACTTCCCCGAGCCGGCGTTCGTGGACGGCGACGCGCCGGAGGACGGCCACGCGCCGTACACCCCGCCGCCGTCGCCGACCTTCACCCCGGACCCGACGCCCCAGGAGACCCCGAGCGAGTCGCCCAGCGAGTCGCCCTCGGAGACGCCGACGCGGACGCCGCCGACCTCGGCGCCGCCCGAGCCCACCGACCCCGGTGAGCCGGTGGACCCGGGCCCCGACCTGGGGCAGCCGGGCAACGGCCGCGAGCCGGGCGGCGGCGACGCGAGCCCCGGTGGCGGCTAGCCGGCCCGAGCCCGCGCCGGGCCGGGGTCCAGCCGCGGTGGCGGGCGTGGTCGCCCCCACCCGCACGGATCCGGTCGCCCGGGGGCTCAGCGACGTCGCCGGCGGACCCGTCGGGCGGCACGCGCTGCCGCACCGCTGGTGGTCGCCGGTGCGGGTGCTGCTCGCGCTGACGGCCGTGGTGATGGGCCTCTCGGTGGTCCACCACGTGCCGTGCCTGGACACCGGCTGGGCCGTGGACCAGGCCCGCTACGGCAAGGGCTGCTACTCCGACGTCCCCTACCTCTACACCGGTCGTGGGCTGGCCGAGGCCTGGTGGCCGTACGCCGCCGACGGCGGCCGGCACCAGGCGATGGAGTACCCCGTGGGCATCGCCTACGTGGCCTACGCCGTCGCTCGGGTGACCCAGGTCGTCGCGCAGGACGGGCCCTCGATCGTCGAGCGCCGCTCGGCCTCGCCCGACGGGGTGTGGGGCCTGCCGGGGATGGCGCAGGAGACCAACAGCTACTTCCTGCTGACCGCGCTCCTGCTCGCCGCCTGTGCGCTCGTGACGACCTGGCTGCTCTCCCGGGCGCACGCCCGCCGGCCCTGGGACGCGCTGCTGTTCGTGCTCTCGCCCAGCCTGCTGCTGACCGGGCTGGTCAACTGGGACCTGCTGGCCGTGGTGCTGGTGGCGGGCGCGCTGTGGGCCTGGTCGCGCGGCGACCCGGTGCTGACCGGCATCCTGATCGGGCTGGGGACCGCGACCAAGCTCTACCCGCTGTTCCTGCTCGGGCCGGTGCTGGTGATCTGCTTCCGGCGGCGCGAGCTGGGGGCGTTCGCGCGGGCCGCGGTCGCGGCGGCGGCCGCGTGGGGGCTGGCCAACGCCCCGGCGTACCTCGGGGACGCGGAGCGGTGGAGGGTGTTCTGGTCCTTCAACGCCGACCGCGGGGCCGACCTGGGCTCGGTCTGGCTGGCGCTCTCCCACGCCGGCGTCACCGCGACGGTCGAGCAGGTCAACCTGTGGTCCTGGGTGTTCTTCGGCGCGGTCTGCGTCGGGGTGGCGGTGCTCGGGCTCCGGGCGCCGGAGACCCCGCGGCTGGCGCAGCTGGGGTTCCTCGTGGTCGCGGGGTTCCTGGTCGTCAACAAGGTCTACTCGCCGCAGTACGTGCTCTGGCTGCTGCCGCTGGCCGTGCTCGCCCGGCCCCGCTGGCGCGACCAGCTGGTCTGGCAGGCGGGCGAGGTCCTCTACTTCGTGATGGTGTGGGCCTACCTCGGCGGTTACCTCAAGGACGCCGCCGACACCGACTCACCGCTGTACGACGTGGCGATCTGGCTGCGGCTGGCGGCCCAGCTCTACCTCGTCGCCGTCGTGGTGCGCGACGTGCTCCGGCCCGACCACGACCCGGTGCGCACCGACCCGGTGCACGTGCCGGGCGGAGCGACGCGCAGCCGTCAGGAGATCTCGACGGCGTCGAACGACGTCGCGGTGTAGCGGACCCGCACCTCGATCTCCTCGCCCACCGCCGGCACCGGGGCGCCGTGCGGGATGAAGAGCATCGAGACCTGCATGTGCGGGGGCTCGGCGAAGAGCCGCTGCTTCCCGCCGACGCTGTAGGGCGAGCGGACGAAGCCCGCGGCGTCCAGGCCGCCCCGTGCCAGCGAGGCGGCGCGCGCCTTGAGCGTGGCCTCGCCGGTCGGGGCCTCCAGGCCGATGCCGTGGGAGGTGCCGCCGGAGACCACCAGCAGGGTGCCGCGCCGGGGCGCCGAGCGGCCGCGGTAGCCGTAGGTGTCTCCGCGCTCGACCGGGTGGGCGTCGAGCACCTCCGCGGTGACCTGCAGCGCGCCGCGGTCGCCGAGCCACAGGCCGGTGCCGACCCGCGGGCGCAGCACCAGGTCGGGGAACTTCAGCGCCAGCACCTCGAGCTCGGCCTCGGTCAGGTGGGAGACCCAGACCTGGCGCGCGGGACCGCCGCCGGACGCGAGGTCGGCCACGGCCGGCTCGGCCAGCAGCCGCTCGACCTCGGTGCCGTGGGAGGACCGGCTCGACCGGGTCGACAGCGTCGCCCGCGCCGAGGGCAGCGGCAGGTGCAGCGCGACGCCCTCGACGCGCAGCCCGCCGCGGCGGGAGCGGCGTACGGCCTCGGCCAGGTCGTCACCGGAGAACCCGTGGCGCAGCATCGAGGTGAGCCGCTCGAGCACGACCCGGACCGGACGGCCCGTGGCGCGGCCCTGGTCGGCCAGGGCGTCGAGGTCCTCCAGCCGACCCACGGTGTGGACCACCCGGTCGGGGTCGACGCCCAGCGCCGCGGGGTCCTGGTGCTCGCCGTGGCCCGGTCGCCAGGGCTGCAGCACGAGCAGGGAGCCGTCGAAGCGCTGGTGGAGCTCGGCGAGCTCGGGGTAGGTGCCGGCCGCGACCGTGTCGACGCCCAGCCACTGCGCCCGGCGGGCCAGGCGGTGCAGGCCGAGGCCGTAGCCGTTGCCCTTGGTCACCGGCACCAGGCCGGGGTGGTGGGCCACGGTGTCGCGCAGGTGGGCGCGCCACCGGTCGCCGTCGACGTGCAGGGTGAGCGACATCAGCCCCTCCGTCGCATGTAGAGGTCGAAGGCGGCGTACAGCGGCTTGCTGAGCGGGAGGTCCCACTCGCCGACGTGCTCGACGGCCTCGCCGCCGGTGCCGACCTTGAACTGGATCAGCCCGACGTGGTCGTCGTCGGAACGCAGCGTGTCGGTGATGCCCCGCAGGTCGTAGACCCGGGCCCCCGCGGCCAGCGCGTCGCGGACCATCTGCCACTGCACGGCGTTGGAGCCGCGCACCTCGCGCTTGTCGGTGGAGGAGGCGCCGTAGGAGTACCACGCGTGGCTGCCGACCCGGATCCAGATCGTCGCCGCCACGAGGTCGCCCTCGTGGTGGGCGAGGTAGAGGCGGATCCGGTCGGGGTCCTCGGCGCCGAGCGCCGCGACCATGGTGCGGAAGTAGGACAGCGGGCGCGGCGTGAAGTGGTCGCGCTCGGCGGTGTGGAGGTAGAGCGCGTGGAACGCGGCCAGGGCCTCGTCGAGCTCGGAGGAGGTGGTGGCCGCACCGGCCACCGAGGTGACCTCGACCCCGAGCTTGGCGGCCTTCTTGATGTTGCGGCGCCACAGCTGGTTCATCCGCCGCAGCACCTCCTCCTCGGGCAGCGGCACGCCCGCCTCGTCGGCGAGGGGGACCTGGAAGTTGTACTGCGGCTGGCCGGCGGCGAACCCGCCCTCGGCGCCCTGGCGGCGCCAGCCGAGCTCCTCGAGCTGTCGTGCCAGCGCGAGCCCGGAGGCGTGCTCGGCGCTCGGGGTGAGGTCGGTCAGCGAGGTGACCGCGTCGTCGGCGATGCCCTCCTTGACCGCGGCGGCGCTCCACCGGCGGGTCACCACGGGGGGACCGATGCGGACGCCGAACGCCCCGGCCGCCCGCACGTGGGCGGTCAGCGGGGCCAGCCAGCGCTCCAGCCCGCCGGGCTCGGCGACCTCCTCCCACGGCAGCACCGGGCCCTCGGGCAGGTAGGCGAGGTAGCGGCGGACCTTGGGCAGCTGGCGGTAGAGCACCAGCGCGACGCCCACCACCCGGCCCTCGGGGTCCTGCCAGGCCACCGACTCGGCCTTCCAGTCGGGCTTGACCCGGGCCCAGGCCGGGGTCTGCAGGAAGCTCGCGGAGCCGCCGCGTCCGGCCAGGTCGGCCACGTAGGCGCGGTGCTCCTCGGCGCCGGTCGTGCGCACGGTGAGGGCCGGGGCGGAGCGGGAGGAGGACACCCCGGGAGCCTAGCCAAGGCTCCGGGTCAGCCCGCGGCCCGCCGGAGCAGCCGCTCGACGGTGGCCGTCGAGCGGGCGTCGGGGTCGATGACCGTGAAGTGGTCGCCCGGCACGAGCACCAGCTCGGCCGTGCCGCCGGCCTCGCGTGCCGCCGCGACGTAGGACGTGGCCTGCTCGCGCGGGACCACCTGGTCGTCCTCGGCCTGCACCGCCCACACCGGGCACGGGGCGGGGACCAGCGCGGTCGGGTCCGCCGCGGCGTACGCCCGCGCCGCGGAGCGGGGCGTGCCGCCGGTGAAGGCCCGCACCGGGCCCGAGGAGCCCGAGCGGCCCGAGGCCAGGTCGAGGTCGAGCACGCCGGACAGCGACACCGCCCCGGCGAGCCGGCCCCGCGGGGCGCCGCCGGGGGTGCGGGCCGACCGCGAGGCGGCCCAGACGGCCAGGTGGCCGCCGGCGGAGTGGCCGAGCGTGACCACGGGGCCGGGGAGCCGCTCGGTGGTGACGAGGTCGAGGGCGGCCGCGACGTCCTCGAGGGTGGCGGGGACGCCGCCGCCGGCGCCGGTGCGGCGGTACTCCACGTTGGCGGTGACCCAGCCGAGCGAGGTCAGCCGCTTGGCGAGCGGGTCGAGCTGGTCCAGGCCGTACTGCGGGAGCCAGTAGCCACCGTGGAGCAGCACGACCGTGCCCAGGACCTGGCCTCCGTCGGGGCGACGCACGTCGACGACCTGGGAGTCGTCGTCGCCGTAGGTCAGCCGCTCGACGTCGGTGGGGGCGGGCGAGGGCTCGGCCGTGCGCGCGGTGCCGCCGCACG
This sequence comes from Nocardioides aurantiacus, assembly GCF_003752505.1. Taxonomy (NCBI): domain Bacteria; kingdom Bacillati; phylum Actinomycetota; class Actinomycetes; order Propionibacteriales; family Nocardioidaceae; genus Nocardioides; species Nocardioides aurantiacus. The sequence continues at coordinate 3,865,197 of NZ_RKHO01000001.1, read as the reverse complement.
CCGAGACGAGGCCCCCCAGGGCCAGGCCGCCCAGGCCGCCCAGGACGGCCCGGCGGGACGGGCGGGGCGAGGGTGGCCGGTTCACACCCCGTGCTCGCGCAGCCACGCGATGTCGGCGCGGTGCTCCTCCGCGCCGCCCGGGGTCTCGCACACGACCGGTGCCCCGGCCTGCCGCACGACGTCGGCGAGCTCGTCGGGGGGCAGCTGCCCGGCGCCGAAGCCGGCGTGCCGGTCGGCACCCGAGTCGAAGCCGTCCCGGCTGTCGTTGGCGTGGACCAGGTCGAGCCGCCCCGTGATGGCGAGCACCTTCTCCACCGCGGTGCCCAGCTCGACGCCGCCGGCCCAGGCGTGGCAGGTGTCGAGGCAGAAGCCGACCTGCTCGGCTCCCTCGGCCCGGCTCACCGCGTCCCAGACGCCCGCGATGCGGTCGAGGTGACGGGCCATGGCGTTCTCCCCGCCCGCGGTGTTCTCGATCAGCAGCGGGATCTGCAGGTCGGTGGCCTCGATCGCCTTGCGCCAGTTGTCGAAGCCGGTGGCCGGGTCGTCGGTCTTGTTCACGTGGCCGCCGTGGACGATCAGCCCCTTGGCCCCGATCTCGGCCGCGGCGCTGAGGTGCTGCTGGAGCAGCTTGCGGCTGGGGATCCGGATCCGGTTGTTGGTCGTGGCCACGTTGACGACGTAGGGCGCGTGGACGTAGAGGTCCACCCCGGCGTCCTCGGCGGCGGCGCGGAGGGCCGCGGCGCCTCCGGCGTAGCGCAGCTCGGGGCCCTTGTAGGACTGCGGGTCACCGAGGAAGAACTGCACGACCGTCGTCCCGCGGGCCGCGGCCTCCGCGACCGGGTCGGTCTGGTCGACGTGGGCGCCGATGGCGATCTGGCTGGTGCTCATGCTGCGCAGCCTACGAGCGGCCGGGGACAGCGGCCGACGGCCTGTGGACGACGATTTCCGCCAGGACGCGGACCCGCGTTAACCTTGCGCGTCGTCCTCCCCCGATGGGAGTGCCGACATCGCACAGCCCTCCTGTCACGGAAATGCCGTGGCCGCCCTTAGTCCGAAGGAGGTGGAGAACGCTATGCGTACCTACGAACTCATGGTCATCCTCGATCCCAACCTCGAGGAGCGCACCGTCGCCCCGTCGCTCGACACGTACCTCAACGTCGTCCGCAACGACGGTGGATCCGTGGACAACGTCGACGTCTGGGGACGTCGTCGTCTCGCCTACGAGATCGACAAGAACGCCGAAGGCATCTACGCCGTGGTGTCGCTGCAGGCCGAGCCTGCGACCGTCAAGGAGCTCGACCGCCAGCTCACGCTGAACGAGTCGGTGCTGCGCACCAAGGTCCTGCGTCCCGACGCGCGCTGACCCAGCACCACCCGCACCACCCACCTGATCCGGACACCCTGGGAGACCACATGGCAGGCGAGACAGTCATCACCGTCGTCGGCAACCTCGTCGACGACCCCGAGCTGCGATTCACCCCCTCGGGTGCCGCGGTCGCCAACTTCCGGATCGCCTCGACGCCGCGCACCTTCGACCGGCAGACCAACGAGTGGAAGGACGGCGACGCGCTGTTCCTCTCCTGCTCGGTCTGGCGGCAGGCGGCGGAGAACGTCGCGGAGTCCCTGACCAAGGGGATGCGCGTCGTCATCCAGGGCCGGCTCAAGCAGCGGTCCTACGAGGACCGTGAGGGCCAGAAGCGCACGGTCGTCGAGCTCGAGGTCGAGGAGGTCGGCCCCAGCCTGAAGTACGCCACGGCCAAGATCGCGCGCGTCCAGCGCAGCGGTGGCGGCGGTGGCTACGGCGGGGGCGGCCAGGGCGGCCAGGGCGGCGACGACCCGTGGGCGTCCAACCCCGGTCAGGGCGGCCAGGCGGCTCCGGCCGGCGGCCAGTCCGGCGGCCAGGGCGGTCAGGGCGGCTACGGCGGCGGTCAGCCGCGGGGCGGCTCCGGCGGCTCCGGCGGCCAGGGCGGCGGCTCCTGGGGCGGTCAGCAGGGTGGCTCCGGTGGGGGCCAGCCGCAGAACGACCCCTGGGCCTCGTCCGGCGACGAGCCCCCCTTCTGATCCACCCGCACCACCCGATCCACCGATCCACCCCGTCCATCACCCCCATTCCGGTCGCAGTCACCACGCTGGACCGGGCTCTTGAGAGGAGAGCTCCACAATGGCCAAGGCAGTGATGCGCAAGCCCAAGAAGAAGGTTTGCCAGTTCTGCAAGGAGAAGGTGTCCTACGTCGACTACAAGGACACCACCCTGCTTCGCAAGTTCATCTCCGACCGCGGCAAGATCCGCGCGCGTCGGGTCACCGGCAACTGCGTGCAGCACCAGCGCGACGTCGCCACGGCCGTCAAGAACGCCCGCGAGGTCGCTCTGCTGCCCTACACGTCCACCGCGCGCTGAGGAAGGAGACCCGGAGATGAAGCTCATCCTGACCCAGGAGGTCACCGGTCTCGGTGCTGCAGGCGACGTGGTCGAGGTCAAGGACGGCTACGGCCGCAACTACCTCATCCCCCGTGGCTTCGGCATCCGCTGGACCCGTGGCGGCGAGAAGACCATCGAGTCGATCAAGAAGGCGCGCGAGGCCCGCTCGGTCCGCGACGTCGACCACGCCAAGCAGGTCAAGGCCACGCTCGAGGGCTCGACCTTCAACGTGGCCGTCCGGGCCGGCGACGGCGGTCGGCTCTTCGGTGCCGTCACCGCCGCCGACATCGCCTCGGCGATCACCGAGGCCGGCGGCGAGGTCGACAAGCGCACGATCGTGGTCACCAACCCGATCAAGTCGCTCGGCGCCCACACCGTCACGGTGAAGGTGCACGACGACGTCGAGGCGCAGGTCAACCTCAACGTCGTCCCCGCGTGACCCAGCCAGACCCGGCATGACCCGGCCCGAGATCGCCTGATCCAGGCGCTCAGCCGGCCCGACGGCCGTCCCCCTCCTCGCGAGGGCGGGCGGCCGTCGTGCGTCCGGCCCCGTCCGGCCCGTCTGGCGCCCCCGCCCGGTCCTGTCCGCCGAGCCACGGCCGGCGGTGGACCGCGAACAGGGACCAGACGAGCGCGACGTCGACCAGCAGCGCCAGCAGGGCGGTGACCGGGGCCAGGCCCGCCACGCCGCCGCCCAGGACCACCACGGGCAGCAGCGCCACGACGGCGAGGCCGGCGACCAGCAGCCCGAAGCGGCGCGCGACCCGGGTCTCCCCGTGCTCGTCGGCCGCGCGGCGTACCTCCCGCGCGAGCAGCAGGCAGAACGCGAGCTGCGGCAGCGAGGCCGCCCACTCGCCCGACGCGTCGAGCAGGTGCCGCAGCTGCGGCAGCCACAGCGGCACGCTCACCAGGGCGGCGAGCACCGCCGTGGTGCGGGCGGTCGCGAACCCTGCCTGCACCCGGGCCAGGGGCACGGCGCCCCAGAGCACCAGCGCCCAGCCGACGGGGTCGGCCAGGAGGTCGTAGCGGGCCCACGAGGGTGAGGGGTCCGGCGGCCAGGTGGCGCTGGCGAAGACCACCAGCAGACCCACCGCGACCCGCTGCAACGGCGGCGGCGGCGTCATGGGCGACAGCGTCTCACCCGTCGCCCACCCCGTCGCCCACCCCGTGCCTCACCGGGTGCCCGCCGGGTGCCTCACCGGGTGCCTCACCGGGTGCCCGCCACCATGGGAGCGGGCAGGCCGCCGGTGTCGGCCCGGGGAGGTGGCTCTGGTGGACCTGCAGGACGCACGGGTGCTGGTGGCGGGCGCGTCGGGGGCACTGGGAGGCCAGCTGGCCGACCTGCTGCACGAGCGGGGCGCCCGGGTGGTCGCGGCGGGTCGCGACGCCGACCGGACCGCGGCGGTCGCCTCGCGGGTCGGGACCGAGCCGCTGCTCTTCGACGCCGTCGACACCGACTCCTGCCGCGCCACGGTCACCGCGGCGGCCGAGCAGCTCGGCGGCCTCGACGCGCTGGTGGTCTGCGTGGGCGTCGCGGGGTTCGGTCCCGCGGTCGACGCCGACGACGCGGTGGTCGAGGAGCTGTTCGCGGTCGACGTGCTCGGCCCGATGGCGCTGGTGCGGGCCGCCTCGGCGGCGATGGGCGAGCGCGGCACGGTCGTGGTCCTCTCGGCGATCCTGGCCGACCTGCCGACGGCCCGGATGGCGGAGTACTCCGCGGCCAAGAGCGCGCTGGCGACCTGGCTGGAGGTGCTCCGACGCGAGGAGCGACGCCGGCTCACCGTGGTCGACGTGCGCCCGCCGCACCTCGACACCGGCCTCGACGGCCGGGCGCTCGCCGGGGAGCCGCCGCGCCTGCCGGCGCCGTTCCCCTCGGCCGACGTCGTCACCGCCGTCGTGGAGGCCATGGCGGCCGACAAGCGCGAGGTGGTGTTCGTCGACGGCGCCCTGGTGGTGCGCTGAGCGTCGCGGCCGGGGGGTGGGTCAGGCGCCGAGGCGCAGCCAGGCGTCGCCGCGGGCGCGGACCAGCAGCGTGACGGCGCGGCCGCCCATGAACAGCACCCCGAAGGCGACCCAGAGCCACGTCAGCCCACGGTCGCCGACCGCGAGCGCGACCGGGGCGAACAGCGCCAGGGTGACGAGCTGGGCCCACGCCAGGTAGACCGCGTCGCCGGCCCCGATCAGCACGCCGTCGAGGACGAAGACGATCCCGGCGAGCGGCTGCGCGAGGGCGGCGACCAGCAGCACCGGGACGAGCAGCTCCAGGACGTCCGGGTCGCTGGTGAACAGCCCGCCCAGGAACGGCGACAGCGCGGCCAGCGCGGCCCCGGTCACCACGCCGCTCGCCCAGCCCCAGCGCTCCATCCGCCGGGTGACGGCCCGGGCACCGGCCGCGTCGCTCGCGCCCAGGTAGCGGCCGGTGATGGCCTGGGCCGCGATCGCGACGGCGTCGAGGGTGAAGGCCAGGAAGGTCCAGATCGTCAGCGCGAGCTGCATGGTGGCGAGGTCGGCGTCGCCCAGGCGCGCGGCGGCGTACGTCATCACCAGCAGGGAGGCGCGCAGCATCAGGGTCCGCAGGATGAGTGGTACGCCGGCCCGGCCGGCCGCTCGGATGCCGGCGAGGTCGGGCCGCAGCGTGGCCCGCGTGCGCCGGGCGCCCCGCACCACGACCCAGACCAGGGCGGTCGCGGCCCCGAGCTGGGCCAGCAGCGTGCCCCAGGCCGAGCCCGCCAGCCCGAGTCCCTCCCAGGCACCGACGCCGTAGACCAGCACCAGGTTGAGCACGACGTTGGCCCCGTTGGCCGCGACGGCCACCAGGAGCGGCGTACGGGTGTCCTGGAGGCCGCGCAGCACGCCGGTGGCCGCCAGCATCAGCAGCAGCGGCACGGCGCCCAGGAGCGCGATCCGGAGGTAGACCACGGCCTGGTCCTCCACCAGCGGCCCGGGACCGAAGAGCCGCACCAGCGGTCGGGTGAGCGGCACCGTGACGAGGCTGGCGAGCAGCCCGAGGCCGGTGGCCAGCCACAGCCCGTCGACGCCCTGGGTGAGCGCCGCGCGGGTGCGGCCCGCGCCGACCTGGCGGGCGACCGAGGCGGTGGTGCCGTAGGCCAGGAAGATGCACAGGCTGACCAGCGTGCCCATCACGGCCGAGGCGATCCCCAGGGCGGCGAGCTCGGGGGTCCCGAGGTGGCCCACGATGGCGCTGTCGGCGAGCAGGAACATCGGCTCCGCGACGAGGGCGAGGAACGCGGGGACGGCCAGCCGCAGGATCTCGCGGTCGTGCTCCCTGCCCACCCGTGTCACCGGGGTGAGGCTACTAACACGACCGGCGCGCGACACGCCACCCCGAGGGAGGTGGGACTGTCCGAAACAGGCGTTCTGCCTGTGCATAACTCACCCGATCTGTGGGTTCAGCGCAGGTCAGAGCGGGGTGGCGGCCACGGCGCGTGCGTCGCCGAGATGACGTCCACGTGAATGGCCCACCTCCGATCTTCTTCCGTCCACAGCCTGTCGTTCCACGAAACTGCAGGTCAGACCGCATATGACCGTTCAAACTTTTTCGTCGTCCACAGGTGGACCCCCAGGCTGTCCCCAGATCCGGCGGCGAGTTCCACACCATGCACAGGGTTGTCCACAGGTGCCTGTGGACAACGGGCTTGGTGGCGGCTCCGCGAGCGTCGTACTGTCCACCACTCGGCGTCCCCCAGCACCTCACCGCCACCGCCCGCAGCAGCACCGCGGGCGGCCCGTCGGAAGCTGTCGGTGGGGCCGCCTAACGTCTCGCTCGGCGGTCCGGGTCCAGCAGGCGGCGACGCGGGCGACCCACCGGCACGGCACCGGCGAGGCGATCAGGAGGGAGCGCGGATGAGCACCACCGAGAGCGGCTTCGACGGGGGGCCCACGACGTTGGGCACCGCCATGGGCGGCTGGGGCTCCGACACCTTCGCGCCCTTCCCGACCGACTCCTTCGGCGGCGGCCACCCCTCCGGCCGCGACGGCGGCCAGGGCGGCAACCAGGAGCACTGGTCGGGCCGGATGCCCCCCCAGGACCTGCACGCCGAGCAGAGCGTCCTCGGCTCGATGCTGATGTCCAAGGACGCGATCGGCGACGTCAACGAGGAGATCGGCGGCGCCGACTTCTACAAGCCGGCCCACGAGATGATCTACGACGTCGTCGTGGACCTCTACGGCCGCGGCGAGCCGGCCGACCCGGTGACGGTCAAGGCCGAGCTGGAGCGGCGCGGCCAGCTCGAGCGGGTCGGCGGCGCGACCTACCTGTTCACCCTGGAGTCGAGCGTCCCGATCGCGGCCAACGCCGGCTACTACGCCTCGATCGTGCGTGAGAAGGCGATCCTGCGCAAGCTCGTCGACGCCGGCACCCGCATCGCCCAGATGGGCTACGCCGGCGAGGGCGAGATCGACTCGGTCGTCGACGTCGCCCAGCAGGAGATCTACGCCATCGGCGAGAAGCGGGCCCAGGAGGACTACGCCCCGCTCTCGGCGATCATGGAGTCGACCCTCGACGAGATCGAGGCCATCTCGGCCAACGACGGGACCACCAGCGGCGTGCCCACCGGCTTCGCCGACCTCGACGAGCTGTGCAACGGCTTCTCCGGCGGCCAGATGGTGATCGTCGCCGCGCGTCCCGCCATGGGCAAGTCGACGCTCGCCCTCGACTTCTGCCGGGCCGCCTCGATCCACAACAACCTGACCAGCTGCTTCTTCAGCCTGGAGATGTCCAAGAGCGAGATCACCATGCGGCTGCTCTCCGCCGAGGCCAAGATCCCGCTCAACCACATCCGCAAGGGCCCGATGAGCGAGGACGACTGGGCCAAGCTGGTGCCCAAGATGGGTCAGGTCTCCGGGGCGCCGATGTTCATCGACGACAGCCCCAACATGACGATGATGGAGATCCGTGCCAAGGCCCGGCGGCTCAAGCAGCGCCACGACCTCAAGCTGATCGTCATCGACTACCTCCAGCTGATGAGCTCGGGCAAGAAGGTCGAGTCCCGTCAGGTCGAGGTCTCGGAGTTCTCCCGGCAGATCAAGCTGCTGGCCAAGGAGCTCGACGTGCCCGTCATCGCGCTCTCGCAGCTCAACCGTGGTCCCGAGCAGCGCGCCGACAAGCGTCCGATGATGTCCGACCTGCGCGAGTCCGGCTCGATCGAGCAGGACGCCGACATCGTGATGCTGCTGCACCGCGAGGACGCCTACGAGAAGGAGTCCACCCGCGCCGGCGAGGCGGACATCATCGTGGCCAAGCACCGCAACGGCCCCACCCGCGACGTCGTGGTGTCCTTCCAGGGCCACTACTCGCGGTTCGTCGACATGGCCCACTGACGCCTCACAGCCCCAGTGGGTACGACGACGCCATGACCACCTCGCGCAGGATCGTGCTCGTCGGCACCGGCGGCACCATCGCCAGCCGGTCGGTCGAGGGAGCCGTGGTGGCGCGCGTGCCGGCCGCCGAGCTGCTGGCGGGGGCCGACCTCGCCGGGCTGTCGTCGGAGGTCACGGTCGCGGCGCTGGACCACGGCACCAGCCCCAGCTTCGCGCTCTCGCTCGACCAGGTCGCCGAGGTGGCGCTGCTGGTCCTCGACGAGCTCGGTCGCGGCGCGGACGGGGTGGTGGTCACCCACGGCACCGACTCGATGGAGGAGACCGTCCTCCTGCTCGACCTGCTGCACACCGGCGACCAGCCGGTGGTGGTCACCGGCGCCCAGCGGCCCTTCGACGACCCCGACCCCGACGGTCCTCGCAACCTGGGCGACGCCGTGCGGGTGGCCGCGTCCGAGGAGGCCCGAGGCCACGGCGCGCTGCTCGTCTTCGACGGTGCCGCCTGGCCCGCGGTCGGGGTGCGCAAGGTGCACACCAGCGACCTGCACGCGTTCGAGGCACCGGCAGGTCCGCGGCTGCGCCTCGACGGCGTCGGCCTGACGGTGGCGGCCGTCCCGGGGACGCGGGGGAGCCTGCCCGCTGCCGCCGAGGCCGTACGCCGGAGCGGGCTCGCCCCCGTCGACGTCGTCGCCACCGTCCCCGGCAGCGACGGCGCCGCCCTGGCCGCGCTGCTCGACCGGGGCACCCGCGGGATCGTGCTGCAGGGCCTGGGCATCGGCAACACCGCGCCCGGCGACACCGAGCAGGTGCGTCGCGCGGTCGCGGCCGGCGTGCCGGTGCTCCTCACCAGCCGCGTCGCCCACGGCGCGGTCCGCGCGGTCTACGGCGGCGGTGGCGGGGTCGACCTGCTCGCCGCGGGGGCGGTGCTCGCCGGCGACCAGACGACCTGGCAGGCCCGCGTCCTGCTCGCGGCGGCCCTCGCGGTCGCCCCCGACGACCCGACCGCGCTGGTGCGCGGCTGGCTCGAGACCCGCACGAACCCGTCCCACCCGTCCACCCACGAGGAGCACGCATGACCAAGCAGATCAAGGTCGCCTTCGGCACCGACGTCGACGCCGTCGGGGGGTGGCTCGGCTCGTACGGCGGGGAGAGCTCGCCCGACGACATCTCGCGCGGCGTCTTCGCCGGCGAGGTCGGGGTGCCCCGGCTGCTGGAGCTGTTCCGCCGCCACGACCTGCGCCAGACCTGGTTCTGGCCGGGCCACTCGGTGGAGACCTTCCCCGAGCAGTTCGAGGCCTGCGTGGCCGCCGGGCACGAGATCGGCGTCCACGGCTACTCCCACGAGAACCCGATCGCGATGTCGCGCCAGCAGGAGTCCGAGGTGCTCGACCACTGCATCGAGCTGATCACGGACCGGTCCGGGAAGCGCCCGACCGGCTACGTGGCCCCGTGGTGGGAGTTCAGCACCGTCACCAACGAGCTCCTGCTCGAGCGCGGCATCAAGTACGACCACTCCCTGATGCACCGCGACTTCGAGCCCTACTACGTGCGGGTGGGCGACTCCTGGACGCCCATCGACTACGACGCCCCGTCGGCGCACGACTGGATGAAGCCGCTGGTGCGTGGCGAGGAGACCGACCTGGTCGAGATCCCCGCCAACTGGTACCTCGACGACCTGCCGCCGATGATGTTCATCAAGACCAGCCCCAACAGCCACGGGTTCGTCAACCCCCGCGACATCGAGCAGATGTGGGCCGACCAGTTCGACTGGGTCCACCGCGAGATGGACTACGCCGCCTTCACCATGACGATCCACCCCGACGTGTCGGGCCGGCCGCAGGTGCTGATGGCGCTGGAGCGGCTGATCGCGCACATCAACCGCCACGACGGGGTCGAGTGGGTCACCTTCGACGAGATCGCCGACGACTTCGTGCGTCGTACGCCGCGGGCCGGCTGAGGCGCCGGGCGGGGCCGGGCGGGACGGGCGGTCCGCTGGTGTGCGGCGCGTGCGGGAGCGGGACGGTGCGGGCGCCGTGGGAGGTCGCGGCCCACGGCGGCTCGCCGCGCGACCTCGCCGACCGCGCCCGGCAGGCGCAGCACCTGCTCGGTCGTCGGGGCAGCGTCGCGGCGTACGGCCCGGCGGGGTTCACCGTGCGGACGCCCACCGGGGCCACGACCGTGCACCAGGACCTCGACGGGCTGCTGGACCGGCTCCACGACCTGTCCCACCCGGCGGTGCTCGACCGGGCGACCTCGCTCGACGTCACGGACGCGCGGCGCTCGGTGGTGGCCCGGGCCTACCGGGAGCGGCACGGCCCGGGGCGCTGAGGACTCGAGCTCGACCCGGTTCTGTTGCCCTCCACAACCGATGCCGTTGACCGGGTCAACCAGGTGCCCGGGCCGGGTCGGCTGACGTCGTTCCCGGTAGGGCGAGCCTGGCAGGATGGCGCCTCAGGGCGGGCACTCAGCCGCGCCCGCACGAGGTGACCGGGTGCCGTGGGGCGTCCGCGAGGAGGACCCCATGACCGTGCCCACCTGGGTGTGGATCGCGACCGTCGTCGGCATCGTGGGGATGCTGCTCTTCGACTTCGTCTTCCACGTGCGCAAGGCCCACGTGCCGACGCTCAAGGAGGCCTCGGTCTGGTCGGCGCTCTACGTCGGGATCGCGATCCTCTTCGGCCTGGGCGTGCTCGTCTTCGGCGGCGGGACCATGGGCGGGGAGTACTTCGCCGGCTACATCACCGAGAAGGCGCTCTCGGTCGACAACCTGTTCGTCTTCCTCATCATCATGGGCAGCTTCCGGGTGCCCCGCGAGGACCAGCAGAAGGTGCTGCTGTTCGGCATCGTGTTCGCGCTGATCGCGCGCACCGGCTTCATCTTCCTGGGTGCGACGCTGATCAACCAGTTCGCCTGGGTGTTCTACCTCTTCGGCCTGATCCTCATCATGACCGCGGGCAACATGCTCAAGGGCGAGGTGAGCGACGAGGACAGCCACGAGGACCAGAACTTCATCGTCAAGATCGCCAAGAAGTTCATCCGCACCTCCGAGGAGTACGACGGCGACAAGCTGACCACCGTCGTGGACGGCAAGAAGATGCTGACCCCGATGGTGCTCGTCATGGTCGCCATCGGCGGCACCGACATCCTGTTCGCGCTCGACTCGATCCCGGCGATCTTCGGCCTGACCCAGAACACCTTCATCGTCTTCACCGCGACGGCGTTCTCGCTGCTCGGCCTGCGCCAGCTGTTCTTCCTCATCGAGGGCCTGCTCGAGCGCCTGATCTACCTCTCCTACGGCCTGGCCGCGATCCTGGCCTTCATCGGCGTGAAGCTGATCATCCACGCGCTGCACGAGAACAACGTCCCGTTCATCAACAACGGCGAGCACGTCGACGTCGTGGAGATCAGCACCGGTCTCTCGCTCGGCGTCATCATCGGCGTCCTGGTGGTCACCGTCGTGGCCTCGCTGACCTCCAAGAAGGGCCGCGCCAAGACCGCGGCCGGCAACGCCAAGCGCCACGCCCGCGACTACATGGACCTCGGCTACACCCAGGACGAGGCCGAGCGCGAGCGGATCTACGGCCTGCTCGTCAAGGAGATCGAGCAGATCCGGGCCCAGGGCGAGAAGGGCAAGGCCCTGGCCCGCGAGGACGACAAGCTGATGGAGCTCTTCGAGGCCGCCAAGAAGCGGCACGCCGAGACCGTCGGCGAGGAGTCGGCCTCCCGATTGTAGTCGCCGTGGGTAGGTGAGCCCTGCACCATCGGGGTACGACGCAGGCATGGCACTCATCTCGAGCAACGGCTACGCCCACGTCCGACTCACCGTCACCGACATCGAGCGGTCGAAGACGTTCTACGACGAGCTCTTCGGCTGGCCGAAGGCGATCGACTCCTCCGCGTCGGTCGACGAGCCCGGCGTGACCGAGGACCCCGAGCAGTTCTACGGCGGCGTCGTCTACCAGACCCCGCAGGGCACGCTCTTCGGCCTGCGCCCGGTCGGGGCCACGACCTTCGACTCGACCACCACCGGCCTCGACCACGTCAGCTTCACCGTCGACTCCCGCGACGACCTCGTGGCCGCGGCGGCGGCGTTCGACGAGGCAGGCATCCGGCACGGCGAGGTCATCGACCTCACCGACGCCGGCCTGGCGATCCTGTCCTTCCAGGACCCCGACGACATCAACATCGAGCTCACCGCGCCCCTGGCCTGAGCGGCCCGCAGGCTCCGACGACGACGGAGGACCCCGGTCACCAGGTGGCCGCGGTCCTCCGTTGTCCTGCCCTGCGATGATCGCCGCGTGACCGACGAGACCACGCCCGGCCGCGGCCGCGCCCCGCTGGCCGGCTGGGCGGCAGGGTCGTTGGTCTTCGGGTCGTCGGCGGCGGTCCTCGTCGTCGAGCTGGTGGCGCTGCGGCTGCTGGCGCCGTACCTCGGGCTGACCCTGGAGACCAACACCCTGGTGATCGGGGTGGCGCTGGCGGCCATCGCGCTGGGGTCCTGGCTCGGCGGCCGGTCCGCCGACGTGGTGCAGCCGCGGCGCACCCTCGCGCCGCTGCTCGCCGTGTCCGGGGCGGCCGTGGCGGTGACGCCGTTCGCGGTGCGGGCGGCAGGGTCGCTGGCCGACGGCGGCCTGCTGCTGCTGGTCGCCGGGCTGACGATCATCGTGCCCGGCGCGCTGCTCTCGGCGGTGACGCCGATGGTGACCAAGCTCGTGCTGACCTCGCTGGACGAGACCGGCAGCGTGGTCGGCCGGCTGTCGGGCATCGGCACGGCCGGCGCGATCTTCGGCACCGTCGTCACCGGGTTCGTGCTGATCTCGACGGTGCCCGTCACCTGGATCATGGTCGGTCTCGGCGCCGTGCTGGTGGTCACCGCGGCCGTCGTCGAGGTGGGCGTACGCCGCCGTGTGCCGGTGGTGCCCGCGGTCGTGGTGCTGCTCGCCGGCCTGGTCGGCGTGCTGGTGCCCGGGGGCTGCGACGCCGAGACGACCTACCACTGCGCCCAGGTGAGCGCCGACCCCGAGCGCGAGGGCGGTCGGCTGCTCGTGCTCGACGGGCTGCGGCACTCCTACGTCGACCTCGACGACCCCACGCACCTGGAGTTCAGCTACACCCAGGGCCTGGCCGGGGTCGTGGCCGGGTCCTACGACGCGGGCGAGCCGCTGGCGGCGTACCACCTCGGCGCGGGCGGCCTCACCTTCCCGCGCTACCTCGCCGCCACCCGCCCCGGCAGCCGCAGCGTGGTCTCCGAGATCGACCCGGGCGTGGTCCGGGTGGACACCGAGCGGCTGGGGGTGCGGACCGGCCCCGACCTCGAGGTGCGCGTCGAGGACGGGCGCCGCGGGATCACCCGCGTCGGCACCGACTCGCGGGACCTGGTCGTCGGCGACGCGTTCGGCGGCGTCAGCGTGCCGTGGCACCTCACCACGACCGAGGCCGTCGAGGAGGTGCGGCGCGTGCTCCGGCCCTCCGGCGTGTACGCCGCCAACCTCATCGACTACGAGCCGCTGGCCTTCGCCCGCGCCGAGCTGCGGACGCTGCGCGGGGTGTTCGACCACGTCGCGCTGGCCGCCGACCCCTACACGCTCTCGGGCCGCGGCGGCGGCAACCTGCTGGCGATCGCGTCCGACTCGCCCCTCGACCTGGCAGGCATCGAGGCCGGCTTCGAGGAGCAGGACCTGCCCTGGGACGTCGTCGACGGCGACGCGCTGAGTGCCTGGATCGGCGACGCCCGGGTGCTCACCGACGACGACGCGCCGGTCGACCAGCTGCTCACGCCGTACGCCTGACCCGCCCACCACCCCCGGAGGAACCCATGCCCAGGACCGCGCTCGTGCTCGGCGGTGGCGGCGTCACCGGCATCGCCTGGGAGCTCGGCCTGCTCCACGGCCTGGCCGAGGCGGGCGTCGACCTGACCACCGCCGACCTCGTCGTGGGCACGTCCGCGGGCTCGGTGGTGGGCGCCCAGGTGACGACGCAGGCCACGAGCGGGCGCACCCTCGCCGACCTGTACGCCGGCCAGCTGCGTCCCGCCACCGGGGAGCTGGCCGCCGACCTGGGGCTCGGGACGCTGCTGCGGATGGCTCCCGCCATGCTGCTGCCCGGCAGCGGCCGGACCAAGCGGCGTCGGGTCGCCGCGATGGCGGTCCGGGCGCACCCGCCGGCGGGCCCGGGGGAGGCCGAGCCGCGCGTCGAGGTGATCCGCGGCCGGCTGCGCACCGCCGACGGCGACCTCGACTGGCCCGACCGCGACCTCGTGGTCACCGCCGTCGCCACCGACACCGGCGAGCTGGTGCGCTTCACCCGCGAGTCCGGGGCCGACCTGACCCGGGCCGTCGCGGCGAGCTGCGCCGTACCCCTGGTCTGGCCGCCCGTCGAGGTGCAGGGTCGCCTCCACGTCGACGGCGGGGTCCGCTCGACCGCCAACGCCGACCTCGCCGCCGGCGCCGACCGGGTCGTGGTGCTGGCCCCGATCCCGCGGGCGCTGAGCCGGGCCACGTCGGTCGCGGCGCAGCTGGAGCACGTCGCGCCGGAGCGCAGCGTCGTGGTCAGCCCCGACGAGGCGGCGCGGGCCGACATCGGTCGCAACGTGCTCGACCCGGCCAAGCGGGCCGACGCGGCCCGGGCCGGGCTGCGCCAGGCCGCGGCCGAGGCGGCGCGGGTGGCCGAGGTCTGGGGCCGGTGAGCGGGCCGGTGAACGGGTCGATGAGCGGGCCGGTGAGCGTGCCGGTGGGCTGCTCGTGAGCTGGGAGGTCGCCCTGCTGGCGGCAACCGGGGTGCACCTGGGCTTCCAGGTGACGGTCTCGACGCTGGCCTACCCCGCGCTGGCCGCGGTGCCGCGTGCCAGGTGGGCACCGGCGCACGACGCCCACTCACGCCGGATCGTGCCCCTGGTCGTCGGGGTGTACGCCGCGGTGCTGGTCACCTGCGTCGGCGTGCTGCTGGACGACCGGTCGTGGGCCACCGGCCTGGCGGTGCTGGGCAACGCGGTCGCGCTCGGCCTCACGGCCGTGGCGGCGGCGCCGATCCACGGCCGGCTCGGGCGGGGCTGGGACGCGGCGCTGGTGCGACGGCTGCTGCTCGTCGACCGCGGACGCACCGCGGCCGCCGCGGTCGCCCTGGTCGGGGCGGTCGCGGCGGCCGGGTGGTGATGCCGGTGGTGCCGGTGCGCTGGGATCAGCGGCGTACGGCGCCCTTGTTCTTGCCGACGGTGGCCTCGGCCACGCCGATCAGCAGGAAGGCGGCGACGACGGCGACGATGAACCCGATGATGTTGAGCTCGAAGATCTCGCCGGTGCCCAGGAAGCTGGCCACGAGGCCGCCGATGAGCGCGCCCGCGACGCCGAGCAGCAGGGTGCCGACGATGCCGAGCGCCTGACGGCCGGGCTTGATGAGACGGGCGATGGCGCCGATGATCAGGCCGACGACGAGCAGGCCGATGATGTTGAACATGTGAAGTCCCTCCCTCGAGGTGCTGGACAGACAACGTACCCACCCGGGGACCCCTCGGACGGGCGCCGGGCGTGAGCCCGGTCTCCTGGCTTGGTGCGGTCCGGACACTGGCGTCATGGCACGGGTGCAGCAGCGCAGCCCGGTCCGGCGGCTGGTGGTCGTCGCGACCGCGCTGCTCGCCGTCGCCGTGCTGGTCGTGACGCTGCTCGCGGCGCTGGGCCGCCCGTCGATGCTGCCGGGCCTCGCCGACTGCACCGCGACCGTCGGCGACGACGAGGTCGACCTCAGCACCGCCCAGGCGCAGCGGGCTGCGACCGTCGCCGCGCGGGCGATGCGCCTCGACCTGCGGATGCGCACCACGGCCGAGGCCGTGGCCGGCGAGCTCGACCTCGACGACGAGGACTCCGTCGTGGTGGCCCGCGCGCTGAAGGGTCGGGCGTGGCACGCCCTCAGCTGCACCCACGGCGGCGGTGCCGCGGCCGAGCCCGACGAGCTCGACCGTCGCGGCCTCACCGCCCGGGCCGCCGCGGTCCGCGAGGACCTCGACGAGGCCTTCGGCGAGCAGCGCGTCGGCGGCTTCGCCCCCGGCGGCGTGAGCGAGGGCCACATGCCGGGGTCGGCGCACTACGAGGGCCGCGCCGTCGACGTCTTCTTCCGCCCCGTCACCCGGCCCCAGAAGGTGCGCGGCTGGGCCGTCGCCCACTACCTCGTCGCCCACGCCGACCGCCTCGCGGTCGAGACGGTCATCTTCGACGGCCGGATCTGGACCGCCCGGCGGGCGCTCCAGGGCTGGCGCGACTACGCCCCGGACACCTCGGGCCGCTCGGCGGAGGTCGCCGCGGTGCTCGAGCACCGCGACCACGTGCACGTCGACGTCGCCGACTGAGGGCTGGCCCCGGGGCTGGGCCGGGCGGGCTGCCGGGCAGTGGGACGGCAGGGCGGCGTACGTCGGTGGGTCTGCTGCGCCCCCCCCTATCCCGGCGGCGCGTGCAGCCGGGCGAGCCGGGCGTCGAGGAGGTCGCGGCGGTGGGCGTTGCCGTGGAGGGCGACGTAGGCGTCGCCGAAGGCGAGCAGGAGGGCGTCGTCGAGGCGGCGCACGGCGCCGGGCGGGTAGCGGTAGTCCATCCGCTCCGCGATCACGGTCTCGTCGACCTCGCGCAGCGTCTGGGCCAGGTCGGCCAGGGTCAGCAGGCCGAGCTCGTGGGTGAGGCCGGCGATCCAGGCGTAGTGGTCGGTGCGCGACCAGCCGGCCTCGGCGTACTGCCCGGCCAGGAACGCGGCGAGGTCGCGCGGCTCGATGCCGGCGCGCGGGTCGGTGGCGGCCTCCTCCACGCCGGTGTCGGAGGGCGTACGCCGCTCCGGTGCCCGCAGCGTGTCGCGGATGGTGGAGAACTCCCGGTCGGCGAGCTCGAGCAGGCCGGCAGCGAGGGTGAACCGGCGGTCGAAGTCGTGGGCGTGCTCCTCGGGTATCGAGCCCTTGTAGCGGATGTCGTGCTCGAACTCGGCCCAGGCGTGCTGCAGCACGGTGCGGATCTGGACCTGGGCCGTCAGCCCGACCAGCGGCTCGAGGCCCGCAGCCACCGGGCGCTCGGGGTCGAGCGCGACCTGGAGGTGGCGGCTGGCGTAGCCGAAGCGGCCCTCCTGCGCGGTCTCCTGCCCCATGTCGCGGTCGTCGCGCACCAGCAGCTGCTCGCGGAGCAGGTCCGCGACGGTGTCGACGTCGCCGTGGACGTAGGTGATGACACGCAGCCCGATGGTGTCGGCGATCTGGCGGGCCGCGTCGGGGTAGAGCGGCTCGCCGTCGAGGCCGAGGCGGCGCGCCTTCTCCGCGAAGGACGCCACCGTCTTGGTGCGCCCGGTGACGGTCAGGTAGTTGATGCCGGCGTCGTCGAGGATGCCGGTCACCATCGCCAGGAACTCCTCGCCGGCACGCACCAGGCCGGGGTGGCGCAGGGCGTACTCCCGCACCGCGCCCACCGGGTCGGGCGGGGGCGGCGAGGTGTCCTGCGGTCCGCGACGCGGACGCGGCGTCGGCTGGTGGTCCTCGGGCAGCCGCGGGGTGACGATCATCCCGGTCGCGGCGTCGCCGTAGGAGGTGATCTCGTCGGGCCGGCGCGCGGCGAAGAGGGCGACGTAGGCGCAGACCACGGCGTCGACCTGGTCCTCCACGACGCGCAGCTCGCTCTTGCGCGTGGCGTGCTGCACCTGGCGGCGCAGCGCCGTCCAGCCGGCCCCGCCCTCGCCGGCCCCGCCCTCGCCGACCCCGCCGACCCCGGCCTCGACGACCCCGGCGGCGTAGGTCCCCGGGCCGGTGAGCTGCAGCGCCGGCTCCGCCCCGCCCAGCCCCTCGAGCAGCCCCATCAGCACGAGCAGCTCGCCACGCAGCTGCTCGAGGTCGCGGCCCTGCTTGTTCTTGTACTTCAGCGTCCGGCCCAGCCGGAACAGCGAGATCGTCGCGGCGTGCGGGTAGACCTCGATCGCCGCCCGCGGGGAGTGGGCGTGGGGGTCGAGGTCGAGCCCGAGCCGCTCGGCCAGGGCGCCGCCGCGGGTGCCGTCGGCGAACTCGCGCTTGCCGGTGTTGCTCGGGTGGGCGCCGGCGTCGAAGCGGGCGAAGTCGGCGTTGAGCGCGCGCTCGGCGGGTCGGTTGCCGGTCGGGTTGGTGACCACGAGCGGGGCGTCGAGGGCGACGGTGCAGGGTCCGTCGACGTACGGCGCCAGCAGCGCGAGGATCTCCTCGTCCGTGCGCACGGCCGCCAGCTGCACCAGCCGACCCTCGTCGTCGAGCACGGCGACACCGGTCGGCTGCCGACGTCCCCAGGCCAGGTCGACACCGATGTGGAACATGGACCCAGCCTCGCACCTGTCACGCTGGGGCGGTGACCACCCCGACGACCACCCTGCGCGACCTCGCCGACGAGCGGTTCGTCTCGCTGACCACCTTCCGCCGCAACGGCGAGGGCGTGGCCACCCCGGTCTGGCTCGTCCCCGACGGCGCCGAGGGCCTCGCGGTGTGGACGCCGGCCGGCAGCGGCAAGGTGAAGCGGCTGCGCCGCGACGGCCGGGTGACGCTGCGTCCCTGCGACCGGCGCGGTCGCGTGGCCGAGGGCGCGCCCACGGTCGAGGCCCGTGCGAGCGTCAGCGACGACCCGGCGCGGGTGGCGGCGGTGGAGCACCGGCTGCGCGAGCGCTACCGCTGGGAGTTCCGGGTCTTCGGGATCGTGGAGCGGATCGCGCGCCGGGGCCGCGAGCCCCAGCGGGTCGCGCTGGCGCTCAGTCCCGCCTGAGCCTCACGCCGTGCCGTGCTGCCCCGACGGGTGCAGCCGCATCGCGCTCCTCGGGGGACGGGTGGGTGACGAACGCCGCGGTCCTCCCGGGCAGGGCGTCAGGGCCGGGGGAAGAGCGCGGTCAGCGCCTCGGAGGCGTCGCGCAGCGCCGGGCCCAGCCCATCGGCCACGGCGGTGTCGATGCCGGCGTACCGGAGCCCGACGACGGCGGCGGTCGCCAGCGCCGCGACCATGCCGAGCGAGGCGAGCACGGTGCCGGCGGTCCCGGGCCGGCTGGCCCGGGCCAGCCCGACCACGGAGGCGACCAGCGCGACCACGGCCAGGACCACGGCCAGACCGAGGTGGAGCGAGAAGGGGGACAGCAGCACCGCGGCGGTCCCCGCGACGAACGCGAGGACCGCCGCGGCGGAGGTGTGCGACGAGGACGCCGGCGAGGCCTCGAAGAGGCCGTCGAGCTGCGTGCGCGACTCCTGCTCCTCGTCGGCGACGTCGGTGTCGAGCGGCCGGCCGAGGTGCTGGGTGGTCATGCGCCGAAGCGTAGGCCCGTTCAGCCGCGGAGGGTGCCTCCGAACCACTGTGTCGTCCAGGTCCGCGTGACGTGGACGCGGCTGCCGCTCCGGGGGGAGTGCAGGAGCTGCGCCCGGCCGTCCTTCCAGCCCAGGAAGATCGCGGCGTGGTAGACCCGGCCGCCGTTGTGGAAGAACATCAGGTCGCCGCGGCGCATGTTGCCCTTGGCGATGCGACGGGCGTGGGCCGCCTGCTGGCCCGACGTGCGCGGCACCGAGATGCCGGCCTTGCGGTAGCTGTAGTAGATGAGCCCGGAACAGTCGAAGGCACCGGGCCCCGCGGCGCCGTAGCGGTAGGGGTCGCCCTTCTGGTTCAGGGCGATGTTGGTCGCGTTGCGGACCTTGGTGGTCGACGCGGCGGACGCGTCACCGGCGGGGCCGGCCAGCACGAGGCCGGCGGCGAGCACCATCATCACGAGCAGCTGGGCGAGGGCGCGGGGGTGGTGCGGGCGCGGCAGGGCGTGCGAGGACATGAGGACCTTTCCCACGCCTGTGAGGTGAGCTGTCGGGTTGGAGCTGGAAAGTGCTCCGCCGCCTCACGGCGACTTCACCCCGAGCACCCGACGCCTGGTTGGCGACGGCTGCGTGGAACGTGTGGTTCCCCCACTCCTGCCCATGACTGACGGAGGGTCGCCCCCGGACGGGCAGGACTCGGCGAATCCCGGGGGAGAGGTGCGATAGCCAGACGAGAGTAGTGCCGTTTGGTTTAAAGGTCCACGGTTTCCGACGTGCCGGCCGGACGACCTCCGGTGATCCGGGTCTTCACGAAGGACAGGGCGCTGGCGACGCGGCCGCCGCCGGGGCTGTCCCAGTACTGCGCGGAGTCGGTCTCGACGTGCAGCAGCCCGACCCCCGGGGAGTCCTTGCCGTCGGGGAACCACGCCGCGACCATCGGGTTCCACAGCTCCTCGACCTTGGCCCGGTCGTCGCGCACGTCGCCGTGCCCGGCCACCGAGAGCCACGTCGAGCCGTCGGCGAAGGCCAGGTTGACCCGCTTCTCGGCGCGGATGTTGTCCGCGTGGTGGCTGGTGGTGTCGATGAAGAACCAGACGTCGCCCTCGTCGGTGACCTCCTGGGGGGTCATCGGGTGCGACTGCAGCCGGCCCTCGTCGCCGACCGAGGTCAGCATGCAGAACCGGTCGCTGCGCATCATCTCCACGACCTTCTCCTGCTGCAGTGCCTGCTCGTCGTGCTCGGTGCGGTCGCTCATGGGGTCCCTCCCGGGGGTCGGTGACCGACCGGGGTCGGTCGGCTGCGGTGCGTCGTACGCGGTCCACGCTAGTCAGGGCCGCCCGAGGCGCGGACGGACCGTGGGGCGCCCGTCCGATCGGAGAGGGACTGGTGACGGGGGTCACGCCTACCCTGTGGGCGCCCCGGTCTCCACCACCTGCAGCCCACGGGCCGGACGCTGACCCGAGCACTCCCCCCGGCGCCGGGTGCGGGGGTAGCCTCGGCGCCACCTCAGATTGGACGCAGTCGTGAGCCTCCTCGCCAGCACCGCCGACCTCGGTCCCGGGGTGCCGCGCGACCCCGACGGGGACGCCGCGCTCGGTGCGGTCGTGAAGTTCCACGCGCCCGAGGTCGTCTTCGGCGTCGGTGCACTGGCCGAGGCCGGCTTCGCCGCCGCCCGGCTGGGCGCCAGGCGACCGCTGGTCGTCACCGACCCGGGCGTCATCGAGGCCGGCTGGGTCGACCTGCTGCTCGGCCACCTCCGCGACGCGCGCCTGGACCCCCAGGTCTGGCACGACCTCACGCCCAACCCCAAGGACCACGAGGTCCGGGCTGCCCACGCGTGGTACGTCGACCGCGGCTGCGACGTCATCATCGCGCTCGGCGGGGGCTCGTGCATCGACGCCGCCAAGGGCGTCGCGATCCTGTCGAGCAACGACGGCGACATCCTCGACTACGCCGGCGTCGACCAGGTGACCCGACCGATCCCGCCGATGCTGATGATCCCCAGCACCTCGGGCACCGGCGCCGACGTCTCGCAGTTCTGCATCGTCACCGACACCGAGCGCTCGGTGAAGGTCACCGTGATGGGCCGGGCGCTGGTGCCCGACATCTCGCTGACCGACCCGCGGCTGCTCACCACCATGCCCGAGGCGCTCAACGCCGCGACCGGGCTCGACGCCCTCACCCACGGCATCGAGTCCTACGTCTCGCTGGCCCACAACCCGCTGGCCGACATCCACGCGCTGTCCTCGGTGCGGCTGGTGTGCGGCCACCTCCGGACCACCATCACCAGCCCCGACGAGGAGCGTGCCCGCGCCAAGATGGCGCAGGCCAGCCTGCAGGCGGGCCTGGCCTTCACCAACGCGATCCTGGGCGCCACCCACGCGATGAGCCACCAGGTCGGCGGCCTGCTCGACGCGCCGCACGGGGTGGTCAACGGCGTGCTGCTGCCCCACGTCATCCGCTACAACGCCCGGGCCACGCCCGACCGGTTCGTCGCCCTCGCCCAGGCCGCCGGCCTCGAGGTCGGCCGGGCGCCCGGCGAGGAGGCGGCGGAGATGCTGGCCGCCCACGTGCGCCGGCTGGCCGACGACGTCGGGGTGCCGCGCGGGCTCTCCGACCTGGGCGTCACCGCGGCCGACGTACGCCAGATGGCGCACACCGCGCTCGACGACGCCTGCCTGACCACCAACCCCCGCGAGGCCGACGAGGCCGACGTCCACCGGCTGTTCATGGACGCCCTGTGAGCGGGGTCGGACCGTGACCCCCGCCCGCCCCCGGCGGGCACGTCCCGACCTGGCGCGGCTGACCGGGGTCCGGTCGGGCAAGGGGTCCTACTACCGCGCCTACGTCGCCTCCGACGAGCGCGTGCAGCGCGCGGTGGTGGCGATGGACTCCATCTCCCGCGCGCTGGTGCGCACGGTCGAGGGGCCGCGCGGGCTGCTCGAGGAGGTGCTGCGCGCCGCCGCCGCCCACCTCGACGCGCACTGGACGCTGCTGGCGCTGGCCGACGACAGCCTCACCGGCGCCCGGCCGCGCTTCCTGGCCTGCGGTGCCGACGGCGTCGTGGTCGACGACGTGAGGTCGCTGCCCGCCGACCTGCGCGAGGTGCTGGGCGCCCTGCGCACCGGCCGGCACCCCGAGGCCCGCGACGACGACGCCTGGGTGTGGGTGCCGATGACCCTCGACGGCCGGCGCATCGGCAGCCTGGTGGCCCGCCACGGGCTGGAGGCGCCGCCCGAGGCGGGCGACCTCGCGGTGCTGCGCATCCTGGCCAACCAGGCGGCGGTCTCGCTGCACACCTCCGAGCAGTACCAGGCGGGGCTGACGCTGCACCGGCGTGCCCAGCAGCTCTACGACGAGGCCACCGCGCAGAGCCGCGACCTGGCCGTGCGCACCGAGGAGCTGCGGGCCACGCAGGAGCGGCTGCAGGTGGCGCGGCAGCGCGAGCTGCTCGACACCGAGCGGCACCGGATCGCCCGCGAGCTGCACGACAGCGTGGCGCAGTACGTCCTCTCCGCCGGCATGTCGGTGGAGATCGCCCGCGGCGACGCCGAGGCGCTGGGCGAGCCGGCCGCGTCCGTGGTGCAGGCGCTGGCCACGGCCAAGACCCTGTCGGGCGAGGCCGTCGAGCAGCTGCGCCGGGCGATCTTCGCGCTGCACCAGCCCCGCGGCGAGGAGGTCGCGACGCTGCCGGAGCTCGCCCGCGAGGTCGCGGCCCACCACCGCGGCCGGCTCGAGGTCAGCGTGCGCACCCACGGCCGGGTGCGTCCGCTGCAGGCCCACGCCGACCACGAGCTGGCCCGCGCCATCGGCGAGGCGTTGTTCAACGTCGTCAGCCACGCCCGTGCCCGCCGCGCCGCGGTGCTGCTGCGCTACCGCGACGACGAGCTGCTGGTCTCGGTCTCCGACGACGGCTGCGGCGACCCCTCGGCGCTGCGCCGGCTGCTCGAGCTCGAGCGCTGCGGCACGGCCGACGGCCGCCACCGCGGGCTGGCCAACATCGAGTCGCGCATCGTCGACCTCGGTGGCGACCTCGCCTTCCGCCGCGCCCGCATCGGCGGCATCCGGGTCGAGCTGCGGCTGCCGCTCGACCCCGACGACCCCGACGCGGCGCCGGGCGGCGCCACCGTCACCGAGCTGGGCCGCACCCCGCGGCCGTCCCCGCCCCACGAGGAGGTCTCATGATCGGCACCCCGGTCCGCCCCGACCACGACCAGCCCGGAACGGCCGGCGCGGGACAGGTGGGCATCCTGCTCGTCGACGACCACGCGATCGTGCGGCAGGGGCTGACCACCATCCTGCAGCGCGAGCCCGACCTGGTCGTGGTGGCCGAGGCGTCGTCGTCGGCCGAGGCGATGCGGGCCGTCGAGCGCACCCGGCCCGACATCGTGCTGATGGACCTGAAGCTCTCCTCGTCCTCCGACAGCGAGGGCATCGAGCTGTGCGGCGAGCTCACCCGGGCCCACCCGGGTCTCGGCGTGCTGGTGCTGACCACCTTCCTCGACGACCAGCTGGTGCTGCGCGCCATCCGGGCCGGGGCCAAGGGCTACGTCGTCAAGGACGTCGACACCTCCGCCCTGATCCAGGCCATCCGCGACGTCTCCCGTGGCGGCAGCGCCTTCGACGCCCGCTCCGCCGCCGCCATGGTGCGCGGGCTCAACGCCCCGCCCGTCGACGCCTCGGCGCGGCTGACCCAGCGCGAGGAGGAGGTGCTGGTGCTGCTCGCGCACGGCATGTCCAACCGCGACATCGGGCGCGAGCTGTTCATCTCCGAGACCACGGCCAAGTTCCACGTCGGCAACATCCTGCGCAAGCTCGGCGTCTCCAGCCGCGCCGAGGCGGTCTACGAGGGCGGCAAGCTCGGCCTGCTGGGCTGAGGTGGCCTGCGACGGTGCGTGGCAGGGTGGCTCCATGACATCAGCAGCTCCTGGCGAGACGCTCACCGTCCACCTGGCGTACGGCGAGTCCGGCCTCGACGTCGAGCTCCCCGCCGACCGCACCACCGTGGTCGAGCCGACCTACGTCGAGGCGGCCGAGGACCAGCGCGGCCTGCTGCGCCGGGCGCTGCGCGAGCCCGTGGCCGGCACGCCGCTGCGCGAGCTGGTGAGCAAGGGCCAGACGGTGGCGATCTCGATGTGCGACGGCACCCGCCCGCAGCCGCGCCACCTGATGATCCCCGCCGTGCTCGAGGAGCTCGAGGGCATCGTCGACCTCGACGACGTCGTCGTGCTCGTGGCGACCGGCACCCACCGCGGCAACACCGACGAGGAGGTCCGGGCGATGCTCGGCGACGTCGCCGACCAGGTGCGCGTGGTCAACCACGACGCCCGTGACGACGCCTCGCTGGTGTGGCTGGGCCGGCACGGGCGCGGCGTACCGGTGTTCCTCAACCGCGAGTGGGTCGAGGCCGACGTCCGCATCACGACCGGGTTCGTCGAGCCGCACTTCTTCGCCGGCTTCAGCGGCGGGCCCAAGCTCGTCGCGCCCGGTCTGGCCGGGCTGGAGACGGTGCTGACGCTGCACGACGCCAGCCGCATCGGCGACCCGCGCGCCACCTGGGCGGTGATCGAGGGCAACCCGGTGCACGACGACATCCGCGCCGTCGTGGCGGCCGTGGGCGGCGTCGACTTCGGGCTCGACGTGGTGCTCAACCGTGAGCAGCGGATCGTGCAGGCCTTCGGCGGCTCGCTCCCGGAGATGCACGCCGCGGCCCGCGAGGCCTCCCAGCGCCTCGCCATGCAGCCGGTGCCGTCGCTGTTCGACGTGGTGGTGACGACCAACGCGGGCTACCCGCTCGACCAGAACCTCTACCAGGCGGTGAAGGGGATGTCGGCCGGCATGACCGTCGTCCGCCCGGGGGGCACCATCGTGTGCGCCGCGGAGTGCCGCGACGGCTTCCCCGACCACGGCTCCTACCGCGAGGTGCTCGCCTCGGAGTCCTCCCCGGAGGCGCTGCTCGCCACCATCGCCGCCCGCGAGCGCACCGTCCCCGACCAGTGGCAGGTCCAGGTGCAGGCCAAGGTGCAGGCCCACGCCGACGTGGTCGTGCACTCGGCGTACCTCTCCGCGCCCGACCTCGCCTCCGCCCACCTCGGCCACACCGACGACGTCGCCGAGACCGTGCTGCGCGCCCTCCACGACGCCGGCCCCGACTCCCGCGTCTGCGTCCTGCCCGAGGGTCCCCAGACGATCCCCTACGTCGCGGGGTGAGGCTCGGGGAGCCGACCCCCTAGCCCGTCTCCACCACCAGCCAGCCGCCGTGGTGCTCGTGGACGTCGTACGGCAGGCCGGTGGAGCGGCCCCAGGCGCGGAGGTCGTCGAGGGTGACGGTGCGGACGTGGCCCCAGGTCTCGTCGGCGACGTCCTCCAGGGGCACGGCGACGACGACCCGCCGCCGGGCCAGCCGGACCGCCTCGGCGACCACCCGGTCGCCGTGCGCGGGGTCGAGGTGCTCGAGCAGGTGGAGAGCGAGCACCGTGTCGGCGCTGCGGTCGGGGGCGGGGACGCGGGCGGCGTCGGCCACCCGCGTCTCCAGCCGTACGCCGAGGAGCGGGGCCGTCGTGGCCAGCAGCCGCATCGTCCCGGCCGAGACGTCCGAGGCCGTCACCCGGCGACCCCGACCGGCGAGGCGCAGCGACAGGAAGCCGAAGCAGGACCCGAGCTCGAGGACCGACCCGTCGGCCAGCAGGCCCTCGGCGTGGTCGTAGACGGGCGCGTAGCCGGCGATCGTGCCGTGCCCCGAGCCCGAGCCCGAGCCCGACTCCGACGCGGACCCCGAGCTGGACGCCGAGGTGGACGCCGCCCCCGACGCGGCGCCCGCGACCTCCCGGGCGATCCCCACCAGGCTGTTGCGGTAGAACAGCAGCCAGCGCTCCAGCGGGTCGCCCGCGCCGCTGCGCACCACGCCGGTGAAGACGCGCTCGAACAGCTCGGTGCCACGCAGCCAGCCGGGGGTGAACAGCTCGTCCGCGAGCAGCCCGGCGAGGTCGTCGTCGATGCGCGACGGCGGCACCCAGTGGTCGACGTGCACCCGCACCCCGACGTGCCGCACGTCGAAGTGCTCGGTGCGCACGCTGTCGCGGCTCCACTGCCGCAGCGTGCCGACGGCGCGGACGCGCACCAGGTCGTCGACGTACCACCCGCCGGGCCCCGCCGGCCCGAGCGGGTCGATCGGTGGCAGCGTCGCCCCGCCGGGCTCGCCGACGTGGGCCGCGCTCATCGCGAGCCGGGGGTGGCCGCGATGGTGGCGCGGTCGAGGCCGCTGAGGTTGCGGACCACCTGGACGCGGCTGCAGTACTCCTCGTACGCCGGGAGGTCGCACCGCCCCAGCCCCCAGGAGTAGCGCGGCTCCGGCGTCAGCCAGACCGTCTCCCGCGCCCGGCGGCTCAGCTCGCCGAAGGCGGCCAGGCCGGGGTCGCGGCCGTTGCTGCGGCCGTCGCCGAGCACCACCAGCGTCGTACGCCGGTTGACCGCGGACCCGAACCGCTCCAGGAACTCGCCGAACGCGTGGCCGTAGTCGGAGTCGGCGTCGACGTCGAGCACCCCGTTGGCCGGCAGCCCCGCCAGTACCAGCGAGAGCGCCTCCTCGGTGCGGTGCTCGGCGAACAGGTCGGTGATCTCGACGAGGTCGGAGACGAAGGCGAAGGTGCGGACCGAGGAGGTGATGGACTGCAGCGAGTGCACGAGGTGCAGCGTGAACCGCGCCGCGGAACGCACCGAGAGCGAGACGTCGCACAGCACCAGCAG
Source organism: Nocardioides aurantiacus (assembly GCF_003752505.1). Classification (NCBI taxonomy): domain Bacteria; kingdom Bacillati; phylum Actinomycetota; class Actinomycetes; order Propionibacteriales; family Nocardioidaceae; genus Nocardioides; species Nocardioides aurantiacus. The sequence goes on along the minus strand of NZ_RKHO01000001.1, from coordinate 3,838,438 downwards.
CCGCGGCCGGTCCTCGACCTTGCTGACGGTGACCGGGCGGAACGGCACCCCGTCGTACCTCATGTTGGCCCGCATGGTCCGGGCGCCGTCGACCGTGCCGCGGGCGGCGGCCTTGCGGCGGGGCCGGGGGGCGCCGTGCAGGCTCTTGACCAGTCGCCGGATCGCCTCCTCGAGCTGCGCCCGCTCGGTCTCGTCGACGGTCTCGGCCTGGGCCTGCTCGAACTCGCGCTCCTCCAGCTCGCGCTCCATCGACATCAGCTGCTCGAGGTGCTGCTTGAGCTTCTCGGGCAGCTGCTCCAGGAACGGCGCCAGCGCCTGGCGCAGCGCCGCGAGGGTCTCGGCCTCGCGCACCTCGTCGACCAGCGAGTCGTCGGGCGCGGTCTCGTCGAGCCAGGCCAGCAGTGCCATCTCCTGCGCCACCGACAGCTCGGTCTCCAGCTGCATCCCGGGCTTGCTGACCAGGTCGCCGGGGTTGCCGGGGTTGTGCATCCGGGAGGTGCTGATCTGCACCCGGGCGGCCTCGCCGGCGCTTCCCTCCGTGTCGTTGGAGAGGACGATCTCGTCGGTCAGCGCCGCGATGTCGATCTTGTTGGCCTCCTGGTGCAGGTTGTACTGCTGGGCCATGTCCTCGGGGCGGAAGAACTCCTTGATGTCGTCGGGCTTGCCGTGCGAGTGCCCGTCCTCGGGGACGTCGCCGGGCTCCTCGGACAGCGTGAACTGCTCCAGCTCGCCCTCGTCGGACAGGTCGTCGTGGGAGTGGCCGTGGGCGCTGTCGTCCTCGGGCGGGACCACCGCCTGCAACCCGAAGAACCGGTCGAAGACGGTCTCGAAGGTGGCCAGGTCGCGCCGGTCCTTGACCAGGCTGACCGCGAGCGCCGAGCGCAGCACGGTGCGGTCCTCGAGCACGCTGGGCTGCGCGACGGCGTGCATCGCGTCGATCGCCTCGGCGGTGCTGACCCGCAGGCCGTGCAGTCGCAGCAGCCGGATGAAGCGGTGGACCGCGCCCTCCACGCCGGCCGCCTAGACCGGGCGCTTGCGCGCCGACCGGGCGGCGAAGGAGCGCTGGCCCTGGGCGGCGCTGACCCGCTTGCCGTCGCCGGCGCGACCGTCGTCGGAGCTGCCCCCGACGCCGCCGTAGGCGCCGTCGTGGCGGCCGGGCCGGTCCTTGGCGGCGCGCTTGGCCCGGCCGTCGACGTCGCCGTCGTCGAGCGGGGCGGCGGGGGCGGCGGGGCTCGGGGACGGCGCCGGGGGCTCGTCGTGGTCGTGGTCGCCGTCGTGGCCGTGGCCGTGCCCGTGACCGTGACCGTGCCCGCCCAGGCTGTCGGGGACGGTGCGGTTGGGGTCGACCAGGTGGGGGATCGCGCGGCGGGCCTTGTCGAGGTCGCGCTCGTACTTCACGACGACGTTGAGCGTCGAGGTGAGCACGTCGGCGGTGAGCTCCTCGACGCCGAGCACGGCCAGGGTGCGGGCCCAGTCGACGGTCTCGGAGATGCTCGGCGCCTTGCGCAGCTCCAGGTCGCGCAGACCGCGCACGATGTCGACCAGCCGCACGGCGAGCGACTCGGCGAGCCCGGTGTCCTTGGAGCGGATGATCGCCAGCTCGCGCTCGGCGGCGGGGTAGTCCAGGAACAGGTGCAGGCAGCGTCGCTTCAGCGCCGCGGACAGGTCGCGGGTGTTGTTGGAGGTGAGGACGACGTAGGGCAGGTGCTTGGCGCGGACGGTGCCGATCTCGGGGATGGAGATCTGGTACTCCGAGAGCAGCTCGAGCAGCACCGCCTCGAGCGCCTCGTCGGCCCGGTCGACCTCGTCGATGAGCAGCACCACGGGGTCCTCGGAGGAGATGGCCTCGAGCAGCGGGCGGGGGGCGAGGAAGCGCTCGGAGAAGAACACGCTGTCCTGGCGGCTGATCCGGTCCACGGCCTCGGTGAGGTCGGCGGCGTCCTCGACGACCTGGCCGATCTTCTCGCGCAGGATCTGGGTGTACAGCATCTGCTTGCCGTAGTCCCACTCGTAGAGCGCCTTGGTCTCGTCCTGGCCCTCGTAGCACTGCAGCCGCAGCAGCCGGCGGCCGGTGACCGCGGCCAGGCTGGCCGCCAGCTGGGTCTTGCCCACGCCCGCGGGTCCCTCCAGCAGCACCGGCTTGTCGAGCCGGGTCTGCAGGAAGACGGTGGTGGCGAGGCGCTCGTCGGCGAAGTAGCCCGCGTCGGCGAAGCGCTCGAGGGTGTCCCCGACGCTCGCGAAGTCGGCGGAGGGGGTTGCGGCGGTGTCGGCCACGGGGGTCCTTTGCGCGTACGTCGGGGTGGGGGGTGCTGGTGGTCGGTCGGGCCCACCCGGTGGGGGGTGGACCCGACCGACGAGGGGGGGTCAGGCGAGCAGGTCGTCCAGGTCGCCGTTCATGCAGTGGTCCACCACGGGGCGGACCGTCTCGAAGGTGCACTCCTTGGCGTTGCCCGGCGTGCAGGCGTCACCCAGGACGTGGTTGGTGATCCGGTCCACGTCGGCGTCGTCGCCGGTGATCACCTTGGAGTCCTCGTAGAACTTCGTCGGGCCGGTGCCCAGGCGGTTCTTGGAGTAGGTGTCGCTGGTGATCTCGGTGAAGCGCTCGGTGATCCCGACGTCGCGGAGCAGCCGGATCGAGGCGGCCAGCGCGGCCTCGGCGGCCTGCACGTCGGTCATGCCGTGGGTGTCGATGTCCATGGCCCGGGCGATGTCGGCGAAGCGCTTGTACTGCGCCGGCATGTTGAAGGCCCACACCCGCGGCAGCGCGATCGCGTTGTTGAGGCCGTGGTGGGTGTCGTAGAAGGCCGACACCGCGTGGCTGATCGAGTGGATGATGCCGAGCCCGCCGGAGTTGAAGGCCTGGGCTGCGATGTACTGCGCGTACATCATCCCCTCGCGACCGGCGAGGTCCTGGCCGTTCCACACCGCCGCGCGCAGGTGCTGGTTGGTGAGCTTGATGGCGTGCAGCGCGTTGCCGAGCGAGGGCTGGAAGTCCAGCCGCGAGACGTAGGGCTCGGAGGCGTGGGCGAGCACGTCGAAGCCGCACTGGGCGGTGTAGTCGACCGGGCAGTCGAAGTAGAGCACCGGGTCGTCGATGGCCAGGCTGGTCACCGACGCGTCGTCGAAGGCGACGTACTTGTGCGGGTTCTCGGGGTCGGTCGTGGTGTCGGTGATGACGTAGGCCCACGAGGTCTCCGAGCCGGTGCCGGCCGTGGTGGAGACCGCGATGTGCGGCGGGTTCTTCGGGTTCTCGGACATGTTGAAGCCCTCGAACTCGTTGACGTTGCGGCCGTCGTGGGCCACCGAGACGCGGGCGCCCTTGCAGGCGTCGTGCGAGGAGCCGCCGCCGATGGAGACGAAGGAGTCGCAGGCGTTCTCCTGGTAGAGCGCGACGGAGTCCATGACGTTGTAGTCCTTGGGGTTGGACTCCACCTTGTCGTAGACCACGACCTCGAGGCCGTGGTAGCGCATCGACTCCACGATCTTGTGGACGATGTCGGTGCCGCGCAGGCCCGAGGTCATCACCAGCGTCTTCTTGAAGCCCAGCTTGAGGGCCTCCGGGCCGATCATCTCGTGGGCGCCGGGCCCCATCAGGGCCCGCGGGAACGGGTGGAACTCCTTGATCGGGAACGGCTTGAGCAGCTCGTCTACCTGCATGGGGGATGCCTCCTGGCTGGGTGCGGATCCCGGGGCGACGGAGCGACCGGGGGCTGACGTCGCGACGCTAGGCGCGGGAGTGACGCAGGGCACAGACGAGGATCGACAAACCCTGCGTACGCCGGTGGCCGCGCCCGCCACCCGGGCGCCGGCGACCTGCCCGACCGGACGGGGAGGCCGCCGGGGTGGTCCCGGGGGGTTACGGTCACCGGGTGGTGACGTTCAGGGAGGGACGTCGGCCGCGCGACCGTGCACGCCGCTTCGTGGAGCGTGTGGACCCGGTGCGTGTGGTCGACCTCGTGCAGACGGTGAAGACGGCGCTGGCCGGTGGGCTGGCCTGGTGGATGGCCGGGGTCTTCGACCTCGACCAGGCGTTCCTCGCCCCCTGGGCCGCGGTGCTGGTGGTCCACGAGACCGTCTACAAGACGGTCTCGCGCGGCTCCCAGCAGGTGGCGGCGACCTTCTTCGCGGTCTTCCTCGCCTTCGGCCTCGGCATCACGATCGGCACCGGTCCCTGGGCCATCGGCCTGGTGATCCTGGTGGGCTACCTCATCGGCCAGCTGCGCTGGGTCAAGGAGGAGGCCGGGACCATCGCCACCACGGGACTGGTGGTCATCGCCACCGGCTCGATCGGCCAGACCGACCTGCTGGCCAGCCGGCTCATCGACACCGCGCTCGGCGTCGTGGTCGGCCTGGCCGTCAACCTGGTGGTGTGGCCGCCGCTGCGCGACCGCGCCGCCTGGTCCCAGACCGAGCAGCTGCCCTCCGAGCTGGGCGCGGTGCTGCGCGACGTCGCCGGGGGCATCGGCGCCGACCTCGACCCCCACGACGTGAAGGCCTGGATCCGTGGCATCCGCAAGGTCGACGTCCACATCGACCAGGCCTGGCGGCTGCTGTGGCAGGCCAAGGAGAGCGGCCGGATGAACCCCCGGCGCTCCCAGCCCACCGGCGTGCGCGAGCTGCGCAAGGTGCTCCACCAGCTCGAGCAGGCCGTGGCCGACTCGCTGAGCATGGCGCGCACCGTCGCGCGCAGCGCCGAGAACCGCACCGACTGGGACGAGTCGTTCCGCGAGCGGTGGCGCGAGGTCGCCCGCGGCACCGCCGACGCCGTCGACGCCCAGGACGTCCCCCGGCTCGAGGAGCTCGGCGAGGAGCTGTCCCGGATGACCGAGGACTTCTCGCAGTCCTCGCTCGAGCCCGAGGTCTGGCGCGAGTACGGCGGCTTGCTGATGAACCTGCGCAACGTCCACGACGCCCTTACCGCGGCGGTGCAGTGGAACCACGAGGCGACCCCGGACAAGCGCCGCAGCAAGCGGTTCGACGACCCCCGGGAGATGCTGCGGCGCGAGCGCCAGGCGGGCGTGCGCGGACGTCGTTTGTCCGCGGGCCGCGACGGGTACGTCGCCCGGGATGAGCACACCGAGCCCTGAGGGCGACTGAGCCGTGGCGCGGCAGACCACCCGCTGGCTCTTCGGCGACCAGCTCGGGCCCCACTTCGCCGACGACCACGACGGCGACTTCCTGCTCGTCGAGTCGCGGCGGGTCTTCGCCCGCAAGCGCTACCACCGGGCCAAGGCCCACCTGATCCTCTCGGCGATGCGCCACCGGGCGGCCGAGCTGGGTGACCGGGTCCGCTACGCGCAGACCGGCACCTACGTCGAGGGGCTGGGTCGGCGCACCCGCGACCTCCAGGTGATCGCCCCCACGTCGTACGCCGCACGGGGGCTGGTCGAGCGGCTCGTCGAGGACCCCGACCGACCCCGCGCCATCGAGCTGCTGCCCGCGCGCGGGTTCGTCACCACCCAGGAGGACTTCGACGGGTGGGCCGAGGGCCGCGACGGCAAGCGGCTGCTGATGGAGGACTTCTACCGCGACGCGCGGCGGCGCCACGGCGTGCTGCTCGAGGGCTCCTCGGCCGACCCCGAGGGCGGCCGGTGGAACCTCGACCACGAGAACCGCGAGCCCCCGCCGAAGGATGCCGCGACCCTCGGTGTCGACCCGCCGCCGTGGCCGCAGGAGGACGAGATCGACGCGCAGGTGCGGGCCGACCTCGACCGCTGGGAGGCCGACGGCGACGTCTCCTTCATCGGCCGTGACGGGCCGCGGCTGTTCGCGGCGACGCACGCCGAGGCCGAGGCCGTGCTCGACCACTTCCTGTCCCACCGGCTGGCGACCTTCGGCGCCCACGAGGACGCGATCCTCGAGGGCGACCCGTGGATGTCGCACTCGGTGCTGTCGGCGCCGATGAACCTCGGGCTGCTCGACCCGCTGGACGTCGTACGCCGGGCGGAGGAGGTCTACCGCTCCGGTGACGCCCCGCTCGCCTCGGTCGAGGGCTTCGTCCGGCAGGTGATGGGCTGGCGCGACTACGTGTGGCACCTCTACTGGCACCTCGGTCCCGACTACCGCACCCGCAACCACCTGCACCACCGGCGCCGGCTGCCCGACTGGTTCGCCCAGCTCGACGGCTCCGCCACCCGGGCGCGCTGCCTGTCCCACACCCTCGACGGCGTCGCCGACCGCGGGTGGGTCCACCACATCCCGCGACTGATGGTGCTCGGCTCCTACGGCCTGCAGCGCGGCTGGGCCCCGCAGGAGCTCACCGACTGGTTCCACCGCGCCTTCGTCGACGGCTACGACTGGGTGATGGTGCCCAACGTGGTCGGGATGTCGCAGCACGCCGACGGCGGGGTGCTGGCCACCAAGCCCTACACCTCGGGCGGCGCCTACATCAACAAGATGTCCGACCACTGCGGCTCCTGCGAGCTCAAGCCCACCGTCCGGGTCGGCGAGGACGCCTGCCCGTTCACCGCGGGGTACTGGTGGTTCCTCGACCGCCACCGCGAGGAGCTCGCCACCAACCACCGGATGGCCCGACCCGTCCAGGGCCTGGGCCGCCTCAAGGACCTCCCCGAGCTCGTCGAGCAGGAGGAGGCCCGGGGCTCCGACCCGCCCTAGCCACCGACCGGGCAGTTCTGCTCACCCAGGAGTCGCCGACCGGGCAGTTCTGCTCAGTCGTACGACGCCGACCGGGCAGGTGTGCTGCTGGCGGACCGGGCGCGACCAGCAGAACTGCCCGCTCGGCGTACGACGGGCCGGCGCACCTGCCCGGTCGGCGTCCTGGGAGTGCGCAGACGTGCCCGGTCGGCGGGGTGGACCTGGCTACGGTGACCGGCATGAGACCGCTGCCGCTCCCGGTCGCCCGGGGCATCGACACCGCCCTCGACAAGGCCGTCGTCCCCGGCTTCACCCGCCTGGGTCCCGCCGTGCGCCGGCGGCTGCCGACCTGGCCCGAGGACGCGCGCCCGGGCGCCCTGGCCGGTCGCACCGCGGCGGTCACCGGAGCCACCTCCGGCCTGGGCCTGGCCACCGCCGAGGGACTGGCGCGGCTCGGCGCCCACGTTCGGCTGGTCGTCCGCGACACCGACAAGGGCGAGCGGGTGCGCCAGCAGCTGCTGCGCGACGTGCCGGGCGCGGTCGCGACGGTCGACCGGTGCGACGTCGCCGACCTCGAGGACGTACGCCGGTTCGCGGCCGACCTCGACGCGGCCCTCGACGGCGGCCGCCTCGACGTGCTCGTGCACAACGCCGGGGCGCTGCCCGCCGAGCGCACCGAGTCGCCGCAGGGCCACGAGCTGACCATGGCCGTCCACGTGCTCGGACCGGTGCTGATGACCGAGCTGCTGCGCGACCGGCTCGCGGGCTCCGCCGACTCCCGGGACGCCCGGGTCGTGCTGGTGACCTCGGGCGGGATGTACGCCCAGCCGCTGCGCGCGGACGACCCGGAGTACACCCGCGGCTCCTACTCCGGCACCACCGCCTACGCCCGCTCCAAGCGCGCCCAGGTCGAGCTGCTCCCGGTCCTGGCCAGCCGCTGGGCGGGACAGCGGATCGGCGCCCACGCCACCCACCCGGGCTGGGCCGACACCCCCGGCGTCGTGGACTCGCTGCCCGGCTTCCACCGGGTCACCGGCCCGCTGCTGCGCGACGCGGCGCAGGGCGCCGACACCACCGTCTGGCTGGCCGCCACCGAGCCCACACCCCCGTCGGGGCGGCTCTGGCACGACCGTCGCGCGCGGTCGCCGCACCTGCTGCCGCGGCGCACGCGCACGCGTCCTGCCGACCGCGACCGGATGTGGTCGTGGGTGCGCGAGGCGACGGGTCTCGACTAGACCTGGTCGACGACCACGCCGTGCGGCCGGCCGGGGTCGTCGTACGCCGGGTCGGGGTGCCCGGCCCGCACCGCCTCGAGCTGGGCGCACACGGCGGTGCCGAAGAAAAGGCCCATCGCCGAGAGCAGCGACCACAGCAGCAGCGCGAAGACGCCGGCGAGGGGGCCGTAGATGTCGCCGAAGGACGGGCTCAGCTCGACGTAGAGCGCCAGCCCCGCCGTGGTGAGCAGGTTGAGCACGACCGCGATCCCCGAGCCGAGCGCCAGCCACGACAGCCCGGGCTGGCGACGGCGCGGGGCGTGGTCGAGCACGACCGCGATGGTGAGCACGAGCAGCGCGATGCCCACCGGCCAGCGGATCCAGTCGAAGGTGTCGGTGAGGGTGTCGCCCCAGCCGTACTCCCGCGCCATCGCGTCGGCGAAGGCGCTGCCCGCGACGAGCAGCAGGAAGCCCAGGCCGACCGGCCCGGCGAGCAGCAGCGTCATCACCGCGGCGCGGCCGTACTTCCACTGCGCCGGCCGGTCGCGCTTGATGCCGTAGATCCGGTTGGTGCCGCGCTCGACCTGGGCCATCGCGGTGGTCATCGAGAACAGCGCGAACACCAGGCCGAACCACAGCGCCACCTCGCCGGCCTGCTCGCTCGTGCTGCTGCCGCTGACGGCCGAGACCATGGCGTCGCCGCTGCCGCTGCCGGGCGAGATGGCGTCGATGACCGCGGCCAGCACCCGGGACGGCTTCTCCTCGTCGATGTCGGCGGCGAGCCCGGTCAGCGCCAGCAGGAACGGCACCACGGCGAGCGCCCCCTGCAGGGCGAGCGCCCGGGAGCTGGAGAACCCGTCGCCGAAGCGGAACCGCACGAAGGAGTCGACCGCCAGCCGGCGTACGCCGAGGCGCCGGACGGTGTGCCAGGCGTCCTCGGCGTCGAGCTCGTCGCCGTCCATCTCGGTGGTCACCGGGACGGTGCGGGCGGTGGTCACCGGCGCAGTCTAGGGGCGTGGCCTCCCGGCCGTCGGCCGATGAGCGGGGTGGCACAGTGGCGGCGTGCACCACACCGACTGGCTGCTGACCCAGGCCGAGCGCGGCAACCCCGACACCCGGCTGGACGACGTCCACCCGGGGCAGGTGGCGTGGTCGGAGGGCAACGAGGTGCGGCCGCTGGTGCACGGCGCGACGTACTTCGCCGAGCTCTACGAGCGCCTGGAGGAGACCCGCCGCGGCGACGTCGTCTTCCTGACCGACTGGCAGGGCGACGCCGACGAGCGGCTGACCGGCGAGCCCGGCAGCGAGGTCGTCGAGGTGCTCGGGCGTGCCGACGAGCGCGGCGTCGACGTGCGCGGCCTGATCTGGCGCTCGCACTGGGAGCGGCTCAACTTCAACGCCGCCGAGAACCGCCTGCTCGGCCGCCAGCTGCAGGCCCGCGGCGCCGAGGTGCTGCTCGACATGCGGGTGCGCTCGGGCGGCTCGCACCACCAGAAGCTCGTGGTGATCCGCTACCGCGACCGACCCGAGCGCGACGTGGCGTACGTCGGGGGCATCGACCTGTGCCACTCGCGCCGCGACGACATCCACCACCAGGGCGACCCGCAGGCGCTCGACCTGGCCGACGAGTACGGCGCGACCCCGCCCTGGCACGACGTGCAGGCGGCGATCACCGGCCCGGCGGTGCACGACGTCGAGACGGTCTTCCGCGAGCGCTGGGAGGACCCCACGCCGCTGACCCGCCACCCGGTCTACTGGCTCCAGGACAAGCTGTTCCGGCTCGACATGACGCCGGACGCGCTGCCCGAGCAGGCCCCGCCGCCGCCCCCGGTGCCGGGTGCGAACCACCACGTGCAGCTGCTGCGCACCTACCCCAACCTGCGCCACGGCCGCGACTACCCGTTCGCGCGCGGCGGCGAGCGCAGTGTCGCCCGCGGCTACTCCAAGGCGGTCTCGCGGGCGCGGCGGCTGGTCTACGTCGAGGACCAGTACCTCTGGGGCGAGCAGGTCGGCGACGTCTTCGTCGAGGCGCTGCGGCGCAACAAGGACCTCTTCGTGGTCGCGGTCGTGCCGATCCACACCGACCAGGACAGCTTCGTCGCGCGGGTGCCGCAGATGCTGGGCCGGTCGCGGGCGATGCGCGAGATGACCGACGCGGCGCCGGGGCGGGTCGCGATCTACGGCATCGAGAACCACCAGGGCACGCCTGTCTACGTCCACGCCAAGGTCTGCGTCATGGACGACACCTGGGCCACCGTCGGGTCCGACAACTTCAACCGGCGCTCGTGGACCCACGACTCCGAGCTCTCGGCCGTCGTCGTCGACCCCTCCGCGCCCGACCACAGCCCCTACGCCCGGCGGCTGCGGCTGACACTGGCCGCCGAGCACCTCGACCGTCCGGCGGTGGTCGACCCCCAGGACCCGAGCCGCCCCGACGAGCTGCTCGAGGTGATGGCCGACTGCGTCGAGCCGGCCGACTTCTTCGCGGCGTACGCCGAGTCGGCCGACCGTCTCGACGCCTGGCACGCCGCCGGCAAGCCGGGCGAGCGGCCCCCGGGCCGGCTGCGACGGCTGGTGCCGCCCGAGCTCGACCCGCTCCAGCGGGCGCTGTCGGTGCTGCCCTACACCCACCTCCACGACCCCGACGGCCGCCCGGGCCCGCTGCGCCGGCTGGGACGGCTCGGCGGCTTCTAGGGCGTCGGGTCAGCCGACGTAGGCCGCGAGGTGCCGGCCGGTCAGGGTCGAGCGGTCGGCGACCAGCTCCGCGGGCGTCCCCTCGAAGACCACCCGGCCGCCGTCGTGGCCCGCGCCGGGGCCGAGGTCGACGATCCAGTCGGCGTGGGCCATCACGGCCTGGTGGTGCTCGATGACGACCACCGAGCGACCGGAGTCCACGAGCCGGTCGAGCAGGCCCAGGAGGTTCTCGACGTCGGCGAGGTGCAGGCCCGTGGTGGGCTCGTCGAGCACGTAGACCTCGCCCTTCTCGGCCATCTGCGAGGCCAGCTTGATGCGCTGGCGCTCGCCGCCGGACAGCGTCGAGAGCGGCTGGCCCAGGGTGAGGTAGCCGAGCCCCACGTCGCGGAGCCGCTCGAGGACCCGGTGGGCCGCGGGGGTCCGGGCCTCGCCGTCGGCGAAGAAGGCCTCGGCCTGCGCCACCGACATCGCGAGCACCTCGGCGATGTTGGCCCCGCCGAGGGTGTGGCCCAGCACGCTGGCCTGGAAGCGGCGGCCCTCGCACTCCTCGCAGGCCGACTCGACGGTGTTCATGATGCCGAGCTCGGTGAAGATGACGCCCGCGCCGTTGCAGGCCGGGCACGCGCCCTCGGAGTTGGAGCTGAACAGCGCCGGCTTGACGCCGTTGGCCTTGGCGAAGGCCTTGCGGATCGGCTCCAGCAGGCCGGTGTAGGTGGCGGGGTTGCTGCGCCGGGACCCCCGGATCGCGCCCTGGTCGACCACGACGACGCCCTCGCGGTGGGCGAGGTTGCCGTGCACCAGGGAGCTCTTGCCCGAGCCGGCCACCCCGGTGACCACGCACAGCACGCCGAGCGGCACGTCGACGTCGACGTCGCGCAGGTTGTGGCGCCGGGCGCCGCGGACCTCGATCACGCCGGTGCGCGTCCGCAGCCGGTCCTTGAGCCGGGCCCGGTCGTCGAGGTGGCGCCCGGTCACGGTGTCGCTGGCCCGCAGGCCCTCGACGTCGCCCTCGAAGGTGATCTCGCCGCCGGCGGTGCCGGCGCCCGGGCCGAGGTCGACGACGTGGTCGGCGATCGCGATCGTCTCGGGCTTGTGCTCCACCACGAGCACGGTGTTGCCCTTGTCGCGCAGCTGCCGGAGCAGCTGGTTCATCCGCTCGATGTCGTGGGGGTGCAGGCCGATGGTGGGCTCGTCGAAGACGTAGGTCACGTCGGTCAGCGACGAGCCCAGGTGGCGGATCATCTTGGTGCGCTGGGACTCACCGCCCGACAGCGTGCCGGACGCCCGGTCGAGCGAGAGGTAGCCCAGCCCGATCTCCACGAAGGAGTCGAGGAGGTGCTGCAGGCCGGTGAGCAGGGGGCCCACCGAGGGCTCGTCGAGGTCGCGCAGCCAGGCGGCCAGGTCGCTGATCTGCATCGCGCACAGCTCGGCGATGTTGCGCCCCGCCACCCGTGAGGAGAGCGCCTCGCGGGAGAGCCGGGTGCCCTCGCAGACCGGGCAGGTGGTGAAGGTGACCGCGCGCTCGACGAAGCGGCGCACGTGCGGCTGCATCGACTCGACGTCCTTGGTCAGCGTCGTCTTCTGCAGCTTGGTGATGACGCCCTCGTAGGTGAGGTTGATGCCCTCGACCTTGATCTTGGTGGGCTCGGCGTGCAGGAGCTTGTCGAGCTCCTTGGCGCTGAACTCCCCGACGGGCTTGTCCATCGGCAGGCCGGCGCCGGCGAAGATGCGGCCGTACCACCCGTCCATGCTGTAGCCCGGGACGGTCAGAGCGCCCTCGGCGAGGCTCTTGGTGGCGTCGTAGAGCGCGGTGAGGTCGATGTCGTTGATCGCCCCCATGCCCTCGCAGCGCGGGCACATGCCGCCCTGGTAGACCGCCTCGCGGACCACCGTCGTCTTCTCGGTCTGGCCCTTCTCGGTCTTCATCACGCCGCTCGCGACCCGGGTCGGCACGTTGAACGCGAACGCCGTGGGCGGACCGATGTGGGGCTCGCCGAGCCGGCTGAACAGGATGCGCAGCATCGCGTTGGCGTCGGTGGCCGTGCCGACCGTGGAGCGCGGGTTGGCGCCCATCCGCTCCTGGTCGACGATGATCGCGGTGGTCAGGCCGTCGAGCAGGTCGACCTCGGGCCGGGCCAGCGAGGGCATGAACCCCTGCAGGAACGCGCTGTAGGTCTCGTTGATCAACCGCTGCGACTCCGCCGCGATGGTGGCGAAGACCAGCGAGCTCTTGCCCGAGCCGGACACCCCGGTGAACACCGTCAGCCGCCGCTTGGGGATCTCGACCGAGACGTCCTTGAGGTTGTTGACCCGCGCACCGCGCACGCGGATCAGCGCGTGGCCGTCGGCGGGGTGGGTCTCCGGGGTGCTGCTCGTCATCGCGTGAGGCTAGTGCAGGACACCGACGGCCGGGAGGGGGTCAGGTGGTGCGCACGGCGGTGGTCACGCGGTAGCGCACGAACGCCGGGAACGCGACGGCCGCCAGCACGGTGCCGACCACGACCAGCAGCCCGCCGCCGGCCGCCGTGGCGGCTGCGCCGATGCTGACCGCGACCGCGCCGTGGGCGACGTCGGCCACGCGGGGGCCGCCGACGACCACCACGGTGAAGACGCCCTGCAGCCGGCCCCGGACGGCGTCGGAGGCCGCGCTCTGCAGCATGCTCGTGCGGAACGCGGCCGAGGCCATGTCGGCCGCCCCGCCGACGACCAGCATCAGCACGGCGGCCACCAGCATCGGCGTACGCCACGTGTCGGCCAGGCCGACGGCCGCGCCGAAGCCGACCATGGCCAGGCCCCACACCACGACGCACGCCAGCACGGCGACGCCCTGCCGCTCGATCCGCGAGACCCAGCCCGAGAACACGCCACCGAGCACGGCGCCGATCGGGATGCCGGCGAAGAGCAGCGCGAAGACCAGCCCGCCGCCCTCGGGACCGCCGAAGTCGACGTGCGCGATCTCGGGGAACAGCGCCCGGGGCATGCCGAAGACCATCGCGACGATGTCGACCAGGAACGACATCAGCAGCACCGGCTGGCCCTTGAGGTAGACCAGGCCGTCCCAGACCGCCGACAGCCCCAGGCTGCCCGTGACCCCCTCGACCGGCAGCGGCGGCAGCAGGGCCACCGCGGCGAGCGTGGGGACGAGGGCCAGGGTGTCGAGCAGGTAGATCCAGGAGAACCCGAACACCGGGATCAGCGCCCCGGCGACCAGCGGTCCGCCGATCGCCCCGGCCTGCATCACCGTCATGTTGAGCGAGTTGGCCGCCGGCAGCAGCGGCAGCGGGAGCAGGCGCGGGAGCACGGCGCTGCGGGTGGGCTGGTTGACCGCGAAGAACGCCTGCTGCAGCGAGAACAGCCCCAGCAGCAGCCACACGTTGCCGGCCCCGCTCCAGGCCTGCAACCAGAACAGCGCGCTGGTGCCGATCAGCCCGAGCGTGGTCGCGATCAGCAGGGTGCGCCGTTCGAGCACGTCGGCCAGGGCGCCGCCCCAGAGCCCGAAGACGACGAGCGGGACGAGGCCGAAGACGCCCGTCAGCCCGACGTACGCCGAGGAGCCGGTCAGCTGGTAGATCTGCGCCGGCACCGCCACGACCGTCAGCTGGGCGCCGACGACGGTGACGATGTTGGCGATCCACAGCCGCCGGAAGTGCGGGTCGCGCAGTGGCCGGGTGTCGGCCAGGACCGACCTCACCCGGCGAGGAGCGACCGCACCTGCTCGAGGCTTCCGCAGCCGTCGTCGAGCAGCTCGTTGCGGCGGGTGGCCCAGGCCTCGCCCAGACGGGCGCGGTCGGCGTCGGCGACGTCGGAGCGGGCCGGGTTGAGGATGTCGCGCTCCTCCTCGTCGAGGTGGTGGAGCAGCGTCTCGCTCAGCTCGTGAAGGGCGTGGCTGGCGTCCTCGTCGTACAGGTCGGTCGCCTCGAGCAGCGGGAGCAGGGCCTCGTAGATCTCGCGGTGCTCCTCCTCGCCGTGCTCGGCCTCGTGCTCGTCGATCGCGTCCTTGCGCCTGAGCTCGGGGTAGACGTGGCTCTCCTCGGCCTCCCCGTGCGCGACCAGCAGCGCCGAGAGCTGCCCGCGCAGCGCCGCGCGGTCGTTCTGGTCGTTGCGCAGCTCCCGCAGCAACGTCTCGAACGCACGGTGGTCCTCGAGGATCAGGTCGACCACGTCGCCGGTCGTCGGGCGGGTGATCTCGGGCAGCTCGGTCGTCATGCCCCCGACTCTAGGCAGGGCGGACGTGGGTGTGGTGTCGGGCCGGCCCGGAGTGGCGCCCATGTAAATCGGGGTTGTGGACGCTCAACACGGGCTCTACCGGCCCCGAAGCGTCCACAGAACCGCGGTAGAGGGGGTGGTGCGGCGTACGTCGGGCGTACGTCGAGGACCGGGTCGGTGTCCGCGCATGCGGATCACAGGGTGACATGCCGCCGCAGGTGCGGCTAGGTTGCGGGCGTGGCGACGTATCGGATCAAGCAGGCGGCCGAGCTGCTCGGCGTCAGCGACGACACCGTGAGGCGGTGGGCCGAGTCGGGGCGGCTGCACCCGACGACCGACGGCTCGGGCCGGCAGGTGGTGGACGGGGTCGAGCTGGCCGAGGTGGCGCAGCAGCTGGCCGCGTCGGGGGAGCACCCCGAGCCCGGCCCGGTGGTGTCGGCGTCGGCGCGCAACCGGTTCGTCGGGCTGGTGACGCGGGTGCTGCGCGACACCGTGATGGCCCAGGTCGAGATCCAGGCCGGCCCGCACCGCGTCGTGTCCCTGATGAGCCGCGAGGCCGCCGACGAGCTGCGGCTCGAGCCCGGCGTCCTGGCCATCGCCGCCGTCAAGTCCACCAACGTCGTCGTCGAGCTCCCGGAGGCCCCGTGAGACAGCACCGGCACCTGCCGGTCCGGACCGCCCTCGCCACCATCCTGGCGGGCACCCTGCTCCTGTCCGGGTGCGGCAGCAGCGGCGACCAGCCGGGTGCGTCGGGTCAGACCGTCACGCTGCGGGTGCTCGCCGCGGCCTCGCTGACCGAGACGTTCACCGCGCTCGGCCAGCGGTTCGAGGCCGACAACCCGGGGACCACCGTGCAGCTGTCCTTCGGTCCGAGCTCGGGCCTGGCCGAGCAGGTCACCAGCGGTGCCCCGGCCGACGTGTTCGCCGCCGCGAGCCCCGGGACGATGCAGACCGTCGTCGACGCCGGCGAGGCGGAGGACCCGCAGGACTTCGCCACCAACGAGGCCGAGATCGCCGTGCCCGCCGACAACCCCGGCGACGTCGACTCCCTCGACGACCTCGCGAGGGAGTCGGTCAAGGTCGCGGTGTGCGACCCCGAGGTGCCGTGCGGCGTGCTGGCCGTCGACGTCCTCGACTCGGCCGGGCTCGACGTCACCCCGGTCACCGAGGAGGAGGACGTCAAGGCGGTCCTGACCAAGGTCACCCTGGGCGAGGTCGACGCCGGCCTGGTCTACGTCACCGACGTGCAGGCCGCGGGCGACGCCGTCGCGGGCGTCGCGGTACCCGAGGAGGACGCGGCCACCACGACCTACCCCATCGCCGCGCTGGAGCGGTCCGAGAACGCCGAGCAGGCCCGGGCCTTCGTCGACCTGGTGCGCTCGGAGGTGGGTCGCGAGGCGCTCGAGGACGCGGGCTTCGGTCTGCCGTGAGGTCTCCGGTGAGGACGGCCCCGTCGGGCGGGCCGCGGAGGGCCCTGGGGCGCCGGCGCGAGCGCGTCCCCTGGCCGCTGGGGGTCCCCGCCGCGCTGGCGGTGCTGCTGCTGCTGGTGCCGCTGGGTGGGCTGCTCGTCCGCGCGCCGTGGGAGGGCCTGCCCCGGATCCTGCTCACGCCCGAGGTCCGGGAGGCGCTGCGCCTGTCGCTGGTGTGCGCCAGCCTCGCCACGCTGGTCTCGGTGGTGCTGGGGGTGCCGTTGGCCTACGTGCTCGCGCGGTCGCAGGCCCCCGGCGTACGCCTGCTGCGGGCGCTGGTGACGCTCCCGCTCGTGCTGCCGCCCGTCGTGGGCGGCGTGGCGCTGCTGCTGGCCTTCGGCCGCAACGGGATCGTCGGGCGCTACCTCGACGCGTGGTTCGGGATCACGGTCCCGTTCAGCACGCCGGCGGTGGTGGTCGCCGAGACGTTCGTGGCGATGCCGTTCCTGGTGGTGGCGGTCGAGGGCGCGCTGCGCACGGCCGACCGGGGGTACGACGAGGCCGCCGCCACCCTCGGCGCCTCGCGGATGACGGTGTTCCTGCGGGTGACGCTGCCCATCATCCGCCCGGCCCTGGTCGCGGGCGCGGTGCTGTGCTGGGCGCGGGCGCTGGGGGAGTTCGGCGCCACCGCGACCTTCGCCGGCAACTTCGAGGGCACCACCCGCACCATGCCGCTGGCGGTCTACAACGCGATCCAGACCGACCCCGACGCCGCGATCGCGCTCTCGCTGGTGCTGCTGACGGTCTCGGTCACCGTGCTGGTCGTGCTGCGCGGTCGCTGGACCGGCCAGGGCGCGGCGTGAGCGCGGGCACGGGTGCGGGGAGGGGCCTCGTCCTCGACGGCACCGTCCACCGTGGCTCCTTCGAGCTCGCGCTGCGCATGGAGGCCGGTCCCGGCGAGGTGGTCGGGGTGCTGGGGCCCAACGGCGCCGGCAAGTCGACGCTGCTGCGGGCCGTCGCCGGCCTGGAGCTGCTCTCGTCCGGGACGCTGGCGGTGGCGGGCCGGGTGTGGCAGGACGGCACGACGGCGCTGCGGCCCGAGGAGCGGGCGGCCGGGGTGGTCTTCCAGGACTACCGGCTCTTCCCCCACCTCGACGTGCTCGACAACGTCGCCTTCGCGGCGCGTGCGGCCGGCGTACGACGCTCCGAGGCCCGCGACGGCGCCGCCGGCTGGCTCTCCCGGCTCGGGCTCCACGACCTGGCCCGACGGCGACCGGCGCAGCTCTCGGGCGGCCAGGCGCAGCGGGTGGCGCTGGCCCGGGCGCTGGCGCGCGAGCCTGACGTGCTGCTGCTCGACGAGCCGATGGCCGCGCTCGACGCGGGGGCGCGGCTGGAGGTGCGCGGCTTCCTGCGCACCCACCTCGCGGACTTCGGCGGCCCGGTCGTGCTGGTGACCCACGACCCGCTCGAGGCGATGGTGCTCGCCGACCGGCTGGTGGTGGTCGAGGGCGGTCGGCTGGTGCAGCAGGGGACGCCGGCGGAGGTCGCACGCCGGCCCGCCTCGACCTACGTCGCCCGGCTGATGGGGCTCAACCTGTGGTCCGGCCGGCTCGGCCACGACGGCCGGGTCGAGCTCGACCGGGGCGGCTCGCTGGCGCTGGCCACGGACGCGACGCCCGGACGCGTGCTGGTGGCGCTGCGGCCGAGCGCGATCAGCGTCCACACCGGCCGCCCCGGCGGCCCGGACGGCCCGGGCGCCAGTCCGCGCAACCAGTGGTCGGGCCGGCTCGCGTCGCTGGAGCGGCTCGCGGACCGGGTGCGGCTCCAGGTCGAGGGCCGGCCCGGTGCGCTGGTCGACGTGACCGCCGCGGCCGTGGCCGAGCTGGGGCTGGTGGAGGGGCGCGAGGTGTGGCTCACGGCCAAGGCGACCGAGGTCGAGGCCTACCCCGAGTCCCGGCCCGCCCCGCTCGCGCCGGGGTGACGGCGGACCGTCCCGTTCCGCGGGGCGTGTCATGATGCACCTCGCTCGGGCTCGCGACCAGGGACCGACGCGCCGCCCCCGCACGACCACGGACCGACCTGGACTATCGATGCCCTCCCTGATGCCGCCGGAGCTGTCCGACACCGTCCGCACGCTGGCCGACCTCGTCTACGCCGGGGAGTCCTTCGAGGCGGTCGCCGACACCCTGTGCCGGGCCGCGGTCGAGCTGGTCGACGGGTGCGACCACGCCTCGCTGATGCTGCGCCGCCGGGGTCGTGCGGTCACGGTGGCCGCCTCGGACGGGGTCGCCGCGACCTGCGACGACCTCGAGCGCGAGGTCGGGGAGGGGCCGTGCCTCGACGCCCTCGACGAGGACGCCCCCCACCAGCACTTCTGCGCCGACCTGCCCGAGGGGTGCGGCTGGCCGCGGCTCGCGCAGCGGGTGCTGGCCGAGACCCCGGTGCGCGGGATGGCCGGCTTCCGGCTGCGCGACGACGGCGCCAAGGTCGGCGCGCTCAACGTCTTCAGCGACACCCCGGACCAGCTCACCGAGCACTCGCTGCACCAGGCGACGCTGCTCACCGCCTTCGCCTCGGTGGTGCTGGTGGCGATGGACCGCGGCCAAGAGGCCTCGACGCTGCGCCAGGGCCTGGAGAGCAACCGCGAGATCGGCAAGGCCGTGGGCCTGCTGATGGCGATGCACGACCTCGACCAGGAGGCCGCCTTCGCGATGCTGGCGCGGGTGAGCCAGGAGATGAACCTCAAGCTCGTCGAGGTCGCCGCCCGGGTCGTGCGGACCCACCGTCCGGGCGGCTGAGCGGCGTACGCCGGCCGGCCCCGTGGCGACGCGGCGCCCACGGGGTGACCGGAGTCTGAGACGGGTGTGAGGAGCCGGGGGTCGGGGGGTACCTGCACCCCCGAGGTCGAGGACACGGCCCACGCACCGGACGTCCGCGTCGGTCGCACCCGGGGTTCCCGGGGGTGGCCGACCCGCCCCGCTGGGTGAGCACCGCTCCCCGGCCCCCCGTCCTGTGTCGCGCCGGTGGGCTCGCCCGCCGCGGTCGGCCGGCGCGGCACAGACCAGGTCCCGACCCCCGTGTCGGGCTCGTCCGGGTTCGGACGGCTGTGGTGCGATCGACGGGTGAGTCCGCGACCCCGTCCTGCCCCTGGCCGCACCCCCACCCGGCGGGCGGCCGTCGCGGCCGGGCTCGCCGCGCTCGTGCTGCTGCCCAGCGCCTGCAGCCTGCCGTGGTCCGGGCCGGACGCCGACGCCGCGGCCGCGAGGCTGGCCCGCGGGCTGGCGCAGGGAGAGCTCGAGGGCGTGCCCGTCGTGGGCGACCGGGCGCAGGTGCAGCGGCAGCTCGACCGGGTCCTGGCCGGCGCCGCCGTGCTCGGCGAGCCGGCCGTCGCGGGCGGCGGGGTCGAGACCGGGGACGGCACCGCCACCGTGCCGCTGACCTGGCGTTGGCGGGCGGGGGGCGAGGGTGCCGGGGACGACTGGCGCTACCGCAGCACCGCCACCCTGGAGGAGGTCTCGCGCGGCGGCGAGGACGTCTGGGCGCTGCGCTGGGAGCCGGCGGTCGTGGAGCCATCGCTGCGGGGCGAGGAGACGCTGGCCGCGAGCGCGCTCGCCCCCGAGCGCGGCCGCGTCCTGGGCCGGGCGGGGAGCGTGCTGGTCGAGCCGCGCCCGGTGGTGCGGGTGGGCGTGGACAAGCAGGGCGTACGCCGCGCCGAGGCCGTCGCCTCCGCCCGCCGGGTGGCCGAGGTCGTCGACGTCGACGCCGAGGCGTTCGCGGAGCAGGTCGCCGCGGCCGGTGAGCGGGCCTTCGTCGAGGCGATCGTGCTGCGGACCGACGACCTCGGACCCGACGTCCGGGCCCGGGTCGAGGCGCTCCCGGGCGGACGCCTGGTCGAGGACGAGCTGCCGCTGGCCCCCACCCGGGAGTACGCCGCGCCGCTGCTCGGCAGCGTCGGCCCGGCCACCGCCGAGATCGTGGAGGAGTCGCGGGGCAGGGTCCTCGCCGGCGACGAGGTCGGCACCTCCGGCCTCCAGCGCCGCTACGACGCCCGCCTGCTCGGCCGCCGCGGGGTGGTCGTCCGCACGGCCGGTGGGCAGGGCGAGCCCCGGGAGCTGTTCGCCGCCGACCCGGTCGCCGGGAAGGACCTGGCCACGACGCTGGACCCGCGGCTGCAGCAGCTGGCCCAGGACACGCTGGCCGACGTCGGGCCGGCGGCCGCGCTGGTGGCGCTGCAGCCCTCGACGGGCGACCTGCTCGTCGCCGCGAACGGTCCGGGGTCCGAGGGCTACGCCACCGCCACGGTCGGGCAGTACGCCCCCGGGTCGACGTACAAGATCGTCAGCGCGCTGGCCCTGCTGCGTGCCGGCGTCGCGCCGGGCGACCCGGTCGCCTGCCCGGCCACGGTCGACGTCGACGGGCGCGACTTCGAGAACTACGACGACTACCCGGCGTCCGGGCTCGGCCGGATCACCCTCGAGGACGCGGTCGCGAGCTCCTGCAACACCGCCTTCATCTCGGCCCGCGAGCGCGTCTCCGGCGAGGACGTCTCCGGCGAGGACGTCTCCCGCGCGGCCGAGGCGGTGGGGCTGGGGGTCGACCGCGACCTCGGCTTCCCGGCCTACCTCGGCCAAGCGGGACCCGACGACCCGGCCGGGCAGGGCGAGACCGGCGCCGCCGCCGACCTGATCGGCCAGGGATCGGTGCTGGCCTCCCCGCTGGCGATGGCGGCCGTCGTCGGCTCGGTGCAGGCCGGCCGGACCGTGGTGCCCCGGCTGCTGCCGGCGCTCGAGGCCCCCGAGGCCGACCCGGCCGACCCGCTGGAGCCGGCGGAGGCCCAGGCGCTGCGGCGGATGCTCCGCGCCGTGGTCGAGCGGGGCAGCGGGTCGCAGCTGGCGGACCTGCCCGGCGACCCGGTGCTGGCCAAGACCGGCACGGCCGAGTTCGGCGAGGAGGAGCCGCCCCGGACCCACGCCTGGATGGTGGCGGCGCAGGGCGACCTGGCGGTGGCGGTCTTCGTCGAGCGCGGCGACTCCGGCTCGGGCACGGCGGGCCCGCTGCTGCGGTCCTTCCTCGCGGGAGCAGCCCGGCGGTAGCGCCGGGGGTGGCACCGGCGGCCCGACCGTGACAGTGTCACTGTCACAGTCCCTCGGCCGACCCCCCAGGAGGCGTGCGTGCGACGACCCCACCGACGCGACCGGCTGCCCCGGATGCACTGGGCGCAGCGCAGCCTCGAGCTCGACCCCGTGGCCGACCACCGCGAGATCAGCCTCGGCGTGAGCGCCCACGACTACCCGTGGGACACCGTCCAGGCACTGTCCTTCGCGCTGTTCCGCACCTATGCCGTGCCCTCGATCGGCAGCCTGCTCGACCGGACCGGCGAGTTCACCGGCCGCGTCCAGAAGCGGTACGACGACACCGGGCTCCTCCTCGAGGAGGTGCAGCGTCACGGGCTGACCAGCAGCCGCGGCCGGAGCGCCGTACGCCGGGTCAACCAGATGCACGCGATGTACGACATCAGCAACGAGGACATGCGCTACGTGCTGGCCACCTTCGTGGTGGTGCCGGTGCGTTGGATCACCGCCTACGGCTTCCGCCCCCTCACCGACCACGAGGTCCGGGCGATGACGGAGTACTACCGGCAGCTGGGCCGGCTGATGGCGATCCGCGACCTGCCCGAGGACTACGCCGGCTTCGAGCGGCTGCTCGAGGACCACGAGGCCGCACACTTCGGCCCCGACGAGGGCGGGCGGCGGGTCGCCGACGCGACGCTGGAGCTGATGACGACGTTCTGGCCGAACCGCCTCCTGCCCGCACGTGTGGTCGAGCGGCTCTCCTTCGCGCTGATGGACGAGCCGCTGCTGCGTGCGTTCGGCTACCCGCTGCCCACCCGGGCCGAGCGACGCCTGGTCCACGCCGCGATGCGGCTGCGGGCGCGCTGGCTGCGGCACCGCCCGGCCCGCTCCGAGCCGCGGTGGGCCAGCGACCTCGGCCACTTCCGCACCTACCCGGCCGGCTACGACGTCGCGGGGCTGGGCACGTTCGCGGCCGGCTGCCCGGCCCACGGGGCCGCGACCGCCGCTGCTGCGCCGCCCCCGTCGGAGCCCGCCGCGGGCCCGACCCCGCCGCCCGTGGCGTGAGGGCCACGCCTGGCGGGTGGCCGCCGATTCCCGCCGTCTGAAACAACCCGGCGACGGTGGTCCAGACCATCGGCGGCGCCGCGTCCCGCGCGTGTGTCGGGCGGGCGGGGGCAGGGTGATACTCCCTGCGATGGACGCCACCGACGTGGCCGTGATCGGCGCGGGGATCGCCGGACTCACCTGCGCACGGGCGTTGGAGAAGTCCGGTCTCGACGTGCGCCTGCTCGAGCGCTCGGCCCGGGTCGGCGGCCGGGTCGGCACCGACGTGGTGGACGGCTTCCGGGTCGACCGGGGGTTCTCCTGGCTCGACGCCCAGCACCCCGTGGTGCGGCAGGTGGCCGACGTCGCGGCCCTCAACCCGCGGCCGATCGACCGCGGCATCGTGCTCGCCCACCCCGACGGCTACCGCATCCTCCAGGGGTCGCAGCCCGCGCTGATCTCGGCGCTGCGGTCGGGGCTCGGGCAGCCGCAGGACGTGGCCCGGCTGGTGCGCTGGAGCGACCCGATGCGTCGTACGCCGGACCGGATCCGCTCCGGGGGCGACGTCACCCTCGCCGAGTCGCTGGACCAGCACGGCATCGGCGGGCGGGTGCGCGAGGAGGTGCTGCGGCCGCTCTTCCGGCTCCTGTTCGGCGACGAGGACCTGCGGACCTCCTACCAGTACGCCATGCTCGTCCTCCAGCAGCTGCGTCAGGGCATGCCCGCCCTGCCCGCGCTGGGGATGCAGTCGCTGCCCAACCAGCTCGCGCACTCCCTCGACCGCCCGGTGCGCCTCGGGGTCGACGTGCTCGGCCTCAAGCGCGACCACGGCGCCGGCGTCACCGTGCTGGCCGACGACGGGGCGCTCACCTGCCGCGCGGTCGTGGTCGCGACCGACCCCGCGACCGCCTCGGGGCTGCTGGGCATCGGCAGCCCGGCGATGCGCGGCCTCGCCACCTGGTGGTTCGCCGCGCCGCACCCGCCGAGCACGCTCAAGACGGTCTTCGTCAACCCGCTCGGCCCGGCCGGCGGCCCGGTCGCCCATGCCCTGATCAGCTCCAACGTGGCACCCCGCTACGCCTCGGGGGGCCAGGCGCTGGTGGCGGCGGTGACGGTGGCGCCGCCGGGCCGGGACGCCGGCACCGAGTCCGAGACCGACGTACGCCGCCACCTCGGCCAGCTGCTGCACGCCGACGCCGACTCCTGGCGACTGGTCGCCCGGCACGTCGCGTCGGCCGCATGGCCGACGGCGCGACCCCCGCTGCTCACCGGTCGCGAGGTCGACCTCGGCGACGGGCTGTTCGTCGCGGGCGACCACCGCGAGCTGCCCGGCATCGCCGGCGCGATGTCCTCGGGGCTGCGCGCCTCCCAGGCCGTGGTGGCCGAGCTCGGCGCGGTCGAGCGGGGCTGACCGACCCGCGCGGCCGGGTCAGGGACGCTCGAAGGACCAGACCACCAGCTGTGCCCGGCCCACCCCGGTGACGGTGCGGCCGGCCTCGTCGACCAGCCGGGCGACGTCGCCGTCGACCAGCCGGCGCTCGCCGACCATGACGCCCTCGCCCGGCGCCGCGACCACGAGGGCGTGCAGCCGCGGCCGGTCCGGCAGCTCCAGCCGGGCGCCGTCGGTCAGCTCGGCCACGTGCAGCGAGGTGCCCCGGGCGGCGATCGGCACCACGCCCCGGCCGTCGCCGTCGGCCACGCAGGTCCAGCCCGCGCCCGGTCCGCCCAGGTCGACGGGCTGCCGGACGTAGGACGGCATCAGCCCGCTCTCGTCGGGTCGCACCCACGCCTGCACGAAGCGGGTCGGCCCGGAGTCGCCGCCGGTCTCGGCGTGCACGACGCCGGAGCCGGCCGAGAGCCGTTGCACCCACCCCGGCCCGAGGTCGCCGGTGCCGACGTCGGAGGCGTGGTGGAGCGACCCGGTGAGCACCCAGCTGACGATCTCGAGGTCGGCGTGGGGGTGGTCGGCGTACCCCGTGCCCGGTGGCAGCCGCTCGTCGTTGTGCGCGACGAGGCCGGAGAAGCCGACGTTGCGCGGGTCGTAGTGCGCGCCGAAGGAGAAGGAGTGCAGCGTCGTGCGCCCCTCGGCCTCGGTGCGCGGCCGCGCCTGACCCTCCCGGACCTCGATCACCCGGCCATCGTGGCAGGAGGGCGACCTCTACGCTCGTGGGCATGGGTGCGGGGCACGACCACGGGCACGCGGCCGGCCGTGCCACCGATCGCTCGCGGCTGTGGCTGGTGCTCCTGGTCACCGGTGGCGTCGCGGTCGTCGAGCTGGTCGGGGCGCTGCTGTCGGGCTCGCTGGCGCTGCTGGCCGACGCCGGGCACATGTTCACCGACACCGCGGCGATCGTGCTGGCCCTCTCCGCGTCGTACGTCGCGACGCTGCCCGCCAGCCCGCGCCGCACCTTCGGCTACCACCGCGCCGAGATCCTGGCCGCGCTGATCAACGCGGTGGTGCTGCTGGGGGTGTGCGGCTACCTCGCCGTGGCCGGCGTACGACGCCTGCTCGACCCCGCGCCCGTCGACGCCGGCCTGATGCTCGTCTTCGCCGGGGTCGGCCTCGCCGCCAACCTGGTCTCGCTGGGGCTGCTGGCCGCCCGGCAGGGCGAGTCGCTGAACATGCGCGGCGCGTTCCTGGAGGTGCTCGGCGACGCCGTCGGGTCGGTGGCGGCGATCGTCGCCGGGGTGGTGGTGCTGACCACCGGCTTCGAGCGCGCCGACTCGCTGGCCTCGCTGTTGATCGCGGTCCTGATCCTGCCCCGGGCCTGGTCGCTGCTCCGCGACTGCGTCCGGGTGCTGCTCGAGTCGGCACCCCCCGGCGTCGAGGTCGAGGACGTCCGCCACCACCTGCTGCACGCGGGCGGCGTCGTCGACGTCCACGACCTCCACGCCTGGCTGATCACCAGCGGCATGCCGGCCCTCTCGGCCCACGTCACCGTGACCGACGAGGCCCTGGCCGAGCGCGGCGTCGGGGCGGTCCTCGACGACCTCGCGGCCTGCGTCCACGAGCACTTCGGCATCGAGCACGCGACCTTCCAGGTCGAGCCCCAGAGCCACCGGGCCCACGAGCCGGGCGAGGCGCACGCCTGACCCGGTGTCGCGTCCTGCACGGTGTCGCGAGCAGACGACCCCTCGGCGGGCCTGCGGGGACCCGACCACTCACCGCGACGCGGCGAGCTCCACCCCCTGGCGGATGGCGCGCTTGGCGTCGAGCTCGGCGGCGAGGTCGGCGCCGCCGATGAGGTGGGCGGTGAGGCCGGCGGCGACGAGGTCGTCGTAGAGGCCCCGCACCGACTCCTGGCCGGCGCAGACGACGACGTCGTCGACCTCGATCAGGCGGGTCTCACCGTCGACGGTGACGTGCAGGCCGCGGTCGTCGATCCGGTCGTACGTCGCCCCGCTGACCTGCTCGACGCCCGACTGCTTGAGCACGGCGCGGTGCGCCCAGCCCGAGGTCTTGCCGAGGTGGATGCCGATCGGGGTGCTCTTGCGCTGCACCAGGAACACCTCGCGGGCGGACTCGCGCGGCTTGCGCTCGGTCAGGCCGCCGCGGTGGAGGTCGGGGTCGCCGACGCCCCAGTGCGCCAGCCAGTCCTCGAGGTCCTCCTCGACGTGGGTGAGGAAGACCGAGGTGTCCACGCCGATGCCGCCCGCGCCGATGACCGCGACGCGGCGGCCCGCGGTGTGGCGGCCCGAGAGCACGTCGGCGTAGGACACGGCCCGCTCGATGCCGGGGATGTCGGGGATGCGGGGCTCGACGCCGGTGGCCACGACGACCTCGTCGAAGCCGCGCAGCGCGTCCAGGCGCGCCTCGGTCTGCAACCGCACGTCGACGCCGAGGACCTCCAGACGCCGGGCGTAGTAGCGCAGCGTCTCGGCGAACTCCTCCTTGCCGGGGACCGCCATCGCGAGCCGGAACTGCCCGCCGAGCTCGGAGCCCTTCTCGAACAGGGTCACCGCGAAGCCGCGCTCGGCGTAGGACACCGCGGCGCTGAGGCCGGCGGGCCCGGCGCCGACGACGGCGGCGGTGGGGCGGGGCCGCGTCGGGGCGGTCGAGGGGAGCGGCAGCAGGACCAGCTCGGTCTCGCGGCAGGCCCGCGGGTTGACCAGGCAGCTCGCCCTCTTGTTGGCGAAGGCGTGGTCGAGGCAGGCCTGGTTGCAGGCGATGCAGGTGTTGATCTCGTCGGCCCGCCCGGCGGCGGCCTTGGCCACGAACTCGGGGTCGGCGAGCAGCGGCCGGGCCATCGAGACCAGGTCGCACGTGCCGTCGGCGAGCAGCTGCTCGGCGATCTCGGGGGTGTTGATGCGGTTGGACGCGCAGACCGGCACGCCGACCTCCTCGCGCAGCCGCGCGGTCGTCCACGCCCAGGCCGCCCGGGGCACCTGCGTGATGATCGTGGGCACCCGCGCCTCGTGCCAGCCGATGCCGGTGTTGAGGACGCTCACCCCCGCCTGCTCGAGCAGCAGCGCCAGCTCGACGGTCTCCTCCCAGGTCTGGCCGTCCTCGACGAGGTCGAGCAGCGAGAGCCGGTAGACGATCGCGAAGTCGGGACCGACGGCCTCACGGGTGCGGCGCACGACCTCGATCGGGAAGCGCATCCGGCGCGACGGCGTACCGCCCCACTCGTCCTCGCGGTGGTTGGTGCGCGAGGCCAGGAACTGGTTGATCAGGTAGCCCTCGGAGCCCATGATCTCGACCGCGTCGTAGCCCGCCTTCTGCGCCAGCACGGCGGAGTCGGCGAAGGCGGTGGCGGTCCGGTCGACCTGGCGGCTGCTCATCGCGCTCGGCCTGAAGGGCGTGATCGGCGACTTGATCGCGCTCGCGGACTGGCTGAACGGCGTGTAGCCGTAGCGCCCCGCGTGGAGGAGCTGCAGCGCGATCGCGCCGCCCTCCTCGTGCACGGCGTCGGTCACCTGCCGGTGGCGCGCGGCGTCCAGGCGCGTGGTCATCTCACCGGCCAGCGGCTTGAGCCAGCCCCGCTTGGAGACCGCGAAGCCGCCCGTGACGGCGAGGCCCACGCCGCCCGCCGCGCGCTCGCGGAAGTACGCCGCCAGCTTGGGCAGGTCCCAGGTGTGGTCCTCCAGGCCGGTGTGCATCGAGCCCATCACCACGCGGTTGCGCAGCGTCAGCCCACCGAGCGTGATCGGGGCGAGCAGGTGGGGGTAGGGCTGAGTGTCGGTCATCGGGTTCCCGTTCTCTGGTGCGGTCGGTCGGTGGTGCGGTCGTCGTCACCCCAGGCGGTGAGGTACTCCCCGAGCCACTCCACCCAGAAGTGCTCGGTGCGGATGCCGCCGCGCAGCACCAGCCAGACGTCGAGCGCGTGGCCGGCGGACGACCCGGGGTCGGTCGCGGCGTCACGGCGCAGCCCGTCGGGGTCGGGGAACTGCTCGCGCTCGAGCTGCTCGTAGTGGGCGAGCCGGGTCTGGTGCTCCAGCCGCAGGCCACGGAGCTCGGCGAGCAGGGCCGAGCGCTCGGCGTACGACGCCCCGCGCATCTTCACCGCGGCCTCCGACCGGAGCGTGACGGCCTGCGTGGGAGAGGCCACCCAGCGGGCGAGCTCCTCGCGGCCGCGCGGCGTGACGTCGTAGCGCTTCTCGGTGCTGCGCGCCCCGCCGGCGCTGGCGCTGACCCACCCGTCGTCCTCCATGCGGCGCAGGACGCGGTAGATCTGCTGGTGCGTGGCCTGCCAGAAGAAGCCGATCGAGCGGTCGAAGCGCCGGGCGAGCTCGATGCCGCTGCCGGGACGCTCGCGCAGCGAGACCAGCAGCGCGTGCTCCAACGACATGCCCGGAGCATGGCCCACCGCCGCGCCTTGTGCAACTCGTTGCACGACCACGAGGACGCGTCTCACCCGGGGTGCTGCGGCGCGGAGCGTCGGACCGGCGACCTAGCATCTCGGCATGCGAAACACCCGTCTCCGCGGGCTGGCCGTGCTCGCCGCCCCCCTGCTCCTCCTCACCGCCTGCGGGTCCCCGCCCGCGACCGACGACGGGTCCGGCGGCAGCGGCGGCTCGACCGAGGGCGCCAGCGCCGAGGACTGCGCCGCCGACCTCGACCTGACCACGCAGGGCAAGCTCACGGTCGCGACCGACTCCCCGGCGTACGACCCCTGGTTCAGCGAGGACGACCCGACCAACGGCAAGGGCTTCGAGTCGGCCGTGGCCTACGCCGTCGCCGACCGGCTGGGCTACGACAAGAGCCAGGTCGAGTGGGTGACCGTGCCGTTCAACAACTCCTACGCGCCGGGGCCGAAGAAGTTCGACTTCGACATCAACCAGATCTCGATCACCCCCGAGCGCGAGCGCGTCGTGGACTTCTCCGCGGGCTACTACACCGCCTCGCAGGCGGTCGTGGCGCTGGAGAGGTCGAAGATCGAGCCGGGCTCGATCGAGGACCTGACGAGCCTGAAGCTGGGCGCCCAGACCGGCACGACCAGCCTCACCGCGCTGCGCGACGTCGTCGACCCGGAGACCCAGCCGGTGGTGCTGCAGAACACCAACATCGCCAAGCAGCAGCTGCTCAACGGCCAGCTCGACGCCATCGTCACCGACCTGCCGACGGCGTTCTACATCACCGCTGCCGAGATCGAGGGCTCCACCATCGTCGGCCAGTTCGAGCAGCCGGAGGGTGACGCCGAGGAGTTCGGGCTGCTGCTCGAGAAGGGCTCCGACCTCACGCCGTGCGCCGACGACGCCCTCGCGGAGCTGGAGGAGGACGGCACGCTGGCCGACCTGCAGGAGCAGTGGCTCTCCACCACCGTCGACGTCCCCGTCCTGGAGTGAGCGGGACCGCCCAGGCCCCCACCGCGGGGGAGGCGTGGACGCCGAGCGAGCGCGAGCTCGAGCGGCGCGCCGTACGCCGTCGCGACCGCACCCGTCGGGGCCTGCTCGCCACCGCGGTGAGCGTGGTCGCCTTCGGGCTGGTGGCGTGGGTGCTGCTCACCTCGCCGGGGTGGCCGCGGGTGCAGGCGCTGTTCTTCTCGCGCTACCACGCGTGGGAGTCGTTCCCCGACGTGGCGCGGGGGTTCCTGCTCAACGTCGCCTCCTTCATGGTCGCCGAGCCGGTGATCCTGCTGCTGGGGGTGCTGGTCGCCGTGACGCGGTGGACGGTCTCGCCGTGGCTGACACCGCTGCGGGTGATCGCGATCGGCTACACCGACCTGTTCCGCGGCGTACCCACGCTGCTGGTGGTGTTCCTGCTCGGCCTCGGCGTGCCCGCGCTGCAGCTCGCCGGCGTGACCACCAACGTGTTCTGGCTGGGCACCACCGCCCTGGTGCTGTCCTACGGCGCCTACGTCGCCGAGGTGGTGCGCGCCGGCATCGACTCGGTCCACCCCTCGCAGCTGGCCTCGGCCGAGGCGCTGGCGCTGACCCGCGCCCAGACGATGCGGCACGTGATCCTGCCGCAGGCGTTGCGCCGGCAGGGGCCGCCGCTGCTCAACGACTTCGTCTCGCTGCAGAAGGACACCGCGCTGCTGGCGGTCCTCGGCGTGTTCGAGGCGCTGTTCCGGGCGCAGGACTACGGCAACTACAACTTCAACTTCACCCCCCTGGTGGTGGCCGCGGTGTTCTTCCTGGCCCTGACGATCCCGCTGGCCCGGCTCACCGACCACCTCGGCCGGCGGACGATGCGACGGGAGCGGGGCCGGTGAGCCCGGTCGGCGCGACGTCCGCGCCCGTGCTCTCGGCACGCGGCCTGCGCAAGACCTACGGCGACCGCGTGGTGCTCGACGGCATCGACCTCGACGTGCACCCCCACGACGTCGTCTGCCTGATCGGCTCGTCGGGGTCGGGCAAGTCGACGCTGCTGCGCTGCCTCGACCTGCTCGAGGACATCGACGACGGCACCATCTCCCTCGACGGCCGCGAGGTCTCCGACCCACGGACCGACCCGCGCGAGGTGCGACGCTCGGGGATCGGGATGGTGTTCCAGGCCTACAACCTGTTCCCCCACCTCACGGTGCTGCAGAACTGCACCCTCGCCCCGACCCGCGTCCACGGCGTCTCGGCCGACGCCGCCCGGGAGCGGGCGCAGCGGCTGCTCGAGCGGTTCGGGCTCGCCGAGAAGGCCGACGCCCACCCCGACGCGCTGTCCGGCGGCCAGCAGCAGCGGGTCGCGCTGGTGCGCGCGCTGTGCACCGAGCCGCGGGTGCTGCTGCTGGACGAGATCACGGCGGCGCTCGACCCGGAGCTCGTCGGGGAGGTGCTGGCCGTCGTGCGCGCCGAGGCGGAGGCGGGCATGACGATGGTGCTCGCCACCCACGAGATGGCCTTCGCCCGCGAGGTCGCCACCCGGGTCTGCTTCCTCGACCGCGGCCGGATCCTCGAGCAGGGACCGCCCGCCGAGGTCCTGGTCTCCCCCCGCGAGCCCCGCACCCGCGAGTTCCTCCGGCGGGTGCTGCCGGGCTGAGGACGGGGTCGGTGCGGCCCTGGTCACCCGGACGTCCGGGCAACAGGGCACGTGTCGGCTGTCGTGATGGCCGACATGTCCCCGGCAAGGACGTCGAGCAGCCCGAGATGTCCGGTTCAGTCGTACGCCGCGCCGCGCCGTACGTCGACCCGGCGGTCCGGGGCGCCTCCGGACCCGCGAGCACCACGCGAACGGTTGTGCACCGCAATCACGGGCCGAGGGGCACCGGGCTGCGTATGGTGTCCCCACCTATCGAGCCAGGGGGCCGTCCGTGGAGAACATCACCAACTGGTTCACCTACGTCAACGACAACTTCGAGTACATCCTCGAGGAGACGATCAACCACGCGCGGATCGTCCTGATCGTGATCGCGTTGGCGACCGTCACCTCGGTGCTGCTGGGAGTGCTGATCCAGCGGCGGCCCGTCGCCCGGGCCGTGGTCCTGGCGCTGTCGGGGATCATCCTGACGATCCCGTCGCTGGCGCTGTTCGCGCTGTTCATCCCGGTCGTCGGCATCGGCAACCCGCCGGCGATGCTCGCGCTCTACCTCTACGCACTGATGCCGGTGCTGCGCAACACCGTCACCGGTCTGGACTCCGTCAGTCCCGCGGTCGTCGAGTCGGCCAAGGGCATGGGGATGAGCAGCACGCAGCAGCTGCTGCGCGTCCGCCTCCCGCTCGCCTGGCCGGTCATCATGGCCGGCGTCCGCATCTCCAGCCTGATGACCGTGGGCATCGCGGCCATCGCCATCCTCGTCGGCGGCGACGGGCTCGGGAGCTACATCCAGGGCGGGCTGACTCGCTTCGGCCTGCCCAACTCGGAGAACTCCGTGTGGGCCGGCGTCGTGTTCACCGTCCTGCTGGGCCTGGTGCTGGACATCGCCTTCGCGATCTTCCAGCGCTTCAGCACCCCGCGCGGGCTCCGCGCCTAGGCGCACCCGACCCTCCCCGTCGCCCTGAGACGCCCTGAGAAAGGCCACCAGATGAGCACCCAGCAGCAGAGCCCCGAGCAGCGCACCGACACCCCGACCCGCGAGCCCAAGATCCGCCTCGACAAGGTCGGCAAGACCTACCCCGGCACCAAGGTCGCCGCCGTCGAGGAGCTCAGCCTCGACATCCACGAGGGTGAGATCCTCGTGCTGGTCGGCCCGTCCGGGTGCGGCAAGAGCACCACGCTGCGGCTGATCAACCGGATGATCGAGCCGAGCGGCGGGCGCATCCTGCTCGACGGCGAGGACGTCACCAAGGTCAACCCCGACAAGCTGCGC
The DNA here is from genome assembly GCF_003752505.1 of Nocardioides aurantiacus. NCBI lineage: Bacteria > Bacillati > Actinomycetota > Actinomycetes > Propionibacteriales > Nocardioidaceae > Nocardioides > Nocardioides aurantiacus. The sequence goes on along the minus strand of NZ_RKHO01000001.1, from coordinate 3,806,525 downwards.
CGCCGGATCGGCTACGTCATCCAGCAGATCGGCCTGTTCCCGCACCAGACCATCGCGCAGAACATCGAGACGGTCCCGCGGATGCTCGGCTGGGACAAGCAGAAGGCCAAGGCCCGCAGCGAGGAGCTGCTCGGCATGGTCGGCCTGGACCCCGAGCGCTACCGCGACAGCTACCCCAAGGCGCTCTCCGGCGGCCAGGCCCAGCGCGTGGGCGTGGCCCGGGCCCTGGGCGCCGACCCCGACATCATGCTGATGGACGAGCCGTTCGGCGCCATCGACCCGATCACCCGCGAGCGGCTGCAGAACGAGTTCCTGAGGCTCCAGGGCGAGCTGCGCAAGACCATCGTCTTCGTCACCCACGACATCGACGAGGCGATCAAGATGGGCGACAAGATCGCGATCCTGGGCGAGCGCAGCACGATCCGCCAGATCGACACCCCCGAGCGGATCCTGGCCTACCCCGTCGACGACTTCGTCGACGACTTCATCGGCACCGGCTCGACGATAAAGGGCCTGAACTTCCTCCAGGTCAGCTCGCTGGCCCTCACCGACTACCCCACCCTCGAGCCGAGCAGCACCCCCGACGCCGGCCGTGCGGCGCTGCAGGACACCGGCCGCGAGTGGCTGGTCCAGCTCGACGAGAACCGGGCGCCGGTGCGGTGGATCCACGCCGACGACCTCGACGGCACCGGCGACGAGCGGGGCGAGCCGGTGGGCGAGCTGCTGCACTCCGAGGACACCCTGTTCCACGCCCTCGAGCTGATGGTGCAGAGCGCGTCCGGCGAGACCTGCGTCGTCGACGGCTCGGGCGCCTTCGTCGGGGTCGTCCGGATGGCCGACCTCGCCAAGGCGATCCGTCGGGCGCAGTACGAGGCGCGGATGCACTACGAGCAGATGGAGCGTCAGTCGTGAGCGGCGGCGCCCCGGGCGCGACGCTCGACCGGACCGAGCCCGAGGCCGTCCCCGAGCCCGACGCGTCGGCCACGTCGAGCGCGCCCCCCGCCACCCGGCGGGCCCGCGCGATCAAGACCGCTGGCCTGTGGCTGGCCCCGGTGATGATCGCGCTGCTGGCACTGCTGTTCTTCCTCTACTACCGGGGCCTGCAGGCCGACGGCAACAGCACCGTCATCTCGGCGCTGAACTGGGGCGACAAGCTGCTCCCGCAGACCATCCGGATCGTCTACATCGCCTTCTGGTCGACCGTCATCGTCATCCTGGTCGCGGTCCCGCTCGGCATCGTGCTCACCCGTCCCGCCGTACGCCGGATCAGCCCGTTCATCCTCGCGGTGGCCAACTCCGGGCAGGCGCTGCCGGCGTACGGCCTGCTGGTGATCTTCCTCGGCATCATGGGCCAGGGCCGGTTCACCGTGATCGTGGCGCTCTCGCTCTACGCCCTGCTGCCGGTGCTGCGCAACACCATGGTCGGCCTCGACGGCGTGGACCGCTCGGTCATCGAGGCGGGGCGCGGCATGGGGATGACCAAGATGCAGGCGTTGACCCGGATCGAGCTGCCGCTCGCCGTACCGATCGTCATCGCCGGGGTCCGGACCGCGCTCACCCTCAACATCGGCATGGCCACGCTGGCCTTCCTCATCGGCGGCGGCGGGCTCGGCATCACCATCCAGACCGGCCTGAAGCTCAACCAGGACCCGATCCTGATCGTCGGCGCCTGGCTGGTCGCGCTGGTCGCGCTCAGCTTCGACTGGCTCGGCGCGGTGGCCGAGCGCGTCCTGAAGCCGCGCGGTCTCTAGCCACTCGGTCACCGGACGGTTCCGGGCGCAACGGGGCAGACCCGGGCAAGCCTGTGCCCAGCCGAGACCAAATCGTTGCAACCGCGTGCGATTGCGCCCGTCGTCGGCGACCCTCCCGCCCTACTGTGAGCACACCCACGGCACGGCGCGCCCGCGTCGCGCCCGTCGGTCCCGTTCGCGCGGGGCTCGCTCCGGTCGGTGGGTCCGACCGGCAGGGGTCGTTGCTTCCTCACGAAGGGTGAACCGATGCGCAACCACAAGAGACTGATAGCGGCGTCCCTCAGCGTCGCCTTCGCCGCGGCCCTCGCCGGCTGTGGCGGTGGCGGGAGCGGTGGCGGGAGCGGCAGCGCCCTCGACGGCGTCAAGCTGACCGTGGGCTCCAAGGACTTCACCGAGAACATCCTGGTCGGCGAGATGTACGTCCAGGCGCTGCAGAACGAGGGCGCCGACGTCACGAGCCAGACCAACCTCGGCGGCACCTCGGTGGCGCGCGACGCGCTCCTGAACAAGGAGATCGACGTCTACCCGGAGTACACCGGCACCGGCTGGACCGTGCACCTCGGCAACGAGAAGCCCAGCCAGGACCCCGCCGAGCTGTTCAAGGTGACCTCCGAGCAGGACATCAAGGACAACGACATCGCGTGGGTCGGCCAGTCGCCGTTCAACGACACCTACGGCTTCGCGGCCAACGGTGACCTCGCCAAGGAGGAGGGCCCCTTCGACTTCGACTCGATGGCCGCCTACCTCAAGGCCAACCCCGACACCACGGTCTGCATGGAGACCGAGTTCCCCGACCGTCCCGACGGCCTCGTGCTGTGGGAGAAGGCCACCGGCTACAAGATCCCGCAGTCGCAGATCCAGATCCTCGACACCGGCCTGATCTACACCGAGACCAGCGACGGCAAGTGCGACTTCGGCGAGGTCTTCACCACCGACGGACGCATCCAGGCCCTCAACCTCGAGCTGGTCGAGGACCCGGGCGTGATGATCCTCTACAACTTGTCCATGACCTGGCAGGACGCCGTCTACCAGGAGCACGCCGAGACCTACAAGACGCTCGCCGACGAGATCTTCAAGGACCTCGACGAGGAGAAGATGGCCGAGCTGAACGCCCTGGTCGACGTCGAGGGCCAGCCCGTCGAGCAGGTCGCCAAGAAGTACCTCGAGGACATCGGGCTGCTCTGAGGCCGCTCCGGTCCCGAGCCTGATCGACCCGACCACAGCCCCGCGGCGCGCGCCGCGGGGCTGTGGCGCGTCCAGGACAGGTCCGGGCCAGTTCCGGGCCGGTCCCGAGCGCGCCTGCGCGGGGCCCTGGACCCTGACAGCAATTCTGTCATGATCGCGGCCATGACGTACGAGCTGGGTCGGGGAACGGGTCCGCTGAGCGGGGTCAAGGTCGTCGAGATCGCCGGGATCGGTCCCGGTCCGCACGCCTGCATGACGCTCGCCGACCTCGGTGCCGACGTGGTGCGGGTGGAGCGGCCGGGCGGGTCGATGCTGACCGGCGGGCCGACCGATCTGCTCAACCGCGGCCGGCCGAGCGTGGCGCTCGACCTCAAGCACCCCGACGCCGCCGGGGTGGTCCTCGACCTGGTCGAGCACGCCGACGTCCTCGTCGAGGGGATGCGGCCGGGCACGACCGAGCGGCTCGGCATCGGCCCCGAGCAGTGCCACGAGCGCAACCCCGCCCTGGTCTACGGCCGGATGACCGGGTGGGGCCAGACGGGGCCGCTCGCCGCCAGCGCCGGACACGACCTCAACTACATCTCGATCACCGGCGCGCTGCACGGCATGGGCCAGGACCCCGCCCGGCCGCACTTCCCGAGCAACCTGGTCGGCGACTTCGGCGGCGGGTCGACGTACCTCGTGATCGGGGTGCTCGCCGCGCTGCTCGAGGCCCGCACCAGCGGCCGCGGCCAGGTCGTCGACGCCGCGATCGTCGACGGCACCGCCCACGCCAACACGATGGCCTCGGCCTTCCTCGCCGGCGGCTCGCTGCGCGAGGAGCGCGCCACCAACCTGCTCGACGGGGGCATGCCGTTCTACGACCTCTACGAGACCTCCGACGGCCGCCACGTCTCGGTGGGCCCGCTCGAGCCGCAGTTCTACGACGAGCTGGTCCGGCTGCTGCCGCTGCCCGACGCACCCGACCGCTACGACCTGGCCCGTGCGGGCGAGCTCCGGGAGCAGGTCGCCGCCGCCTTCGCGCAGCGGACCCTCGCGGAGTGGACCGAGGTCTTCGAGGGCACCGACGCGTGCGTGGCCCCCGTGGTGACCCTGACCGAGGCGCGGACCCACCCGCACATGGCCGCCCGTGAGGTCTTCGTCGAGCACGAGGGCGTGGTGCAGCCCGCCCCCGCCCCCCGCTTCAGCCGTACGCCGAGCACGCTGAGCCTGCCGCCGGCCCCCGAGCCCGGCCACCTGACCCGGGAGGCGCTGGTCGCCTGGGGCGTGGCCGACGTCGAGGGCCTGCTGGAGCGGGGCGTCGTGGTCCAGTCGTGAGGCCGGCCGCCGCGCCCGGTCGCGACCACCTGGCCGCCGACTGCGCGGCCTGCGTGGGGCTGTGCTGCGTGGTGCCGGCGTTCTCGACCTCGAGCGAGTTCGCCATCGACAAGCCCGCCGGGGTGCCGTGCCCCCACCTGGGCGACCACTTCGGCTGCACGGTCCACGACCGGCTGCCCGAGCTGGGGTTCCGCGGCTGCACGGTCTACGACTGCTTCGGCGCCGGCCAGCGGGTCGCCGCGTCGTACGCCGGACGCGACTGGCGCGACCCGGAGGTGCGGCCCGCGATGTTCGCCGACTTCGAGGTCGTCGAGCGGCTGCACGAGCTGCTCTGGTACCTCGCCGAGGCCGACGCCCGCTGCCCCGACGCCGCCCTGCGCGAGGAGGTGGCCGGGCTGCGGCAGCAGGTCGAGCAGGCCGCCGACGCCCCCGGCGACGTGGAGGTGCTCCGGCTGCAGCTGCGGGCCGACCCGCTGCTGGGCGAGGTCAGCGCCGCGGTGCGCGGCGGCGGCGGGGCCGACCTGCGCGGCCGCGACCTGGCCGGACGCGACCTGCGCGAGGACGATCTGGTGGGGGCGACGCTGCGCGGCGCCGTGCTGCTGGGGGCCGACCTGCGCGGCCAGGACCTCACCGACGCCGACCTGCTCGGTGCCGACCTGCGCGGGGCCGACCTGCGGGGCGCCGACCTCACGGGGTCGCTGTTCTGGACCCGGTTGCAGCTGCGCGCCGCGGTCACCGACGCCACCACGGTCCTTCCGGCCGCTGGGTAGCGTCGGGGGCATGGCTGACTCACTCGACGGAACAGTTGCCCTCGTCACCGGTGCCTCCAGCGGCATCGGCCACGCGACGGCCCGCTCGCTCGCCGCCCGCGGTGCCGCGGTCGCGCTCGTGGCCCGGCGCACGGACCGCCTGGAGGAGCTCGCCGCGGCGATCACCGCCGACGGCGGTCGCGCCCTGACCGTCACCGCCGACGTCAGCGACGCCGAGCAGGCCGTCGCCGCGGTCGTGCAGACGGTCGAGACGCTGGGCCGGCTCGACACGGTGGTCAACAACGCCGGCGTGATGCTGCTCGGGCCGGTCGTCGACGCCCCCGTCGAGGAGTGGGACCGCATGGTCGACCTCAACGTCAAGGGGCTGCTCTACGTCGCCCACGCGGCGCTGCCCCACCTCCTCGAGGCGGCGCAGGACGGGCCCCGACAGGTGGCCGACCTGGTCAACGTCTCCTCGGTCGCCGGCCGCGTGGCCCGCAACGGCAGCGGCGTCTACAACGCCACCAAGCACGCCGTCGGGGCGTTCAGCGAGTCGTTGCGCCAGGAGGTCACCCGGCGCCACGTGCGGGTCTCGCTCGTGGAGCCCGGCGCGGTCGCGACCGAGCTGGTTTCGCACAACCGCGACGAGGTGCAGGAGACCATCAACCAGCGCTTCAGCGACATGGAGCGCCTGGAGTCCGAGGACATCGCCGAGGCCGTGGAGTTCATCGTGACCCGGCCCCGCCGGGTGGCGGTCAACGAGCTGCTGGTGCGCCCCACCGAGCAGGAGGGCTAGCGGACCGTCGGGTCCTGGTCGAGCGGCCCCCGCGCCGCGGAGTGCCACGGGTCGGGGCCGTTGAGCGGGACCTCGCGCCACCGCAGGCGTGCCTCGGGCGCGCCGTCGGTGGCGGCGAGGACCTCGACTCCGAACCGGTGGGCCGACTCGACCACCAGGACCTCGGCGATGAACCGGTCCTCGTCGACCCACCCGCCGCTCGCGGCCACCGGGAGCGACCACGCCCCGCCGTCGCGGTGCCAGGTCGACTCCGCCCAGCGGCCGTCGCCCAGCGCCACCTCGAAGGCCTCGGCGCCGCGGTGCAGCACCACGCTGCCCCCGTCGGCCGCCACCTCCACCCGGTCGTACGCCGGGTCGAGGTCGGTCCCACCCGACGCGACGCGTGACGCTGCGACCGGGCCGGGCGCCGGGGCGGTCGCGGCGACGGGCCGCACCTGCAGCCCGGCGAGCCGCTCGAGCAGGCGTGCCTCGGTGGCCTGGACCCCGCCGTCCCCGTCGGCCCTGTCGTCGAGCGCGCCGTCCAGCGCCGCCACCAGGTGGTCGCGGACCAGGTCGACCAGGAGCTGCATCTCGGTGGTCGCCGCGGTGGTCGCCACTACGACGTCGTGCTCGGGCAGCACCACCATCAGCTGCCCGAAGGCGCCGTCGCCGCGGTAGCCGCCGCGCATCTGCCAGAACGAGAAGCCGTAGCCCCGCCGCCAGTCGGGCCCGGCGCCGGGGTCGCGGTTGAGCGGCCCGACCGCCCGGGTGGCCTCGGCGACCCAGGCGGGGTCGAGGAGCTGCTCGCCCTGCCACGTGCCGCCGTCGAGGTGGAGCTGGCCGATCGTCGCGATCGCCTCGGTGGTGAGGTGCGCGCCGCTGAACCCGAGCGCGTGCCCGGCGGGGTCGCGGTGCCACGGCACGTCCTCGGACAGGCCCAGGGGCCGCAGCAGCCGGGGGCGCAGCACGTCGAGCAGGTCCTCGCCGGTCACGTGGGTGATCGCGCGCGAGAGCAGGTAGGTCGCCACCTGGTCGTAGGCGAACTCCGCCCCGGGGGCGTGGTCGAGCCGGGTGGCCACGACGCGGTGCAGCCACTCGTCGGTCGGGGCGGTGCCGCCGCGCAGCCCGAGCGCCGGCCAGGCGTCGACGTCGTGGCCGACCGTCATCGACAGGCAGTGGCGGACCAGCACCGACTCCCAGCCGGGGCAAGCGTGCTCGCGCACCTCCGGCGGCAGCAGGTCGAGCACCGGGTCGTCGAGCGCGACACGGCCCTCCTGGACCAGGAGGCCGACCGCGGTGGCGGTCAGCGTCTTGGACAGCGAGTAGGCGAGGTGCGGCCGCGTGGCGGCGTACGGGCTCCACCAGCCCTCGGCGACGACGTGACCGACGCACCACGACGAGGCCGTGCAGGTCGATGCCGACGTCCTCGACCGCGTCCAGCAGGTCGAGGACCCCGGCGGCGTCGACGCCCTGGGCGTGCGGGGCGCTGCGGGGCAGGCTCATGCGAGGGACCGTACGCCGCGCCCCGGCCGTCGTGACCTGCCCCACACGCGGCACGCCGTTGACGTTGACAGCAGTACTGTCACAATGATCGTGACACCGACGAGCCCGGCTCCGCCCGCGACGCCGTCGGCCGCCCGTCACGCACCGCTCGAGTAGTTGGGACTCCCATGGCAACTGATGCGTTCGTCTACGACGCCGTCCGCACCCCGCGAGGCAAGGGGAAGAAGAACGGCACCCTGCACGAGGTGAAGCCCGTCGACCTCGTGGTCGGCCTCCTCGAGGCGGTCCAGGAGCGCAACCCCTCCCTCGACGCGAACCGCGTCGACGACGTCGTGCTCGGCGTCGTCTCGCCCGTCGGGGACCAGGGCGGCGACATCGCCAAGACCGCGGCGCTCGCGGCCGGGCTGCCCGACACCGTCGCGGGCGTGCAGCTCAACCGGTTCTGTGCGTCCGGCCTCGAGGCCGTCAACCAGGCCGCCTCCCGCGTCCGCGGCGGCTTCGAGGACCTGATCCTCGCCGGCGGCGTGGAGTCGATGAGCCGCGTGCCGATGGGCAGCGACGGCGGCGCCTGGGCGATGGACCCGGCCACCGCGTTCGCCACCGACTTCGTGCCCCAGGGCATCGGCGCCGACCTCATCGCCACGCTCGAGGGCTTCAGCCGCTCCGACGTCGACACCTTTGCGGTCGAGTCCAACGCCCGCGCCGCCAAGGCCTGGGCCGACGGCCGCTTCGCCCGCTCGGTGGTCCCGGTGCGCGACCGCAACGGCATGGTCGTGCTCGACCACGACGAGTTCATCAAGCCCGAGTCGACCGTCGAGGGCCTGGCCAGGCTGCGCCCCTCCTTCGCCGGCATCGGCGAGCAGGGCGGCTTCGACTCGGTGGCGCTGGAGAAGTACCACTGGGTCGAGCGCATCGACCACGTCCACCACGCCGGCAACTCCTCGGGGATCGTCGACGGGGCCGCGCTGGTGGCCATCGGCAACGAGCAGGTCGGCTCCGACCTCGGCCTGACCCCGCGGGCGCGCATCGTCTCCGCCGCCGTCTCCGGCGCCGACCCGACGATCATGCTCACCGGTCCCGCCCCCGCCAGCCGCAAGGCGCTGGCCAAGGCCGGGCTCAAGGTCGAGGACATCGACCTGTTCGAGATCAACGAGGCCTTCGCCGCGGTCGCGATGCGCTTCATGCGCGACATGGGGATCTCCGAGGAGGTCACCAACGTCAACGGCGGCTCGATCGCGATGGGCCACCCGCTGGGCGCCACCGGCGCCATGATCCTCGGCACCCTGATCGACGAGCTCGAGCGCCGCGACCTCAAGCGCGGGCTGGCCACGCTGTGCGTCGGCGGCGGCATGGGCATCGCCACCATCGTCGAGCTGGTCTGACGCTCGGGACGGTCGCCGAGCGACCTCCGCAGGGCACCGACCTCCACCACTCCTCAGGAAGACACCGATGACTGACTCCGCAGTGACCTACGACCGCGACGCCGACGGCGTCGTGACCCTGACCCTCGACGACCCGCAGTCGAGCGCCAACACGATGAACGAGCGCTACAAGAACGGCATGCACGCGGCGATCACCCGGCTCGTGGCCGAGAAGGACGAGGTGCGCGGCGTCGTCGTGGCCTCGGCCAAGAAGACCTTCTTCGCCGGCGGCGACCTCAAGGGCATGGTGACCACCACCCGTGAGGACGCCGAGGCGGTGTTCGGCGAGGTCGAGCAGGTCAAGGCCGACCTGCGTCGCCTGGAGACCCTGGGCAAGCCGGTCGTCGCGGCCATCAACGGCGCGGCGCTGGGCGGCGGCCTCGAGATCGCGCTCGCCTGCCACCACCGGATCGCCGTCGACGGCCGCTACGAGATCGGCCTGCCCGAGGCGACCCTGGGCCTGCTGCCCGGTGGCGGCGGCGTCACCCGCACCGTGCGGATGTTCGGCATCCAGACCGCGCTGATGGACGTCCTGCTCCAGGGCCCGCGGATGAAGCCGGCCAAGGCCAGGGAGAAGGGCCTGGTCGACGAGCTGGTCGCGAGCCAGGACGAGCTGCTCCCGGCCGCGCGCGCCTGGGTGCTCGCCCACGCCGACGACGAGACCCCCTCGGCCAACCCGTGGGACCGCGAGGGCTACAAGCTGCCCGGCGGCACGCCCAGCAACCCCAAGCTCGCGGCGTTCCTGCCCGCGTTCCCCGCGATGCTGCGCAAGCAGGTCAAGGGCGCCGACTACCCCGCGCAGCGCGCGATCATGTCGGCGGCCATCGAGGGCGCCCAGGTCGACTTCGACACCGCCAGCCGGATCGAGTCGCGCTACCTCGCCGAGCTGATCACCGGCTCGAACAGCAAGAACATGATCCAGGCGTTCTTCTTCGACCTCTCCGCCATCAACGGCGGCTCGCTGCGCCCCGCCGGCGTGGAGAAGTTCACCGCCACCAAGGTCGGCGTGCTCGGTGCCGGGATGATGGGCGCCGGCATCGCCTACTCGTGCGCCCGCGCCGGCATGCAGGTCGTGCTCAAGGACGTCGCCCAGGAGTCGGCCGACAAGGGCAAGGCCTACAGCGAGAAGATCCTGGCCAAGGCCGTCGAGCGCGGCCAGCTCGACGAGACCAAGAAGGCCGAGGTCCTCGACCGGATCACCGCGACCACCGACCCGGCCGACTTCGCCGGCGTCGACCTGGTCATCGAGGCCGTCTTCGAGGACCCGGCCCTCAAGGCCCAGGTGTACGCCGAGATCCAGTCGGTCGTGGATGCGGACGCGCTGCTGTGCTCCAACACCTCGACGCTGCCGATCACCGAGCTGGCCAAGGCCGTCGACCGCCCGGCCGACTTCGTGGGCCTGCACTTCTTCTCGCCCGTGGACAAGATGCCGCTGGTGGAGATCATCCGCGGCGCGCAGACCTCCGACGAGACCGTCGCCCGCGCGCTCGACGTCGTGCAGGCGATCAAGAAGACGCCGATCGTGGTCAACGACAGCCGCGGCTTCTACACCAGCCGCGTCATCGGCACGATGGTCAACGAGGGCCTGGCGATGCTGGGCGAGGGCGTCCACCCGACCTCGGTCGAGCGGGCCGCCACGCAGGCGGGCTACCCCGTCGGCACGCTGCAGCTCTCCGACGAGCTCAACATGGAGCTGATGGCCAAGATCGCCAAGGCCACCGCCGACGCCGAGGGCGAGTCCTACACCGCCCACCCGGCCTCCCACGTCGTGCAGACCATGATCGACGAGGGCCGCCCGGGTCGGCTGCGGGGCGCCGGCTTCTACGACTACGACGAGAGCGGTCGGCGTACCCACCTCTGGTCGGGCCTGAAGGACCTGTTCCCGCCCGCCGACGAGCCTGCCGACATCGACGACCTCAAGGACCGCTACCTGTTCATCGAGGCGCTCGAGACCGCGAAGTGCTTCGAGGAGGGCGTCATCGAGTCGGCCGCCGCGGCCAACATCGGCTCGATCATGGGCATCGGCTACCCGCCCCTGACCGGCGGCACCGTCCAGTTCATGCAGGGGTACGACGGCCCGACCGGCCACGGCCTGGCCGGCTTCGTCGAGCGCGCCGACCAGCTGACCAAGCTGTACGGCGACCGCTTCGCGCCCACCGACCGGCTGCGCGAGATGGCGGCCGCGGGCGAGACCTTCCCCGCCTGAGTGCCCGTCTGACCGCCCGCCTGACCGCTCCTCCCACCGCCCCCGTCGTGCCCTGCGCGGCGGGGGCGGCGGTGCACCCGCCTCACCACGGATACCCCCAAAACGGACACCGGGACGGCGTGGCTCGGTGATCATGGTCGGGTGACGAGTCCGAGGGTCGACGTGCGCGGGTTGTGGGTGCGCTTCGGTGAGGTCGACGCCGTGCAGGGGATCGACGTGACCGCCCACGCCGGGCGGGCGACGGCGCTGCTGGGGCGCAACGGCGCCGGGAAGTCGACCACGATGCGGGTGCTGGCCGGGGTGATCCCGCCGACCGCGGGGCACGTGCAGGTCGACGGCGTCGAGGTCGCGGCCGACCCGATGACGGTGAAGCGGCTGACCGGCTACTGCCCCGACGTCGGCGGGCTGGTCCCGCGTGCCACCCCGTGGGAGCACCTCCAGCTCTCGGCGCGGTTGCGTCGCCTCGACGGGTGGGAGCCGCGCGCCCGCGACCTGCTGGAGCGGTTCGAGCTCGGCGGCGTCGCCCACCGGGTGACCTCGGGGTTCAGCCACGGCATGAGCCGGCGGCTCTCGGTGGTCCTCGCGGCCTTCCACGAGCCCGGCGTGCTGCTCCTCGACGAGCCCTTCGACGGCGTCGACCCGCTGGGGGTCGAGGCCACCCTCGACGTGGTCGCCGACGCCCGCGCCCGCGGCGCCGCGGTGCTGGTCAGCACCCACCTGCGCGAGCTGGCGATGCAGGCGTGCGACCAGGCCCTGGTGCTGCGCGGCGGGGCCCGGGTGGCGACGCTCGACTCCGGGGAGCTCGGCGGCGAGCGCGGGGCCGAGACCTACCGCGCCCTGCTGGGGTGAGCGAGGGATGAGCGCCCGATGACCACCCGGACCACGACCTGGCGCGAGCTGCGCCGGGCCCGCCACGACCTGCCGGCGCTGCTGGCCTTCCGACGCTCCGGCCTGACCCCGGCGTCCCGGCGCCGGGTGCGCCTCGGCGCCGGCGGCGTCGCCGTGGTCACGGTGGCGGTCGCGGTGGTCCCGGCCTACGTCGGGGACGAGACCGCCGGCGGCAGGGTGCTGGCCCTGCTCCCCGCCGCCGGCTTCGCCTTCGTGGTCCTGGCCGTCGTCTCCGCCGTGGCCTCGGCCGGCGGGCGCGAGCTGCTGCCGCGTGACCAGGCGGTGGCGTTCCCCGTCTCCAGCGCGGTCGACCACCTCGGCGCCCTGCTGATGGCGCCGCTCAACATCGCCTGGCTCCTCCAGGCCTGGCTGCTGCTCGGGTCGACGGCCTGGGCCCTGGGTCCGACGCGGTGGTGGGCCTACCAGCTGCCCGTGCTGCTGTGGGTGCTGCTGGCGACCGCGCTGGCGCAGTTGGTGGGCTGGTGCGTCGAGGGCGTACGCCGCGGCCCGCACGGCCCGCTGGTCTTCCGGCTCGGCGTCGGTCTGCTCGCCGCCGCCGGCGCGGCCGTCGTGCTGTCCGGCAGCGTCACCGCGGCGCTCGACCGCTCGCCGACCCGGGTGCTGCTCGGCGTCGTCCTCGACGGGTCCGCCGACCGCTGGTGGGGCTGGGGCACGGGCGTCGTCGGGCTCGGCGTCGCCCTGGTGGGGCTGGTCCTCGCCGGCGCCTGGCCCGCCGGGTGGGCGCTCGCGCGCCCGATGCGCGAGGAGCTGCGCCTCGAGGGCGGGCAGCACCGGGCCCGGCGTACGCCCCGGACCGAGCTGGGCGCCCTGGTCCGCCTCGACCGCGCCTCGGTGTGGCGGTCCGTGCCGCTGCGACGGGGCACGCTGGTGCTGGCCGTGATGCCCGGGCTGGTGGCGCTGCTGGGCGCGCTGGACTGGCGCAACCTGATGATCCTGCCGGGCCTCGTCGTCTCCGGCGGTGCGCTCCTGTTCGCCGTCAACGCGTGGTGCCTCGACGGTCGCGGCATGCTGTGGCGCGAGAACCTCCCCGTCGCCGCGCGCACCGTGCTGCTCGCCCGCTGCTGGGTGCTCGTCGAGCTGCTCGTCGGGGCCGCGTCGATCACGCTGGTGCTGGGGGCGCTGCGGGCGGGCACGCCGACCGCTGCCGAGCTCGCCGCCGTGCTCTCGCTCACGCTCGTGGTCACCCTCCAGGTGGTCGCGGGGGCGTCGAGGTGGAGCGTGCAGCGGCCCTACGCCGCGGACCTCCGCAGCGCCCGGGCCACCCCCGCGCCGCCGGTGGTGATGGTCGGCTACAGCGCCCGGCTGGCGCTGAGCACCACGGTCACCAGCCTGCTGTTCTCGACCCTGGCGCTGCTCGGCAGCGTGGCCGCGGTGCTGCTGGTCGCCCTGCTCATGCTGCTGTGGTCGGGCTGGCGGCTCGAGCGGGTCGCCCAGCGCTGGGAGGAGCCGGTGACCCGCGCGCGCGTCGTGGTGACGGTCGCGGGCTGAGGCTGGTCCTGCGGTCACCATGCGGACGTCGAGGTTTCGTCGCGAGCGAGCCGGGAAGCATCTGGGCTAGACCGCAATCGGTCGTCGTCTCGTCACGGCATCCGTCGATGACAGCCGCACGGGGTTTCCGTGCCACGATGACGAGGCGATCTTGGATCCACGCACCCAACGGGGGAGTCACACCATGAAGAAGCTGCTTGCCGGTTCCGGCGTCGCGGTCGTCACCGCACTGTCCACCCTGACCCTGACGCCGGCGGCCCACGCCGCCGACGGCTACGGCGACGACCAGCCGAAGACCGACGTCCTGCCCAGCAGCGACGTGTCGGGCTCCGCGGCGCCCAGCACGGGCGTGCTGCCCTCGACGGGTGGCCCCGAGACGGGCCTGCTCCTCGGTGGCGCCGCACTCCTCGCGGTGGGCGGCACCGCCCTCGTCGTCGCGCGCCGCCGTCAGTCCGCCTGACCCACGCGCTTGAGCAGACGCTCCCGTCGGGATCCGCCGAGGCGGTCCCGAGGGGCACGTCGTGGTCGACGCATCGTCGTCGTCCTCGTCGTCCTCGGACTCGGGTTCCTCGCCTACCAGGTGGCGCGCACGGCCCTGGCGCTCCGTGAGGCCGAGAGCGCGGCCGGCCGGCTCCGCTCCGAGCTCGCCGCGGGGGACGAGGCCGCCACCCGTTCCGCCGGGTCGCGCCTGGCCGAGCAGGCCGACGTGGCCCGTCGCCACTCCGACGGGTGGGGCTTCGCCGCGCTCACCCACCTGCCGGTCGTCGGCGACGACGTCGATGCCGTGCGCCGGGTCGCCCGCAGCGTCGACGTGCTCGGCGCGGACGCGCTGCCGCCCGCCCTGGGCGTGCTGGAGACGGTGCGAGGAGGGGGGCTGCGGTCCGAGGACGGCGGCATCAGGCTCGACACGCTCGCCTCGGTGAGCGGCCCCGTGACGGAGGCGCACGACGCCTCGACCCGTGCCGACCGCGCGGTCGCCGGGGTCCGGAGCGACCGGCTCGTGGGTCCCCTGTCCGGACCCGTGGCCGACCTCCAGCAGCAGGTGCAGGAGCTGGACCGGTCGCTCGGTGCCGCCGAGAAGGCCGTCGAGCTGCTCCCGGCGATGCTGGGCGCCGGTGACCGCCGCGAGTACCTCCTGGTGGTGCAGAACAACGCCGAGATCCGCAGCACGGGGGGCCTTCCCGGGTCGCTGTCGGTGCTGCGGGCCGAGGACGGTCGCGTGGAGCTGGGCAAGCAGGGCAACGCCAGCCTCTTCGGCCTCTCCGCCGATCCCGTCGCGCGCCTCACGCCCGACGAGGTCGACCTCTACGGCCGCAACGTCGCGCTCGACCTGCGTGACACCAACCTGATCCCCGACTTCCCCCGGGCCGCGTCCCTGATGGCCCGCTTCGCCGAGCAGCGGGGGCAGCAGGTGGACGGGGTGGTGTCGGTCGACCCGGTCACCCTCGCCGAGGTGCTGCGCGCCACCGGACCGGTGGAGGCCGGTGGCGTGCGCCTGGACGCGGACAACGCACCGCGCCTGCTGCTCAACGAGCCCTACCAGCGGCTGCGCAGCAACGAGGAGCAGGACGCCTACTTCCAGGAGGTCAGCCGCGGCATCCTGGACGCGCTGCTCAGCGGCCAGGGCGACCAGCTGGAGCTGGTGCGGGTGCTCAGCCAGGCCGCGCAGCAGCGACGCTTCCTGGTGTGGAGCGACAGCGACGACGAGCAGCGCCGGATCGAGGACACCCCCATCGCGGCGGCACTGCCGCGCGACGAGGGCATCAGCCCGTCGGTGGGCCTCTACCTTAACGACTCGACCCGGGCGAAGATCCAGTACTACCTCCGCTACGACGCCGACATCCGTTCGCTCGGCTGCACGGCCGCCGGACGACAGCAGGTCGTCGCCGAGATGGAGCTGCGCTCGGACGTGCCGGACGACGTGGCCCGGCTCACCGAGTTCGTGACCGGTGACGGCACCTACGCGCGCAAGGGCGACGACGCGATGAACCTGCGCCTCTACGCCCCGACCGAGGGACGCCTCCAGGCGCTGACCGTCGACGGCGAGCCCGCCGGCATCAAGGTCGGTCAGGACGGGGACCGCCAGGTCTCGGTCCTCCCGCTGACGCTGCGGCCCGGTGAGTCGGTCCGGGTGCGCGCCCTGTTCGAGACCCGCCCCGGGCAGATCGGCGATCCCTCGTTGCAGTGGACGCCGAGCATGGAGTGGGGTCCGACCCGCGCCACGGCCCGCAACCTCTGCGGCTGAGGCCGCCCTCCGGCGACCCCCGGTGTGACGTCCGTCGCCCTCTGTAGGGTCGCGGCATGGACTTCTCACCCTCGGACCGGGCCGCCGAGCTGACGGAGCGGGTGAGGGCGTTCGTCACCGACCGCATCGAGCCGGTCGCCGCGGCGTACCACCGCGAGGTCAGCGCGCAGGCCGACCCGGCGCGGTGGCAGGAGTCGCCCCTCCTCGAGGAGCTGCGCGGGCAGGCTCGCGAGCAGGGCCTGTGGAACCTCTTCCTCCCGGCGGAGCACGGCGACGCGTGGGCGGAGGAGTACGGCACGGCCGGTGGTCGCGGCCTGACCAACGCCGACTACGCCCCGCTGGCCGAGCAGATGGGCCGGGTCTCCCACCTCGCGCCCTACGTCTTCAACTGCCACGCGCCCGACACGGGCAACATGGAGGTGCTGCTGCGCTACGGCTCCCCGGAGCAGCAGGAGCAGTGGTTGCGCCCGCTGCTCGACGGGCGGATCCGCTCCGGCTTCGCGATGACCGAGCCCGGGGTCGCCTCCTCCGACGCCACCAACATGGACGCCAGCGCGATCCTCGACGGCGACGAGGTCGTCGTGAACGGCCGCAAGTGGTGGACCAGCGGCGTGGGCCACCCCGACTGCCGGGTGCTGGTCTTCATGGGCCGCTCGGTGCCCGAGGACGACACCGACACCGACCGGCACCGCCGCCACACGATGGTGCTGGTGCCCCTCGACGCCCCCGGCGTGAAGGTCGAGCGGCTGCTGACCACGATGGGCGTCCAGGACGAGCCGGTCGGCCACGCCGAGGTCTCCTTCGACCAGGTCCGGGTGCCGCGCGAGAACGTCCTGCTCGGCGAGGGCCGCGCCTTCGAGATCGCCCAGGGTCGGCTCGGTCCCGGCCGGGTGCACCACTGCATGCGGCTGATCGGCCAGGCCGAGGTCGCGCTCGAGCTGGCGGTGCGCCGGGGACTGGCCCGGCAGGCGTTCGGCAAGCGGATCATCGACCTCGGTGGCAACCGCGAGCGCGTCGCCGAGGCGCGGATGGCCATCGACCAGGCCCGGCTGCTGGTCCAGCACGCCGCGTGGAAGCTCGACACCGCCGGCCCCGCGCACTCCCTCGGCGAGGTCAGCCAGATCAAGGTGGTCGTGCCGCGGATGGCGCAGGACGTCATCGACATGGCGATGCAGCTGCACGGCGGCGGCGGGCTCTCCGAGGACTTCCCGCTCGCCGGGATGTGGACCACCGCCCGGGCGCTGCGCCTGGCCGACGGCCCCGACGAGGTCCACCGCGGCGTGGTCGCCCGGCTCGAGCTGGCCAAGCACCGGGGCGCCCGATGAGCCGCGTCCTGGTCACCGGGGGGGCGGGCGGGCTGGGCGCCGCGCTGGCCGCGGCGTACCGCTCCCGCGGGGACGACGTGGTCGTCGCCGACGTGGCCGACGACCCGGGGACGGGTCCGTTCCTCCACCTCGACGTCCGCTCCGACGACGACTGGGCCGCGGCCCGGGCGTGGGTCGAGCAGGAGTGGGGCGGCCTCGACGTGCTGGTCAACAACGCCGGGGTCGCCGGTGGCGGTCGCCTCGACGTCGCCACGCTCGAGGAGTGGCAGTGGATCACCGAGGTCAACCTCTTCGGCGCGGTCCGCGGCACCCGCACCTTCACCCCGCTGATGAAGCAGCAGGGGTCCGGCCTGGTCGTCAACGTCGCCTCGCTCGCCGGGCTGGTGCACCCGGCCGGCATGGGTTCCTACAACGCCGTCAAGGCGGCCGTCGTGGCGCTGAGCGAGACCACCGGCCACGAGCTCGCGGAGTTCGGCGTGCGGTGCGCGGTCGTGTGCCCGTCGTACTTCCGGACCGGGCTGGTGGCCAGCCTCCGCGGCGCCGACCCGCTGCTGGAGCCGCTGATGCGCAAGCTGGTCGACCACGCCCCGCTGGGGGCCGACGACATAGCCGCCGAGGTCCTCGCGGGCCTCGACCGCGGCGAGGAGCTGGTCCTGCCCGACCCGGCGGCGCGGGCCGCCCACCAGCTCAAGCAGACCGACCGGACGGCGTACGACGAGACCATGCGGCGGCAGGCCTCGCGCCTGCACGCCATGGGACGGGAGCAGGGATGAGCGAGCAGGGGACCACGCTGGAGGGCGCCAGCCCGGTGCGCGAGGAGGATGCCTTCGACCTCGACGCCGTACGCCGCTGGCTGGCCGAGCAGGGCACCGAGCTGGGCCAGGAGGTGGAGGTGCAGCAGTTCGGCGGTGGCGCCTCCAACCTGACCTACTCGCTGCGCGACGGCCACCACGACCTGATCCTGCGCCGGCCCCCGGCCGGCCAGAAGGCCAAGGGCGCCCACGACATGACGCGCGAGCACCGCGTCCAGGAGGGACTGGCGGGGGTCTTCCCCCTGGTGCCCCGGATGATCGCGCTCTGCACGGACGAGTCCGTGATCGGCGCGGACTTCTACGTCATGGAGCGCGTCGACGGCGTCATCCCGCGGCGCGACTTCCCACCCGGCCTCGACCTCGACGAGGCGCAGGTGCGGCAGCTGTGCACCAACGCTCTCGACGTGCTGGTCGAGCTGCACGCCGTCGACGTCGACCAGACGCCGCTGGCGGCGATGAACAAGGGCGACGGCTACGTCGAGCGCCAGGTCTCGGGCTGGTCGCGCCGCTTCCGCGACGCCCGCACCGACGACGTGGGTGACTACGAGGAGGTGATGGGCTGGCTGGAGGAGCACCGCCCCGCCGACGTCGGGCACTGCCTGATCCACAACGACTTCCGCTTCGACAACCTGGTGCTGGACCGCGACGACCCCACCCGCGTGGTGGGCGTCCTCGACTGGGAGATGGCCACGGTCGGCGACCCGCTGATGGACCTCGGCGGCACGCTGGGCTACTGGGTGCAGGCCGACGACGACGACTTCTTCCTGCAGTTCCGGCGCCAGCCGACGACCGCGCCGGGGATGCTGACCCGCCAGGAGGTCGTCGACTACTACCTCGAGCGCACGGGCCGCACCCTGACGCCCGAGCAGTGGCGGTTCTACGAGGTCTTCGGGCTGTTCCGGCTCGGCGTCATCGCCCAGCAGATCTACTACCGCTACTTCCACGGCCAGACCACCAACGAGGTGTACGCCGGCTTCGGTCCCGCGGCGCGCTACCTCGAGCAGCGCTGCCGCGCGATCATCGCGGCCGGCTAGGCGTGGGCCAGCTGCTGCTCGTCCGCCACGGCCAGGCCTCCTGGGACGCCGACGACTACGACGTGCTCTCCCCGACCGGCTGGGACCAGGGCCGGGTCCTGGGCCGGGCGCTGGCCTCGCGCGGCGTCGTCCCCGACGTGGTGCTGCGCGGCTCGATGCGCCGCCACCGGGAGACGGCCGAGGCCGCCCTGGGTGAGCTCCCGGGTGCCCCCGCGGCCGCGGACGTCTCCGTCGACCCCGCGTGGGACGAGTTCGACCACGTCGCGGTGCTCGACGGCATGCCCCAGCCGGAGACGGGGCCGCCGGCCGAGGCCCCCACCGACAAGCGCGGCTACCAGGCGCTGCTCGAGACGGCGCTGGAGTCGTGGATGGACCCGGCGCACGCCGACCGCTACCCCGAGCCGTTCGCGGCCTTCACCGCGCGCGTCGGCGAGGTGCTGCGGCGTACGACGGAGGACGGCGCGCCGGGCACCACGGCCGTCGTCACCTCCGGTGGCGTGATCGCCTGGGTGACCGCGAGCCTGCTCGCCGACGGCGACCCCGAGGTCGCCACCCGGCTGTGGCGCAAGCTCAACGTCGTCTGCGTCAACTCCGGCCTGACCCGACTGGTGGTCGGCCGACGGGGCACGACGCTGGTCACCTTCAACGACCACGCACACCTCGACGGGCTGCCGGAGCTGACGACCTACCGCTGAGCCGCACGCGTGGCCGGGTGGGCCCTGCGGCAGGCCTCCGGGTCCGGGACGAGGAGCGGTCCCTGACCCGGCTCGCCGTCGACGGAGCGGACCTGGCGGTGAAAGCGCTGTCCACCCCGCACCCCACCCGTGACCGGCTGCCCCTGGGTGGGAGCCACGTCGAGCGCCCCCTCGGTCTCGGTCCAGGACCCTGCGGCGACGTGGCCGCAGGCCCGAGCCGCCTCCGACGGACTCGGGAGAGGGTGGCAGGTGCCACGGTCTCCCGAGCGTGCCTCGGCTCGGTCCCTGCCGAGCGCCCCTAGCTGCGCGAACCACTCGCGACGACGTCGTCGGCGCGCTGTGCCGCGTGGTCCGGACCGACCCTGCGCGGCCACCAGAAGCGGTCGCCCAGGAGCAGCGCGAGCGAGGGCACCAGCACGGTGCGGACCAGCAGCGTGTCGAGCAGCACGCCGATGCAGATCACCACGCCCAGCTGGGCGAGCACCACCAGCGGCAGCACGCCGAGCACCGCGAAGACCGCCGCCAGCAGCACGCCCGCGCTGGTGATGACGCCGCCGGTGGCGGCCAGCGCGCGCAGCATGCCCTCGCGGGGGCCGTGCAGCCGGGCCTCCTCGCGGGTCCGGGTGACCAGGAAGATGTTGTAGTCGACGCCTAGCGCGACCAGGAACAGGAACGCCAGCAGCGGCATCCCCTGGTCGATGCCGGAGAAGCCGAGCAGGCCGGAGAAGACCCACCAGCCGACGCCCAGCGCCGCGGCGTACGTCGCCAGGACGGTGAGCACGAGCAGCACCGGCGCGACCACCGCCCGCAGCAGGAGCAGCAGGGCGCCGAGCACGAGCAGCAGCACCAGCGGGAAGATCACCAGCCGGTCGCGCGCGGAGGCGTCGGCGAGGTCGACGGCCTCGGCCGTCGCGCCACCCACGTAGGTCGAGGGCTGGCCGGCGAGGGCCTCGCGCATCCGCTCCACCGTCGCCTCCGCGGCCTCGGAGTCGGGGGCGTCGGCGAGCACGACGCTCAGCTCGGTCCAGCCGTCGCCCTCGCCGCCCGGGGCCACCGACTGGACGCCCTCGAGGCCGTCGAGGGCGGACCGGGCCGCCCCGGGGTCGCGGGTGACGACGGTCGCGGGGTCGGAGCTGCCGGCGGGGAAGGACTCGGCCAGGCGTTCACCGGCCGAGATCGCCTCGGGGGTCTGCAGGAACTGCTCGACCGTGGGCAGTCCCAGCCGGGCGGCGCCGAGGCCGGAGGCGAGCACGGCGAGGACGACGACGGTGCCCACGGCGAAGAGCGCCGTACGCCGCGCCACCGCGTCGCCGACCCGGCGCCACAGCGAGTGGCCCTCGGCCAGCGAGGCGGTCCCCACGTGGGGCACCTTGGGCCAGAACACCCAGCGGCCGCACGCGACGAGCAGGCCGGGAAGCGCACCGAGCACGAACACGACGGCGACGACGATGCCCACCGCGCACGCGATGCCGAGGCCGCGCGTGGTCGGGACCAGGGACAGCGCCAGGCAGAGCACGCCCACCACGACGGTGGTGGCGCTGGCGAAGACCGCCTCGGCCGTACGCCGCAGCGCGAGCCGCATCGCCTCGTAGCGGTCCTCGTGGGAGCGCAGCTCGTCGCGGTAGCGGGAGATCAGCAGCAGCGCGTAGTTGGTGCCGGCGCCGAAGACGAGCACCGAGAGGATGCCGGTGGTCGACTCGTCCCAGGGGACGCCGAGCTCCTTGAGCGCCCGGGTCGCGAGGACGGCGGCGGTCTGGTCGGCGATGCCGACGACGCTCAGCGGGACCAGCCACAGCACCGGGCTGCGGTAGGTGATGACGAGCAGGATCGCGACCACGCCCGCGGTGGTGGCGAGCAGCCGGACGTCGGCGCCGTCGAAGACGGCGGCGAGGTCGGCCTGGATGCCGGCCGGGCCGGTGACCTGCGCCTCGACGCCGTCGGGCACGGCCGCGTCGAGGGCGTCGCGCAGCTCGCCGACGGCCGCGGCCGTGCCGGTCGCGTCGGTGGCGCGGACCGGCAGCACGCTGATGGCGGCGGTGCCGTCCTCGGCGGCGACCAGCGCCTGGGGTCCGTCGGGCACCTCGACCCGGTCGACGTCGAGGCCGGCGACGGCCTCGCGCAGCGCGTCGACCTGGGCGTCGTCGAGCTCGCCGTCGTCGTCGCGGGTGAACAGCGCGATCGCGGTCGAGCCCTCTTCCTGGGGCAGCGTGTCGCGCACCTGGGCGGCGCGGGTGCTGTCGGTGCCGGCGGGCAGGGCGTCGTCGACCGCGCTGTCGCGGGTCGCCTGGCCCAGGCCGGCGATGGTGAGGGCGCCGAGCACGAGCAGCAGCAGGCCGACGAGGAAGCTGGCGCGGTTCACGAGGAACCGACGGAGGGTGGCCACGGAGTAGGCTCCTGGTGTCTCGGTTGATGACTAACTAAGTGAGCAATCTAGTGAGTGAAGATAGCAGGTGGACAGACGCCTGGGAGCAGACCTCCTCGCTGCTGGCGCTGCGGGAGCTCACCCGGCTCTCCGAGCAGGTCGCCCCGGCGGTGGCCAACCGGGCCGGGCTGACGCACAACGAGCTGCGCACGCTGGAGCACCTGGTGGAGGGTCCGATGGGTCCCGGCGAGCTGAGCCGCGTGCTCGGCGTCAGCTCGGCCGCCTCGTCGGGCATCATCGACCGGCTCGAGGCCCGCGGGCACGCCCGGCGCGTCAGCCACGCCAGCGACGGTCGTCGTACGTCGGTGACGATCAGCGACTCCGGCCGCGCCGAGGTCGTCGGCCACCTGATGCCGATGTTCCGCCAGCTCGCCGAGCTCGACGCCGGCCTCACCGGCGCCGAGCGCGAGGTGGTCACGCGCTACCTGCGCGGTGCCTCGGCGGCGATGCGTCGGGTGACGTAGCCGACCGCGGGCGTGACCCGAGGCCGGGGTCGAGGTGTCGCCCGGCAGGATGAGCCGCATGGCACCCCACCGACAGACCATCCTGATCACCGGCGCGAGCAGTGGGCTCGGCGCCGAGATGGCCCGGCAGTTCGCCGCCAGGGGCCACGACCTGGCGCTGTGCGCGCGGCGTACCGACAAGCTCGACGCGCTGCGCGCCGAGATCGCCGCCTCCCACCCCGGGCGCCGCGTCGAGGTGCGGGCGCTGGACGTGACCGACGACGACCAGGTGTTCGCGGTGTTCCGGGCCTTCGCCGCGGACTTCGGCAGCATCGACCGCGTCGTGGTCAACGCCGGCCTGGGCAAGGGCGCGGCGCTGGGCACCGGCCGCTACGACGCCAACCGGGAGACCGCGATGACCAACTTCGTCGCCGCGCTCGCACAGTCCGAGGCGGCGATGGAGATCTTCCGCGCCCAGGGCCGCGGTCACTTCGTGATGGTGAGCTCGATGTCGGCGATGCGCGGGATGCCGAAGTCGATGACGACGTACGCCGCGACCAAGGCCGGTGCGGCGCACCTGGCCGAGGGGCTGCGCACCGAGCTGTACGGCACCGACATCAAGGTCAGCGTGATCTACCCCGGCTACATCTCCTCGGAGATGAACGACCAGGTCGACCCGAGCAAGGTGCGCGGGATGGTCTCCACCGAGGTGGGCGTGCGCGCGATGGTCGAGGCGATCGAGAAGGAGAAGGCCTCGGCGTGCGTGCCGCCGCTGCCGTGGGCGCCGATGGGCGTGGTGATGCGGCACGCACCGCTGCCCGTGCTCAAGCGGCTCATCTGACCCGGGGCGGAGTCAGGCGGCCAGGAACGGCGTGAGCAGCCCCGGGGTCGCCGCGTCGGCCAGGGCGACGGCGAGGTCGGCGGGCACGTCGAGCACCTCCAGCGACTGGCCGCCGGCGGCCGTGGTCGCGACCAGCGTGGCCAGCCCGGCGCGGCGCTGGAACCAGGTCTGCCGGAGGTTCCAGCCGATGATGCCGCCGGTGTGCAGCGCGACGTGGCGACCGCTGACGGTGCCCCAGCGCACCACGAGGTGGTCCTCCACCAGGGCGTGCCCGAGCCGGCGGTAGCGGTCGGTACCGAGCGCGACGCCGAGCGGCAGCAGCACCACCACGGCCGTCACCGCGGGCCACCACGGCAGCCGGTCGAGCGCGGCCGCCACCACGAGGGCGGCGGTCGGCACGGCGGCGCCCACGACCGCGCGCAGCAGCCGCCGGCGGCGGGCGGCCGGGCCGTGGGGGCGCAGCGGCGCCTCGAGGCCGCGGTGGCCCAGGACCCGCGCGGCGGTCGCCAGCGCGACCGCGCGCGGCGCCGCGGGGGCCACGGTCGCGGTGCCGCCGGAGAGCACCGACCCGCCCGCGAGGAGGGCCTCGGTGCCGGCGGCGCCGGTGAGCCGCAGCCCGATCGGCTCGGTCAGGCGGGCGCCGCGCACGCGCGCGATCTCGACGCTGGTCTCCGAGGTGGTGGTGAGGCCGCGGCGCACCTGCAGCGAGCGGCCCTGCCGGTCCCGCGTGAGGGTGAAGCCCCAGTTGGTGACGAGGTAGCCCAGCACCCCCGACACCGCGGTCAGCACCAGGAACACGAGCAGTCCGACGCCCACCAGGGGCAGCACGCGTACGTCGCCCAGCCGCTCGTCGAGCCCGAGGTCGGTCACCGGGTCGATGCCCAGCGCGTCCATCCCCTGGGAGCCGATCGCCGCGACGGCGCTGGCGATGACCGCCCCCGAGGCCGTCAGCGGCGCGAACCGGGCCCAGCGCGGGTCGAAGCGCAGCAGCACCTCGTCGGGCTCGGCCGCCGGGGTCGGGGGCACGGGCACGTCGGCGGCAGCGTCCCCGGCCGGGGGAGCGGCGACCGCGGCGGGCTGGTCCGGGACGGCCTCGGAGCGGTGGAGCAGCAGCGCGCGCAGCTCACGCGCCTCCGAGGCCGCGAGCCCGTCGAGCGCGAAGCCGTCGTCACCGGTCACCGCGGCGCTGCCGGTGCTGATCCTGACCTGGGTGAGGCCGAGCAGCCGGTGGATCAGGGGCGCCGTGACCTCGACCGAGCGGACCCGGTCGAGCCGCGCGCTGAGCGTGGTGCGCTGCACCAGGCCGCGACGCAGCTCGAGCTGGTCGGGGGTGATCCGGAACCGGGTGGAGAAGTAGGTCGCGACGCCCAGCAGGATCGGCACCACGACGCCGGCGGCCTGCCACCAGGTCCCTCGCGACCCGCCCACGACGAGCAGGCCGACCAGGACCGGCAGGAACCGCAGCACCTGCTGCACGGGGTGCACCAGCAGCATCTTGGTGTCGAGGCGGCGCCAGGGCTGCTCGGGGACCGGGCCCGGCACCGGCGGCTCGGTCACGTCGCGTCGCCCGCCTCGGCGGTGGTGCGCCGCGTCAGCTCGGCCACCAGCCGGTCCGCGGTGGCCGACTCGATCCCCTCGATCTTCACCGGCCCGGCGGCCGAGGCGGTCGTGACGGTGACGGTGGCCAGCCCGAGGAGCCGGGCGAAGGCGCCCTGCTCGACGTCGACGGTCTGCACCTTGGCCATGGGCGCGATCCGGCGCTCCAGGGAGAGCCAGCCCGACTGCGTGTAGACGGCCGAGTCGGTGCTCTCCCAGCGGTGCACCCGGTAGCGCACGAGCGGCGAGACCACGACGCCGACGACGACGTTGACGCCCAGTAGGGCCCAGACCCACCAGGCCAGGTCGAACCAGTCGAACCACCGCACGACCAGGAGCGCCGCCAGCACCAGCAGGTCGCCGAACAGCGAGCCCAGTGCCCACATCACCGGCGCGCGGGAGGAGACACGGTGGCGCGGGGGACGCAGCCGCAGGACGGGGGCGTCGCCGGACACCGACCCGGCGTCGGTGGTGGCGTCCGGGGCGGCGAAGGGATCCTCGGCAGGCTCCGTCGTGCTCACGCGACCAGCCTGTCAGACACGGCCCCGGCCCTGTCGGTGGCGAGGACTAGGGTCGCCCCGTCCCGGTCTCGGTCCCGTGCCAGACCCGTCCCCGACCCCCAGGTCCGCCCGTGCCCCTGCTCCTCCACCGCGCGCCGCGGGCCGACGCGCTCGCCGACGGCCTGGCCGCCCTGCTGGCCGAGCCGCCCGAGGACCCGTTCGCTCCCGAGCTGGTGATCGTCCCGGCGCGGGGCGTCGAGCGGTGGCTCAGCCAGCGGCTCTCCCACCGGGTCGGCGCCGCCCCAGGACGCGAGGACGGCCTGTGCGCCGGCGTCGAGCTGCGCTCGCCCGCCGGCCTGGTCGGCGAGGTGCTCGGCACCACCGACGACGACCCGTGGTCGCCCGACGCACTCGTCTGGCCGCTGCTCCAGGTCGTCGACGAGGCCGCCGGCGAGCCCTGGTGCCAGGCGCTGAGCCTGCACCTCGGCCACGAGCACGAGGGCGAGGAGCGCGAGCTGCGGCGCGGCCGTCGCTACGCCACCGCGAGGCGGCTCGCGCGCCACCTCGCGGCGTACGCCGTGCAGCGCCCGTCGCTGCTCGCCGACTGGGAGGCCGGCCGCGACACCGACGGTGCCGGGGGAGTGCTCGATCCCGACCTCACCTGGCAGCCCGAGCTGTGGCGACGGCTGGTCGCCCGGGTGGGGGCGCCGTCGCCGGTGGTGCGGCACCGACAGGTCTGCGACGCGCTGGGCTCGGGTGAGCTGGACCCCGACCTGCCGACCCGGATCTCGCTCTTCGGCCACACCCGGCTGCCGGTCACCGAGGTGCGGCTGCTGGCGGCGCTGGGCGAGCGCCGCGAGGTCCACCTCTGGCTGCCGCACCCCTCGCCGGCGTCGTGGGCGGCCCTCACCGACCTCGCCGGGTCGGTGGCCCGCGAGGACGACCCCGCCCGGCGCCGGGTGCGCCACCCGCTGCTCGCCTCGCTCGGCCGCGACCTGCGCGAGCTGCAGCGCTCGGTGCAGGACGTGACCCCCCTCGACGTCACCCCCGCGGCCCCCGACCCGGCGGGGCCCGAGGACACCACGCTGCTCGGCTGGCTGCAGGCCGACCTGGCCGCCGACCGGTCCCCCGACGAGGCCGCCCGCGGCCGGGTGCTGCGCGAGGACGACCGCAGCGTGCAGGTGCACGCCTGTCACGGTCCGGCCCGCCAGGTCGAGGTGCTCCGCGAGGTGCTGCTCGGGCTGCTCGCCGACGACCCGACCCTGGAGCCCCGCGACGTCGTGGTGATGTGCCCCGACATCGAGGCCTACGCCCCGCTCGTCTCCGCCGCCTTCGGGATGGGCGAGATCGGCGCCCACCCCGGCCACCGGCTG
The DNA here is from genome assembly GCF_003752505.1 of Nocardioides aurantiacus. NCBI lineage: Bacteria > Bacillati > Actinomycetota > Actinomycetes > Propionibacteriales > Nocardioidaceae > Nocardioides > Nocardioides aurantiacus. The sequence goes on along the minus strand of NZ_RKHO01000001.1, from coordinate 3,779,935 downwards.
CGCGTCCGGCTGGCCGACCGGTCGCTGACGCAGACCAACCCGCTGCTCGCGGTGGTGGAGCGACTGCTCGACCTGGCCGGCGGCCGGGCCGAGGCCAGCGTGGTGCTGGACCTGCTCGCGACCGAGCCCGTGCGCCGCCGCTTCGGGCTCACCGAGAGCGACCTGGAGACCCTGACCGACTGGGTCGAGAAGGCCGGGGTCCGCTGGGCCTTCGACGGCGAGCACCGCCGCGACTTCGGCCTCGAGCGGTTCGTGCAGAACACCTGGCGCTTCGGGCTCGACCGGGTGCTGACCGGCGTGGCGGTGAGCGACGACGCCGACCGCTACTTCGGCGCCACGCTGCCCCTGGACGACGTCGGCTCCACCAGCATCGACCTCGCCGGCCGGCTGGCCGAGACCCTCGACCGGGTGCAGCGCCTGGCCGGGGCGCTCACCGGCAGCCACCCGGTCGACCACTGGCTGACCACGATCGGTCGCGCGGTCGAGGAGCTCACGCTCGTGCCCCGGGGCGAGGAGTGGCAGACCGCGCAGGTCCACCGCGAGCTCGCCCAGGTGCTCGACGCCAGCGCCCGGTCCTGGACCGGCGACCTCGAGCTGCGGCTGCCCGACGTGCGCTCGCTGATGGCCGAGCGGCTGGCCGGGCGCCCCACCCGCGCCAACTTCCGCACCGGCACCCTCACCGTCGCCACCATGGTGCCGATGCGCTCGGTCCCCCACCGGGTGGTGTGCCTGCTCGGGCTCGACGACGGCTCGTTCCCCCGCGTCGGGGCGGTCGACGGCGACGACGTGCTCGCCCGGCGACCGCTCACCGGGGAGCGCGACGTCCGCAGCGAGGACCGCCAGCTGATGCTCGACGCCGTGGTCGCGGCCACCGAGCACCTCGTCGTGACCTACACCGGTGCCCACGAGACGACCGGCGCCCCCCGTCCTCCCGCGGTGCCGCTCGGGGAGCTGCTCGACGCGGTGGAGCTCACCGTCGCGGGTGGGCGCGACCACGTGCTGCGCTCCCACCCGCTGCAGGCCTTCGACCAGGACAACCTGGTGCCGCCGCGACCGTTCTCCTTCGACGCCGCCGCCCTCGCCGGGGCCCGCGCCGCGGCCCGGACGCGGGAGGCGCCGCCCACCCTGGCCGGGGCGGTGCTGCCGCGTCCGGGGGGTGACGTCGAGCTCGCCGAGCTGTCGGCCTTCCTGCGCCACCCGGTCCGCCACTTCCTGCGACGGCGGCTCGAGGTGGCCCTGCCCGACGAGGGCGAGGAGGTCACCGACGGGCTGCCCGTCGACCTCGACGGGCTGCAGCAGTGGCAGGTGGGGGAGCGGCTGCTGGCCGACCTCCTGCTGGGCCGCACCCCGGGGCAGGCCCGCGACCGCGAGTGGCGCCGGGGCGTGCTGCCGCCCGGGCGCCTCGGCTGGGACCTCGCCAAGCGGCTGGCCGACCAGGCGCTCCCGGTCGCCGAGCTGGTCGACTCCGTCACCCAGGGCCAGCGGGCGACCGCACGCGACGTCGACGTCGACCTGGGCGACGGCCGCCGGCTGCGCGGCACGGTCACCGGGATCCACGGCACCCGGGTGGTGCGCCACAGCTACTCCCGGCTCGGTCCGCGGCACTACCTCGACGCCTGGGTCCCGCTGCTGGCGCTGTGCGCCGACAGCCCCGGCCGCGGCTGGACCGCGGGCTCGGTGGGGCGGGGTCGCTTCCGCAGCCAACCGACCGCCCGGGCCGCCTTCGCCCCCGTCGAGGAGGCGACCGTCCGGCTGCGCGAGCTGGTCGCGATCTACGACGCGGGCACCGCCGCGCCGCTGCCGCTGCCGCTCAAGACCGGCCACGCCTGGGCCGCCAACCCGCGCGCGGCGCGACCCAAGGCGGAGGCCGAGTGGTCGCGGGCGCGGTTCGGACCGGAGTGCGAGGACGAGGCCCACGTCCGGGTCTGGGGCGCCGACGCCCCGCTCTCGAGGCTGCTCGAGCAGCGCCCGCTGCCGGGCGAGGAGCGCGAGGGACAGACCACGCGGCTCGGCGCCCTCGCCACCACGCTGTGGCGACCCGTCCTCGACCGGGCGCGGTCGTGAGCACCCCGACCGCCGGTGCGCCGGTGCGCCCCGTGCCCGCGCCCTTCGACCCGCTGGGCGAGCTGCCGACCGGCACCGCGCTGCTCGAGGCCAGCGCCGGCACCGGCAAGACGTGGGCCGTGGGGGCCCTGGTCACCCGCTACGTCGCCGAGGGTCGCGCCCGGCTCGACGAGCTGCTCGTCATCACCTTCGGCCGCGCCGCCAGCCAGGAGCTGCGCGAGCGGGTGCGCGAGCAGCTCGTGGCCGCGGAGCGGGCGCTCGCCGACCCCGTGGCGGCCCGCGACGCCGGCGGCCTGACCGGGCTGCTCGCCGGTGCCGGGCACGACGAGGTGGCCCTGCGACGCGAGCGGCTGCGCCAGGCCCTGGCCGACTTCGACGGCGCCACCATCGCCACCACCCACCAGTTCTGCCAGCAGGTGCTGCGCTCCCTCGGCGTCGCCGGCGACACCGACACCGGCGCCGAGCTGGTGGAGCAGCTCGACGACCTCGTGGTCGAGGTGGTCGACGACCTCTTCCTGGCCCGCTACGGCGACCTCGCCACGCCCCCCTTCACCCGCGAGGTGGCGCTCGGGGTCGCCCGGGTCGCGACGGGGGACCCGCAGTCGCTGCTCGTCGCCGAGGGGGCCGAGGGGTCGCCGGCGGTGGAGCGACGCGACTTCGGCGAGGCGGTCCGCGCCGAGCTGGAGCGCCGCAAGCGACGCCGCGGCGTCCTGTCCTACGACGACCTGCTCTCCCGCCTCCGCGACGCGCTGCGCCACCCCGACTCCCCCGCCCGGGCCCGGATGCAGCACCGCTGGCACACCGTGCTGGTCGACGAGTTCCAGGACACCGACCCCGTGCAGTGGCAGGTGCTCGACCTCGCCTTCGGCGGCGCGGCCACGATGGTCCTGATCGGCGATCCCAAGCAGGCGATCTACGCCTTCCGCGGCGGCGACGTCGCGACCTACCTCGACGCCGCCGGCACCGCGGTCGAGCACCGCACGCTGGCCACCAACTGGCGCAGCGACGCCCCCCTGGTCGACGCGCTGCAGGCGCTGCTGGGCGGTGCCGAGCTCGGCGACCCGCGCATCGCCGTGCACCCGGTGGCGGCCCACCACGCCACGTCCCGGCTCACCGGGGCCCCGCGTCCGGCGCCGCTGCGGCTCCGGGTGGTCGACGGCCCGTCCGGCGAGAGCGGCGCGGGCACGCTCTCGGTCGACGCCGCCCGGCGTCACGTCGCCACCGACCTCGCCGACGACGTCGCGGCCCTGCTCGGCTCCGGGGCGCGCCACGACGGCGAGCCGCTGCAGCCCGAGCACCTCGCGGTGCTGGTCTACAGCCTGCGCCACGTCGAGCTGTTCCAGCGGGCGCTGGCGGCCAAGGGCGTCGCCTCGGTCGTGCACGGCGGCAGCAGCGTGCTGCTGACCGAGGCCGGTCGCGAGTGGCTGACCCTGCTCGAGGCGCTGGAGCAGCCGCACCGCGCCGCGCGGGTCCGGTCGGTCGCGCTCGGCCCCTTCGTCGGCCTGACGCCGGCCGCCCTCGACGCAGGCGGGGAGGACGTCACCGACGAGGTCGGCGAGCGGGTGCGTCGCTGGCTCGACCTGGTGCGCGCCCGCGGCATCGCCGCGGTGCACGAGGCCGTGGTGGCCGACGGCCTCGCCGAGCGGGTCCTGGCCCGGCCCGACGGCGAGCGGCTGCTCACCGACCTGCACCACCTCGGGCAGGTGCTCCACGACGAGGCCCACCGCGAGGGTCTCGGCGTCACCGGCCTGCTGGAGTGGTTGCGCGGCGAGCGGCGGGCCGCGGTCGGCAGCAACGCCCGCACCCGGCGTCTGGACACCGACGCCCGGGCGGTCCAGCTCGTCACCATCCACGCCAGCAAGGGCCTGCAGTACCCCGTCGTCTACCTCCCCCTGGCCTTCAACAAGTGGGTGCCCGACGACGAGGTCCCGCTGTTCCACGACGCCCAGGGCCACCGCACCCGCGACGTCGGCGGCACCCGCGACGGCCGCTCGGTGCGCCGCCACCGCGAGGAGCAGGCCGGCGAGGAGCTGCGGCTGACCTACGTCGCGCTCACCCGGGCCCAGAGCCAGGTGGTCGCCTGGTGGGCGCCCACCCGTGACAGCGTCAACGCCGGCTGGTCGCGGCTGCTGCTCGGGCGCACGCCCGGCAGCCCCACGGTCGCGACCCGGCTCGACGCCGTGCCGGGCCCCCGCGAGGCGCGCCAGGCCTTCGAGCGCTGGGAGCAGGCCGGTGCCCTGGCCGTCGAGGACTCCGTGCCCACGGGGACGCCGGCGCTGCCGCCCGGCGAGGGCACCCCCCGTCTCGACGTACGCCGGTTCGACCGGACCGTCGACACCGACTGGCGCCGCACCTCCTACTCCGGCCTGATCCGTGCCGAGCAGCAGCCCGCGACGCCGGGCACCGACGGCGCCACCACCGAGACCGAGCCCGAGCTGGCCGGCACGACCGACGAGCGCGACGGAGCCGAGGACGACCTGCCCGCCACCCCGGCGGTGACCCGTGAGGACGCCGACGACGTGCCCTCGCCGATGGACGGCCTGCCCGCCGGCGCGACGCTGGGCTCGCTGGTCCACGGCGTCCTGGAGCACGCCGACCCGGCCGCCCCCGACCTGCTCGCCGAGCTGGAGCTGCGGGTCGAGCAGGAGCGCCGCTGGTGGGCGGTCGAGACGCCCACCCCCGAGCTGGCGCGGGCGCTGCTGCCCTCGCAGCACACCCCCCTCGGGCCGCTGGTCGGCGACCGCACCCTGGCCGACATCGGGCTGCGCGACCGGCTGCGCGAGCTCGACTTCGAGATCCCGCTCGCCGGTGGCGACCGCCCCGGGGCCCAGGTGCCGCTGGCGGCGATGGCCGACGTGCTCCGCCGCCACCTCCCCACCGACGACCCGATGCGGCCCTACGCCGAGCGGCTCGAGGCACCCGGGCTCGGCGACCAGCTGCTGCGCGGCTACCTCAGCGGCTCGATCGACGTGGTGCTGCGGGTCGGGGCGGGGGCCGAGCAGCGCTTCGTGGTGGTCGACTACAAGACCAACCGGCTCGGCGAGCCGGGAGCGCCGATCACCGCGCTCGACTACGCCCCGGCCGCGCTCGACGCCGCGATGCTGCACTCCCACTACCCGCTCCAGGCGCTGCTCTACTCCGTGGTGCTGCACCGCTACCTGCGCTGGCGGCTGCCCGGCTACGACCCCGAGGTCCACCTCGGCGGCGTGCTCTACCTCTACCTGCGCGGCCTCTGCGGACCGGAGACCCCCCGCGTCGACGGCGTGCCCTGCGGCGTCTTCAGCTGGCGGCCGCCGGCCGCGCTGGTCGTCGAGCTGTCCGAGCTGCTCGACGGGCGACCGGCCCCGGGGCCGGCCCCGAGCCCCGTCGAGGGGGATCTGCGATGACCACCGCCACCACGGGTCCCTGGACCGACCCGGGCGACCGGCGCCGGGTGCTCGGAGCCACCGGCCTGCTGGCGCGCTTCAACCACCCCGAGGTGCTCGCCGCCGCAGACGTCCACGTCGCCCAGCGGCTGGGGTCGCTGGCGCAGGAGACCGACGACGAGGTGCTGCTCGCCGTCGCGCTCGCCGTGCGGGCCGTGCGCACCGGCTCGGTGTGCCTCGACCTCGCGACCATCGGCGCGCTGCCCCTGGAGGACGACGTCGTGCTGCCGTGGCCCGAGCCGACGGCATGGACCGCGGCGGTGGCGAGCAGCGCCCTGGTCGCCCAGCAGCTGCTGCGACTCGACGGGACCCGCCTCTACCTCGACCGCTACTGGCGCGAGGAGGGCCAGGTCTGCGACGACCTCGTCGCCCGGGTCCGCCGCGATCCGCCCGAGGTCGACGTCGCGCTCCTCGAGGCCGGGCTCGAGCGGGTCTTCCCGGGCGAGGGGTACGCCGAGCAGCGCGACGCCGCCCGCGGTGCCGCCGTCCGCTGGACCACCGTGCTCACCGGCGGCCCCGGCACCGGCAAGACCACCACCGTGGCCGGTCTGCTGACCCTGGTCGCCGAGCAGCACGAGCTGCTGACCGGCCGGCCGCCCCGGATGGCGCTCAGCGCCCCGACCGGCAAGGCGGCCGCCCGGCTGCAGGAGGCCGTGCAGGAGGCGACCGAGCGGCTCGCGCCGGCCGACCAGCAGCGACTGGGCGTGCTGCAGGCCTCCACCCTCCACCGGCTGCTCGGCTGGCGGCCCGACAGCCGGGTGCGCTTCCGCCACCACCGCGGCAACCGGCTGCCCCACGACGTCGTGGTGGTCGACGAGACCTCGATGGTCTCGCTGACGATGATGGCCCGGCTGCTCGAGGCGATGCGGCCCGACGCCCGGCTGGTGCTCGTGGGCGACCCCGACCAGCTGGCCTCGGTGGAGGCCGGGGCCGTGCTGGCCGACCTGGTGGCGGGCCTGGAGGACGGTGCGGACTCCCCGGTGGCCGCGCTGCGACGCACGCACCGCTTCGGGGCCCGCATCGGTGCCCTCGCCGACGCGCTGCGCACCGGCGACGCCGACGCCGCGCTCGCCCAGCTGCGCGCCGGGGGCGGCGAGGTCGAGCTGGTCGACGCCGCCGACGAGGCGGCGATGACGCGGTTCCGCGACGAGGTGGCCGACGTCGCCGTCGAGCTGCGGCGCACGGGCGAGGCGGGCGACCGCACCGGAGCGCTCGCGGCGCTCGGCGGCCACCGCCTGCTGTGCGCCCACCGCGAGGGCCCCTACGGCGTCGGTGGCTGGAACCGGCTGGTCGAGCGGCTGGTCGCGGAGCGCACCGGCGTCACCCACTACGACGAGTGGTACGCCGGCCGCCCGATCCTGGTGACCGCCAACGACTACGACCAGCTGCTCAACAACGGCGACATGGGGGCCACCGTCCGCGACGCCGACGGCCGACTGCGCGTGGTGGTCCAGGTCGGTGGCGCCACCCGCGAGCTGGCCACCAGCCGGCTGGCGGGGGTGGAGACCGTGCACGCGATGACGGTGCACAAGTCGCAGGGGTCCCAGGCCCGGGTGGTGAGCGTGGTGCTGCCCGACGAGCAGTCCCGGCTGCTCACCCGCGAGCTGTTCTACACCGCCGTGACGCGGGCCCAGGAGCGGGTGCGCGTGGTCGGCACCGAGGCCGCGGTGCGGGCCGCGGTCTCGCGCGAGGTGCAGCGCGCCAGCGGCCTGCGCGAACGGCTGCGTGGCGCGCTGGCGGAGCCCCCGGGTGGGGGTGTCACACTCCAGGAGTGACCGTGAAGCCTCCCGCGGAGCGACCCAACATCCTGGTCGTGATGTTCGACCAGGTCCCCCCCGACGCCCTCGGGTGCTACGGCAACGCGGCCGCGCGGACGCCCACCATCGACCGGCTCGCGCGCGAGGGCGTGGTCTTCGACGCGGCGTACTCCAACAGCCCGCTGTGCACCCCCGCGCGCTACTGCATGATGACCGGCCAGCTGCCCTCGGCGACCCGCGGCTACGACAACGCGGCCTACCTCGCGACCACCGTGCCGACCTTCGCCCACCTCGCGCGCTCGGCGGGCTACCGCACCGTGCTCGACGGCAAGATGCACTTCGTCGGCCCCGACCAGCTGCACGGGTTCGAGGAGCGGCGCACCACCGACATCTACCCCGCCGACTTCGGCTGGACCCCCGACTGGCTCCAGCCCGACGAGCGCGTCGACTGGTGGATGCACAACATGGACGCCGTCACCCAGGCCGGCGTCGCCGAGGTCACCAACCAGCTGCTCTTCGACGACGAGGTCGGCCACCAGGGCGTGCGGGCGCTGCAGGAGCTGGCCCGTGACGACGACGAGCGGCCCTGGATGCTGGTGGTCTCCTTCACCCACCCCCACGACCCCTACGTCACCCGCTCGCAGTACTGGGACCGGTTCGAGGGCGTCGACATCCCGCTGCCCCGCATCCGCGAGGGCGAGGTGCCGCTCGACCCGCACACCGCCCGGCTGCGTCACGTGAGCGCGATGGACGAGGTCGAGATCACCGAGCGCGACGTACGCCGGGCCCGGCGGGCCTACTACGGCAACGTGTCCTACCTCGACGACTGGACCGCCCGGCTGCTCTCGACCATGAAGGGCCTCGGGGTCGACGACGACACCGTGGTGATGGTCGTGGCCGACCACGGCGACATGCTCGGCGAGCGCGGGCTCTGGTACAAGATGAACTTCTTCGAGGGCGCGGCCCGGATCCCCCTGGTGATCCACAGCCCCTCCCGGTTCGCGCCCAAGCGGGTGGCCGCGCCCGTCTCGCTCGTCGACGTGCTGCCCACGCTGACCGAGCTGGTCGGCGAGGGCGTGCCGACGCTGGTCGACCCGATGCCCGGCCACTCGCTGCTCGGCCTGTGCCGCGACCCCGGCGCCCCGGACGAGCGGCCCGACGTCGAGCCGGTGCCGCGCGAGGTGGTCGGCGAGTACATGGGCGAGGGCGCGATCGCGCCGATCGTGATGATCCGGCGCGGCACCTGGAAGTTCGTGCACTCGCCGGTCGACCCCGACCAGCTCTACGACCTCGCCGACGACCCCGACGAGCGGGTCAACCTGGCCGAGGACCCGGCGTACGCCGCCCGCGTGCGCCAGCTGCGCACCGAGGTCGCGGCCCGATGGGACCTCGACCGGCTCAACGCCGACGTGCTCGCCGACCAGGCCCGGCGGCGGCTGATCTGGCACGCGCTGCGCCAGGGCACGGTGACGCCGTGGGAGTACGACCCGCCGTACGACGGCCGGCAGCTCTACATGCGCAACCACCTCGACCTCAACGAGGTGGAGCGCAGTGCGCGCTTCCCGCGACCGACCGAGGTGCCCGACCGGTTCCTCGACCCCGACGTCGTGGAGCCCCAGCGCCCGGCCTGACGCGCGCGTGGAATACGGTGACGTGTCACGTAGTTGAGCCAGCAACTACCAGCGCACCGGAGGCACCCATGGAGTTCGGCATCTTCACCGTCGGCGACGTCACCACCGACCCCACGACGGGCCGGACCCCGACCGAGCACGAGCGGATCAAGGCCACCGTCGAGATCGCCCGCAAGGCCGAGGAGGTCGGGCTCGACGTCGTCGCGGTCGGCCAGCACCACAACCCGCCCTTCGTCGCGAGCTCGCCCACGACGACCATGGCCTACATCGGGGCGCAGACCGAGCGGATCAAGCTCTCGACCAGCACCACGCTGATCACCACCACCGACCCGGTGCGCATCGCCGAGGACTACGCCACGCTGCAGCACCTGCTCGACGGCCGGATGGACCTCATGCTCGGCCGCGGCAACACCGGCCCGGTCTACCCCTGGTTCGGCAAGGACATCCGCGAGGGCATCCCGCTGGCGATCGAGAACTACGCGCTGCTCCACCGCCTGTGGCGCGAGGAGAACGTCGACTGGCAGGGCAGGTTCCGCACGCCGCTGCAGGGCTTCACCGCGACGCCGCGGCCGCTCGACGGCGAGGCGCCGTTCGTCTGGCACGGCTCGATCCGCAGCCCCGAGATCGCCGAGCAGGCGGCCTACTACGGCGACGGGTTCTTCTCCAACCACATCTTCTGGCCCGCCTCGCACACCGCGCGGATGGTCGAGTTCTACCGCCAGCGCTTCGAGCACCACGGCCACGGCCGCGCCGAGGACGCCGTCGTCGGGCTCGGTGGCCAGGTCTACCTCGGCCGCACCCACGAGCAGGCCGTGAACGAGTTCCGGCCCTACTTCGACAACGCGCCCGTCTACGGCCACGGTCCCTCGCTCGAGGACTTCACCCGGCAGACCCCGCTGACCGTCGGCACCCCGGCCGAGGTCGTCGAGCGCACCCTGTCGTTCCGGGAGTACGCCGGCGACTACCAGCGCCAGCTCTTCCTGATCGACCACGCCGGGGTGCCGCTGAGCACGGTCCTGCACCAGCTCGACCTGCTCGGCGAGGTCGTGGCCTCGCTGCGCAACGAGCTCGGCCTGGCCGCCGTCCCGACGCAGACCCCGGCCGCCTCGGCCTCGGGGAGCGCGGCATGAGCGACCCGATCCCGTTCCGTCGGACCTCGCCGGGTGCGCCCGGCGGGGTCGGCCGGGCGGTCGACGTACGCCGGGTCGTGGTCGTCTCGGCCGGGCTGTCCGACCCCTCCTCGACCAAGCTGCTCGCCGACCTGCTCGCCGAGGCGACCACCCGGGTCGCCACCGAGCGGGGCGCCGTCGTCGAGGTCCAGCACGTCGAGCTGCGGGCCCTGGCCCACGGCCTCACCGACGCGCTGCTGACCGGCTTCGCCAGCGGCGAGGTCGCGGCGGCGCAGGCCCAGGTCGCGGCGGCCGACGCCGTCGTGGCGGTGACGCCGGTGTTCAGCGCGTCCTACAGCGGCCTGTTCAAGACCTTCTTCGACGTCCTGGAGCGGGGCACCCTGGACGGGGTGCCGGTCCTGGTCGCGGCCACGGCGGGCACGGCCCGCCACAGCCTCGTGCTCGACCACGCGCTGCGGCCGCTGTTCTCCTACCTGCACGCGGTGGTGCTGCCCACGGGTGTCTTCGCGGCGAGCGAGGACTGGGCCGGCGGTGGCGCCGACAGCGCCCTGCGGACCCGCATCGACCGTGCGGCCGGAGAGCTCGTCGACCGGCTCGCCGGCACCCGGGCACCGGCCGAGCGGCTCGACCAGTTCGACCGCGACGTCGCCGCGATGGGCTCGTTCGAGGACCTGCTCGGCGGCTGAGCCGCAGCGCCGCCCCACTCCCACCCGATCGCGGCGTACGCCGCCACCACCGGCCCGTCGGCGGGTCACGCCCCACCGCACCTGCACGGATGCGTACCCAAGGCCCACGGTGTCCGCGATGTCCGGTCACGGATCCGGACGAACCGGGCGCACCCCGAGGTTGGGTACGCATCCGTGCAGCGGGCCCGGCCGGGCCGTGCGCCGTCCCGGGGAGTCCGCGGCCGCTCACGCGACCCGGAGCAGCACCCCACCGTGAGCGGGGACGTCGACCCGGTCGGGGTGCACCGTGACGCCGGAGGGGGTGGCGAAGAGCTGCTCGGCGGGGCCGTCGAGGGCGACGGAGGTCGGGGACGAGCCGAAGTTGACGACCATGAGGGTGTCGCCGCGGCGCAGCGTGAAGACCCGCGACTCCTCGTCGGCCGTGCACGCGACCGACCCGAAGGAGGGGTCGGTCAGGGCCGGGACCTCGCGGCGCAGTCGGCCGAGCTCGCGGTAGGCCTCCAGCACGACCGCGTGCCGACCGCCGGCGAGCTCGGACCAGTCGAGCCGGGAGCGTTCGTAGGTCGCCGGGTCCTGCGGGTCGGGCACCTCCTGCTCGCCCCAGCCGTGGCTGGCGAACTCCGCCCGGCGACCGGTGCGGACCGCCTCGGCGAGCTCGGGCTCGGGGTGGGAGGTGAAGAACTGAAACGGCGTCGAGGCCGCCCACTCCTCGCCCTGGAAGAGCATCGGCGTGAACGGGCCGGCGAGCGTCAGCAGCGCCGCGCAGACCAACTGGTCGTCGTCGAGGGTGGCCGCGAGCCGGTCGCCGACGGCGCGGTTGCCGATCTGGTCGTGGTTCTGGTTGGCCACGACGAGGCGCCAGGTCGGCATCGCGGCGGTGTCGACGGGGCGGCCGTGGCGGGCGCCGCGGAAGCTCGACCAGGTGCCGTCGTGCAGGAAGCCGCGCTCGCACACCTTGGCCAGCGCCGACAGCGGGGCGAAGTCGCCGTAGTAGCCGCTCGTCTCCCCGGTCAGCGCCACGTGCACCGCGTGGTGGAAGTCGTCGCTCCACTGGGCGTGGATGCCACGCCCGCCGGCCTCGCGCGGGGTGACCATCCGGGTGTCGTTGAGGTCGCTCTCGGCGATCAGCGTCAGCGGGCGGCGCAGGTGGGCCGACAACGCGTCGACCTCGGTCGCGAGCTCCTCGAGCAGGTGGGTGATCGAGGTGTCGGCCAGCGCGTGCACGGCGTCGAGCCGGAGCGCGTCGACGTGGAGGTCCTCGAGCCACATCCGCGCGTTGTCGATCACGTAGCGGCGCACCTCGGCCGAGCCCTCGCCGTCGAGGTTGAGCGAGGAGCCCCAGCTGTTCTGCCCGGTGGCGTGCAGGTAGGGCCCGAAGACGGGCAGGTAGTTCCCCGACGGACCGAGGTGGTTGTAGACGACGTCCTGGACCACGCCGAGGCCGTGGGCGTGGCAGGCGTCGACGAAGCGCTGGTAGGCCGCGGGCCCGCCGTAGGGCTCGTGGACGGCGTACCAGAGGACGCCGTCGTAGCCCCAGTTGTGGGTGCCGTTGACCGCGTTGACGGGCAGCAGCTCGACCAGGTCGACGCCGAGGTCGACGAGGTGCGGGAGGTGCTCGATCGCTGCGTCGAGGGTGCCCTCGGGGGTGAAGGTGCCGAGGTGGAGCTCGTAGACGACCGACCCGGCGAGCTGACGGCCGGTCCACGCCTGGTCGGTCCACGCGAAGGCGGCGGCGTCGAAGGTGCGCGAGCGGGCGTGCACGCCCTCGGGCTGCCAGCGCGAGCGCGGGTCCGGCTTGGGCGTCTCGGCGTCGTCGACGAGGTAGCCGTAGTCGACGACCGTCGCGGTGGGCGCCGCCTCGGGCGTCCACCAGCCGTCGTCGCCCTGCCGCATGGCCAGCACCTGCTCGGCCCCGTCGACCACGACGGAGAGCCGCACCCGCCGGGCGTCGGGCGCCCACACGTCGAAGCGGTCACGCACCATCTCAGCCCTCCCTGACCAGCAGCGCGACCGGCAGCCCGGCCAGCAGCGACCCGACCGACACCGACCCGCTCAGCCCGCGCGTCGAGCCGAGCGCGTCGCGCCAGCTCCCCGCGGGGAGCTCCAGAGCAGTCTCGCCCCAGCCGGACTCGGCCAGGCCGAGCGGCAGCCGGGTGGCGACCGTGACGGCGCCACCGCGGTCGAAGGCCAGCACGTGGTCGGCGGCCGGACCGGACGCGGTCAGCGGGACGTAGTCGCCGAACAGCTCCGGCCGGTCGCGGCGCAGCCGCAGCGCGGTCGCGGTGACCCACAGCTTGGCCACGCCCTCGTCGTCGGGGCCCGACGGGGCGGCCGGGGCGGCGTCGAGGCCGGCCAGCAGCTCGGCGCGACGGTCGAGGTCGACCGGGCGTCGGTTGTCGGGGTCGACCAGGCTCTGCTCCCACAGCTCGCTGCCCTGGTAGACGTCGCACACGCCCGGAGCGGTGATCGCGACCAGCTTGGCGGCCAGCGCGTTGCTCCAGCCGGCGTCGGCCAGGCGGGCCACCAGGTCGGTGACCAGCCGGGACACGTCGGGGTCGTCGAGGGCCGCGTCGACCGCGGCGTGGACGGCCGCCTCGAACTCCTCGTCGGGGTCGGTCCAGGTGGTGCGGTCACCGGCCTCGCGCATCGCCTTCTCGGCGTACGCCGACAGCCGCTCGCGCAGGTCCGACGGCGGGGCACCGTCCACGCGGGCCGGCCAGGCGCCGACCACGGCCTGCCAGAGCAGGTTGGCGAACCCCTCGTCGGGCACGGGCGCCAGCTCGAGCAGCCGGCCGAGCACCTGCTCCCACAGGTGCGGGACCTCGGCCAGGGCCAGGATCCGGGCGCGGACGTCCTCGCCCCGCTTGGTGTCGTGGGTGCTCAGCGTGGTCATCGCGACGGGCCAGGTGGCCTGGCGCTCGGCCATCGCGGCGTGGAAGTCCGACGGCGTGACCACGAAGGTGCCGGGGTCGCCGCCCACCTCGTCGTGCGCGGTCAGTCGCGACCAGCGGTAGAACGAGCTGTCCTCGACCCCCTTGGCCATCACCATGCCGCTGGTCTGCTGGAAGCGTCGGGCGGCGGGCGCCTCGGGGTCGGCCAGCACGGGGGCCAGCAGGTCGAGCACGTCGGCGAGGTCGGGACGGTGCCGGCGGGCGAGCCCGAGCGCCTCGTCGAGGTGCTCGCGGCCCAGCGGCAGGTAGGAGCGGTAGACCGGGAAGCAGGTCAGCACCTCGGCGACCGCGTCCTCGGCGACAACGGGCGTCAGGCGGGTCCGCAGCGGCTCGGGGAGCTCGCGGACGATCCGTCGGGTCTCGGCGAGCAGGCCCCCGGTCGCGACGGCGCGCTTGCGGCTGTGGACGAGCTCGGCCCAGTCCTCGTCGGTGCCGGGCAGGCCGCGCAGCCGGGCGTCGAGCGCGGTCAGCGGCGTCTCGCCGGCCGGGTCGGTCAGCACCCGGTCGAGCAGCGCCAGCACGTCGTAGCCCGTGGTGCCGGCGGTCGCCCACGAGGTCGGCAGCTGCTCGCCGCCCTCCAGGATCTTCTCCACCAGCACGTAGGAGCCGCCGGTCAGGCGGGCCAGGTCGTCGAGGTAGGCGCCGGGGTCGCGCAGGCCGTCGGGGTGGTCGACCCGGAGGCCGTCGACCAGCCCCTCGTCGAACCAGCGGGCGACCTCGACGTGGGCTGCGTCGAAGACGTCCGGGTCCTCGACGCGGACGCCGGCCAGCGTGGTGACGGTGAAGAACCGGCGGTAGTTGAGCTCGCTGTCGCCGCGGCGCCAGTGCACGAGGCGGTAGTGCTGCTCCTCGAGCGTCGTGGTGCCGGGCGCCATCGGGAACCGGTGGTCGTGGTAGCGGACCTCGCCCCCGACGACCTGCACGGCGTCCTCGTCGTCGTCGCCGACGACGGGCACGAGCAGGCGGCCGTCGCCGGCCTCCCAGTCCACGTCGAAGTACGCCGCGTGGGCCGAGTCGCGGCCGTGCTGCAGCAGGTCCCACCACCACGGGTTCGCCGACGCGGTGGCGACGCCGACGTGGTTGGGCACCACGTCGACCAGCACGCCCATGCCGAGCCGGTGCGCCTCCGCGGCGACCGTGGCCAGGCCGGCCGCGCCGCCGCGCGACCCGTCGACCCGGGTGGGGTCGACGACGTCGTAGCCGTGGTCGCTGCCGGGCTCGGCCTGCAGCAGCGGCGAGAGGTAGACCCAGTCGACGCCGAGGTCGTGCAGGTAGGGCAGCCGGCGGGCGACCTCCGCGAGGTCGAAGTCGGCCGTGACCTGGAACCGGTAGGTGCTCGCCGGCGCGCTCGCAGCGGGTCTCACAGCAGCGACCCCGCCTGCTGACCGGGTCCGGCGAGGGGCGCGTTCTCGCGGGTGTCGATGTTGCTGGCGCCGCCGCCCTGGACCGCGAGCGAGGCGGCGACCGAGTGGTCGGGCTCGCCCTCGGGCTCGTGGTGCTCGCGCAGCACGAGCACCGAGCGCTCGTGCAGCTCGACGGTGCCGCCGGCGGCGTACGTCCGGCCGCTGTCGGCCACCCCGCCGGTGTCGACCACGACGTCCCAGGCCGGGGAGTACTCCTGCGAGGGGAGCGTGAGCGTGACGGCCTCGCCGACGTTGAAGAACAGCAGGAAGTCGTCGTCGACGACCGGGTTGCCGCGGGAGTCTCGCCCGGCGATGCCGTTGCCGTTGAGGTACATCCCGACGCTGCGCAGCCCGTTGCTCCAGTCGCCGTCCTCCATGACGCGGCCGTCGGGGTGCAGCCAGACGATGTCGTCGAGGCGCTCGCCGTCGTTGACCGCCTCGCCGGTGAAGAACTGCTTGCGGCGGAACGTCGGGTGCCGCAGCCGCAGCCGGATCAGCGCCGCGGTGAAGTCGATGAGCGGCTTGTCGGCGGCGTCCCAGTGCATCCAGGAGATCTCGGAGTCCTGGGCGTAGGTGTTGTTGTTGCCGTCCTGGCTGCGGCCCATCTCGTCGCCGTGGAGGATCATCGGCACGCCCTGGCTGAGCAGCAGCGTCGCGAGCACGTTGCGCTGGTCGCGGGCCCGCAGCGCCCGGACCTCCGGGTCGTCGGTCGGGCCCTCCGCGCCGTGGTTCCAGGAGCGGTTGTGGCTCTCGCCGTCGTTGTTGTCCTCGCCGTTGGCGTCGTTGTGCTTCTCGTTGTAGGACACCAGGTCGGCCAGGGTGAAGCCGTCGTGGGCGGTGACGAAGTTGATGCTGGCGAAGGGGCGTCGTCCGGAGTTCTCGTAGAAGTCCGAGGAGCCCGCGAGGCGGGAGGCGAAGTCCCCGAGGTCGGGCTCGCCGCGCCAGAAGTCGCGGACGGTGTCGCGGTAGGCGCCGTTCCACTCGGTCCACTGGGGCGGGAAGTTGCCGACCTGGTAGCCGCCGGGGCCGACGTCCCAGGGCTCGGCGATGAGCTTGACCTGGCTCACGATCGGGTCCTGCTGGACGAGCTCGAAGAAGGTCGCGAGCCGGTCCACGTCGTAGAACTCGCGGGCCAGGGCGGCGGCGAGGTCGAAGCGGAAGCCGTCGACGTGCATCTCGGTCACCCAGTAGCGCAGCGAGTCCATGATCAGCTGCAGCGAGTGCGGGTGCCGCACGTTGAGGGTGTTCCCGGTGCCGGTGTAGTCCATGTAGTACTGCTGGTCGTCGTCGACGAGGCGGTAGTACGCCGGGTTGTCGATGCCCTTGAAGCTGAGCGTCGGCCCCAGGTGGTTGCCCTCGGCGGTGTGGTTGTAGACCACGTCGAGGATGACCTCGATGCCCGCCTGGTGCATCGACTTCACCATCTGCTTGAACTCCTGGACCTGCTGGCCCAGGTCGCCCGTCGCGGCGTACGACGCGTGCGGGGCGAGGAAGGCCAGGGTGTTGTAGCCCCAGTAGTTGCGCAGCCCCTTCTCGAGCAGGGTGTTGTCCTGCACGAACTGGTGGACCGGCATCAGCTCGATCGCGGTGATGCCGAGCCGCTTGAGGTGGCTGGTGACGGCCGGGTGCGCGAGGCCGGCGTAGGTGCCGCGCAGCTCCTCGGGCACGTCGGGGTGCAGCTGGGTCATGCCCTTGACGTGGGCCTCGTAGATGACCGACTCGTTGTAGGGGATCGCGAGCGCGCGGTCGCCCTCCCAGTCGAAGAACGGGTTGATGACCACGCCGTGCGTCATGTGCTCGGCGGAGTCGTCGTCATTGCGCGACTCGGGGTCGTCGAAGTCGTAGCCGAACAGCGACTGGTCCCAGTCGATCTCGCCGGCGGTGGCCTTGGCGTAGGGGTCGAGCAGCAGCTTGTTCGGGTTGCAGCGCAGGCCGTTCTCGGGGTCCCACGGCCCGTGCACGCGGTAGCCGTAGCGCTGGCCGGGCTGCACGGTGGGCAGGTAGCAGTGCCACACGTAGGCGTCGACCTCGGTCAGCTCGATGCGCTTCTCCTCGACACCGCCGTTCGCGGCCACCTGGAACAGGCACAGCTCGACGCGCTCGGCCACCTCGCTGAACAGCGCGAAGTTGGTGCCGCTGCCGTCGAACGTCGCCCCCAGGGGGTAGGCCTTGCCGGGCCAGATCTCCACGTGCTCTCCTCAGTGATGCCGGGTTGGAACGATCAAATCATCGCTCGTCACGTCCGTGAGTACCCGGGTCGCGGCAGAAACCACGGGCTATGGCCAGGGTCACCTCCCCCCGTGGGTGCCACACTCGCGCCGTGACCCGGATGTTCGTCGCCGTGCTGCCGCCGCCCGAGGTGCTGGAGCACCTCGAGGAGTTCCTGGCCCCGCGGCAGGAGGCTCGTGTCGAGGGGCGCCCGTGGCGCTGGACCCCGGTGGCGCAGTGGCACGTCACCCTGGCGTTCATGGAGGACGTGCCCGACCGGGCCCTCGACACGCTGGTCGAGCGGCTCGCGGTGGCGGCCTCGCGCCGCCGGCCGGTCCAGGCGCGGCTCGCCGGCGGCGGGGCGTTCCCGGACCCCTCGCGCGCCAAGCTGCTGTTCGCCGGCATCGAGACCGACCCGGTCGAGCTGGAGCGGATGGCGACCGGTGCCCGTCACGCGGCCGCGGGGGCCGGCGTCGAGGTCGACGGCCAGCGGTTCCGGCCCCACCTCACCGTCGCGCGGATCGCCCGGGCGGTGGAGGCCACCCGGTGGCTCCGCGTGCTGGACACCTACGCCGGCCCGACCTGGACCGTCGAGGAGGTGGTGCTGGTGGCCTCGCACCTGGGCGAGGGCCCGGGCGGCAGGGCCCGCCACGAGGTGGTCGGGACGTGCCCGCTGGGTGCGCGCGAGGGTCAGTCGCGGCCGCGGCCGTAGCGCTCCAGCGCCTCCTTGCGCTCCTCGGCGTGGTCGACGATGCGCCGCGGGTAGTCGTGGGCGTAGCCGTCCTCGGCGTCCCAGGGCTCGTGGGCCCGCTTGCCCTCCAGGTGGCGCAGCTCGGGGACCCAGCGGCGGACGTAGTCGCCGGCCGCGTCGAACTTCAGGCCCTGGGTGACGGGGTTGAAGACCCGGAAGTACGGCGAGGGGTCGGTGCCGGTGCCGGCCACCCACTGCCAGCCGTGGTTGTTCGACGCGATGTCGCCGTCGAGCAGGTGGTCCAGGAAGTGCCGGGCGCCGACCGGCCACCACACGTGGAGGTCCTTGGTCAGGAAGCTGGCGGTGATCATCCGCACCCGGTTGTGCATCCAGCCCTCGTGCAGCAGCTGCCGCATCCCCGCGTCCACGATCGGGAACCCGGTGCGCCCCTGCTTCCAGGCCTCCACGTCGTCGTCCGGGTCGTCGTAGGTCAGCGCGTTGACGGGGTTGAGGTCGTGCCACGACGAGCGTGGGTTGTGGTGCAGCACGTCGGCGTAGAAGTCGCGCCAGCACAGCTCGGTGTCGAAGGTCCGCGCCCCCGAGCCGCCCCGGCCCTGGGTCTCGGCGAGCAGCTGGCGGGGGTGCAGCACGCCGTACTTGAGGTAGGCCGAGAGCCGCGAGGTGCGGTCGGCGCCCGGGTCGTCGCGCGCGTCGTCGTAGTCGGCGACGTCGTGCTCGAGGAACGACCGCGCCCGGCGCCAGGCGGCGTCCTCACCGGCGGTCGGCATCGACTCCGGCGCCTCGTCGAGCGCCTTGTCGAAGCGGGCGGCCACGCGCTGGTCGTCGTCGTGGTCGACCCAGTCCACGCCGCGGGGCGCCTGGACCGGGTCGTCCCACCCGACGTCGCGCCAGGCCCGGCTGAAGGGGGTGAAGACCTTGTAGGGGTTGCCCGAGCCGTTCTTCACGGTGCCGGGCGGCACGGCGTACGGCGTGCCGGTCGCGACGCCCTCGACGCCGTCGGGCAGCGCGTCGACCACCGCCCGGTCGCGCCGCAGGGCGTAGGGGGTCGAGTCGTTGGTGACGTGGACCCGCTCGGCCCCGACCTCCTTCGCCAGCGACGGCACCAGGGAGGCGGGGTCGCCGATGCGGACGCACAGGCGACCCCCCATGGAGTCGTCGAGGGAGCGCAGGTTGGCGGCGAGCCAGGCCCGCCGGGAGTGCCCGGCGGTGCGCCACAGCACGGGGTCGAGCACGAACAGCCCCAGGACGGGCCCGTCGGCCGCGGCAGCGCGCAGCGCCGGGTTGTCGCGCAGCCGCAGGTCGCGCCGGAACCACATGATCGAGGTCATGCCGCGACCCTACGAGGGACCACCGACCGCCTCGCCCCGTCCGGGTGCCCGCCGCCCGGTTAGGGTCGCTGCATGCGTTCAGTCCGGGGTCTGCGCACCACGCTGCGCACCAACCTCTGGGACATGACACCGCGCGACCACCGGCAGTCCGACCGGGAGTTCCGCCGTCGTCAGGTCGTCAGCGTGGTCGTGGTGCTGGTCGGCGCCGTCGTGCTGGGCTACACGCTCGGCTTCATCGAGCCCACCGACAGCAACCGCTTCTACGCCGCCACCGCGATCCTGGCCGGGGTCTGGACCGTGGGGGCGTTCACCTCGGGGCCGCTGCACCTGGGACGCATCGGGGTGCCCTCGGACCCCGACACCCACGCCCCACGCCCCATCGTGCAGCCGTTCCTGCTCGGGGCCGCGCTGGTGCTCGTCTTCGTGGCCGGCTCGTTCCTGATCCGGGCGGTGCCGTTCCTCGACGAGAACCTGACGCCGTTCATCCAGACCGTCCTGGAGTACGCCCGCGAGGGCAACGCCTGGATCCTGCTGGTGGTGACCGTGCTCAACGGCATCGCCGAGGAGCTGTTCTTCCGCGGGGCGATGTACGCCGCGATCCGCAAGCACCAGGTGGCGATCACGACGGTGGCCTACACCGTCGCGACGCTGGCCACCGGCAACGTGATGCTGGGCTTCGCCGCCATCGTCCTGGGCGTGATCGTGGGCCTGCAGCGCCGGGCCACCGGCGGCATCCTGGCGCCCATCATCACGCACCTGACCTGGTCGGTCTCGATGCTCTACCTGCTGCCGCTGATCTTCCTCGGCACGGCGACCTGAGCGCTCAGGCGTCCTTCTCGGCGGCCGCGCGGTCGCTCACGGCGCGGCGTACGGCCTCCTCGTAGCCGAGCGGCTCGCCGGGCACGACCTCGCGGATCGTCTGCTCGCGGACCACCACCTCGATGCCCATCGAGTCGATCAGGTTGCGGCCGGTGGTGACGTCGACGTCGGTCACCAGCGCCAGCCAGCGCGAGGACAGCCCGGGGCTGAGCACCGGCACCTTGACGATCGGGACCCGGCGGCCGGTCTCGATCTCGGCGGCCACGCGCAGCATGTCGATGTAGGTCAGCTGGTCGGGCCCGCCCACCTCGAAGGTGCGGCCGAGGGCGAGGTCCTGGTCGGCGACCCCGGCGAGGTAGCGGACCACGTCGTCGAGCGCGATCGGCTGGGTGCGGGTGGCGGCCCACTTCGGCACGATCATCGCGGGCAGGTTCTTGACCAGCTGCCGGGTGATCTCCCACGAGATGCCGCCGTGGCCGACCACGATCGCCGCGCGAAGCACCGTCACCGGCACCCCGGTCTCGGCCAGCAGCGACTCGACCTCGCGGCGCGAGCGCAGGTGGGCCGACAGGTCGCCGTCGTCGCCGAGGCCGCCCATGTAGACGATCTGGCGGACCCCGGCGGCGGCGGCCGCAGCGGCGAAGTTGCGTGCCGCCTGGGCGTCCTTGCGCTCGAAGTCGGCGTCGTCGAGGGAGTGCACGAGGTAGTAGGCGACCTCCACCCCCGCGAGCGGCTCGTCGAGCGAGTCGCGCTCGTCGGTGTTGCCTCCCACGGGCGTGCCCGGGCCGTCGTACTGCTGGGGGCGGCGGGTCATGGCTCGGACCTCGTGGCCCTGCTCGATCAGCGCCGGCACCAGGCGCTTGCCGATGAAGCCGGTCGCGCCGGTCACGAGGACGATGCTCATGGGTGCAGCCTAGGGAAGAGGTCCCCGTCGGGCCCTGCGGGCGGCGACATCTGGGCGACACGCGGGCGCAGTAGGGTCCCCCCATGTCGTACCTGCTGCGCGTGGCGCTGCCGGACGTGCCCGGGTCGCTGGGCCGCCTGGCGTCGGCGATCGGTACGGCGGGGGGCAACATCGACGCCATCGAGATCGTCGAGCGCACCGCCGACGGTCGTGCCGTCGACGACGTCTTCCTCGCCGCCGACCACGGGGTGATGCCCGACAGCATCATCTCGGCCTGCACGGCCCTGGAGGGCGTGGACGTGCTGTGGATCTCGCACTACGGCGCCGGCTCCAACCTCACCCGCGACCTCGAGGTCGTCGAGGCGATGACCTCCGAGCCCGCGCGGGCGCCCGACACCCTGGTCGACCTGCTGCCGGCGACCTTCGTGGTCGACTGGGCCGCGCGGGTGCGGCGCAAGGGCGACGGCGGCGAGCTGGTGCACGGCTCCTCGGCAGCACCCTCGCGGATCCCGCCCGACATCCGCTGGCCGGCCGACCTGGAGCGCGGCGCGCTGATCGAGGTGCCCGAGGAGCTCGGCGAGATGCTGGTCGCCGGCTGCGCGCTGGGCCGCGCCGAGATGATCGTCATGGTCCGGCGCGGCGGCCCGGAGATCCTGCCCTCGGAGATCGCCCGGCTCAGTCACCTCGCGGCGCTGGCGCAGTCGATCTCGCGCTAGTCCTCAGTCGACGGGGGTGAGCTTGAAGACGGGGATCTGCCGGTCGGTCTTCTCCTGGTACGACGCGTAGGTCGACCACGTGTCGACCGAGAGCCGCCACAGGTCGTCGCGCTCCTCGCCCTCGACCAGCTCGGCGCGGTAGGTCTTCCTCTCCGCGCCGTCCTGCAGCTCGACCTCGGGGTGGGCCAGGAAGTTGAAGTACCACTCCGGGTGCTCCGGCGCCCCGCCCTTGGAGGCGATGGCGACGTAGACGCCGTCGCGCTCGACCCGCATCAGCGGCGTCTTGCGGACGTAGCCGGACTTCGCGCCGACGTTGGTGATGACCACGATGGGGTAGTCGGTGCCGGGCAGGGTGTTGGCCTCCTGGCCGTTGCTCGCCTCGAACTGCTCGACCTGCTCACGGACCCACTGGGCCTTGCTGGGGACGTACTCGCCGGTGATCGCCATGCGGTCCAGCACAGCAGACCTGGCCGTCCCGCGCCAGCACCAGCCGCTCTAGGGTCGCCCCATGAGTGCGATCGAGGGCGTCAGCGAGATCTTCGACCCGGCGGCGTGGGACGAGGTGCCCGGCTTCGAGGACCTGACCGACCTGACCTACCACCGGGCCCGCGCCCACGGCACCGTCCGGGTGGCCTTCGACCGGCCCGACGTGCTCAACGCCTTCCGGCCCCACACCGTCGACGAGCTGCTGCGGGTGCTCGAGCACGCGCGCACCACCGCCGACGTCGGCTGCGTGCTCCTGACGGGCAACGGACCGGGCGAGCGCCACGGCAAGTGGGCCTTCTGCACCGGCGGCGACCAGCGGATCCGCGGTCGGGCGGGCTACCAGTACGAGGACGGCACCGCCGGCGCCACCAGCGACGCCCGCACCCCGGCCGACCAGGCCCGCCTCGGCCGGCTGCACATCCTGGAGGTGCAGCGCCTGATCCGGTTCATGCCCAAGGTCGTCATCTGCGTCGTCCCCGGCTGGACGGCCGGCGGCGGCCACTCGCTCCACGTCGTCTGCGACCTGACGCTGGCCAGCGCCGAGGAGGCGCGCTTCAAGCAGACCGACGCCGACGTCGGGTCCTTCGACGGCGGCTTCGGGTCGGCGTACCTCGCCCGGCAGGTGGGCCAGAAGGTCGCCCGCGAGATCTTCTTCCTGGGCCAGGAGTACTCCGCCGAGGACGGGGTGCGGATGGGCGCGGTCAACCGCGCCGTGTCGCACGCCGAGCTCGAGCAGGTCGCGCTGGAGTGGGGCCGGCTGGTCAACGGCAAGAGCCCGACGGCGCAGCGGATGCTGAAGTACGCCTTCAACGCCGTCGACGACGGCCTGGTCGGCCAGCAGCTCTTCGCCGGGGAGACCACGCGGCTGGCGTACATGACCGACGAGGCGCAGGAGGGACGCGACCAGTTCCTGGAGAAGCGGGAGCCCGACTGGAGCCCCTTCCCCTGGTACTACTGATGTCCGACGGGGCGGTGGCCGCCCTCGCGACCGGCGTCCTGGTGTGGGCCTTCGGGGCCGCGTTCCTGGTGGAGCGACCGCTGCAGCGCCTCGCCGTACGGGCCAGCCGCAACCGGCCGGGACGCATGGTCGCGCTCGTGCTGGCCCTGCACCTCGGCTTGCTCCTGCTCTGGCTCGTGGTCGCCGTCGCGGCCGGGATCATCTACGGCCGGACGGGCTCCTACCCGGCGATGGGCTTCGTCGTGGTGCCGATGCTGCTCCTGAGTGCGCCGGTGACGCTCTGCTTCCTGCCCTCCGCGCACGGGGGCGCGGGCACGACCCTGCGCCGTGAGGTGCGGAGCCAGGGTGGCTCGGCGGCCACGGCGCGCGCGATGTACTGGACCGGCGGGGTCTTCGCGTTCGTCGAGATGGGGGATCGCGTTCCCGATGTTCTTCGTCTGCTTCCTCAACGGCTGAGGCCGGCACCTACTCTCGGCCCATGAGGGTCGTGGTGCTGACCGGGGCCGGGATCTCCGCCGAGAGCGGGCTCCCGACCTTCCGCGACGCCGACGGGCTGTGGGAGGGCCACGACCCGATGACGGTCGCGACCCCGGAGGCGTACGACGCCGATCCCGACCTGGTGCAGCGCTTCTACGACGAGCGCCGCGCCGCCCTGGCCCGGGTCGGGCCCAACGCCGCCCACCGGGCGCTGGCCCGGCTCGAGCAGCACCTCGGCGACGACCTCCACCTCGTCACCCAGAACGTCGACGACCTGCACGAGCGCGGCGGGTCCGAGCAGGTCCACCACCTCCACGGGCGGCTCGGCGCGGCGTGGTGCACGGCCTGCGACGCGCGGCACGCGTGGTCGACCACGCTGGCCGACCGCCCGCCCTGCCCGGCGTGCGGCGCACCGGCGCTGCGGCCCGACGTGGTGTGGTTCGGCGAGGTGCCGCACGGCACGGAGCTGGTCGAGCAGGCGCCGCTCGACTGCGACCTGTTCGTGGCGATCGGCACCTCGGGGCTCGTCTACCCGGCCGCGGCGTACGTCCACTACGCGATCGGCTGCGGCGCCGACACCCTCGAGCTCAACCTCGAGGTCCCCCGCGTCAGCGACTTCTCCCGGTCGCGCCGCGGCCGGGCCACCGACACCGTGCCCGCCTGGGTCGAGGAGCTCGTCGGGGGCTGAGGGGGCGGCCCCGCGCCCGCAGGCCAGCCTCACCTTCGTTGTACGCCGACCCGGCGGCCGTCACCATGGAGCGGTGAGCACCCCTTCCCCGACCCGCGCCGAGGACGCCCCCGAGCCCCGTCCCGGCGACTCCCCCGAGCCCGGCCAGCACGCCCACGAGCCCCACGACGACTCCGTGAGCGGACGCCTCAACGCGCTGCGCGCGGCGGTGCTCGGCGCCAACGACGGCATCGTGAGTGTCGCCGGCCTGGTGATGGGCGTGGCCGGCGCGACCACCGACCGCAACACGATCTTCGTGGCCGGCATCGCCGGCCTGGTGGCGGGCGCGTTGAGCATGGCGGTGGGGGAGTACGTCTCGGTCAGCACGCAGCGCGACACCGAGAAGGCGCTCGTCGCCAAGGAGACCCGTGAGCTCCGCGAGGAGCCCGAGGAGGAGCTGGCCGAGCTGATCGACCTCTACCGCCAGAAGGGCCTCGACGACGACCTGGCGCGCGAGGTCGCGGTGCAGCTGACCGCGAAGGACGCGCTGCGCGCGCACCTCGACGTCGAGCTCGGCATCGACCCCGACGACCTGACCAGCCCCTGGCAGGCGGCACTGGCCTCGATGGTGTCCTTCACGGTCGGTGCGCTGCTGCCGCTGCTCACGATCCTGGTCTTCGGTCCGAGCCTGCGCGCGGTCGTCACGGTCGTCGCGGTGACGCTGGCGCTGGGCCTCACCGGCCTGCTCTCGGCCCGGGCGGGCGACGCGCCGGTGCGGCCGGCGGTGACGCGCGTGGTGGGCGGCGGGTTGCTGGCGATGGCGGTGACCTACGCCATCGGCAGCGTGATCGGCACCGGCATGGCCTGAGACGGGCGGCCGGGAGAGACGCACCTGAGACAGGCGTCACAATCCCCGATCCTGTCGGTGTTCTCCTCTAGGTTCGGCCCCGTGAGGTGGCCATCGTGAGGATCGCAGTCGTCCGAGAGACCCGGCCCGGGGAGACCCGCGTGGCGCTGGTCCCCGACCTGGTCCCCAAGCTGACCGCCCTGGGCCACGAGGTCGGCGTCGAGCCGGGTGCGGGCGAGGCGGCCGGCTTCGCCGACGAGCTCTACGCCGAGGCAGGGGCCGGTCTCGTCGACCAGCCGCTGCCCGGCGCCGAGGTCGTGGTCAGCGTCAACCCGCTCGACCGCGACCGGCTGCACCAGCTGCGCGAGGGCACGATCACGGTCTCCTTCCTGCCGGTCTCGACGTCGCTCGACCTCGTCGCCGACCTGCGCGACCTGCGGGTGACCGCGCTCGCGATGGAGCTGGTGCCCCGCATCTCCCGCGCCCAGTCGATGGACGCGCTGTCCTCGCAGGCGCTGGTCTCGGGCTACCGCTGCGCCATCGTGGCCGCCGGTCTGCTGCGTCGCTTCTTCCCGCTCAACATGACCGCCGCCGGCACCGTCCAGCCGGCCCAGGTGGTCGTCCTCGGCGCCGGCGTGGCCGGCCTGCAGGCGATCGCCACCTCCAAGCGCCTCGGCGCCGTGGTCCAGGCCTACGACGTCCGGGCCGCCGCCGCGGAGGAGATCCGCTCGGTGGGTGCGAAGGCGATCGACCTGCAGCTCGAGACCCTCGAGGGCACCGGCGGCTACGCCCGCGAGATGGACGAGGACCGCGCCGCCCGGCAGAAGGACGCGCTCGCGCCCTACATCGCCGGCGCCGACGCGCTGATCACCACCGCGGCCGTGCCCGGTCGCCGGGCCCCGCTGCTGGTGACCGCGGCGATGGTCGAGGCGATGAAGCCCGGCTCGGTCGTGGTCGACCTGGCCTCGGAGTCCGGCGGCAACGTCGAGGGCTCGGTGCCCGGCAAGGTCCTGCGCATCGGTCACGCCCAGGTCTGGGGCGGCGACAACGTGCCCTCCCAGATGCCGGGCCCGGCCTCGAGCCTCTACGCCCAGAACGTCGTCAACCTGCTGGCCCTGATGAGCCACGAGGGCGACGTGGTGCCCGACTTCGACGACGAGGTCGTGGTCGGCGCCTGCGTCACCCACGCCGGCGAGGTCCGCCACGCCCCGACCCGCGAGGCGATCGAGGGCCCGGCGCCCGCGCCCGTGGTCACGCCGGGTGCGCCGTCGGAGGCGCTGCCGCCCGAGGACCAGCTCGACCCCACCGACCCGTCCGAGGAGCGATCGTGAACGACGCCGTCGTCTGGCTGACCATCTTCGTGCTCAGCGTCTTCGTGGGCATCGAGGTCATCGCCAAGGTCTCCTCGACCCTCCACACGCCGCTGATGTCGGGGGCCAACGCGATCCACGGCATCATCCTGCTCGGCGCGATCCTGGTCACCGGCACCACCGACAACGCCCTGGCCCTCGTGATCGGGCTGGTCGCGATCGTGCTCGCGGCGGTCAACATGGTCGGCGGCTTCGTGGTCACCGACCGCATGCTCCAGATGTTCGTACGCCGCAAGCGACCCGCCAGGACCGAGCCCGGCGCCACCGAGGGAGGCGCGCGATGACCGCCGTCCCCGTCTGGGCCCAGCTCGTCTACCTCGCCTGCGCCGTCGGCTTCATCCTGGCGCTCAAGGGCCTCTCGGGCCCGCGCACCGCCCGCACCGGCAACCTCGTCGGCGCTGCGGCCGCCGTGATCGCCTGCGCCGTCCCGTTCTTCTACGTCGACCTCGACCACGTCGTGCTGATCCTGGTCGCGATCGCCGTCGGCACCGTCGGCGGCGTGGTCGGAGCGCGCCGCGTGCAGATGACCCAGATGCCGCAGATGGTGGCGCTGTTCAACGGCGTCGGCGGTGGCGCCGCGGCGCTGGTCGCCCTGCTCGAGCTCCACGAGATCCTGGAGCAGCCCGGTGGGGTGGACGTCGTCGGCTGGTTCGTCCTGGTGGCCACGGCCTTCACGATCTTCGTCGGCTCGGTCTCCTTCGCCGGCTCGGTGATCACCTTCGCCAAGCTCCAGGAGCTGATGAGCTCCGCGCCCCTGGTCTTCCCCGGCCTCGCGATCGTCTTCGGTGCCTCGCTGGTGGCCGGGGTCGGCCTCGCCACCCAGCTGGCGCTGTCGCCGGCGATGTGGGTCGGCATCGTGCTGGCGCTGGTCGGCCTGCTGTTCGGGGCGCTGCTGGTGCTGCCCGTGGGCGGCGCCGACGTGCCGATCGTGATCTCGCTGCTCAACGCCTTCACCGGCCTGACGGTGGCCGCGGGCGGCTACGTCCTCGACAACGTCGTGCTGCTGGTCGCCGGCACCCTGGTCGGCGCCTCCGGCACCTTCCTCACCCTGCTGATGGCCAAGGCCATGGGCCGGTCGGTGTCCAACATCCTCTTCGGGGCGCTCAAGGGCGGCTCGACGCTCGGCGCCGGGGTGGCCTCGGACCGTCCGGTCCGCTCGGCCGGACCCGAGGACGTCGCGATCATGCTGGCCTACGCCGACCGCATCATCATCGTCCCGGGCTACGGCCTGGCCGTGGCCCAGGCGCAGCACACGCTGCGCGAGCTGGTCGACGTGCTCGGCGAGCGCGGGGCCGACGTCGACTACGCCATCCACCCGGTGGCCGGGCGGATGCCGGGCCACATGAACGTGCTGCTCGCCGAGGCGCAGGTGCCCTACGAGCAGCTCAAGGAGATGGACGACATCAACGGCGACTTCAAGGACGCCGACGTCGTCCTCGTCGTCGGCGCCAACGACGTCGTCAACCCGGCGGCCAAGACGACGCCGGGGGCGCCGATCTACGGCATGCCGATCCTCAACGTCGACGAGGCCAAGCAGGTGGTGTTCATGAAGCGCTCGATGCGTCCCGGCTTCGCCGGCATCGAGAACGAGCTGCTCTTCGAGGACCACACCACGCTGCTCTTCGGCGACGCCAAGGACTCGATGAGCAAGCTGCTCAACGCCGTCAAGGCCCTCTGAGGCGGCCTCCCTCACCCGGGCCTCACCCCTGCGGGTGGAGACGACCGACCGATCGCACGGTTTTGGAGCGAATCGCCACACAACGGGCCTTCCCCTCCACATACTGGTCGGCGTCCCGTCCGTCCGAGCTGGTGAGGGTGCATGCAGCAGGGCCAGTCGTCCGGCGACGCCGTCGTCCGGCGCGCCCACCGACACGTCGCGAGCCCACGCGCGCTGCTGAGGGTGGCGCTGCTGCTGCTCGCCGTGGCGGTCGCCGCGTGGCTGGGGTCGCTCTCGATCGCGCCCGGGGGTCTGGTGCCCGCGGTGTGGCCGGCCGGTGGTCTGGCCGCCGGGATGCTGCTGGTCTCGCCCCACCGGTGGCGGCTGCCGCTCCTCGGCGTGGTCGGTGCGGTCGGGGTGCTGGCCCACCTCGGGGTCGGGCTCCCGCCGGTGGTCGCGGCGGGTGCGGGAGCGTCGTACGCCCTGGCCTCGTGGACCACCCGTTGCCTGCTGGTGCGGGGCCACACCGGCCGGGTGGCGCTGCTCGAGCCCGGCGACGTCTCGCGGATGATCGGCGCGGTCGCGGGCGGCAGCCTCGTCGCCGGCGCCGGCCTGGCGCTGACGGCGGTGCTCACCGGGCACGGCCGGGCGTGGCTGACGTTGCTGTCGGGCTTCGGGTCGACCGCCGCGGCGACGCTGGTGCTGCTGCCGCTCTTCCTCCGGACCCTGCCGTACGCCGCTCTCAGCGGCACCCGCGAACGGCTCGCCCAGGCGGTGATCACCGTGGGCACGACCTCGGCGGTCTTCCTGGCCACCGACGTGCCGCCCGTGGTGTTCGTGGTGATGCCGATGTTCGCCTGGCACGCCTACCGCGGCTCGCTGCGCGGCGCGACGGTGCTGCTCACGGTCGTGGCCGCCATCGGCACCGCTGTCACCGAGCTGGGGCACGGCCCGATCTGGTCGCTGGGCCCGCGCTACGACCTGGCCCCCGAGCTGGTCGACGGCGTGCTGCAGCTGTTCGTCATCGACTGCGCCCTGATCCTGCTGCCGCTGTCGGCCATGGTCACCCAGCAGCGCGCCGCGGCGGCCCGGGCCCGGGCCGAGCGACAGACCCTGGAGCGGGTCGTCTACTCCGCAGCCGGCACCGCCATCGTCGCGACCGACCGCGCGGGGCTGATCACCGTCTTCAACCCGCAGGCCGAGGAGGTCTTCAGCCGCCCCGGGTCCGAGGCCATCGGCCGCCCCGCCGACCTGCTGTGGTCGGTGACCGAGCTGCGCCAGCAGGCCCGCGACCTGCGCACCGACGCCGACGTCACCAGCCTGTGCCGCGCGGCGGTCGCCTCGGGCGAGCTCGACCGGCTCTGGCACCTCGGCCGCGGCGACGACGCCCGGGTGCTGCGGATGATCGTCTCGCCGCTGCCCGACGCCGACGGCGCCGAGGCGGGCTACCTGATGACCGCCGAGGACGTCACCGAGCGCGAGGCGGCGCAGCGGCTGCTGGTGCAGACGCTGGAGCACCAGCGCGTCGCCGTGGCCCGGCTGCAGGAGCTCGAGCGGGTCAAGGGTGACTTCGTCTCCACCGTCAGCCACGAGCTGCGGACCCCCATCACCAGCATCATCGGCTACACCGAGGTCCTCGAGGACGGCATGGTGGGCGAGCTGAGCGCGGCCCAGCTCGACATCGTCGACCGGGTCGACCGCAACGGCCGCCGGCTGCTGCTGCTGGTGGAGGACCTGCTGACGCTCTCCCAGATCGAGACCTCCCGGCTGGAGATCCAGCCCGAGACGATCGACCTGCGCGAGGTGATGCGCGGCGCCCACGACGCGGTCACCGCCTCCCTCGCCCAGCGCCTGCTCGACGTCACGCTCACGCTGCCGGCGGTGCCGGTGCACCACGAGGGCGACCCCCGCCAGCTCGAGCGGATGGTCACCAACCTGCTCACCAACGCCGTCAAGTTCACCCCCGACGGCGGGGAGGTGCAGATCGGGCTGCGGGCCGAGGCGGGCCAGAGCGTCATCACCGTGGCCGACACCGGCATCGGCATCCCCGAGGAGGAGCAGCAACAGCTGTTCACCCGGTTCTTCCGGTCCAGCACCGCCACCGAGCAGGCCATCCCCGGCACCGGTCTGGGGCTGACCATCGCGCGCGCCATCGTGGCGCTGCACGGCGGGACCGTCAGCATCGCCTCCCGCGACGGGCACGGGACGACGGTGCGGGTGCAGCTGCCGCCCGGCGTGCCGACGGTGGTCGCGGAGCGGGCGCCCGACGCGGCTGCGGGCGACGTGCCGACCCTCGTCCTGGCCCCGGAGCCCGGCGGCGTCGCGACGCCCAGCGTCGCCTGAGGCCGACGGCTACTGCGCCAGGCCGTAGAGCCGGTCGCCGGCGTCGCCCAGGCCCGGCACGATGTAGCCGCGCTCGTCGAGCTTCTCGTCCTGCGCGGCGGTGACCACCGTGACGGGCACGTCGATGCCCTCCAGGCCGCGCTCGAGGTTGGCCACGCCCTCGGGGGCCACCAGCAGGCAGATGCAGGTGATGTGGTCGGCGCCGCGGTCGGTGAGGAAGCGGATCGCGGCGGCGAGGGTGCCGCCGGTGGCCAGCATCGGGTCGAGCACGTAGCACTGGCGGCCGCTGAGGTCGACAGGCAGCCGTTCGGCGTACGTCGAGGCCTCGAGCGTCTCCTCGTTGCGCACCATCCCGAGGAACCCGACCTCGGCCGTGGGCACCAGCCGCATCATGCCCTCGAGCATGCCGAGCCCGGCGCGCAGGATCGGCACCACCAGGGGACGCGGCCGGCTGAGCACGACGCCCTCGGTCGGGCCCACCGGCGTGGTGATGTGGGAGGGCTCCACGCGGACGTCGCGCGTGGCCTCGTAGGCGAGCAGCGTCACCAGCTCCTCGGTGAGCCGCCGGAACTCCGGGGAGGCCGTGTCCTCGTCGCGGAGCGTGGTCAGCTTGTGGGAGACCAGCGGGTGGTCCACGACGTGCAGGCGCATGGCGTCACCGTAGTCGCATCTCGGTGGTCCACCCCCGCCCCCGTCTGACACCATCACGGGTGGAGCGGGAGGCGGTGTCCCATGTCGGGGACGAGTGAGACAGGCAACGGCGGCGGGGACGACCGGACCGACGAGGTCGACGAGGTCGACGTCGCGGTGCTCGCCTACCGCGACGAGGGCGACTGGGTCGTCGACGAGCTCCCCGACGATGCGCTCGTGAGCGTCGAGGCGCTCGTGGAGGAGCTGCAGCGCTGGACCGACGAGGACGGCAGCGACGGGGGTGCGCTCGCGCTGGTCTCGGTCGCGGAGGACTTCGCGCTCGTCGTGCGGGTGCAGGGCGCCACCACGCGCGTGCTGCTCTCCGACGCCAGCGCCGCCACCGAGTGGACGCTGGCCCGGTCCGCGACCGAGCACCTCGGCGTGCTGGTCGAGGACGACGACGAGACCGCGCCGGCGGGCGACCTCGGCATCGTCGCCGACCTCGGCATGCCGGCCAGCGAGCTGGGCGAGCTGCTCGACGACGAGGAGCTGTTCCCCGAGGAGCTGCTCAGCGAGGTCGCGGACGCCGCGGGCTTCGGCGCCGCCTTCGACGACCTGGTCGACCTGGACGACTGACCCGTGCCGCCGACCGACCGCTGGGCGGGGCCGATGCGCGAGGCGCTCGCCCTGGCCGCCGAGGCCGCGGCCCGCGACGACGTACCGGTCGGCGCCGTGGTGATCGGGCCGGACGGCGAGGTCGTCGGGCGCGGCCACAACGTCCGCGAGCGCGACGCCGACCCCACCGGCCACGCCGAGGTGGTGGCGCTGCGCGAGGCGGCGGCGGCCCGGGGCGAGTGGCGGCTCACCGGCTGCACCCTGGTGGTCACGCTCGAGCCCTGCACGATGTGCGCAGGGGCGGCGGTGCTGGCCCGGGTCGACCGGGTCGTGTTCGCGGCGTACGACGAGAAGGCGGGGGCGGTCGGCTCGCTCTGGGACGTCGTGCGGGACCGCCGGCTGAACCACCGGCCCGAGGTCGTGGCGGGCGTGCTGGCGCAGGAGTCGGCCCGGATCCTCGACCGGTTCTTCGCCGGGCACCGCTGATTTCAGCCCCACCCACCCCGTCCGGTAGCCTTCCCGGCGGTGGCGTGTCCGAGCGGCCTAAGGAGAACGCCTCGAAAGCGTTTGTTGGCGCAAGTCAACCGAGGGTTCAAATCCCTCCGCCACCGCGGTCAGCGACCCGGGTCCACCACGTGGGCCCGGGTCCTCTGCTTCCCGGAGTCGTGTGGCTCAGCGGGCGCCCTGGTGGGTCCTCACCCACACGACTCGACGCGGCTCCTCTCGGGACGGTGACCGTCCCTGGGGACGGTGTTCCATACTCGCCGGATGGACGACGGACTCGCGGCCGCCCATCCCCGGCTCGTGATGACCGTGACGCACACGTGGCAGTGGGGCCTGGTGACGGTCTCCGACCCCCACGCCCTCGAGCCGCCCCGCGGCGAGGGGCCCGTCGTGGCCGACGGTCACTGGGTGGTGCTGCACGTGGCGCACGCCCAGGACGCGACGGCCGCGGAGGTCGGGGAGGTCGGGGCGACGGTGCACGTGGAGGTGCGCGACGCCCCGCACCCGCGCACCGCCCGCCGGGTGCTCTACGACCACGTCCTGCGGACCCCGCGCGGAGCGGTCGCGATCGGCGACGCCGAGCACGAGGTGGTCGTGCCGGCGCACCCCGAGCGGACCGCGGTGCGGGTCAGCATCCGCGCCGGGGACGACCCCGAGCGGCTCACCGACGTCTGGGTGGAGCTGGCGCCCGACCCGTACGCCGACCGCTGACCCGCCGCCGCGACGGCACCGCTCAGCCCTGGCCGAGCAGCTCCTCCATCTCGGCTATCTCGGCCTGCTGGGTGCGCTCGACGTCCTTCGCGAGGTCGACCGCGGCGTCGTAGGTGCCGTCGGCCTGCTCGGCCCGGGCCATCTCGATCGCACCCTGGTGGTGCTCGACCATCAGCCGCAGCCAGAGCCGGTCGAACTCCGCACCGGTGGTGGTGTCGAGGCGCTGCATCTCGGCGTCGGTCATCATGCCGTCCATCTCCGACATGTCACCCATCCCGGCCATGCCGCCCGAGGTGTCGGGCACGTCCTCGCCCCACTCCTCCAGCCAGCCGGTCATGGTCTCGATCTCGGGGTCCTGGGCCGCACGGATCTCCTCGGCCAGGCGGCGTACGTCGGCGTCACGGCTGGTGTCGAGGGCCTGGTCGGCCATCTCCACCGCCTGGGCGTGGTGCGGGACCATCTGCTGCGCGAAGCGGACGTCCGCCTCCGCGTGGTCGGTGCCGCCGCAGGCGGCGAGGAGCAGCAGGGACGCTGCGGCGATGGTGCGGGTGAGGGCGTGCTGGGACATGGGGGTTCCTCCGGTCGGGTGGGCGTGCTGGGAGCAGGTGTGCGCGCCGACCGGGTGGGGTCGGGGCGCGGTCTGCTCAGCAGCGCAGGACGCAGAGGCGGGACAGGTCGGGCGGGTCGGGGTCGCGCGCGGGTGGCGCCCGGGTCGGCGCGACGACCGAGGACCGGTCGGGCAGGAGCCGGGGCCGGTCGCGACGCAGGGCGAGCAGCGCGAGCAGGCCGAGGAGGAGCACCGCGAGGCAGAGCCCGGCGGCCGAGGTCCCCTCCTCGCCCGGCGCCACGGGGGTCGCCGGCGCGAGCCCGGGCTCGAGGGAGGTGGCGGCGGAGGTGGCGGCGGACGTGGCGGCGGCGTGCTGCGCGTGCTGGGCGGTCGTGGGCTCGGCGGTCGTGGGCTCGGTGGTCCGGGCGCCGTGGTGGCCGGCCGCGCCGTGGGCCGAGAGACCGTGCATCGCGAGCAGGCCCAGCAGGGCGAGCAGCAGCAGTGCTGCGCGGGCGCCCGGGTGCCTCGTCCTGGTCACGCCCCCGAGGGTAGCCAGGCGTCGGTGCTTGGCGGGGCGGAGCAGGATCGGGGCATGCGCAAGGAGCAGCGCCGGGTCGAGCCCGGTCCCGGTCAGGAGTCGGTGTGGGACTACCCGAGGCCGCCGGCGCTGGTGTCCTCGGACCGCCGGGTCGTCGTACGACGGGAGGGGCAGCTGGTCGTGGACAGCACGCGCTGCTTCCGGGTGCTGGAGACCAGCCACCCGCCGACCTGGTACGTCGACCCCGCCGACGTGGCCGAGGGGGTGCTGACCCGCTCGCGGGCCCGGTCGACGTGGTGCGAGTGGAAGGGCGCGGCGACCTACTGGGACGTGCTGGGTCTCGAGGCCGCGGCCTGGTCCTACGAGGACCCGACGGCCGGTTTCACCGACCTCCGGGGCTTCGTGACCTTCTACCCCTCACGCCTGGAGTGCCTCGTCGACGATGAGCGGGTGCGGCCGCAGGACGGCGGCTTCTACGGCGGCTGGGTGACCGACGACGTGGTGGGGCCGTTCAAGGGCGGGCCGGGCACGCTCGGCTGGTAGCCGCCCGGGACGTCCCCCCCGAGGTCAGTGTCGCTCCTCCAGGCCGACCGCCTCGCGCAGCCTGCGGGTTGCCTCCTGCAGCTCGGGGTCGCGCGCGGCGGAGGACTCCATCAGCGACGCGAGCGCCTCGGCGAGCACGTTGAGCTTCTCCTGCGAGGCCTCCTCCGAGCGCCGGCCGGCGTTCTCCAGCAGCACGAGCAGCAGCAGCGACACCACGCTCGCGACCGTGTGGATCGCGACCTGCCACTCCTTGAGGTTGGGCCAGAGCGGGGCGCTGGCGCCCCAGGCGACCACGACGACGAGGCAGACCACGAAGAAGGGCGCGCGGCTGACCTGCATGTAGGTCGCCTCGACGAACCTCTCGAAGGCCGACCGTCCGTCAGGGCTGTGGCGGTCCGAGGCCGCGTCGTTGCGTTCCATGGCCGCAGGCTAGGGCCCCCGGCCCCTTCCAGCATGCGGACGCCACGGTGCGAGGATCAGCCGATGAACCCCCTCCAGCGGCTCAAGGCGCTCGCGATCATCCAGGCCGGCGGTGCGGGCGGTCGCATGGACGTGCTGACCGCGGAGCGCGCCAAGCCGGCGCTGCCCTTCGCCGGGTCCTACCAGCTCCTCGACTTCCCGCTGTCCAACCTCGTCAACTCCGGGGTCGACGACGTCTGGCTCTCGGTGTCCTACCAGGCCGAGTCGCTGGAGGAGCAGGTGCGCAACGGCCGGCCCTGGGACCTCGACCGGACCCGCGGCGGCCTGCGGATGCTGATGCCGCGCGAGGGCAACGGCTCCCTCGACGAGGAGGGCTTCGCCCAGGGCAACGCCGACGAGCTCTACCGGCTGCGCGACGACCTGCGTCGGGCGGCCCCCGACGTGGTGCTGGTGATGAGCGCCGACCACGTCTACCGCTTCGACCTCGGCGAGCTCGTCGCCACCCACCTGGAGAAGGAGGCCGAGCTGACCATGCTGGTCACCGACCTCTCCGAGGTGTACGCCGAGGACCCGGCCGACCACGCGGTCGTGACCAGCAACCGGCTGGGTCGGGTGACCGGGTTCGCCTACAAGCCCGACGAGCCCGACGGGTCGGTCGTGGCCTGCGAGGTCTTCGCCTACGACCCGGTCGTGCTGGTCGAGGTGCTCGAGGAGCTCCACCGCGAGCTCTCGCAGGCCGACTCCGACCGCCCCGCGGGCGACTCGGGCCTGGACGACTTCGGCGACCTGCTGGTGCCGCGGCTGGTCGAGCGCGGCAAGGTCTTCTCCCACCGGCTCGAGGGCTACTGGCGCGACCTGGGCCAGCCCCACCACTACCTCAACGCCCACCTCGAGCTGCTCGAGGGCGGCACCGGGCTCTTCGACCCGACCTGGCCGGTGCTGACCCAGCACCCCGAGCGGACGCCCGCCTTCGTCGCCTCGGGCGCCGTGGTCTCCGACAGCATGCTCAGCGCGGGCAGCCGCGTGCTCGGCACCGTGACCCGCAGCGTGATCGGCCCCGACGTGGTCGTCGAGCACGGCGCCGAGGTCGTCGAGAGCGTGGTCTCGGCCGGGTCGGTGATCAGGTCGGGGGCCCGCGTGCTGCGCACCCTGGTCGACACCGCCTGCGAGGTGGGCCCCGGCGCCACCGTGGGCAGCGCCGACACCGCCCTGGACGACCCGGACGCGATCACCATCCTGGGTCGCGACGTGGTCGTCGGCAGCGACGTGGCGCCGGGCTCCCGGGTGTCCCCGGGCGGGGTCGTCTGAGCGGTCCGGCCCTCAGCGCCAGGTGCCCCGCGCGTGCTGGGGCGGCCAGGGCGCCTCGTCGGCCGGCACACCGAGCTCGTGGGCGGCCCGCAGTGGCCACGAGGGCTCGCGCAGCGCGGCCCGGGCGAGCAGCACGACGTCGGCCTCGCCGTTCGCCAGCACCTTCTCGGCCTGGGCGGGCTCGGTGATCAGGCCGACCGCGCCGGTCGGCACGCCCGCGGACCGGACTCCGACCGAGAGCGGCACCTGGTAGCCCGGCTCCACCGGGATCGACGCCGCGGCGTTGCCGCCCGAGGAGACGTCGACGAGGTCGACGCCGCGCTCGCGCAGCAGCCCGGCGAGCCGGGTGCTCTGCTCGAGGTCCCAGCCGCCGTCGAGCCAGTCGGTGGCCGAGATCCGCACCAGCAGCGGCATCCCGTCGGGGATCGCGGCCCGCACGGCCTCGGTGGTCTCGAGGAGCAGGCGGGTGCGGCCCTCGAAGTCGCCGCCCCACGCGTCGTCGCGCTGGTTGGACAGCGGGGAGAGGAACTCGTGGAACAGGTAGCCGTGGGCGGCGTGCAGCTCGACGGTGTCGAACCCGACGTCGACGGCCCGCTGCGCGGCGGTCACGAACGCCTCGACGACGTCGGCGATCTCCTGGGCGTCGAGCGCGGTCGGGGCGGCGTACCCCTCGAAGGGGACCGGCGACGGCCCGCGGCTGGTCCAGCCGCCCTCGGTCGGCGGGACCGTCCCCTCGGACCCGGCCCACGGGCGGTAGGTCGAGGCCTTGCGGCCGGCGTGCGCGAGCTGGACGCCGATGGCCGCGCCCTGGGTGTGCACGAAGTCGACGACGCGGCGCCAGGCCCGTGCCTGCTCGTCGTTCCACAGCCCGGCGTCCTCGGGGCTGATCCGGCCCTCGGGCACGACCGCGGCCGCCTCGGTCAGCAGCAGCCCGAAGCCGCCGCTGGCGCGGGCCCCCAGGTTGACGAGGTGCCAGTCGTCCGGGACGCCGTCGGTCGCGGAGTACTGGCACATCGGCGCCAGCCAGACGCGGTTGCGCACGGTCAGGTCGCGCAGCGTGATCGGCTCGAAGAGCGCAGGCACGGATCCTCCTGGAGGGTTGCGGGTCGTGGGACAGTCATCAGGCGTACGACGGACCACAACCGCCCGTGCGGAGCCACTGTTCCGCCGGGCCGGTGAGACGAGCCCCACCCGCGTCTCAAACAAGATAATGTCACTGCACTTACTACGTTTGGAAGGAGGTCAACGTCATGCCAGACCACACCACCGGTCCCACCGGAGCGGTCGACGTCCACCAGCACCTGTGGACCGACGAGCTCGTCGACCGGCTGCGCGCGCGCAGCCGGGCCCCCTACCTGCGGGGCTGGACCCTGCACCTCGAGGGGGAGCCGCCCTTCGAGGTGGACCCCACCCACCACGACGTCGCGACGCGCGTCGCGACCGACACCGACGCGGGGGTGGTCACGGCCTGCGTCGGCCTCTCCTCCCCGCTCGGCATCGAGCGCCTCGGCGGACCCGCCGCCCGGCCGCTGCTCGACGCCTGGCACCGCGGTGCCCGTGACCTCCCCGGGCACTTCCGGGCCTGGGCCTCGGTGCCGGCGCTCGACGACGGCGAGGCCGACGTGGCGGCGCTCTCCGGCCTCCTCGCCGAGGAGCGGTTCGTCGGGCTGCAGCTGCCGGCGAGCGACCTGGCGACGCCGTACGGCTGGGAGGCGCACGCGCCGCTGCTCCGCGCCGCCGAGCTCGCCGACGCGCCGGTGCTCGTGCACCCCGGCCCCGAGCCGCGCCACGTGCTGCCGGGCCGGCTGCCCGACTGGTGGGCTCCGGTCGTCGGCTACACCGCCCAGCTCCAGGCGGCCTACTGGGCCTGGCACGCCGCTTCCGGCCGGGCGCTGTTCCCGACCCTGCGGGTCGTGTTCGTGGCGGGCGCCGGGCTGGCGCCGCTGCTGACCGAGCGGCACCTGCTGCGCGGTGGCCAGCGCGAGGCGCTCGACCCGCTGCTGCACGCCGAGACCTCGGGCCTGGGCGTCCGGGCGCTGGAGTCCGTCGTCCGGGTGCTGGGTGTCGACGCCCTGGTGCTCGGCAGCGACCGGCCCTACGGCGAGCCGGTCGCGGCGCTGCTCGGTGACGCCGCCACGCACGCCGTCCGGGTGACCAACCCGCGGCGCCTGCTCGGCCTGCCCGTGGCCGGGGGTGAGCGGTCGTGGCCGGCGGCGAGCTGAGCACCGAGGCGCGCGACCTCGGACCCGAGCGCGTCACCGGGGTCCCCGCCGAGCGGGCCGCGCCGCTGGCGTCCTACGACGACGACCTGCGGGTCGCCGACCTGCCCGACCGCGACCTGACCGAGGGCGAGCTCGAGGCCCTGGCCGCGAGCATCGCCCAGCAGCCCGGGCTGTGGCGCCACCTGGTGGCGTTCGGCGGCGACGAGCCGGGGGAGCGAGAGCGGGTCTACGCCTCGCTGCACCGCGACGCCCACGTCGACGTCTGGCTGCTGTGCTGGACGCCCGAGAACGACACCGGGTGGCACGACCACGACGTGTCCTCGGGCGCCGTCGCGGTCGTCGAGGGCGAGCTGGTCGAGAACAACCTGACCCTGCTGCACGGCGCGCGGGAGACGCGCGTCGGGGAGGGGTCGGTGTTCTCGTTCGGGCCCGACCACATCCACCGGCTCAACGGCGCGGTGCACGGGTCGGTGAGCGTGCACGCCTACAGCCCGCCGCTGTGGCGGATGGGCCAGTACGCCGTCAACGACGCCGGCGTGCTGCGCCGGGTGTCGCTGTCCTACGCCGACGAGCTGAGACCGCTCGACTAGGGGCCTGGTGCCCCTACGATCACCGGCATGACCCCCCGTGCCGCCGGCGGCCAGCGCCCGCCCTCGATGGCCGACGTGGCGGCCCTGGCCGGGGTGTCGCACCAGACCGTCTCGCGGGTGCTCAACGACCACGCCGTGGTGCGCCCGGAGACCCGCGAGCGGGTGCAGGTGGCGATGCGGCAGCTCGGCTACCGGCGCAACGCCGCGGCGCGGGCCCTGGCCACCAACCGCTCCGGCCTGATCGGGCTGGTCGCGGCCCACCTCGGGCTGCACGGGCCGGGGATGATCTCGGTGGCGGTGCAGGACGCGGCCCACGACGCGGGGTACGCCGTGGCCCAGGTCGGGCTGGCCGAGCTCGACGAGGGGTCCTTGCGGCGCGACGTCGACCGGCTGCTCGACCAGGCGGTGGAGGCGGTGGTGGTCGCGGTGGCCCAGCGCGCGGCGCTCGAGACCGTCGCGGCGCTCGACCTGCCGGTGCCGGTCGTGCTCGTGCAGGGCGTGGTCCCGGGCCAGCCGATGGCAGCCGGCATCGACCAGGGCACCGGCGGTCGGCTGGCCACGGGCCACCTGCTCGACGTGGTGGGCGGGCGCGGCCGGGTGGCGCACGTCGCCGGCCCCGAGGACTGGGTCGAGGCGCAGATGCGGCGCGAGGGCTGGCACGCCGAGCTCGAGGCGCGCGGCGTCGCGCCCGGTCCGCTGCTCGAGGGCGACTGGTCGGCGCGCAGCGGCTACGAGGCCGGCCTCCGGCTCGCCGCCGACCGCGACGTCGCGGGGGTCTTCGTCGGCAACGACGCGATGGCCCTCGGGCTGCTCCGCGCGCTGCACGAGCAGGGGCGACGGGTGCCCGACGACGTGGCCGTCGTGGGGTTCGACGACGCGCCGGAGTCGGCGTACGCCTGGCCGCCGCTGTCCACCGTGCGCCAGGACTTCGCGGCGCTGGGCCGTCGGGCCGTCGACCTCGCGGTGCGGACCCTCGACGGCGAGGTCGGCGCGACCGTGCCGCTCGTGCCGCCCGAGCTGGTGGTGCGCACCTCGAGCACCCCGACGGGCTGAGGCCGCCGCCCGCGGCTAGCGTGCGCGCATGCCCGACTCGCGCGCGTTCCCCTTCGGCAGCTCGCCCCGTGGCGAGGTGACCCGCCTCGTTCTCGGCAGCGCCCCCGGCCCGGTGCTCGAGCTGCTCGACCTCGGGGCCACGGTGCACCGGCTGTGGGTGACCGGCGGTGACGGCGTACGACGCGACGTGGTGCTGAGCCACCCCGACCCCGCGTCGCTGCTGGCCTCGACGTCCTACCTCGGCGGCACCATCGGCCGCTACGCCAACCGGGTCGCCGACGGCCGGTTCGAGGTCGACGGCCAGGAGGTGCAGGTGGGCACCAACGACCGCGGCCACACGCTGCACGGCGGCCCCGAGGGCTTCGACGTCCGGCTCTGGGACGTCGAGGAGCAGGGCGAGGACCACGCGGTGCTGACGCTGGTCAGCCCCGACGGCGACCAGGGCTTCCCCGGCGAGCTGCAGGTGCGTGCGCGGTTCACCGTGACCGCCGACGCCGTCGAGCTCGAGCTCAGCGCCACCACCGACGCGCCGACACCGGTCTGCCTGACCAGCCACGCCTACCTCAACCTCGAGGGGGAGGGCTCTGGCACGATCGACGGCCAGTGGCTGGCGGTCGCCGCGGCGGCGTACGTCGAGATCGACGGCACCGGCATCCCGGTGCCCGGCCCGCCGGCCCCCGTCGAGGGCACGCCCTTCGACCTCCGGGAGCCACGCCGGCTGGGGCCCGTCGTACGGCTCGACCACGCGCAGCTGCGCGACGCCGGCGGCATCGACCACAACTACGTCCTCGACCCGGACGAGGGGGTGCGTCCCGTGGCGTGGCTGACCTCGCCGGCCACCCGCACCCGGCTGGTGCTGTCCTCGGACCAGCCCGGCCTGCAGGTCTACACCGGCAACGGCCTCGACGGCTCCGAGCCCTCCTCGGCCGGCGGCTGGCACCGCCAGGGCGACGGCCTCGCCCTCGAGCCGCAGGTCTTCCCCGACACCCCCCGCCGCCCCGACTTCGGCGACGCCACCCTCCGCCCCGGCGAGACCTACCGCTCCACCCTCCGCTGGGCGTTCGAGTCGCTGGGGGAGTGAGCGGCGGGCCCTGCTGATCACCCGGACGTCCGGGTGATCAGGCACCTGTCCGCTGTCGTAACGGCTGACAGGTCCCCAGGACGGCGGACCGGTCACGCCGTACGACGCCCGGCCGCCCGGTTTGCCCCACTCTGCTTGTGAGCGCTCACAATTGAATCCGCAACGGTCGACACGCAGGTCACAAAGTTGTGTGGAGGTGCTTGACGCGCGGTGATGTTAACGCTCACACTCGGCGCAGTGACGTCAGTCACAGGAGCGACCTGGCTCCGAGACCGAGAGGACCTAGCAGTGCTGAAGAAGAGCTTGGTCGCCACCTGTGCGATCACCCTGGGCGCCGTCACGCTCACCGCCTGCGGCAGCTCCGAGTCGGGGGGCAGCGGCTCCAGCGGCTCCGGCGGCTCCGACGGCGGGCTGACGATGGGCTTCGCCCAGGTCGGCGCCGAGAGCGGCTGGCGCACCGCCAACACCAAGTCGATCCAGGACACCGCGAAGTCCGAGGGCGTCGACCTGAAGTTCTCCGACGCCCAGCAGAAGCAGGAGAACCAGATCAAGGCGATCCGCTCCTACATCCAGCAGAAGGTCGACGTCATCGCCTTCAGCCCGGTGGTGGAGACCGGGTGGGACACGGTGTTGCTCGAGGCCAAGCGCGCCAAGATCCCCGTGATCCTCACCGACCGCTCGGTCGACTCCAAGGACGACTCCCTCTACGAGACCTTCCTCGGCTCCGACTTCGTCCAGGAGGGCGAGAAGGCCGGCGACTGGCTGGTCGAGAACGCCGACGAGTCCGACGTCGACGGCGACGGCAGCATCAAGGTCGTCGAGCTCGAGGGCACCACCGGCGCCGCGCCGGCGATCGACCGCAAGGAGGGCTTCGGCTCCAAGATCGCCGCGGACGACTCGATCGAGGTGGTCGCCTCGCAGACCGGTGACTTCACCCGCGACGGCGGCAAGAAGGTCATGGAGACCTTCCTGAAGTCCGAGAAGGGCATCGACGTCGTCTACGCCCACAACGACGACATGGGCCTGGGTGCCATCGAGGCCATCAAGGCCGCCGGCATGAAGCCCGGCACCGACGTCAAGATCATCACCGTCGATGCGGTCAAGGACGGCATGACGGCCCTGTCGAAGG
Source organism: Nocardioides aurantiacus (assembly GCF_003752505.1). Lineage (NCBI taxonomy): Bacteria > Bacillati > Actinomycetota > Actinomycetes > Propionibacteriales > Nocardioidaceae > Nocardioides > Nocardioides aurantiacus. Next base: position 3,737,505 of record NZ_RKHO01000001.1, on the reverse strand, counting down.
GCGAGATCAACTTCATCGTCGAGTGCAACCCGCTGCTCGGCCCCCAGCTGATGGACCTCGCCAAGAAGGTCGTCGACGGCGAGGAGGTCCCCAAGCGCGTCGTCACCGAGGAGACCACCTTCGACCAGGAGCAGGCCGCCGAGGTCCTCGACCAGCGCCAGTACTGATCACCACCGGCCGGGACCCGGCTCCCCAGGGAGCCGGGTCCCGCGCCCGACGCGCCAGGAAGACCCGGACGGACGGAACCCGATGAGCCAGACCCAGACCCCTGCCGCCGTGGGCAGCGGCACCCCCGCCCCCACGCGCGAGGTCGCGCCGACAGCGGACCGACCCGCCGCCGCGCCCGTGGTCGAGATGCAGGGCATCAGCATCGCCTTCGGCGGCGTGCCCGCCCTCGACGACGTCGCGCTGCGCCTCTACCCCGGCGAGGTCCACGCCCTGATGGGCGAGAACGGCGCCGGCAAGTCGACGCTCATCAAGGCCCTGACCGGGGTGTACGCCGTGGACGCCGGCACCATCGTCGTCGACGGCCGCGAGGAGTCGTTCACCTCGCCGGCAGCCTCCCAGGCCGCGGGGATCAGCACCGTCTACCAAGAGGTCAACCTCTGCACCAACCTCACCGTCGCCGAGAACATGCTCCTCGGCCGCGAGCCGCGCCGCCTCGGGGGCATCCACACCAGGGCGATGAACCGCCGCGCCCGCGCCACGCTCGACCGGCTCGGCCTCGACATCGACCCGGCCTCGGTGCTCGGGCGCCACCCCATCGCGGTGCAGCAGCTGGTCGCCATCGCCCGGGCCGTCGACGTCGAGGCCAAGGTGCTGATCCTCGACGAGCCCACCTCCAGCCTGGACGCCGACGAGGTGGCGCGGCTGTTCACGGTGATGCGCACGCTGCGCGACCAGGGCACCGCGATCGTCTTCGTCTCCCACTTCCTCGACCAGATCTTCGAGATCAGCGACCGGCTCACGGTGCTGCGCAACGGCCGCCTCGTCGGCGAGCGGATGGTCGCCGAGACCAGCCAGCTCGAGCTGGTGAAGCTGATGCTGGGCCGCGAGCTGGCCACGCTGGAGGAGCTCGACCGCGAGGTCGCCGCGACCGACCTCGTCGACCGCAGCGCCACCCCCGTCCTGAAGGTGCTGGGCCTGGGCCGCAAGGGCTCGCTGCAGGCCACCGACCTCGCGGTCTACGAGGGCGAGGTGGTCGGCGTCGCCGGCCTGCTCGGCTCGGGCCGCACCGAGCTGGCCCGCCTGCTCTTCGGTGCCGACACCGCCGACACCGGCGAGATCGAGGTGCACGGGAAGACGCGCCGCTTCCGCTCGCCACGGCACGCCATCGACCGCCGGCTCGCGTTCAGCAGCGAGAACCGCCGCGCCGAGGGCGTGATCGAGGACCTCTCGGTCGCCGACAACATGCTGCTGGCGATGCAGGCCTCCCGCGGCTGGCTGCGACCCATCCCGGCCGCGCAGCGCCACGCCCTGGTCACGAAGTACGTCGAGGCGCTCGACATCCGACCCGCGAACCCCGACGCCACGATGCGCAACCTCTCGGGCGGCAACCAGCAGAAGGTGCTGCTCGCCCGCTGGCTGCTCACCGAGCCCGAGCTGCTCGTCCTCGACGAGCCCACCCGCGGCATCGACGTGGGTGCCAAGGCGCAGATCCAGCAGCTCGTCGCCGACCTCGCCCGCCGCGGCATGGCCGTGGTCTTCATCTCCGCCGAGCTCGAGGAGGTGCTGCGCCTCTCCGACCGTCTCGTGGTGATGCGCGAGCGCCGCAAGATCGACGAGCGGCTCAACGACGACGTCTCCGTCAGCGACGTGCTCGAGCTGATCGCCGGCCAGGAGCGCCCGACCCCCGAGGAGGCCCCCCGTGGCTGAGACCCCCGCCCGGACCGCCGACCGCGGGGGCCGCCTGGCGCTGCTCCGGCGCAACCCGCTGCTGTGGCCCGTCGTCGCGCTGGTCGCCCTGCTCGCGATCAACGTCGTCGCCAACCCCGGCTTCCTCTCGCTGCGGATGCAGGACGGCCACCTCTACGGCAACCTCGTCGACATCGCCCGCAACGGCGCCCCGGTGCTGCTCGTCGCCCTCGGCATGACGCTGGTCATCGCCACCCGCGGCATCGACCTCTCAGTCGGCGCCGTCGCCGCGATCTCCGGCGCGGTCGCCTGCGTCTACATCGCCGGCGCCCCCGACGGCGGCAGCGTCGGCACCGCGATCGTGGCCTGCTCGCTGGCCCTGGCCACCTGCGTCGCGCTGGGCCTGTGGAACGGCTTCCTCGTCTCGGTGCTGGGCATCCAGCCGATCATCGCCACGCTGGTGCTGATGACCGCCGGCCGCGGACTGGCGATGCTCGTCACCGACGGCCAGATCACCACCGTCAACAACAGCACCTTCGCGGGCCTGGGCGTCGGCTTCGTCGCGACGCTGCCGATCGCGATCCTGGTCGCGCTGGGCGTCTTCGCGCTCACCGCGCTGGTGGTGCGGCGTACGGCGCTCGGCATGCTGATCGAGGCGGTCGGCATCAACCCCGAGGCCAGCCGGCTCGCCGGGGTCCGCGCCCGCACCATCATCTGGACGGTCTACGTCTTCGCCGCGCTGTGCGCCGGCCTGGCCGGGTTGATGATCGCCGGCAACACCAGCGCCGCCGACGCCAACAACGCCGGCCTGTGGATCGAGCTGGACGCGATCCTCGCCGTCGTCATCGGCGGCACCTCGCTCGCGGGCGGTCGGTTCTCGCTGGCCGGCACGCTCGTCGGCGCGCTGTTCATCCAGACCCTCGCCACCACGATCCCCAACCTCGGGATCCCGGCGCAGACCAACTACCTGTTCAAGGCCGTCGTGGTGATCCTCGTCTGCCTGCTGCAGTCGCCCCGCGTGCGCCACGCCCTGCGCGTACGCCGCCGCACCCTCCCGATGACCGCGAAGGCAGGTGTGGCATGAGCGCCGCGACCACCACCACGACCGGACCCACCGCCTGGGAGCGCCTGCGCGGCTGGTCGCCGCCCTCGCAGTACCTCCCCGTGATCGCCACCGCGGTCGTCTTCGTCAGCCTCTTCGGCGTCGGCGGGGTCCGCTACGAGGGCTTCGCGACGCCCGAGGTGGCTCTCAACCTGCTGGTCGACAACGCCTTCCTGATCGTGCTCGCGGTCGGGATGACCTTCGTCATCCTCACCGGCGGCATCGACCTGTCGGTCGGCTCGGTCGTGGCGCTCTCGACGATGATCGCGGCCCGCACCCTCGAGGCCGGCTGGGCGCCCGGCCTGGCCGTCGCCGCCGTGCTGCTCACCGGCACCGTGCTCGGGCTGCTGATGGGCCTGGTCATCCACTACTTCGACATCCAGCCCTTCATCGCGACGCTCGCGGGGATGTTCCTGGCCCGCGGCCTGTGCTACCTCATCGGCGTCGAGTCGATCCCGATCCGCGACGAGACCTTCTTCTCCGTCGCCGCCGCGTCGGTGCCGCTCCCGGGCGGCTACAGCACCACGCCCACCGCGCTGGTGGCGCTCGGCACCGTCGTCGTCGCCGCCTGGGTGCTGCACCGCACCCGGTTCGGCCGCACCGTCTACGCCATCGGCGGCAGCCAGTCCTCGGCGCTGCTGATGGGCCTGCGGGTCGCCTCCACCAAGGTCGGCGTCTACGCCATCAGCGGCTTCTGCGCCTCGCTCGCCGGGCTGCTGTTCTCGCTCTACATGCTCTCGGGCTACAGCCTGCACGCCGTCGGCATGGAGCTGGACGCCATCGCCGCGGTGGTCATCGGCGGCACCCTGCTCACCGGCGGCCGCGGCCTCGTGCTCGGCTCGCTGCTGGGGGTGCTCGTGCTCGGCACCATCCAGACCTTCATCTCCTTCGACGGCACGTTGAGCTCCTGGTGGACCAAGATCACCATCGGCGTGCTGCTGCTCCTCTTCGTCGTCGTCCAGCGCCTCATCACCAGGCGCCAGCCGTGACCGGCACCGTCCCGGCCCCCGGACCGGGGGCGGCCCCCCCGCGCCCGGAGGCGGGGCGGTCGCCCGTGATGGCCGACGTCGCCCGGCTCGCCGGCGTCTCGCTGCAGACCGTGTCCCGGGTGGTCAACGGCGCCCCCCACCTGCGCCCCGCCACCCGCGCCCGCGTCGAGGAGGCGATCCGGCAGCTCGGCTACCGGCCCAACGTCGCCGCCCGGGCGCTGGTCACCCGCCGCTCGGCCACCCTCGGGGTGATCGGCACCAAGAGCGAGTTCTGGGGCCCCGCGGCCATCCACCGCTCGGTGCAGACCGCGGCCCGCGAGGCGGGCTACTTCGTCAGCGCCATCGACCTGCCCGAGGTGACCCGCCGCGACGTCACCGAGGCGGTCGAGCACCTGCGCGACCAGCGGGTCGAGGGCATCGTGCTGATCGCCGCCAACGACGAGGCGCTCGAGGCCGTCCGGGCCCAGGAGACCGGCGGGCTGCCGGTGGTGGTCGTCGAGGGCGACCTCTCCCGGGCCCGCCTCACCGCCGGCGTCGACAACCACCTCGGCGCCGTGCTCGCCACCGAGCACCTGCTGGCGCTGGGCCACACCCGGATCCAGCACGTCGCCGGCCCCGCCGAGTGGACCGAGGCCCGCGAGCGGCTCGCCGGCTGGCGCACCGCCCTCCAGGTCGGCGGGCTGCGTCCGCCCGAGCCGCTGGTCGGCGACTGGAGCGCGGGCAGCGGCCACGCGGCCGGCGTACGCCTCGCGGCGATGCGTGACGTCACCGCTGTCTTCGTCGCCAACGACCACATGGCGATCGGGCTGCTCCGTGCGCTGCACGAGGCCGGCGTGCGCGTGCCCGAGGACGTCAGCGTCGTCGGCTTCGACGACCTGCCCGAGTCGGCGTACCTCATCCCCCCGCTCACCACCGTCCACCAGGACTTCCCCGCCATCGGTCGCCGGGCCATCGAGGTGCTGCAGCGCGCCGTCGAGGACGACCGCGTGCCCGGCAGCCACCAGCTCAGCGACCGGGTCGGCAAGCTGCTCCGCCCCTCGCTCGTCGTGCGCGCGTCCACCTGCGCGCCCCGCTCCGCCCCGCGCACCCCCACCCCCGTCGAGAGGACCGCATGAGCACCGCACCGCACGAGGACACCTACGTCGTGGGCGTCGACTACGGCACCCTGTCGGGCCGGGCCCTGGTCGTGCGGGTCGGCGACGGCGCCGAGCTCGGCAGCGCCGTCACGGCGTACCCCCACGCGGTGCTCGAGGAGACGCTGCCCTCGGGCCGGCCGCTCCCCCCCGACTGGGCGCTGCAGGTGCCCGAGGACTACCGGCACGTTCTGCGGACCGCCGTCCCGGCCGCGCTGGCCGAGGCCGGCGTCGACCCGGCCCGGGTCGTGGGCATCGCCACCGACTTCACCGCCTGCACGATGGTCCCGACGCTGGCCGACGGCACCCCGCTCTCGGAGGTGCCCGGCCTCGAGGACCGGCCCCACGCCTACGTCAAGCTGTGGAAGCACCACGCCGCCCAGCCCCAGGCCGACCGGATCAACCGGCTCGCCGAGGAGCGCGGCGAGGCGTGGCTGCCCCGCTACGGCGGCCTGATCTCCTCGGAGTGGGAGTTCGCCAAGGGCCTGCAGCTGTTCGAGGAGGACCCCGAGCTCTACGACCGCACCGAGCACTGGGTGGAGGCGGCCGACTGGATCGTCTGGCAGCTGTGCGGCCGCTACGTCCGCAACGCGTGCACCGCGGGCTACAAGGGGATCTACCAGGACGGGGAGTACCCCTCGCCCGCCTTCCTCGGCGCCCTCGCCCCCGGCTTCGAGTCGTTCGTGACCGACAAGGTCGAGCACCCGATCGGCGAGCTGGGCAGGCGCGCCGGCGGCCTCACCGCCGAGGCGGCCGCCTGGACCGGGCTGCCCGAGGGCATCGCGGTCGCGGTCGGCAACGTCGACGCCCACGTCACCGCCCCCGCCGCCCAGGCCACCGAGCCCGGCCAGATGGTCGCGATCATGGGCACCTCGACGTGCCACGTGATGAACGCCGACGTGCTCCGCGAGGTGCCCGGTATGTGCGGCGTGGTCGACGGCGGCATCGTCGCCGGCCGCTACGGCTACGAGGCCGGTCAGAGCGGCGTCGGCGACATCTTCGGGTGGTTCGTCGAGACCAGCGTCCCGGCGTCGTACGCCGAGCGGGCGCGTGCGGCGGGGGAGACGCTCCACGAGCTGCTGACCCGCCTGGCCGCCGCGCAGCAGGTCGGCGAGCACGGGCTGGTGGCGCTGGACTGGCACAGCGGCAACCGCTCGGTGCTGGTCGACCACGAGCTCTCCGGCCTGGTCGTCGGGCTGACGCTGGGCACCCGGCCCGAGGACGTCTACCGCGCCCTGCTCGAGGCCACCGCCTTCGGCACCCGCGTGATCGTGGAGACCTTCCGCGACGCCGGCGTGCCCGTGGAGGAGTTCGTCGTCGCCGGCGGGCTGGCCAGGAACCACCTCCTGATGCAGGTCTACGCCGACGTGCTGCGGCTCCCGCTGTCGGTCATCGGCTCGGCGCAGGGCCCGGCCCTCGGGTCGGCCATCCACGCCGCCGTCGCCGCCGGCGCCTACCCCGACGTCACCGCGGCCGCGGCCCGGATGGGCCGGGTGCACCGCAACGCCTTCGTGCCCGACGAGGCCGCCGCGCAGCGCTACGACCGGCTGTTTGCGGAGTACGTCGCCCTGCACGACCACCTCGGCCGCGACTCCGGCACCATGCGTCGGCTGCGCGCCCTGCGCCGCGAGGCGCGCACCGTCGACCTGCGGGCGACCGACCAGCTGGAAGGGGCTCACGCGTGACCGCCGTGTCCGACGTCCGCACCACGATCGGCGCCCTGCGCCGCGAGGTGTGCGGGCTGCACGCCGAGCTGACGCGCTACCAGCTGGTGGTGTGGACGGCCGGCAACGTCTCCGCCCGGGTGCCCGGCCAGGACCTGCTCGTCATCAAGCCCAGCGGCGTGTCCTACGACGACCTGACGCCCGAGAACATGGTGGTCTGCGACCTCGAGGGCCGTGTCGTCGACGGCGAGCACGCGCCCTCCTCCGACACCGAGGCGCAGGCCTACGTCTACCGCCACCTGCCGCACGTCGGCGGCGTGGTCCACACCCACTCGACGTACGCCACCGCCTGGGCCGCCCGCGCCGAGCCGGTGCCGTGCGTGCTGACCATGGGCGCCGACGAGTTCGGCGGCGAGATCCCAGTCGGCCCGTTCGCGGTCATCGGCGACGACTCCATCGGCCGCGGCATCGTCGAGACGCTCCGCGACAGCCGCTCGCCGGCGGTGCTGATGCAGAACCACGGCGTGTTCTCGATCGGCAAGGACGCCCGCTCCGCGGTCAAGGCGGCCGTGATGTGCGAGGACGTCGCCCGCACCGTCCACGTCGCCCGCCAGCTCGGCCAGCCCGTGCCGATCCCGCAGGACCGGGTCGACCAGCTCTTCGACCGCTACCAGAACGTCTACGGCCAGCCCGGCTGAGCACCTCCCCACCCCCATCTCGAGAACGAGGCCCCCGCATGACCCGTCCGACCCCCCAGATCTGGTTCCTCACCGGGAGCCAGGCGCTCTACGGTCCGGAGACGCTCGACCAGGTCGCCAGCCAGTCGCAGCAGATCGCCGGTCGGCTCGCCGCCGACGGACTGCCCGCCGAGGTGGTCTGGAAGCCGGTGCTGCTCGACGCCGTCGCCATCCACCGCCAGATGCTGGACGCCAACGCCTCCGACGACTGCGTCGGCGTCGTGGTGTGGATGCACACCTTCTCCCCGGCCAAGATGTGGATCGCCGGGCTCGACGCCCTGGCCAAGCCGCTGCTGCACCTGCACACCCAGGCCGGCGTCGCGCTGCCGTGGTCCACCATCGACATGGACTTCATGAACCTCAACCAGGCCGCGCACGGCGACCGCGAGTTCGGCTACATGCAGTCGCGCCTCGGCGTCCCGCGCAAGACCGTGGCCGGCCACGTCGAGTCGCCGTCGGTGCGCCACCGGATCGAGTGCTGGGTGCGCGCCGCCCTGGGCCGCCAGGAGCTGCGCGGGCTGCGGCTCGCGCGCTTCGGCGACAACATGCGCGACGTGGCCGTCACCGAGGGCGACAAGGTCGAGGCCCAGCACCGCTTCGGCGTCTCGGTCAACACCTACGGCGTCACCGAGCTGGTCGAGGTGGTCGACGCCGTCTCCGACGACGAGGTCGACAAGCTCGTCGTGGAGTACGCCGACACCTACCGCATCGCCCCCGATCTGCTCGCGGGCGGCGACCGCCACGAGTCGCTGCGCTACGGCGCCCGCATCGAGCTGGGCCTGCGGGCTTTCCTGACCGACGGCGGCTTCGGCGCGTTCACCACCAACTTCGAGGACCTCGGCGGGCTCCGGCAGCTGCCGGGCCTCGCGGTGCAGCGGCTGATGGCCGACGGCTACGGCTTCGGCGGCGAGGGCGACTGGAAGACCTCGGTGCTGCTGCGCGGCGCCAAGACGATGGCCGCGGGCCTGCCCGGCGGCACGTCCTTCATGGAGGACTACACCTACCACCTGGTCGAGGGCGAGCAGAAGATCCTCGGCGCGCACATGCTCGAGGTCTGCCCGTCGCTGACCGCCGACACCGCCTCGCTCGAGATCCACCCGCTGTCCATCGGCGGTCGCGAGGACCCCGTGCGGCTGCGCTTCACCGCCGACCCGGGCCCCGGCGTGGTCGTGGGCATCTCGGACCTCGGCGACCGCTTCCGGCTGACCCTCAACGAGATCGACGTGGTCGAGCCCGACGAGGCGCTGCCCCACCTGCCCGTGGCCTGCGCGGTCTGGGAGCCCCACCCCTCGCTCGCCACCTCGGCCGAGTCGTGGCTCACGGCCGGCGGACCGCACCACACCGTGCTCTCCACCGCCCTGGACACCGAGATCCTCGACGACTTCGCCGAGATGACCCGCACCGAGCTGGTCGTCATCGACGAGCACACCACGACACGGTCCTTCCGTGACGGGCTGCGCTGGAACGCGGCGTACCACCGGCTCGCCCGGGGGCTGTGAACCCCGGGCACGCGCAGCCGGACGGCCCGGCTCCGGGCAGGCCGGGGCGCCACCGACGCGACTCACCTCCGGTCCACCCTGGTCAGCTCCACCGACCCGTCGGGTCGCCAGGAGTGGCGGAAGCGGTGGTCGTGGACCCGTCGGTGGTGCCAGTGGCACAACGGCACCGCGTCGGCCAGGTCGGTGTGGCCGCCGGCTGACCACGCGGTGCGGTGGTGCAGCTCGCACCAGGCGGTGGGCCGGTCGCACCCGTCGGCCGCGCAGTGCTGGTGGGTGGCGGCGACGGCGGTGCGCTGGGTGTCGTTGAACAACCGCGACGAGCGGCCGAGGTCGAGGACCCGGGAGGCGCCGCCGAGGGTCCTGCCCCACACCGCGGGCAGCAGGTGGCTGGTGCAGGCCAGCCGCCGGGCCTCCCCGGCCGAGATCGGCTGGTCGGTGTCGAGGCCGGCGGCGCGCAGCGCCCCGCGGAGCAGCGTGACGTCCATCGTCACCACGACCTGGGCGCTGGTGGTGCCGGTGAGGTGGTCCGTCGGCAGGTGCTCCAGCAGCGCGGCGAGCGCGACGCCGCGGGCGTGCTCGGGGCTGGTGTGCTCGGTCCCGCGCACCCGCCGTGGTGCCGCCAGGGCCTCGACGGCCTTCTTCAGCATCGCCGCCTGCAGGTGCGGGAGCGTGAAGCGGCCGGTGACCGTGCCGTCGCCGTTGTCGTGGAAGGTCAGCGAGGTCGCGGCGTAGGCCCGGTCCTCCTGGGCCACCACCTGGGCGTCCTCCTCGGCGTCGACCACCTGCTCGTCGCTCTCGGCCTCGGCGAGCACCCGGCGGGCGTGGCGCCGCAGCTGGTCGGGGGAGTAGCGCCGGGCATCTGCCACCAGGCGCCGCTCGCAGGTCCCTCGCTCGTCCGCGGTGAGCCGACCGGGGAGCGCGGCCATGGCGGCGGTGATGACGCTCGCGTGGGCAGCGGACACGTCACCGGACTCCAGGGGCAGGGACGTCGCACCCGCCGGGGCGGCGCCCAGCTCGACGGCGAGCCGGGTCTCGCGGGCGGCGTCCACCGCCGACGTCCGCGACTCCCGGGCCGCCCAGGCGGCGGTCGTGGGCAGCCCGCGGGCAGCAGCGGTCTGCTGGGCCTCGGCCGCGCCGAGGACCTTGAGCCGCACCGCTGCCAATCGGCGCTGGACGCGCTCCACCTCGCGCAGCGCTGCCGTCGGGTCTCCGGGTGAGGCGGCGGCGGCCAGGACCCGGTCGACACAGTCGTCCAGCCGCGCCAGCTCGACGAGCAGCGGCTCGTCGAGGGCGAGGGACGAGGTCATGCAGGTATGTTATTCGAACACGTGTGCGAAGACCAGGATCGGTCCCAGGATGTGGATCACCTCAGCCGATGCGTTCGGCGAGGGACACGGCGACCCCCTCCGGCCCACGCACGTAGGCCATCAGCCACACGTCCTCGTGCTGCCCGACGCCGCCCACCAGTCCGTAGCCGTCGTCCGCGAGGCGCGCGAGGGTGCCGTGCAGGTCCTCGACCTCGAAGCAGACGTTGCGCAACCCGGTGCGGGTCGCCATCGCCGCTGGGTCGTCGGGCTGGTGGCCGGGCCGCTCGAACGTCGAGAGCTCCAGCGCCGTGCCGCCACCGGGTGGGCGCAGCATCGCGATCTCGGTGCGCGCGTCCGGGATGCCGATGACGGTGTCGAGGAACTCGCCCTCCACCGACATCCGTGCCTCGAGCTCCAGACCCAGGCCGGTGAAGAACGCGATCGCGCGGTCGAGGTCGGCGACGGTGACGCCGACGTGGTCGAACCGGATGGTGGTCATGGTCGCCATGATGCCCCGACGGGGTGACCTGGGGCGATGCGTCTGAGACCCTTCTGACATGTCGGACATCTACGTGCCGCCAGGGCGGCTCCGCGCCTTCGCCGGGGAGTGCCGCGAAGCCGCCGACGCGTTGGGCCGGATCGACGGCGGATCGATCGGCCGCGGCGTACGGGGTGACCTGCCGTCCACGCGCACCGCCGAGGCCGTGTCGAGCGCCGGTCCCGACGTCGAGGGCGCGATGGAGGTGCTGGCGCAGCGGTTGCGGGAGATGGCCGACGTCGCGGATGGCACCCAGGACGACTACGAGGCCACCGAGGACGACGTCGTCACCGGCTTCGGGGCGATGAGCCGGTGAGCCCGCGATGACCCACACCCTGTCGTCCGTACGCCGCTGGCGCCCTGCCGGTCTCACGGCCGCCGCCGACGCCGTGGGCGAGCGCACCGAGGAGCTCAGCGTCCAGCTGCGCCGTCACGAGCGGAGCCTGGAGGAGCTGGTCGCCGAGTGGGAGGGCCGGGCCGCGCGGGCGGCGGAGAGCCGGGTGCGCACCGAGCTGGCCTTCGGGCGCCGGCTGCGGGCCCGCCTCGAGGACGTCGAGCAGGCGATCCGCGACGGCGTACCCCGGTTGCAGTCGGCCCGCAGCACGCTCCTGGCCAAGGTCGACGCCGCGGTGGCCGACGGGTTCGCGGTCGCCGACGACTGGATGGTGACCGACTCCCGCACCGTGCCCGCGGACGAGGTCGACGCCCGCCAGGCCGAGCTCGACGCCCACGTCGAGGCCATCAGCGACGCGCTGAGCACGCTGTCGACCGAGGACGCGCAGGTGGCGCACGCGATCGACTCCGCCCTCGACGAGCTGCGCGCGACGAGCGCCGACGTCGACGCCGGGCTGGAGTACTCCCCGCCCACGACCACCAACGGGATGAGCCAGCAGCAGGTGACCGCCCTGCTGGCGTCGGCCGACTTCCAGCGGTGGATGGCGGCCCACCCCGACGCGGCCAAGGGCCTCCTCGACCAGGCCGTGGACTCCGGGACGCTGTCGGCCCAGAGCCAGGCCTACCGCGACTTCCTGGGGAAGTACTGGGAGGACGAGGCGCTGGAGGCGGCCGGCATCGACGGCGGCGCCTGGGACCCCTCGGCGGGCGCCTCGGCCAACAGCGGCACGATCACCTCGGTCTACGACTACTACGGCCAGCTGTTCCTGGACCACCCGGAGCTCCAGTGGGCCGGGATGGCCAACCTGATCGGCCCCAGCTTCGCGGCCGGCTTCTACGACCTCGACATGATCCGCGACGTCGCCCAGGGCGTGGACGGGGCGCTGCCCTCGATCCCCAACGCGCCCGGCGACTGGGACGACGACGCCCGCGAGATGCTCGAGACGCTGCGCGACCTGCCGGACTCCGAGGTGCAGTTCTACGAGCAGACGCTGCTGTCGATGCAGAAGGAGATCTTCCTCGACCAGGCCTCGATGCACGAGGCCTACCTGCTCGGCGGCACCGACGAGACCGACCGGATGCAGGCCGCGGGCCTGATGGACGGGCGCACCGGCACCGCCTGGCACGACATCGCCAGCGACGACCCGACACGCGTGCAGCAGGGCAACGAGGCGCTGCTGCAGCGCGAGCAGTTCGACATCATCGCCGACGACTACGACACCATGCGCGACCGTCCCGGCACGGGTGAGGCGATGACCTGGATGACCACCCTCGTGGGGGCTCCGTCCATCCCGGGCGCGCAGGGGTACGCCGACGTCTTCCCCGCGGTGATCGACCTCGAGACCCCCGGTCAGGTCGGGCCGATCCCGCTGCCGCAGGCCGACCTCGGCGACGTGGTCACCCCGCTGCCCGACGGCAACATCGCCGACCGCTACGACCGGTGGGACCTCATCACCCAGGACACGCTTCCGGCCTACCAGGAGCTGCTCGCCGAGGACCCCGACCGGCTGCGCGAGCTGGTCGGAAGCGACTTCGACGGCCGTGTCGACGACTACCGCCTGATCGGTCGTACGCCAGGCATCCTCTCCGACCTCGCCACCGACTGGCAGTACCGCCGATGAGCCCCCACCCCGCCCGGGGCCGGCGCCGCGTCGTGGCCGCCGGCCTGGTCCTGGCCGTGGCCGCCGCCCTGGGCGCCTGCTCGACCAGCGAGGACACCGACCCCGACCGCAGAGACGAGGCCACCGTGAGCAACTCCCCGCTCGACCGCGAGGGCGTGCAGCAGATCGAGGAGTCGGGCAGCGCCCGCTTCGACCTCCGCGACCTCACGCTGACGAGGTCCGACGTCGGCCTGCCCGAGAACCGGATGGGCCCGATCGTCGGACGCCCCGGCGGCCGGGAGATCGACCTGGTGCTGCGCGCCCCGGAGGGTGAGGAGCGCATCGGGACCTCGACCTTCTCCGCCACCTTCTTCAGCAGCGCCGACACCGCGGACGCGGTCACGTGGTTCGAGTCCTACGACACCGAGGAGGAGGGCCTGGCCGCCCTCGACGAGGCGGTCGAGCGCTGGGGGCTGCCGCGCGAGGCGGTCGCCACCTGGCGCGAGGCCCTCACCGGTACCGGCGAGCAGGAGGTCAGCCTCACGCCGGGCGTCTCGCCCAGCGGCTTCGTCACCCAGGTGACCGCGCGCGGCGAGCAGGGCGCCGGGCAGACCCACCAGTGGATGGTGCTGCTCGACCCGCGCTACTACGAGCCCGAGGCGCTGGAGCGGATCCGCGAGACCGGGAAGCTGCCTGCGGGTCGCTGAGCGGCGGCGCCCGTCCAGGACCGGCACCCGCGCGTCGACGCGGGCGCCAGGTCCCGCTGCGACCCCTGCGTCCTGTAGGAACGTCGGGGACGCCGGCACCGGCGCCGGGACGAGGAGGACGACGTGGAGAAGCGCACGCTGGGACGCACCGGACGAGAGGTGTCGGTCGTCGGGCTCGGCACCTGGCAGCTCGGCGCCGACTGGGGCGAGGTCAGCGAGGCCGACGCCCGCGAGGTCCTCGAGGCCTCGGCGGCGGCGGGCGTGACGTTCTACGACACCGCCGACGTCTACGGCGACGGCCGCAGCGAGAAGGTCGTCGGCCGCTTCCTGGCCGACCACGCCGGCGAGGGCTTCACCGTCGCCACCAAGATGGGCCGCCGGGTCGACCAGCTGCCGGAGAACTACACGCCCGCCCACTTCCGCGCCTGGATCGACCGGTCGCGCAGCAACCTCGGCGTCGACACCCTCGACCTCGTCCAGCTGCACTGCCCGCCGAGCGCCACGATCGAGGACGACGCGACGTACGACGCCCTGGACGCGCTGGTCGAGGACGGCGCCGTCGCGGCGTACGGCGTGAGCGTGGAGACCGTCGACCAGGCGCTCGCCGCCATCGCGCGTCCCCACGTCGCGAGCATCCAGATCATCCTCAACGCGCTGCGGCTCAAGCCGCTGGAGCGGGTGCTGCCCGCCGCGCAGGAGGCCGGCGTCGGGATCATCGCCCGGGTGCCGCTGGCGTCCGGCCTGCTGTCGGGGAAGTACGACGCGAGCACCACCTTCGCCGCCAACGACCACCGCAGCTACAACCGCGACGGCAGTGCGTTCGACGTCGGCGAGACCTTCTCCGGCGTGCCGTACGACGTGGGCCTGGCCGCCGCCGCCGACTTCGGCGCGCTCGTCCGCGACCTGCCCGGCGAGGTCACCTCGGCCCAGGCCGCGATCGCCTGGATCTGGCAGCAGCCCGGTGTCAGCAGCGTCATCCCCGGCGCCCGCAACAGCGACCAGGCCCGCTCCAACGCGGCCGCCGGCGACGTCGCGCCGCTGGGCGAGACCTTCCTGGCCGGGGTCCGCGACCTCTACGACGCCCGGGTGCGCGAGCTGGTGCACGACCGCTGGTGAGCGGGGCGCCCCGCCTGTTTTGAGACACCTGTGTCTCGTGTGAGACAGTTGTGTCTCACACGAGACGGAGGTGCCGCATGTCGACGCGCGAGGAGATCCTGGGTGCCGCCCAACGGCGGCTGAACCTCGACCCGACCAGCTCGATGGCCGACATCGCGGCCGCAGCCGGGATCGGGCGGGCCACGCTGCACCGGCACTTCTCCGGCCGCGAGGACCTGCTGACCGAGATCGGTGCGCGCTCGCTCGACCGGTGGGAGGAGCGGCTCGACGCCGCCCGGGTCGGTGACGTGTGCTCGAGCGACGACGCGGACCGGCTGCGCGCGACCCTCGTGACGCTGCTCGGGCAGTACCTCGAGGATTCCGACGACTTCGGCTTCGCCCTCACCGACCAGTTCGTGCTGGCCGAGCCCACCCTGACCGCGCGGGGCGAGGCGCTCGCCGAGCGCGAGATCGAGCTCTTCGCCGCGGCCCAGGCGGCCGGGGTGCTGCGCGACGACGTCAGCCCGCGCTGGATCTCCCAGGCCTGCTACGGCCTCCTCGTGGCCGCCCGTGACGCCCTGCGGGCGGGCGACGTCCCGCGACGCGACCTCGACACCGTGGTCGCGTCCTTCTTCCTCCACGGAGCCGCCGCTCCGGGAAAGCCGCTCTGAGGTCATGACCGCCACACCCCTCTCCCCGTCCGCCCCCGCTGCCGCGTCCACGCCCGGCCACCCCCGCCGCTGGGCCGGCCTGGCGGTGCTCGCCGCCAGCCTGCTGGTGGTCGTGATGGACATGACCGTCCTCAACGTCGCCCTGCCCGCGCTGGCGGCCGAGACCGGCGCCAGCGCGCTGCAGCAGCTGTGGATCGTCGACGCCTACCCGCTCGTGCTCGCCGGCCTGCTCGTGCCGGTCACCGCGCTGGCCGACCGGATCGGCCGCAAGCGGATGCTGCTGACCGGCTTCGCGATCTTCGCCGTCGCCTCGACCGTGGTGCTCTGGGTCGACACCGCCGGGACCGTGATCGCGCTGCGCGTCGCGCTCGGCCTGGGCGGCGCGATGATCATGCCCTCGACGCTGTCGCTGATCCGCACCCTGTTCACCGACCCGCAGGAACGCGCCTACGCCCTCGGTCTCTGGGCCGCGATGGCCTCCCTCGGCGCGGCCGTGGGTCCCGTGGTCGGCGGCGCCCTGCTCGAGGTCTGGAGCTGGCACGCGGCGTTCCTCGTCAACGTGCCGCTCATGGTGGTCGCCATCGCGGCCGGGCTGTGGCTGCTGCCGGAGAGCCGTTCGAGCCGCCCCGGTCGCATCGACCTCCCCGGCGTCGTGCTGACCGTCGGCGGCATGGTGGCGCTGGTCTACGGCGTCAAGGAGCTCGGCAAGGTCGGCCTCGGCCCGGTCTCCGTCGGGGGCGTCCTGCTCGGGGCCCTGCTCCTCGCGGTGTTCGTACGCCGCAGCCTGCACCAGACCGACCCGATGCTGGCCGTCTCGCTGTTCCGGCTGCCGCTCTTCCGCGCCGGCGTGGTGGCCGCGCTCGCCAGCAGCATCACCATGATGGCGCTGCTCTTCGTCGGCTCGCAGTGGCTCCAGCTGGTCCAGGGGTGGGGGCCGCTGCTCGCCGGTGTCGCCCTGCTGCCGCTGGCCGTGAGCGGCCTGGTCGCCTCGCCGCTGGCCCCCGCGATCGCCTCCCGCTTCGGTGCCCGTCGCGCCGTGGTGCTCGGCCTGCTGCTGCTCGCCGCCGGTCCGCTGGTGCTGTTCCTCACGCCGCGTCCGATGCCCTACCTGTGGGTGGCGGTGGCGCTGACGCTGGTCGGCCTCGGCACCGGGGCCCTGGCCCTGGCCTCGGCGCTGATCGTCGGCAGCGCCCCGCAGCACCAGGTCGGCTCGGCGGCCGCGGTCGAGGAGATCTGCTACGAGCTCGGCGCGGTGCTGAGCATCAGCGTGCTCGGCGGCCTGACGGCGGCGCTCTACCGCGGCGGCCTGCCCGCCTCGGCGTCCGCCGACGCCCGGGAGTCGCTGGCGCTCGCGCTCGACACCCCGGTCGCGGCGGCCGCCCAGGCGGCGTACACCGACGCCTTCGGCTGGGTCGGCCTGGCCGGCGCCCTGCTGATGCTGGTCGCCGCGTGGCTGGTGCACCGGCTGCTCCCCGCCGACCTGGACCTCGCCGAGCTCGAGCACTGAGCGCGGGCCGCTGCGCCGGCTGGCACCATGACCGGGTGACCTCCCCGTGGTTCGAGTCCCCCGCCGACGCCGAGAAGCGGCTGGGGGCGGTGGGCTACCTCGCCGACACCGCCACGGCCACCACCACCTACCTCGCCGGCGCGCTCGAGAAGCCGTTGCTCGTCGAGGGCCCGGCGGGCGTCGGCAAGACCGAGCTGGCCAAGGCGGTGGCCCGGGCGACGGGTGCCGGGCTGGTGCGGCTGCAGTGCTACGAGGGCCTCGACGAGGCGCGGGCGCTCTACGAGTGGAACTACAAGAAGCAGCTGCTGCGCATCCAGGCCGCCGGTGACCAGGCCTGGGACGAGACCCACGACGACATCTTCACCGACGAGTTCCTGCTGACCCGCCCGTTGCTCACCGCCATCCGGCGCGAGGAGCCGACGGTGCTGCTGATCGACGAGGTCGACAAGACCGACGTCGAGGTGGAGGGGCTGCTGCTCGAGATCCTCAGCGACTTCCAGGTCACGATCCCCGAGCTCGGCACCGTCGAGGCCGTACGCCGCCCGCTGGTCGTGCTGACCTCCAACGCCACCCGCGAGCTGTCCGAGGCGATCAAGCGTCGGTGCCTGTTCCTGCACATCGACTACCCCGACAGCGAGCGCGAGCGCGAGATCGTCCTCTCCCAGGTGCCCGAGGTCGAGGACGAGCTGGCCGGCCAGCTCGTCGAGGTCGTCTCGCGCCTGCGCGCACTCGACCTGCGCAAGTCGCCGTCGATCGCCGAGAGCGTCGACTGGGCCCGCACCCTGGTCGCGCTCGGCACCGGCACCCTCGACGAGGCCGCGATCGCGCAGACCCTCGGCGTCGTGCTCAAGCACCACTCCGACCACGAGCGGGCGCTCAAGGAGCTCAAGCTCCGGACACGATGACCCTCCTCGACCGCCACCTCGCCTTCCTCCGGGCACTGCGCGACGCCGGCCTCCCGGTGGCGCTGTCCGAGGGGCTGGACGCCGTGCGCGCCATCGAGGCGCTCGGCCTGCACGAGCGCGAGACGCTGCGGGCGGCGTACTCCGCGACGCTCCTCACCCGCCAGTCCCACCGCCCCTCCTTCGACCAGGTCTTCGACCTCTACTGGCCGGCGTTGGTGGGGGACGGCTCCGACCCCACGTCGGGGTACTCCGAGACGTTTGGCACCCCTGAGGGGGGTCAGGAGGGTGCCGAACGTCTCGGACTACCCGACGACGGGCCCGCTGACCCCACCCCCCTCGACGACGGTCCCCAGGCCCTGGCCGACTTCCGGGAGGCGCTGGCGACCGCGATGGCGCTGGGCGACCCCGACGCGCTGGCGGTGCTGGCCCGGGAGGGGGTGCAGCGGTTCGGCCGGATCCGGGGCCGCGGACCGGGGGAGCAGCGCTGGTCGGCGTACAACGTGAGCAACCGGGTCTCTCCCGGCGAGCTCGTGGCCCGGGCCCTCGCCGCGCTCGGGATGAGCAACCCCGACGAGGACCTGTCGCTGCGCCGGCTCGTCGAGGCGCAGGCGCGGGCGTTCGAGGACCTCGTCGAGACCGACGTACGCCGCCGCGCGGCCGAGGTGCGCGGGCCTCAGCACGTCGCCCGCCACACCGTGCGCCAGGCGGTGGAGCAGATCGACTTCGGCTCGGCCCGTCGCGCCGACCTCGAGCTGATGCGCCGCGAGATCCAGCCGCTGGCCCGACGGCTGGCGACCCGGCTCAACCGCGAGCAGCACCAGCGCCACCGCGGCCCGCTCGACTTCCGCCGCACGGTGCGGGCCTCGATGAGCAGCGGCGGGGTGCCCCTGGAGACGCACCACCGTCCCCGCCGGCCGGGGCGCCCCGACCTCGTCGTGCTGTGCGACGTCAGCGGCTCGGTGGCCGGGTTCGCGGGGTTCACGCTGATGCTGGTCTTCGCGCTGCGCGAGCAGTTCAACCGCGTCCGCGCGTTCACCTTCGTCGACGAGGTCCACGAGGTGACCGACCGGTTCGTCCCCGGCGCCGATCCCGCGACGGTGCTGGCCGACCTCGCGGCGAGCGCGCGCCACGCGAGCCTGTGGGGCCGCACCAGCTACGGCCGGGCGTTCACCCGCTTCGCCGAGCAGCACCCAGACGCCCTCGGGCCGCGCACCAACCTGCTCGTCCTGGGCGACGCGCGGTCCAACCACGGTGACCTCGCGCTGCCGGTCTTCCGCGACCTGGTGCACGCCGCGCGGCACACCTGGTGGCTCAACCCCGAGCACGTCCGCAACTGGGACACGGGCGACTCCGCGGCGAGCGAGTACGGCCGGATCGCCGCCATGGTCGAGTGCCGCAACCTCACCCAGCTCGGGGAGTTCGTGCACGACCTGGCGTGAGTCTCGAAACCTCGGCCCGACCGCCGCGCGCGGGACCCGCCCCGAGTAGAGTTGTCGCTTCCCCGGGCAGGATCAGGTCGATGGAGGCACCGCGTTGAGCAGTGACGTGGCCGCGCGCGAGGTCGCGCAGGAGCAGGCGTACGTCGACACCGTCTACGCGCAGCTCGAGAAGGCGGCGGCCTCGGCCCAGGAGCTCGCCAAGGAGGGCCTCGAGCGGGGGCGCATCGGCAACGAGGGCGGCCTCGTCGAGCGCGACGCGATGGTCTACCAGGCGGCCCGCCGGATGGCCACGCTCGACGCCGCCCACGAGGGCCTCGTCTTCGGCCGGCTCGACCTGCGCCCCGAGCGCGACGTCCCCCCGCGCTACATCGGCCGCATCGGGCTGCGCGACGACGACTACGACACCCTGCTGATCGACTGGCGCGCCCCGGCCGCCGCGGTGTTCTACCAGGCCACGCAGCACGACCCCCAGGGCGTCGTGCGCCGCCGCATCCTGCGCTCGCGCGGCGTCACCGTGCTCGGCGTCGAGGACGACCTGCTCGACGCCGAGGCCGAGACCGACCTCGAGATCGTCGGTGAGGGCGCGCTGCTGGCCCAGCTGTCCCGTGCCCGCGACCGATCGATGCACTCGATCGTCGCCACCATCCAGGCCGAGCAGGACAAGGCGATCCGGGCGCCGCAGAAGGGCGTCGTGTCGATCTCCGGCGGCCCGGGCACCGGCAAGACGGTCGTGGCGCTGCACCGCGCGGCCTACCTCCTCTACGCCGACCGGCGCCGCTACGAGCGCGGCGGCGTGCTCGTCGTCGGCCCGTCCGGCGTGTTCATGCGCTACATCGAGCGGGTGCTGCCCTCGCTCGGCGAGACCGCCGTGGCGCTGCGCTCGCTCGGCGAGGTCGTCGACGGCGTCAAGGCGTCGCGTCGTGACGACCCGGCCGTCGCCGAGGTCAAGGGGTCCGCGTCGATGGCCGAGGTGCTCCGTCGTACGGCGCGCCAGGCGGTGCCCGACGGCCCCGGCGAGTACCGCGTCTTCTACCGCGACGACAACCTCGTCCTCGGCCGGCGCGAGCTGGGCGCGATCCGCCGGCAGCTGCTCTCGATGGGGCTGCGCAACCGCTCCACCACCAAGGTCGCCTCGACGCTGATCGACGCGCTGTGGCGGCAGGTGCGCTCCGAGCGCGGCCGGGAGCGGACCAAGGAGGACTTCTCCGAGGAGCTGCGCACCCGCGACGACTTCCTGGAGTTCGCCGCCGCCTGGTGGCCCGTGCTCGACGCCCCGACCGTGCTCGGCTGGCTGCGCGACCCCGACCTGCTGGCCCGCGTCAGCGAGGGCGTGCTCGACGACGAGGCCGTGCGCCTCCTGGCCAAGTCGTGGGGCGAGACGCTCAGCGTCGAGGACGTCGCGCTCCTCGACGAGCTGCGCTACCTGCTCGGCGACCCGCCGCTGGTCAACACCGGCTCGGTCGACGACGAGTGGCTCAGCGCCGAGGACTCCTCGCTGGTCGAGGTCACCACCGCCTCCGACCGGGAGTACGCCGGCCCCCGCGGCTGGACCCCGCCCACCCACCGCGTCGAGGACGACGGCTTCGCCCACGTGCTCGTCGACGAGGCGCAGGACCTCACCCCGATGCAGTGGCGGATGCTCGGCCGTCGCGGCCGCACCGCCACCTGGACGATCGTCGGCGACGCCGCGCAGTCGTCGTGGCCGGTGCCCGCCGAGGCCCGCCGCGCCCGCGCCGAGGCGCTCGGCGACAAGCAGGTCCACGAGTTCCACCTCTCGACCAACTACCGCAACTCCTCGGAGATCTACGACTTCGCCGCGGCGTACGCCGAGCGGGTCGGCCTCGACGCCGACCTGCCCGACGCCGTCCGCTCGACCGGCGTCGCGCCCGCCGAGCTCACCGTCGACGACCTCGAGGCGGCCGTCCACCAGCACCTCACCGAGCTGGCCGGCTCGCTCGAGGGCACGGTCGGCATCGTCGTGCCGGTCGCCCGCCTCGGCGAGGTGACCCGCTGGGTGTCCTCGTGGGGCGAGTTCGCCGACGAGACCGGCACGCCCGAGTCGCGCATCGTCGTGCTCCCGGGGCTGGACACCAAGGGCCTGGAGTTCGACGGCATCGTCGTCGTGCAGCCCCAGGAGATCGAGGACGAGGCCCCCACCGGCCGCGCCACCCTCTACGTCGTCTACACCCGTGCCACCCAGCGCATGGTCACCCTCACCACCCCCTGACCCGGCCCTGGACTCAGCACGAGTGCCCGGTCGGCGTACGGGTAGCGTTCGGGCCATGTCTGCCCCGCTCGACGCCCGGTCCGCTCTCGAGGAGCTGATGGGGCACGAGGCGTGGGCCGCGGTGCGGCTGCGCGACTCCCCGACGGTCACCCTCGTCGGTGGGCCGGTGAGCCACCTCGCGACGCTGCGCGACATCCCGCTCGAGGAGGGGGTCCCCGAGGACGGCCGTCGCTTCGACCGGCTGGTGGCGGTGCCGTTCCGGCAGGTCGCCGAGCGTGGGTTCGTGGCGCACGACGACGGCGCGCCCCTGGCCGTGGTCGACATCGCGACCGAGCGCGAGGTGCCGCTGGAGGAGCTGCTGGCGGTGCTGCCCGAGGTCGACCTGGCGTACGACGACACCGGCGGCTTCGAGACCAGCGACGCCGACTACGCCGCGGTCGTCGAGCAGATCATCCGCGACGAGATCGGCCGGGGCGAGGGGGCCAACCTCGTCGTCGGCCGCCACTACCGCGCCAAGCTCAAGGACTGGGACGCCCGCCAGGCCCTCGGCGTGCTGGCGCGACTGCTGACCCGCGAGCGCGGCGCCTACTGGACCTACTGCTTCTGGACCGGCGAGCGGTTCCTCATCGGCGCCTCGCCCGAGCGGCACGTCAGCGTGCACGGCGGCGACGTGCGGATGAACCCCATCTCGGGCACCTTCCGGCTCGGCGGCCACGAGCCGAGCGAGCTGAAGCCACGCCTGATGGAGTTCCTCGCCGACGAGAAGGAGGTCTTCGAGCTCTTCATGGTCGTCGACGAGGAGCTGAAGATGATGTGCGACATCTGCCACGAGGGTGGCCAGGTGCTCGGACCGTTCCTCAAGCCGATGACCCACCTCGTGCACACCGAGTACCTCCTCGCCGGGCGCACCCGGTCCGACGTGCGCGACGTGCTGCGCGACACGATGTTCGCCGCCACCGTCACCGGTGCCCCCGTGGAGAACGCCTGCCGGCTGATCCAGCGCTACGAGTCCGAGGGGCGCGGCTACTACGCCGGCGCCCTCGCCCTGCTCGGCCGCGACGAGGAGGGCGCCCCCACCGCGGACAGCCCGATCGTGATCCGCACCGCCGACGTCAGCGCCGACGGGCACCTCAAGGTCACCGCCGGCGCGACGCTGGTGCGCGACTCCGAGCCCGACTACGAGGTCGCCGAGACCCACGCCAAGGCGGGCGGCATCCTGTCGGCCTTCGGCCTGGCCCCCGGCGCGACCGCGACGCCCACCGACGTCGCCGACCTGATCGCCGACGAGGACGTCCTGATCGCGCTGGGCTCGCGCAACCAGCGGCTCGCGAAGTTCTGGCTCACCGACCAGTCCGGCGCCGACGCGGCCCCCTCGCTGCAGGGGAAGAAGATCGTCATCCTCCACGGCGAGGACGACTTCGTGAACATGCTCGCCCACGTGTTCTCCGTGCTCGGGATGGACTCGACCGTCGTGCGCCACGAGGAGTACGCAGCCGGCGCGTTCGACGGTGCCGACCTCGTCGTCGTCGGCCCCGGACCGGGCGACCCGCGCGAGCACGACCACCCCAAGATCGCGGCGTACCGGACCGC
The DNA here is from genome assembly GCF_003752505.1 of Nocardioides aurantiacus. Lineage (NCBI taxonomy): Bacteria > Bacillati > Actinomycetota > Actinomycetes > Propionibacteriales > Nocardioidaceae > Nocardioides > Nocardioides aurantiacus. The sequence goes on along the minus strand of NZ_RKHO01000001.1, from coordinate 3,714,547 downwards.
GGTCGCCGACCTGCTCGAGGCCGAGCAGCCCTTCCTCGCGGTCTGCCTCGGCCACCAGGTGCTGTGCGACGTGCTCGGTCTCGACCTGGCCTTCAAGGATATCGTCTTCCAGGGCACGCAGTCGCGGGTCGAGCTCGACGGCCGGACCGAGCCGGTGGGGTTCTACAACACCTTCGTGGCCCGGGCGGGTGACGCGCTGCCCAGCGGCGTGAGCGTGCAGGCCGACGCCGAGACCGGCGACGTCCACCAGGTCGAGGGCCCGCACTTCCGCGGCGTGCAGTTCCACGCCGAGTCGATCCTCACCGAGAACGGCTTCGCGCTGCTGCGGCGGCTGCTGCTCGACCTCCTCGACGGCTGAGGGTCGCCGGCCCCCGCCACCCACGCAGCAGCACGGCCCCGCCAGGGGGGAGGGACGCCCGAGCTCTCGGGTTCTCGGGCGCCCCACCGCCGTGGCGGGGCCGTGCCGGGTGGGTCAGGAGGCCGGGGTGCCGGCGTCCGACCCCAGGTCGGCCCGGGTGGTGGCCGTCCTGCCGTCGCGGACGTAGGTGATGGTGACGTCGTCGCCGGGACGGTGGCCGCGGATGGTGGCCACGAGCGACTCGGACCCGTCGATGACCTCGTCGTCGACCTTGGTGATGACGTCGCCGTCGCGGAGCCCGGCGGAGTCGGCCGCGCCACCGTCCTCGACCTCGCTGACCAGCGCGCCCTGGCTGGGCTGACCGGCCTGGCCGCCGCCCTGGCCGCCCTGGCCCCCCTGGTTGGTGTCGCCGACCGAGACGCCCAGGCGGGCGTGGGTCGGGGTGTCACCGTCGAGGATCTGGTTGACGATGGGGAGCACCTCGTCCATCGGGATCGCGAAGCCCAGCCCGATCGAGCCGCCCTGCCCGCCGCTGAGGCTGCTGCTGCTGGAGGTGCGGATCGAGGAGTTGATGCCGACCACGCGACCGGACAGGTCGACCAGCGGGCCGCCGGAGTTGCCGGGGTTGATGGCCGCGTCGGTCTGGATAGCGGGGTACGTCGTGGACTGTCCCTGCTGCGAGGTCTCGTCGGTGCCGACGGAGACCGGGCGGTTGAGCGCGGAGACGATGCCCGAGGTGACCGTGGCGTTGAGCCCGAACGGCGAGCCGATGGCCACCACGGACTGGCCGACCGAGAGGTCGCCGGACTTGCCGATCGAGGCCGGCGTGAGGTCGGTCGCACCCCGGGCCTTGATCACCGCGATGTCGACCAGCGGGTCGGTGCCCACGACGGTGGCCTGGAGCGTGGTGCCGTCGTTGAGGCTGACGGAGATGTCGCCGCCCTCGCCCGCACCGGCGACCACGTGGTTGTTGGTCAGGATCTCGCCGTCCTTGCTCAGCACGATGCCCGAGCCGGAGCCCGCGCCCTCGGAGCTGGAGACGTTGACCTTGACGACCGAGGGGAGCACGGCCGAGGACACCTTCTCGACGGTGCCGTCCTCGACGACCGCGGTCTTGGTCGCCTCGACGCCGCCGCTGGTGGTCGCGCCGGTGGCGCCGTCCTCGGTCACCGCGTCGTACAGCGCCGCCCCGCCGACACCGGCGCCGCCACCGACGAGCAGCGCGCCCACGAGCAGGGCCGCGGCGTACTTCCGGCCGCGGGCCCGCGGAGGCACGGTCGCCAGCGCGGGCGAAGCGTAGGGGTCCTGCGGGGGCGGCGGGTAGGAGCCCTGCCAGATCGGCGGCTCGGAGTAGCCCTGCGACCCCGGGGGGCCCTGCGGAGCGGGCTGGTGGGGCGGCAGCGGGCGCGTGTGCTCGTCGCCGTCCTGGGGAGCGCGGGGGCCCTGGGGCCCGGAGGGCTGGTAGGGGTCCTGGGGCGGGTTCTGCTCGGTCATGGCTCCAGTCTGGGTGGCCTCCCTGAGAGGGCGCTTGGAACCCCCTACGACCGCGCCAAGACCTCGGGCGGGGCCATGGTGCCGGGCACGCTGAACCAGAACGCGGCGCCGCCGTCGGGCGCGGTGCCGGCGGTGACCGCGCCGCCGTGGCGGTCCGCGACCGCCTTGACGATGGACAGGCCGAGCCCGGAGCCGGGCATGGTGCGCGACTCCGCCGAGCGGTAGAAGCGCTCGAAGACGTGGGGCAGGTCGCCCGCGGAGATGCCGCGGCCCTGGTCGGCGACCATCACGGTGCCCTCGTGCAGCTCGACGCTCACGGTGCCGCCCGGCGGGCTCCACTTGGCGGCGTTGTCGAGCAGGTTCGTGATGGCGCGCTCCAGGGCAGCGGCGTCGCCGGTGACCCACCAGGGCTGGGTGCGGACGTCGAAGGCGACGGTGGTGGTGCGGCGGCGTACGCGTGTGACGGCCTGACCGACCACGGCCGCCAGCTCGACCGGCTCCACCGCGGGGGTGGCGGGGTCCTCGCGGGCGAGCTCGGTGAGGTCGCCGATCAGGGTGGTCATCTCGGCGATCTGGGCGCGTACGTCGGCCAGCAGCTCCGCCCGCGACTCCGCCGACAGGTGGGTGCTGGCGTCGGCCTGGGCCAGCAGGTCGAGGTTGGTGCGCAGCGAGGTCAGCGGGGTCCGCAGCTCGTGGCCGGCGTCGGCGACGAGCTGGCGCTGACGCGTCTGGGAGGCCGACAGCGCGGTCAGCATCGAGTTGAACGCCACCGCGAGGCGGGCCACCTCGTCGTTGCCCTCGATGGTGATGGGGTTGAGCCGCTCGGTGCGGGCGATCTGCTCGACGGCGGTGGTGAGGCGGCGTACGGGACGCAGGCCGTTGCGCGCCACCGCCCAGCCCGCGAGACCGGCGGTGACCATGCCGGCGATGCCGAAGAGCAGCATCACCAGGCCCAGCCGGTCGAGCATCCGGTCGGTGGGCTGCAGCGACTGGGCGAGCACGAGCGCCTCGCCCGGCTGGGCCGGCACCGCGACGACGCGGTATCGCTCGGACTCGATGAGCACCGTGCGCGCCGACCAGGGCCGCTCGCCGAGCGCCACGTCGGCCTCGGGGCCGTAGATCCTGCTGGCCTGGACCGCACCGTTGGTGGTGCGCATGTTGCCGGTGGTGGCGTCGAGGAACAGGATCTTCACGTCGGCGGCGCCGAGCGCCCAGGCGGGGACCCGCTGGCGCTGCAGCTCCTCGAGGGTGTCGGTGTGCGCGGCCTGCGCGGCCCGGGAGCGCAGCGACTCGTCGAGGCTGGACAGGCTCTGCATCCGCACCGTGGCGTACGCCGCGAACGCCACCCCCGTGACGGCCAGGCCCACCGCGATCGTGGTCAGCAGGGTCACGCGGCCGGCGAGCGAGCGGCGGTAGCGCAGCGGCACGAGGAAGCTCATCGCGACATCACGGCGTCCATCAGGGGGCCTCGCGCAGCACGTAGCCCACGCCGCGCACGGTGTGCAGCAGCCGGGCCTCCCCCTCGGCCTCGGTCTTGCGACGCAGGTAGCCGACGTAGACCTCGAGGCTGTTGGCGGTGGTGGGGAAGTCGAACCCCCACACCTCCTCGAGGATGAAGGAGCGCTCCAGCACCCGGCGCGGCCGGCGCAGGAACAGCTCCAGCAGCGAGAACTCGGTGCGGGTCAGCTCGATGAGGCGACTGCCGCGGCGTACCTCCCGCGAGGCGAGGTCCATGCTGAGGTCGGAGAAGGCCAGCGTCTCGTCGGCCTCGCCCTCCACCGGCGTCACCCGTCGCAGCAGCGCCCGGAGCCGGGCCAGCAGCTCCTCGAGCGCGAACGGCTTGGCGAGGTAGTCGTCGGCCCCGGCGTCGAGCCCCTCGACCCGGTCACCCACGGCGTCGCGGGCGGTGAGCACCAGGATCGGCACGCTGTTGCCGACCTTGCGCAGCGCGCGGGTCGTCTCCAGGCCGTCCAGGCGCGGCATCATCACGTCCATCACGACGGCGTCGGGGTTGGTGCCGCTGATCCCGGCCAGCGCCTCGGCGCCGTCGGAGGCGGTGGAGACCTGGTAGCCGTTGAACTCCAGCGACCGCCGCAGCGACTCCCGGACCGCGCGGTCGTCCTCGACGACGAGCACGTGCTGGCGGGAGGCAGGGCTGTCCGGTGTCACGGGTTCAGGGTGCCACCAGGGCCTGAGGGCTGGCTGAGACGCGCGGGGGGTGGGGGCCGGCGCTCTGCTCCCTGGAGAGCCGACCCCCTCAGAGCCGCCGGGCCAGCTCGCCTGCCCGGGCGCCGTACCCGCCGCCGAACATCGCGGCGTGGAGGAGCGCCGGGAAGAGCTGGTGGAGTGGCTGGCGGTCGCGCCAGCCGTCGGCGAGCGGCCGCTCCTCGTCGTACGCCGCGACGAGGCGCTCGAGGTGAGGGGTGCCGAAGAGGGCGAGGAGCGCGAGGTCGGTCTCGCGGTGGCCGCCGTGGGCGGCGGGGTCCACGAGGTGGGCGCGCTCGGTGCCCCAGACCACGTTGCCCGACCACAGGTCGCCGTGGAGGCGGGCGGGCGGCTCGGCGGGGCCGGCGAGCTCCGCGACCCGGCGTACGACGTCCTCGACGGCCGCGGCGTCACGCGGCTCGACGTGGCCGCGGTCGACGGCCAGCCGGAGGTAGGGCAGCACCCGCCGGACCGCGTAGAACTCCGGCCACGTGGGGGCGGGTCCGTTCGGCAGCGGCAGCGAGCCCACGAAGCCGTCCTGCTCGGCGCCGAAGCCGTCGGCGCCGCTGGCGTGCAGCAGGGCCAGGCCGCGGCCGAGCCCGGCAGCCGCCTCGGCAGTGGGTCGTCCGGTCTCGATCCAGGCGAGGACGAGGCAGTCGCGGTCGACGGCGAGCACCTCGGCGACGGGTACGACGCCCGGCTCGGCCAGCCACCGCAGCCCACGCGCCTCGGCGGCGAAGAAGTCCTCCGGCGCCCCCGACCGGGTCTTCACGAGCGCGGACCGGCCGTCGCCGAGCCGTACCCGGGTCGTCACGCAGGTGTCGCCGCCCGCGACGGGGGTGGTGGCCGCGACGGGCGTGCCCAGCAGGCGCTCCACGAGCTCGGCGACCCCTCGGCTGCGTGCCATGCCCCCAGGGTGCCGAGCCGGACCAACCACCGCCAGGGCAGCGGGCGGCGACCAGCCGCCGGGGTCAGCGGGGCCGCCCGACGCGCCAGCCGGCGTCACGGCCGAGGTGGGCCAGCAGGCGCGCGGCCGCGGAGCCGTCCGTCGGCACGAGCGCCGGCGCGAACCGACCGCCGCGCTCGCCCGCGGGCACCGCGTGGCGGGCGACCGGGAGCAGCCGGGCGGCCAGGTCCTCGGGCGGTCGCCGGGCGGGACCGACGGCCGCGGCGACGTCCCAGCCGTGCACGGTCACCTCGAGCGCCCCGACCAGGGCGAGGGTGTCGCGGTCCAGCGCCAGGACGTCCACCTCGACGGCTCCGCCGGTCGGGAGGGCCTGCCAGCGGGCGCGCGTGTGGCAGGCGCGGCGTACGACCCGCTCCACCAGCACCGCGGGCTCGCGGGCCGCCGCCGGCAGCGGGGCGTCGAGCGCGACCCGGCCCAGCGCGGCCTCGGCGAGGGCCGCGAGCGAGTCCTCCATGTGGACGAGCAGGTCGCCGAGGTCCCAGCCGGCGCAGGGCGTCGGCAGGCCGGCGTCGGCGGTGCGCGCCGCCTGCAGGCAGTCGTGGGTCCAGACCACGGCAGCGTCCAGCACCGCGAGGGCACGCGGCGCCGAGAGCGTGGGCACGGCCCTAGCCGGCGGCGTACGACGCGGGCAGCGTGGCCGGCAGCCCGAAGGTCTCGAACAGGCCCTCCTCGAAGAACGCCACCACGTGCCGCACCCGGCCGTCGACCAGCTGCAGCACCTGCAGCTGGAAGGGCCGGAAGTCGCCCTGGGGGGTGCGCATGTAGAGGCCGTACGCCGGCTGGCCGTTCGCCGACGTCCGCAGCATCGGCATGTCGTGCGCGCCGCCGGGGCAGTTGTGCTCGATGAGCTCGGCGATGGTCTCGGCGCCCTGGTACCAGCCGGTGAAGGGTGGCATCTCCCAGACCGCGTCCGCGGCCAGCATCGTCACCAGCGCGTCGACGTCCTTGGCCCAGAACGCCTGCACGTAGCGCTCGAGCATCCGCTCGTGCTCCGGCGTCAGGGTGTCCTCGACGGTGCCCTCGGTGAGCTGCTTCTCCGCGAGCTGGGCGTGCGCCCGCTGCAGCGCGCTGTTGACCGCGGCGACCGTGGTGTCCAGCGCGGCGGCGGTCTCCTTGGCGGTCCAGCGGAGCACGTCGCGCAGCACGAGCACGGCCCGCTGGCGGGGAGGCAGGTGCTGGAGCGCGGCCACGAAGGCGAGCCGGATGGCGTCGCGGTTGCCGACCACCTCGGCCGGGTCGATGTTGGCGACGTCGACCATCACGTCGGGCATGGGCTGCAGCCACGGCACCTCGTCGGCGGTGACCAGCTCGTCGCGGGCCTGCGAGTCGGGCATCCCCAGGCCGGTGGGCAGCGGCCGGCGGCCCCGGCCCTCGAGGTTGGTCAGGCACACGTTGGTGGCGATCCGGTAGAGCCAGGTGCGGACCGACGAGCGCCCCTCGAAGTCGTCGAAGGCCTTCCAGGCCCGCAGGTAGGTCTCCTGGACCATGTCCTCCGCGTCGTAGACCGACCCGGTCATCCGGTAGCAGTGCGCGGTCAGCTCGCGGCGGTAGCGGTCGGCCACCTCGGGGAAGGGGGGAGTCGGGACGCGGTCGTGGAGCTGGGTCATGGGTCCTCCTCCAGGGGGTCCAACTGTAGGCAGGGGAGGAGACTTCGCGGCACCCCCGAAATCATCGGTGGGCGGGTCGGTGGGCCCTCGCTCAGCGCAGGTCGAGGCGCGCGAGGCCGTCGACGAGGACGGCGCAGGTGCGTTCGACCATGGCGAGGACGTCGGCGAAGCCGGCGTCGCCGCCGTAGTAGGGGTCGGGCACGTCGGGTGCCGGGTCGGCGTCCGCCTCGGGGTCGAAGGAGCGGAACAGCCGGACCCGGTCGGACTCCCCGCCGATCTCGGCGAGGTTGGCGGCGTCCATGGCGAGCACGAGGTCGAGGCCGGCCCAGGTGGCGTCGTGCTGCTGGGCGCGGTGGCGGCTCGCGTCGTACCCCGACGCGGTCAGCCGGGCCGCCGCGCGCTCGTCCATCGGCTGGCCGACGTGCCAGCCGCCGGTGCCGCTGCTGCGCACCTCGACCCGGTCGGCGAGGCCCGCGTCGGCGACCAGCGAGGTCGTCACGACGTCGGCCATCGGGGAGCGGCAGATGTTGCCCAGGCACACGAACCCGATCCGGTACGGCGCGCCCAGCGGCGCCGGCAGCGCGGGTGCGGCCACCTCAGCGCCGCCGCTCGGGGTCGGGCAGCACGGCGTTGACGAGCAGGCTCACCAGCGAGATCACGATCGACCCGAGCAGCGCGGTGCCGAACCCGTCGACGCGGAAGTCCAGCCCCACCGCGCCGGAGATCGCGCTGGTCAGCAGCAGCATCGCGGCGTTGACCACGAACCAGAACAGGCCGAGGGTCAGCACGATCAGCGGCAGCGACAGCAGGCGCACGACGGGCCGCACCACCGCGTTGACCACCCCGAAGATGACGCCGACGACGAGCAGCTCGACGGCCAGCGTGGTGTCGTCGGGAGCCGGGAGCGTGATGCCCTCGAAGAGCCACACCGCCGCTCCCAGTGCCAGCGCGTTGGCGATGACGAAGACGAGGAACCTCATGCGCCGCAGCGTAGAGGCCTACTCCGCGCGCAGCCGCCGCTCGACCTCGTCGGTCATCGACTCCTCGGCCTCCTCGAGGTGGGCGGCGAGCTCGGCCGCCGCGGCCTCGGTGTCCCCGGCCTCGAGCAGGTCGAGCAGGTGGCTGTGGGAGTGCACCTGCTCGGCGGCGTTGCCGCGGGCGCGGTCGACCTCGGCGAGCGCGAGCCGGACCTCGGCGTGCAGCCCGTCGACGAAGGCGAGCAGCCGGCTCGACCCCGCCAGCCCGGCGAGCGCCCGGTGGATCCGGAGGTGGGCGGCCACGAACTCCGCGGTGGTGCAGTCGCTGCCCCGCAGGTCGGAGTAGGCGCTCAGCGCGTCGCGCAGCTCCTGCCGCTCCTCCTCCGCCGCGTCGGGCCAGCGGCGTACGCCGGCGCTCTCGACCACCACCCGCGCCCGGCAGACGTCGGCGACCTGGGCGCTGTCGAGGCGGCGCACCTGGGTGCCGCGGTTGGGCAGCCGGTCCGCGAGGCCCTCGGCCACGAGCACCCCCAGTGCCTCGCGGACCGTCGAGCGGGAGACCCCGAGCGCGTCGGCGATCGCCACCTCGCGCAGCGGGGTGCCGGGCTCGAGCTCGCCCTCGAACAGCGAGCGGCGCAGCTCCTCGGCGACCCGCTCGACCGTGGTCATCGGCTCGATCCGCAGGCCCGCGAACGGGCTGAGCGGGGCGCCTTCGCGCGGGGTGGCCGACATGGGACCCCCATCATCGCGCGCGTTCTTTGGCGAAGCACACCCCCGTGGGTCACACTGGACCCAAGATTGTCCGACAATCAGGCAATACGTGACCGGCGTCACCACCGCTCGACGCCCCGCACCGCCGAGGAGGCCCCCATGAGCACGCGCCCCGAGACCCTGCCCGCCCCGCCCGTCCCGACGACGCAGCCGCTGCCCTGGGGCCGCCGCTACCTCGCGGTGTCGCCCGACCACTTCCGCATCGACTACGCGATCAACCCGTTCATGCACCTCGACGACCAGCCCGACCCGGTCCGCACCCGTGAGCAGTGGGCCGCGATGGTGGCCGCGATCGAGGCCGCCGGCGCGAGCGTCGAGGTGCTCGGCCAGCTCGCCGAGGCGCCCGACATGGTCTACGCGATGAACCTCGGCCTGGCGCTCGAGCGGGAGGACGGCTCGCCCCACGTCGTGCTGTCCCACATGCGCCACGCCGAGCGCCGGATGGAGACCCCGGCCGCCGAGCGCTGGTGGGCCGACCGTGGCGCGACCACCCAGCGCACCGGCCGCGACGGCGTCGGCGCCCACCTCGAGGCCGGCGACGCGTTCGCCTGGCGCGGCGACCTGGTCGTCGGCTTCGGCCCGCGCACCGAGGAGCTGGCCCTGAAGCACCTCGCGACCGAGCTCGGCACGACGGTCCGAGGCTTCCGCATCGTGCACCCGGGGATGTACCACATGGACCTCGGCTTCTGCCCGCTCGACGACACCCGCGCGATGGTCTGCCCCGCGGCGTACGACGAGGCCTCGGCCGCCGCGCTCCTCGACCTCGTGCCCGAGCCGCTCGTGCTCACCGAGGACGAGGCGATGACGTTCTGCGCCAACTCCGTGGTCGTGGGCCGCACCGTGGTGATGCCCGCCTGCCCCGACCGGGTGCGCGCGCAGCTGGAGGAGTGGGGCTTCGAGGTCGTCGTGGTCGACGTCTCCGAGCTGCTCAAGGGCGGCGGCGCCGTGCGGTGCCTGACCAACCCCCTCGACGTACGCCTCGGGCGGGACCTGCGACCGGTCCCCGGGGGCGGCGTCGTGCTGCCGTCCTAGAGTCCTGCGGGTGAGCAACCCCCACGACACGGCACCCTCCCCCCGCGCGACGATCGCCGCCATCCCGGCGTACGTCGCCGGCAAGCCGCCGACGCCGCGACCCGGCCAGCAGGTCTTCAAGCTGTCCTCCAACGAGAACCCCTACCCGCCGCTGCCGGGCGTGGTGGAGGCCGCCGAGGCCGCGGTGGCGCGGATGAACCGCTACCCCGACATGGGCAACACGGCGCTGTACGCCGCGCTGTCGGACAAGCTGGGCGTCGCCCCCGAGAAGCTCGCCGCGGGCACCGGCTCGGTGGCGGTGCTCTACCACCTGCTCCAGGCGTTCTGCGAGCCCGGCGACGAGGTCGTCTACGCCTGGCGGTCCTTTGAGGCCTACCCGATCGCGGTGTCGGCCAACGGCGCCACCTCCGTCCGGGTCCCCGTCACCGCGACCGGTCGCCACGACCTGGCGGCGATGGCGGCGGCGGTCACCGACCGCACCCGCGTGGTGGTCGTCTGCACGCCCAACAACCCGACCGGCACGGCCGTCAGCGACGCCGAGCTGCGCGACTTCGTGGCCCAGGTGCCCCCGCAGGTGCTGGTCGTCGTCGACGAGGCCTACCGGGAGTTCGTCCGCGACGAGGACCCCGTGGACGCGCTCGCGCTGGCCGCCGAGCACGCCAACGTCGCGGTCATGCGCACCTTCGCCAAGGCCTACGGGCTGGCCGGGTTCCGCGTCGGCTACCTGGTCGCCCACCCGGACGTGGCGGCGGCGGTGCGTGCGTGCGCGCTGCCGTTCGGCGTCTCGAGCGTCGCCCAGGCCGCGGCCGTGGCCTCGCTCGAGGCCGAGGAGGCGTTGCTGGAGCGCGTCGACGCGCTCGTCGCCGAGCGCACCCGCGTCGTGGACGCGCTGGCCCGGCAGGGCTTCGAGGTCCCCGAGGCCCAGGGCAACTTCGTCTGGCTCCCGCTCGGGGACCGCTCCCTGGAGTTTGCCGCGGCGGCCGAGCAGGCCGGCATCTCGGTGCGGCCCTTCGCCGGCGACGGCGTGCGCGTCAGCATCGGCGAGCCCGAGGGCAACGACGTCCTCCTCGAGGTGACGGCCGCCTGGCGGTCCGGCGTCCCGGTCCCGGAGTAGCCCGAAGCGGTTGAACCTTCTCCCATCCGGGAACATGGGGGCATGGCAGACGAGACCGGCGGCAGCTACGTCGAGCAGGGCAAGTCCTTCGACCGGGACATGAACTACATCCCGGACCGCATCGTGCGCGAGCCCGTCGAGGGCTCCGACCCGCCGCAGTGGCCGGTCGAGCCCGGCCGCTACCGGCTGGTGGCTGCGAAGGCCTGCCCGTGGGCCAACCGCGCCATCATCGTGCGCCAGCTGCTCGGCCTCGAGGACGTCATCTCGCTCGGCCTGGCCGGCCCCACCCACGACCAGCGCAGCTGGACCTTCGACCTCGACGAGGGCGACGTCGACCCGGTGCTCGGCATCGAGCGGCTGCAGCAGGCCTACTTCGAGCGCTACCCCGACTACCCGCGCGGCATCACCGTCCCCGCGATCGTCGACGTCCCCACCGGCCAGGTCGTCACCAACGACTTCCCGTGGATCACCCACGACCTGTTCTTCGAGTGGACCGAGCACCACCGCGCCGACGCGCCCGACCTGTGGCCCGCCGAGGTCCGGGACGAGATGGAGGAGGTGATGCAGCGCGTCTTCACCGAGGTCAACAACGGCGTCTACCGCTGCGGCTTCGCCGGCACCCAGGAGGCCTACGACGAGGCCTACGACCGGCTCTGGACGGCGATGGACTGGCTGGAGGACCGGCTGGCGGACCGTCGCTACCTGATGGGGTCGACGATCACCGAGGCCGACATCCGGCTCTTCACCACGCTGGCCCGCTTCGACGCGGTCTACCACGGCCACTTCAAGTGCAACCGCCAGAAGCTGACCGAGCTGCCCCACCTCTGGGGCTACGCTCGCGACCTGTTCCAGCAGCCCGGCTTCGGCGAGAACACCGACTTCGCGCAGATCAAGGCGCACTACTACGTCGTCCACACCGACGTGAATCCCAGCGGCATCGTGCCCCAGGGCCCCGACGAGTCGGTCTGGCTCACCCCGCACGACCGCGAGCGGCTGGGCTAGCGACCACCAGCACGAGTCGTGTGGGTGGGAGGGCGCCAGGGCGCGCCCTCACCCACACGACTGTGCGCCCGCGACGGCTCAGCCCTGCTGGACCTCGCTCTTGAGCTTCAGCACGGTCGTGCCGTCCTCCTGCTCAATGACGTACGCCGGGTCGTCGTCGGAGCCGTTGCGGGTGATCTCGCTGCCCTTGGACGTCCGGGTGACCTTCTCGTGGTGGACCTCGGTGACCTTGCCCTCGGCCTCGTTGTCCCCCCACGTCCAGGTGACGGTGGATCCGGTGCGGATGCTCATGGCTGCTGTCCTCTCGCTCAGGTGGTGCGGGCGTCGTGCTCTGCGGCCTTCTTGAGCTCGACCAGCGTCCCGGCGATGCCGCGTCGGTTGCGCTCGGGGAAGCCGGCCAGCTCGACGAACAGCCGGGGCAGGAGCCCGTAGCGGCTGTAGTCGAACGACTCGGTCACGCGCGTACCCCGCGCGGTGGGTTCCAGCACGTAGCGCCACCGGTGACCGCCGAAGTGCCGCCAGGCGATCCGCCGGTCCTCCTCGAGCTCGACCACGGTGTTGCGGATCTTGTAGGGCAGTCCGAACAGCCTCATGTCCATCCCGAAGTGCGCCCCCTGCGTCAGCCGGTCGGGGCCCGAGATCGAGCCGCGCAGCGACCCGGAGCCGTCGATCCGCGGGTGCTGGCGGGGGTCGGCGAGGAGGTCGAAGACCACGGACGGCGGCGCCTGGACCTCGATCGAGTCGGTGACGACGCGGGGGTGCTCGGTGGACGGGGCAGTGCTGTCCTGTCCGGACGGGGAGGTCATGGGCCGAGTCAAGCAGCCGTAGCGTGAGCGGCGATGACCTCGCCCACGACGACCCGGCCCGCCGACCAGGGGCGGCTGCCGTTCGTGCCCGCGGCGGGCTTCGTGCTGATCTGGTCCTCGGGCTACATCGTGGGGCCCTACGGCGTCGGGGCGATGGACCCGCTGATGCTGGTCGCCTTCCGCTTCCTCCTGGCCGCGGCGATCGCCTGGGCCCTCGCCCGGGCGCTGCGCGGGCCGCTGCGGGTGCCGCGGGCCGACCTGCTGCGGATGGCGGCCACCGGGCTGGTGCTCAACGGCGTGCAGTTCGCCGCGATGTACCTCGCCTTCGAGCGCGGCCTCGGCGCCACCCTCGGGGCGCTGCTGCACTCGCTGAGCCCGGTGCTGACCGCCGTCCTGGCCGCCGCGCTGCTGCACGAGCGGCTGCGACCGGTGCAGGTGCTCGGTTTCGTCGTGGGCGTCGGCGGCGTGCTGCTCGTGCTGGGTCCCGACCTCGACCAGGCGGGCGGGCCGGTCGCCGTGGCGTGGGCGGTGCTCAGCGTGCTCGGGCTGAGCCTGGGCACCCTCGGCCAGCGCTGGATCGGCCACGCGCCCGACCCGCTGTGGTCGGCGGCGGTGCAGTTCGGGGTGTGCGGGCCGCCGCTGCTCGTGCTCGCGCTGGCGACCGAGGGCACCGACGTGGTCCGGGACCCCGTCGACGCCGCGGTCGCGGTGCTGGTGCTCGCGGTGGTCAACTCGATCGTGGGCCTCGGCCTGCTGGGCGTGCTGGTGCGGGCGCGGGGCGCCGGTGCGGCCGCCAGCGTGTTCTTCGTGATGCCCCCGGTCACGGCCGTGATGGCCTGGGTCGTGCTGGGCGAGACGCTGGGAGTCCGCGAGGTCGTGGGCCTGGTGGTCACGATCGCCGCGGTGGCGGCGGCCACCCACGGAGGTGCGCGAGCGGGCCGGGCCCGGACCGACGCACCGGTTCCCTGAGCCCGCCCGCGCGCGTCGCTCGTTTCACCGCAGTCCCAGCGGGCACCCTGGACCCGGACGAAGCGGTCGTCCGGGGGGCAGTTCCAGGGAGGTAGCCATGGCTGGTTTCGGACGCAGGCGGGAGCCCGTCGAGGGGGAGCGAGAACACCTCGGCGAGACCGAGGGGCGTGACCGGGGCCGGGAGGGCGTCGTGACCCACGACGACCACCACGCGCGCGAGAAGTTCGGCGGCGCCAACATCGGGGCCGCCTTCTTCGGCTGGATGGTCGCGGTCGGCATGACCGTGCTGCTGACCGGCATCCTGGCCGCCGTGGCCGCGGTGCTCGGCTACTCCGGCGTGGTGACGCAGGACCAGGCCGAGGACAACGCCGCCAGCCTCGGCCTCGGTGCCGCGATCGCGCTGCTCGTCGTGGTGCTGCTCGCCTACTACTGCGGGGGCTACGTCGCCGGCCGGATGTCGCGCTTCGACGGCGGTCGCCAAGGCCTGCTCGTCTGGGTGATCGCGCTCGTGGTCAGCGTGCTGGCCGCGGTGCTGGCGACCGTCGCGGGGGACCAGTACGACGTCCTCTCCCGCACCGACGCCCCCGGCATCGGCCTGCCCAGCGCCAGCGACCTCACCACCTCCGGCATCGTGGCGGCCGTGGTGGTGCTCGTCGGCACCCTGCTGGCCGCGATGGCCGGCGGCAAGGTCGGGCAGCGCTACCACCGCCGCGTCGACCGGGCCGCCGAGCGCGTCGTCTGACCCGCTCCTCACGCGCACGTCACGGCCGCCGTCCCGTCCCGGGACGGCGGCCGTCGTGCGTCCGCGGGGCGGTGTGGCGGCGGTCACCGGGGGCCGGTAGGTTGACGGCGCTCCTGTGGTCCCGGTCACACCGTCCCACCACGACGTCGTGGCCGACGCCGCAGGAACCCGCACTGTTGCGTCGTACGCCGGGACACCCCCGGCACCCGGCGACCACGGCGCCGGACCGGTGATCCCGGCGCCGGCTCAACCCAGACAGGAGTGACGCGTGAGCCAGTCCCGTGAGGCCTTCGGCCCCGATCTCGTCGAGGTGTTCGGTCCCTCGCAGCGCGACGGGGGCCCCGACCTGGTGCAGCTGCTGACCCCCGAGGGGGAGCGCACCCACCACCCCGAGTTCGACCTCGACTTCTCCGGCGACCAGCTGCGCGGCTTCTACCGCGACATGGTGCTGACCCGCCGCATCGACACCGAGGCCACGGCGCTGCAGCGCCACGGCGAGCTCGGCATCTGGGCCCAGCTGCTCGGCCAGGAGGCCGCGCAGATCGGCGCCGGCCGCGCGCTGCGCCCGCAGGACTACGTCTTCCCGACCTACCGCGAGCACGGCGTCGCCTGGTGCCGCGGGGTCGACCCGCTCGACCTGCTCGGGCTGTTCCGCGGCGTCGACCACGGCGCCTGGGACCCGCGCGAGAACAACTTCGGGCTCTACACGATCGTCATCGGTGCGCAGGCCCTGCACGCCACCGGCTACGCCATGGGCATCCAGCGCGACGGCGCGGTGGGCACCGGTGACCCCGACCGCGACGCCGCCGTCGTCGCGCACTTCGGCGACGGGGCGTCCTCGCAGGGCGACGTCAACGAGGCGTTCATCTTCGCCGCGTCCTACAACGCCCCGGTCGTGTTCTTCTGCCAGAACAACCAGTGGGCGATCTCGGAGCCGATCGAGCGCCAGTCCCGCATCCCGCTCTACCAGCGCGCGCTCGGGTTCGGCTTCCCCGGCGTCCGGGTCGACGGCAACGACGTGCTGGCGACGTACGCCGTGACGCAGGCCGCCCTGCAGCGCGCCCGTGAGGGCAGCGGACCCACCCTGGTGGAGGCCTACACCTACCGGATGGGCGCCCACACCACGACCGACGACCCGACCCGCTACCGGCTCTCCGACGACGTCGAGCACTGGAAGCTCAAGGACCCGATCGCGCGCCTGGAGGTCTACCTGCGGCGCAACGGCCTGGTCGACGACGACTTCGTGGCCGACCTCAAGGTCGAGGCCGACGCCCTGGGGCACCGGCTCCGCGAGGGCTGCAAGGCGCTGGCCGACCCGAAGGCGCTCGACCTGTTCGCCCACGTCTACGCCGAGGAGACCGAGGAGCTGCGCCACCAGCGCGAGGGCTACGCGGCCTACCTCGACACCTTCGAGGGGGCACGCTGATGAGCCGGATCACGCTGGCCAAGGGCCTCAACGCCGGGCTGCGCAAGGCCATGGAGGACGACCCCAAGGTCCTGGTCATGGGCGAGGACGTCGGCAAGCTCGGCGGTGTCTTCCGGATCACCGACGGGCTGCAGAAGGACTTCGGCGAGGACCGCGTCATCGACTCCCCGCTGGCCGAGTCCGGCATCGTCGGCACGGCGGTCGGGCTGGCGCTGCGCGGCTACCGGCCGGTGGTGGAGATCCAGTTCGACGGGTTCGTCTACCCGGCGTACGACCAGATCGTGTGCCAGGTCGCGAAGATGCACTACCGCTCCCGGGGTCGCTCACCGATGCCGATGGTCATCCGGATCCCCTTCGGCGGTGGCATCGGCGCGGTCGAGCACCACTCCGAGAGCCCCGAGGCGCAGTTCGCGCACACGCCCGGGCTCAAGGTGGTCGCGTGCTCCAACCCGGTCGACGGCTACTGGATGATCCAGCAGGCGATCGCCAGCGACGACCCGGTGGTGTTCCTGGAGCCCAAGCGGCAGTACCACGCCGACAAGGCCGACCTCGACGAGACCGCGACCCCCGAGCCGCTGTTCACCAGCCGGGTGGTGCGGCGCGGCACCGACGCGACGGTCGTGGCCTACGGGCCCACGGTGAAGACGGCGATGGCCGCCGCCGAGGCCGCGGCCACCGACGGCACCTCGCTCGAGGTCATCGACCTGCGCACGCTCTCGCCGCTCGACATGGGGCCGGTGCTGGAGTCCGTGCGCCGCACCGGCCGTCTCGTCGTGTGCCACGAGGCCCACGTCAACCTCGGCATGGGCGCCGAGGTGGCCGCCCGGGTGACCGAGGAGTGCTTCTACTCCCTCGAGGCGCCGGTGCTGCGGGTCGGCGGGTTCGACACGCCGTACCCCGCCTCGCGCATCGAGGAGGACTTCCTGCCCGACCTCGACCGGCTGCTCGACGCCGTCGACCGCTCCCTGGCCTTCTGACGTCGTCGGTCGCGCCCGTCGAGACCACGAGCCCCGAGAGGAACCGCAATGTCTGAGTTCAAGCTGCCCGACGTCGGCGAGGGCCTGACCGAGGCCGAGATCGTCTCGTGGCGCGTCGAGGAGGGCGACACCGTCGAGATCAACGACGTCGTCGTCGAGATCGAGACCGCCAAGTCGCTGGTCGAGCTGCCCTCGCCGTACGCCGGCACGGTCACCGCGCTCCTCGTCGCCGAGGGCGAGATGGTGCCCGTCGGGACGCCGATCATCGCGATCGGCGACCCCGCGGCGGTGGCGCCGGTCGAGCCGGCGTCGTCGGGCGAGCCCGTCGCGACCCCGCCCGCCCCGGTGCCCGACATGGTCATCGACCTCTCCAACCCGGCCGCGAGCGGCGGCGGCGAGGGCGAGAGCCTGGTGGGCCGCAACAAGGCCGACCGGGGTCCCGTGCGCCGCCCCCGTCGCGGCTCCGCGTCGCCCGCCACCGAGTCGGCGGCGGCGACGCAGATGCAGGTGCAGGGCGCCTTCTCCCAGGGGGGAGCGCAGTCACAGGACGTCGTCGAGTCCGACGAGCCGGCCGTGCCTGCGCACGAGGCGCCCGCACCTGCTGTCGCCGACGCGTTCGTGCCCCGGGAGGCGCTCACGGGCGAGCGGACCCGGGTGCTGGCCAAGCCGCCGGTGCGCAAGCTGGCGCGCGACCTCGGGGTCGACCTGACCTCGCTGAGCGGCACCGGCCGCGAGGGCGCCGTCACCCGCGCGGACGTCGAGCAGGCGGCGAGCGGCGCGAGGCCCGCGTCGCCGGTGGTGCGCACCTCCTACGAGCCGGCTGCCGGGACGGCGACCTCGCCCGACGCGCGCGAGCGCCGCGAGCCGGTCAAGGGCGTGCGCAAGATGATGGGCCAGGCCATGGTCGACTCGGCCTTCTCGGCGCCGCACGTCACCGAGTGGGTCACCGTCGACGTCACCCGCACCGGCGAGCTGGTGGAGCGCCTCAAGACCCACCGCGACTTCCGTGACGTCAAGGTGAGCCCGCTGCTGGTGCTGGCCAAGGCCGCGCTGCTGGCCGTGCGGCGTACGCCCGAGGTCAACTCGACCTGGGACGAGCCGGCCCAGGAGGTCGTCTACAAGTCCTACGTCAACCTCGGCATCGCCGCCGCGACCCCGCGGGGCCTCGTCGTGCCCAACGTCAAGGACGCCGACGCCCTGTCGCTGCGCGAGCTGGCCGAGGCGCTGGCCGCGCTGACCGCGACCGCGCGCGAGGGACGCACGCAGCCCGCCGAGATGGCCGGGGGCACCTTCACCATCACCAACGTGGGCGTCTTCGGTGTCGACGCGGGCACCCCGATCATCAACCCCGGCGAGTCCGCGATCCTGTGCTTCGGGGCGACGCGGCGGCAGCCGTGGGTGGTCGGCACCGGCGCCGACGAGCGGCTGGAGATCCGTGACGTCTGCACCCTCGCGCTGTCCTTCGACCACCGTCACGTCGACGGTCAGATGGGCTCGCGGTTCCTCGCCGACGTCGCGTCGATCATGGAGGACCCCGCGACCGCGCTGCTGTTCTGAGGCCGCCCTCACGTAACGTGCCGCGCGGGAGGGCCGCGGGGGAGCGGCCCGGACAGGGGATCAGATGAGCGCGCAGGAGCGGGGTGCCCGGGTCGAGTTCCGGGGCCTGGCCAAGAGGTTCGGCGGCTTCACGGCCGTCGACGACCTCACCTTCACCGTGGAGCCGGGGCGCATCACCGGCTTCCTCGGCCCCAACGGGGCCGGCAAGACCACCAGCCTGCGGATGGCGCTGGGCCTGGTGCGCCCGACCTCGGGCACCGTCACCATCGACGGCCAGGCGTACGCCGACCTCGCCGACCCGCTCGGCACGGTCGGTGCCGCGCTGGAGGCGACCAACTTCCACCCCGGCCGCTCGGGACGCGACCACCTGCGGGTGCTCGCCGCCACCTCCGGCATCCCCGCCTCGCGGGTCGACGAGATGCTCGAGCTGACCGGCATCCCGGCGTTCGCGCGCCGTCGCGCCGGGGCCTACTCGATGGGGATGCGCCAGCGGCTGGCCCTGGCGGCCGCGCTGCTCGGCGACCCGCGGGTGCTGGTGCTCGACGAGCCGGCCAACGGGCTGGACCCCGAGGGCATCCGCTGGCTGCGGGGGTTCCTGTCGATGCTGAGCCGCGAGCAGGGCAAGACCGTGCTGGTCTCCAGCCACCTGCTCCAGGAGATCGCGCAGACCGCCGACGACGTCGTGATCATCGCCAACGGGCGACTGGTGCGGCAGGGCTCGGTCGCCGACCTCGACGGCGACGCCCACGTCGTGGTGCGGACCTCCGAGCCGGCCGCACTGGCCGCCGCCCTCGAGCAGGCCGGGCTGTCCGCCGCGCCCGAGGGGGCCGACGCGCTGCTGGTCCACACCGACGACCTGCGCCGGGTCGGGGAGGCAGCGCACGCCGCCGGGTTGCCCGTGTGGGAGCTCAGCCAGCGCCGGGCCGACCTCGAGGCGCTGTTCTTCTCGCTGACCGAGGGCACCAACCGCAACCTGGGGTCGGCGCCGCCGGGTTCGGCCGGCGCCGGAGCAGGGGAGGTGGCCTGATGGTGAGCGCCGTGCGGGCCGAGCTGCTGAAGTTCCTCACCACCCGGCTGTGGTGGGGCATGGCGATCGCGGTCGTGGTGGCCGGGGCCGTCTTCGCCGGGCTGTTCGCCTGGGTGCTGACCTCGGCGCCCGCGGGGGCGGGCGGGCCGGGCGGCGTACCCGGGGGAGACGCGGTGCAGGTCGCCAACAGCGTCTACACCGGCGGGCTGAGCGTGGGCTACCTGCTGATGCTGACGATCGGGGTGATGCAGATCGGCTCGGAGTACCGCCACCACACCATCACCTCCACCTTCCTCGCCCAGCCGCGTCGGGCGCGGGTGATGGCCGCCAAGGTGGTCGCGCTGCTGGTGATCGGCGTCGGCTACGGCCTGCTGAGCCTCGTCGGGTCGGTCGTCGTGGGCGCGATCGGGCTCGACCTGGTCGGCGAGGACCCGTTCCCCTCGACCGAGATCCTGCGCACCCTCGCGCTGAGCCTGCTCGTGCTCGGGCTGTGGGCGCTGATCGGCCTCGGCGTCGGCATCCTGATCCCCAACCAGGTCGCCGCGCTGCTGATCGGCGTCGGCGTCGCCTGGATCGTCGAGCCGCTGCTCGGCCTGGCGTTCCGGGCGTTCGAGTTCGGTCGCGAGCACATCGCGCCGTACATGCCCACCGAGGCGACCAACGCCATCGTCAACGCGGTGGAGAACGGCCCGGACTCGGTCCGGCTGTCCTGGTGGGGCGGGGCGCTGGTCCTCACCGCCTGGGCCGCCCTCCTCGCCGGCGTCGGGTCGCTGCTGACGGTGCGGCGGGACGTGAGCTGAGGGCAGTTTCACCGGCTGGCCGGTGAAACTGCCCCCACTGCCGCACCAGCGTCGCGGCCAGCTCGCCTCCACAGCCCTGATGTGGCACTCGGTCGTCCACAGACCTCGCCTCCCACCTGTACGCCGCGGCGCGCGGCGGCGAGGGTGCGGCCGTGGACCGACCCTTCCGACCTCGTGCCCGGCCACCCCGCGGACTGGTGCTCCCCGTCCCGGTCGATCCCGCCGGCGTGTCCGGCCCGACGCCGGGCCAGGCCCGCGGGCCGGGGTGGCGCCGTACGAGCCCACGCCTCTACGTGCCTGCCGACACCCCGGGCGAGCCGGAGCAGCGCATCCTCGAGCAGGCGCAGCGCCTGCCGCCCGAGGGCGCCGTCGGGGGCTGGGCCTCGCTGCGACTCCACGGGGTGGCGTACGTCGCCGCGCAGGACCTGCCCGTACCGCTCCTCGTCCCGCCACCCCGACGCATGCGGGAGCTGCCTGGTGGGGTGGTGCGCCGTGAGGAGCTGGCGCCCCATGAGGTCGTCCGGCGCCACGGCGTGCCGTGCGTCGAGCCGGTCCGGGCGGCCGTCGACGAGGCGGCCCGCGCCACCGACCTACGCGCGGCGATCGTGCAGCTCGACATGGTGCTGGCGGCGGGCGTCACCACGCCGTCGGCGTTGGCGTCGTACGCCGCCCGCTCCCGGGGCCGCGGCGCGTGGCAGGTCCGGACCGCGCTGCTCCTGGTCGACGGCCGCAGCCTCAGCCCGGCCGAGAGCTGGCTGCGCACGGTCTGGGTGCTCGACGCCCAGCTCCCACCTCCGCTGTGCAACTGGCCCGTCCACGACGCCGCCGGTCGCTACGTCGGCAAGGCCGACCTGCTGTGCCCGCCGCTGGCCACGCGGGGGGAGTACGACGGCGCCGAGCACCGGCGCGCCGATCGGAGGAGCAACGACCTCGACCGCGACGACCGCTTCGCAGCCGTGGGGCTCGAGAGCTTCACCGTCGTCGGACGGGACCGCCACGACCTCGGCAAGGTCGTGGCCCGGATGCACGCCGCCGTCGAGCGGGCCCGCGTCTCGGGACGCCCGAGGACCTGGCGGCTCGCGGTCGACCCGGGTCCACCATGACGATCGAGTGCCACACCAGCGTCGTCGTACGCCGCTGCGCGCGACGCTCCCGTGGCACTCGCGGCAGTTTCACCGGCCAGCCGGTGAAACTGCCGGCCCCGGCTACTCGATCGTGTGCCAGTCGTCGAGCAGCTCCTGCTCCTCGGCGCGGGTCATGCCGGTGACGGTGACCCGGCCCTGCTCGGAGCGCAGCCAGGTGAGCGTGTCGGCGGCGGTCTCGCTGATCGGGCGGGTGCGCAGGCCGGCTGCGAAGGCCTCGCTGACGTCGTGGGTGAGCATCCCGGACATCGCCTCGGGCAGCCACAGCGGCAGCGAGCGGGGGCCCGACCAGGGCTGCACGTGGTGGCGGCGCAGGAAGGCCGGGGCGGCCCAGTAGAGCGTGGCGCGCGAGCCGGGGCCGTGGCCCTCGACGCCGCGCTGCACCTCCTCGAGCACCTCGCCGAGCCCGGTGACGCGGCCGGTGGCGTCCAGGACGCCCTCGCGGCGCTGCTCGGCGCCGTCGACGAGGAAGGTCGCGAGGTCGCGCACGTCGATGAGCTGCACGTCGCGCTCGGGGTGGTCCGGGGCGAGCACGTCGCCGCCCTCGGCGAGCCGCTCGGGCCAGTAGGAGAACCGGCCGGTCGGGTCGCCGGGGCCCACGATCAGCCCGGGGCGCACCACGAGCGAGGTCGTGGCCCGCTGCCGCACCAGCTGCTCGCAGGCGACCTTGGCGCCGCCGTAGGCCTCCGGGGTGTCCTGCTCGACGGCGTCGCCGACGGGGTCGAGCAGCGGGAGCGTGGCCGGGGTGCCGTGGAGGGTGGCGTGGTCGGCGTACACGCTGATGGTGGAGACGAAGACCCAGTGCGGCACCCGGTCGGCCAGGTGGTCGAGCGCGTCGCGCACCCAGCCCGGCGACCCGGCGACGTCGACGACGGCGTCCCAGTCGCCCTGCAGCGCCGACCAGTCGGGCTCGGCGCGGTCGAGGGTGACCAGGGTGGCCCCCTCGGGCACTCCGCCGGAGTGTCCGCGCGCAGCGCAGGTGACCTCGTGCCCGCGGGCGGCGGCCTCGGCCGCCACGGCGCGCGACAGGAACAGCGTCCCTCCCAGGACCAGCAGCTTCATCGTCCCAACCTCCCTGGTCACGGCCCCGTGAGCAAGTCCGGCGCCAGGCGCTTGACCAGCATCGAGACCACGTGGCCGCCCGACTCCCGCTGCCCGACCTCGGTGTAGCCCCGGGCCCGGTGGAAGGCCAGCGACGGCTCGTTGGGCGGGTCGAGGTTGACCTCCAGCGCCATCACGGGCCGACCGCAGCCGCCCTCGAGCTCGTCGTAGAGCAGGGTCGCGAGCCCCCGCCGCCGGAAGTCCTCGTGGACGACGACGCGGTCGAGGTAGGCGAGGTCGTCGTAGCGCTCGGAGAACCAGCCGAAGTTCTCCCCGTCGTACGCCGACCCGCTGGCGTAGGTCAGCACGAACCCTGCGAACGCTCCGTCGACGTCGAGCACCAGCGCCCGGTCGGCCCACGCCACGAGCTCGGCCAGCCGGGTGCCGTCGAGCGGGGCGGTCAGCTCGACGTGGCGCTCGTTGAGCCCCAGCACGTCGTCGTGGTCGGTGGGCTCGATCGGGCGGAGCCGGGTCGTCACGAGAGGTACTCCACGCCGGTCGCCGCCTCGGCCAGCTCCCACAGCCGCGACCGGGCGTCGCGGTCCCGGGCCCGCTGGGGCGGGTTGACGATGCGGGCGGCGCCGTTGAGCCCGAGCGGCCCGCCGGGCCCGACCACCGTCGACCCGGGCAGGTCGGCGGTCGCCGCCATCAGCGCCGGCCACGGGGCGAGCTCGCTGCGCTGCTCGACCGCGCCCAGCGCCGCACGCAGGATCCCGGGCCCGCGGCGGGCGCGCTGCGTCAGCGCCTGCGCCTGGCCGCCCTCGCCCAGCACGCCGGAGGCGTCGAGCCCGGCCACGGCCGCGAGGCTGTCGAGCGTGGCCAGCCCGTGCTGGCGGGCGCGGGCGTCGAGCTCCAGGGCGAACATCAGCGCGGCCAGGGCGGCCTCGGCCGGAGCCGCCCACGCCGTACGCCGCCGCAGCTGGTCGTCGCCCGGGTCCGGGGCTCCCTCCGGGCCGGTCGGCACCTCGCGCGCCAGCCGGTGGGCCGGCGAGACGACCGTGACCACCCGGGCGCGGGTCGCCTCGCGCAGTCGGGGCAGCAGCAGCCCGGTCAGCGCGAACGGTCCGAGGAACCGCGCGGTGAGCGCGGGGTCGAGGTCGTCGGCCGCCCGGGCGACCGACCGGGGTCGGGCGCCCTCGTCCAGCACGAGCAGGTCGAGCGGCCCCGCGGGCCCGTCGAGCACCGTGCTCGCGGCGTCACGCACGGAGTCGAGGTCGGCGAGGTCGAGGCGCACGGCCACCGGCCGTGCGGCGCCCTCCGCGTCGAGGCTGCGGACGAGGTCGGCCAGCGCGTCGAGGTCGCGGTCGGCCAGGACCAGCGTGGCGCCGTGGCGCGCGAGCGTCAGCGCGACCTCGCGGCCGGTGCCCGTGGTCGCGCCCGTGACCAGGGCCCGGCGCCCGGTGAGGTCGGGGACGTCGTCGGGGGTCCAGCCCTCGCCCCGGGGGCTCACGGCGTCACCGCCAACGAGGCGAGCAGTCGCTCCCCGGTCGCGACGTCGCCCTCGAGGCGCGCCTGCACCCGCTCCGGACCCCGGCGTCCGGCGCCGAGGACCACGAGGTCCTCGGCCGACAGGGTCACGGTCGTGGTGGCCGGGTCCGCGTCGGTGCCGGGGACGGCGCGGCCGTCCTCGCCGACCACGAGGGTCCAGCTGCGGTCGGCGTCGGGGACGACCACCCGTACGGTGCTGCCCGGGGACGGGGCGACCCGCTTGCCCACGACCATCGGCAGTCCCGAGCCCAGCACGTCGAGGGTGTGGGCGGCGGCCGGGGAGTCGTAGCCGCCGGGGCGGCCCACGGCGCGGCGTACGTCCTGCTCGTGGAGCCAGACGTCGAAGGGCCGGTTGCGCAGCAGCAGCCCGGTCGGCCACCCCTGGTCGGCGGGCGTCCGCGGCGCCGGGGCGGCCGCGTCGGTCGGCGGGTCGGCACGGAGCGCGGCGAGGCGGGTGGCCACGGCCTGCTCGAGCTCGTCGGCGAGCTCGGCCAGGGTGCGTCCGCGACGGGCCAGCACGCCCTGCTCGGTGTAGCGGCTGGTCGGGCTGGTCAGGTGCGCGGCGTCGGGCACCTCGACGGTGTCCTCGGGGGCCCCGGCGAGCACGGCCTCGAGGTGGGTGGTGTGGGCGACGTTGGCGTGCACGTCCCAGCCGGGCAGGTCGGTGGGCAGCCGTCCCTCGGCCTCGGTGAGGCCGCGGACCAGGACGAGGAAGTCCGCGCAGGCCCGCTCCCAGGTCTCCACCAGGCGCCACAGCGCGGGATCGGGGACGGCCGGCGGGTGAGATGACATGGGGGTCAAGATACGCAGTGGCAGCAGCCCGGGACGTACGTCGGCCCGCCCACCCCGGAGGGTGGACGGGCCGGTGCGTGCGGTGCTCCGGTCAGTAGCGCCGGTCGTCGAGACGACGCTCCTCGACCCGGGTGGTGGTGCGGCTGCGCTGGGCGTTCATGACCAGCGCCAGCACGATCGCCAGGGCGCCGACGATGATGAAGATCCAGCCGAGGGTGTTGGTGTCGACCACGTTGTTGACGGCGTCGATGGTGATGACGTCGAAGGCGAGGATGAGTCCCACCAGCAGCAGGACGACTCCGAGTCCGATTCCCATGACGTGCTCCTTCGTGAGGGTCGCGGGCCGGGGCGGCCGCACGGGGCTGTCCAGAAGTGTGCCCCAACCGGGCCGCTCCATGCGCGGAAGCGGCGAACCCGGCCCCCCTGGTGCGAGGGGCCGGGTCCGGTGGCGCGGTGGTGGGTGCCTAGAAGGCGGCCTCGTCGAGGTCCATCAGCGACAGGTCGGTGCCCTCGGCGATGGCCAGCTCGGAGCTGGTCCTGGGCAGGTTGTACTGCGCGAAGAACTGCGCGGCCGCGACCTTGCCCTCGTAGAAGGCCTTGTCCTTGGCCGAGACCTCGCCACCCAGCTTCTGCAGGGCCACGTCGGCGCCCTTGAGCAGCAGCCAGGCGCAGACCACGTCGCCGAGCACCATCAGCAGGCGGGAGGTGTTGAGCCCCACCTTGTAGATGTTGCGGATGTCGCCGCCCTCGGAGGACTCGTCGGCGCTCATCAGCGTGTTGATCATCAGCCCGACCAGGGCCTGGGCGTCCTGGAGGGACTGCGCGAGCAGCGCCCGCTCGTTCTTCAGCCGACCGTTGCCGGCCTCGCTGGCCAGGAACGCCTCGATCTCGCCGGCCAGGTGGCCCAGCGCCTGCGCCTGGTCCTTGACGATCTTGCGGAAGAAGAAGTCCTGGCCCTGGATCGCGGTGGTGCCCTCGTAGAGGGTGTCGATCTTGGCGTCCCGGACGTACTGCTCGATGGGGTACTCCTGCAGGAAGCCCGACCCGCCGAAGGTCTGCAGCGACTCGGTGCCCAGCAGCGTCCACGAGCGCTCCGAGCCGTAGCCCTTGACGATCGGCAGCAGCAGGTCGTTGACCCGCATCGCCAGCTCGTCGGTCTCGCCGCGGTGCTCGGCCAGCTGCACCCGGTCCTGCCAGGAGGCGGTGTAGAGCACGAGCGAGCGCATCGCCTCGGAGAAGGACTTCTGCACCATCAGCGAGCGACGCACGTCGGGGTGGTGGGTGATCGTGACGCGCGGGGCGGTCTTGTCGGCCGCCCGGGTCAGGTCGGCGCCCTGGACGCGGGTCTTGGCGAACTCCAGCGCGTTGAGGTAGCCGGTCGACAGCGTCGCGATGGCCTTGGAGCCGACCATCATGCGGGCGTTCTCGATGACCTGGAACATCTGCGCGATGCCGTTGTGCACCTCGCCGAGCAGCCAGCCGCGGGCGGGCTCGCCGCCGCCGACCGACGGGTCGCCGAAGGTGACCTCGCAGGTGTTGGAGACCTTGATGCCCATCTTGTGCTCGACGTTGGTGACGTAGACGCCGTTGCGCTCGCCGGTCAGCTCGCCGGTCTCCACGTCGAAGTGCGTCTTGGGCACGATGAACAGGCTCAGGCCCTTGGTCCCGGGGCCGCCGACGCCCTCGACGCCCGCCGGACGGGCGAGGACGAGGTGGACGATGTTCTCGGTCAGGTCGCTCTCGGCCGAGGTGATGAAGCGCTTGACCCCGGTGATGTTCCAGGTGCCGTCCTCGTTGGGGGTGGCCTTCGCGCGACCGGCACCCACGTCGGAGCCGGCGTCGGGCTCGGTCAGCACCATCGTGGTGTGCCACTGGCGGTCCACGATGTGCTGGGCGATCTGCTTGTCGCGGTCGTTGCCGTTGCGGTGCACGATGCCCGCGAAGGCCGGGCCGGCGCCGTACATCCAGATCGGGGCGTTGGCGCCGAGCACCATCTCGCCCAGGGCCCAGATCAGGCTCGCGGGGGCGGGGGTGCCGCCGAGCTCCTCGCTCAGCTGCAGGCGCCAGTACTCCGCGTCGCGCCACGCCTCGTAGCTCTTCTTGAAGCTCGCCGGCACGGGGGCCGTGTGGGTCGTGGGGTCGAAGACCGGCGGGTTGCGGTCGCTGTCCTCGTACGACGCCGCGAGGTCCTCGCGGGCCAGCCGCTCGACCTCGCCGAGGATCGACCGGGCGGTCTCGCCGTCGATCGCCTCGAAGGGGCCCTGTCCGAGGACCTCGTCCCGACCGAGCACCTCGAAGAGGTTGAACTCGATGTCCCGCATGTTGGTCTTGTAGTGGCTCATGGGCCCACCCATCTCGTCTCGGTGCCCGCGCTCCGGGCGTGCTACCACTGAGTTCTACTGCTCAGTAACATCAGTATCCGTCGTCGCGGGCGGGCATGCAAGCGCAACCGCGGAATGTGTCCGGACCGACTTTCGCCCGTCCTGGTGGGCGAAACTCCCCCGAGGCGGGCCGGCGGAGACCCGGGGCGCGATGTCGCGGGACGGCGTGGGGCAAGACGACCTACTCGATCAGCTCGGGTAAGCCGAGCGTTCTGCCAGACTTGGGGCCATGCGCGTCTCCGCCAAGGCCGACTACGCCCTCCGGGCGCTCATCGAGATCGCGAACCGTGACGACGGGCGGCCGGTGAGCGCGGAGGAGCTGGGGCGACTCCAGGAGATCCCGCACGGCTTCCTGCAGGCGATCCTCGCCGACATGCGTCGTGCCGGCATCGTGGTCAGCCAGCGGGGCCAGTCCGGGGGCTGGCGGCTCGCCGCGCGCCCGGCCGACGTGACCGTCGCCGACGTGATCCGCGCCGTCGACGGGCCCCTGGTCAGCGTCTACGGCCTGCGGCCCGAAGCCGTGCAGTACAACGAGTCGGCGCAGATCCTGCAGCACGCCTGGATCGCGGCCCGCAGCGCGCTGCGCGAGGTCTTCGAGAACGTCACCATCGAGGCGCTCGCCACCCGCACCCTGCCGCCCGAGGTCGAGGCGCGCACCACCGACGAGGACGCCTGGCAGCCGCACTAGGTGTGATGCCCAGCCAGGTTGTCCAACCTGCTGATGGGTGAGCGTTTCCCGATGGCCGAGTGGGGCCTGTGGTGGTTGTACTCGTGGACCCAGCCTGGCAGGGCGGCGAGTCTGGCGGATTCTGAGTTGTAGAACTTCTTGAACGCCCACCCTTCGGCCAGGGTGCGGTGGAAGCGCTCTATCTTGCCGTTGGTCTGGGGCCGGTAAGGCCGGGTCTTCTTCGGCGTGATCCCCAGCTCGGCGCAGGTGTCGCGCCACAGGTGGGACTTGTAGCAGCTGCCGTTGTCGCTGAGGACCCGTTGCACGATGACACCGCGTTCGGCGAACCAGGCGACTGCGTTGCGCAGCACTTGGGTGGCCGTTTCCTTGGTCTCATCGTCGTGGGCCTCGACGTAGGCGACGCGGGAGTGGTCATCGATCACCGTATGCAGGTAGCAGGTCCCGATCAGCGGGCCGCGGTACTTGTTGCGCGGCTTCCCAGGCGTCGCAGCGCGGTTCTTCTCGCCCTGCTGACGTCCGACGTAGCGCCAGCCGCCGCCGTCGGGGACCTTGCCGAGCTTCTTGACGTCAACGTGCAGCAGGTCGCCTGGTCGCTCGTGCTCGTAGCGTCGGATCGGCTCACCGGTGGCGCGGTCGATGTGGGTGAGCCGGTTGATCCGGCACCGCACCAGGACCGCGTGAACCGTCGAGGACGGCATCGCGAGCCGGTCACCGATCTCGACCGGCCCGAGCCGCTGCTTCCACCGAAGGTGCACGATCTTGCGCACCACCGGTGCCGGGGTCCGGTTTGGCTGACGATGCGGGGCCGAGGACCGATCGCTCATCCCGGCCGGCCCTTCGGCCCGATAGCGCTCAGCCCACTTCCTCGCGGTCTTCCACGACACGTCGTACCGCTCGGCTGCCCGCGCCGGCGGCCAACCGTGCTCGACGATCAGACGCGCCAATCGCAGCCGGGCACGTGGCGTCAGAGCAGCATTGGCATGGGTAGCGTGAGACACGAAGACCTCCTGGTCGTGGAGCGGTTCCTAGGTAGCTCCACTCCACACCGGGAGGTCTTCACTCATCCACGACATCAGACCGTGTCCTCACACGTCCTTGACCAACGTGCCTGGTCATCACAACTAGGTGGGCGCTTTTCATCAATTCTGACGATGCCCCGAGGGGGTCGTCGCGACGAACCTTGGACCTGTCGCCGCAGTGCTCGCGAGGAGTGGCGGGACGCAGGGGGAATCCCCGCTCATCCGAGGAGACATCATGAAGAAGCTCATCGTCGTGCCCGTGGTGGCCGTTGTCGCGGCCGTCGGCGCCGCCTCTGCTGCTGGCTTCGCCGGTGGCGTCAGCGCGAACCCGGTGCAGACCGGCACGACCAACGACCTCACCTGCGCCACCAGTGCCAAGGTCGTCGAGTGGGGGTTCCGTGACGACCTCGCCGTGCCCACCGTCGACACGGCCCTGGTGAAGCTCACCGGCGCCCAGTGCTCCGACCAGGCCGTCACCGTCCTGTGGACCAACGAGGACGGGTCGGGCAAGGTGCAGAACGGGAGCAACGTCCGCGCCTCGGGCCGGGTCCCCGCCCAGGGCGCCGGCAACCAGTTCGTCCGCCTGTCCTTCAACCAGGCGTTCCCCGCCGAGGAGCTGAACTCGGTGCGCGTCAGCATCGACCCGGGCTTCGAGGGCCAGCCCTACGGCACCCGCTGATCGAGCACCATCCGGGGCGGCGGCACCTCGACGAGGTGCCGCCGCCCCGTCCATCTCCTCCTACCCCTGCGAGCACCCATGTCGATCGTGCGCTGCCTGCGTGGCCAGCTGTCCAACGTCGCCGTGGTCGCCCTGCTCGGGGCGTGGTTCGTGACCCTGGCGCCCACCGTGATCGGGGGGCCGGCGGCGTACATCGAGGTGTCGGGCCACAGCATGGACGGCACCTACGCGACCGGTGACCTGGTCGTGACCCGCAAGCAGGACACCTACGAGGTCGGCGACATCGTCACCTTCGAGGTCGCGGGTGGTGGCCGGGTCATCCACCGCATCATCGGCGGCGACGGAGCTCGTGGCTACACGATGCAGGGCGACAACAACCCGACCCCGGACCCGTGGCAGCCGACCGATGACGAGGTCGTCGGCGCTTCGTGGCTCTACCTCCCACAGAAGGCCTGGGTCCTCCACCTTCCGCAGCATCCCTGGTTCCCGGGGGTCGCAGCCGGACTGGCCACGCTGCTGGTCCTGGGCTGGGACAGCCGGCCCCGTCGCAAGGACCAGGAGCAGGTCGACGCCTGCGACCGGCCGACGCCCGCCCCGGCGTCGGTCACCGTGCCTGCCCCCGACGGCCGCGACCTGGTGCTCGTGGCGGCAGGCGTCCACCCGTTCATCCCGACCCAGCGCACCGGCGACCACGCCGAGCTCGGGCGACCGGCGCTCACCGCCCTCCGGCCCACCGGTCGCCGCGTCCCGGCCCCGCGCACCGCGGCTCCCAGGGTCGTGCTGCGGCCGACCGGCCGTCGCGTCCCGCCCCCGCCGCCGCGCAAGGTGCTCGTCCCGTGAGGCGGCTCTGGGCGGCGCTCACCCTCGCCGCAGTGCTGGTCGGGCTGCTGGTGCTCCCGACGGCGCTGACGACGGGAAGCGCGGCCGGGTTGACGGTCTCCGCCGCCCCGCTGCAGATGTGGTCGATGCCGGTCCACCTCGAACTGCCCCACGACGTCGACGAGGACGACCAGGACGACCAGGACGAGGACGACGACGGCCAGGGGCCCGGGCAGCCCGGTCCGGGCAACCAGCCCGGACCAGCCGGCCAGCCGAACGGCCAGCCCGGCAACGGCCAACCCGACGGCCAGCCCAACGGTCAGCCCGGCACCAGCCACCCGAACGGGCAGCCGGGCAACGGGCAGCCTGGCAACGGGCAGCCTGGCAGCTCGGGCCCCCAGCCCGGCAAGGGCCAGACGGGTGGCGGCAAGGCGGGCAGCAGCGCACCGAGCCCGGCCCCGACGCAGACGGCCACCACGGCACCGGAGGTCGCGGGTGCGGCCGAGGAGACCACGGTCCCCACGACGGTTCCCTGACGGACCTCCGCCGTTCACCGCGCGGACGCGTCGCGCCCCCACGCTCGGGGCCATGGCACGACGCAGGTTGGTCTGGCACCTCGGGCTGCCCCAGGCGGCACGCCCCGTCATCCCCGCGACCCTGGAGCACCACGCCGACGCGCTCGGCGAGGCCGGCGTCCGGGTCGTGGCCACCCGTGAGGAGGCCGGGCTCGCGACCCACGAGCTGCTGCGCACCCACCGCGACGCCGAGCTCGCCCGCCGCGACGTCGAGGGCCGCTGGGCGCGGATCTGCGACCGGGTCTGGGAGCACCGCGGGACCAGCGTGGTCTCGACCCCCGACCTCGGTGCGGCCGACAAGGACCAGCTGCGCCTCGCCCTCGACCCGCTGATCGGCGTCGAGGTGCACCTCGTGCTCACCCTCGACGCGTTCTCCGCCCAGCTCTACGGCTCCTGGCTCGCTGCGCTGCGGCGCGGCTCGGGCACCGGTTGGGAGAAGTACGCCGCCCGCGTGCTCGACCACGCCACCGGCGGCGCCCGCGAGCACCGGCAGGGCGAGGACTACTGGGCCGGCCACGAGCTCGGCTCGCTCGTCGCGCGCTGGGCCTGGACGCTGCACCACGACCGGGTCCACGTGGTCGCCGACCGCGACCCGGCGCGGCAGTGGGCGGGAGTCGTCCGCGAGCTGCGCCTCGGCGAGGAGGTCGCCGCCCGGCTGCCCGTCCGGGTCCCGGCGTACGCCGATCCGGCCGGTGTCGCCGTGCTGCGTCGCGTCAACCGCCAGCTCGACGCCCCGCTGGCCCGGGCGGGCACGGGCCTCGTCGTGCCCGACGCGGCGGACGCCGAGGCGGCCGCGATGCCGACCGTGCCGACCGACGTCCTCGCGCCGCTCGTGGAGCGCTGGCGCACCACGCTCGAGGCGGGCGGCTACGACCTCCAGGGCGACCTGCTGGACCTCCTCGACGCCGGCGAGCCCACCACGCTCCCGGGCGCCCGCGACCAGCTCGCCGTCGCCGTCGACGCCCTCGGCGACGCCCTGGCCGACAACACCACCCTGCGCGCCCGGCTCGCCACGCTCGAGGCCGAGGTCGCCGACCTCGACCGCAAGCGCCGCAAGTGGAAGCGCCGGGCTGCCGGGGTGGGCGGGGTCGGCGCGTAGCCGTCCCTCGCCCGACGCACCAGCCCGACCTCAGCCCAGCACGCCGACGCGGGCGGTGAGCCACTCGACGAGGGGGCGGAGCTGCCGCCAGTCGTCGCGGACGTGGTCGAGGAGCTCGGGGGTGTGGACGAACGGCTCGAAGCCGTAGTGGCGGCCCACGAAGAGCGACTTGTGGCGCAGCAGGTCGATGCGGGGGTGGTCGGCCGACCAGCCCCGCGGGGTCGTCTTGAGCCGCTCGCCGCCGACCTCGAAGCCCGCCGAGGTCAGCCGCCGCAGGATGCGCTCGAGCTCGCGGCCGGAGTGGTCGGCGTCGATGGCGGCGCGGATCCGGGCGAGGTCGGGGCCGTCGGCGCGGTAGGAGCCGGCGCCGACGCGGACGCCGGGGGCGGCGACCTGGACGTACCACCCGGTCGCCGGCGCGGTGCTGACGATCGCCCCCTGGTGCTCCTTGTAGGGCGTCTTGTCCTTGGAGAACCGCACGTCGCGGTAGGGGCGGTAGACCTTCGCCGGACCGAACTCCGGCGCCAGCGCCTCGGTGAGGGCGAGCATCGGGGCGCGGACGTGGTCGGCGTACGCCTGCTTGTGCGCCTCCCAGAACGTCCGCGTGTTGTCGAGCTCGAGGTCGTCGTAGAAGTCGAGCGCGGCAGGTGGGAACCCCGCGAACGCGCCGGTGGGACCGGCTGCCGGGGAGGAGGACATGGAGCGGATGACGAGACTCGAACTCGCGACATCGACCTTGGGAAGGTCGCGCTCTACCAACTGAGCTACATCCGCGTGGCCGCCGTCCGGTGCTGCGACGACGCCGGGGCCGAGGTTACCCGACGCGGTCGGTGCTCGGCAGCACCGGTGCGAGGGTCGGGCGCCGCGGGGCCAGGCCGTCGCCCGAGGAGCGCCCGGTGACCCGGCGGTGCACCCAGGGGAGCAGGAACTCGCGGGTCCAGCGGGCGTCCTCGCGCAGCTGCTCGCGGCGGCTGAGGGCGGGGGCGACGAAGGGCTCGGGCGGCGGCACCGCGTGGGGCACGTCGAGGGCCGCCAGCACGGCCCGGGCGATGGCGTCGTGGCCGCGGGCGTTGAGGTGCATCCGGTCGGTGTCCATGAGCTGGCCGACGGGTTGGTCGCGCATTCGCCACATGTCGACCAGGTCGGTCCCGTGGCGGTCGCTGATCTCGCGGACGTGCTCGTTGAAGACCGCCATCCGGCCCCGCAGGGCGCCGTAGATGCCCGACCCGCCCGGGTCCCAGATCGTGAAGACGACCACGCGGGCGCCGGTGGCCGCGAGCCGGCCCACGCCCGCGTCGTACGCCGCGGCGAGGGCGTCGAGGTCGACCCGCGGGCGCAGCACGTCGTTGGCGCCGGCGTGGATCGTCACCAGGTCGGGGGCGAGCGCCAGCGCGGGGTCCAGCTGCTCCTCGAGGATCGGCAGCAGCTTGCGGCCGCGGATGGCGAGGTTGGCGTAACCGAAGCCGGTGCCCGCGTCGTGGGCCCGGTCCTCGAGCACCTCCGCGACCCGGTCGGCCCAGCCGCGCAGGCCCGCGGGACGGTCGGGGTCGGGGTCGCCGACGCCCTCGGTGAAGGAGTCGCCGAGGGCGACGTAGCGCTGGAACGCCATGGGCTCAGATCTGGGTCCGGTGGAAGTTGGCGAACGACTTCGACGGCGTCGGGCCGCGCTGGCCCTGGTAGCGCGAGCCGTACTTCGCCGAGCCGTAGGGGTGCTGGGCCGGCGAGGAGAGCCGGAAGAAGCACAGCTGGCCGATCTTCATGCCCGGGTAGAGCTTGATCGG
Source organism: Nocardioides aurantiacus (assembly GCF_003752505.1). Lineage (NCBI taxonomy): Bacteria > Bacillati > Actinomycetota > Actinomycetes > Propionibacteriales > Nocardioidaceae > Nocardioides > Nocardioides aurantiacus. The sequence goes on along the minus strand of NZ_RKHO01000001.1, from coordinate 3,681,152 downwards.
CAGCGTCGCGACGTTGGCCAGCTCGAGGGTCACGTGGCCGCTGAAGCCGGGATCGACGAAGCCGGCGGTGGCGTGCGTGAGCAGCCCCAGCCGGCCCAGCGAGGACTTGCCCTCGACGCGGGCGGCGACGTCGTCGGGCAGCGACACCGTCTCGTAGGTCGACCCGAGCACGAACTCGCCCGGGTGCAGGATGAACGGCTCGTCGCCCTCGGCCACGACCTCGCGCGTCAGGTCGGACTGGTCGGCCGCGGGGTCGATGTGGGGGTAGCGGTGGTTCTCGAAGACGCGGAAGAACCGGTCGAGCCGGAAGTCGATGCTCGAGGGCTGGATCATCGCCGCGTCGTAGGGGTCCAGCGCGATCCGTCCCAGGTCGATCTCGGCGAGGATGTCGCGGTCGGAGAGCAGCACGGGCGCCAACCTAACCCAGCCGGGTCGGGGGCACCCCTTGCGTCCGAGCCGGTCCTAGAGGTTAGGGTGCCCTAAGTAAGCCAAGGCTTACCTCTCCCACCCTCTTCCTCGAAGGACACCTGATGACGCGACTGCGGCACCTCGCCCTGGCCGCCGGTCTCGGAGCGCTCGCCCTCAGCGGCTGCTCGACCGGCTCGACCGAGGACGGCGGCGATGCCGCGGCCTCCAGCACGACCACGGAGGTGGACGCCGACGCCTACCCCGTGACGATCGAGCACGCCTTCGGCGAGACCACCCTCACCGAGGAGCCGAAGCGCGTGGCCACCCTCGGCTGGAGCGACCAGGACCACGCCGTCTCGCTCGGCGTCGTGCCCGTCGGCGCGACCAAGCTGACCTGGGGCGGCAACGACACCGGCAGCTCGGACTACTTCGACGCCGCCGTCGAGGAGCTCGGCGCCGAGGCGCCGGTGCGCTACGACGACGCGGACGGCGCCCCGATCGAGGAGGTCGCCCAGACGCGGCCCGACGTCATCCTGGCCACCAACTCCGGCATCACCGAGCAGGAGTACGAGAAGCTCTCCAAGATCGCGCCGGTCGTGGCCTACCCCGAGGCGCCCTGGACGACGCCGTGGCAGACCTCGCTCGACACGGTCGCGAAGGCGCTGGGACGCACGAGCGCCGCCGAGGAGGTCGTCGCGCAGACGCAGCAGGAGATCGACGCGGCCAAGGAGGACCACCCCGAGATCCAGGGGGCCTCGATGATCTTCGGCTACCTCGCCACCACCGACCTCTCCACCGTCGGGATCTACGCGCCGGAGGACCCGCGGGTCGCCTTCATGCACGACCTCGGCCTCGAGGACGCCCCGGCGGTCGCGGAGTCGATCAAGCCCGGCGAGTTCTACAGCACCGTCTCGGCCGAGAAGGCCCCCGAGCTGGACTCCGACGTCTTCCTGACCTGGGCCGAGACGCCGGAGGACATGGAGAAGTTCACCCAGGACAAGCTGGTCGGCCAGCTGCCGGCCATCGCCGAGGGCCACGCCTACGCCGAGGCCGACAAGCAGGTCGCGATGGCGGTCACCAACCCGACCCCGCTCTCGATCCCGTTCATCATCGACGAGTTCGTGCCCGAGGTCAGCAAGGCCGTCCAGGGCTCGTGAGCACCGCCACCCGCACGCCCGCCACCCCCTCGGGGCGCCTCCGCGCGCGCCCCGAGGGGGTGCGGCGTGCGTCCCCGGTCACGGCCGTGGCGGTGCTGGTGGTGGCGCTGCTCGTGGTCGCCGCGGCCTCGGTGCTGCTGGGTGCCCGGTGGATCGGGCCGACCTCGCTGCTCGATCCCGGCAGCCCCACCCACGAGATCGCCGCGGTGCGCCTCGACCGCACCCTGCTCGGGCTCGCCGTCGGCGGCGCCCTGGGCCTGGTCGGGGCGCTGATGCAGGGCCTGACCCGCAACCCGCTCGCCGACCCCGGCGTGCTCGGCGTCAACGCCGGCGCCTCGCTCGCCATGGTGGTCGCGATCTCGGTGATGGGCGTCTCCGACATCCGGGCCTACGTCTGGTGGGCCTTCGCCGGCGCGGCGATCGCCCTGGTGCTGGTGCACGCGATCGCCTCGGTGGGCCGCGACGGCGCCACCCCGGTCAAGGTCGCGATCGCCGGCGCCGCGCTCACCGCCGCCGTCACCAGCTGGGTCTCCGGACTGCTGCTCGTCGACCGCAAGACCGTCGAGTCGTTCCGGCTCTGGCAGGTCGGCACCGTGGCCGGGCGCGGCGACGAGGTGCTGCTGATCGGCCTGCCGTTCCTCGCCGTCGGCGCCGTGCTCGGCCTCGCCTGTGCCCGCACCCTCAACGCCCTGGCGCTCGGTGACGACCTCGCCCGCGGGCTGGGCCGCCACGTGGTCCGGGACCGGCTCGTCGTCGGCCTCGCCACGGTGCTGCTCGCCGGGTCGGCCGTCGCGCTCGCCGGGCCGATCGCCTTCGTCGGGCTGATCGTGCCGCACGGCGTACGCGCCCTGGTCGGTCCCGACTACCGGTCGGTGCTGCCGCTGAGCCTCGGTTTCGGCGCGGTGCTGGTCGTCGCCGCCGACACCGTCGGCCGGCTGGTGCTGCCGCCCGGGGAGGTCCAGGTGGGCATCATGAGCGCCGTCGTCGGCGTCCCCGTCTTCCTGCACCTCGTGCGACGCGGCCGGATCGGGGCGCTGTGAGCACCGTGCTGGGTTCCCGTCCCCGCGAGGCGGCGACCGCCGCCGCAGGGCCCGCGCCCGACCCGCGGGAGGTCGTACGCCGCGCCCGCCGCCGCCCGCAGCGGCGTACCCGCCTGGTGGTCGCGTCGCTCTCCGCGCTCCTGGTGACCGTCTTCCTGGTGCGGATCACGCTGGGCGACTTCATCGTGACGCTGCCCGACGTGGTGCGGATCGTCACCGGCACCGAGATCCCCGGGGCGTCGTACATCCTGATGGAGAGCAAGCTGCCGCGCGCCGTGCTCGGCGTGCTGGTCGGGCTGGCCTTCGGGGTCGGCGGGGCGATCTTCCAGACCACGCTGCGCAACCCGCTGGCCAGCCCCGACGTGGTCGGCGTGAGCGTCGGCGCCAGCACCGCCGCGGTGTTCACCATCGTCGTGCTCGACCAGCGCGGCGTCGCCCTGGCCGCCGCCGCGGTGCTCGGCGCCGTCGGCGTCGCCGTCGGCGTGCGGCTGCTCGTGGGCGCGCACGCGGGGGCCCGGCTCGTGCTGGTCGGGGTGGCGCTGAGCGCGGGGCTCTACTCCGTCGTGCAGTACCTCTTCACCCGCGCCGACGAGTGGGACACGCAGATCGTGCTGCAGTGGCTGATCGGCAGCCTCAACCGCGTCGACTGGCCGACCATCCGCGTGCTCTCCCTGCTCCTGCTGGTCGTGGTGCCCGTGCTGGTGGTGCTGTCCCGCTCGGCCCGGGCCTCCGAGCTCGGTGACGACGCGGCCGCCGGGCTCGGCGTACCCCCACGACGGGCCGACCTGCTGCTGCTCGTCGCGGTGCTGCTCGTCGGGGTCGGCGTGGCCGCCGCCGGCCCGATCTCGTTCGTGGCCTTCCTCGCCGGGCCGATCGCGCGGTCGCTCAACGGCGGTCGCACCACGCTGCTCGGCGCCGGGCTGGTCGGCGCGATCATCGTGGTCGCCGCCGACCACGTCGCGGCGTACGCCGTGCCGGACGTCAACTTCCCCGTCGGCGTGGTCACCGGTGCCGTCGGCGCCCCCTTCCTGCTGTGGCTGCTCGCCACCGGACGCACCTCCCGGAGGTCCTGATGCCCGACCTGCCCGACCCGTCCCGGACCGCCGGCCGGCTGCGCACCGAGCGCGTGACGCTGGGGTACGGCGACCGCGCGGTCGTCACCGACCTCACCACCACCGTCCCCGACGGCCGGGTCACCGTCATCGTCGGCGCCAACGCCTGCGGCAAGTCGACGCTGCTGCGCGGGATGGCGCGGCTGCTCACGCCGACCGCTGGGTCCGTGCTGCTCGACGGCCGGGCGATCGCCTCGCTGCCCTCCCGCCAGGTCGCCCGCACCCTGGGCCTGCTGCCCCAGAACCCCGTCACCCCCGAGGGCGTCAGCGTGGTCGACCTCGTCGGGCGCGGTCGCCACCCCCACCAGGGCGCGCTGCGCCGCTGGTCCTCGGCCGACGAGGAGGCGGTCGCCGAGGCGCTGCGGCTGACCGACACCCTCGACCTCGCCGAGCGGCTCGTCGACGAGCTCTCCGGCGGCCAGCGCCAGCGGGTGTGGATCGCGATGGCGCTGGCCCAGCAGACCGACCTGCTCCTGCTCGACGAGCCCACGACGTACCTCGACGTCGCCCACCAGGTCGAGGTCCTCGACCTCCTCGCCGAGCTCAACGAGGCGCGTGGCACGACCGTGGTGATGGTGCTGCACGACCTCAACCTCGCGGCGAGGTACGCCGACCACCTCGTCGCCATGCGCGACGGCCGCATCGTGGCCGCCGGCACCCCCGCCGAGGTGATCACCGAGCCGTGCGTCAGCGAGGTCTTCGGCATGGCCTGTCGCGTCGTGCCCGACCCCGTCACCGGCACCCCCATGGTCGTCCCGCTGGGACGCGCCGCCCGCCACCGGACCCAGGAGGTCCCCGCATGAGCCCGACCACCGCCACCACCGCGGCGTCGCCCGTCCTGCCGCTGGTGCTCACCGAGGTCGAGGCCGTCGAGGTCACCCGGCTGTCGCCGTCCTTCGTCCGGGTCGTCTTCGCCGGCGACCAGCTGGCCGACATGGGCGTCGACGGCCCGTGGCTGGACCAGCGCATCAAGCTGGTGCTGCCCGAGGAGCACGGCACGCTGCCCTCGCTCCAGGGCGTCGGCGCGGACTGGTACGCCGACTGGCGCGCCCTCCCGCCGCAGCAGCGCGGCCACATGCGGACCTACACGGTGCGCGAGCTCGAGGGGTACGGCGCCGACACCCGCCTCGTCGTCGACTTCGTGGTCCACGAGGACGGCCTCGCCGGACCGGGCGCCGGCTGGGCACTGCGGGCCCGGCCGGGGATGCGCGTCGTGCTGCTGGCCCCGCGGCGCGGCGTGCCGTTCGGCGGCATCGAGTTCACCCCGGGCGAGGCCACCTCGCTGCTGCTGGTGGGCGACGAGTCCGCGGTCCCGGCCATCGCCGGCATCCTGGCCGGCCTCGGCTGCGGCGCGTCCGGCACGGTCTTCCTCGAGGTCCCGGACGCCCTCGACTTCCAGGACCTCCCCGCCCCCACCGGCGTCGAGGTCCGCTGGCTGGTCCGCGGCCACCGCGACGTGGGCAGCCGACTGGTGCCGGCGGTGCGGGAGTGCCTCGGGCTGCCGTCGTCGGCGCCGGGTGCGGACCCGACGGTCGTCGAGGTCGACCCCGAGCTGTGGGAGACCCCGGCGTACTCCAGCTCCGGCGAGGAGGTCGCCGGCCGCGCGACCAACCCCACCTCCGGCCCCCTCGAGGGTGTCTTCGCCTGGATCGCCGGCGAGTCCACCATGGTCACCCGCCTGCGCCGCGCGCTCGTCCAGGAGGTCGGCGTCGACCGCCGCCAGGTCGCCTTCATGGGCTACTGGCGGCGGGGGGTGGCGATGCAGTCGTAGGGGCGGGGACGGGGGCGGGCAGTTTCACCGGCTAGCCGGTGAAACTGCCCGTCGGACCGGGCAATCCGGGCACGCGAGGGCAGTTTTGCCTGTCAAGGCCGCCGATTCCCAGGTTCGCCTGGGAAACCGGGATCTCCGGACGCCAGGCGCGGGGCCCGCCGTACGCCGGGGTCGGGACCTACGACGTCCCGCCGTGAACGACGAACGCGGTGCTCTGCTGCCACCAGGTGACAGCAGAGCACCGCGCCGAGGTCGTACGCCGGGCCGGCTGGACTACAGGTCGAAGAGCGACCCCGCCTCGTGGATGTCGGCGTCGGTCTTCGGCTGGTGCTGCTCGCCGGAGCCGGTCGCCGGCCGCGCCGGGGGCTGCTCGTCCTCGGAGGCGTCGGAAGGGGCCGAGGCCTCCGGGGCGTCCGGGGTGTCGGTCGCCTCCGCAGCCGGCTCCTCGGTCGGGTGCTCCTCGACCGCCTCGGCCGGGTTCTCCTCCTGGACCGCCTCGGCGGTGTCGGTGGCGACCTCGGGGGAGTGGTCGTCGGTCGAGGTGGCCTCGGAGGTGCCCGACGACGCGTCGGCCGAGGCCGCCGCACCGCCGCCCGCGAACTTCGCCTTGATGTCGCGCAGCGAGGTGACGGGCTTGTCCACGGCCTGAGCCGCCGGGGCCGGGGTCACGGTGGAGCCGGACACGTCCGCCTCCGGAGCCGCCTCCGCCTCCGCCTCCGGAGCCGGAGCCGGAGCTGCCGGAGCTGCCGCTGCCGGGGCGCTCGCCGCCGACGGCAGGTCGAACATCGACCTCCCCTTGGCGTACTTCCCCCCCAGTCCGCCCTCGCCGCCGGACGGCGCCGAGGTGGCCGCCGGGGCCGCAGCGGCCGCCGACGGCTCGGGCGCGGGCTCGGTGGCCTCGGGCTGGGGCTCGGGGCTGACCTGGTCGCCGGAGGTCGGGGTGTCCGACTCCTCGACGACCGTCTCCTGCACGTCGGCGGCCTCGTCCTGCCGCTCCGCAGCCGCCGCGGGCACCTCGCTCGCGGGGGCGGCCGAGCTGCCGGCGACGGACTCCTCCTGCGGCTCGGCCAGGTCGAACAGCGACCCGCCCTCGGGGATCTCGCTGGCCGGGGTCAGCGCCGTGCGGGTGCCCGAGCCAGCGGTGCCGGCCGTGGCGGCCGACGCGGTGGCGGCCTTCTCGGCGTCCTGCGACCACGTGTCGGCGTCGTCCTGGCTCCGGTCGGTCGGGCCGTCGGTGGTCGAGTCGCCGGCGGGGTCCTCGCCCGCGGGCTCGTCGTCCGTCGACGCAGGTGCCGCGTCAGCAGTCCCGGCCGGAGCGGTCGGTGTGGCCGGCGCCGAGGAGCTGACCTGCTCCTCCTCGGGCTCGGCCAGGTCGAACAGCGACCCGCCCTCGGGCACCTCGGTCGCCGGGGTCACCGCCGAGCGCGTGCTGGACGCGGGTGCGGGCTCGGTCGGCGTGGAGGTGTCGGCGTCGTCCTGGCTCCGGTCGGTCGGGCCGTCGGTGGTCGAGTCGTCGGCGGGGTCCTCGCCCGCGGGCTCCTCGGTCGCCGGCCGTGCCGGCGCCTCCTCGGGCTCCCCGAGGTCGAACAGCGACCCACCGGACGCAGCACCCGACGACGTGGCGGACCCGGAGCCGGACCCGGAACCGGACCCGGACGCGGACGCGGACGCCGGACCAGACGCCGACGCGGACCCGGACGCCGTCGCCGGCTTCGTCTCCGGAGCGGCGTCGTCACCCCCGAGGTCGAACAGCGAGCTCCCGCCGGCGTTGCCGCCGGTGGTCGCCGGCTGGGTGTCCTTCATCTCGGGCTCGTCGAACAGCGAGGTGCCGCCGGAGGCCTTGGCCAGCGGGCCGGCGTCCTCGGTGGCGGTGACGGTGTCCTCGGTCTGGGTCGCGTCACCGGCGGACGGCTCGGCGTGGGTGTCCTCCTCGACCGCGGCCTCCTGCTCCCGGGTCAGCGTGGCGGTGCCGCCCCCGGCGCCACCACCCGCAGCCGCGGCGGCCGGAGCGGCGGCCGCGCTGGCCTTGCGCGGCGCGGGGGAGTCGCCCTTGACCGAGGCCAGCAGCATCTGGGCGACGTCGAGGACCTCGACCTCCTCGCGGGCCTCGCCCTTGGACTGCTGGTTGGTCAGCCCGTCGGAGAGCATCACGCGGCAGAAGGGGCAGCCGACGGCGATCTGGTCGGCGCCGGTCTCCACGGCCTCCTTGGTGCGGTTGAGGTTGATCCGCTCGCCGGTGTTCTCCTCCATCCACATCCGCGCCCCACCGGCGCCGCAGCAGAACGACCGCTCGGAGTTGCGGGGCATCTCGACGAGGGTGGCGTCGGGGATGACCTGGAGCAGCTCGCGCGGCGGGGAGTAGACGCCGTTGTGACGACCGATGTAGCACGGGTCGTGGTAGGTCACCTGGCGCTTGTCGGCGGTGCCGTTGGAGGCGACCGGGGTCAGCTTCTTCTCCCGCACCAGACGGTTGAGCAGCTGGGTGTGGTGGACGACCTCGAGCTCGACGCCGAACGCGGCGTACTCGTTCTTGAGCGTGTTGAAGCAGTGCGCGCAGGTCGAGACGACCTTCTTGGCCTTGGCGTCCTTGAGGGTCTCGGCGTTCTGCGCGGCGAGGCCCTGGAAGACGAACTCGTTGCCGGCGCGTCGCGCGGGGTCGCCGGTGCAGGTCTCGCCGTTGCCCAGGACCGCGAAGTCGACGCCGGCCATGTCGAGCAGCTCGGCGACGGCGCGGGTGGTCTTCTTGGCGCGGTCCTCGTAGGCGCCGGCGCAACCGACCCAGAACAGCCACTCGACCTCGTCGAGCGACTCGACGTCCTCGCCGACGACCTTCACCTCGAAGGGCAGGTCCTTGGCCCAGTCCAGGCGGGCCTTGGGCGACATGTTCCAGGGGTTGCCCTTGTTCTCCAGGCCCTTGAACAGCCCGTTGAGCTCGGTGGGGAAGTTGGACTCCACCAGCACGGCGTAGCGCCGCATGTCGACGATGTGGTCGACGTGCTCGATGTCGACGGGGCACTGCTGCACGCAGGCGCCGCACGAGGTGCAGTTCCACAGCACCTCGGGGTCGATCACGGCGGCACCGCTGTCGGGCATGTAGAACCAGTCGTCGCCGGTGTCGCCGACCAGCGGGCGCTCCACCTCGAGCGCGAGCCTGGTGTCGCCCTCGAGGAGGGCGGCGCGGTCGCCCTCGGCGGCGTTGAGGTACGGCGCCTTGGCGTAGGCGTGGTCGCGCAGCGCCGTGATCAGCAGCTTGGGCGACAGCGGCTTGTCGGTGTTCCAGGCCGGGCACTGGCTCTGGCAGCGGCCGCACTCGGTGCAGGTCGAGAAGTCGAGGATGCCCTTCCAGGAGAAGTCCTCGACCGCGCCGACGCCGAGCTTGGTGTCCTCGTCCATCTCCTCGAGGTCCTCGAAGTCGATGGTCGTGCCGCCCGAGGTCATCGGGGCCAGGCCGCCGAGCGCCGTACGGCCGTCGGCGTTGCGCTTGAAGTAGATGTTGAAGAAGGCCAGGAAGCGGTGCCAGGCCACGCCCATCGTCGGCTGCAGCGAGATCACGATCATCCAGGTGAAGGAGATGAGGATCTTGAGCATCGCGACGAGGTAGATCAGGTTGGCCAGGGTGCCCTCGGAGAGGCCGGAGAAGGCCTCGCCCAGCGGGAACGACAACGGGAAGTGGAAGGCCGAGGCGTACTCCGGGTCCTCCTTGGTGGCCAGGGCGTACTCCAGGCCGCGCAGCACCACGATGCACAGGCCCACGCCGAGGATGACCATCTCCACGAAGTAGCCCTGCCACATCGTGGAGCCCCAGAAGCGTCCCTTCGGGCCGCGCTCGCGCTCCTTGGGGCGGGTGGCGCGGTAGTAGATGAAGGCGACGATGGCCACGATCATCACCAGCGTGAACAGCTCGCTGGCCCACTCGAAGAGGAAGAAGTGGCCGAGGAACGGGATGTGGAAACCGGGGTCGAACAGCTGCCCGAAGGCGGTGACCAGGGTGAAGAAGAGCAGTCCGAACCCGGTCATGATGAACCAGTGGCCGGCGCCGACCCAGTGCCACTGCAGCATCCGGGTGTGGCCGAGCGACTCCTTGACCAGCGTCAGGCTGCGCCCGACGGGGTTGTCGGTACGCCGCGCCGGTTGACCGATCTTGATCGTCGCGATGATCTGGCGGATCGCCTTGACGAACAACGCGATGCCGACGACCGCGATGGCGATCGAGACGACCTGGGCGAACAGCTGCATGAAGACTCCCGTTCGTAGGGCACACCGAGCCGAGACGTCCGGCTGGCGCGAGCCTAGTGCCCGGGACGAGGGGTCCGGGCGGTGTGTGAGAAAGGCTACGCGGCGGTAACTTGCCGGTCGTCCCGGGCCGGATCCTCAGGCGGCGCCGGCGTCGTCGCGGGGGACGAGCGCGGTGGCGGTGAGCGGGCCCAGGGCGGCCAGGCCGAAGGCCGCGGCGTACCCCCAGTGGGTGATGGTGAGGCCGGCGACGGGGGCGACAGCGGCGGCGGCGAGGTACTGCGCGGTGTTCTGCACGCCCAGGGCGCGCCCGGACCAGAACGGCCCGGCGTGCTCGGCGACGCTGGTGAAGGCCAGGCCGTTGTCGGCGACCGTGACCGTGGAGGCGATGACCAGCAGCACCACGGCGACGCCGGTCGGCTCGGTCAGCGCGAGCAGCGCCATGGTCGCGGCGGCCCCGACCGCGACCCAGCGCAGCGGCCGGACCCGCGAGCCGACGACGTCGGAGAGGTGGCCGACCGCGATCCGGCCGAGCGCGCCGAGGACGTGGGTGACCGCGACGAGCGCCCCGGCAGCGGCGGGCGTCCACCCGCGGGAGTCGACCAGCCAGGTCAGCGAGTAGGTCCACACCAGGAACTGCGGGACGACCAGCAGCACCGAGACGCCGTGGACGCGCGTGAGGAACGAGCCGGCGCGGTAGGGGTTGGCGGCGTTCGCCGTGGTGCGCCGCGGCCGGGGCGGGTCGAGCACCAGCACGGCCACGGCCACCAGGGCGAGCAGCGTGCTGGCCACCGGGACCGCGCCCGCTGAGGTGACCCCGGCCCGGTCGGCCGTGACCGCCATCGTAGCCGCGGCGAAGGCGACACCGAGCGGCTGGGCCATCTGCCGCACCCCCATCGCCAGGCCGCGACGCTCCGGCGGGAACCAGCCCACCACCACCCGGCCGCTGGCCGAGCTGGTGCTGGCGGCGAACGCGCCGACGAGCAGCAGGGCGGTCCCGAGCAGCAGCAGGTCCTCGGCGCGGGCCGCGACCAGGCCGGCCGCCGCGGTGCCGGCGAGGCCGAGCAGCAGCACCCGCCGCTCGCCCCAGCGGTCGACCAGCAGGCCCCAGCCGAACAGGGTGAGCATGGTGCCGGCGATCGGCATCGCGGCCAGGGTGCCGGCCGCAGCGAGACCGAGCCCCCGCTCGTCGCGCCAGGCCGGGATCAGGAACGCCCAGCCGTTGGTGGCGACCGAGGCGGCGGCCTGCGCGGCCACGCTGGCGCCGAGCATCGCCCAGCGTCGGCGGGTGCCCACGGCGGCGGGGTCGACGACGGACCGGACGGCGGGGCTCACCACCCCACGCTAGGTCGCCTCGGTGGTCCGTCCGACGGGGCGTCCGGATCCGCCGATGCGACGGGTCAGCCAGGCGGCGGTGCGCTGCGCGGCCCGGGCGAGCTCGGGCTCGTCGGCGCCGGCGTCCTCGGGCCACGTCACCGCCACCCCGGCCGCCGGGTGCCCGTTGTGGTCGAGCACCGCGGCGGCCACCGAGGCGAAGCCGGGGGTGACCTCGCCGTGCTCGGCGGCCCAGCCCCGCTGCCGGGTCTCGCTGAGCAGGCTCCGCAGCGCGCTCAGCGACTGCGGACCGGCCCCGTGACGGTCCACGAACGCCGTGCGGTCGGGGTAGAGGGCCCGCACCTGGGGCGGTGGCAGCTCGGCCATCACGGCCCGTCCGCTGGCGGTGAGGTGCGCCGGGAGCCGGACGCCGACGTCGCTGACCAGCGGCGGTCGGCCCGGCGCCCGCTCCTCGAGCACGTAGAGCACGTCGCGGCCGTGGAGCACCGCGAGGTGGGCGCTCTGCCCGACGGCGTCGACCAGGCTGGCGAGCTGGCGGCGGGCCAGCCGCTGCAGCGGCGCCTGCCGGGCGTACCCGCTGCCGACCTCGAACGCCGCGACCCCGAGCCCGTAGCGGTGCTCCTCGGGCAGGTGCACCACGAAGCCCTCCTCGATCATGGTGTTGACCAGGTGGTACGCCGTGGACCGCGGCAGTCCGACCTCCGCGGCCAACCGGTCCAGCGTCACCGGGTCGGGCTGCGCCGCGAGGAACCGCAGCACCCGCAGCGCGCGCGTCGCTGCCGGCACCTGGCTCATGCGCGAAACCCAACCACAGCGCCGCCGCGCGAGGGGCCAGCGCGGTCCACGACGACCTCCGGACCCCGGCCGATGGGTCAGTAGTCGTGGAAGTAGCGCCCGAGGTCGGCGGCGACGCCGGGGCAGGTGACGTTGTGGTCGCGGGAGTCCTGCAGCCACTGGCCGAGCACGGCGGGGCCGCCCTGGATCTGGCTGTCGGGGGAGCAGCGGCTCAGTGCCTCGGCGCGCGAGGTCTCGCCGGCGGCGCGCCACTCGGGCAGGCCGAGCCGGAGGTCGCCGACGACGCCGGCCCACAGCGCCGCGGTGGAGTAGACGCCGATGCGCAAGCCCGCGTCGGTCCACGCCCGGGCCGCGCCGCGCACCACCTGGGCGTTGGCCGCCGGGTCGTCGCTCCAGTCGAAGGCGGGCACGGGCTCGACGTCGAGCCACACGAACGGCGTCTCGAGGCCCGCCCGGCGCATCACGCCCAGGGCGTAGCGCGCCTGCGCGTGGCCGAGGTTGGCCAGCCGCCCCGCCTCGGTGCCGGAGTCGTAGGGCCCGCGGCCGCCGAAGCGGGCGAGGGTGTCGGCGTACGGCCCGCTGAGCACGACGTACGCCGAGGTCAGCAGCCCGCGCTGCCTCGCCCACCCGACCTGGTCGGCCAGGCACGGGTTGGCGGTGAACGAGGGGCCGTTGGTCAGCCCGATCACGACGTACTCCGCCTCGGGCCGCGGCATCGGCAGCCCGAGGGTGCGCCGCTCGGGGATGCCCATCCCCGTCGGGCACTGCGGCCAGCTGATGTCGCCGCCCAGCACGGGGCCGCGGCGGGCGCGCCGCTCCGCCTGCCGCCGGACCTGGTCACGGGCGCTCTTCTCCAGGCCCTCCGGGACCTCGATCGAGGGGGTGGCCGAGGGGGACGCGCTCGCCGCGCGGCTGGGGGAGCCGCTCGGGGACGCGGGCGCCGCGGGCGAGGGGGTGGCCGCGGCCTCGCGGCGCGACTCCGGCTGCAGCGGCGCCTCGCAGGCGGTGCCGAGGAGCAGCACCGTCACCAGCAGGGCGAGCAGGCCCGGCCGGGTGCGGGCGGAGCGGTGCGGCACGGCCTGGCCTCCTCGGGTGTCCCGGGCATGGTGGCACGACGGGACGAGGACGGGTCACCGATCCGGGCAGTCTCGGATCCGAGACGACCGGTGGGTCCCGGTGGCTGCGGCCGACCCGCCCGCGGACGTTCACTGGAGCCATGGACGACGCCCCCCGCCCGCGCACCGTCGACCGGCCCGTCGTGGAGGTCGGTCCCGGGCCGCTCGCGCCGGCCGACGTGGTCGCCGTGGCGCGGCACGGCGCCGCCGTCCGGCTGACCGAGGATGCCCTGGTCGGCATCGACCGGGCGCGCGCCGCTGTCGAGGAGCTGGCCGCGTCGCAGACCCCGGTGTACGGCGTCTCGACCGGCTTCGGAGCGCTCGCCACCCGGCACATCCCCACCGAGAAGCGGGCACAGCTGCAGCGCTCGCTGGTCCGCTCCCACGCGGCCGGCTCCGGCCCGGAGGTCGAGCGCGAGGTGGTGCGGGCCCTGGTGCTGCTGCGGCTCTCCACGTTGGCGACCGGCCGGACCGGCGTACGACGGGAGACGGCGCAGCTGATGGCCGCGATGCTCGACGCGGGGATCACGCCCGTCGTCCACGAGCACGGCTCGCTCGGCTGCTCGGGCGACCTCGCCCCGCTCTCGCACTGCGCGCTGGCGCTGATCGGGGAGGGCGAGGTCCGCGACGCCGACGGGGTGCTGCGGCCGGCCGCCGAGGCGCTGGCCGCCGCCGGCCTGCATCCGGTCGAGCTGGCCGCCAAGGAGGGCCTGGCGCTGATCAACGGCACCGACGGGATGCTCGGGATGCTCGTGATGGCGCTGGCCGACCTGGGGATGCTGCTGCGCACCGCCGACGTCGCCGCGGCGATGTCGGTCGAGGGCCAGCTCGGCACCGACCGGGTCTTCGCCGCCGAGCTCCAGGCACTGCGCCCCCACCCGGGCCAGGCCGCGTCGGCCGCCAACCTGAGGGTGTTGCTGGCCGGCTCGGGCGTGGTGGCCTCCCACCGCGGGCCCGACTGCACACGGGTGCAGGACGCCTACTCGCTGCGCTGCTCGCCGCAGGTGCACGGCGCCGCCCGGGACACGCTCGAGCACTGCGCCGTGGTCGCGGGCCGGGAGCTGGCGAGCGCGGTCGACAACCCGGTGGTGGTGGGCGACAGCGTCGAGTCCAACGGCAACTTCCACGGGGCGCCGGTCGCCTACGTGCTCGACTTCGCGGCGATCGTGGCCGCCGACGTCGCCTCGATCAGCGAGCGACGCACCGACCGCTTCCTCGACCGCGCCCGCAGCCACGGCCTGCCGCCGTTCCTCGCCGACGACCCGGGTGTGGACAGCGGGCTGATGATCGCGCAGTACACCCAGGCCGGGATCGTCTCGGACCTCAAGCGGCTCGCCGTCCCGGCGAGCGTGGACTCGATCCCGTCCTCGGCGATGCAGGAGGACCACGTCTCGATGGGGTGGGCCGCCGCGCGCAAGCTGCGCCGCTCCGTCGACGGGCTCACCCGGGTGCTCGCCGTCGAGGTGATGGCCGCGGCCCGCGCGCTGGACCTGCGCCGGCCGCTCGAGCCCTCGCCGGCCACCGGCGCGGTGGTCGACCTGCTCCGCGCGCACGGCGTCCGCGGCCCCGGCCCGGACCGCCACCTGGCCCCCGAGATCGAGGCCTGTGTCGATCTCGTCCGCAGCGGGGCCGTCGTGGCCGCCGCGACCGCAGTGATCGGAGAGATGCAGTGACCGAGAACCCCCGCCTGCCCATCCACGCCGCCACCGGGACCGAGCTCACCGCTCGCTCCTGGCAGACCGAGGCGCCGCTGCGGATGCTGATGAACAACCTCGACCCGGCCAACGCCGAGCGTCCGGAGGACCTCGTGGTCTACGGCGGCACCGGCAAGGCGGCGCGGTCGTGGGAGGCCTACGACGCCCTGGTGCGCACCCTGCGCGACCTGCGCGACGACGAGACGATGCTCGTGCAGAGCGGCAAGCCCGTCGGGGTGATGCGCACCCACGCCTGGGCCCCGCGCGTGCTGATCGCCAACTCCAACCTGGTGGGCGACTGGGCCAGCTGGGAGGAGTTCCGGCGGCTCGAGGACCTCGGCCTGACGATGTACGGACAGATGACGGCCGGCTCCTGGATCTACATCGGCACCCAGGGGATCCTCCAGGGCACCTTCGAGACCTTCGCCGCCGTCGCGGACAAGAAGTTCGGCGGCACCCTGGCCGGCACCATCACGCTGACCGCCGGCCTCGGCGGCATGGGCGGGGCCCAGCCGCTCGCGGTGACGATGAACGACGGCGTCGCGATCTGCGTCGACGTCGACCAGACCCGGATCGAGCGTCGCATCGAGCACCGCTACCTCGACGTACGGGCGGACTCCGTGGAGCACGCCCTCGAGCTGGCCGTGGAGGCCCGCGACGCCCGCCGGCCGCTCAGCATCGGCGTGCTGGGCAACGCCGCCGAGGTGTTTCCCCACCTGCTCGCGATCGACGCCCCGATCGACGTCGTCACCGACCAGACCTCGGCCCACGACCCGCTGTCCTACCTGCCCGTCGGCGTGCCGTTCGAGGACTGGCACGACGCCGCCCGACGGGACCCCGACGGGTTCACCAAGGACGCCCAGGCCTCGATGGCCGCGCACGTGCGGGCGATGGTGGAGTTCCAGGACGCCGGCGCCGAGGTCTTCGACTACGGCAACTCGATCCGCGACGAGGCCCGCAAGGGCGGCTACGACCGGGCCTTCGAGTTCCCGGGGTTCGTCCCGGCCTACATCCGGCCGCTGTTCTGCGAGGGCAGGGGGCCGTTCCGCTGGGCCGCGCTGTCCGGCGACCCGGCCGACATCGCCGCCACCGACCGCGCCATCCTCGAGCTGTTCCCCGACAACGAGCGGCTCCGGAAGTGGATCACCATGGCCGGCGAGCGGGTCTCCTTCCAGGGGCTGCCGGCGCGGATCTGCTGGCTGGGGTACGGCGAGCGCCACCTCGCCGGGCTGAAGTTCAACGAGATGGTCGCCAGCGGCGAGCTGAAGGCGCCGGTCGTGATCGGCCGCGACCACCTCGACGCCGGTTCGGTCGCCTCGCCCTACCGCGAGACCGAGGCGATGCTCGACGGCTCCGACGCGATCGCCGACTGGGCGCTGCTCAACGCGCTGGTCAACACCGCCTCGGGCGCCACCTGGGTCTCGATCCACCACGGCGGCGGGGTCGGGATGGGGCGCTCCATCCACGCGGGCCAGGTCTGCGTCGCCGACGGCACCGCGCTGGCGGCGGAGAAGATCGAGCGGGTGCTCACCAACGACCCCGGGATGGGCGTCATCCGCCACGTCGACGCGGGTTACGACCGCGCCGCCGAGGTGGCCGCGGAGCGCGGCGTACGCGTCCCGATGGCGGAGGGCTGAGGCACACGACTGCTGTGCGGAGCGGCTAGGAAGGTCTAGCGTCGCTCGGACCGGCTCCGGACGCAGGGGCCCTGGGGGAGGGGACCTCATGACCAACCTGGCGCAGCGCGGGACGGCCGGGCTCGGGGAGCAGCTGCGACGGCGCAAGCCGATCGGGGCGGTGCGCCCGGGCCACGGGGGCGAGCTGGAGCGCAGCTTCGGCACCTTCCAGCTGATGATGTTCGGTGTCGGCGCGACCGTCGGCACCGGCATCTTCTTCGTGCTGCAGGAGGCGGTCCCCGACGCCGGGCCGGCCGTGGTGGTCTCGTTCCTGGTGGCCGGGCTCGGGGCCGGGCTGTCGGCGATCTGCTACGCCGAGGTGGCCGGTGCGATCCCGGTGAGCGGGTCGACGTACAGCTACGCCTACCACGCGCTCGGCGAGCTGGTCGCGATGGTCGTGGTGGCCTGCGTCCTGCTGGAGTACGGCGTCAGCTCGGCCGCCGTCGCGGTCGGCTGGTCGGGCTACTTCAACGAGCTGCTCGACAACCTCGTCGGGGTCTCGCTGCCCGACGCGCTGTCCTACTCCCCGATCCCGTTCGAGGACAACACCACCGGCCTGGTCAACCTGCCGGCCATCGTGCTGGTGCTGATGTGCATGGTGCTGCTGGTCCGGGGGGCCAGCGAGTCTGCCCGCGTCAACACGGTCATGGTGCTGGTCAAGCTCGGCGTGCTGCTGATGTTCGTGGTGATCGGCTTCAGCGCCTTCGAGGCCGACCACTTCGACGGCTTCTGGGACGCCGGCGCCGCGGGGGTCAGCGCCGCGGCGGCGACGATCTTCTTCTCCTTCATCGGCCTCGACGCGGTCTCGACGGCCGGTGAGGAGGTGCGCGACCCGCAGCGGGCGCTGCCCCGGGCGATCATGGGCGCGCTGGCCGTGGTCGTGACGATCTACGTCCTGGTGGCCGTCGCCGGTGTCGGTGCCCAGCCGGTCGAGCGGTTCGAGGACCCCGAGCAGCAGAGCGCCGGCCTCTCGGTGATCCTCGAGAACATCACCGGCAGCAGCGTGCCCGCCACGGTCCTGGCGGCCGGCGCGGTGATCTCGATCTTCTCGGTCACCCTGGTGACGCTCTACGGCCAGACGCGCATCCTGTTCGCGATGGGCCGCGACGGGATGCTGCCCGACCGGTTCGCGTCGGTGAACCCGCGGACGCTCACCCCCACCTTCAACACCGTCGTGGTGTCGGTCGTGGTCGCGGTCATCGCCGGGTTCGTGCCCGCGGACTACCTGTGGGACACCGTCTCCATCGGCACGCTGATCGCCTTCATCGTGGTGGCGACAGCGGTGCTGGTGCTGCGGCGCACGGCGCCCGACCTGGAGCGCCCGTTCCGGGTCCCGGGCTACCCCGTGACGCCGCTGCTGACCATCGCGGTCTGCCTCTACATCCTCTCGGGCCTGGCCGCGATCACCTGGCTCATCTTCGCCGTCTGGCTGGCCGTGGTGCTGTCCTTCTACCTGCTGTGGGGCCGACGGCACGCGGCGCTGGGCCGTGGCGAGGTGGCCACCGCCGACGTGCCCGAGGACCGGTCGTGACCATCGTCGTGGGGCACCCGCCCCACAAGGACGACCGGTCGGCGCTGCAGCTGGCCGCGACGCTCGCGCGCTCGGCCGGGCAGGACCTGCGGGTGGTCACCGTGGTGCCGCCGGCCTGGCCGACCCCGGTGGCAGGCGGGCCCGACAGGGAGTTCGCCCGGTGGTCGCGCGAGCAGGGCGAGGCGGCCACGGCGCAGGCGCAGCAGGCGCTGGCCGAGCTGTGCGCCGACCTGCGCAGCGAGGTCGTCACGGTCGCCGCCTCCTCGGTCGCGGCGACCCTGATCGAGCAGGCCGAGCAGCACGACGGCGCGATGGTGGTGGTCGGCTCGGCCTCGCACGGCGCCTGGGGCTCGGTGGTGGTCGGCTCGACGGCCGACCGGCTGCTCCACTCCTCGCCGGTGCCGGTCGCGGTGGCCACCCGCGGCCACCGGGCCGAGGCCGCCACGCGCGTACGCCGCGCCACCTGCGCCTTCCGTGGCGACGCCGCCTCCCGGGCGGTGCTCGTCCGCACCGCGCGCATCTGCCGCGAGGTCGGTGCCTCGCTGCGCGTGGCCACCTTCGGGGTCCGCGGCCGGACGATGTATCCCCCCGAGGTGCTCGGTGAGCAGCAGGTGATGGAGGCGTACGTCGCCCGGACCTCCGCCGACCAGGAGCGCGCCGTCGCCGAGCTCGGCGACCTCGCGCCCGCCGACGTCCGCACCGCGGTCGCGACCGGGGCGACGTGGACCGAGGCGCTCGAGCAGCTCGACTGGGACCGCGGCGACGTGCTGGTGGTCGGCTCCTCGGCCGCCGGCCTGGTCTCACGGCTGTTCCTGGGCTCCGACGCCACCCGGATCGTGCGTCACTCCCCGGTCCCGGTCATCGTGGTGCCGCGCGGCGCCTGACGTCGGCCGGTGCGTCATACGAGGTGGATGTCCGGACGACCAGGACGTATGACGCTCCACGGACCCCGCGCGCGGATCGGCGCTCAGGCCGAGGGGCGGGCGAACCAGACGGTGCGCCTGGTCCAGACGCCCGGGCCGAGCCGCTCGCCGGAGCACACCACGATCGCGACCCGGGCCGGGCCGTCCTTGTCGTAGTAGCGGTAGAAGTCGGTGTCGGCCGAGACCTCGACCCGCTCCGTCACGCGGTAGCAGAGCCGTCGGTCGCCGTCGGCGAGCACCAGCCGACCGCCCTCCTGCAGCCCCTCGAGCAGCCGGTTGCCCAGCGCCGAGCCGTCGGGGAAGGTGTGCGCGTTGAGCAGCACGTTGCCGCGCCGGTCGCCGGGCTGCACCTCCTGCACCCGGTCGAAGGCGAACTGCTGCTTGCCGACGCTGTCGGTCGACGGGGTGCCCGGCACGTCGACCCGGGCGCGCGCCGGGAACATCACGGCGGCGCCGCGGGCCACGCCCGGCACGTCGACCCGGGTGGGCTCGAACGGCTCCGACCTGCTGGGGCACGGACGTGCGGCGAGGGTGCTGCCCGCGGTCACCGGCTGGGCGTCCGGGGAGGGCGGCTCGGCCCGCGGGGACGACGGGTCGCCGCCGCATCCGGCGAGCAGGAGCAGGCCCGCGAGGGCGGCGTACGCCCCGGGGGTCCTCATCGACGTCGCCACCAGCGACGGGGTCGCTCGGGCGCGGTCTCGGCGGCGGCCGCCGCCCGCAGCGCCTCGGCGTTGGCGCGGGCGCGCTCGTCGCGGCGCTCGGCCCAGCGGCGTACCTCCACGTCGGCGTCGCGGGTCGGCGTCACCACGGGCGGCCCGCCCTGGAGCTGGCGGCGGGCGGCCACCACGCGGCGGTTGAAGCCGTCGACGACCTCGCGGACCCGCTTCTCGGCGGTCTCGCGGTCGAGCACGTCGTCGAGCTCGCCGTCCTCCTTGCGCAGCTGCAGCGCCTCGGGCAGCACGCCGGTGACCTGCTCGCGCTCGATGAGCTTCTTCAGCCACCAGTCGCGGTCGTACGGCGAGCCGAGGTCTCCCAGCGGCTTGCCGGCCCCGGGCAGGTCGTCGAACTCGCCCCGCTCCATCGCCCGCTCGATCTGCAGGTCGACCCACCGCGCCTGGTGGGCGATGCGGGTGCTGGCCGCGGTGCGCCCAGTCCGGTCGTCGCGCTCCTGGTCGGCGCGGGGGCGACGGCCGTGGTCGACGTCGTGGCGGGAGGGGTCGGTCATCGTGGTCTCCGCAGCGAGGGCGACGGGGTCGGGTGCGTGGTCGAGCGTACGTCGCGGGGCACAGCCGCGGGCCGACCTGCGCCGGGTCGTACCGGTCCCGGGTCCTAGCATCGCCGGGTGCCTGCCGACCTCTCGCTGACCGTGCTGGCGCTGCTGGTCCTGGCCGGCCTGGCCGCGGGCTTCGTCGACGCGGTGGTCGGCGGCGGCGGGCTGATCCAGCTCCCGGCCCTGCTCGTCGGCCTGCCGGGCGCCTCGCCGTTGCAGGTGCTGGCGACCAACAAGCTGGGGTCGGTGTTCTCGACCTCGGCCAGCAGCCTGACCTACGCGCGCCGGGTCCGACCCGACCCGCGCACCTTCGTGCCGCTCATGGCGACCGCCTTCCTCGGCTCCGTGCTGGGGGCACTGGTCGCGAGCCGGCTGCCGCGGGAGGCCTTCGTGCCGATCGTGCTGGTGGTGCTGGTGGTGGTCGGCGGCTACGTCCTGCTGCGCCCCTCGCTCGGCCAGGTGACCGCGCTGCGGTTCACCGGGCGCCACCACGTCGCGGCGGCGATGGGCACGGGCGTGGTCGTGGGGTTCTACGACGGCGTGCTCGGCCCCGGCACGGGCAGCTTCTTCGTGATCTCGCTGGTGGGGCTGCTGGGCTACGACTTCCTGCAGGCCTCGGCCAAGGCCAAGATCGCCAACTGGGCCACCAACGTCGCCGCGCTGGTCGTCTTCGTCCCGCAGGGCGCCGTGCTGTGGCAGGTCGGCCTGCTGATCGGGCTGGGCAACCTGGTCGGCGCCTACGTCGGTGCCCGCACCGCCGTCTCGCGCGGAGCGGGGTTCGTGCGGGTGTTCTTCCTGCTGGTCGTCTCGGCGTTCGTCGTCCGGCTGGGGGGCGAGGTGCTCGGCTGGTGGGGCTGAGCGGCGCTCAGTCGGCGAACGCGTCGCGCGGCACGACCAGCAGGCTCAGCGCCGCCACCAGCGCGGTGCCGGAGCAGATCGCCCAGACGGTGAGGTAGCCCGACAGCGGGGCGGCCCCGACCTCGGCGACCTCGAGCGAGCCGGTGGCGGACAGCGCGATCGCGAAGAGCGCGGAGGCGATGGCGCCGCCGATGGTCTTGGTGGTGTTGGTCATCCCGGTGACGAAGCCGGTGCGGTCGGGCGGTGCGGCCGCCGCCGCGGCGGCGGGGAGGGCGGCGACGAGGACGCCGGAGCCGGTGCCGGCGATCCCCAGGTTGAGCAGGGTCTGGGTGGTGGTGTCGTGCAGCGGCAGGAACAGGCCGTAGCCCAGCGCGACCAGCAGGCAGGCGGCCAGCATCGCGCCGCGGGTGCTCAGCAGCCGGGCGGCGAGCGGCAGGGCGAGGGCGCCGAGCAGCAGGGAGACGACGTAGACCCCGATGAGGGTCGAGACGAACGCCGCCGAGGCGCCCAGGCCGTAGCCGGTCACCGCCGGGTCGGTGCGCGCGAAGGTCGAGAGCGGGATCTGGGCGCCGAGCACCGAGACGCCGAACAGGAACGCGGTCAGCTGGACCGGCCACTGCGCGGGCGTCCCGAGCAGGCGCACGTCGATCAGCGGCTCCGGCGTGCGCGACTCGACCCGCACGAACGGCCAGACGACGAGCGCGCCGAGGAGCAGCGCCACCCAGGGCAGCAGCGACCCGGGGCCGACCACGCGGACGAGCACCAGCCCGGCCATCACCAGGCTGATCAGCAACGTGACCAGGCCGAGGCCGGGCAGGTCGAGACGTCCCGAGGCCGCCGGCGGCGTCGGGGCGATCCCCCACCAGATGACGACGAAGCAGACCGTGACCGCGACCGCGGGCAGCGCCAGCAGGCCGGTCATGCCGAGCGTGCCGACCAGGGCGCCGCTGGTCAGCGCGCCCGCGATGACGCCGAGCTCGAGCGCGGCCACCAGCAGCGCGGCCCCGCGCCGGGTCAGCCGGCCCTGCGCCCCGCTCGCGGCGGTGCGCCGGTGGATGATCGCGATCTCGAGCGGCAGCCACACGACGTAGCAGCCCTGCAGCGCCCAGGCGACGAGGAAGGTCGTGAAGTCGGGCGCCACCGCGACGCCCCACGAGGCCACCGCGGTCACGCCGGTCGAGAGCAGCAGCACCTGCCGGTGGCCCCACAGGTCGCCGAGCCGGGCGAGCAGCGGCACCACGAGCGCGGAGACGACCAGCTGCGCGGCCTCGAACCAGTTGACGTCGGCGTCGCGGATGCCGAGGTGGCGGGCGATGTCGCTGAGGACGGGCGTGTAGTAGCCCTGCAGGATGCCGCTCGCGAGCTCGACGCAGACCAGGAACCCGACGATCGCCACCAGCCCGGGCACCACCGGCGGGGTCACCGGGCGGGTCGCGGTGGTCACGGGAGGTCCCGGAGCAGGCGGGTGTACCAGTCGACGCCCGCGAGCCAGTCCGCGACACCGACGTGCTCGTCGTAGGAGTGGATGCTCTCGCGCTGCGCCTTGGTCATCCGGAACGGCGTGAACCGGTAGACCCGCTCGCAGATCGCGGTGAAGAACCGGCTGTCGGTGGCGGCCATCATGACGTAGGGCGTGGGGACGGCGTCGGGGAACTCGGCCGCGATCGTGGCCGCCAGCAGCTCGAACGCCGGGTCGTCGACCGGCGAGACCGGCGAGGGCTCGCCGGCCTCGAGGGCGGTGATGGTGATCGAGTCGTCGGCGACGGCGCGGCGGACGTGCTCGGTGGCGCTCGCGACGGTGTCGCCGACCAGGATCCGCAGGTTGACGGCCGCGGTGGCCCGTGAGGCCAGCACGTTGTGGGCCGGCGAGCCGGACAGCTGGGTCACCGCCATCGTCGTGCGCACCAGGGCGGCGGGCTCGGGCCCGGCCGCCAGCAGCGCGCGCGTCACCAGGGGCTCGAGCCGGCGGGCGGCGGCGAACAGCGGTCGCAGCGGCAGCGGGGCGTGGGGTGCGATCCGGCGGAACAGCTCGGCGGTGGGCGCGGGCAGCCGGGCGGGGAACGGCCGTCCCTCCAGGCGTAGGACGGCCCGGGCGATGCGCGCCGTCGGACCCCCGCGCGACGGGGTGGAGGAGTGGCCGCCGCGGCCCTCGGCGACCAGCTCGAGCGTGGTGGTGCCCTTCTCGGAGACGCCGACGACGCCGAGCGGCGGGGCGACGCCGGGGAAGGCCTGGTGGGCGACCGCGCCGCCCTCGTCGAGCACGAACCACGGTGTCACCCCGCGCTCGCGCAGCAGCCCGACGGCCGCGGCGGCGTCCTCGCCGGAGACCTCCTCGCGGGCGCCGAAGGAGAGCCACACGTCGCGCGCCGGCACCACGCCGTCGGCCAGCAGTCGCTCGACGGCGACGCAGATCGCCACCAGCGAGCCCTTGTCGTCGAGCGTGCCGCGCCCCCACACCGCCCCGTCGTGGACCTCGGCCCCGAAGGGCGGGTGCTGCCAGGGGGCCGTGGGGTCGACCGGGACGACGTCGAGGTGGGCCATCAGCACCACGGGGTCGGCGTCCGCGTCGCGACCGGCCCACCGCAGCAGCAGCGAGTGGTCGCGCACGCGGGTGGTCCCGAGCCGGTCGTGCAGCAGCGGGAACGCCTCGGCCAGGACGGCCAGGAACCGCTCGAAGACCTCGGCGTCGACCTCGGCCTCGTCGGTCGAGGAGACCGTCGGGATCCGCACGAGGCGGCGCAGCTTCTCGACGTCGGCGTCCACGCGGTGAGGTTAGGCCATCGCGGGGCCGGTGCCGCCGGGCGCGAGATTGGGTTCGGACGTGCCGAAGGCCCCGGACCGAGATGGTCCGGGGCCTTCGGAGCCGTGGGCCGTGGTGCGCCGTGGGGCTTGTTCGTCCCGGGTCGTCACCCGGGGTGGGTGTCTCGTTGCAGTGGAGCTGTGCCTCCGGACGAGACGCTAGAAGACGCGCCGCCGGCTGCCGCCGATCGGGACCAGGTTGAGCACCAGACCGACCACGATCAAGATGATGCCGATCGTGGTGAGGATGGACTGGGGCAGCACCAGACCGATGATGAGCAGGATCAAACCCAGGACGACCATGTCCTGACTCCCTTCGTGACGGATCCCCCCGTCGAGGAGGAACGTACCCGTAGCGCGCCCCTCCAAACGACACCGGTGTGGTCTCGGATCCGAGACGTTCTCGTCGTCGCCCGTGGTGGCGGTGCGCGCCCAGGTCCGGTGGACTGGCCACGTGAGCCTTCGCCCCCGTCCGAGCCGCCCGGCCTCAGCCCCTCGTGGTGCCCCAGGAGCCCCGGTGGACGACCTCGTCGAGGGGTCGCCGGGCGCGTCGTGCGGGCGAGCCGGCCGCGCCGCCGTCGGCCGGGTGGCCGAGCGTCACGGCGCCGACCGGGTCGAAGCCCGCGGGGATGCCGAAGGTCGCCCGCAGCGCGTCGACCCGGTCGGCGGGCACGCCGAACAGGCAGGCTCCCAGGCCCTCGTCGACGGCCGTCTGCAGGACCAGCAGCGCGGCCATGGCGGCGTCGGTGTGCCAGTAGGGCACCGGCCAGCGGGCCTCGTCGCGGTCGGTCCAGCCCTTGTCCGGCTCGGCGTACCGCTCGAGGTAGGCCGCCTTGCTCGAGCACGGCACCACCACGACCGGGGCGCGCATCATGCCGCGCAGCCAGCGGCCGGGCGTCTCGGTGTCGTCGCTGGTGGCCCGCCAGTACGCCGCCACGTCGGCCGGGGTGTCGAGCACCAGGAAGCCCCAGCCCTGGCTGAAGCCCGCGCTGGGCGCCCGGGTGGCGTGGGCGAGCGCCCGGTCGACGACGGCCGGGTCGACGGGCTCGTCGGTGTAGCTGCGCACCATGCGGCGGCGGCGTACGACCTCACGGAACTCCACGGGGCCCAGCATGGCTGACGCACCCGGTGACCTCGAGCAGATGTGGCGCGACCTCGCGCCGGTCGGCCGCTCGGCGCGGAGCGGCGGCTACTTCCGACAGCCCTTCACCGCCGCCGAGGGCGAGCTGCGGGCGTGGTTCGCCGAGCAGGCCGCCGCGCGCGGGCTGGCGCTCGAGGCCGACGGCAACGGGACCCTGCTCGCGACCTGGGGCTCCGGCGACGACGCCGTCCTCGTCGGCAGCCACCTGGACTCGGTCCTCGACGGCGGGGCGTACGACGGCCCGCTCGGCGTGGTCTCCGCGTTCGCCGCGATCGACCGCCTGCGCGGGCGAGGCGTGGTGCCGACCCGGCCGGTGGTCGTGGCGGCGTTCGCCGAGGAGGAGGGGTCGCGGTTCGGGGTGGCCTGCCTCGGCTCGCGGCTGGCCACCGGCGCGACCACGCCCGACGCGGCGCGGGAGCTGCGCGACCGCGAGGGCGTGCCGCTGCTGGACGCGATGGCCGCCGCCGGCGTGGAGCCACGCCTGGGCCCGGCGCCCTGGCTGACGCGCGTCGGCTGCTTCGTGGAGCTGCACGTCGAGCAGGGCCGCGACCTGGTGCACCGCGACGCCGCCGTCGGGCTGGCGAGCGAGATCTGGCCGCACGGCCGCTGGCGCTTCGACTTCACCGGCGAGGCCAACCACGCCGGTGCCACCCGGATGCAGGACCGCCGCGACCCGATGCTGTCCTACGCCGCGACCGCGCTGGCCGCGGCCGCCACGGCCGGCGCGTCCGGCCCGCGCGCGACCTTCGGCCGCCTCGACGTCGCCCCCAACGGCACCAACGCGGTGCCCTCGCGGGTCACCGCCTGGCTCGACGCCCGCGCCGGCTCCGACGACGCGCTGGAGGAGCTGGTCGAGGAGATCGCCCGGGCCGGGTCCGAGCGCGCCTCCGGCGACGGCACCGCCCTGGCGGTCACCCCCGAGTCCGTCTCGGGCGCCGTCGGCTTCGACGTCTCCCTGACCGCGCGCCTGGCGCGGGTGCTGCGCCCGTGGGGCGGCCCCGGCGAGGTCCCGGTCGTGCCGTCGCTGGCCGGCCACGACGCCGGCGTCCTGGCCGCGGCGGGCGTCCCGACCGCGATGCTGTTCGTCCGCAACCCGACGGGCGTCTCGCACTCGCCGGCCGAGCACGCCGACCTCGCCGACTGCCTGGCCGGCGTCGACGCGCTGGCGGCCGTCCTCGAGGAGCTGGTCGCGTGACGGCGTACCTGCTCGAGCACGCGCTGCTCCCGGACGGCGTGGCCTCCGGCGTACGGCTGGAGGTGGTGGACGGCGTCATCACCGAGGCACTCGTCGGCCGTCCTGGGGACTCGTCGGCCGTCACGACAGCGGACGAGTCCCCGGTTCCCCGGACGTCCGGGGAATCGGGACCGCCCCCCACCCACGTCCCGGGCCTGACGATCCCGGGGATGGCGAACTGCCACAGCCACGCGTTCCACCGGACGCTGCGGGGGCGCACGCAGGCCGAGCGGGGGTCGTTCTGGACCTGGCGGGAGCAGATGTACGCCGTGGCGGCCGACCTCACGCCCGACTCCTGCTTCGAGCTCGCCCGGGAGGTGTACGCCGAGATGCGGGCCGTCGGCATCACCGCGGTCGGGGAGTTCCACTACCTGCACCACCAGCCCGACGGGACGCTGTACGACGACCCCCACGCCATGGGCCGTGCCCTGCTCGCCGCGGCCGACGACGCCGGGATCCGGATCCGGCTGCTCGACACCTGCTACCTCGCCGCCGGGTTCGGCCGGCAGCCCGAGGGCGTGCAGCGCCGCTACTCCGACGGCGACGCCCACGCCTGGGCCGAGCGGGTCGCGGCGTTCGACGACGACCGGGTCGGGGTGGCGATCCACTCGGTGCGGGCCGTGCCGCCCGACCAGCTGGCCACGGTGGTCGAGGCCGCCGCGGGCCGGCCGCTGCACGTGCACCTCTCGGAGCAGGTCGCCGAGAACGACGCCTGCCTCGCCGCCACCGGGCGCACCCCGACCCGGCTGCTGGCCGACGTCGGTGCGCTGGGGCCGTTGACCACCGCGGTCCACGCCACCCACCTCACCGACGACGACGTCCGGCTGCTGGGGGAGAGCGGCACCCGCGTGTGCTTCTGCCCCACCACCGAGCGCGACCTCGCCGACGGGGTCGGCCCGTCGCGGCGGCTGCACGAGGCCGGCGCGGTGCTGACGCTGGGCTCGGACAGCCACGCGGTGATCGACCTGTTCGAGGAGATGCGGGCCGTCGAGCTCGACGAGCGGCTGGTCACCCAGCGGCGCGGGCACTGGTCGGCGACCGAGCTGCTGGCCGCGGCGACGGTCGACGGGCACGCGAGCCTGGGGTTCGACGACGCCGGTGCGATCGCGGTGGGGCAGCGGGCCGACCTCGTCACCGTCGACCTGGGCAGCACCCGCACCCGCGGCTGCGGCGCGACGCCCGAGACGCTGGTGTTCGCGGCCGGCGGCGCCGACGTACGACCGCTCCCCGAGGAGGGCACCCGATGAGCTCCGTCCTGCTGAGCGGCATCGCCGAGCTGGTCACCAACGACCCCGTCCACGACGGCACCCCGAGCGGGGTGCTGGCCGACGCCGCGGTGGTGGTCGAGGCCGGGCGGGTGGCCTGGGTGGGACGTCGCCAGGACGCGCCCGCCACCGACGACGCCCGCGACCTCGGCGGGCGGGCGGTGGTGCCGGGGTTCGTGGACTCCCACTCCCACCTCGTCTTCGCCGGCGACCGGTCGGCGGAGTTCGCGGCGCGCATGGCCGGCACGGCGTACGACGGGGGCGGCATCCGCACCACCGTCGCCGCCACCCGGGCCGCTCCCGACGAGCTGCTGGAGGCCAACCTGGCCCGCCACCTCGCGGAGATGAGGCGGCAGGGCACCACCACGGTCGAGGTCAAGAGCGGCTACGGGCTCACCGTCCACGACGAGGCCCGGTCGCTGGCGATCGCGCGGCGCTGGACCGAGGAGACGACGTTCCTCGGCGCCCACGTGGTGCCGCACGAGCACGCGGCCGACCCGGCGGCGTACGTCGACCTGGTCACCGGGCCGATGCTGGCCGCCGCCGCCCCGCACGCGCGCTGGATCGACGTGTTCTGCGAGCGGGGCGCCTTCGACGTCGACCAGGCCCGGGCGGTGCTCGCCGCGGGGGACGCGGCCGGGCTGCTGGGGCGGCTCCACGCCAACCAGCTCGGCCCCGGCCCCGGCGTGCGGCTGGCCTGCGAGCTCAGGCTGGCCGCGGTCGACCACTGCACCTTCCTCGACGACGGCGACGTCGAGGCGCTGACCGCGAGCGGGACCGTCGCGACGCTGCTGCCCGGGGTGGAGTTCAGCACCCGCTCGCCCTACCCCGACGCCCGTGCGCTCCTCGACGCCGGCGTGACGGTCGCCCTGGCCAGCGACTGCAACCCGGGCTCGTCGTACACCTCCTCGATGGCGCTGTGCGTCGCCCTGGCCGTCCGCGAGATGGGGATGACGCCGGCCGAGGCGCTGTGGGCGGCCACCGCCGGGGGTGCGCGCGCGCTGCGGCGCGACGACGTGGGCGTCCTCGCCCCGGGTCGACGGGCCCACCTGACCGTGCTCGACGCGCCCTCCCACGTGCACCTCGCCTACCGGCCGGGGGTCCCGCTCGTCGCCGAGGTGCTCGGCTGAGCCGAGTGCGGGGCGGGAGCGATTCAAGTCCGGCGGAACGGGCACCCGTGACGTACGGCGCACCGCAGCGCCGACCCCTATGAAGGAGGCGCAGATGACCGAGAGCAACCAGCCGCTGGGCGACGACGACATCACCACGACCCCGACCGCCGGCTCCACCGGCAGCCCGGCCGACGCCGACGCCAGCGACAGCGGCTCGCACGGCCCCGCCGACGCCCCCGGCAGCGACACCGACGCCTCCGACGGCACCGACGGCGACGCCAGCGACGGCGGCTCCCACGGCCCCGCCGACGCGCCGGGCAGCGACACCGCCGCCCACGACGGCACCGACGGCCCGGCCAGCGACGGCGGCTCGCACGGGCCGGCCGACGCCCCGGGCAGCGACTCCGACGCCTCCGACGCGACGGACGCCTGATCCCACCTTGGACGCGCTCGACCTGCTGAGCGGTGACGCCCAGACCTTCGTCGAGAAGGTCTGGGCGTCCCGCGTCCACCTGCACCACACCGACCCCGCCGACCTGGTCGGCGTGCTGTCCCTGGCCGACGTCGACCACCTGCTGACCGCCACCGCGATCCGCACCCCGGCGGTCCGGGTCGCCCGCGACGGCGCCGTGCTGCCCGCCTCCGCCTTCACCCGTGGCGGCTCGACCATCGCGGGCCAGCCGCTGACCGGCCTGGTCGACGCCCGCAAGGTGCTCGACCTGTTCGAGGGCGGCGCCACCGTCGTGCTCCAGGGTCTGCACCGCTACTGGCCGCCGCTGACCCGGCTCGTCGCCGAGCTCGAGGTCGCGCTGGGCCACCCGTGCCAGGCCAACGCCTACCTCACGCCGCCCGGCTCGCAGGGCTTCGCCGTGCACAGCGACAGCCACGACGTCTTCGTCTTCCAGACCCACGGCTCCAAGCTGTGGGAGGTGCACCCGGCCCCGCTGGAGGAGCAGGCGGAGCCCCGCGAGGTGCTGCTCGAGCCGGGCCTCTCGATGTACCTCCCCACGGGCACGCCCCACGCGGCGCGGGCCCAGGACACCGTCTCGCTGCACGTCACGATCGGCATCAACCAGCTCACCTGGCGCACCCTGGTCGACCGGGCCGTGCGCGAGGCCGGGCAGGGCCTCGACCTCGACGGCCACCTCCCCGCCGCCCACCTGACCCGACCCGACGTGGTCGCGGGCGGTCTGGCCGAGCGCCTCGAGGGCCTCGCCGCCGCGCTCCGGTCGGTCGACGCCGGCGAGGTCGCCGCGGCGCAGGTCGACGACTTCCTGCAGCAGCGCGTCAGCCCGCTCGGCGGCGGGCTGCTCGACCGTGCGGGGCTCGACGCGATCACCGGCGACACCCCGCTGCGCCGTCGCCCGGGGCGTCCCTGCGTGCTCCGGCCCGACGGCGAGCAGCTCCACCTGCTCCTCGGCGACCGCCGGGTCAGCGTCCCGATCCGGATCCGGGCCGCCGTCGAGCAGCTGCGCGACGCCACCGAGCTGGTGCCCGACGACCTCGACCTCGACCCGACCAGCGCCCTGGTGCTGTGCCGGCGGCTGGTCCGCGAGGGCCTGCTCGAGGTACGACGCTGAGCGCCGTCCCCCTCACCCCCGCCGTCCCGCCCTTCCGCTGCGCCGCCGCCGCGCTGGAGCGGGCCGACGACCTCGCCGGCAGCGCCACCCACGTCGCGGCGTTCCTGCTGGTCGAGCACCACGGCCCGTGGGGCACGGCCGTGCTGCGCGACAGCCGGCTCGACGAGGAGGTCCGCCGCCACCTCTCGGGCATCGGGGCGGTCCGGGTGCTGCTGGCCCGACGCCACCACCGGGCGCACCGCGGAGCGACGTACGCCGTCCACGTCTGCTTCCCCCACACCCAGCGGCTGCTGCGGCACGAGGTCGCCGACCACCGCGAGCTGCTCGACCTCGACGTGGCCGCCCTCGCCCGCGGCGAGGAGCCGCCCGGCTGGGTGCCCGTGACCGAGCCGCTGTACGGCGTGTGCACCCACGGCCGCCACGACGCGTGCTGCGCCGAGCGCGGCCGCCCCGTCGCCGCCGCGCTGACCGCGGTCCGCCCCGCACAGACCTGGGAGGTCTCGCACGTCGGCGGTGACCGCTTCGCCGCCAACGTGCTCGTGCTGCCCCAGGGCCTCTACTACGGCCAGGTCACCCCCGCCGACGCCGCCGGGCTGGCCGACCGGCACGAGTCGGGACGGCTCGACCTCGACCGCCTCCGCGGGCGCTCCAGCCGTCCGATGCACGTCCAGCACGCCGAGGTCGCGCTGCGCCGCCACCTCGACGAGGACCGCGAGGCCGCCGTCCGCGTCGTGCGCCGCGACGGCGAGCTCACCGAGTTCGTCCACGGCGAGGACACCTGGGCCGTGCGGGTCCGGCGTGGCGAGGGCGAGGTGGAGGGCCGGCTGACCTGCGGAGCCGCCCGCCCGGGCCGCGTGCCGGTCTTCGAGGTGCTCGAGCTCCAGCAGGTCCGAGGCTGACCGGGGCGGTCGTCCGGACAGTTGTTGTTTCCACCACCCGGCCTCGGGTACGTGGCGCTCACCACATGGAGGTGTGCATGGCTGGACTGGCCTTTCTCGAGAAGAAGAACACTGTCGCCCGACCGGGCTACAGCAAGTGGCTCATCCCCCCGGCGGCGCTGTGCGTGCACCTGTCGATCGGTCAGGTCTACGCCTTCTCGGTCTTCAAGACCTCGCTGGTGCAGCGCTTCGAGTCCTCGCAGACCGCGGTGGCGTGGATCTTCTCCATCGCCATCGTGATGCTGGGCCTGAGCGCGGCCGTCCTCGGCACCTGGGTGGAGCGCAACGGTCCGCGCAAGGCGATGGTGGCCGCGGCGCTGTGCTGGGGCACCGGCTTCCTGGTCGGCTCGCTGGGCATCGCGATCGGCAGCCTGCCGCTGCTCTACCTCGGCTACGGCGTCATCGGCGGCATCGGCCTGGGCATCGGCTACATCTCCCCGGTCTCCACCCTGATCAAGTGGTTCCCGGACAAGCCGGGCCTCGCGACCGGCATGGCGATCATGGGCTTCGGCGGCGGCGCCCTGATCGCCTCGCCGCTGTCCAACCTGCTGCTCGGCATCTACGACCCGCAGTTCGACCCGGCCAACAGCGGCAACGGCGCCAGTGCGTCCGCGCTCGCGGCGACGTTCTTGACGCTCGGCCTGGTCTACCTCGTCTTCATGCTCATCGGAGCGGCGCTGATCCGGCTGCCCCAGGGCTTCGGCGACGACGCCACCGCCGCCCACCAGCCCGGCCGCGGCGGCGCGCTCGTGCGGGCCAAGGCCGCCATCCGGACGCCGCAGTTCGCGCTGCTGTGGGTGGTGCTGTTCTGCAACGTCACCGCCGGCATCGGCATCCTCGAGCAGGCCGCGCCGATGATCCAGGACTTCTTCCGCGACGGGCAGGACTCCAGCGTCTCCGCCGCCGAGGCCGCCGGCTTCGTCGGCATGCTGAGCCTGGCCAACATGGCCGGGCGCTTCATCTGGTCCAGCGCCTCGGACCGGATCGGCCGCAAGCCGATCTACATGATGTACCTCGGCGTCGGCCTGGTGCTCTACATCCTGCTGGCCACCTTCGGGCAGACCTCGCCGGCGGTGTTCGTGGTCCTGGCGCTGCTCATCATCAGCTACTACGGCGGCGGCTTCGCCACCGTCCCGGCCTACCTCAAGGACCTCTTCGGCACCCTCGAGGTCGGCGCGATCCACGGTCGGCTGCTGACCGCCTGGGCCGCCGCGGGCGTGATGGGCCCGCTCATCGTCAACGGCTTCCTCGACCGCGCCGGCGAGCCCGGCAGCCTGGTCGCCGAGGACTACCACCCGGCGCTGATCACCATGGTGGTCGTGCTCGGGGTGGGCTTCGTGGCCAACCTGCTCGTCAAGACCGTCGACGAGAAGCACTACGACGCCGAGGCCGTCCGGTCCCACTCCGGCTCCGGCGACCACAGCGACCCCGCGGGCGAGCCCGCCACCACAGGAGGCACCCGATGAGCACCACCCAGGACGACCAGTCCCGCACCTCCGGCTCGACCAGCCCCACGAGCGCGCTCGTGGTCACGCTGGCCTGGCTGCTGGTCTCCGTGCCGCTCGCCTACGGGCTGTGGCAGACGCTGGTCAAGGCCGCGCAGCTGCTCGGCTGAGACCAGGCCCGGCGGCTCCCGGACCATGGGGGGATGGCCGGGGGTGCCACCGGGCCTGGCGTCTGGTCGGCGGGGCAGGGGGGACGCGCCCCACCGACCGACCAGTCTGCCGGGCGCACGGCCGCCGCACCTGAGCGCTGCGTCCCATCTCGTCCTGGTGCCGATGCACCACCCGCGACGCCGAGGGGCGTCCGCTGCTGGCGGGCCGGGGCGGCCGCACGTCGCCTCACCGGTCCGGCAGCAGGCCCTCGCGCACCGCGATCGACAGCGCCTCGAGCTTGGAGTGCGCCCCCAGCTTGGCCGAGAGGTTGGCGATGTGGTTGCGCACGGTGTGCACGCTCACGACCAGCTCCGCGGCGATGGCGGCGTTGGTCAGCCCGCCGGCCAGCAGGCCCAGCACCTCGCGCTCGCGCTCGGTCAGCTCCTGGTGCTGACGCTGCGAACCGCGCGAGAGCCGCGGCAGCAGCCGCGCCAGCATCTCGGGGCTGATCAGCGCCTCGCCCGAGGCGGCGGCGCGGACCGCGCCGGTGACCTCGCCGAGGCTGCGGGTCTTGGACACGAAGCCCGACGCCCCGGCCTCGATGGCGGCGATGAGCACGTGGTCGGCGGCGCTCGCCGTGAGCACGACCACCTGCACCTCCGGGCGCAGCGCCTGGAGCTCGGGGATCGCGGCGACCCCGTCGCCGTCGGGCAGCCGGTGGTCGAGCAGCAGCACGTCGGGGCGGGTGGACCGGATCATCGTCCGGGCCTCCGCGAGCGTGCCCGCCACCCCGACCGTCGTCAGGTCGGGCTCGGCGTCGAGCACCTGGCCCAGGCTGGTGGCCAGCACGGCGTGGTCGTCGACGACGAGCACCCGCACGCGTGACCTCGCGCCGGTCTCGGCGCCGGTCTCGGCGTCGGTCCCCGCGCCGTCGTCCTGGTCCTCGGCCATGTCCCTCCCCCGGGATCCTCGCACCGCGGACGGGACGGGCCGCGGGCTGAGGTGGCACCAAGGTACTAGACACAATGGCTCCGTCACGGGTTTCCGCGGATCGCCCCCGAGGGGCACCATGTGCAGCGACCCGGAGCAGGGAGAACACGTGCGCGCCACCCGAGTGCTCGTCGCCGACGACGACGAGCTGTTCCGCACTGCGCTCGTCGAGGTCGTCGAGGCGGACCGCCGCTTCGAGGTGGTCGGCACCCGGACCTCGGGCTCGGACGTCGTCGACGCCGTCCGGGCCTTGGCCGCGGAGCTCGTGCTGCTCGACGTGCGGATGCCCGAGGGGGGCGTGGTCGCCGCCCGGGCGCTCCGCCACGCCGTCGAGCAGGGCCGGCTCGACCCGGTGCGGGTCGTGGTCCTCTCCGCCCACGCCACCGCCGCGACCGTCGTCGAGCTGCTGCGCGAGGGGGTGGTCGGCTTCCTCGTCAAGGGCGAGCCCGCCCACGACCTGCCCGACCTGCTCGTGCGCTGCGCCGCCGGGCAGGTGGTCCTGGCCACCCCCGCGGCCGCCACGGCGCTGCTCCACCTGGTCGACGGCGACCGGCCGCACCACCCGTCCGACCAGGTGCGAACGGCTCCTAGGCACTAGACGGGATCGCGCCTCGGGCCCTGCCGGTGGCGTCCTGGGGCTGACAGGCTCGGAGCATGCCCCACCCGTGCCACCCGCGCCCCCGTCCGTGACCGCCCCCCGAGCGGGCACCGACGTGCTCCGCCCCCGCCCCCGTCGCCGCACCTCCGGTCCGGCCGGTCGTCCGCCCCGGTCCGGCCCGCGTCGCACCCCGGGCGGCGTCCACGGCGCCACCGGACCCGCGCTGGGCACGCACCGCTCGCTCGGCCGGCGCCGCGCCGGCCGGCCCGTGGTGCACCCGGTGCCGGCGTACGTCGTCGCGTCCCGCCTGCCGCGCACCCCCGAGACGCGCAGCCGCGTCCTGGCCGCGGTCGACCACGAGCTGCGCACGCCGCTCACCGCCGTGATCGGCTACGTCGAGCTGCTGCTGGACGGCGAGGCCGGACGACTGGGGGAGGACCAGGCGCTCATGCTGCAGCGCATCGACGCCAACGCCGAGCGGCTGCTCACCGTCGTCGGCACGCTTCTGGACGGCGCACGTGACGGCCTGCAGCGCGGCGAGCTCGTCGACCTCGCGAGCGCGGTCGTCGAGGCGCTGGGCGGGGCGGACGCGCTGTGCGCCCGGATGCCCGCACAGCCGGGGACGACGGGGCCCTGCCTAGGCTGAGGCGGTGAAGCTCGAACGCAAGCACGCCCTCGTCCTGCTCGCCGTCGCCGTGTGGAACGTCGTCACCTACGCGCAGTTCACCAAGGCGCTGGTGCAGACCGAGGAGGAGCGGCCGACCGGTTACTTCGTGGCCCACGGCGTGCTGATCGTGGTCAACCTCGTGATCGCGGTCGTGCTCGGCCGCTGGGGCCTGCAGGCCCTCCGGGCCCAGCGCGCCGGTCGCTGACCCCGGCGTGGGCCGTCCCGGTCCCCGGCAGCCCCTCGGCCCGGCGTTCCGCCGCCTGTTCGTCTCCTCCGGGACCAGCAACCTCTCCGACGGCGTGCTGCAGGCGGCGCTGCCGCTGCTGGCCGCCACCCTGACCCGCGACCCGATGGCCGTGGCCGCCGTCGCGGCCCTGGCCGTGCTGCCGTGGCTGCTGCTCTCGCTCCCCGCCGGTGCGCTGGTCGACCGCGTCGACCGGCGCCGGGCCATGGCGGGCGCCAACCTGGTGCGCGCCGTCGGCGCGGGCCTGCTCGCCACCGCCGTGGTGCTCGACGTCGCCACGCTGCCGCTGCTCTACGCCACCGCGCTCGCGCTGGGCACCGCCGAGACGGTCTACGACAACGCGGCCCGGGCGCTGCTGCCCGCCGTGGTGGCCCGCGACCAGCTCGAGCGCGGCAACAGCCTGCTGACGACCGTCGAGAGCGTGGGCAACATCTTCCTCGGGGCGCCCGTCGGGGCGCTGCTCTTCGGCCTGGCGGTCTCGGCGCCGCTGTGGCTGAACTCCGGCGCCTACCTGCTGGCCGCGGTGCTCGTCGTCGGCGTGACCGCCCGCGCCCTGCCGCGTCGTACGGTCCCGACGACGGTGCGCACCGACGTCGCCGAGGGGCTGCGCTGGCTGCTGCGGCACCGGCTGCTGCGCTCGCTGATGCTGTGCTGCGGCGTGCAGGCGGCCGTCCACGCGCTCGTCCAGGGCGTGATGGTGCTCTACGCCCTGGAGACGCTCGGGCTCGACGAGCGCGGCTTCGGGGTGCTGCTCGCGGCCGGGGGTGTCGGCGCGGTGGTCGGCGCGCTGGCCTCGCCGTACGTCACGCGGGTGCTGGGACGCACCCACGCCATGGGGCTGAGCGGCGTCGTCTCCGCCGCGGCGCTGCTCGCGATGGGGCTGCTGCCCCATCCCGCGGTCGGCCTGGTGGGATCGGCGCTCTCCGCGGCCGCGGTCTCGACCTTCAACGTGCAGGTGATGTCGGTGCGGCAGGTGCTGGTGCCCGAGGAGCTGTTCGGACGGGTGCAGGGCGCCTACCGGACGGTGATCTGGGGTGGCATCCCGCTCGGCACCCTGGCCGGGGGCCTGCTGGCGCGCTCGTCGGGCATCCCGGCCGTCTTCGTGACCGCGGGCGTGGCGGGCCTCGCCATCGGCCTGGTGCTGTGGCGCGTCCTGGACGGACATCGTGAGGTCGTGACCGCCGGGTTCCGCGAGGTCGCCCCCGCCTGAGCGTCCGGGCCGCAGGAGTTCCCGTCAGCGGCCCCGGGGCGGTCACGATTCGGCAACGCGGCCGGGGCGGTGCTTGACCCCCACCGGGGGCAGGACCAAGGTGAGGCGACCGCGCCGACCGACGTGGTCCGGACGACGTCCGACACGGCCGAGGAGGTCGCTCTGAGCACGCTCGAGGAGCCCGGTCACGCGATCGACCCGGAAGCGGTCGTCGCGGGGGAGCGCAACATCGAGGGTCGCTCCCTCAGCCACATCGCGTGGGGCCGGCTCCGCAAGGACAAGGTCGCGCTCACCGGCGCCGCGTTCATCGTCTTCCTCGTGGTGGTGGCCCTGCTGGCGCCGCTCATCGTCAAGGTGACCGGAGGGCCGCCCAACGCCTTCCACGAGGACCTCCTCGACATGAACTTCGGCGGGATCCCGATCGGTGCCTTCGGTGGCATGAGCTGGGACCACCCGATGGGGGTCGAGACCGTCAACGGCCGCGACATCTTCAGCCGCGTCCTCTACGGCGCCCGCATCTCGCTGCTCATCGCCATCCTCGCCACCATCGTCTCGGTGGTCATCGGCACCGTCGTCGGCATCGTGGCCGGCTTCTTCGGCGGCTGGGTCGACGCGGTCCTGTCGCGGGTCATGGACGTGTTCCTGGCCTTCCCCATCCTGGTCTTCGCCATCGCCCTGTCCGGGGTCTTCCCCAACGAGGCGTTCGGACTCAAGGGCCTGCCGCTGCGGCTGGCGCTGCTCGTGTTCGTGATCGGGTTCTTCAACTGGCCCTACATCGGACGCATCGTGCGCGGCCAGACGATCTCCCTGCGGGAGCGGGAGTACGTCGAGGCGGCTCGCAGCCTCGGGGCCCGCCGGCCCTACATCCTGTTCACCGAGCTGCTGCCCAACCTGCTGGCGCCGATCCTGGTCTATGCCACCCTGATCATCCCGACCAACATCCTCTTCGAGGCGGCACTGTCGTTCCTCGGTGTCGGGGTCCCGCCCCCCACCGCGAGCTGGGGCGGGATGCTCTCGGACGCGGTGAACTTCTACACCGTCCCGCACTTCATGTTCTGGCCCGGACTGGCGATCTTCCTGACCGTCCTGGCCTTCAACCTCTTCGGCGACGGGCTGCGAGACGCCTTCGACCCCAAGAGCAGTCGGTGACCGAGGTGCCCGACACCTCGTCGACCCCGACGACGCACCAGCCCGTGACCTTGGCGACCGCCGGGGCCGGAGGAGAGAAAGGTAGGAACCATGCGGTTCATGCGTAAGAGAGGTGCCGCGGCCCTGGTCGCGGTGGCCGCACTGGGTCTCAGTGCCTGCGGCTCCGGCGGCGGGGGCGGCGGCAGCAGCGCCGGCGAGCCCGAGCTCGACAACGGCGGCGTCGGCAAGATCGTCTCCGAGTCCGATGAGAAGGGCGGCACCCTCACCTTCGGCCTCGCCGGCGAGTGGGGCGACACGGTCGACCCGGGCGAGACCTACTACGGCTACTCCTGGGACATGCTGCGCAACTACGCGCGCTCCCTGGTGATGTTCAAGACCGAGCCCGGCAAGGCCGGCCTCGAGCTGACCCCCGACCTCGCCACCGACCTCGGCAAGTCCAGCGACGGCGGCAAGACCTGGACCTACACGCTGCGCGACGGGGTGAAGTTCGAGGACGGCACCGAGATCACGAGCCAGGACGTCAAGCACGCGGTGCTGCGCTCGACCGACAAGGAGACCTTCCCCAACGGGCCGGCCTACTTCGAGGCGATGCTCGACCTGCCGGACGGCTACAAGGGCCCCTACAAGTCCAAGAACGCCGACACCGACCAGGCCATCGAGACCCCGGACGACAAGACCATCGTCTTCAAGCTCAAGCAGCCGTTCGCCGGGTTCGACTACCTCGCCCAGCTGCCGCAGACGGCTCCCGTGCCGGAGGACAAGGACACCGGCGCGAAGTACAAGTCGCACCCGCTCTCCTCGGGCCCCTACATGTTCGACGGCAACTACGACCCCAGCAGCGGGTTCACCCTCAAGCGCAACCCGGAGTGGAGCGCGGACAGCGACCCCAACCGCAAGGCGCTGCCCGACGAGATGGTGGTCAAGACGGGGCTCGAGGCCAACGACCTCGACA
Source organism: Nocardioides aurantiacus (assembly GCF_003752505.1). NCBI lineage: Bacteria > Bacillati > Actinomycetota > Actinomycetes > Propionibacteriales > Nocardioidaceae > Nocardioides > Nocardioides aurantiacus. The sequence continues at coordinate 3,642,760 of NZ_RKHO01000001.1, read as the reverse complement.
ACCAGATCATCGCGGGCACCATCGACGTCGACATCGCGGGCACCGGGGTCCAGGCCGCGGCGCTGCCCAAGGTGCTGCAGCAGGCCGACCTGCGCGAGCGGGCGGACAACCCGCTCAACGCGCGCCTCTGGTACACCTCGATCAACCCGACCGTGAAGCCGCTGGACAACATCGACTGCCGCAAGGCCGTCATGTACGCCATGAGCCCGAAGTCCTACCAGAACGCCTACGGCGGCGAGTTCGCCGGCGGCGAGATCGCCACCACCCTGATGCCCCCGCAGATCCCGGGCTACAAGGACTTCGACCTCTACGACGTCAAGAAGAACCCCAACGGCCAGCCCGACAAGGCCGAGGAGTCGCTGAAGGCCTGTGGCTCCGAGGGCTTCGAGACCAACATCGCCTACCGGGCCGAGCGTCCGAAGGAGAAGGCCACGGCCGAGGCGTTCCAGCAGTCGCTGGAGAAGGTCGGCATCACCGCCACCCCGCGTCCGCTGCCTGAGGGTGACTACTTCTCCGGCACCTGCGGCCTCCCGTCGTACGTCGTGAAGAACAACATCGGCATGTGCATCAACGGCTGGGGTGCGGACTGGCCCGACGGCTACGGCTTCCTGTCGCAGATCGTCGACGGTCGCGTGATCCGCGAGACCGGCGGCTCCTCGAACACCTCCGTCCGGATCCCCGAGGTCCAGGACATGCTCGACGAGGCCATCGTCGAGCAGGACGAGGACACCCGCAACGAGATGTGGGGCGCGATCGACGAGCGCGTGATGGAGGAGGCGGTCATCTACCCGGGCGTCTACGCCAAGTCCGTCCTGCTCCGCGGCAAGAACGCCACCAACGTGTTCGTCAACGAGTCCTTCGGCTACTACGACTACACCGCCATGGGCGTCAAGCAGTAGCCGTCCTGCACCACCCCGCGTCACGCTCATGCGAAAGCAGGTGAAGGCGTAGGTGCCGCTCCGGCCGGGTCCGCCTCAGGACCCGGCCGGCGCGGTCACCGTGCCGACGTCAGTGATCAGCTACATCATCCGGCGACTCATCGCCGCGGTCGGGCTCGTGATCATCGTCTCGATGATCACCTTCGCGATCTTCTACCTGATGCCCCGCCTCGCCGGGGCCTCCCCCGAGACCCTGGCGACCCGCTACGTCGGCCGCGCCGCCACCGCCGACACGGTGCAGCTGACCACCGAGCGGCTCGGCTTCTACGACCCGATCCCGGTGCAGTACCTCAACTGGCTGCGCGGCGTCGTGTTCGGCACCACCATCGACACCGGCGTCGCGCAGGTGAACTGCCCGGCCCCGTGCCTGGGCTACTCCTTCCGCAACCAGGACCCCGTCACCCCCGAGATCCTCAAGCGCCTCCCGGTCTCGTTCTCCCTGGCCATCGGCGCGGCCCTGCTGTGGCTGGTCATGGGCCTGACCGTCGGGGTCGTCTCCGCGCTCAAGCGCGGCTCCTTCTTCGACCGTGCGGCCATGACGATCGCGCTGGCCGGCGTCTCGATGCCGATCTTCTGGACCGGCCTGATCTCGCTGTCGCTCTTCAGCTACCAGCTCGGCTGGACGCCACCGGGAGCGACGTACACCCCCTTCACCGAGAACCCCCTGCAGTGGGCCTACGGCCTGCTGCTCCCGTGGATCACGCTCGCGCTGCTGTTCTCCGCGCAGTACGCCCGGCTCACCCGTGCCGGGATGCTCGAGACGATGGGCGAGGACTACATCCGCACCGCCCGCGCCAAGGGCCTGCGCGAGCGCACGGTGGTCACCAAGCACGGCCTGCGGGCGGCGCTGACGCCCATCGTGACCATCTTCGGCCTCGACTTCGGCCTGCTGATCGGCAGCGCCGTGCTGACCGAGACCGTCTTCGGCCTCCCCGGCCTGGGGCAGCTCGCCATCGACGGCACGAAGAGCAACGACCTGCCGCAGGTGCTGGGCGTGGTGCTCCTCGTCGCCGTGTTCGTGGCCGTGGCCAACTTGATCGTCGACCTGCTCTACGCCGTCATCGACCCCAGGGTGCGCGCACGATGAACTCTCTCCTCGCCGACCCGACCCCCGCCCCCACGGGCGGCGGCCGGGCGCCGTACCTCGAGGTCTCCGACCTCCGCGTGCACTTCGAGACCGACGACGGCCTGGTGAAGTCCGTCGACGGCCTGTCCTACTCCGTCGAGCGCGGCCGCACCCTGGGCATCGTGGGGGAGTCGGGCTCGGGCAAGTCCGTCTCGAGCATGGCCGTGATGGGGCTGCACACCAGCCGCTCGGCCCGCATCACCGGGTCGATCCGGCTCGACGGGCAGGAGCTCGTCGGGGCCGAGCAGGACGACGTACGCCGCCTGCGCGGTCAGAAGATGGCGATGATCTTCCAGGACCCGCTCTCGGCGATGCACCCCTTCTACACCGTGGGCAACCAGATCATCGAGGCCTACCGGATCCACAACCGGGTCTCCAAGAAGGCCGCCCGCGCCCACGCCATCGACATGCTCGACCGGGTCGGCATCCCCGAGCCCAAGAGCCGCATCGACGCCTACCCCCACCAGTTCTCCGGGGGCATGCGCCAGCGGGCGATGATCGCGATGGCGCTCTCGTGCGACCCGAGCCTGCTGATCGCCGACGAGCCCACCACGGCGCTCGACGTGACGGTGCAGGCGCAGATCCTCGACCTGATCCGCGACCTGCAGCAGGAGTTCGACTCCGCGGTCGTGCTCATCACCCACGACCTCGGCGTCGTCGCCGAGCTCGCCGACGACATCGTGGTGATGTACGCCGGCCGCGGCATCGAGCAGGGCAGCGCCGAGGCGATCTTCAACGCCCCCGAGCACCCCTACACCTGGGGGCTGCTCGGGTCGATGCCCCGCTTCGACCGGCCGCCGACCGAGCGGCTGCTGCCGATCAAGGGCACCCCGCCGAGCCTGATCCGGGTGCCGTCGGGCTGTGCCTTCCACCCGCGCTGCGAGTTCTCCGGCCGCGTGCGGGGCGACGCCTGCACCACCGAGCGCCCCGAGCTGCTGCCGGCCGGCAGCGGCACCGGCGCCCACGTCGGCCACGGCGCCGCCTGCCACCTGCCCACCGCCGAGCGCCAGCAGGTCTGGGCGCAGGAGATCTCCCCGAGGCTCGCCTGATGACGACTCCGACCACCGACCAGACGGCCGACCCGACGACGGGGGGCGCCACCTCCGACGACGACGTGCTGCTCAGCGTCGAGGGGCTGGTCAAGCACTTCCCGATCAAGGGCGGCTTCCTGCAGCGCGGCAAGACCGCGGTCCAGGCCGTCGACGGCGTCGACTTCGCCGTACGCCGGGGCGAGACGTTCTCGATCGTGGGGGAGTCCGGCTGCGGCAAGAGCACGACCGCGCGCCTGGTCACCCGGCTGCTCGAGCCCACCGGCGGCACGGTGCGCTTCGACGGCCAGGACATCACCCACCTGTCCGAGGGCAAGATGCGCCCGCTGCGCCGCGACATCCAGATGATCTTCCAGGACCCCTACTCCTCGCTGAACCCGCGGCACACCGTCGGCAAGATCGTGGGGGCGCCGTTCCGGCTGCAGGGCGTCGACCCCGAGGGTGGCCGCAAGCGGGCCGTCCAGGACCTGCTCGAGCTGGTCGGGCTGAGCCCCGAGCACTACAACCGCTACCCGCACGAGTTCTCCGGCGGCCAGCGGCAGCGCATCGGCATCGCCCGGACGCTCGCGCTCAAGCCCAAGCTGATCGTCGCCGACGAGCCGGTCTCGGCGCTCGACGTCTCGATCCAGGCCCAGGTGGTCAACCTGCTGGAGGACCTCCAGGAGGAGCTGGGGCTGACCTACGTGATGATCGCGCACGACCTCTCCGTCGTACGCCACGTCTCGGACCGGGTCGCGGTGATGTACCTCGGCAAGGTGGTCGAGGTCGCCGACCGCGACGACCTCTACGACCGGCCGCACCACCCCTACACCGTGGCGATGCTCTCGGCCGTGCCGGTGCCCGACACCACGCGACGCCAGAACCGCGAGCGGATCCGGCTCCAGGGCGACGTGCCCAGCCCGATCAACCCGCCGCCCGCCTGCCGGTTCCACACCCGGTGCTGGAAGGCGCAGGAGATCTGCCGGACCGAGGAGCCGCCACTGGTGCAGCTCGGACGTCCCTCGCACCAGGTCGCCTGCCACTTCCCCGAGAACCTCGAGGCCCCGACGCCGGTGTCCACGCCTGCACCCACCCCCTGAGGCGGGCGCGAGGACCTCGTACGCTCGTCGGGCCCGAGCCCGGACCGGCCGACCCGGTCGCCGACCCCCGATCCCCCGGAGGCCTTCGCGATGGACCACGACGATCAGGACGAGCGCTCCGAGCAGGTGCGCGGAGCGCTGGTCAAGGGGCTCGTGGCGCTGCTGGCGGTCGCGATCGTGATCGCCCTCGGCACCGTGCTCATGGTCCGGACCCTCGGGCTCGACGAGGGCGAGTCGGACGTCGCCGTGGGGTCGGCCACCGAGCCCAGCGACCCGCTGCCGTCCTCGGCGCTGCCCGTGCCGGGGGAGGAGTCACCCTCGGCCCCGCCCAGCGAGTCTCCCTCGGAGTCCGCCGCCGACGGCGACATCTCGCTCTCGGTCAGCCCGTCCTCGGTGGGCCCGATGCAGCGGATCAACCTCACCGGCACCTACCGCGGCGGCGACAACGCACGCCTGGAGGTGCAGCGGCAGGAGAACGGCGCCTGGACCAGCTTCGGTGTCGACGCGGGTGTCACGGCCGGCACGTTCCAGACCTACGTGATGAGCGGCCGGACGGGGGAGAACCTGTTCCGGCTCTTCGACCCGGCCGCCCGCAAGGCGAGCAACGTCGTCCGGGTCACCATCGGCTGACCGCGCGCCCAGCACGTCCTCGCCGGGCACGGCACAGGGCCGGCCCCCGAGGGGACCGGCCCTGTCACGTCGTACGGCGAGGGGTGATCAGTCGGGGATGTAGTCGAACTCGTCGGGGTTGGGGCCGGTGCGGCCCTGCTCGCCCTTGTCGAGCGCGTCGATCGCCCGGACCTGCGCGTCGTCGAGCTCGAAGTCGAAGATCGCGAAGTTCTCCTTCATCCGCTGGGGGGAGGAGGACTTGGGGAAGATGATGTCGCCGCGCTGCACGTGCCAGCGCAGGGTCACCTGCGCGGTGCTGCGGCCGACCTTCTCCGCGATCTCGGAGATGGTGCCGTCGTCGAGCACGCCGCCCTGGGCGATCGGGGACCAGGCCTCGACGAGGATGCCGGCGTCGTGGCTGGCGGCCCGGGCGGCCTCGTTGCCGAAGTAGGGGTGGACCTCGATCTGGTTGACCGCGGGCACCACGTCGGTCTCCTGGGCCAGTCGCTCGAGGTGGGCGGGCTGGAAGTTGGAGACGCCGATGGACCGGGCGCGCCCCTCCTTCTGGAACTCGACGAGGGTCTTCCAGGTGGACACGAAGTCGCCGTCGTAGCGGGTCGGCAGCGGCCAGTGGATGAGGAACAGGTCGACGTGGTCGGTGCCGAGCGCGGCCAGCGACTCGTCGAAGGACCTGCGCGCCGCGTCGGGCTCGTGGAAGCCGTTGTTGAGCTTGCTGGTCACGAAGACGTCGTCACGGGCGAGGTCGGAGGCGGCCAGCGCCTCGCCGACGCCCTTCTCGTTGCCGTACATCTGCGCGGTGTCGATGTGGCGGTAGCCGGCGTCCAGGGCCAGGCCGGTGATCCGCGCGGTGTCCTCCGGCGGGACCTGGAACACCCCGAAGCCGAGCTGCGGGATGGTGTTGCCGTCGTTCAGGGTCAGGTTCGGGACAGATGCCATGTCCGTCTCAATACCCGCCGCCCCCGGGTCTATTCCGGGAGCGCGGGTCAGGAGCCCTTCTCCTTGGCGTCGCGCCAGGTGCGCTCGAAGGGCAGCCGCCACAGGTGCGGGGTGATCAGCTGGTGGATCCGGTTGGGTCCCCAGGAGCCCTGCGCGTAGGGCCGCACCGGGGGCGGGTTGTCGAGCAGCGGCTGGGAGACCTCCCAGAGGCGCTCGATGCCCTCCGCGCTGGTGAACAGGGTGCGGTCACCGCGGGCGGCGTCGTAGATGAGGCGCTCGTAGGCCTCCAGCACCTCGCCCGCCCAGCCGGTCTCGTGCATCGCGAACTGCATCGAGAGCTTGTCCAGCTTCATGCCCGGGCCGGGTCGCTTGCCGTAGAAGGACAGCGACATCTTCGACTGGTCGGCGAGGTCGAAGGTGAGGTGGTCGGGACCGTTGTCGCCGACGCCGGAGCCGGCCGGGAACATCGAGCGCGGCGGCTCGCGGAAGGCGATCGAGATGATGCGCGCCCCCTCGGCGAGGCGCTTGCCGGTGCGGAGGTAGAACGGCACCCCGGCCCAGCGCCAGTTGTCGACGTAGCACTTGAGCGCGATGAAGGTCTCGGTCTCGGAGTCGTGGGCGACCCCGTCGATGTCCCGGTACCCGACGTACTGCCCGCGCACGACGTCGCTGGGCTCGATCGGCAGCATCGAGCGGAAGACCTTGTTCTTCTCCTCCGAGATCGCGAACGGCTCCAGGGCCGTCGGCGGCTCCATGGCGGTGAACGCCATCACCTGGAACAGGTGGGTCACCACCATGTCGCGGTAGGCGCCGGTCGACTCGTAGAAGTCGGCCCGCTGGGCCAGGCCGAGCTCCTCGGGGACGTCGATCTGGACGTGGTCGATGTTGTTGCGGTGCCAGATCGGCTCGAACAGGCCGTTGGCGAAGCGGAAGGCCAGGATGTTCTGGGCCGCCTCCTTGCCCAGGAAGTGGTCGATCCGGAAGATCTGGTCCTCGTCGAAGACCTCGTGCAGCGAGCTGTTGAGCTTCTTGGCCGACTCCAGGTCGGTGCCGAAGGGCTTCTCCATCACGATCCGGGCCCGCTCGACGAGGCCGGCGTCCTTGAGCTGGTGGACCACCGGCAGCGCCGCCTTGGGCGGCACGCTCAGGTAGTGCAGCCGGCGCGGCTCGGCGTCCGCGGGGAAGTGCGCCTCGGCCTCGGCGACCACCTCGGCCAGCCGGGCGGGCCCACCGGCGCCCGCGGCCCAGTGCAGCCGCTTGGAGAACTCCTCCCACCCCGGCGGGTCGGCGCCCTCGCCGCCGTACTCCGCGATGGCCATCCGGGTGAAGTCGACGAAGGAGTCGCGGTCGTGGTCGTCCAGGGAGGTGCCGACGACCTGCACCTCGGTCAGGAGCCCTGACTGGAACAGGTGCATCAGGCCGGGCAGCAGCTTGCGCTGGGCCAGGTCGCCCGTGGCACCGAACAGGACGACGGTCGTGGGGGTCGGCATGGGCCCAGCATTCTCTGCCGCGACTCGGATGGGAAGCGCGCTCGCCGCCTCCAGGGGTGGCGGGGGTCACGGCTCAGGGGTAGCCGAGCACCTGCTCACGCCGGGCCCACCAGGCCAGCGCCGACCCGATGGCCTCCTCGAGGCTCGCCTCGGCCCGCCACCGCAGCAGGCGCCGTGCCCGGTCCACGTTGGCGTAGGCGCCGGCGCTGTCGCCGGGTCGTCGGGCCGCGTCGCGCACCGGGACGGGTCGACCGTGCACCCGCTCGAAGGCGGCCACGAGCTCGCGCACGGAGACGCCGGACCCGGTGCCGACGTTGAGCACCAGGTGGGTGGTGTCCTCCTCGGCCAGCGCGTCGTCGAACCGCTCGACCGCGGCGACGTGGGCCCGGGCGAGGTCCCAGACGTGCACGTAGTCGCGGACGCCGGTGCCGTCCGGGGTGGGGTAGTCCGTCCCGGACACCGCGAAGGCGTCGCGGCGGCCGTCGGAGGCCAGCAGCAGCTGCCCGAGGACGTGGGAGGGGTCGCGCACGTGCAGCCCGGTGGCCAGCGCCGGGTCGGCGCCGATCGGGTTGAAGTAGCGCAGCGACATGCCCCGGAGCGGGGTCGCCGCGGTCAGGTCCGCGAGCGCCAGCTCCATCACCAGCTTGGTGCGGGCGTACGGCGACTGCGGGTCGAGCGCCGAGTCCTCGGTGACCTCGAAGCCGGTCGCCGGGGCGGCGTACACCGAGGCGGAGGAGGAGAGGACGACGCGGGTGCAGCCGAGCGCCGCGAGCTGGTCGACGAGCTCGAGCGACTTCACGACGTTGTCGCGGTAGTAGCCGTAGGGGTCGTCGACGGACTCGGCCACCACGACGCGCGCCGCCATGTGGATCACGGCGCCGATGTCGGGGTGGTCGGCGAACACCCGCGCCACGAGCCCGCGGTCGGCGACGTCGCCCTCGTAGAAGGGCCGGGAGCCGACGAAGACCCGGGGGCCGGTCAGCAGCGAGTCGAGCACGACCGGCTCGTGGCCGGCGGCCTCGAGCGCCGTCGCCGTCGTCGACCCGATGTAGCCGGCGCCGCCGGTGACGAGGACCTTCACCGCGCCAGGCTAGGGGCCGCACGCCCCGGGCCGCAGGCGCACGACGCGGCAGCCCACGTGGGTCGCCGCAGCAGCACCTCGCGGGACGGGAACAAGACCCGGTGGCGCGCGGTTGGGACAGGTGTCTAGAGTTGAGCGAGCAGGACTCAACTTGTCTGACACGGCACCGGCAGCGACACCGCCGGAGAGCCGCCGGGCCCACGAGGTCCGGCCCCCGAACCCCCACACGCAAGGAGCACTGACATGGCACGAGCGGTCGGCATCGACCTGGGCACGACGAACTCCGTCGTCGCCGTACTCGAAGGTGGCGAGCCCACCGTCATCGCGAACGCCGAGGGCGCGCGCACGACCCCGTCGGTCGTCGCCTTCGCCAAGTCCGGAGAGGTCCTCGTCGGCGAGGTCGCCAAGCGGCAGGCCGTGACCAACGTCGACCGCACGATCCGCTCGGTCAAGCGCCACATGGGCACCGACTGGAAGCAGAAGATCGACGACAAGGACTTCACCCCGCAGCAGATCAGCGCGTTCGTGCTGCAGAAGCTCAAGCGCGACGCGGAGGCCTACCTCGGCGAGACCGTGACCGACGCGGTGATCACCGTCCCGGCGTACTTCTCCGACGCGCAGCGCCAGGCCACCAAGGAGGCCGGCGAGATCGCGGGCCTCAACGTCAGCCGCATCGTCAACGAGCCGACCGCCGCCGCGCTGGCGTACGGCCTCGACAAGGGCGACGCCGACCAGACCATCCTCGTCTTCGACCTCGGTGGCGGCACCTTCGACGTCTCGCTGCTGGAGATCGGCGAGGGCGTCGTGGAGGTCAAGGCCACGAGCGGTGACAACCACCTCGGTGGCGACGACTGGGACCAGAAGGTCGTCGACTGGATGGTCAAGAAGTTCCAGGGCGGCAACGGCGTCGACCTGAGCAAGGACAAGATCGCGCTCCAGCGCCTCCAGGAGGCCGCGGAGAAGGCCAAGATCGAGCTGTCCTCCTCCAGCGAGACCACGATCCACCTGCCCTACATCACCCACGGCGAGTCCGGCCCGCTGCACTTCGAGGAGAAGCTCACCCGCAGCGAGTTCCAGAAGCTCACCGCGGACCTGCTCGAGCGCACCAAGACGCCGTTCCAGAACGTCCTCAAGGACGGTGGCGTCGACGTCAGCAAGATCGACCACGTCGTCCTCGTCGGTGGCTCCACCCGGATGCCGGCCGTCACCGACGTCGTCAAGAGCCTGCTCGGCGGCAAGGAGCCCAACAAGGGCGTCAACCCCGACGAGGTCGTCGCCATCGGCGCGGCCCTGCAGGCCGGCGTGCTCAAGGGCGAGGTCAAGGACGTGCTGCTCCTCGACGTCACGCCGCTGAGCCTCGGCATCGAGACCAAGGGCGGGGTGATGACCAAGCTCATCGAGCGCAACACCACCATCCCGACCAAGCGCTCGGAGATCTTCACCACCGCCGACGACAACCAGCCGTCGGTCGAGATCAAGGTCGCCCAGGGCGAGCGCCAGATGTGGGCGCAGAACCAGCCGCTCGGCAACTTCGAGCTGACCGGCCTGCCCCCGGCGCCGCGCAACGTGCCCAAGATCGAGGTCACCTTCGACATCGACGCCAACGGCATCGTGCACGTCTCGGCCAAGGACCAGGGCACCGGCAAGGAGCAGTCGATGACGATCTCCGGCGGCAGCGCGCTGTCCAAGGACGACATCGACCGGATGGTCCGTGACGCCGAGCAGTACGCCGAGGAGGACGCCAAGCGTCGCGAGGCGGTCGACGCCCGCAACCAGGCCGACTCCCTCGTCTACTCGACCGAGAAGTTCCTCGACGACAACGACGAGAAGCTGCCCGAGGACGTCAAGACCGAGGTCCGTGCCGACCTCGACGAGCTGAAGAAGCTGCTCGAGGACGAGGGCACCGACAAGGACGCCTTCAACGCCGCCATCGCCAAGCTCGGCGAGTCCAGCCAGAAGATGGGGGCGGCGATGTACGAGGCGTCGGCCCAGGAGTCGGGTGAGGGCGCGGCCGCGGGCGAGCCCGGCGCCGAGGCCCCGACCGACGACGACGACGTCGTCGACGCCGAGATCGTCGACGACGAGCCCAAGCAGGAGGACAAGTGACCTCTTCCGACGACCGTCCGCTGGACGACGTCGGGACCCCGGCCGGGGAGCAGCCCGCTGCTCCCCGGCCCGGGGCCGGTCCCTCGGCGGACGACCCGACGACGGGCACGTCCGCCGACTGGGCGGCCGACCCGGCCGCGGGCCCGGTGGCCGACGCCGACCAGCTCGACCAGCCGGCGACCGGTGACCCCGTGGAGTCCCGTGACCCGGGCGAGGCCCCGGCCGACGACGCCGCGGGCGACCTGGCCGCCTCCGACGAGCTGGTCCTCGCGCAGACCGCCCTGGCCGAGCGCACGCTCGACCTCCAGCGGCTGCAGGCGGAGTTCCTGAACTACAAGCGGCGCGTCGAGCGCGACCGCGACCTGGTGCGCGAGAACGCCGTCTTCACGGTGCTGAGCGGCCTGCTGCCCGTGCTCGACGACATCGACCGGGCGCGCGAGCACGGCGAGGTCGAGGGCGGCTTCAAGGCGGTGGCCGACTCGCTCGACCGCACCGTCAGCGGCCTGGGCCTGACCAAGTTCGGCGCCACGGGAGACGAGTTCGACCCGACGCTGCACGAGGCGCTGATGCACGGCGCCAGCCCGGAGGTCGACACGACCCGGGTCGACGTGGTGGCCCAGGCGGGCTACCGCATCGGCGAGCGGGTGGTCCGCGCCGCCAAGGTGACGGTGCTCGGGCCCGAGGGCTGAGGCTCCCGCACGACCTACGACCGCGATCCACGAGAGGAGGGGTGACCCGTGGCGAACCACGCCGACTGGGCCGGCAAGGACTTCTACCAGGTCCTGGGGGTGCCCAAGGACGCCGACCAGGCGACCGTGAAGAAGGCCTACCGCAAGCTGGCCCGCGAGAACCACCCTGACTCCAAGCCGGGCGACAAGGCCGCGGAGGACCGCTTCAAGCAGGTCGCGGAGGCCTACGACGTCGTCGGTGACGCCGAGCGCCGCAAGGAGTACGACGAGCTGCGCTCGGCCGTCGGCTCCGGCGGCTTCGGCGGCGGGTTCCCCGGGGGCTTCGGCGGTGGACGCACCACCGGCGCTGGTGGCCCCGGTGGTCAGGGCTTCGACGTCTCCGACCTCTTCGGCGACCTGTTCCGGCAGGGCGGCGGCGGGGGCGGCGGCTTCGGCGGCGGCACCCGGCAGCAGAGCCGTGCCCGCCGCGGCAACGACGTCGAGGCCGAGACCTCGATCGACTTCGCCGACGCCGTCGAGGGCACCACCATCACGATGCGCCTGCGCTCGGACGCCCCGTGCCCGACCTGCTCGGGCACCGGCGGCAAGCCGGGCACCCGCCCGCACGTCTGCGGCACCTGCGAGGGCGCCGGGGTCGTGGTCAACAGCGTCGGCGGCGCGTTCTCGATGAACGAGACCTGCCCGGAGTGCCACGGCCGCCAGCTCGTCTACGACGAGCCGTGCCCCACCTGCCTGGGCTCGGGTCGCGGCATGTCCGACCGCACCGTCTCCGCGCGCATCCCGGCCGGGGTCAAGGACGGCCAGAAGATCCGGCTCAAGGGCAAGGGAGCCGCCGGTGAGCAGGGCGGCCCCGCGGGCGACCTGCTGGTCGTGGTCAAGGTCCGTCCCCACCCGCTGTTCGGGCGCAAGGGCGACAACCTCACGCTCACCGCCCCCGTCGCCTTCGACGAGGCCGTGCTCGGCGCCGAGATCAAGGTCCCGACGCTGGGCGGGTCGCCGGTGACGCTGCGGCTCCCCCCGGGCACCCCCAACGGCCGGGTGTTCCGGGCCCGGGGACGTGGGGCGGCCCGCAAGGACGGCGCCCGCGGCGACCTGCTGGTCACCGTCGAGGTGGAGGTGCCCGGCGACCTCGACGAAGCCGGCCGCGCCGCCGTGGCGGCCTACCGCGAGGCCCGCGGTGGCCACGACCCCCGCGCCTCGCTCGAGCAGGGCAGGGCGTGACGTGCCCGCCCGCCCCCGCCGTCCGCAGGTGCCCGGCCCCACCGTGCCCGTCTACGTCATCAGCGTCGCGGCCGAGCTGACCGGGCTCCACCCCCAGACGCTGCGGCAGTACGACCGCGCGGGCCTGGTCTCGCCGGGCCGCACCGGCGGCGGTGGTCGCCGCTACTCGCTGCGCGACATCGAGCTGCTGCGCGAGGTCGCGGAGCTGACCGCCTCGGGCATCGGCCTGGAGGGCGTACGCCGCATCCTCGAGCTCGAGCACCAGGTGGCGGCCCTGCGGGCCCGCAACGCAGAGCTGCGCGGCCAGGTCGGGGAGCTGCAGTCCGCGCTCCAGACCACGCTCGACACCCTGCGCGGCCACCGGCCCAACCTGCCGGCCCTGCGCCCGCCGGGCACGATCACGCCCTGGCACTGAGGCCCCCTCGCGACGGGCTTGGCCGTCCCGGTGACCTGGCTGCCTACCAGTCGTTAACCTCGGCGACACACGACGTGCCCGGCCGGGTCCGTCCGCAGCGACGAGGAGTCCCCGGTGGAGATCGACTGGTTCTTCCAGCGGGCCGACTGGGTCCACGTGCTCACCATCCCGGTGTTCACCGGCGTGGTCGGCTTCCTCATCAACTGGTCGGGCCTGTGGATGCTCTTCTCGCCGGTGCGCTTCCACGGCATCACCGTGCCCGGCATGCGCCAGCTCTCGCGCGTGCTGCCCCGCAAGGTGCAGGAGGTGCCGGGCATCCTGCAGGGCGGTCTCGGCTGGCAGGGGATCGTGCCGGCCCGCGCGGCCAAGATGGGCAGCATCGCCGTGGACAAGGCGATCGCCAAGCTCGGGACGCCGGCGGAGTTCTACCAGCAGCTCGAGCCCGACCAGATCGCCGAGCACATCGTCACCGTCTTCGAGCCCGACCTGCCGCAGATGATCGACCAGATCATGCGGCGCGAGCATCCGGGGCTGTGGCGCGACCTGCCGCGGCCTGCGCGGGAGGCCGTCGTACGCCGGGTCCAGGCGCAGCTGCCCGGCGTGGTGCACACCGTGACCGACGAGATCGGCGAGCACATCGACCAGCTGCTGGACCCCAAGATCATGGTCATCAACCACTTCCAGCGCAACCCCGCGCTGGTGGTCCGCATCTTCCGTGACTTCGGCCAGCGCGAGCTCAACCTGATGGTCGCGTTCGGGTTCGTCTTCGGCTTCGCGCTCGGCGTGCCGGTCGCGGTGCTCGACCACTGGTTCGCGCAGTGGTGGCTGCTGCCCGTCCTCGGTGTCCTGGTCGGCTGGATCACCAACGCGCTCGGGATGTGGCTGATCTTCGAGCCCCCGGAGCCGCGCCGGATCCTGGGCGTCAAGGTCCACGGGCTGTTCCTGCGGCGCCAGGACCAGGCGGCCGAGGTGTACGCCCGGATCATCGCCGACGACGTCATCACCCTGGAGAACATCGGCGACTTCCTGCTCGACGGCCCCCGCGGGGACCGCACCCGGCAGATGCTCGCCTCGGCGATGCGGCCCGCCATCGACAACGCCGCCGGCCCGGTCCGCGGGGCGGTGCGCGTCGCGGTCGGACCCCGGCAGTTCGACAACATCCGCGACGCGATGGCGCTCGAGGCCGTCGACCGCACCATCAAGCCGTTCAAGGACCCGGAGTTCAGCCGGCGCCAGGCCGACAAGATCAACGCCCTGATCGCGCAGCGCACCAAGGAGCTCCCGCCGCGCGACTTCGTGGAGATGATGCGCTCGGCGATCAAGGAGGACGAGTGGATGCTGTACGCCCACGGCGCGATCATGGGCTTCGCGGGTGGCTTGCTCCACCTCGCGCTCTTCGGGGTGGGGGGTCCGAGGTGAGCACCCCGATGGAGCCCACCGGCGAGCCCCGCCGCTCCCGGCAGCCGGTGCTGCGCGAGGCCACCGAGGCGCTGCCCGGCGTGGCCCGGATCGCAGCCACGGCGGCCGCGCGCTCGACGGTCTGGTCGATCGGCGCCGGGCTGCGCTCGGGCCGGCTGCTGGTGCGCGCGGTCACCGACCCCGACACCGCCGGCGAGCTGGTCCAGGGCGTGGCCCACGACGTCGCCGAGGCCTCACGCACGGTCAGCGACGTCGCCCGGGCGGTCTCCTCGGGGGTCCCGGTCACCAAGGCGCTGCGCGACGCGTCGGTCTCCCTGGCCGAGGTCGTGCTCGCCGACGCCACCCCCCAGGAGTCCAAGCCCGAGCGGGAGCGGTCGTTGCGCGAGCGGGGCGAGGACCTGCTCGAGCGGTCCCGCGACGTGTGGGGGACCGAGGAGGTGCACCCGGCGTACGGCCGCATCCTGGAGGAGCTCGCCCCCGACGAGGCGCGCATCCTGCTGCTGCTCCTGCGCGGCGGCCCGCAGCCCTCGGTCGACGTCCGCACCGGCGGCCCGGTCGGCATGGTGAGCAGCGCGCTGGTCGCGCCGGGCATGTCGATGATCGGCGCCCGGGCGGGGGCGCGCTACCCCGACGAGGTGCCGGCGTACCTCAACAACCTGTTCCGGCTCGGGCTGATCTGGTTCAGCCGGGAGCAGCTCGAGGACCCGATGGAGTACCAGGTCGTCGAGGCCCAGCCCGACGTGCTCGCCGCGATGCACTCCGTGCGCTTCCCCAAGGTGGTGCGCCGCAGCATCCACCTGACCCCCTTCGGCACCGGGTTCTGCACCGCCTGCCTCGTCGACCCCACCGAGCGGACCTCGCTCCCCAGCCACGGGATCCCGCAGGACTGAGGCGGCGCACGCGGGTCGAAAGGCCCTGGACAGGACGTCACGGCGCCCCTCAAAGTTGAGGGGAACAGACTCAACTCTGGTGTCGTTGCACCGGTGTCGTCCCGCCGCCCCGGGTGGGACCCGGACCTGTGAGGGAGAACCAAGTGGATGCGTCGAAGCTGACCTCGCGCAGCGTGGAGGTCGTCAACGCCGCCGGCACGCTGGCGGTCACCGAGGGGCACCCGCAGATCGAGCCGACCCACCTCGCCGCCGCGCTGCTGCGGCAGGAGCGGGGCGTCGCGCCGTCGCTGCTCGGCAAGGCGGGCGTGGACGCGGCCGCCGTCGGTCGCGCGGTCGACCAGGCCCTGGCCGGCCTGCCGCGTGCCTCGGGGTCGACGGTGTCGAACCCGTCGCCCTCGGCCGGCCTGACCCGCGTGCTGGCCAAGGCGCTCGAGCTGAGCACCGGCATGGGCGACGACTACGTCGCCACCGAGCACCTGCTGCTCGCCCTGGTCGTCGTCGACACCCCCGTGCGCGGGGTGCTGCAGGGCGCCGGGGTGGCCGAGGACGCGCTGCGCACGGCGATCACCGCGGTGCGCGGCGGCCGCCGGGTCACAAGCCCGGAGGCCGAGGCGACCTACGAGGCGCTGGAGAAGTACGCCGTGGACCTCACCGCCCGCGCGGAGGAGGGCCGGCTCGACCCGGTGATCGGCCGGGACGCCGAGATCCGCCGCGTCGTGCAGGTGCTCTCGCGCCGCACGAAGAACAACCCGGTGCTGATCGGCGAGCCCGGCGTCGGCAAGACCGCCGTCGTCGAGGGACTCGCCCAGCGCGTGGTCGCGGGCGACGTGCCCGACTCGCTCAAGGGGCGTCGCGTGCTCTCGCTCGACCTGGCCGCGATGGTGGCCGGCGCGAAGTACCGCGGCGAGTTCGAGGAGCGCCTCAAGGCCGTGCTCGAGGAAATCAAGTCCTCCGAGGGCCAGGTCATCACCTTCATCGACGAGCTGCACACGGTCGTCGGCGCGGGCGCCAGCGGCGACTCCACGATGGACGCCGGCAACATGCTCAAGCCGATGCTGGCCCGCGGGGAGCTGCGCCTGATCGGCGCGACCACGCTCGACGAGTACCGCGAGCGGATCGAGAAGGACCCCGCCCTGGAGCGCCGCTTCCAGCAGGTCTTCGTGGGCGAGCCCAGCGTCGAGGACACCGTGGCGATCCTGCGCGGCCTGCAGGAGAAGTACGAGGCCCACCACGGCGTCAAGATCACCGACGCCGCGCTGGTGGCCGCCGCGGTGCTCTCCGACCGCTACATCAGCGGCCGGCAGCTGCCCGACAAGGCGATCGACCTCGTCGACGAGTCGGCCTCGCGGCTGCGGATGGAGATCGAGAGCTCGCCCGTCGAGGTCGACCAGCTCCGCCGCGCCGTCGACCGGATGAGGATGGAGGAGCTCGCGCTCGACCGCGAGACCGACGACGCCTCCCGCGACCGGCTGGAGCGGCTGCGTGCCGACCTCGCCGACCGCCAGGAGGAGCTGCGCGGCCTGGAGACCCGCTGGGAGGCCGAGAAGGCTGCCCTGGAGGGCTCGGGCGAGCTGCGCAAGCAGATCGACGAGCTGCGCGTGGAGGCCGAGCGGCTGCAGCGCGCCGGTGACCTCGGGGCTGCCTCGGAGGTCCTCTACGGCCGGATCCCGGCGCTGGAGAAGCAGATCGAGGAGGCCGACCGGGCCGAGGTGCCGGCGGGCGACCGGATGGTCAACGAGGAGGTCGGGCCGCAGGAGGTGGCCGACGTCGTCGAGGCCTGGACCGGCATCCCGACCGGCCGGCTGCTCGAGGGCGAGACCGCCAAGCTGCTCCGGATGGAGGACATCGTCGGCGAGCGGCTGGTCGGTCAGCGCGCCGCGGTCACGGCCGTCTCCGACGCCGTACGACGCAGCCGGGCCGGCATCGCCGACCCCGACCGCCCGACCGGCTCGTTCCTGTTCCTCGGCCCCACCGGCGTCGGCAAGACCGAGCTGGCGAAGTCGCTCGCGGACTTCCTCTTCGACGACGAGCGCGCGATCGTGCGCATCGACATGAGCGAGTACGGCGAGAAGCACTCGGTCTCGCGGCTGGTCGGCGCCCCTCCGGGCTACGTCGGCTACGACGAGGGCGGCCAGCTGACCGAGGCGGTGCGTCGTCGGCCGTACTCCGTGGTCCTGCTCGACGAGGTCGAGAAGGCCCACCCGGAGGTCTTCGACATCCTGCTGCAGGTGCTCGACGACGGTCGGCTCACCGACGGCCAGGGCCGCACGGTCGACTTCCGCAACACGCTGCTCATCCTGACCAGCAACCTCGGCTCGACCTACCTCGTGGACCCGACGCTGGAGGAGGAGAAGAAGCGCGACGCGGTGATGGCCGTGGTGCGGCAGGCCTTCAAGCCCGAGTTCCTCAACCGGCTCGACGAGGTGGTGCTCTTCGACGCGCTCGGTCGCGAGGAGCTGGCGCACATCGTCGACCTCCAGCTTCGGGCGTTCGACGCCCGGCTGGCGCCGCGCCGGATCACCGTCGGCGTCACCGAGGCGGCCCGGGCCTGGCTCACCGAGCACGGCTACGACCCGGCGTACGGCGCCCGGCCGCTGCGCCGCCTGGTGCAGACCGCCATCGGCGACCCGCTCGCCCGCCTGCTCATCAGCGGCGAGGTGGTCGACGGCCAGCACGTCGTCGTCGACACCGACGACTCCGACGGGCTGGTGCTGACGACGGGATGAGGTCGGCGGCGGGGCCCATGTAACGCGGG
This sequence comes from Nocardioides aurantiacus, assembly GCF_003752505.1. Lineage (NCBI taxonomy): Bacteria > Bacillati > Actinomycetota > Actinomycetes > Propionibacteriales > Nocardioidaceae > Nocardioides > Nocardioides aurantiacus. The sequence goes on along the minus strand of NZ_RKHO01000001.1, from coordinate 3,624,936 downwards.
GTTATTGCATGTGGACATGCCGCATGCCCGGCGTGTCGGGTGCACAGCACCGCACCACATGTGACCGAGCTGTCGATCCAGGGATCAGCACGACAGGCGACCCCGCGTCCGCACGACGCGGGGTCGTCTGTCGCGCCGGCCCATCTGCCGCGGTGCTGTGCACCGAGATCGGCCGGAGGGCCCCTGTTCACATGCAATAACCCCGCGTTACATGCGCATCGCCTCACCTACGCACGCCGCTGCGCACGACGTACGCCGCCGCGCGGCAGGCCGTCCGTCCGGCCGCGACCGGGAGCCTGCGGACGGGCGGACCGGCGGCGACAGCCGTGCGCTTGGCAAGATGGCCCCATGGCCGACTCCAGCACCCCCGCCCGACCCCGCCAGGTCACGACCGCGGCAGGGCTGGTGATCGGCGGCTCGCTGTTCCTGCTGGTCTCGGTCTTCGACAGCATCACGCGGCTGCGCTCGGTGGACACCCGCGACTCCGTCACCGAGGCGCTGTCCTCGCCGGCGGGGGAAGGACTCGGGCTGAGCGTGTCCCAGGCGCTGGAGCTGATGCGCGTGGGCCTCACCGTGGCCGCGGTCTGCGCGGCCGTGGCGCTGGTCGCCGGCGTCTTCGTGCTGCAGAAGCACCGCGGGGCCCGGATCGCGCTCACCGTCGCGGCCGTGCCGCTGCTGCTCACCGCGCCGTTGACCGGCGGCCTCCTGGGTGCGCTGGTGGCGGCGGCGACCGCGGTGATCTGGTCCGGCCCCGCGCGGGACTGGTACGCCGGCCGGCCGGTGCGCGAGTCGTCCTGGGGCGGCTCCACCGCCACGCGCTCGGACAGCTCGTCCCGCACGCCCGGCTCGCAGGACGACCGCGACCGCGCCCGTTCGGTCGACCGGCCCGGCGCGTCGGGCGTCGGCGGGCCGAGCCCGTCCTCGGACGCCGGGGCGAGCGGGGCCGGCGGCTCGACGGCCGTCGCGACCCTGCCGAAGGTCGACCCCGACGGCACCAGCGGCAGCGGGGGTCGGCCGCCCGCGACCCACGGCTTCGGCGCCCCCCGGACCGAGCAGACCCCGCCGGCGTGGCTGCCCCAGGGGCAGGACCAGGGGCAGGACCAGGGTCAGGGCCGGGGGCAGGACCGGAACGCGACCGCCGCCACCCGCAGGGTGCCGGCCCCGCTGTCCATCGCCTGCCTGGTGACCTGGATCTTCTCCAGCACGATCGCGGCCGTCTACACCGTCGTCACCGTCGTCCTGATCGCCTCCCCGGACGCCGTGCTCGACCCGCTGCGCGAGTCCCCGCAGTGGCAGCAGGCGCTGCGCGACGCCCAGGTCCCGGCCGAGACGGTCGAGCAGGTGCTGCTGCCGTCGATGGTGATCGTGCTGGTGCTCTCGATCCTGTGGGCGGTCGCCGCCTGCGTCCTGGCCTACCTCGCGCGCCGCGGCCACAACTGGGCCCGCTGGACACTGGTCGTCAGCGCCGGTGCGACGTTCCTGCTCGCGATCGCCGCCTTCCCGGTCGGGCTGGTCGTCCAGCTCGCCGCTGCCGTGGTCATCGGGCTGCTGCTGCACGCCGAGACCCGCGACTGGTTCGCCCGCCGTGCCGAGGCGGGTCGCCCCGGCGTCCCGCCGCAGCAGCCCCCGTCGGGGCGGCAGGGGCCCTGGTGAGGCTCAGGCCTGCAGCCGCCCGGCGCGGAGCCGCCGCAGCCCCTGGTCGATGACGTCGCGCTCCTTGCAGAACGCCCACCGCACGAGGTGCCGGCCCTCGGCCGACCCGGCCTCGTAGAACGCCTGCGAGGGGATCGCCACCACGCCCGCCCGCTCGGGCAGCGCCAGGCAGAACGCTTCTCCGTCCTCCCAGCCGAGCGCCGAGACGTCGGTGGTCGTGAAGTAGGTGCCCTGCGGCACGTGCACCTCCAGGCCCAGGTCCGCCAACCCGGCGCACAGGTGGTCGCGCTTGGTCGCCAGGTCGTCGCGCAGCGCCCGGTGGAAGTCCTCCTCGTGGTCCAGCGCATGCGCCACGGCGGGCTGGAACGGCGCCCCCGAGGAGTAGGACAACCAGTTCTTGGCGCCCTCGACGGCGGCGACCAGCGCGGCCGGACCGGTGGCCCAGCCGATCTTCCAGCCGGTGAAGGAGAACGTCTTGCCCGAGCTGGAGATCGACACGGTGCGCTCGGCCATGCCGGGCAGCGTCGCGATCGGCACGTGCCGGTGGTCGTCGAAGACCAGGTGCTCGTAGACCTCGTCGGTCACCACCAGCAGGTCGTGACGCCGGGCGACGTCGGCCACCGCCTCCAGCTCGGCCCTCGACAGCACGTGCCCCGTCGGGTTGTGGGGGGTGTTGAGCAGCACGAGCTTGGTCCGGGGCGTGACGGCCGCCTCCAGCTCGGCCGCGTCGAGGCGGTAGTCCGGGGCACGCAGCGTCACCGGCCGTCGTACGCCGCCCGCGAACTGCACCATCGCGCGGTAGCTGTCGTAGTAGGGCTCGAGCACCACCACCTCGTCGCCCGGGTCGACCAGGCCGAGGACCGCCGCCGCCACCGCCTCGGTCGCGCCCGTGGTCACGACGACCTCCTCGGGGGTCAGCTCGATGCCGTAGTGGCGTCGTTGGTGGCGCACCACGGCGGCGACGAGGTCGGGGGAGCCGTGCCCGGGCGGGTACTGGTTGCGGCCGGCCCGCATCGCGTCGTACGCCACCTCGACGGCGGCCGCGGGCCCGGAGACGTCCGGGAACCCCTGACCGAGGTTGACCGAGCCGGTGCGCACGGCCAGCGCCGACATCTCGGCGAAGATCGTGGAACCGACCCCGTCGAGCCGGCGGGCGGTCCGGCCGGAGAGACCGGTCGGGGACGGGGTCGAGGACGGGGTGAGGGGCGGCGTCACCCGTCCGAACCTAGCCCGCGGGCCGACCGGTTCCCGGGATCGGTCGGGGCGGGCTGGCCCGAGCCGTCATGATGGCCGCATGTCGAAGGCCTCCCGGCGCACCTCCGAGCCCACCACCCCCGCGGGTCGTCGGGCCGGTCGGCCCAGCCTGGTCCGCCGCGTCACCACCTGGCTCGGCGTCGCGATGATGCTGGCTGGCGTGGTCATGCTCGGCTACGTCGGGTGGCAGTTCTGGGGCACCAACTGGACCTCGCAGCGGGCCCAGAAGGAGGTCACCTCCACGCTGCGCACGCAGTGGGAGGGCGGCGGCGAGAAGCTCGAGCCGGCCTACGTGCCCGAGGGACGTGCCTCGGCCCTGATCCGGATCCCCAAGTTCGGCGACGACTACGTCGTGCCCGTGCTGGAGGGCACCAGCGACGCGGTCCTGGCCAAGGGCTACGGCCACTTCGAGGACACCGCAGACCCGGGCGCGAAGGGCAACTACGCCCTGGCCGCGCACCGGGTCACCCACGGCGAGCCGCTGCGTCGGATGCCCGAGCTGCGGCCGGGCGACCAGGTGCTCGTGGAGACCGTCGACGCGACGTACACCTACCGCCTCGACACCGACCCGCGGGCGCTGGTGATCCCCTTCACCGGCGTCTGGGTCCTCGACGAGGTGCCGAAGAACCCCGAGGCCGGGGGCGCCCAGCCCGAGCAGCGCAAGGGCCAGCGGCTGATCACGCTCACCACGTGCTCGGAGCTCTTCCACACCGACGACCGGATGATCTCCTTCGGTCACCTCGTCAAGACCGAGCCCAAGACCGGGCTGTAGCCTCTGGCACCATGCCCGCCGCCGCCCCGGACCCCGAGCTCGCCCGCGACGTCGACGCCGCCTGCCGCCTGACCGGCGAGTTCACGCTCCGCTCCGGCCAGGTCGCGACGGAGTACTTCGACAAGTACCTCTTCGAGGCCCAGCCCGCCCTCCTGGCCCGCGTCGTGGCCCGGATGGAGCCGCTGCTGCCCGCGGACACCGAGCTGCTCGGCGGCCTCGAGCTCGGCGGCGTCCCCCTCGCCACCGTGCTCTCGGCGCGCACCTCGCTGCCGGCGCTGTTCGTGCGCAAAGAGGCCAAGCGCTACGGCACCTGCAAGCTGGCCGAGGGGCCCGACGTGGCGGGGCGCCGCGTCACCCTCGTCGAGGACGTCATCACCACCGGCGGCGCCGTGCGCGACGCCACCCGAGCGCTGCGCGACGCGGGCGCGATCGTCGAGACGGTGGTGTGCGCCATCGACCGCAGCCCCGCGGACAGCAACCCGCTGGCCGACGTCGGCCTCGAGGTGCGCCCGGTGCTGACCAAGGCCCAGCTCGACGCGGTCCACGGGTGAGCGCGCTCGGGCACGTCCTGCCCCTGGCCGCCAGCGGGTCCGAGGACCTCGGCGGGCTCGCGGGCTTCGCCGTCGACCTCATGGAGAAGCTCGGCGGTCCCGGCGCGGGGCTGGCCGTGGCGCTGGAGAACCTGTTCCCGCCCATCCCCAGCGAGATCATCCTGCCGTTCGCGGGCTTCGCCGCGAGCCGCGGCGACTTCACGCTGTGGGGCGCCATCTTCTGGACCACGCTCGGCTCGCTGGTGGGTGCCTGGGCGATGTACGGCATCGGCGCCGGCCTCGGCCGCCGTCGGATGTACGCCGTGTGGGAGCGCGTGCCGCTCGTCAAGACCGAGGACCTCGAGAAGACCGAGGCGTGGTTCGCCCGCCACGGCGGCAAGGCGGTCTTCTTCGGGCGGATGGTGCCGATCTTCCGCAGCCTGATCTCGGTGCCGGCCGGCCTGGAGCGGATGTCGTTCGGCCTGTTCACGCTCTACACGCTGCTCGGCAGCCTGGTGTGGAACAGCGTGTTCGTGATGGCGGGCTACCTCCTCGGCGAGCAGTGGGACACGGTCGGCCCCTACGTCGGCACCTTCCAGAACGTCGTGATCGCGCTCGTGGTGGCCGCCGTCGGCTTCTTCGTGGTGACCCGGGTGCGCAGCATCCGGGCCGAGAAGCGCGCGGGCGGCCCGGCGGCGTGAGCGGGTCCCCGCCGCCGACCCCGGAGTCGCCGGACGAGCCGCGGGCGCCGTACGACCCCGTGCCGCACGGCCCTGCCGAGGTCGGCGTCGGCCCGTGGGAGGGCCCGTGGCCCGAGGGGCCGCAGTGGGACCCCGACCTGCTGCGCGACGGCGACCGGCGCAACGTCGTCGACCGCTACCGCTACTGGCGCCTCGAGGCGGTCGTGGCCGACCTCGACACGCGTCGCCACGACTTCCACGTCGCGATCGAGAACTGGCAGCACGACTTCAACATCGGCACCGTGGTCCGCACCGCCAACGCGTTCCTCGCCCGCGAGGTGCACATCGTCGGGAACCGCCGCTGGAACCGGCGTGGCGCGATGGTCACCGACCGCTACCAGCACGTCCGGCACCACCCGGACGTGCCGGCCCTGGCGGCGTACCTCCACGAGCGCGGGGTGGCGCTGATGGGCGTGGACAACCTGCCCGGCTCGCGCCACCTCGAGACCTGGGAGGTGCCGCGCGCGGTGTGCTTCCTGTTCGGGCAGGAGGGGCCGGGCCTCTCCGAGGGCGCCCGCCAGGCCTGCGACGGCACCTTCTCGATCGCGCAGTTCGGCTCCACCCGCTCCATCAACGCCTCTGCCGCGGCGGCCGTCGCGATGCACGCCTGGGTCGTGCGGCACGCCGACCTCGACACCGCCTGGCGGGGCTGAGCCGTGCCCGCTCCCTGGACGTGGCTGCCGCGCCGGATCGAGGCGCTCGACCCCGAGACGGAGTACGACGAGGTGATGCGGCTGCTCGCCGAGCACCAGCTCAACCTGCCCATCGTCAACCTGACCCTGCTGGTCACCACCGCGCAGACCGCCGTGCCCCCGACTGCGGCGGCGACGCTGGTCGGCACCGGCAAGCTGCTGCACCGCGGCGAGCAGCGGTTCGCCGACGGGTCGGCGTACCTCCTGACGTGGTTCCGGCACGGCTCGTCCTCGCCGCAGACGCGGGCCTCGGTGGAGCGGCTCAACCGCTACCACCTCGGCCTGGCGCGACAGTTCCCCGGCGCGTTCGGCGACAACGACGAGTACGTCTACACGCTGTGCGCGATCGCGACCTTCGTGCCGCGGATGCGCGAGACCCTCGGGCTGCCGCCGCAGTCACCCACGCTCGACGTCGCCTGGCACCACTTCCTGCGCGACCTCGGCGCGCTGTTCCGCGGCGAGCACGGGCCGGTGACGGGCCTGCCCGACGACCTCGCCGGGATGCGGCGCTTCGCGGAGGAGTTCGAGGCGCGGCCGTGGCCCTCGACCGACGACGGCCACGAGCTGGCGCGCGGCATGGTCCAGCAGTACGCCGACCGCTTCTTCCCGCCGCCGATGCACTGGTTCGCCCGCACCCAGGCGCTGCTGCTGATGCCGCCGCGGGTGCGCGAGCTGCACCGCACGGGCGAGCCCGGGCGGGTGGCCGGCGCCGTCGTCACCGTGGTGATGCGCTGGGTGATCCGGGCGCAGGAGAGCTGGTGGCCCAGTCGACGACGGGCGTTCTCGGCGTACGTCGAGAGCCCGCGGGGCCGCGCCGCACGGCGGCGACGCGAGGCGCGGATGCAGCGGGTCCACGACCGTCGGGTCCGTCGGGGCGAGGTCGTGCCGCCGGTGCGGCCGCACGGCTGAACGACCTCAGCCGAGGAGCGCGGCGACCAGGGTCAGCAGCGCCATCAGCACCAGCAGCAGGGCCAGCCAGCTGGCCGCGACGGCGAGGTGGTGCCACACGTCGCGGGCGGGGCCCCGGGCGGCGCCGCGGCCCACGACGAGCACCAGCACCGACAGCGCCAGCCCGATGACGGCGGCCAGCAGGTCGGGCTGGCCGACGAAGGGCAGCAGCGACTCCAGCGAGCGGTAGACCGCGACGCCGAGGTTGGACAGTCCGGTGAGGAGCAGCGCGGCGGCGAGGACGAAGGCGACCAGCGCGCGGGACTCGCGCCCGAGGGGAGGCATGGCGGCGAGACTACGGCGGCGTCGGACGGGTCCACTAGGGTGGAAATCCAGTCGCCGCCCGCCGCGGCCACCCGCTGCACCCACCTGCCGTCCCCGCCGCCGAGGAGTCCCGCCGATGCCCATCGCCACCCCCGAGAAGTACGCCGAGATGCTGGACACCGCGAAGTCGCAGGAGTTCGCCTTCCCGGCCATCAACGTCTCCTCGTCGCAGACCCTCAACGCCGCGCTGGCCGGGTTCGCCGAGGCGGGGTCCGACGGCATCATCCAGATCTCGACCGGCGGTGCGGAGTACCTCTCCGGCCCCACCGTGAAGGACATGGTCACCGGCTCGGTCGCCTTCGCGGCTTACGCCCGTGAGGTGGCCAAGCAGTTCCCCGTCAACATCGCGCTCCACACCGACCACTGCCCCCAGGACAAGCTCGACGGCTTCGTCCGCCCGCTGCTCGCCCTGTCCGCCGAGCGGGTCAAGGGTGGTCAGGAGCCGCTGTTCCAGAGCCACATGTGGGACGGCTCCGCGGTGCCGCTCGAGGAGAACCTCCAGATCGCCCAGGAGCTCCACGAGGCCTGCCAGGCCGCGCGGATCGTGCTGGAGATCGAGGTCGGCGTCGTCGGTGGCGAGGAGGACGGCGTCGACAACGAGATCAACGACAAGCTCTACTCCACCCCCGAGGACGCCATCGCCACCGCCAAGGCGCTCGGCCACGGCGACCACGGCTACTTCATGACCGCGCTGACCTTCGGCAACGTGCACGGCGTCTACAAGCCCGGCAACGTCAAGCTGCGCCCCTCGGTCCTCAAGGACGCCCAGGACGCCGTGGTGCAGGAGTTCGGCCTCGACGCCGGCTCCAAGCCCTTCCACCTGGTCTTCCACGGCGGCTCCGGCTCGACCCCGGAGGAGATCGCCGAGGCGCTGTCCTACGGCGTGGTCAAGATGAACGTCGACACCGACACCCAGTACGCCTTCACCCGCCCCGTCGCCGCCCACATGTTCAGCAACTACGACGGCGTGCTCAAGATCGACGGCGAGGTCGGCAACAAGAAGCAGTACGACCCCCGCGCCTGGGGCAAGGCCGGCGAGGCCGGCATGGCCGCCCGCGTCGTCGAGGCCTGCGAGCACCTCCGCGCCTCCGGCCGTTCCATCGGCTGACGGGCGGGGCGGTCGTGGGCGTGGGCGTGGGCGTGGATCCGCATGTAACGCGGGGTTAGTGCATGTGAACAAGGCCGGTCCGCCCGTTCTGGGTGCACACCACCGCAGCAGATGAGCGGCGGCAACATGGGTGACCTGCCGTCCACAGGCCGGCCATGACCGCGCTTTCTCCACAGGCGTACGCCGGGGGGTGGCGCAGCCCCGACGCGGGGTCGAGCCTGCTCGCGTGCGCCCAGCTCTCCGTTCCCTCGCTGTCTCCCAGCACGGGCTCGTGACCCGTGCCCAGTGCCAGTCGGCGGGCTACGGCCGTTCCGAGCTGCGCGCACTCCTGGCGACGTACGGTCCCTGGGTCGTCGTGCGGCGCGGCGTGTACGCCGAACGCCGCCGGTGGGAGGACACCACCGCCGAGGAGCGCGCGTCACTGCGTGACCTCGCCGCGCACCTGATGATGACAGAGGAGCACGTCCTCAGCCACGACTCGGCGGCCCGTGCCCTGGGCGTGCCGCTGCTGCGGCCGCAGCACCAGCTCAGTCACGTCACTCGCCTCGGGGTCGGCGGCAGCCGCACCGAGCACGGGGTCAAGCACCACCTGACGCGCATCGACCTGGGGGACGAGCACGTCGTCGGTGGTGTCCCCGTGACGGGTCCCGCGCGCACCGCCCTCGACCTCGCCCGTGAGCACGGTCGGGAGACGGGGGTCGTGGCGATCGATGCCGTGCGGTGGGGCGGCGTACCCCTGCACGAGCTGGAGCGCGAGCTCCGGGTGATGTGGTCCTGGCCCGGCGTCAGGACGGTGCGCCAGGCGCTCGAGCTCAGCGACGACCGCGCCGAGACCGCGGTCGAGTCGCTCGCCCGGCTGCTGCTGGTCGACATGGGCTTCGACGACATCGACGTCGGGTGGCCGATCGCCGTGGGTGGTCGTGTCTACTGGGCCGACCTGCGGGTCGGCTGCCACCTCGTCGAGGCCGACGGTCTGCAGAAGCTGCTGCCCCGCAGCGAGGGCGGCTACGCCACGTCGACCCGCGAGGCGCTCCGTGCTCTTCGGGCACGCGAGGTGGCGATCTGCGGCGAGGGGCTCGGCATGTCGCGCGTCCACTGGGACGACCTGCTCGGCCGCGCCCGGGACAGCACCATGCGGCGGGTGGCCGCCGAGGAGCTGGTCACCCGGTCACGGTTCGGTCCCCGGCTGCCGTCCCACCTGGCCGAGCAGGCCGCGCGCATCCGGCGTACGACGCCCAGGCGCGCTCGGCCTGATCGCGCCGCACCGGTCATCTGGTGCGGTGCTGTGCAGCGTCGCGGCCCGGACCGGCCTTGTTCACATGCAATAACCCCGCGTTACATGCGATACGCCGCCGCCCACCGCCCACCGCCCACCGCCCACCGCCCGCCGCCCACCGCCCGCCGCCACCCGCCGCCCACCCGCCGCCCCCGCCTTCAGCGGGCGTTCAGGACGAGCCGGGAGGATGGGGCCGTCCCCTGCCCCGGAGGTGCCCATGCGTGTGCTCGTCGTGGACGACGAGGTGCGGTTGGCGCGCTCGCTGCGGGTGGGGCTGGAGGCCGAGGGGTTCGCGGTCGACGTGGCCCACGACGGGACCGACGGGCTGTGGCTGGCCCGCGAGCACCCGTACGACGCCATCGTGCTCGACCTGATGCTGCCGGGCATCAACGGCTACAAGGTCTGCGAGACGCTGCGCGCGGAGCAGAACTGGACGCCCGTGCTGATGCTCACGGCCAAGGACGGCGAGTGGGACCAGGTCGAGGGGCTCGACACCGGGGCCGACGACTACCTCACCAAGCCGTTCTCGTTCCCGGTCCTCGTGGCGCGGCTGCGTGCGGTGGCCCGGCGGGGTGCGCGCGAGCGGCCCACGCTGCTCGAGGCCGGCGACCTGCGGCTCGACCCGGCGGCGCGACGGGCCTGGCGTGGTGAGGTCGAGCTCGACCTGACCACGCGGGAGTTCTCGCTGCTGGCGTTCCTGATGCGCCACCCCGGCGACGTGGTCTCCAAGCGGCAGATCCTGGACGCGGTGTGGGACGACGACTTCGAGGGCGACCCCAACATCGTCGAGGTCTACGTCCGGCACCTGCGCAACAAGCTCGACCGGCCGTTCGGCCGCGAGGCGATCGGCACGCTGCGCGGCGCGGGCTACCGGTTGGCGAGCGACGGTGGCTGAGCGCGGGGCCCGCGGGCTGGGTCGCGCCTCCGTCCGGGTCCGTACGACGCTCGCGGCCGTCCTCGTCGTCGCGGTGGCCCTCCTGGCCGGTGGCGTCGCCCTGGTGGTGCTGGTGCGCGGCGCGCTCGTCGACGGGCTGGAGTCGTCGGCCGAGCAGCGCGCGGACACCCTGGCCGCGCAGGTCGGCTCGACCGAGACGCCGGGAGGGAGCACCGCCGAGGACCAGGGCGAGGACGACGACCTCGAGGACGAGGTGTGGCAGGTCCAGGACGGCGACGGTCGCGTGGTCAGCTCCTCGCAGCCGCTGTCCCGGCCGCTGCCGGCGCGCGACGCCGACCAGGTGCGACTGCCCGGCGGCGACGCGGCGTACCTCGTGGTGACCGAGAGCGCCGGCGACTACCGCGTCGTCGTGGCGGTCAGCCGTGAGGAGGTCGAGGACTCCGTCGCCGCGCTCGTGCCGCTGCTGCTCGTCGGGCTGCCGGCGCTGCTGCTGCTCGTGGGCGGCACCACCTGGGTGGTCGTGACCCGGGCGCTGCGACCGGTGGAGCGGATCCGCCAGGAGGTCGAGCAGATCACCGGTGACCGGCTCGACCGCCGCGTGCCCGAGCCGCCCTCGCGCGACGAGGTGCACCGCCTCGCGCACACCATGAACGGCATGCTCGGGCGCCTCCAGGCCGCCCAGGAGCGGCAGCGCCAGTTCGTCGGCGACGCCTCGCACGAGCTGCGCTCGCCGCTCGCCGGCATCCGGCAGACCGCCGAGGTCGCCCGGGCCCACCCCGGCGCGATGCCCGAGGGCGAGCTCGCCGACGCGGTGCTCGAGGAGTCGGTGCGGATGCAGCGGCTGGTCGAGCAGCTGCTGCTGCTCACCCGGGCCGACGAGGCCGCGGTCGCGGCGCAGCGGCGCGAGGTCGACCTCGACGACCTGGTGCTGACCGAGGCCCGGCGGGCGCGGCGCGGCGGCCTCGAGGTCGACGGCTCGGGCATCGCCACGGCGCGGGTCCGCGGTGACGAGGGCGCGCTGGCCCAGGTGGTGCGCAACCTGGTCGACAACGCCGTGCGTCACGCCACGTCCCGGATCGGCCTGGGGGTGCGCGACGACGCCGGCACCGCGGAGGTGGTGGTCGACGACGACGGCAGCGGCATCGCCCCGGCCGACCGCGACCGGGTCTTCGAGCGGTTCGTGCGGCTCGACGAGTCCCGTGCCCGCGACGACGGCGGCAGCGGCCTCGGGCTGAGCATCGTGCGCGAGATCGTGCGGGTGCACGGCGGCACGGTCGAGATCGGTACGTCGCCCTGGGGCGGCGCCCGGTTCACCGTGCGCCTGCCCGCCGCCTCCTGACCGACCCCGTCGCCGCTGGCTGAACGCGTCTTCAGGCGCCTTCAGGGTGGGTTCAGCGACGGTGTCGCACGGTGTACCCGTCACCCCGACACCCCAGCGAGAGGAACTCCCATGAACACCCGCACCCTGCGCCGCAAGCGCGTCCTCGTCCCCGCCGTCGCCGTCGTGGCGCTCGGGGTGGGCGGCACCGTCTGGGCCGGCACCGCCAGTGCCGACCAGGTGGGCGGCGGCGAGCGTGACCGCGTCTCGGCCGCCGCGCTGCGCACCGTCGGCGAGGGCCGCGTCACCAGCGTCGAGACCAGCGACGACCGCGGCGAGGCCTACGAGGTCGAGGTCACCCGCGCCGACGGCACCGAGGTCGACGTCGTCCTCGACGACGAGCTGGGCGTGGTCGGCCGCGAGGACGACCGCGCCGACGGCGACCGGGACGACCGCACCGACCGGGACGACGTCACCGACGACGACGGCACGACCGACCGCGACGACCGCGTGCTGAGCGCCACCGAGCGGGACCGGGCCGCGGCGGCCGCGGAGGAGGCGGTCGGCGGCGGCACGGCGACCGACGTCGAGGCCAGCGACGACCGCGGCACGGCGTACGACGTGGAGGTCCGTGCCACCGACGGCACCGAGTGGGACGTCGACCTCGACGACGCCTTCGCCGTGGTGGACCAGCGCGAGGACCGCTGACCCCGCAGCGGCCCCCGACGGCCCACCCACCCTGCGGGGCGGGTGGGCCTCGTCGCGCGTGGGAGCATCGAGCCATGACCCTTGGACGTGACCTGATGGCCGGCCCCCCGCCCACCGAGCTGCCGCAGGACCCGGCGGCCACCGAGCTGGAGTCCGGCGCCCCGGCCGCCGAGGTCGTACGCCGCCACCCCGAGTCGCCGCTCGCCTGGGCCACCCTGGCCGAGGCCGCGCTGGCCGACGGTGACGTCGACGACGTGACCGCCTACGCCTACGCCCGCGTGGGCTACCACCGCAGCCTGGACTCCCTGCGCCGCAACGGCTGGAAGGGTCACGGCCCGGTGCCGTGGTCGCACGAGCCCAACCGCGGCTTCCTGCGGGCGCTGGCCGCGCTCACCACCGCGGCCGGTCGCATCGGTGAGGACCACGAGCAGCAGCGCTGCGCCGACTTCCTGCGCGACTCCAGCCCCGAGGCCGCCGACCAGCTCCTCTGAGCCGCGGAGGGCTCAGGCGGGCGGCACGACCATGGAGTACGCCGCCCGCTCGAGGTGCCACGACCGGCGCCGTTCGGGCCCGTTGATCTCGCCGTCCGCGGAGAGGTAGAAGTCCTCGCCGCTGATGGTCACCTGCGTGGCCCGGGCGGTGAGCACGTCGTCGCGCTCCTGGTGCTTGCCCAGGACGAGCTCGCCGACGTAGGCGAACCGCTGCAGCGGCCCGGTCGCCAGCGAGACCATCACGTCGAGCCGACCGTCCTCCGGGTCGGCGTCGGGCGTCAGCTCGGTGCCGCCGCCGACGCTGGCACCGTTGCCGATGGCGACCATGAGGGTGGGCCGGTCGACGTCGACGAGGATCTCGCCGTCGACCTCGATCCGCAGCCGGACGTACGGCGGCCGGAACGCCGCCAGCGCCGCGCCGACCGGGTAGCCGAGGATGCCGATCCCGAACGGCCCCAGCCGCTTCTTCCACCGCGCACCGCGGCGGCTGGCCTGGGCGCTGGCGCCGGCGTGCACGTTGTTGACCACGACGCCGCCGAGCTCGTCCACGATGAGGTCCATCGGGCGGACCTCGCCGGTGAGCACCGTGCGCGCCGCCTCCTGGGGGTCCAGCGGGATCCCCAGCGAGCGGGCGAAGTCGTTGCCGGTGCCGAGCGGGAGCAGGCCGATGGTCCGCTTCTCGAGCTCGTGGCGCTTGTAGAGCGCCTTCACCACCGCGTGCAGGCTGCCGTCGCCGCCGGCCACCACGAGGCGGCGGCACCCCGCGCGGTGCAGCACGCCGTCGAGCTCGCCGGGGTTGGAGGTCCGGGCGACCTCGACGTCGGCCTCGGCCCGGAGGACCTCGAGGGCCTGCTGGAGGGCGTCGCGCTCGCCACCGCCGGCCTCGGCGTTGGCGATCACGAGAAGGGGGTCCACGACCGAACCCTAGCCGCTGCCCGGTGGTAGCGTGGCGTGCGCAGTGAGCCCGGTCGGGGACCGGGCTCGATGCGTGCCAGGGCCCTCCCGGGCCGGTCGACACCCGCTGATGGAGGGGTGCACACATGCCCGCGATCGTCGTTCTCGGAGCCCAGTGGGGGGACGAGGGCAAAGGCAAGGCCACCGACCTGCTGACCACCGAGGACAGCATCGACTTCTGCGTCCGCACCAGCGGCGGGCACAACGCCGGCCACACCATCGTGGTCGACGGCCAGAAGTTCGCCACCCACTTGCTGCCCAGCGGCATCCTCACCACCGACTGCACCTCGGTCATCGCCAACGGCGTCGTGGTCTCGCCCGAGGCGCTGTTCCGCGAGCTCGACGCGCTGCTCGAGCGCGACGTGGCGATCGGCCGGCTGGTGATCAGCTCCAACGCCCACGTGATCGCCTCCTACCACTCGACGATCGACAAGGTCACCGAGCGGTTCCTGGGCAAGAACAAGATCGGCACGACCGGCCGCGGCATCGGCCCGGCGTACGCCGACAAGATCAACCGGGTCGGCATCCGCGTCGCCGACCTGTTCGACGAGGCGATCCTGGCCGAGAAGGTCGAGGCCGCGCTCGAGGTCAAGAACCACCTGCTGACCAAGGTCTACAACCGCCGCGCGATCAGCGTCGAGGAGGTCCTGGAGGACCTGCTGTCCTACGCCGACCGGATGAAGCCGATGGTCGAGGACACCTCGCTGCTGCTCAACCGGGCGCTCGACGACGGCCGCACGGTGCTCTTCGAGGGCGCCCAGGCCACGATGCTCGACGTCGACCACGGCACCTACCCGTTCGTGACGAGCAGCAGCCCGGTCGCCGGCGGCGTCAGCACCGGCTCCGGCGTCGGACCGACCCGCCTCGACCGCGTGATCGGGGTGATCAAGGCCTACACGACCCGCGTCGGCTCCGGTCCGTTCCCCACCGAGCTCTTCGACGAGGACGGCGAGAAGCTGTGGCGCGTCGGCGGCGAGGTCGGGGTCTCGACCGGCCGCGACCGTCGGTGCGGCTGGTACGACGCCGTGGTCGCCCGCTACGCCGTCCGCGTCAACGGCCTCACCGAGCTGTTCATGACCAAGCTCGACGTCCTCTCCTCCTGGGAGCGGGTCCCGGTCTGCGTGGCCTACGAGATCGACGGCGTCCGCCACGACGAGATGCCGCTGACCCAGAGCGAGTTCCACCGGGCCGAGCCGGTCTACGAGTACCTCGACGGCTGGGCCGACGACATCTCCGGCTGCCGGCGGTTCGAGGACCTGCCGGTCAACGCCCAGCGCTACGTCGCGGCGCTGGAGGAGATGTCCGGTGCGAAGTTCTGGGCCGTCGGCGTCGGTCCCGGCCGCGAGCAGACGGTCGTCGTCAACGGCTGAGCCGTCCCCGGCTGACTAGTCCAGCGCCCGCCCCTCGGTCGTCGCGCCGCGCCACCGGCCACGGTGGGCTTACGGTCGCGGTCGACGGAGGAGGACCCCCATGCGGTTCCGGTTCGCGGCGCTGGCCGCCACGGCGGTGGTGTCGTGCCTGCTCGCCGGGCTGCTGGCAGTGTCGCCGGGGGTGCCCACCCCGACGGCACAGGCGGCGGGGGCGACGTACACCAACCCGCTGCGGCCCACCGCCGGCACGCGCACCGTGACGAACTGTCCCGACCCCCACGTCTTCCGCGGCGCCGGCGGCTACGCCCGCTCCTGGTTCATGGTCTGCACCTCCGACCCGATCGACGACCGCGACGCCGCGGCGACCCCGCGGGTCTCCCGGACGCTCCCGGTGCTGCGCAGCGAGGACCTCGTGCACTGGCGCTACGTCGGCGCGGCCGCGTCCGCCCGTCCGTCGTGGGCGGCGCCCGGGGCGTCGCTGTGGGCTCCCGACGTGACCTGGTCGCCGACCCGCAAGCGCTACTACATGACCTTCGGCGTCACCGACGTCAGGGACCGGGTCAGCGGGCAGCCGGGCTGCGCCCGCGACCGGGCGATCGGGGTGGCGGTGGCGACCCGGCCCACCGGGCCGTGGACGCCGAGTGCCACGCCCGTGGTCGCACCGCGCCGGCTCGGTCCGGGCTGCGACTTCGCCGCCACCATCGACCCTCACCTGCTCGAGGCCTCGGGGAGCATCCCGCCGGTGCTCTACTTCGGCAGCTTCGCCGGGGGAGTCCAGGCGGCCCCGGCCGCGCTGACCCGCACCGGCATGCGCCTCACCGGCCGCGTGCGTCCGGTGACGGTGACGCGACGCTTCGAGGCGCCCGACGTGGTGCGGCGCGGGGGCTACCACTACCTCACCGTCTCCGCGGGCGACTGCTGCAACGGCGGGCTCTCCGGCTACTCGGTCGTCACCGCGCGCTCGCGCAGCCCCTACGGACCGTTCCGCGACCGTGACGGCGTCTCGCTGCTGGACCGCCGCCCCGGTGGCACGCCGGTGCTCGCGGCGTCGGGCAACCGGTGGGTCGGCCCGGGCCACACCTCGACGTTCGTGGATCGCGGCGGGCAGTGGTGGACCGTCTACCACGCGGTCGACCTGGCCCGGCCCTTCCTCGCCGGGGAGGTGATCACCCGGCGACCGCCCATGCTCGACCCCGTCGACTGGGTCGGCGGCTGGCCCACCGTCCGTGCCGGACGCGGGGCGTCCTCGACGGCCGTCCCGGTCCCCGCCGCGCAGACCGGCCAGCGCTCGGCGTACCGCCCCTCACCGGTGCCGGCGGACCCCCCGGGGGTGCTCGACGTGGCCCGCTCCGACGACTTCGACGGCGCCGCCCTGGCGGACCGCTGGACCTGGCTGCGCTCGCCCGCACCCGAGGATGTGGAGGTGACCGACGGCACGCTGCGGCTGCGCACCCACACGAACAGCCTGTACGCCGCCCGCAACGACGCGCCGCTGCTCCTCCAGGCAGCCCCCGAGGGCGACTACGTCGTGGAGACCCGGGTGACCCTGGAGGTGCCAGGGGCCGGTGCCCCGAGCGGCACCCAGGCCGGGCTGGTGGTCCACGCGGGGGACGACCGCTACCTCAAGCTCGTGCACGCCGTGGCGGGGGAGATCGAGCAGGTCGGCTTCGTCCGCGAGGCCGGTCCGACACCGCGTCGCATCGGCATCTCCACGGTGGGGCCGCCGGGTGCGACGACGTGGCTGCGCCTGGTGCACACCACCGAGGGTGCCGCGCGGCTTTACCGCGCGGACAGCAGTCGTGACGGCATCACCTGGACCCGCGGGTCCACCTGGCGCGCCGACGACCTCGTCGCGCCGCGGATCGGCCTGGTGGCCGGCGGGGGCGAGGGGTCGACCGCGAGGTTCGACCACCTGCGGGTGTGGTCGCTGCGCCGGTAGGGTGCACCCACGTGAAGACCCTCGTCATCGGCACCGGCGGACGTGAGCACGCGCTGGCCCTCGCGCTGTCACGGGACCCCGGGGAGGTCGAGGTGCACGCCGCGCCCGGCAACCCCGGCATCGCGGAGGTCGCGACGTTGCACGACGTCGACCCGCTCGACGGGGCGGCCGTGGCCGACCTCGCCGTCCGTCTGGGTGTCGACCTGGTCGTGGTCGGTCCCGAGGCGCCGCTCGTGGCTGGCGTGGCCGACGTCGTCCGGGAGCGGGGGATCGCGGTCTTCGGGCCCTCCCGCGACGCCGCCCGGATCGAGGGGTCCAAGGCGTTCGCCAAGGAGGTGATGGCCGCCGCCGACGTGCCGACCGCCCTGGCCCGGGTGTGCACCACCCCCGAGCAGGTCGCCGACGCGCTCGACGCCTTCGGCGCGCCGTACGTCGTGAAGGACGACGGCCTCGCCGCCGGCAAGGGCGTCGTGGTGACCGACGACCGCCAGGCCGCACTCGACCACGCGGCGGGCTGCGAGCAGGTGCTGGTCGAGGAGTTCCTCGACGGGCCCGAGGTCTCGCTGTTCGCCCTCACCGACGGGACCACCGTCTACCCGCTGCAGCCGGCCCAGGACTTCAAGCGCCTCGGCGACGGCGACGCCGGCCCCAACACCGGCGGCATGGGCGCCTACACCCCCCTGCCCTGGGCCCCCGACGGCCTCGTCGAGGAGGTCCTCGAGCGGGTGCTGCAGCCCACCGTCGACCACCTCGCCGCGAGCGGCACCCCCTTCTCCGGCCTGCTGTACGCCGGTCTCGCCCTCACCTCCCGCGGGGTGCGCGTGGTGGAGTTCAACGCCCGTTTCGGCGACCCCGAGACCCAGGCGCTGCTGCGGCTGCTCGACTCGCCGCTGGGCCCGCTCCTCCGGGCGGCAGCCGTCGGCACCCTCGCCGACGTCGAGCCGCCGCGCTGGCGGGCCGGCGCGGCCGTCGCGGTGGTGATGGCCAGCCGCGGCTACCCCGCCTCGTCCCACCGGGGGGACGTGATCACGGGTGCGGACGCGCTCGACGCCCGGGAGGACGTCGACGTGGTCCACGCCGGGACCGCCCTCGACGGCGACGGTCGACTGGTCACCGACGGTGGCCGCGTGCTGGCCGTGACGGCGGTCGGAGGCGACCTCGAGGAGGCGCGGACGAAGGCCTACTCAGGTGTGTCGTCCATCGACTTCCCCGGGGCCCAGTGGCGCACCGACATCGCTCGCGCCGCAGCCCGGGACTGACCGACCGACCTCTCCTCCGAGGACTCAGGAGACCGTGGCAGTCGCCACCCTCTCCCCAGTCCTGTCCGAGGGGGCTCCCGTGGCGGTCGACGATCGGGTGCGAGCGGGCCGGTTGTCGGTGCCGCGGCCTAGCGTCCGTCGCATGCCACCGCCGACGCTCGTCTCGACCCGCGAGGCGCTCACGGTCCTGAGGTCGGCCGGCGTGGGTGCCCGGTCCGCCGACCGGGTCCTGGCCGGGGGACTGGCAGGCACAGCCGTCCGCGCGAGGTCCGTGCTGCTCCACGACGAGGGGCGGGTTCGGCAGCTGGCGGAGCGGCGCGTCCTGGCCGGCCGCACCCTGGCCCAGCAGTGCCCGCAGGGGCTGTTCGTCGCGCGCCGCGACCTGCCCCGCGGTCTGTCGCGATCCGACCAGGAGCGGTGGTTCGCGCACGGCTGGGGCGAGATCTCACGGTGGGTGATGCTGCGCCTCCAGCTCGAGATCGAGCGCGACGGACCGCGACCGTTCGTGGCGTGCACCGGGGGGTTCGTCACCTTCGGAGCCGAGATCACGCGGGCGAGGTCGGTGGACGGGTCCGCGCCGTCGTTCGACCTCGCCGCACCCGCGTCGTGGTTCGAGGTCTTCGACGGAGCCCGGTTGCGCACGGGGCCCGGACGGCCCTGGGTCATCCACCCACCGACGCAGGTCGCGAGGGTCCCCTCCGCGCGTGTGAGGATTGGGGGGTGAGTCGCCCCGCCGTCCCCAACGTCCTGGCCACCCGCTACGCCGGGGCGGACCTCGCCGAGATCTGGTCCCCGGAGCACAAGGTGGTGCTGGAGCGGCAGCTGTGGCTCGCGGTGCTGCGCGCCCAGCGCGACCTCGGGGTCGAGGTGCCCGACGGGGTGGTCGAGGACTACGAGGCCGTCGTCGACCAGGTCGACCTCGCCAGCATCGCCGCGCGGGAGCGGGTGACGCGCCACGACGTCAAGGCGCGCATCGAGGAGTTCTGCGCCCTCGCCGGCCACGAGCACGTCCACAAGGGCATGACCTCGCGCGACCTGACCGAGAACGTCGAGCAGCTCCAGGTGCGCTCCAGCCTGCTGCTGGTCCGCCGGCGCGTCGTCGCAACCCTCGCGCGGCTGGGTCGGCTCGCCGCCGAGCACGCCGAGCTGGTCGTCGCGGGGCGCTCGCACAACGTCGCCGCGCAGGCGACCACGCTCGGCAAGCGGTTCGCCACCGTCGCCGACGAGCTGCTCGTCGGCCTCGAGCGGCTCGACGACCTGCTGGGGCGCTACCCGCTGCGCGGGATCAAGGGGCCGATGGGCACCTCCCAGGACATGCTCGACCTGCTCGACGGGTCCACCGCCGACCTGGCCGACCTCGAGCAGCGGGTGGCCACCCACCTCGGCTTCGAGCGCACCCTGACCAGCGTCGGTCAGGTCTACCCCCGCTCGCTCGACCTCGACGTCGTCAGCGCGCTCACCCAGCTGGTCTCCGGACCCTCCAACCTCGCCACGACGATCCGGCTGATGGCCGGGCTCGAGCTGGTCACCGAGGGCTTCAAGGAGGGGCAGGTCGGCTCCTCGGCGATGCCGCACAAGATGAACAGCCGCTCCTGCGAGCGCGTCAACGGCCTCGCCGTCGTGCTGCGCGGCCACCTGTCGATGGTGGGCGAGCTCGCGGGCGACCAGTGGAACGAGGGAGACGTCTCCGACTCCGTCGTACGCCGCGTGGCGCTGCCCGACGCGTTCTTCGCCACCGACGGCCTGTTCCAGACCTTCCTCACCGTGCTCGACGAGTTCGGCGTCTTCCCCGCCGTCGTGCAGCGCGAGCTCGACCGCTACCTGCCCTTCCTCACCACCACCAAGGTGCTGATGGCGGCGGTGCGGGCCGGGGTGGGCCGCGAGGAGGCCCACGAGGCGATCAAGGAGCACGCCGTCGGCGTCGCCCTGGAGATGCGGCAGGGCCTGGCCGCCAACGACCTCTTCGACCGTCTCGGCGACGACCCGCGGCTCGGGCTCGACCGCTCCCGCATCGCCGGCCTCGTGGCCGACCCCGTGGAGTTCACGGGAGCCGCGCGCGACCAGGTCGCCGAGGTGGTGCGCCGCATCGAGGCCGTCGTGGCCACCGACCCGGACGCGGCGTCGTACGTCCCGGGCGCGATCCTCTAGCACGGGGGCCCCAGGAGTCACGGCGAGGTCACGAGTTGGTCTCGGAGTCTGGTCAGCGGGCGTCGGGGCGGCTTAGGTTCGAGCGGTTCTGACCCTCGCCCGCGAGATCCGTGGCCGAGATCGTCCGTCTCGAGGAGAACCATGAGGATGTCCCGTCCTGCCCGCGGCCTGGCCGCGGCCACGGCCGCGGTGACCACCGCGGCCCTGATCGCCACCAGCACGGCCGGCGTCGCCGAGGCCAAGCCCCAGCCGAAGCCCACCGTCAGCCAGGCCTCCAAGAAGTTCCAGAAGTCCGTGACGGTGAAGGGCGTGCAGCAGCACCTCGCCGCGCTGCAGGACATCGCCGACGCCAACGGTGGCACCCGCGCGAGCGGCACCGACGGCTACGAGGCCTCGCGGGACTACGTCGTGAAGACGCTGCGCGCGGCGGGCTACAAGCCGACCGTGGAGTCCTTCCGGTTCGACTTCTTCGAGGAGACCGCGCCCGGGACCCTGTCCCGGGTCTCGCCCAGCCCGAAGAGCTACACCATCGACACCGACTACGACGTCATGGACTACTCCGGCAGCGGCTCCACCCAGGCCACGGTGACCGCGGTCGACACCACGGGGGCCGCGACCGACACCTCCACCAGCGGGTGCGAGGCAGCCGACTTCGCCTCGTTCCCGGCCGGCAACATCGCGCTGCTCCAGCGCGGCACCTGCGACTTCGCGACCAAGGCCGCCAACGCCGAGGAGGCGGGCGCCACCGCCGCGCTGATCTTCAACCGCGGCACCACCGACGAGACCGGGACCGTCGCCGGCACCCTGGGCGCGCCGGGCATCGAGATCCCGGTCCTCGGGCTCAGCTACGCCGCGGGCACGGAGCTGCTCGCGTCGGGCACCGTCGCCAAGGTCACCACCTCCACCGTCAGCGAGCCGCGCACGACCTACAACGTGTTCGCCGAGACCACCCGCGGCGACGCCGGCCGGGTCGTCATGGCCGGTGCCCACCTCGACTCCGTCCTCGAGGGCCCCGGCATCAACGACAACGGCTCCGGCTCGGGCACGATCCTCGAGGTCGCCGAGCAGCTGGCCAAGCAGAAGAACCTCAAGAAGAAGGTCCGCTTCGCCTGGTGGGGTGCCGAGGAGCTCGGCCTGCTCGGTGCCTACGACTACGTCGACGGCCTGGTCGAGAACAACCCCGAGGCGCTCGAGGACATCGAGGCCTACCTCAACTTCGACATGGTCGGCTCGCCGAACTTCGTCCGCTTCGTCTACGACGGCGACAACTCGCTCGGCACCGGCGTCGTGGGTCCCGCGGGCTCCGCGCAGCTCGAGGACCTCTTCGTGAACTACTTCAAGAGCCGCAAGCTCGCCTCGGAGCCCACCGCGTTCGACGGCCGCAGCGACTACGGCCCGTTCATCGAGAACGGTGTCGCCGCCGGCGGCCTGTTCACCGGCGCGGAGGAGATCAAGACCCCCGAGCAGGCGCGGATCTACGGCGGCAAGGCCGGCGTGGCGTACGACGAGTGCTACCACCAGGCCTGCGACGACATCGACAACATCAACGTCCAGGCTCTGGACCAGATGTCCGACGCGGTCGCGCACGCCGTCTACACGCTGTCGACGAGCACCAAGTCGATCAACAGCCAGGCCAAGGCGGCGAAGGGCGACAAGCGCTCCGCCAAGGCCGTCCAGGTCACCGGCGACGCGCACGGCCACAGCAAGCGCTGACCGGACGCACCGCTCGACCACCACGCTCCACCAGCACGCTCGACCCGAGGGGCCGTCTCCAGCCGGAGGCGGCCCCTCGGCCGTGTCCCCCTTTTTCGACGACTTTCCCCGTTTACCACCAAAACGGACAAAGCCCTCCTACGCTCGACCTCAACGACGGGCCGCCGGGGTCCGGGTCCACGGAGGGGAACACACATGAACATCAAGTCGCGAGGCATCAAGGGCGCCCTGCTCGCCGTCACCGTCGCGCTGGCCGTCTCGGCCGTGCCTGCTGCCGGCGGCGCGGCCGACGCCGCCCCCAAGGGCGGCAACCGCGCCATCCTGAAGGCGATCCTCTGATCCGCCTCTGACCCAGCTGAGCGTGAGGGGCGTGCCGGACCACCGGCACGCCCCTCCGTCGCGTCCCGGGGCCGCTGCGTAGGCTGGCGAGGTGGACAACATCCCGCCCGCGCCGGTGATCGAGGGCGCCACCCACCTGCACTCCGGCAAGGTCCGCGACCTCTACCGGCTCGACGACGGCGGCCTGCTGATGGTCGCCAGCGACCGCATCAGCGCCTACGACCACGTCCTGGCGACCACGATCCCCGACAAGGGCGAGATCCTCACCCGGATGTCGCTGTGGTGGTTCGACCAGCTCGCCGACCTGGTGCCCCACCACGTCGTCTCCACCGACGTCCCCGAGTCGGTCAAGGGTCGCGCGGTCGTGTGCGAGGAGCTGGCGATGTACCCCGTCGAGTGCGTGGCGCGCGGCTACCTCACCGGCTCGGGCCTGGTCGACTACCGGGCCACCGGCGCCCTGTGCGGGATCGACCTGCCGCCCGGCCTGACCGAGTCCAGCCGTCTGCCCGAGCCGCTGTTCACACCGGCCACGAAGGCGGCGCTGGGAGACCACGACGAGAACGTCTCCTTCGACGCCGTCGCCGGCGACATCGGCGCCCCGGCCGCGGCCGAGCTGCGCGACCTCACGCTGGCCGTCTACGCCCGCGCCGAGACCCTCGCCCGTGAGCGCGGCATCATCCTGGCCGACACCAAGCTGGAGTTCGGCACCCGGCTCGACGCCGAGCGCGGCGAGCCCGGCACGGTCGTCCTCGGCGACGAGGTGCTCACCCCCGACTCCAGCCGCTACTGGCCGGCCGACGACTGGGAGCCCGGCCGCGTGCAGGCCTCCTTCGACAAGCAGGTCGTGCGCAACTGGCTGACCTCGGAGGAGAGCGGCTGGGACCGCAACACCGGGGAAGGGCCGCCGCCACTGCCGCCCGAGGTGGTCGAGCGGACCCGCGCGCGCTACGTCGAGGCGTTCGAGCGACTCACGGGGGAGCGGTTCTGATGCCCACCACCACCCTGACCTACGACGTCCCGGCCGACGTCGCCCTGGCCTACCTCAGCGACCCGGTCAACCGGCCCGAGTGGCAGTCGTCGCTGCGCCGGGTCGAGCTGCTCGACCCGGGTCCGCCCCACACCGGCCAGCGCTGGCGCGACCACACGGCGGTGGGGGTCGTGGCCGACATGGCCACCACCGCGCTCGACGACGCCTCCTGGGCCGAGTCGGGGACCTGGCGCGGGATCACCGCCGACCTCACGCTCCGCCTGGAGCCCCACGGTGCCGGCTGCCGGGTCCACGCGCAGTTCACGGTCCGCGGTCGCGGGCCGTGGGCACCCGTCGGTGCCGCCGCCGGTGCGGTGGGCCTGCCCGCCGTCCGCGCCGACCTGGCCACGGCCGGTCGGATCCTCTCCGAGCGGCACCACCCGTGATCCGGGTCCTGCTGCTGGCGCTGGCCGGCCTGATGGTCGCGGTCGGGGTGCTGTGGACCCTGCAGGGACTGGGCTACGTGCAGGGCAGCCCGATGACCGGCGTCCGCTTCTGGTCGCTGGTCGGCCCGCTGCTCGCCGGGTTCGGCGTCGCGCTGGGCATCGTGGCGCTGCGTCGCAGCGACCGCCGCTGAGCCCTCAGAGCTCGGCGTCGCGCCAGGCCACCTGCACCACGTCGACCCCGCGGTCGCGCGTGATCAGCTGACCGCGGCCCGCGATCGACTTGCGCGGCTTGGTGGTGCCGATGAGCGCGCCCTCCTGGGGGTCGCCCGAGAGCAGCAGGCCGGGCATCGCCAGCTCGCGCAGCGACTGGATGACGGGCTCGTACATCGCCCGTGCGGCGCCACCGGACCGGCGGGCGACGACGAGGTGCAGTCCGACGTCGCGGGCCTGGCCGAGCACCGGCACCAGCGGAGCGAGCGGGGAGCTCGAACCGGTGACGACGAGGTCGTAGTCGTCGACCACGACGAAGACCTCGGCACCGGTCCACCACGACCGGTCGCGCAGCTGCTGCGGCGTGACGTCGCTCCCGGGCAGCCGCGTCTGGAGGTACGCCGCGAGCTCCTTCAGGACGGGCTCGGCCTGGTTGGCGTTGGTGAGGTACTCGACCTGGTACTCCTCGGGCACCTCGCCCAGCAGCGAGCGCCGGTAGTCGACCGTGAACACCTGCGCCTGCGCGGCGGTGCGGGTGCGCATCACCTCGTGGAGGTAGGTGCGCAGCAGCGCGCTCTTGCCCGAGCGCGAGTCGCCGAAGACCAGCAGGTGCGGCTCGCTGTCGACGTCGAGCCCGACCGGGGCCAGGTCCTTCTCGTCGATCGCGAGGTAGACGCGCTGGTCGCCGGTGCCGGAGCGACGCTCGGCCTGGGCCAGCACGTCGGCCAGCTCCACGCGCTCGGGGAGCAGCCGCAGCTTGGGGCCGGTCTGGCCCTTCCAGGCCTTGCGGAGGCGCTCGACGTAGTCCTCGACGCCGCGTCCCACGCTGCGGGGGTCCGAGGTGTCGTCGACCCGGGGGAGGGCGGCGAGGAAGTGCAGCTTGCTGCCCCAGCGCTGCACGATGCCGCGCCCGGGTCGGCCGGTCGGCACGAGCTGCGCGACCTTGCGGTCGATCTCGGAGTCGAGCGGGTCACCGAGGCGCAGCTCGAACCGGTTGCCGAACAGGTCGCGGATCGCGGCGCGGTAGTCGGCCCACCGGCTGGCGCTGGTGACGACGTGGAGGCCGAAGGTCAGGCCGCGCTGGGCGAGCACCTGGATCTGCATCTCGAGGTCGTCGAAGTCCGAGCGCAGCGTGCTCCACCCGTCGACGACCAGGAAGACGTCGCCGTACCCGTCGTCGGCGGTGCCGTCGGCGCGGCGCTGCCGGTAGGTCTCGATGGAGTCGATGCCCTGCTGGCGGAAGTACTTCTCGCGCTTGTCCACGATGCCCGTGACCTCGGCGAACGTACGCCGCACCACGTCGGGCTCCGACCGGGTGGCGACACCCGCCACGTGGGGTGCGTTCGCCATCGGCGCGAAGGTGCCGCCACCGAAGTCGAGGATGTAGAACTGCGACTCCTGCGGCGTCGTGGTGAGCGAGACGCTGGCCACGAGGGTACGCAGCAGCGTGCTCTTGCCCGAGCGGGGACCGCCGACGACGGCGATGTGGCCGCCGGAGCCGGACAGGTCGGCCTCGAGCACGTCGCGGCGCTGCTCCCGCGGCCGGTCGACGATGCCGAGCGGCACGACCAGTCCGCCGCGCGAGCGCCAGCCCGGGGAGTGCAGCCCGTGCTCGTCGCTCTCGGTGAGGTCGCCCATGAGCTGGTCGAGGGTGTCGGGCACGTCGAGGGGCGGCAGCCACACCTGGTGGGCCTCGGGGCCCTGGCCGACCATGAGGTCCACGGCGATGTCGAGGATCGACCGGGAGTCGGTGGCCTGGACGGCAGGCACGGGCGTGGAGTCGTGCTGCTCCTCGGTGTCGACCCGGGGCGGCAGCACGTGCGCGGTGGTGAAGGGCAGGATCGTGGTCGTCGTACCGCCCGACGCGCGGCCGCGACGGCTGCGACGCGGGGGCGGGCCGGAGACGTAGGAGGCCTTGAAGCGCAGCAGCGTCGACTGGTCGGGCTTGAGGTAGCCCAGGCCGGGCACGGGCGGCAGCTCGTAGGCGTCCGGGACGCCGAGGACGGCGCGGGACTCCGCGCCCGAGAAGGTGCGCAGCCCGACGCGGTAGGACAGGTGGCTCTCGAGCCCGCGCAGCCGGCCCTCCTCCAGGCGCTGGGAGGCGAGCAGCAGGTGCAGGCCGAGCGAGCGGCCGAGCCGGCCGATGGCGACGAACAGCTCGATGAAGTCGGGCTTGGCCGAGAGCATCTCGGAGAACTCGTCGACGCAGATGAACAGGCTGGGCAGCGGCTCGAGGTCGGCGCCGTCGGCGCGGGCCTTCTCGTAGTCGCGCACCGAGGCGTAGTTGCCGGCGGCGCGGAGCATCTCCTGCCGGCGCACCATCTCGCCGGACAGGGCGTCCTGCATGCGGTCGACCAGGGTGAGCTCGCCCTCGAGGTTGGTGATCACCGCCGAGACGTGGGGGGCGTCGGACAGGCCGGCGAAGGTCGCGCCGCCCTTGAAGTCGACGAGGACCATGTTGAGGTTCTCGCTGGAGTGCGTGGCCAGCAGGCCCAGCACGAGGGTGCGCAGGAACTCCGACTTGCCCGAGCCGGTCGCGCCGATCACGAGGCCGTGGGGGCCCATGCCCTGCTGGGCGGACTCCTTGATGTCGAGGTGGATCGGGCTGCCGGCCTCGCCGACGCCGATCGGGACGCGCAGGCGGTCGCGGGCCGGCCGGTGGGCCCAGGCCTTGGCGAGGTCGAGGTCGTGCACGTCGCCCAGCCCGAGCAGGTCGAGCAGCTCGGGGGTCGCGGCGCTGGGGTCCTCGCGGACGGGACCGTCGTGCAGCTCCAGCGGGGCGAGCCGGCGGGCGTAGGCCTCGGCGGTCGCCGCGTCCATCTGGTCGCCGGCGGCCTTGGTCGGCGCCTCGCGCAGCCGCAGCGCGGTCATCGGGACGCGGCCGTCGGGCAGCACGGCCGACTCGAGGTGGAGCCGCAGCCGGGTCGGGTCCTCCAGGTCGCCCCACGAGGCGGGCAGGTCGAGCACGGTGATGCCCTCGAGTCCCTCCTCGGGCAGCAGGTTGTTGCCGGGGGGCAGCGCGCCGCCGTCGACCACGAGCAGCAGGTGGGGCAGCGAGTCCCGGCCCTCGCCGGAGAAGCGGGGCCGGTCGCGCAGCTCGGGGGGCAGCATCGAGAAGACGTCCTCGAGGGAGTCGCTGACCATCCGGCTGCGGCCGAGGGCGTCGTTCTGCTCCGGGCTGTGGGCGTGGGGCAGCCACTTCACCCAGTCCCACGCCGCGAGGTTGTCCGGCGAGGCGAGCACGGCCACCAGCAGGTCCTGCGGGGCGTGCGCCGCGGTGGCCGAGCCGACCAGGGAGCGGGCGAGGGAGCGTACCTGCTCGGCGTCGCCCGTCAGCTCGACGCGGCTGAAGGCGCCGAGACGCAGCGCGGCGGGCAGGTCGGGCTGGACGCGGTGCACGGCGATCAGGCGGTGCAGGGCCGAGGCCGAGACGGGGTCGAGCTGGTCGATGGGTGCGGACTCCGGCGGGACCAGCTCCAGTGCCAGCGCCTGCGCGGTGACGCCGAACCGGACCTGCAGGAACTCCTCGTCGTCCTTGCCGCGCTCCCACAGCCGCGACCGCTCCTCGGCCAGGGCCGGCAGTGCCGTCGGCTCGGGGAAGCGCCAGGTCAGGCTGCGGCGCTGCTGGTCGGCGGCGTCGCGCACCTGGGTCCGGACGCCGGCGAGGTAGCGGAGGTACTCGCGGCGGCCCCCCGAGACCTTGTTGTTGCGCTGCTTGCGCTGCCGGTCGATCTGGACGAAGACGAAGCCGAGCGTGGCCACGAGGAACATGCCCGAGGCGATGTAGCGGGTGGGGCCGGCCTGGCCGGCCGCCACGAAGACGATCGCGCCGACGCTGCCGAGCATGGGCAGCGCCATCATCAGGGCGCCGCTGGCGCCCTCGTGGGGCTCCAGCTCCGGCGGCGGCTCGAGGTGCAGCGTGCCCCGGGGCATCTGCGGGACGTCGAGCGATCGATCGGATCCCAGAGTGGCGGTCACGGCCCTACCCCTACGCGTCGTGGAGTCGTCGGCGGGACGGGGTGACGACTTCGGCGTACGCAACTGCCCCCGTGGGGCATGATGATAGGTGCCTGTTCGGGGCCCCATGGGCAGAACATCCGCATCTGCCGATGCGTGACGGACACACGCCAACCCTGGCCGTCCACCGGCGCGCGTCGGGCTCCGTAGGGCACGGTGTCGCCGAGCAGGCACGCACACACGAGAGGGCACGGGGGGCTCGCATGACCACGCAGTCGGAGGCGGAGGGGGAGGCCCCGGCGGTGCGCCCCACGCACGGTGCCGACCAGGCCCTGCGCCTGAGCATCCTGGGCGACGCCGGACGGCTCGACGTCGCGGTCCCGATGTGGCTCGACGTCGCCGCGCTCGCCCAGGAGTACGCCGACACGCTCGGTCTCGCCTCCCCGCCGCGACTGGCCCGCGCCGGTGGCCGTGAGCTCGACCCGGTCGCCACGCTGGAGGACGTCCTGGAGCAGGGCGACCTCCTCGTCGCCGCCGATGCCGCTCCCGCCACGGTCTCCGCCGCGAGCGGGAGCGGGAGCGACGACGTCGCCGCCCCCGGCTCCCAGCGCCCCGCTGGTCGGACCGCTGCGGCACTGCTCGTGCTGGCGGGTGTCGCGGGGTTCGCCGCGGCCGCCGTGGGGGCGGGTCTGACCTTCGCCGCCGACGCCCCGTTCTGGGTGCGCCCCGTCGCCGCCACCGTCCTCCTGGTCGGCGCCCTGCTCGTGGCCGCGCCCCGTCCCGGGGACGACGAGGCGGTCGATGCCGGCGCCGACCTCCGCACCGGCACGCCCCGGGTCCGCCAGGACGACTGGTCCTTCCTCGCCGGGCCGGGCCTCGCCGGAGCGGCCGGCTTCGTGGCGGCGGCCTCGCCGGACGCCGGCGGGCTGCTCCTGGCGCTGGCCGTCGGGGGGCTCGCGGCCCTGGTGGTCGCGGCGCTCGCCCGCACCGGCCTCGAGGGAGCCGACGAGCACCTCGCGCGGCTGTGGCTGGTCACGGGCGGCATCGTCTGCGTCACCGCGGTGGTCTGGCTGCTGCTCGGTGCCAGCCCGCTGGCCCTCTCCGCCGTGGGCTTCGGCGCCGCCGTCGTGGCCACCCGGGTGCTCCCGGCCTTCGCCGTCGACGTCGACGACGACGTCCTGCTCGACCTCGACCGACTGGCGGTCACCGCGTGGTCGGCCCGCGAGCAGCCGCGCAGCGGCCGCAAGCGCAACCAGGTCCGTCCCCGCATGGTGCGCGAGGTCGCGCGCCGCAGCCAGCGCACCGTCGGCACCGGTGTCGTGGTGAGCGCCGTCGCCGCCGCGGTGACCGGACCGTTCGTGGTGCTCGGTCTGGGCGGTGACCCCACGTCGTGGGCGCGCTGGGGCGGTGTCGCCCTGGTGCTCCTCGGCGCCGCCTCGCTGGCGCTGGTGAGCCGGAGCTTCCGGTCGCTGGGCCTGCGCACCCTCCTCGGCCTGACCGCAGCCTGGCTCGTCGCCCTCACCGGCACGGCCGTGGCGACCGACCTGGGGCCCGACGCGCTCTGGTACGCCTTCGCGGCCGCGCTGGTCGTCGCGCCCGCGGTGCTCCTCGCCGCCGTGCGGCTCGGGGGAGGGTGGCGCTCGGTCTGGTGGGCGCGCGTCGGGGAGATCCTGGAGACGCTCACGGGCGTCTTCGTCCTCGCGCTGGTCCCGCTCGCCTCCGGCCTGTTCGACCTCGTCAGGACCTCGGTCGGCTGACCCGGCGACACCGGTGGGTCACCTCCCCACCAACCCGGACAAGTCGGATGTCCGCCATTGCTGGGACCGATTGCAGGATTCTGGTTTGGCCGGTGCCCGGCAGGGATATCTTCGCTGTGATCCGTTCCACCGTGCTCCATCGGGGGGTGCGCAGCATTCGGGGCCGGGAAGGGCTCGGATACCCGGAGGGACGAACGAAAGGGGGCTGGCTGACATGGCCGGCGAGGTAACCAAGCAAGATCAGTCACTCAACCGTGGGGCCCAGATGGTGGCGTCCGCCAAGGGTGACCTCGACCAGCAGCTGACCGGGCTCCGGGGCAAGCTGTCCAGCATCGGCGCCCAGTGGCGTGGATCCGGCTCGTCCGCGTTCCAGCAGACGATGCAGCGCTGGGACGAGAGCGCCCGCAAGATCACCTCGGCGCTCGACGAGTTCGAGGCCAACCTGAAGTCGTCGGAGCAGACCTACAACGCCAGCGACGAGCAGCAGTCCTCCACCTTCAGCAAGCTGTCCGGCCGTCTCGGCTGACCCAGACCAGATCACAGGAGCAGAGACATGAACGCAGGAGAGCTCAAGGTCAACTTCGGCGGCCTCGACACGGCCGCCGCCGACATCATGGGATCGGCCAACCAGATCGAGGGTCGTCTCGACACCCTCGAGTCCGAGCTGGCGCCGCTGCGCGCCGACTGGACCGGTTCGGCGTCGGAGTCCTACCAGGCCGCCAAGGCCAAGTGGGACGCCGGCATGGCCGACATGAAGCAGCTGCTCGCCGACATCGGCAACGCGGTGACGCAGTCCAACAGCGACTACCAGTCCACCGAGAGCGCCAACGCCTCTCGCTGGGGCTGAGCCGCAGCAGCACAGCAGCACTTGCACCACCTGGGTGGGTCGGGCGGACGTCGCCCGACCCACCCGGCAGGTTTTCACCGACGGAGTGGCACGACCAGGGGGTAGCGCGATGCGCGAGCACGGCAGGGCAGGAGCGAGGCCATGAGCGGCGAGGTCAACATCCTCATCGAGGAGATCGAGGCGATCGCGCAGCAGACGCGCAGCCAGATCGCGAGCGCGGCCCAGGAGGGTGCGGGCGAGTTCGCCAACGCCACCCTCGACGCCGGCGCGTTCGCGGGGATCCCCCCGGGCCTGGCCTTCCACGAGCACCAGGCCACCGCTCACCAGGTGTTCACCGAGATCCTCATGGGCGTCGTCACCGACCTCGAGGAGTTCGCCGACGCGCTCGCGTCCAACGCCGCCAACCACCGCGCCGTCGACGAGTCGAACGCCGACACGATGACCTCGATGGAGGCCCGCCGCGCCGACGAGCAGGCTGCGGCTGCCGCGATGAGCAACGTCAACGACCAGTACGACGACCACACCGGCCTGCAGAGCCAGGAGGTCTACGAAGAGAACCTCGACGAGGACCACCCGGCCGCCGAGACCATGGACAACGGCGTCGAGGGGTCGCCCGGAGAGGTGGCCGACGGTGTCGAGGCGTCCCCCGGCGGGGCGGCCGGCGGTGCCGATCCGTCGGCCCCGGCCGATCCGTCGGGCGCCGGCCCTGCGACCACCGGCCCTGCGACCACCGGCCCTGCGACCACGGGTCCCACGTCCCCGGGTTCCGCGCCGCAGGGCCCGCCCCCGGGCGAGGGCGGATCCTTCTGATGGTCGTCGCTGGGGCGCGAGCCCTCGGCCTGCTCGGCGCCGGGCTGCTGCTGACGGGCGGGGTGGCCCCGGCCTCGGGCGCGACCGCGCCCGCGGGGGACAGCACCTCGACCGACACCGGCTCGGAGGTCGCTGCCGCGGCGCGGAAGTCCCGACCCGGGGTGTGGTGGTACGACGCCATGCGGCTGGGCGACGTCCACGAGAAGGCCACCGGCAAGGGCGTCAAGGTCGCCGTCATCGACATCCAGCTCGACCCCTACGTGCCCGACCTGCGGGGCGCCGAGCTCAGCACGGGCACCGACTGCCTCGACAACAAGCCCATCAAGTACTGGCGGGGACCGCTCGCCAGCCACGGCACCGCGATGACCACGGCCATCGTGGGCCAGGGGGCGGGCGGCAAGGGCATCGTCGGGGTCGCGCCGGACGCCGAGGTGCGCTTCTACTCCTACGACCAGAACCCCCAGAACGGCGGCTACGAGTGCGACGGCCTCCTCATCGGCCGCCAGGTGGACAAGGCGATCGCGTGGGGTGCCGACGTCATCAACATGTCTCTCGGGGTGGGCAGCGGTCTCGAGGAGCCGGTCGCCCGGGCCCTGGACGCGGGAGCCGTCGTCGTGGCCTCCAGCGGTGAGGTCCCCGACGGCACTCCCCGCGACGAGCAGCTCCTCGAGCTCCCGGCCGGGATCCCCGGGGTCGTCGCCGTGGCGGCCGGGACCAGCAAGGGCACGGTGTGGTCCAAGAACCCCTACGGCGACGGACTTCCCGAGAACGACTGGCTCACCGTGACCGCCCCCGGGGTCGACACCCCGCTGGGTGCCTTCAGGCAGGACTCGACGTGGGTCCTCGCCGAGCCGCGCACCGGTACCTCCGGCGCCTCGGCGATCACGGCCGGCGCGTTCGCCGTGCTGAAGGAACGCTGGCCCGAGGCCACCAACAACCAGCTGATCCAGAGCGTCCTGCACCACACCGGCCGCAAGGGCGCCGACGGTGGCCTCGCCTACGACAAGGTGCAGGGCTACGGCACCCTCAGCCTGCGTCGCGCGCTCGAGGTGGACCCGGCCGGCTACCCCGACGAGAACCCCCTGCTCATGAAACCGGCCGAGGCCATCGAGGCGTTCCCCGCCAGCAGCTACGACCAGGACACCTCGGGCGAGGACGCCACCGCCGACGCGGCGGCCGGTCCGGAGGACAGCGGCGCCACCTCGGACAGCGCGCAGCAGGCCGGCGGCGCCGACGAGACCGACCAGGCCGGCCAGGGGGGAGCGGTCCCGTGGTGGGCCGTGGCCCTCGGGGCCGTGCTCCTCGCCGCCGTCGGCGCCGGGGCAGTGCTGGCCCGCAGACGCCGGCCCACCACGGCGCCCCCGCGCCCCGAGCCGGGCACAGCCGTCCACGCAGACCACGAACCGACCGACGACCGCACAGCACCGAGGGGGAGCTGAGATGGGACCCAACGAAGCCGCGCTGATGAAGGCGCTGGAGGCCGAGCCGGGCGCGATGCGCCGACAGGCCCGTGCCTGGGACAAGGGGGCCGAGGACCTGCGGCTGGTCGCAGAGCGCCTCCGGACCAAGCAGACCCAGCTGCAGGCCGCGTGGCCGTCGGGGGACGACGGTGCGGCGGCGACGACTGCCTTCGGCACGCTCGCCGAGAACGTCGAGGTGCAGGCGGACCGCATGGCCCTGGCGGCGGACTCCTACCGCACCGCCGCGCGCACCGTGACCGAGGCGCGCTCCAACTACCAGGCGCTGCCGACGCCGCCGGCCGGGAGCTCCGCGCTGGGCGACGGCGCGACCCCCCGCCAGGTCGAGGCTGCCGACGAGGCCAGTGCCGCAGGCAAGGCCGAGCGTGAGCGCAAGGCGGGCGAGTACCTCCGGGTGATGAACGCCGGCTTCACCGAGGCGACCCGCGAGATGAGGACCGCAGCGCCGTTCGACCAGAAGGTCGTCGACGTGCCCGAGGAGACGCACGACGACACCTACACCGGCGGTGGAGGCAGCTCCTACTCCGCCCCGGGCTCCGGTGGCACCGGGCCCTACTCGACCAGCACCAACGGCACCTTCGCCGGCACCGCGGTGGGCACCGCCATGCTCGGCGGCCGCCCGGTCCTCGGCGGCACCATCAGGCCTGGCAACGTCCAGGGCGTCGGCAACGACGGCGCCACGGCCGACGGCGTCGTCGGTGGCACCGTCCCGGGCGCGGAGGGCGGCGCCGGCGGTGGCGGTGCTGGCGGCGGCTCGGTCGTCGGCGGCAGTGCCGGTCTCGGTGGCGGCACGGGCGGTGCGATGGGTGCGGGGGGCGCGGCCGCGCTGCTCGGTGGCGGCAAGGGGCTGCTCGGCAAGGTGGGCGGTGCCGGCGCCGGAGCAGGTCGTGCCGCGGGCGCGGCGGGTGCCTCCGCACGCGCCGGGACCTCGGGTGCCTCGGCCAAGGGCGGCGCCATCGGCGGCAAGTCCGCCGGTGCGTCCAAGGGCGTCCTCGGCGGCCGCAGCGCAGGGACCACCGGCGGGGCCGGCCAGACGGGCGGCGGTCGCGGTGGCACGGCCGGCGGCCAGCAGGCGGGTGCGCGCGGCGGTGCCGCGGGCGGTCGCGGTGGCATGGCCGGCGGCCAGCAGGCGGGTGCGCGCGGCGGTGCCGCGGGCGGTCGCGGTGGTGGCGCCGGGGCTCGCGCCGGCAGCGCGGCTGGACGGTCCGCGGGAGCCGCGGGCCGACCGGCGGGCGGTGGCATGCAGGCCGGTGGTCGCAGCACCGCCGCGGGCAGCAACGCCAAGGCGGCGGGCGGCAGCGGGGCCGGCAGGTCGGGTGGAGCCGCGGGGGCCAAGGCGGCACCCGGGAGCAGCGCGACCGGAGGCCGCAACGGCGGTCCGGGTGCGCGCAGCGGTCCCGGTGGCACCGGTCCGGGCTCCACGGCGCAGGGCGGTCGCGGCACCCAGCGTGGTGCGGACGAGAAGGCGGACAAGCGCACGGCCATGGTGATGGCCGAGGACTGGCTCGACGACGACGACGTCGCTCCCGACGTGATCCAGTAGGCGCTGCGAGGCGTCGTACGCCGCGACGGGACCGCTGGTCGGTCCTGTCGCGGCGGATGTCCGTCAGGGGCGTCCGACTTTGGGCCTTCCGGTGAGCCGGGGCCCTTTGTGCCGATATCGTCAGCACGTCCCGGCCGCCTCGTCCGACCTGTCCGTCGCACCTGGCGCGGGACGTCCAGTCCAGATCGACCCGGGGGTGCTCCATGACGCAGGTCGCCGTGCCTGAGGGCGGTGTCGCGGGTGGCGGGCTGCTGCGCCTGACGGTCGTCGTCGGTGAGCGCCGCCACGACCTCGCGCTCCCGGGCCAGCTCCCGGTCGCCGAGCTCGTGCCCGAGCTCGCGCGGACCCTCAACCTGCTCGACGCGGAGACCGTGTACGCCGGCTACGACCTCGTCGCCGCCGACGGTCGTCGTCTCGACGGCGACCTCGGGCTGTTCGCCCAGGGGGTCGACCCGGGCAGCGTGCTGACCCTGACCGCCGGGGTCGACCAGCCCGCCCCCCGCGTCTACGACGACGTGGTCGAGGCGATGGCCGACGCCGTCGAGGCCGACATGCGCCCCTGGGACCCCGCCACCGGGCGGCGTACGGCTCTGGGCGCGGCGGCCCTCGTCCTCGGCCTCGGGGCCCTGGCCCTGGGACTGCAGCGCCCCGACGTGGTCGCCGGTGCCGCCGCAGGGGTCTCGGGCCTGGTGCTCGTCGTCGCCGCCGTGGTGCTGGCCCGCGTGCGGGCCGAGCACGAGACGGCCGTGATGCTCGCCTGGGCCGGCGTCGTCTTCGCCGCCGTCGGCGGCGTCACCGCTGCCCCGGCCGGCCCGGTGCTGGGTCTCCCCGCCGCCGTCGGTGCCGGCGCTGCCCTGGCCGTGAGCCTGGTCGCCGTCTTCGGCCTCACCGAGCGCCGTGCCGCCCTCGTGCCCGCCGCGGCCGTGAGCGCCGGTCTCGGTGTGGCCAACGGCATCGTCGCCGCGACCACCCTGGACGCCCAGGCGGTGCACACCGTCCTGCTCGTCGTGGTGGTGCTCGCCGGCAGCGCCGTCCCGTGGGTCGCGCTCTCCTCGACCAGCACCCGCGTCCCGCAGGCCCAGGACCACGCCCAGCTCACCGCGGAGGCGTTCCCCGTCGACGCCGGCGCCGTGCGCCGCGACGCCAGGATCGGCCACGAGGTGCTGCTGGCGGTGACCGCCACCGTCGGTCTGCTGCTGGTGCTGACCGCCCCGATGGCCGTCTCCCTCGGCGTCACCGGCACGTTCGTCGCGGTCTGCGCCTGCGTCGTGCTGCTGCTGCGCACCCGCCAGTACCGCGTCGGGCCCGAGGTCGTCACCGGCCTCGGCTGCGCCGTCGCCGGCTTCGCCTCGCTGTGCGTCGGCATCGTGCTCTTCCAGCGCTCCTGGCTCCCGGTCCTGGCCGTCGTGCTCGCCGTCACCGCGGTGGTCCTGCTCGTCACCACCCTGGTGCCCCGTCCGCCCTCGGTGCGGTGGGGACGCCTGGGTGACGTCGCCGAGCTCACCGCGCTGGTCGCGATGATCCCGCTCGTCGTGATCGCGGTCGGCGTCGTCGCGGCGGTGACCTCGTGAGCGCCCGTCCCAGACCCGGGTCGTCCGGGTCGACGTAGCCGCGGCCCACGCCTACTGTTCGTCACGTTTTGCTTCTGTTCGCACCACACATCGGGGGAGAACCACACATGACCGATCGATCCACCACGCGGGTCCAGGCACCCGCCCGGCGGCCGCGGCGCACCCGTCGTGCCCGTCAGTCCCTGGCCGTGACCATGATGGTCGTCGGGCTCGTCGCCGGCGCCTTCGCGGCGCCCTCCATGGCCGAGGACACGGCCCCGGAGACGCAGGCCTCGAACGTCCAGGACATCGTCCCCGTGGCCGAGGGCCTCGACCTGCCCCCCGGTCAGGACGAGGGCAGCGGACCGCCGATCGACACGCCCGGTGAGGGCACTCCCGGTGGAGGCGGCGGGACCCCGGGCGGCGAGCTGCCCGACGACGACTGCCCGGGTATCGGCATCGACCTCGACACCGCCGTGGGCTGCCAGGACCTGGGGCCGTGCGAGCTGTTCCCCGACCAGGACGGGTGCCCGCCGGTCGACGACTGTGACGGCGTCGACTACAACGACGACGCTCCCGGTTGTGGCGAGCCGGGCACCGACCCCGGCACGGACCCGGGCACGGACCCGGGCACGGACCCCGGCACCGACCCGGGCACGGACCCCGGCACCGACCCGGGCACGGACCCCGGCCCCGGCACGGGCCCCGGCACGGGCCCCGGCACGGGCCCCGGCACGAGCCCCGGCACCGGTCCCGTGTCGGGATCTGTCGGGGGCAACAACTCCGGGCTGGGAACGGTCTCGGCCCAGCCCGAGGGCAGCGTCCCCGGGTCCGAGGCGGCCGCGGCCGTGACCTCCTGCAGCGACTCGGTGATCTGCCAGTCCGCGCCGGCGGCGACCTCGACCGGGTCCTCGACCGGGTCCGCGACCGAGGGCCTGCCGGCCACCGGCGCGGCGGAGAACAGCCGCCAGCTGTTGTTCGTGGGTGTCGGTCTGCTGCTCGCCGGCGGCCTGCTGGTCAAGCCCGGTCGTCGCGGACGTCACCGCCTCGTCGGCGCCTGAGGACCCGCACCACCTGCACCAACCGCGTCGTGATGCCGGAGCCGCGAGGCTCCGGCATCACGCGCGGCGCACCACCTGCAGCGACGAACGGACCGAGGGGAGGGCGGGGACGCCATGTCGAGCAAGCGTGACCTGGTGGAGGCCCACGGCTACAACCGCCGTCGTCTCGTCACCGCCTTCGTGAGCGGGGCTCCCGGCGGCCGCGAGGTCGAGCCGGTGCGCTACGGCCGGACCATCATCGGCGGCATCGTCCTGGCCGTGATGGTGGTGGCCGGCGCCGCGGTGAGCGGCTTCCTGCAGAAGCCGCCGCCGAAGAACTGGGACCAGGCCGGCCTGGTCATCGGCAAGGAGAGCGGGTCGCGCTTCTACGCCTACGAGGGCACGCTCTACCCGATCATCAACATCACCTCGGCCCGGCTCCTCCTCGAGGAGGGCAAGGAGCCCGTCACCATCGGCGACGACGTGATCGCCGGCAAGAGGCCGGGGCCCACCATCGGTATCAACGGGGCTCCCGAGGTCCTGCCGAGCCCGGACGCACTGTCGGACCAGGGATGGACCGCGTGCACCAACACCGGCGGCGGCATCAAGGTGAGCCTGACGACCGACCCGGTCTCCCAGCCCGCGACGGACGCCGCCCTGCTGGTGCAGAGCGAGGGCAAGCAGTTCCTCGTCGCGGGCGAGCGGCGCCTGCCGGTCGCCGGCGACAGCCAGGGCCAGCTCGTGCTGCGGTCCCTGGGGCTGGACGGGGTCGAGCCCGTCGACGTCTCCGGACTGTGGCTCGACCTGGTGCCCGAGGGCACCCCCCTGCCCGGGCCCCAGCTGGCAGGGGAGGGGCGCCGGGTGGACACCGGCGTGCCCGGCCTGAGCGAGGTGGGCACCCCCGTCGAGGTCGACGGTCGCACCTTCGTGCTCGGAGCCGACGGGGCGCTGCTGCAGACCACGGAGTTCGCTCACCTCGTCTACAGCGCCCGACGTCAGCCCGTCGAGCTGGACTTCTCCGACATCCAGGACCTCGACACCCGTCCCGGCAACGACGCCGTCGCGAGCGACTGGCCCGAGGACGCGGTCACGCCGTACGACCTGCCCGGTACGCCGTGCGTGCGCATGGACGCCTCGGAGGACGAGGCGCCGGTCGTGCAGCTGGCCGCGCCGCGCAGCGACGACGCCCTGGCGACCACGTCCGAGCTCGAGCGCAACGTCTCGCTGCGGTCAGGAGCGGTGGTGCGAGGTGTCTCGGCCAACGTGCTCGACGCCGGCCCGGTCTACCTGGTCGACGGCACCGGCACCAGCTACGTCGTCGGCCAGAACTCCGACGGCGCCGGCCTGGCGTCGCTCGGCTACTCCGACTACACCCCTCGACCCGTCCCGGCAGCGTGGATGGACCTCTTCGCACCCGGCCCGCAGCTCAGCTCCTCCGCCGCTGCGAAGCGGCCGGTGGCCTCGGACCAGTCGTGATGGCGTCGCGGCGTCGTACCCGCCTGCGGTCCGGGCTGGCCGCGGTCCTGCTCGCCACGCTCGCCCCGCTCGGGGTGGTGGCGACGGCGACGCCTGCGTCCGCGGCCGAGTGCGAGATCGGCAAGACGCAGTACTTCCCAGGGGCCTCACCCGTGCTGCAGCGTCTGGGGATCGGTCAGGCATGGACCCTCGCGCGAGGCCGTGGCGTCAAGGTCGCGGTCGTCGACAGCGGGGTCAACGACGACAACGCCCACTTCCCGGACGGGGTCGTGCTCCCGGGAGTCTCGTTCGTCGCGGGCGATCCCGACCCGACCGGCCGGACCGACGTGCTCGGACACGGGACGGCGGTGGCCGGCATCATCGCGGCGCGGGCCCTGCCCGAGAAGAGGTCGGGTCTCATCGGTGCGGCCCCGGAGGTGCAGATCCTGCCCGTGCGCGTGTTCACCCGCGACACGGACCTGCAGCCCGGCGACACGGGGCTCACCGGGTCGAACATCGCGCGCGGCATCCGGTGGGCGGTCGAGAACGGCGCCGACGTCGTCAACGTCTCGCTCAGCGCTCCCAGCACGAACATCTCGCTCGGGGAGATCAAGTCGGCGCTGGCACTGGCCGAACGCCGCAACGTCGTCGTGGTCGCCTCCTCGGGCGATTCCGACGGCACCTCCCGCACCGAGCAGCGCTTCCCGGCCGCCGGTCGCGGCGTGATCGGCGTGGCCGCCACCAACGTCCAGGGCGTGGTCGACGACTACTCCGTCCACGGCGAGCACGTCGACGTGGCGGCACCCGGCTCCAACATCCTGGTCGCGTTCCACGCCAACGGCGACTGCCAGACGGGCGAGGTGGCGCTGACCAGCTGGGCGGCGCCGTTCGTGTCCGCGCTCGCGGCGCAGCTCAAGCAGCGGTTCCCCGAGGAGAGCGCGGCCCAGATCGGCTACCGCATCGCCTCCACCGCCCAGCGCCCCGTCGCCGGTCAGCGCGACGATCGCCAGGGCTGGGGCGCCATCCGGCCCTACGAGGCCCTGACCGCGACGCTCGACACGCGCCGACCGGGTCCGGCGGCGCCGGGACAGGAGCAGGTCGAGGCCGTCGCGAGCGAACCCACCGGGGCGCGTGCGATGGAGGTCAGCACCGACCCGCTGGACCCCGCGCGTCGCGAGGTGCTCTGGTGGCTGATCGGGGGCGGCGGCCTGGCTGCCCTCGCGCTCGTGCTCCGGCCCCTGGTCGCCCGCGCCCGCCGCGACTGACCGGCGGCCCCAGCCGGACGCGGCGCGAGGTCGGGGTCGCACGCCGATAGACTCGGCGCGCCGTACGCCCACCGCCTGCAAAGGATGCGCCCCGTGGCCCGAGTCGTCGTCGACGTCATGCCCAAGCCCGAGATCCTCGATCCCCAGGGCAAGGCGGTGCAGGGGGCACTGCCCCGGCTCGGTTTCAGCGGGGTGGTCGACGTGCGCCAGGGCAAGCGGTTCGAGCTCGAGCTCGACGGCGAGGCCAGCGAGGCGGTGCTCGCCGAGGTCCACCAGATGGCCCAGACGCTGCTGTCCAACCCGGTGATCGAGGACTACGACGTGCGGGTGCTGCCGTGAGGGTCGGTGTCGTCACCTTCCCCGGCTCGCTCGACGACGTCGACGCGCAGCGCGCGGTCCGCATCGCCGGCGCCGAGCCGGTCGCGCTGTGGCACGGCGACCACGACCTCGCCGGGGTCGACGCGGTCGTGCTGCCGGGCGGGTTCTCCTACGGCGACTACCTCCGCGCCGGCGCCATCGCCCGGTTCGCGCCGGTGATGACCGAGGTCGTCGACGCGGCACGGGGCGGGATGCCGGTGCTCGGCATCTGCAACGGCTTCCAGATCCTCTGCGAGTCCCACCTGCTGCCGGGTGCGCTGATCCGCAACGACCACCGCAAGTTCGGCTGCCTCGACCAGCGGGTCGTCGTGGAGAACACCGGCACCGCCTGGACCACCGCGTACGCCGAGGGCCAGCAGCTCACCATCGTGCTGAAGAACGGCGAGGGCTCCTTCGTCGCCGACGAGCACACCCTGGACGCCCTCGAGGCCGAGGGCCGGGTCGTCGCCCGCTACGTGGGCGAGAACCCCAACGGCTCGCAGCGCGGCATCGCCGGGGTCACCAACGAGGCGGGCAACGTCGTCGGGCTGATGCCGCACCCCGAGCACGCCGTCGAGGACCTCACCGGTCCGGGCACCGACGGGCTCGGCTTCTTCACCAGCGTGCTCGGCGCGCTCGCGTCCCGCTAGAGCCGGCCCTTCTCCATCGCGGTCCAGGTGGTGCCGTAGACCACCTTGCTCGGGTTGACGCCGACCGCGCGCTGGTAGGTGCCGACGGCCGAGGCGGTGCGGGCGTCGTACCGACCGGTGACCACCAGGCCGGCGCTCGTGGCCGCGTTGAGGGCACGCTGCACCCGGATCACGTCGACGCCGGTGGCGCCGCTGCGCAGCGTGCGGCGGCTGGTGCCGGTGACGTGCAGGCTCACCCAGTCGCTGCGGCTCGCCCAGGTCCGGACCGGGTGGCCGGCCCGTCGCTGGAAGGCGTGCAGCGCGGTGGTGGTCGGGGTGTTCCAGGTGCCGGTGACGGCGTACGGGTAGAGCCGACGCTGCTTGAGCAGGCACTGCAGCGCGACGAGGTGCTGGGTGCGCCACGGCCCCGTCCGGGTGTACGCCGGGAGGCTGATCGTCGACGGGGAGCACCGGGCGTCGGCCAGGTCGGTGCCGGTGTGGCGCGGGGCGGGACCCATCGGGACCGGCTCGGGAGAGGGGGAGGGCGACGGCGCCGGAGCCGGCGTCGGGCTGGGCGCCGGCGTGCTCACCGCGCCCGGGATCCGCGGGGTGCGGAGGTCGACGTAGTTGGTGTCGATGGTGATGCTCACCCCGCCCCAGGTCTCGCGGTGGTCGCCGCGGAACTGCTTGGCGCGGGCGTGGTCGGCCCACCCGGTGCTGCGGACCCACCGGGAGGAGGTGGTGGCGCGGCCGTCCCAGTCGGCGATCCAGACCTGGTCGGGCATCCGGATCGGGTTGCCCGAGCGGACCCGGGCGTCGTCGAGCAGCTTGATGCCGGACGCGGCACTGGAGTAGTAGCCCGAGGCGTAGCCGAGCCGGTGCAGCTCGCGGGTCCACGCGTCCATGAACCACAGCGCCGACTGCGTGCAGGCGGTCGAGGACGTCGTGTCGAAGGCCTCGAGGTCGTAGAAGATCGTGCTGCGCTTGACGATGCCGAGCGTGCCGGCGCGGGACACGGCGCTGCGGGCCTCGGCGGCGCCCTGCGCGCGGGCCGCGGCGTAGGTCCCGGTGGTGCTGGGGTTGATCGTCGGGTCGATGCTCCGCCCGTAGCGCGGGAAGCGGGTCGAGCAGGACGCCTGGGGACCGAGCGTGATCGGCATCAGGTGCCAGCCGTCGGCCAGCTGGTTGCGCACCCACGTGGGCGTCAGGTTGGCCTGGCGCTGGCAGGCCCGTGACGCGCCGGAGATGTAGATGCCCGCCGCGCGGAACGGCGAGGCCCGGCGCCAGGCCCGCATGGCGGTCTCGCTCGGTGCCTCGCACTGGTCGAACCCGAGGCCGGTGTAGTCACCGGGCGTCACCGGGTTCGCGGCGTACGACGGAGCGGGGCTGGTCGCCAGCAGGCCACCGGCGAGCGCTCCGACCAGGAGCCCCGCCGAGGCGCGGCGCGCCCAGCCGCGGAGCCGTGACGTGGTCGGACGGCCGGTCGCCGAGGGGCCGGGCAGACGCATGACTATCTCCAAGAATGTCGGGATTCCGCGTCACCCTAATCACATTCTTCACAGCCGTAACACGCTCGACCGAATTACAGGAACGTAGTTAGCGGCGCGGATCCGACGACATCCGCACCGGGACCTCGTCGCCGAGCCGGGCGCCGGCGAGCAGCTGCAGGCCGTCGCCGGACCAGAAGTTGCCGGGGTCGTAGTAGTTGGTCGGCCGGTCCGGGTCGAGCAGCCCCATCGCGGTGTAGGTGCGGGCCACGACCTCGGCGCAGTACGTCGTCTCCAGCCCGGCGTCGTGGTGCACGCGCCCCCGCGCCCACCGCCCCGCCAGCGCGGCGGTGGCCGGGAACGGCGTGCCGTCGAGCTGGGAGATCGTGCGGAGCACGGCGTCCTCCTGCGCCCGGGTGACCGGGGCGTCGAGCTGGCGCAGCCACGCCCGCTGCTCGTAGCGGCCGCACCACTGCTCGACCGCCTCGCGCAGGTCGTGCAGCTGCACGCCGCGCTGGTGGCTGCCCGTCCAGACGTCGCGCAACCCCTTGCCGAGCTCGGCGTGCCACATCAGCGCAGGCATGTCGTCGAGCACGACCGCCATCCCGACGTGGTTGACGGGCGCGTTGGTCAGCACCCGGATCGCCTGGTCGGCGGCCGAACGGCCGCGGAAGAGCCACAGGTCCCCGGTCCGGGTGAGGTCGACCGCGTCGTCCAGACTGAGGCCGGTACCGATGTCCATCGAGGAGGTCCTCCCGTGAAGTTCTCGTGGTGGAAGCTGCTGGGCCTGGCGGGGGTGGGCGGCGTCGCCGCGACCGGCGCCATCATCGCGCGTGACCAGCGCCAGCGGGCGCAGCTCTCGCCCGACGACGTCCGCTCGCGGCTGCACGAACGGCTGGCCGAGGCCCAGGCGTCCGAGGGCGGGTCGTCCGCGGACGCACCGGCGGCCGGTCGCCACCGCGGACCTCGGTAGATTGTCGCCCGTGCCCGAGACCCCCTCGCCCGAGTCCCGCCCGCCTCACGAGACCGGTCTGGACACCGTGGCGGTCGCCGCGGCCGACCCGGAGCGCGAGCAGCCCTGGTCGACGCTGGGCCTGACGGCCGACGAGTACGCCCGGATCCGCGAGATCCTCGGTCGTCGTCCGACCAGCTCGGAGCTGGCGATGTACTCCGTGATGTGGAGCGAGCACTGCTCCTACAAGTCCTCCAAGGTGCACCTCAAGCAGTTCTCGGAGATCCCGCAGGAGACCCGCGCGGGCCGGATGCTCGCCGGGATCGGCGAGAACGCCGGCGTCATCGACATCGGCCAGGGCTACGCCGTCACCTTCAAGGTCGAGAGCCACAACCACCCGTCCTACGTCGAGCCGCACCAGGGCGCCGCCACCGGCGTCGGCGGCATCGTCCGCGACATCCTCGCCATGGGCGCCCGCCCGGTCGCGGTGATGGACCCGCTGCGCTTCGGGCCGCTCCACGAGCCCGACACCCACCGGGTGCTTCCGGGGATCGTGTCCGGGGTGGGGAGCTACGGCAACTGCCTGGGCCTGCCCAACATCGGCGGCGAGGCGGTCTTCGACCCGACCTACCTCGGCAACCCCTTGGTCAACGCGCTCTGCGTCGGGGTGCTGCGCCACGAGGACCTCCACCTCGCCAAGGCGACCGGCGCCGGCAACCAGGTCGTGCTGTACGGCGCCCGCACCGGCGGCGACGGCATCGGCGGCGCCTCGATCCTGGCCTCGGAGACCTTCGACGCGACCAAGCCCTCCAAGCGCCCCGCCGTCCAGGTCGGCGACCCGTTCATGGAGAAGCTGCTCATCGAGTGCACGCTCGAGCTCTTCGCCGCGGGCGTCGTCGCCGGCATCCAGGACTTCGGCGCGGCCGGCATCTCCTGCGCCACCAGCGAGCTCGCAGCGGCCGGCGACGGCGGCATGCACGTCGAGCTCGACCGGGTGCCGCTGCGCGACTCCTCGCTCGCGCCGGAGGAGATCCTGATGAGCGAGAGCCAGGAGCGGATGATGGCGGTCGTCGAGCCTGCCGACGTCGAGCGCTTCCTGGAGATCTGCGCGAAGTGGGACGTCG
Source organism: Nocardioides aurantiacus (assembly GCF_003752505.1). NCBI lineage: Bacteria > Bacillati > Actinomycetota > Actinomycetes > Propionibacteriales > Nocardioidaceae > Nocardioides > Nocardioides aurantiacus. Next base: position 3,580,631 of record NZ_RKHO01000001.1, on the reverse strand, counting down.
AGGCGACCGTGGTCGGCGAGGTCACCGGCGAGGGCCGGCTGGTCATCGACTGGCACGGCCAGACCGTGGTCGACGTCGACCCCCGCACCGTCGCCCACGACGGCCCGGTCTACGAGCGGCCCTACGCCCGCCCCGACTCTCAGGACGCGCTCCAGGCCGACGGCGCCGAGGCGCTGCCCCGCCCGACCACGCCGGAGGAGCTGCGCGAGACGCTGCTGCGGCTCGTGGCCAGCCCCAACCTGTGCGACAAGTCCTGGATCACCGACCAGTACGACCGCTACGTCCGCGGCAACACCGTGCTCTCCCAGCCCAGCGACAGCGGCATGGTGCGCATCGACGACGAGACCGGCCTCGGGGTCGCGCTCTCGACCGACTGCAACGGCCGCTTCGCCCGCCTCGACCCGTACGCCGGGGCGCAGCTCGCCCTCGCCGAGAGCTACCGCAACGTCTCCACCGGCGGCGCCACCCCGGTCGCGATCTCGGACTGCCTCAACTTCGGCTCCCCCGAGGACCCGGCCGTGATGTGGCAGCTGGCCGAGGCCTGCCGCGGTCTCAAGGACGCCTGCCTCGAGCTGGGCGTGCCCGTCACGGGCGGCAACGTCAGCCTCTACAACCAGACCGGCGACACCGCGATCCTGCCCACCCCCGTGGTGGCCGTCCTCGGCGTCATCGACGACGTGGCCCGGCGCACCCCGACCGGTTTCGGCCGCGCGGGCGACCGGGTGCTGCTGCTGGGCGAGAGCCGCGAGGAGCTGTCGGGCTCGGAGTGGGCGCACGTCGTCCACGGCCATCTCGGGGGGCTGCCGCCGCGGGTCGACCTCGCCGCGGAGCGGGCGCTGAGCGAGGTGCTGGTCGGCTCGGCCGCGCTCCTCACCTCGGCCCACGACGTCTCCGACGGCGGTCTCGCGCAGACGCTGGTCGAGTCCGCGCTGCGCCACCACGTCGGTGTCGAGGTCGCGCTCGGCGGCGTCCACGAGGACGTCTTCGTCGCGCTGTTCGGCGAGTCGGCGGCCCGCGCGGTCGTCACGGTCGACCCGGCCGACGAGGAGGCCCTCGTCGCGGCGGCCCGCGAGGCGGGCGTCCCGGTGACGGCGATCGGGACCACGGGCGGCTCGACCGTGTCGGTGGCCGGCGCGTTCGACGTGCCCCTGGACGAGCTGCACCAGGCCTGGGTCGCGACGCTGCCGCTCGCCCTGGGCTGAGCCCGGTCAGGCCTTTTTTGCTGCGCGGTCAGGCGGCATCCGCCACAGTGGGCGGTGACAGGTCCGGGCCGTCCGTGGTGTCCGGCTGTCCCTGAGCCTGGGGAGGCCACCATCACCAAGCGCGCGCTCGTCACCGTCCCGAGCATCCTGCTCGCCCTGACCCTGACCGCTTGCGGCTCCTCGGAGGAGTCGACGGGCTCGGCCGGCGACTCCGCCTCGGGGTCGGGGTCGGCGGAGTCCTCGGCCCCTGCCGAGCCCGACGCCACCCCCGCGGACTACGCAGCGCTGGTCACCACGCTGTTCGCCCAGCAAGAAGCCGTGGAGAAGGCGACGTCGGCCGAGGACTTCAACCGCCAGGCGGACTTCCCCGACGGCATCTCCATCGCCGAGTTCGACGAGAAGAACCGCAAGCTCTGCCTCCAGGACGAGGGCAAGGACATCTCGGTCGACTTCGACGTCTCCGACGACGAGGCCTTCGTCGCCAGCACGGGCCTGTGCGACGACCAGGAGGAGGTCGCACGCCTGGTCAGCGACGAGTCGACCAAGGACGGCATCGGCATCGAGGGCGACCGCGAGGTGGGGGCCGCGATCAAGCAGGCCTTCGTCGACAAGTTCGGGGCCTGACCCGGGGCGCCCCCGGTCCGGGACGTCGTGCGGTGCGGTCGCGGGGCGACCACCCCCCACGACGTCCCGTGCCGGTCGCGCTCAGCCCAGGCCGACGCGGGTGCGCAGCTGCTGCGAGGGCTTCTGCTGCTCGCCCTGCTGGGCGCCCATGACGATCAGGGTGCCGGTGACGGCGGGGATCGCCCACTGGGTGATCTTGAGCTGACGCTGGGCCTTCTTCAGGCCCTCGGAGGCGCCGGCATGGGGCTCGGTGGCGCCGACGGCGCCCTGGTCCTGCTCCTGCTCGACCTTGCGGCCCAGCGCACCCGACCACGCCGTCAGGCCGGCGGCCACGACGGTGAGACCGAGCTTGACCAGCGTGTTGTTGGCCGCCTCGTCCTGCTGGCGGACCCGGTTGCTGTTGGAGGCGATGAGGCCGGCGCCGCCGATGGCGTGGACGCCGATGGCCGCGGCGGCCACGGGGGACCAGCGCTTCCAGCCCAGCGAGGACAGGCGGGTGCGCTCCTGCGGGTCGTGCGCCTCGGCGGTCGCACCGTTGAGGCCGACGGCGCCCATCAGGGAGCCTCCGAACCAGGTGGCGAGGCCGAGGTCGTGCATGCTGCGGATGACGGTGTCGCGCTCGGACATGGATGTCCTTCCGATGGGAGGGGCCGCGCAGGGCTGCGACGGCCGATATCGATCCGTACCCACGCCCGAGGGGCCTCACCGGCCCCCGCCCCCTCGGGCTCACGCGCTGGCTAGCCTGGGGTCGTGCCCGCCCACCTCCGCCTCGCCGACCCCGGCGCGGTCGCCGACGCCCGGGCCCGGCTCGCCGCGGGCGAGCACGGCCGCGCCGACCTCAAGCTGCTGGTCAAGCACTACCTGGCGGTGCTGGCCGACCGCGCGCCCGGCGCCTCGGTCGAGGTCCGGGTCCCGCCGTACGCCGCCGCGCAGGTGATCCCGGGCGTGCGCCACACCCGCGGCACCCCGCCCGCCGTGGTCGAGCTCGACGCCGACACCTGGATCGCGCTGGCCACCGCGACCACCACCTGGCCCGAGGCGCTGGCCACCGGCCGGGTCCGGGCCTCCGGCGAGCGCGCCGACCTCGCGCCGTACCTCCCGCTGGGGTAGGGCGGCCGGTTCCCTCCTGGGCTCCTAGGGTGGTCGGCATGGACATCGAGGAGCTGCGTTCCCGGGTGCAGGCCGAGCTGCCGCGCCTGCGGTCGGACCTGGAGGACCTGGTGCGGATCGAGTCGGTCAGCGCCGACCCGGCCCGCGCCGCCGAGGTGCAGCGCAGCGCCGAGGCGGTGGCCGCGCTGTTCCGGGGCGAGGGGTTCGAGGACACCGCCATCGTGAGTGCCCGCGAGGACGGCGGCGCCCCGGCGGTGATCGCGCGCAAGCCCGCGCCGGAGGGGCGGCCCACGGTGCTGCTCTACGCCCACCACGACGTGCAGCCCGAGAACGACCACGCCGAGTGGACCTCGCCGCCCTTCGAGCCGACCGAGCGCGACGGCCGCCTCTTCGCCCGCGGCTCGGCCGACGACAAGGCCGGCATCGTGGCCCACCTGGCCGCCGTGCGTGCGCTCGGCGACGACCTCGGCGTCGGGGTCACGGTCTTCGTCGAGGGCGAGGAGGAGGTCGGCAGCGACACCCTCCCGGACCTGCTGCGCGAGCACGCCGACACGCTGCGCGCCGACGTCATCGTGATCGCCGACAGCGGCAACTGGGACATCGGCGTCCCCGCCCTCACCACCAGCCTCCGCGGCCTGGTGCGGGTCGACGTCACCGTCCGCACCCTGACCCACGCCGTGCACTCGGGCATGTGGGGCGGGCTGGTGCCCGACGCGCTGATGGCCCTGGTGCGCCTGCTCGCGAGCCTGCACGACGACGCCGGCGACGTCGCCGTGGCGGGCCTGCACAGCGGCCCCGCGGCCGACGTGGAGTACCCCGCCGACCGGCTGCGCGCCGAGTCCGGCGCCAACCCCGGTGTCGAGCTGATCGGCACCGGCTCGGCGGTGGAGCGGCTGTGGACCAGGCCCGCCCTCACCGTCACCGGTGTCGACGCCCCCAGGGTGGACGGCGCCAGCAACACCCTGACCCCGGTCGCGCGGGCGAAGATCTCGCTCCGGGTGGCCCCCGGCGACACCACCGCCAACGCCCTGGCGTGCCTGCGCCGCCACCTCGAGACCCACGTGCCGTGGGGCGCCGAGCTGGCCGTCGACCTGGTCGACACCGGCGAGGCCACCCGGATCGACGCCACCGGGCCGGCGTACGACGCCGCGCGCCGGGCCTTCACCGAGGCCTGGGACGGCACCGCACCCGTCGACATGGGGGTGGGCGGCTCGATCCCCTTCATCGCCGAGTTCCTCGAGTCCTTCCCCGAGGCCAGCGTGCTGGTGACCGGCGTCGAGGACCCCGACACCCGGGCCCACGGCATCGACGAGGGACTGCACCTCGCCGAGTTCGAGCGGGTCTGCCTGGCCGAGACGCGGCTGCTGGACCTGCTCGCCGGGGGCTGACCCGCCGACTAGGGTGGCGGCGCCCGCCTCGTCCGCGCGGGTCTCTCGTGGAGGTGGACCGAGGTGCCAGGTGAGGACGTGACCGCCCGCACCCCGGGTGGGCGGCGTACGACGCTGCTCGCCGTGGGGCTGCTCGCCGTGGCCGGTCTCCTCGCGCTGCTGCTCCCGGACGGCCTCGCCGTGGCGGTCGCGGCCCAGCTCGTCGGTGCCGTGCTGTGCCTGCCCGCCGCCGTGCTGTGCCTGCGCGCGGCCCGCGTCACGAGCGCGCGCTGGTCGGTGGCCTGGAGGCTGCTGGCCGTGGCGTCGGGGCTGTGGGCGGCGGGCAACGTGGTCACGGTCGTCTCGGCCGTGGTGCTGCCGGGCCGCGGCATCAACGCCGGCATCTACCCGCTGCAGGGCACCTCGATGGTGCTGGTGCTGGCCGCGCTGCTGGTGCTGCCGCGTCCGCGGTGGAGCACCGGCCAGGCGGCCCGCGCCTGGCTCGACGTGCTGGTCCTCGTGGCGGGCGTCGGCCTGCTGATGTCGGTCTCGCTGGTCGGCAGCGCGGTCCAGGGCGCCTCCGGGGCCGACCGGGTGTTCGCGCTGGCCTACCCCGCGGCGGCGCTGGCGATGGTGGGGCTGGCCTACGAGGTCAGCCGGCGCCACGTCTACCCGCCCCGGCCCGAGCTGTTCCTGCTCTCGGCGTCCTTCGTCGCGTGGCTGGCCGGCGCTGCGGCGTACACCCTCACGCCGGACGCGTACGTCGCTCCCGCGGGCGTCAGCTGGGCCGTCGGCGTCGGCACCACGCTGCTCGCCCTGTCGGCGCAGCGGGTGGTGCGCCGCCGTCCCGACACCGTCGAGGTCGGCTCCCGCGTCTCCCGGGTCGTCCTGGCCGTGCCCGAGGCCGTGGTCGTCGTCGCCGCGGTGACCGGCATCGTGGTCGGCCTCGACCACTGGCCGCAGCGTGCGCTGGCCGCGGTGGTGGCCCTCTCGGTCGTGGTGCGGCACGTCGTGGTGACCTCCGACGCCCGGCGGTTCCACTGGCGCCTCGAGCGCGAGGTCGCCGACCGCACGACGGACCTGCGCGACTGGACCGAGCGCTACGCCACGATCCTCGACACCGTCGGCGACGGCATCGTGAGCACCGACGCGCAGGGCCGGATCACCTTCGCCAACGCGTCGGCCTGCACGCTGCTCGGGCGGACGCCCGCCGGGCTCGTCGGCCGCGACGCGTGCGAGGCGTTGTGCACCGCCCCGCGCCACGAGTGCCCCTTCGACGGTGCCCTCCTCGGCGCGGTCGTCGACGGCGTCGACGCCGAGCTGCGCCACCGCGACGGGTCGGTGGTGCCGGTCGAGCTGCACGCGACGCCGCAGCCGTCCGGGGCGGGCGACCTCGACGGTGGCCACCACGGGGGCGTGGTGATCGCCTTCCGCGACGTCTCCGCCCGCGTCGCGGTCGAGCAGGTCAAGCGGCAGTTCGTCTCCACCGTCAGCCACGAGCTGCGCACGCCGCTGACCTCGGTGCGGGGCGTGCTCGAGATGTTCGTCGACGGCGACGCGGGCGAGCTGACCCCGGACGGGCACAGCCTGGTCGCCAACGCCAGCCGTGGCGTGGAGCGGCTGAGCCGGCTGGTGGACGACATCATCGACGCCGAGAAGCTCGCGACCGGTCAGTTCCGGCTGCAGCGCTCCCGGATCCCGCTCGCGCGGGTGCTGCACGACACCGTCACCGCGCTGCAGCCGCTCGCCGCCGGGGCGCACGTGCGGATCGAGGTCGGCGAGGTGGGGCCGGCGCAGGTCTGGGGCGACGCCGACCGGATCGAGCAGGCCCTGGTCAACCTGATTGGCAACGCCGTGAAGTTCTCCCCCGAGGGCGGTGCCGTCGAGGTCGAGGTGCGCACCGAGCGCGACGCCGTGCTGGTCACCGTCCGCGACCACGGTCCGGGGCTGCCCGACGACCAGCTCGAGCACGTCTTCGAGCGCTTCCACCAGGTCACCACGGGGGAGGCCACCGACCGGGGCGGCACCGGGCTCGGCCTCACCATCACCCGCTCGATCGTGCAGCAGCACGGCGGCCGGATCTGGGTGGAGAGCACCCTGGGCGAGGGGGCGGTGTTCAGCTTCACCCTGCCGGTCGCCCCCGGCTGGTTCCCGGGCTCGCGGACCACCTCGACCACGGGGCCCGCTGACGCCGAGGCCGTCGGAGGCCCTCGCTAGCCTGGAGCGGTGCCTCTGACCACCGACGCCGTCCTGACGCTCGTCCAGCAGGTGGCGGCCGAGGTGGTGACGCCCCGCTTCCGCTCCCTCACGGAGTCCGAGATCGACGAGAAGCAGCCCGGCGACCTCGTGACGGTCGCCGACCGCGAGGCCGAGGAGCTGCTGACCGCGGCCCTGCTCGAGGCCTACCCCGATGCCGTCGTGCTGGGCGAGGAGGCCCACGCCGCCGACGAGGGCCTGCTGCAGCGGTTCCGCGAGGCCGACCACGGCTTCACCGTCGACCCGGTCGACGGCACCAAGAACTTCGTCCAGGGCTCGCCCGACCACGCGGTGATGGTCTCCGAGGTGGTCGACGGCGAGACCGTGCGCGGCTGGATCTGGCAGCCCGAGCACCAGGTGGCCTGGGTGGCCGAGCGCGGGGCCGGCACGCGCCGCAACGGCGTGCCGGTCGTCCGCGAGCCCGCCGGAGCGCGACCTCGTGGGGCGACCTCGATCTGGTCGCGCCGCGGACGCCAGCCGCTCGGGCTCCCCGCGCTGCGCGGCTCGTGGGTGTGCTGCGGCATCGACTACCCCCGGCTGATGGAGGGCGAGGCCGACTACCTCCTCTACGGCCACACCAACGCCTGGGACCACCTGCCCGGCTCGCTGATGCTCCGCGAGGCCGGGGGAGCGGTGGCCCACCGCGACGGCAGCCCCTACACCGCACGCTCGGACTCTCCCGGGCTCGTCGTCGCCGCAGACGCCGAGACGCTGCGCCTGGTGCTCGAGGCGTGCGAGGGGATCTGGCCGCGCACCGGCTCCTAGGCCGACCGCTCCGTCGGGCCTCCGTGGCCTGCTCCACCTCGCGTGTCACGCGAGCCCGTCCCGGGCCGTACACTCGGGCCCGTGGCCAGCCCCTCCAGCCGTCCCGGCGACGGTCGTCTGACTCACGACCTCGACCCCCACGAACGCGGACCACAGGACGCCTGTGGCGTCTTCGGTGTCTGGGCTCCGGGGGAGGACGTCGCCAAGCTGACCTACTTCGGTCTCTACGCGCTGCAGCACCGCGGCCAGGAGTCGGCCGGCATCGCGGTCAGCAACAGCCGCCAGATCCTGGTCTACAAGGACATGGGCCTGGTCTCGCAGGTCTTCGACGAGTCCACGCTGGAGGCGCTCAAGGGCCACCTGGCGGTCGGCCACTCGCGCTACTCCACGACCGGGGCCAGCACCTGGCACAACGCGCAGCCGACCTTCCGTCCGACCGAGCACGGCTCGATCGCCCTGGCCCACAACGGCAACCTCACCAACACCCGCGACCTGCAGGAGATGGTGGACGCGCTGCCGGACGACCGCGGCGAGCTCGACCTCGGCGGCCGCAAGCTCGAGGTGACCACCAACGACACCTCGCTGGTCACCGCCCTGCTGGCCTACCACCCCGACACCAGCCTTGAGGAGCGCGCGGCCGAGCTGCTGCCGCTCATCAAGGGCGCCTACTCGTTCGTCTGGATGGACGAGGGCACGCTCTACGCCGCCCGCGACCCCCAGGGGATCCGCCCCCTCGTGCTCGGTCGGCTCGAGCGCGGCTGGGTCGTGGCGAGCGAGACCGCGGCGCTCGACATCGTCGGCGCCTCCTACATCCGCGAGATCGAGCCCGGCGAGATGGTCGCCGTGGACGAGCAGGGCCTGCGGACCCGCCGCTTCGCCGCCGCCGCCCCCAAGGGCTGCCTGTTCGAGTTCGTCTACCTCGCCCGCCCCGACACCCTGATCTCGGGCCAGCGGATCCACAGCGTGCGCGTCGAGATCGGCCGCCGGCTGGCGCAGGACTTCCCGGCGGAGGCCGACCTGGTGATCCCGGTGCCGGAGTCCGGCACGCCGGCCGCCATCGGGTACGCCGAGGCCAGCGGCATCCCCTACGGCACCGGCCTGGTGAAGAACTCCTACGTCGGGCGCACGTTCATCCAGCCCAGCCAGACCATCCGTCAGCTCGGCATCCGGCTCAAGCTCAACCCGCTGCGCGACGTGATCGAGGGCAAGCGCCTGGTCGTCGTCGACGACTCGATCGTGCGCGGCAACACCCAGCGCGCGCTGGTGCGGATGCTCCGCGAGGCCGGCGCCCGCGAGGTGCACGTCCGGATCGCGAGCCCGCCGGTGAAGTGGCCGTGCTTCTACGGCATCGACTTCGCCACCCGCGCCGAGCTGATCGCCAACGGTCTCACCTCCGAGGAGATCTGCTCCTCCATCGGCGCCGACTCGCTGGGCTACATCGAGCTCGACCGGCTGGTCGAGGCGACCACGGTGCCCAAGGACGACCTGTGCCGCGCCTGCTTCGACGGCGTCTACCCGGTCAAGCTGCCCGAGCCGGAGAACCTCGGCAAGCACCTGCTCGAGATGGCCCCCCTGCTCGACGCCGACGGGTTGGCGACCTCGCTGACCGGGGGCGGGGCGCCCGACGCCCTGGAGCGCCCGTGAGCGCCGGCACCGGTCCCGCACCCGCCACCGGGGCGACCTACGAGTCGGCAGGCGTCTCCATCGAGGCCGGCGACCGCGCCGTCGAGCTGATGAAGGTCTGGGTCGAGCAGGCCCGCCGCCCCGAGATGATCGGCGGCATCGGCGGCTTCGCCGGGCTCTTCGACGCGAGCGCGCTCAAGGCCTACGACCGGCCGCTGCTGGCCAGCTCGGCCGACGGCGTGGGCACCAAGGTCGCCATCGCGCAGGCGCTCGACAAGCACGACACCATCGGCTTCGACCTCGTCGGCATGCTCGTCGACGACCTGGTCGTGTGCGGTGCCGAGCCGTTGTTCCTCACCGACTACATCGCCACCGGACGGGTGGTCCCGGAGCGGATCGCCGCCATCGTCAAGGGCATCGCCGAGGCCTGCGTGGCCGCCGGCTGCGCGCTCATCGGCGGCGAGACCGCGGAGCACCCCGGCCTGCTCGGTCCCGACGAGTACGACGTCGCGGGCTCGACCACCGGCGTCGTCGAGGCCTCCCAGCTGCTGGGTCCCGGCCGTGTCCGACCCGGTGACGCCGTGGTGGCGATGGCCTCGAGCGGGCTGCACTCCAACGGCTACTCGCTGGTGCGTCACGTGCTGCTGACCCAGGGCGGCCGCTCGCTGGAGGAGCACGTCGACGAGCTCGGCCGCACCCTCGGCGAGGAGCTCCTCGAGCCGACCCGCATCTACGCCAAGGCCTGCCTCGACCTCGCCCGCGACACCGAGACCCACGCGATGTCGCACATCACCGGGGGTGGCCTGGCCGCCAACCTCGAACGGGTGCTCCCGGTGGAGCTGAGCGCGACCCTGGACCGCACGACGTGGTCGCTGCCGCCGGTCTTCGAGCTGGTCTCGCGCACCGGCGGGGTCGCCCGCGAGGACCTGGAGCGCACCCTGAACTGCGGTGTCGGCATGGTCTCGCTGACCGCGCCCGAGGACGCCGACCGCGCGGTCTCGCTGCTCGCGGGCCACGGCATCGAGGCCTGGGTGGCCGGCACCGTCGCCACCGCGGGCGAGCAGGACGGCGGTCGGGTGAGCCTGCGCGGCGACCACCGCTGAGCCCCCGCACACCCACGCAGCAGCGGCGTGTCCCGCCCGATGTGCACGACTGACCATCGGGCGGCTAGGGTTGAGCCCACGAACAGTTGACTCCGACCGGCAGCCGTCGAGCGCCGGCCAAACGTGCGAGGGGGCCACCCATGGGGCGCGGCCGTGCAAAGGCGAAGCAGACCAAGGTTGCTCGCGATCTGAAGTACCGCACTCACGAGACGGACTTCGCGTCGCTGGCGCAGGAGCTCCACGGGAGTGACTCGGCCCCGGCCGAGAACACCGACCGTGTCGATGATCCCGACGAGTACGACAAGTGGGCCGACTACTCCGGCCCCTCCTCACGCGACTGATCCTGCTCGGCACGTGACGTGCGGCTGCCCGCGGGGCGGCGGTGCGGGGGTGCTCCGAGACGACCGGCACCTCCGGGGGCGGCCGCAGCGGAACCATGCCCCTGGACCACCGCGCGGGGGCGGCAACTTGTAACGGATGTCCGCCTTGGTGCGAATGCACCATACGTGGCTCTACGCAAGGGTGGATCTGATCCGGTCTAGACGGCGTTCGCCGATTTTCCCCGGTTTCCCGGAATCCGGACATATCAGGTTTCGGGGGACCCCCCGCGGTGGCATCCTTTCCTCAGAGCAAGTCGCTCGACATAAGCATTAAGGGGAGCGCCGTGGTAACGCGACCGACTGAGACCGAATCCCTCCTCACTCCTGCTGAGGTGGCCGCCATGTTCCGCGTGGACCCGAAGACGGTCACGCGGTGGGCGAAGGCGGGCAAGCTGTCCGCCATCCGCACGCTGGGCGGCCACCGCCGCTACCGCGAGTCCGAGGTCACCGAGCTCCTGGGCGGCACCATCCCGGCCCAGCGCGGCGCCCGCGACTGACCTGACGTCCGCCGCGCGGTGTGCTCGCACCGCGCCACCTGACGCCGACCGAGGCTCCTCACCGACCGGTGAGGAGCCTCGTGCACGTCCCACGGCGGTCGCGCCGGAGCGACGGGGGCCTCAGCGGCCGTCGAGGAGGTCCTGCATCCGGGCGATCTCGGCCGACTGCGACGCGGTGACGTCGTCGCGGAGCTCGCCCACCCGGGCGTCGATGCCCTCGCCGGCGGTCTCGTCGGCCATCGCGACCGCACCCTCGTGGTGGCGGATCATCGAGCGGACGTAGAGCTCGTCGAAGGCTGCCCCCCGCGTCCTCGCCAACGCCTCCATCTGCGCGTCGGTGAGCATGCCCTCCATCGAGGCGTGGCCGTGCTCGCCGTGGTCCAGCGCCATGGGGTCCTTCGCGCTGGGCACCTCGAGCGCGCGCTCGTCGAGCCACGCGGCCATCATCGTGATCTCCGGCCCCTGGGCCGCCTCGATCCGCTCGGCCAGCCGCAGCACCCGGGGGTCCTGCGCCCGCTCCGGCGCCAGCTCCGACATCCGCAGCGCCTGCGCGTGGTGGGGAACCATCATCTGCATGAACATCACGTCGTCGTGGGACCACTCGTCCTGGGCGACGGCGTCGTCGCCGCTGACCTCGCGGGCGTCCTCCCCGGGCTCACCTCCCTGGACCACCCGCGGCCCGTCGGAGGCGGTGGGACCGGCGGACGGCGAGGCCTCCGCGGCGGGGTCGGCGTCGGTGCCGCCGCACGCCGAGAGGGTCAGGGTGCCGAGCAGCGCCAGCGCGGCGAGGCGCGGCGTACGGCGTGCGGGGGTGCATCCCGAGACGGACACGGTGGGGCTCCTCGATCGGTAACGAATCCAGCACAACCCTCGCAAAACAGGGTGCCGGGACCTTTACACGGACAGGACAGAACGGTCAGGGTACGACGAACCGGTATCGACGGAGAACCCGTCGGCCCGTCACGAAAGGTTCTCGGGAATGCACCTCCAACGACGGCGTGCCCGCACGCCCCTGCGCCGAACGGCGCTCCTCTCCTCCGTCGCCGCCCTCGGTCTGCTCGCCACCGCGGGCCCGGTCATGGCCCACGAGGAAGAGTCCGCCACCGCCAGCCAGGCCGACCCGCGCTGCACCGACGCCGAGAAGAAGAAGCTGGCCAAGGCCGGCGACAACTTCGCCGCCGGCTGCCTCCCCGGTCAGGACTTCCGCAAGGTCGCCCCCAGTCAGGGGCAGCTCCAGCCGGGCCAGAGCGCCAGCAGCACGAACATGAAGCTGGTCGCCAACGTGCCCAAGCAGGGCGCCTTCGCCGAGTCCTCGGCCTACAACAGCGACCTGGCCTTCAAGGGGGACTACGCCTTCGCGGGCAACTACAACGGCTTCACGGTCCTCGACATCAAGAACCCCAAGAAGCCCCGGGCCGTGACCCAGTTCCTGTGCCCCGGCGGCCAGGGCGACGTCTCGATCTCCGGCGACATCCTGGTCTTCAGCGTCGACTCCAGCCGCAGCAGCTCCTCGTGCGCCGACAGCACGCCGCAGCCCGCGACGGAGAAGTCGTCGTGGGAGGGCCTGCGCATCTTCGACATCAGCGACCCCACGCGACCGGAGTACGTCTCGGCGATCGAGACCGACTGCGGCTCGCACACCAACTCCCTCGCCCCGAGCAAGGACGGCAGGTCCGTCTACGTCTACGTCTCCTCCTACTCCCCGCGGGCGGACTTCCCCGACTGCCAGCCGGCCCACGACAAGATCAGCGTCGTGAAGATCCCGGCCGGTGCGCCGCGTGACGCCAAGGTCGTCAACGAGCCGGTCCTCTTCCCCGAGGGCGGCAACCCGGGCAGCAACGGGTCCAGCACCACCAGCGGCTGCCACGACATCACGACCTACCCCGCGAAGGACGTCGCCGCCGGCGCCTGCATGGGCGACGGCGTGCTGCTCGACATCGCCGACCGCGAGAACCCGAAGGTCACCGAGACGGTGCGCGACACCACCAACTTCGCGTTCTGGCACTCCGCGACCTTCAACAACGCCGGCACCAAGGTCGTCTTCACCGACGAGCTCGGCGGCGGCGGCAGCCCGACCTGCAACCCGGCCGTGGGGTCGACCAAGGGCGCCAACGGCATCTACGACATCGTCGCGGGCCAGCTGGAGTTCAGGAGCTACTACAAGATGCCCCGCACCCAGGCCGACACCGAGAACTGCGTGGCCCACAACGGCTCGCTGATCCCGGTCGAGGGCAAGGACGTGATGGTCCAGGCGTGGTACCAGGGCGGCACCTCGGTCTTCGACTTCACGAACTCCTCGAAGCCGACCGAGATCGGCTGGTTCGACCGCGGTCCGCTGTCGGCCACCGCGCTGCAGCTGGGCGGCTCGTGGTCGTCGTACTACTACAACGGCTACATCTACTCCAACGACATCCAGAAGGGCTTCGACGTCTTCGAGCTGCGTGACAAGCGCACCGACCCGGCCCGCAAGGTGAGGATGACCGAGCTCAACCCGCAGGCCCAGACCTCGTTCGACGGCTGACCTGCACCCGCGCGCACCGCGGCCCCCGGACCATGCTGGTCCGGGGGCCGCGGTGCGTCTGCGCGGTCGTCGCCTCAGGCGGCGCGCTGCCCGTCGTACGACGCGGCGGTGCTGGCCCGCGGGACGACGACGTGGACCGCGTCGCGCTCGACCCGGAAGTCCACCGGCGTGCCGAGGGCGACCTCGCCATCGAGGTTGAACGGCTGCGGCACCGAGGTGTGCACCCGCACCCGGCGGGTCAGCAGGTGGTGGACCCGGTCGTGCTCCACGAAGCTGCCGTCCTTGAGCAGCCGCGCGATCGAGACGTGGTCGCGCAGCCGGCCGCGGGTGATGGCGTAGAGGTCGAGGGTGTGGTCGTCGACCGAGGCGCTGGGGGAGACCGCGTTGCCACCGCCGTAGTGGCGGCCGTTGCCGACCGCGACCTGCAGCAGGTCGTCGAGCTCGAGCGTCGGGTGGTCGCCGTCGGGGAACTCCAGACGCACCGAGAACGGCTCGTGGTGGCGGTACGCCGAGAGCGTGGCCACGGGGTAGGCGAGCGGCCCGAGCCGTCGCTTGAGCCGCGCGCTGAGCCGCTCGGTCACGCCGACCGAGAGTCCCGTCGAGGCGACGTTGAGGAACGGGCGCGAGACCGCGGCGGTGCCGGGGCCGAACGCGCGCGCCCGGCCCAGGTCGACGTCGACGACCTTCCCGGTGCTGAGCGTGCGCACCGCCTCCTCGAGCGCGCCGGGGATCTGGCAGGTGCGGGCGAAGTCGTTGGCGGTGCCGAGCGGCAGCACGCCCAGGGTGGTGCCGGTGCCGGCGACCTTGCCGGCCGCGGCGCTCAGCGACCCGTCGCCGCCCCCGACGACGAGCAGGTCGGGGCCGGTGTCCAGCGCGGCGTCGAGGGCCGCGTCCAGGGCGCTGCCGACCGGCACGGCGTCGAGCCGGGCGTGGCCCAGGCCCGCGGCGGCGAGCAGGCGGCGTACCTCCTCGACGGCGTCGGCACCCCGCCGGGAGGCGGTGTTGAGCACCACGCAGACGCGGTCGAGGGAGGGATCGAGGGGCATGCGTCCACGGTAGGCCGGGGGTGTGAGGACGCCGTGTGAGCGACCTGATGCGAGCCTGAGGACGGCACGCGACGAGCGCTCAGGCGACGCGCTCGCGCCGGTCCCACAGGCGTACGCCGCGGCGCGCGGGGACGGGGGCCGCCTGGACGGCACGCTGGGCCTGCTCGACCCGGAGCATCTCCTCCACGGCCTGGTTGGCGGCCGTCCGACCGTCGGCGATGTGCTCGCGGGTCGCGGAGAAGTCGGTCATCCGCACGCCCCGGTCGGGGGTGGTCATCCGGTGCACGCCCACCGACGGACCGAGGTCGGGGGCGGCGCCCACCCGGATGGCGACGCCGAGGCTGGCGACGAGCACGTCGATCGGCGTACGACCTCGGGGGAGGCGGGCGGGGACGCTGGCATCGAGCACGAACACGCGGGTCGGGGCCAGGTCGGCCGCGCCGGCCACGGGCACGTTGTCGGCGACGCCGCCGTCGACGTGCAGCCCGGGGTGGCCGCAGCTCGCCGGCAGGTCGACGGGCGCGAAGACCGCGGGGACGGCGGCGGAGGCCAGCAGCAGCTGGGCCAGGTCGCCGTGCCGGTGGTAGACCGCGCCGTCACCGGCCAGCGGCGTGGTGACGACCCGCACCGGGACCGGCAGGTCCTCGAGCCGGTCGACGGGCTTCCAGTCCTCGATCAGCCGGGCCAGCGCCGCCGAGGAGAACAGGTAGGGCCGCTGACGGACCAGGTGGCCCACCCGGGTGAGGGTGCCGCCCGGGAAGATGTCGCGGGTGGTCAGCTGCAGCCATTTGCCGCGCAGCTCCCGCACGCGGTCGTGGGTGGGGCTGGTGGCGAGGAAGGCCGCGTTGAGGGCGCCGACGGAGGTGCCGACCAGGGCGTGGGGCACGATCCCGGCGTCGAGGAGCACCTCGAGCATCCCCACCTGGACCGCCCCGCGGGACGCCCCGCCGGAGAGCACGAAGACGTTGCGGTGCTCGGGCACGGAGGGGGGCACCGCCGCGTGGATGTCGTCTCGCCCGCTCATCGCCCCTCCAGGTGGTGTGGTGCCGGTCTGCTGCGTGGTGCGCCTGCCCGAGTCGGCGTGTCGTGGCCCGCGTTCCTGCGGACCCAGATCCATCCTGGCGTCTCCTATGTCCGTTTTACCGGGAAATCCGGGATTTGCCCGGGTCGTCAGTGCTGCTCGACCGGGCACCACCACGTGGTCCGGCTGCCGACCGTGGCCCGGGTCATCTCGGCGCCGCACCGCGGGCAGTGCCGACCGGCGCCCCGGTGGGGGACCACCTCGCCGGTGTGGACGCCGCCGAGCCGGATCGCGCGACGGATGCCGGCGCGCAGCTCGCGACGCAGGTCGTCGAGCTCCTCGGGGGACAGCTCGCCCGCGGGGCGACGCGGGTCGAGCCGGCTCTGCCACAGCACCTCGTCGGCGAGCAGGTTCCCGACGCCGGCCAGCACCGACTGGTCGAGCAGCCGGGCCTTGAGCGGGGCCGTGCCGCGGCCGACGCGCTCGCGGAACTCCTCGCGCCCGATCTCCCCGGCGTCGGGACCGAGCGCGTCGAGGTCGGGGTCGAGCCGCACCCGGCCGAGCCGCCTCTTGTCGAACAGGCGCAGCCGGCCGCCGTCGTCGAAGGTGAGCGTGAAGCGGTACCACTCCTCCTTGCGGGGCCCGGCCCGGCCCGGTGCCCTCCTGGTCGCCGCCCTCGACCTGGCTGTCGTCGGGCCCGACCACGAGGATGCGGCCGCTCATCCCGAGGTGCAGCCCCAGCAGGGGGCCGTCCCCCTGCCGCGAGCGCCGCCCGGTCGTCTCGCACCACATCAGCTTGCCGCGCCGGTGCACCGAGCGGATCCGGCGGTCGAGCAGCGCCGCGGCGATCTCGCCGGGCGCGTGCGGGCGGCACTCGTAGGTGTCGTGGTCGTCGACCTCGACGATGCGACGGTCGAGCGCCCCGCGCTCGACGACCTGGCGGGCGGACTCGACCTCGGGCAGCTCGGGCACGCCCTCCAGTGTGCCGACCGGTCCCCACCGGGCATCCTGGCACGCATGCGTGCGGTGGAGGTGCTGGTGACCGGCAAGGTGCAGGGCGTCGCGTTCCGGGCGTACGCCGCGCGCGAGGCGGAGCGGCTGGGCGTCGCCGGCTGGGTCCGCAACCGCAGCGACGGCACCGTGCACGCGCTCGTCGAAGGTGACGAGGGTCCGGTCGAGGACATGCTGACCTGGCTGCGGCGCGGGTCGCCCAGCGCCCGGGTGCACCACCTCGCGACCGTGGACACCGACCCCGCCGACCTGGTCGGCTTCACCGTCGAGGAGTAGCGGCCCCCTCGCCCGTGGTTGGGTCGTGGCATGGACGACCCCCTGGTGCACCAGCGGCAGCTCAGCGAGGAGGCGCGCGACGCGCACCTGCGGTGGCTCATCACCGCGCTCGACGTCGACCTGGTGCTCGACGTGGGGGCCAACCGGGGCCAGTTCGGGCGCGGCCTGCGCGAGGGTGGGTACGCCGGCCGGCTGGTCTCCCTCGAGCCCGCCGCCGCACCTCGCGCCCGGCTCGAGGAGCTGGCCGCGACCGACCCCGCCTGGGAGGTGCGTCCGTGGGCGCTGGGCGACGTCGAGGGCGAGGCGGTGCTGCACGCGGTCGACGAGGAGACCGAGCTGGGGTCGCTGCGCGAGAGCTCGGAGTTCGGGCGGTCGTGGAAGGACGTGATGTCGCGGACGCGCGAGGAGCGGGTCGCCGTACGCCGTCTCGACGCCGCCTGGGACGAGCTCGCCGGCGACGCCACCCGGGTGCTGCTCAAGCTCGACACGCAGGGCTTCGACCTGGCCGCCTTCCGCGGCGCCGGCCGGCTGGTGCGGGCGGGAGGGCCGGTCGTGGCGGTGCTGTCGGAGGTGGCGTGCCTGCCGATCTACGACGGCGTGCCGCTGATGGCCGAGCACCTGCAGGAGTACGCCGCGGCGGGCTGGTCGCTCGCCGGTCTCTACCCCGTCTCCTTCGAGCGCGCCAGCCTGCGGGTGATCGAGCACGACGCCGTGCTCGTCCGCACCCCGGAGCCCTGAGGCCTCAGTCGAGCCCGGGCACGCCGCTGTCGAGGCAGAGCACGTTGTCCTCGCTGTCGCGGAACCACGCGGCGTGCCCCATGCCCTCGGTGAAGGAGACGTCGCCGTCCCACTCCATCCCGGGGGCGTCGAAGTGGTCGAACCGCACGCCCTTCGCCGCCAGCTCGCGGGCAGCGGCGGGGACGTCGGCGACGTGCCACTGCGCGATGGTGTGGCCGGCCCGACCGGCGTGCTCGGTCTGGTAGATCGTGAACACCGACCCGGCCCCGGTCCGGTAGAGCAGCGCGACGCCCGCCATCTCCTGGACGGGGGTGACGCCGAGCTTGTCCGCGTAGAACGCGCGGGCCCGCGCGAGGTCGGCGGCGGGGATGTTGGCGGTGACTTCGGCCTGGTCGAGCATGGCGACTCCTCGGGGGAGGGACCACGTCAGGGACCCGGACCGCGACGCCGCCCCGGCGGTCATGGCCCACCCGACTCTCCGCCTGTCCGTCGGGCAACGACAACCCCGGCGCGCCCGCGGGATAGACCGGCCGGCGGCGGCGTCAGGGGCCGATGCTGAGCTCGGCCACGAGGTCGCCGACCAGGCGGAAGCGGAACCGCAGCTCGGCCACGCCGCCGGGGAAATCGCCCTCGAGCCGGTTCACGGCGACCCAGCGGGTCTCCCCGACGCGCTCGGCGCCCACCAGCGCGGTCGTGTAGGTGAACTGGGAGCCGGCCTCCTCCAGGAACCGCCGCACCTCGTCGGCGCCGCGGTAGGTCTGCCCCTCGTCGGTGACGACCGCGTCGGCGGTGAAGGCCCGGGCCGCGAGGTCGCTGTCGCCGGCGGCGTGGGCGGCCAGGAAGGCACGGACGGTGGCGGGGAGCTCGAAGGTCTCGATGCTGGTGGTCATGGCGGACACGCTGCCGCCTCCGTCCGGAGGAGGGTCAAGGACGTGACCCTCTCCCCGGGGGAGGGGGCAGACTTCCGGCATGGTGACCATCGGGGAGTTCTCCCGGCTGACGCACGTCAGCGTGCGCACGCTGCGGCGCTACCACGAGACCGAGCTCCTGGTGCCCGCGAGCGTGGACGCCTCGACCGGGTACCGCCACTACGGCGTGGAGCAGATCCCGACGGCGCAGGTCATCCACCGGCTCCGCCAGCTCGACGTCCCGCTGACCGACGTACGCCGCATCCTGGGCTCGTCCGACCCCGGCACCCGCGCCACCCTCGTGGCCGACCACCTGGCGCGTCTCGAGGCCGAGCTGGACCGGACCCGCGCCGCCGTCACCTCGCTGCGTCGGCTGCTGGCGCCCGAGCCCGCACCGGTGCACGTGGAGCTGCGGGCGGTCGCCGGGGCCGAGGTCGCGGCGGTCGAGGACGACGTCGCGATCGACGACGTCCTGACCTGGTACGCCGGGGCGATGGCCGAGCTCGACGCCGTGGTCCCCGAGCCGGCGGGTCGTCCGGGCGGCGTCTACGACAACGCGCTGTTCGAGCAGGGCGCCGGGCACGTGCTGGTGCACCTCCCGACGACGGACGCCCCGCGACGGGGCCGGGTGCACCCGGTCACGCTGCCCGGGGTGGAGCTGGCCGTCGCGACCCACGTCGGCGCGCACGACGACATCGACGTCACCTACGGCGAGGTCGGGAGCTGGCTGGTGCGCAACGCGCTCGCCGTGGCCGGCCCGATCCGCGAGACCTACCTCGTCGGGCCGCGGGACACCCCCGAGGCCTCCGCGTGGCGCACCGAGATCGGGTGGCCGGTCTTCGGTGTCGGGGTGGCCCCGGGCGGGACGGGCGGGACGGACCGGTCGGGCCGGACGCACGGAACCCGCCGGTCAGCGGACTGACCGGCGGGCTCCGTCGGTGGTGGGCAGGGGCGGGGTCGAACCGCCGACCTTCCACTTTTCAGGCGGACGCTCGTACCAGCTGAGCTACCTGCCCTCACCAGGCTCCTGCGGCGGACCGGAGGAACCGAGACGGAACTGTACCGGACACCTCGGGGACGCCCGAAACCGTGTCCGGGAGGACCCCCGCACCCGTCAGCGCAACGGCCGCCAGCCGCGGGTGCGGTCGTGCGCGAGTGCCGCCCGGGCCGCGTTGGCGCCGGGCGCGCCGTGGACGCCACCGCCGGGGTGGGCCGAGGCGGAGGCGAGGTAGAGACCGGGGACACCGGCCTCGGCGCGGCCCAGGCCGGGCACCGGACGCAGCACCAGCTCCTGGGAGATCCGCGAGGTGCCGCCGTTGATCGCGCCGCCGACGAGGTTGCCGTCGCGGGCCTCCAGCTCGTGCGGCCCGAGCACGCGGCGGGCGAGCACGGTGCTGCCGAAGCCGGGCGCTAACCGTTCCAGCCGGGCCTGGATCCGGTCGCCGAACCGCTCCAGGTCGTCGTGGTCCCAGCGGCCGCTGAGCTCGCCGGCGGCGTCGCTGCGGTGCTGCGCGGGCTGCGGCACGTGGGTGTAGGCCCACAGCGACTCGGTGCCCGCGGGGGAGCGGGT
Organism: Nocardioides aurantiacus; assembly: GCF_003752505.1. Lineage (NCBI taxonomy): Bacteria > Bacillati > Actinomycetota > Actinomycetes > Propionibacteriales > Nocardioidaceae > Nocardioides > Nocardioides aurantiacus. The sequence continues at coordinate 3,560,613 of NZ_RKHO01000001.1, read as the reverse complement.
CGGGTCGCTGGTGGTCATCTGGCCGGTCAGCAGGAACGGCTCGGCCGGTACGACGCCCGCGGCGACCTGCTCGGTCACCTCGACCATCTGGGCGACGGAGTCGGCCACGTGGACGGTCCCGGGAGCGGCCGCGGGGGCGGTGGCCCAGGGCACCGGCGCCGACAGCGCCCAGTCGACCTTGACGGTCGAGGGGTCGAGCTGGAAGCGCTTCATCCCCCAGCGCACGCGGCGCGAGACGTCGCGGGGGCGCAGCAGGTCGGCGTACAGGTGGGGTGCGACGACGCTGGCCACGACGGCCCGCGTCGCGTCGTACGTCGTCCCGCCGGCCGTGCGCACGGTCCGGGCCCGGCCGTCGCGCAGCTCGATGCCGGTGACGGGGGTGCCGAGCTCGACCCGGCCGCCCTTCTTCTCCAGCCGCCGGGCCAGCGCCGCCGTGAGGGCGCCCGCGCCGCCGACGGGCACCGGGAAGCCGTGGACCTGGCCGGTCATGGTGAGCATCAGGGCGAACACGCCCGAGCCGACGCCGGTGAGCGGCAGGTCGGCGTGGCCGGCGTTGCCCGCGAGCAGGGTGCGGGGGGCGCGGCCGCCGAAGCGGCTCTCCCCGAGCCCGGTGACCGAGCGCAATAGGTCGCCGACCAGCCGGGCGCCACCGGGTCCGGGCAGGGACGCCAGGCCCCGCAGCCCGGAGCGGACGGGCGGGAACGGGCTCAGCAGGGCCTCGACGATGTGGGGGCCGACGCGGTCCCACTCGCCGCACAGCCTCAGCCACGCCTCGCCGTCGCCGGGGTGCTGCTCGTCGAAGCGTGCGGCGGTGGCCTCGCGGTCGCGGGTCTGCAGCGCCCACTCGCCGTCGGGGAAGAGGTGGCCGAGCACCGCCGGGGCGTGGGCCCACTGCAGCCCGTGCTCCTCCAGGTCGAGCCCGCGCACGACCGGGGACGCGGCGGCCAGCGGGTAGAACGCGCTGAAGGTGTCCTGCACGAAGGCCGGGTGCAGCTCGCGGTCGCTGCGCACGGCGCCACCGAGGGTGTCCTGGGCCTCCAGCACGACGACCGACCAGCCGGCGTCGGCGAGCAGGTTGGCGGCGACCAGCCCGTTGGGGCCGGCGCCGACCACCACCGCGTCGTACGTCGTCATCGGCGCTCGGCGAGGTAGGCGAGCCGACGCAGCGTCTCGGTGTTGCGCCACGCGATCCCCGGGTCGGCCACGAGGCGGGGCACCAGGGCGCCGGGGCCGCTGACGGCCTCCTCCTCGATCGTGACGCGGGTGCCGGAGCCCTCGGGCACCAGCGTGAGGGTGACGCGGGCCTCGCCCATCGGCCAGCCACGGGCGGTCAGGACCAGCTCGCGCGGCTCCTCGCAGGCGATCACCGACGTGGTGTCGTCCAGCAGCAGCGGCCAGCTGCCGACGGAGTGGTGGAGCTCCGCGTCCACGGCGGGCCAGGTGTCGTCGACCTCACGCATCCGCGAGGCGCCCACGACCCACACGGGGTAGAGCCAGCCGTCGGCCAGCACCTCCCAGACCTTCTCGGGGGACACGGTGATCACGCGCTGGACAGTAGCCATGCGTGTGCGGTACCCGATGTGGCCGCTCGTCCTCGTGCCCGGAGACGCCACGAGGGCGAGGTCATGGTGACCTCGCCCTCGTGGTGGTGGCGACCCCGACGGGACTCGAACCCGCGGCCTCCGCCGTGACAGGGCGGCGCGCTAACCAACTGCGCTACGGGGCCTTGCGACTTCGTTTTGCGAAGCCACGGAATGCTAACGCACGACCACGGCCAGGCTGAAATCGGCACCCGCCTGCATTCCCTGAGCGTGGTCGTTCCGTGACGATCGGGCGGCAGTCGCAGTATGTTCGAGCCTCTGTCGCCCAGGAGCTGCCCGACTGGAGGTCGTCGTTGCGCCATGCATTCCTGGTGATGGCACACCATCAGTTCGATCAGCTGGAGGGGTTGTTACGACTCCTCGACCACGAGGACAACGACGTGTATCTCCACGTCGATGCCAGGTCTGAGGACTTCGACCCCGCGCGAGCCGCCTCGGTCCTACGGCACTCTGAGCTGGTGCTCGTCCCGCGCCTGCGGGTGAGGTGGGGTGGATGGAGCACGGTGGCCTGCGAGCTGGTGTTGCTGCGTTCCGCAACCGCCAAGGGCGGGTATTCCTACTTCCATCTGCTCTCCGGCGCCGACTTGCCCATCAAGCCGATGTCGCAGATACATGCCTTCTTCGCGCGTAGCGAGGGCCGCGAGTACATCGAGATCGCCCCGGACCACCACGTCGACGAGGTCATGTTTCGGGCCCGCCTCTTCCACGTGCTGCACGAGCTGCTGCCGGTTCGCTACGTCCGTTCCAGACCAGGGCGGGCTCTCACCTCGGCGTTGATGCGGGCGCAGACCAGGCTTGGCGTCAACCGGTTGGCCAAGGACCCCTGGGAGCTGCAGTTCGGGAGTCAGTGGTTCAGTATCACCGCGGAGCTCGCCACTCACGTCATGAGCCAGACGACTCGAATCCGACGGCTGTTCAGGTGGACCTTCTGCCCGGACGAGCTGTTCCTGCAGACGGTCGCACTGAACTCACCCTTCCGCAGCATGCTCCCTGCCGCAGGTACCGAGACCGAGAACCTGGGTGCGATGAGGATGATCGACTGGAGCCGCTCTGAGGGCTCACACCCACATGTGTGGCGGACTGCGGATCTGCCCCAGCTGCGCAGCACTCCGGCGCTGTTCGCCCGCAAGTTCGACCCGACGATAGACGCGGCGGTCATCGATCACATCGAGACGAGCCTCGTGAACGGTCGACCCATCTAGCAAAGGCCCCAGCGGCGAGCCGTGGAGGAGGGCCGGGGCTGCGGGCGGTGCTGGGTCTGCCAGGACGTCGGCCTCCAGATCCGGCCGTCGTGCTTGCACGGGGCACCCCCAACGGGATTCGAACCCGTGCTACCGCCGTGAAAGGGCGGGGTCCTGGGCCACTAGACGATGGGGGCCTGCCGCCCCGGAGGACGACGCGCAGAGTCTAGGACACGCCTCCGGTGGGGGGCGGCGAGGTGCGGCAGCGGAGGGAGGCGGGGTCAGGCGTAGCCGAGCTCGTGGAGCGCGTCGTCGTCGATGCCGAAGTGGTGGGCGATCTCGTGCACCACGGTGATGCGCACCTCCTCGACGAGCTCCTCGGGCGTCTCGCACATCCGGGTCAGCGGCCCGCGGAAGACCAGGATCCGGTCGGGCTGGGCGAAGGTGTAGCTCGTGTCGCGCTCGGTCAGCGGGATCCCGTCGTACAGGCCCAGCAGGTCGGGCTCCTCGGCCGGCGGCTCGTCCTCGACGAGCACCACGACGTTGTCCATCAGTCTCGCCAGCTCGGGCGGTACGCCGTCCAGCGCCTCTCCCACCAGCTCCTCGAAATCGGTCTCCGTCGTCTCCAGCACGCCCCCAGTCTCGGTGGTGCCCCAAGCCCGCATGGGGATAGTCCGAGACGGAAAGCACCCCCTGGGAAGTCCCAGGGGGTGCCAAACGTCTCGGACTATCCGGTCGGTCAGGCCGCGACGGTGGTCTCCGAGCGGTCCCGGGCGGGGAGCGGGGTCGGGTTGACCTTGCGCGACAGGAAGTCGTTGGGCAGCGAGAGCCGGATCACCTTGTGCCACGCGGAGGCGACCTGCTTGGGCAGCGAGCCGGTGGTGTAGGTCAGGCCGTAGCGCTCGAACAGCGCCTCCACCTTGGGTGCGATCTCCTGGTAGCGGTTGCTCGGGAGGTCGGGGAAGAGGTGGTGCTCGATCTGGTAGCTCAGGTTGCCGGTGGCGATGTGCATGGCGCGCGAGCCGGTGATGTTGGCCGAGCCGAGCATCTGGCGGACGTACCACTCGCCCTTGGACTCGCCCTCGATCGACTTCTTCTCGAAGGTGGAGACGCCCTCGGGGAAGTGCCCGCACATGATGACCGAGTGGGTCCACAGGTTGCGGCCCAGGTTGGCCACGAAGTTGGCGGCCAGCGTGTTGAGCGCGGAGGGGCCCGAGAGCAGCGGGTGGACGACGTAGTCCTTGGTGGCCTGCTTGCGGATCTTGCGCAGCGTCTGGCTCAGCTTGGCCTTGAACTCGGGCGTCTTGGTGCGCTTGCGCTTGATGTTCTTGCCCAGCTCCAGGTCGTACGCCGCGATGCCGTACTCGAAGAAGCACGCGTTGATGAAGTTCCACAGCGGCTGCGCGACGTAGAACGGCACCCACTTCTGGTCCTCGTCGACCCGCATGATGCCGTAGCCGAGGTCGTTGTCCTTGCCGACGACGTTGGTGTAGGTGTGGTGCAGCTCGTTGTGCGAGTGCTTCCACTGCTCGGCCGGGGAGGCGTTGTCCCACTCCCAGGTGGTCGAGTGGATCTTGGGGTCGCGCATCCAGTCCCACTGGCCGTGCATGACGTTGTGGCCGATCTCCATGTTCTCGAGGATCTTGGCGACCGTCAGGCCGGCGGTGCCGGCGATCCACGCCGGCGGGAACAGCGAGAACAGCAGCACGGCGCGCGAGCCGAGCTCGAGCTTGCGCTGCACGTCGATGACCTTGCGGATGTACGCCGCGTCGCTCTCGCCGCGGGCGGCGACGACCTCGGCGCGGATGGCGTCGAGCTCACGGCCGATCTGCTCGATGTCCGCAGGCGTGAGGTGGGCGATCGGGTTCTCGGCGGTGGTCTTCTTCTGGAGCACGGTCATGGTGATCTCCTTCGGGTGGTGATCAGGTCGGGCGGGTCACGTCGGTCGGGCTCGTCGGGGCCCAGGTGGTCAGTGGTCGATGCGGCAGGGGCCGGCGGCGGCCGAGATGCAGGTCTGGATGTTGACGCCGTCGCCCTCGACGGCGGTGGTGATGTCGCCGCTGCGCAGGTCGCGGACGACGCCCTCGCGCAGCGGGAGCACGCAGCCGAAGCAGACGCCCATCCGGCAGCCGCTCGGCATCAGCACGCCGGCGTCCTCGGCCTGGTCGAGGATCGGCCGGTCGCCGCTGGCCTCGAGCGCGATGCCGGACTTGTCGAAGCTGACGGTGCCGCCCTCGCCGGTGACGAGGGTGGCGACGCGGAACTGCTCGGTGAGCAGCTCCAGGCCGCGGTCGGCGTGGTGGGCGCCCAGGGCGTCCAGCAGCCCGGCGGGGCCGCAGGCCAGGGTGACGCGGGCGTCGAGGTCGGGCACCAGCTCGGCGAGGTCGGCGACGTCGAGCACGCCGTGCGTGTCGTCGTACCGCGCGACGAGGGTGATCAGGCCGGCGCGGTCGAGCTCGCGCAGGTTGGCCAGGAAGATCGAGTCGGGCTCGGAGGGGGCGACGTGCACGACGGTGATGTCGTACGCCGCGCTCCGCGGCAGCGCGACCGCGCCGGAGTCGGTGACCGGGAACAGGTTGCGCAGCATCCCGATGACCGGGGTGATGCCCGAGCCGGCGGTGACGAAGAGGAACTTGCCGCCCTCGGGGGGCAGCACGAACTCGCCGGCGGCCTGCTCGAGGTGGACGAGCGTGCCGACGCGGGCGTCGTGGACGAGGTGGTTGCTGACCTTGCCCTCGGGGACGGACTTGACGGTGACCGAGATCCGGCCGTCGGCGCGGGGGCCGTGGGTCAGGGAGTAGGCGCGCCACTGGCGGACGCCGTCGACGTCGATGCCGATCCGGACGTACTGGCCGGGCACGTGGCCGGCCCAGTCGGCGCCGGGGCGGATCACGATGGTGGCCGCGTCGGCGGTCTCGGCGTGGATCGACTCGATCCGGCCGCGCAGGTCGGCACCGCGCCGCAGCGGGTCGATGATGTCGAGGTAGTCCGAGGGCACCAGCGGGGTCGCGGCCAGCTCGGCGACCTTGCGGGCACCGTCCTTGAGCGAGCTCATCCAGCGGGGGGTCCCCGGGCTGGTGAGTCGCACGAACGCAGTGGTGGTGGCCATGGCACTACTCTTCGTGAGTCACGGGTTAAAGTCATGAGCCTGTGGCGTGAATCGAGCGCCCTGTCTTGTTCGTGAGGAACAAAAGATGGCCCGACAGCGCACCCTCCGCCTCACCCGACGCACCGTCACCGACCTGCGCGCCTCCCTCCCGCAGGTCGCCGACCGCACCGTCTCGGCCATCACCGACGAGGTGCCGAGCTACTCCGAGGCGTTCACCGGCCACATGGGCGAGACCATCCGTGGCGCGGTCGAGCTGGCGCTCGGCGGCTTCCTGTCGCTGGCCGAGCGGTCGCGGGGTGCCGAGCAGTCGCCGACCGCGGTGGCGGCCGACGGGGCCTACCAGCTGGGTCGCGGCGAGGCACGCAGCGGCCGGTCGGTCGACGCGCTGCTCTCGGCCTACCGGATCGGGGCGCGGGTCGCGTGGCGCGAGATGTCCACGACCGCGGTGGCGGCGGGCCTGGACGCGGAGAACGTCGGGCGCTTCGCCGAGCTGGTCTTCGCCTACATCGACGAGCTCTCCGCCGCCAGCGTCGCCGGGCACGGCGACGAGCGCGAGACCACCGGCCGGGTGCGGCAGCGGCTGCTGGAGCGACTGGCGGCGCAGCTGCTGGCCGGCGCGGACGCCGAGGCGGTCGAGCGGGCGGCCGAGGAGGCGGGGTGGCCGGTGCCGGAGACGCTGACGGCGGTGCTGGTGCCCGACTCGCAGGCCCGCGCCGTGCTGTCCTCGCTGTCGCCGGAGACGCTGCAGGTGGCCGAGCCGGTCGAGGTGCACGGCGAGGAGGGGCTCGCGGTGCTGCTGGTGCCCGACGTCCACGAGCACCGGCGCGGTGCGCTGCTCCGCGCCCTGGAGCACCGCTCGGCGGTCGCCGGCCCGGCGCGCCCGTGGTCGGCGGTGGGCGACTCCCTGGCCCGCGCGGTGCGCGTGCGCGAGCTGGGGCGGGGCCCGGACTCCGAGGCCCACCTGGCCGAGCTGGTGCTCTGCGCCGACCCCGTCGCGCTCGAGGACCTCCGGGCGCGGGTGCTCGCCCCGCTGCGCGAGCTGCGGCCCGGCAGCGCCGAGAAGCTGGTGGAGACGCTGCGCTCGTGGCTGCTCCACCAGGGACGTCGCGACGCCGTGGCGGCGGACCTGTTCGTGCACGCCCAGACGGTGCGCTACCGGATGACCCAGGTGCGGGAGGTGCTCGGCGAGCGTCTCGACGACCCCGTGGCGGTGCTCGAGCTCACCGTCGCCCTCGGCACCCTCGACCCGGAGGCCTGGGCGGCGCAGACGCCCGACGACGCCGGCTGAGGAGCCGTCCTACAGCGACGAGTGGACCAGGTCCCCGGCCACCCACGTGGCGTCGGAGCGGACGGCGCGCAGCACCCTCGCCTGCTCGACGGGGTCGCCGCCGGGCAGCGGATCGGTGTCCAGCAGCGCCAGGTCGGCCGCGTCGCCGACCGCCACCGTGCCGCGACCGTCGGTGCTGGCGGCGAGCGCCTCGGCCACGGTGAGGTGCTGCTCGGGGTGCCAGGCGTCCTCGTCGGGCTCGCCGCGGTGCACGGCGGCGGCGATCGCGAGCCACGGGTCGAGGGGGGCGACCGGGGCGTCGCTGCCCAGCACCACCTCGACGCCGTCGTCGACGAACCAGCGCAGCGCGAAGCAGCGCTCGGTCCGGTCGGGCCAGATGGTCTCGGTGAGCAGCCGGTCGTCGATCAGGTGGGCGGGCTGCACGCTGGCACGCACCCCCAGCTGGGCCATCCGGCGCGAGTCCTCGCGGCGCACCAGCTGGGCGTGCTCGACCGAGCCGCGGACGCCGGTGGCCTCGAAGGCGTCGAGCGCCTGCCACACGGCCGCGTCGCCGATGGCGTGCACGGCCACGTCGAGGTTGCTGCGGCGGGCGTGGTCGAGCGCCCAGTGGAGCCCGGAGGCGGAGATGTTGGCCGCGCCGTGGCCGCCGCCGACGTACTCCCGGCAGCACCAGGCCGTCCGGGTGTTCAGCGAGCCGTCCGAGATGATCTTCAGCGGCCCCATGGTGACCAGCTCGCCGCACTCGGGCAGCGGCTGGCCGGTCTGCATGCCCGCGGCCGAGAACTCGTCGAGGGTGTCGACGTACGCCCCGACGCGGACGCGCAGCAGCGCCGCCCCCGCCTCGACGCGGGCGGGCCAGGCGCTGAAGGACTGGTCGAACTCGAGGTCGACGAGGCCGGTGACGCCGCGGGCCGCCGCCTCGCGCATCACGTGCAGGTAGGCCTCGGGGCTGGTGCCGTCGGTGCCGACGAGCCGCACCAGGCGGGGGTACGTCGCGAACCACTCGCCCTCGCTGACCATCCCCTCGCGCTCGGCGAGCGACAGCGCGCGCATCGCCACCCGGTTGAGCCACGCGTGGTGGCCGTCGCCGGCGATGAGCACGACGGCGCGGTCGCCGGCGAGCTCGTCGAGCACCTCGGTGGTCGGCGGCTCGGACCAGGTGGCGGGCCGGTGGCCCCAGCCGACGACCGGCAGCCCGGCCACGGCCTCGAGCCGCTCGGCGACCTGGTCGAGGACCTCCTGCCGCGACCGCGTCGTGGTGAGGTCGAGCCGCTGGGCCGCGAGCGCCCACTGGCCGAGGTGGACGTGCTGGTCCCACAGCCCCGGCACCAGGAAGCGGCCGTCGGCGGCGACCTCGGGCAGACCCTCGGCGCGCAGGGACTCGCCGACCTCGCGGACGCGGCCGTCGACGACGCGCACGTCGACCGGCCCCGGCGGGGCGGAGGCTCCGGGGCCGACGGGCACGAGACGGGCGCGACGGAGCAGGAAGCCGGACATGGGGAGCACGCTAGAAGAGGGCACGGGCGGCCACGTGCCCCAGGGTGGCCAGCAGCAGGCAGCCGCCCACCGTGGCCGCGGCGTACGCCGTCCCGCGGCGGCCGCCGAGCGTCACGGCCTGCACCGCGAACGAGGAGTAGGTCGTCAGCGCGCCGCAGAACCCCGTGCCCAGCAGCGCCAGCAGGTGTCCGTCCACGGCCGCCCCGACGAGCAGGCCGAGGAGCAGCGAGCCGACCAGGTTGACGGTCAGCGTGCCGTGCGGCCACCGGCGCTCACCGGGGCCGTCCCACCGGTGCGCGGCGAGCAGCCGCAGGGGGGCGCCGAGCCCGGCCCCGAGGGCGACCAGGAGCGCCGCGGTGGCGGTCATCGCGCCGTTCCGCCCAGGGCCCGGCGCACGAGCAGGACGGTCAGCAGCGCGCCCACCAGCGTCCCCAGCACGTACGCCGCCCCGGCGACCGGCCTCCCGGCGTCGAGGAGCACCACGGTGTCCACCGACGCGGCCGACATCGTGGTGAACCCGCCGAGGACGCCGGTGCCGAGCAGGGGGGCGACCCAGTCGCGGCGGCGTACGACGGGCAGGGCGGGCAGGGCGGCCAGTAGCCCGCTGCCGACGACGTTGATGGCGACCACGACCCACGGCAGCTCGCCGGGTGCGGCCGGCCACGCGAGGGTGAGCGCCCACCGCAGCAGCGCCCCGACGACGCCGCCGACCGCCGCGGCCAGCAGGTGGGAGGCAGGGGGGCGGGTGGACCCGCTCACGCCGTGGTGGCGACCGTGGTCGGGCCGTCCCACGGCAGCGGCGGGTCGCCGCGGCCCTGGCGCTCGAACTCGGTGAAGTACCAGTTCTGGAGCTGCACGATCACCTCGGGCGGCCGCAGCGCGAGCAGGTGCTCGTCGGCGAACTCGCGGTAAATCTCGACGTAGAGGTCGCGCAGCCGGGACATGGTGGCCGGCGCGGTGGCCGGCACGAGGTAGTCGAGGTCGACGGTCTCCAGGCCGTCGGCGATGGCCTGGTCGAGGGTGGAGATCCCGACCACGACCCGGCGCTCACGGTCGGCCTGGACGTAGGCGGCCGTCATCTCGTGGGCCAGGGGGTAGCCCTCGGGCGAGGTGAGCGAGAGCAGCCGCAGCTCGCGCCGGGTCTCGTAGTAGAAGGTGCGCAGCAGGCTGAACAGGCGGGGCGGCAGCCCGAGCAGCTGGATGCTCAGCTGCGGCTCGTCGCCGCCCTCGGCGCTGTCCTCCAGCCCGAAGTCGGGGTCGAAGTCGAAGATCTCGCCGGTGCGGCCGCTCTCGTCGCTGTCGCCCTGCGGCTCGAACCACACCGACTTGCTGCTGCCGTCGTGGGCGAGGTCGGAGCCCCAGCGGGCCGACATCATGGCGACCAGGTCGAGGCCGCGGCCGAAGGTGGTGACGTTGAGGTCGTCGACGTCCTCGGGCTCGGGCGACATCTCCGAGCGCTGCGGCGGCACGGGGGAGGAGTCGACGACCTCGATGCGCGGGTGGTCGACGGTGCCGCGGATGCGCACCGACAGCGGCGGCTTGGAGTGGATGAGCGCGTTGGTGACCAGCTCGGAGACGCCCAGCGCGGCCGACTCGACGAGGTCGTCGCGGCCGATCTCCGCGAGCACGCGTGTGACCCACGAGCGCGCCAGCTTGACCGACGGAGGACTCGCGGGAAGGACGAGTGATCGCTTGGTCAGCGGCACCATCCCTCGCCTTCGTCCACGCGCGTGGAGGACGATCGCCTGGTCGCGACCGTCCGCTGGGGGTCAGCGTAGGGGAACCGGCACGCCCGCGTCTCGGATCAATCCACCAGCTGGAGGACGGCGTTCTCGACCACCTCGGCCAGCGACGGGTGGATCCAGTACTGGCCGCGGGCGAGGTCGGCCGGGCTGGTCCCCAGGCTCATGGCCTGGACGAGGGGCTGCAGCAGCAGGCTGGCCTGCGGGCCGATGACGTGGGCGCCGAGCAGCGTGCCCCCGTCCTCGCTCGCCACGAGCTTGAGGAACTCCTCGCCGGGGGTGCTCTCCATCGCCCACCCGTAGGCCACGTCGGCGAAGTCCTGCTTCACCACGCGGTGGGCGACCCCCTGCTCCCGGGCCGCCTCCTCGGTGAGTCCCACGCTCGCGATCTGCGGCGAGGTGAACACCGCGCTCGGCACCGGGCCGAGGTCGTTGCGGCGCAGGTCGTCGGGGTGCAGCAGGTTGTGCTGCACGATCTTGGCGTCGTGGTTGGCGACGTGCTTGAGCGCGTGCGGGCTGCTGACGTCGCCCAGCGCGAAGACGCCCTCGACCGTGGTGCGCTGGTGCTCGTCCACGACGACGAGGCCGTCGTCGGAGACCTCGATGCCGGTGTGCTCCAGCCCGAGCCGGTCGGAGTTGGGCACCCGGCCGGTGGCCATCAGCAGCACGTCGGCCTCGACCTCCTCGCCGTCGGAGAAGGTCACCACGACGCCGTCGCCGCGGCGGGCGACCTTGGCCGGGCTGCGGTCCAGCCGCACGTCCCAGGCCCGCGAGGCGGCGGCGGTGAAGGCCAGCGAGATCTCGCGGTCGTGGGCCATCAGCAACCGGGAGCCGCGTTGCACCTGGGTGACGTGGGTGCCGAGCGAGCTGAAGACGTGCGAGAGCTCCGCGGCGACGTACCCCCCGCCCACGACGACCATCCGTGCGGGCAGCTCCTCGAGCCGCATCACCGTGTCGCTGGTGTGGAACGGCACGTCGTCGAGCCCCGGGATGTCGGCCACCTGCACGCGGCTGCCCGCGGCGATGACGACGCGGTCGGCCGTGACCCGCTCGCCCCGGCCGGTGTCGAGGGTGTGGTCGTCGACGAAGGTGGCGTGCGACTCGTGGACGTCGACGCCCTCCTGGCCGCGGCGGTAGTCGCGGCCGCCGGCCTCGATCGGGTCGATGCGGCCGAAGATGCGGTCGCGCACCTCGCGCCAGCGCACTCCGTCGTACGCCGTGTCGACGCCGAGCTCGGGCGCGTGCCTCGCCGACCGCGCGAGGTCGGCGGGGTAGACGAACATCTTGGTCGGGATGCAGCCCACGTTGAGGCAGGTGCCGCCGAACCTGGCCTCCTCGAAGATCGCCACCCGCCAGCCGGAGAACCGGTGGTCGACGATGGAGTTGCCCGAGCCCGTCCCGATGACGGCGAGGTCGTAGTGCGTCACCCCGCCATCGTGCCCGAGCCGTCCCACCCGGGGGTTGTGATGCACTCAACCAGCCAGGATTGGTGGTAGGGGGACGCATCGGGGGAACATGGGTGTTATGGCTGACGTGAACACCACTGCGAACAGGCGTCATCAGGTCGTCGTCATCGGCTCCGGCTTCGGCGGGCTCTTCGGGACCAAGGCGCTGCGACGCGCCGACGTCGACGTCACCATGATCGCCAAGACGACGCACCACCTGTTCCAGCCGCTGCTCTACCAGGTGGCGACCGGCATCCTCTCCGAGGGCGAGATCGCTCCGGCCACGCGTGAGGTCCTCTCGGGCCAGGACAACGCGACCGTGCTCCTCGGCGAGGTCACCGACATCGACCTCGACGCCCGCACGGTCACCCACCACGTGCTCGGCCGGCGCACCGTCACCTCCTACGACTCGCTGCTCGTCGCGGCCGGTGCCGGTCAGTCCTACTTCGGCAACGACCACTTCGCCGAGTTCGCCCCCGGCATGAAGAGCATCGACGACGCGCTGGAGCTGCGTGGCCGCATCTTCGGTGCCTTCGAGCTCGCCGAGGTGATGGCGGGCAAGGGCGACGACGTCGACCACCTGCTGACCTTCGTCGTGGTCGGGGCCGGCCCCACCGGCGTCGAGATGGCCGGCCAGATCGCCGAGCTGTCGCGCAAGACGCTGCGCAAGGACTTCCGCCACATCAACAGCCGCGACGCCCGCGTCATCCTCGTCGACGCCGCCAGCCAGGTGCTGCCGCCGTTCGGCGCGACGCTCGGCGAGAAGAGCAAGAAGGCGCTGGAGGACCTCGGTGTCGAGGTGCAGCTCGGCGCCATGGTCACCGACGTCGACGAGCGCGGCCTCGAGGTGCAGGACAAGAGCGGCCAGAAGCGCCGCATCGAGTCGGTCACCAAGATCTGGGCCGCCGGCGTGCAGGCCAGCTCGATCGGCGCGACGCTCGCCGAGCAGTCCGGCGCCTCGCTCGACCGCGCCGGCCGCATCGGCGTCAACCCCGACCTCACCCTCCCGGGCTACCCCGAGGTGTTCGTGGTCGGCGACATGATCGCGCTCAACAACCTCCCCGGCGTCGCGCAGGTCGCGATCCAGGGGGCGAAGTACGCCGCGAAGGAGATCAAGGGCCGGCTCACCGACCAGCCCGCCCAGAAGCCCTTCAAGTACTTCGACAAGGGCAGCATGGCCACGATCTCGCGCTTCGACGCCGTCGCGCTGATCGGCAAGGTCAAGCTCAGCGGCTTCATCGCCTGGCTGATGTGGCTCGGGGTCCACCTGATCTACCTCACCGGCTTCAAGAACCAGTTCACCGCGCTCATCCACTGGGCCGTCACGTTCCTGTCCAACGACCGCTCCCAGCGCACCGCGACCGAGCAGCAGATCTTCGCCCGGATGGCTCTCAAGCGCCTGCCCAAGGGGGCGACCGAGCTGGTCAGCGAGCCGGGTTCGTTCGGCAGCGACCAGCGTCGCGCCGAGCTCGAGGCGCAGGCGCTGGAGGAGGCGCGGCTCACCGACGCCGGCGTCCGCGGCCGCGCCGCGAGCTGACCCTCGCGGGCGTGTCGCGCCCGATCCGCGGGGGATCGGGCGCCGGTTGGGCTTGACTGCCCCGATGAGCTCCTTCCCCCGAGCGGCTCGGCTCCTCGCCGTGCTCGCGCTCGCCGCCTCCGGCGTCGCCCTCCCCTCCGTGGTCGAGGCGGCCCCGCGCTCGACCACCGTCGGCACCGCGGCGGTGCAGCCGCGCGTCGTACCCGGGCAGGTGCTGGTGCCCGCCGCCTCGGTGCAGCGACGGCGGGCGGTGATCGTGTTCGACAAGAACTACGCCCGTCCGTTCCGTTCGCGTGTCGTGTGGCGGTCGTGGACCCGCGCCGGGGCGAAGGCCCGCTGGAAGCTCGCCGAGGAGGTGTCGTGGCGCGCCGGCTCCGGGACCGGACCGCGCGGCACCGACGGCTGCGTGCGCAACGAGGGGTGGCTGCCCCACGGGGACTACTCGTTCGTGCAGCAGGACCGGCGTGACGGCAACTACATCGACGGCCGGGTCTTCCAGCTCGAGAACAAGCGCTGCCGCAACGGCACCCTGCGCCAGGCGCTGTTCATCCACTCCGAGCAGACCGTCACCAACGGCCAGTGCCGGGACGAGCGCGGCGACCAGCGGTGCCGCTGGGAGGTGCCGGCGTACAACGACTACCGCTCCGCGGGGTGCATCAAGATGTCGCCGGGCGACCTCGCCGCCCTGACCCGTCGCTTCCACCGCTACCACGACGCCGGGGTGCGCTACCCGACCAGCGTGGTGAAGGTGCGCGTCACCGGCTGACTTCCCCACCGGCCGTGGCCGTGGTCCACTGGAGGGGCGTGCCAGCCCCGGACCCGGTCGGGACGCCTTCTCGCCAGAGGACCGGGAGGGGCGATGCGACCCCACACGCACGACACACCGGATGGCACGACGGCCGAGGAGCTCGCTGTCGGGTGGTACCGCCACCCGAGCCGCCCGCTCGATCACCGCTTCTGGGACGGCCGGGCCTGGACCGACTGGGACGGCCGGGCCGCCGACCCGCCGGTGCCCCCGCAGCGCGAGGACCGGCCCCCACCGGCTCAGACCTCCTGACGGTCCGACCCGTCCTCGGACGTCCCCGGCGGCTCCGCGCGCGGGTCCGCGGACCGGATCGACGCGGCCAGCACGGTCGCGGTGTGCGCCCCGTCCTCAGGGAGCACGTAGTCCACGTGGGCCCACCAGCTCTCTCCCCGACGGATCCAGGACCGCAGCTCTCCGGGGAGCCACCGCGTGCCGATGCGCACGTCGACGGCCGGTCGTCGTCCCGGCGCGAAGCCGAGGTAGGCACGGTCCCCCATGTGGGGACCTTGCCCAGGTTTGCGCGGTTTCACACCGCACTGGTGGGCCCCGTGGGACTCGAACCCACAACCCGCGGATTAAAAGTCCGCTGCTCTGCCAATTGAGCTAGAGGCCCGGGGGATCAGGACTTTAATCAGGACTTTCGTAGGGACTACCGTCAGGAAAACCCCGTTCTCTGAACCTGGACACATCATCGCAGACGGGCGTCGCGGTGCCCCCCGTCCGGGCCAGCTTCGTTCTCGTTCACCGAGCCAGACACCTGGTGTCCTCGTGCCACGTTCGCGTGGCAGTAGGGGCTGCCGACCGGCTTGGTCGATCCTCAGCTGGGACGGGGTTCGATTCCCGCTAGCTCCAGCAGGGGGTCTTCGCAGAATCAAGGCGAAGACTTCGCAGAATCACCACCAGGACAGCCCTCTTGACCAGAGCCGCCCCGACACCGCCGGGGCGGCTTTGGCGCGCGCTGCAACGTGTACCCGCGCGATGGAAACCAGCGGAGCGACGGAGTGGCAACGCAGGGGCTTCCGGCCGAAGTGCGACGCGGGCCAGAGTTGGGATGCCCAGCCGAAACTGGGCAACGCACTCCGGAACCCTGAGACACTTCCCGGACTGTCCGCAAAAGTGGACGTTCTCGAGGAGGGCAAGTGGCACCGAAGGCGCGCGACATGGTCATGGCAGGTATCGACTCTGCCGTCAGCGTCTCCGGGGCGGAGGTCGAGCGGTTCATCCGCGCCGCGCACCTTCGTCGCTCGAACATGACCACCGCAGAGCTCATCACCGCTCTGGAGCGTTCCTACACAGGGCTGGTCTCGACCACGGGAGCTGCAGCCGGCGGTGTGGCAGCGGCACCCGGCGTCGGCCTCCCGGGAGGCTTGGTTGCCGGCGTGGCAGACGCGGGGGCATTCACGGCTGCGAGCGCTGTCTACGTCTTGGCGGTTGCCTCTGTGCATGGCATCGAGGTCGAAGACATCGACCGCCGCAAAGCCCTCCTGCTCACAATCCTCGCCGGCCCCGGGGGTGTCGCCGTAGTAGAAAAGGCGGCAGGAAGAGCGGGGTCGCATTGGGGCCGCCGGCTGACACAGGCAGTCTCGATGGATGTCATCTACAAGATCAACGGCGTGCTCGGGAAGAATTTCGTGACCAAGTACGGGACGAAGCAAGGCATCCTCGTCCTCGGAAAGGCAGTCCCGTTTGGGCTCGGCGCCGCGATCGGTATGACGGGCAACGCTGTCATGTCGCGGGCGGTCGTTCGTACGACCAGGTCCGCGTTCGGACCCCTCCCACAGACCGGGATCAGCGTGGAAACAGTCGCGGTGGATCCGCAGCAGATCGCGTAATGACTCCGCTTAGGGTGCCCGAGTGATCACCGGAGACCTCAAGAACAAGGTTGACCGCGTCTGGGACGCCTTTTGGTCCGGGGGTATCGCGAACCCCCTGGAGGTCATTGAGCAGATCACCTACCTGCTGTTCATCCGGAGACTGGATGACCTGCAGACCCTTGCGGAGAAGAAGGCGAACCGCACCGGCCAGCCGGTCGAGGGCCCCCTCTTCCAGCCGGGCCAGGACGAGCTGCGTTGGTCCCGTTTCAAGAGCCGCGAGCCCGGCGTCATGTTCAAGATCGTCGGCGCGGGGGTCTTTCCACTCCTGCGCACGCTGGGCGGGGACGGGTCGACCTACTCGGAGCACATGAAGGACGCCCGGTTCACCATCCCCACCCCGGCGCTGCTGTCCCGGGTCGTCGACATGCTCGACGACATCCCGATGGACAACCGCGACACCACCGGTGACCTCTACGAGTACATGCTCAGCAAGATCGCCTCGGCCGGCCAGAACGGCCAGTTCCGCACCCCCCGTCACATCATCAAGCTGATGGTCAACATGACGGCGCCGCAGCCGACCGACGAGGTCTGCGACCCGGCGGCAGGCACATCTGGGTTCTTGGTCGCGGCCTCGGAGTACGTGCGCGAGCACCACCCTTCCGTGATGACGGATGCGAAGCAGCGCGAGCACTTCCACCACGGCATGTTCCACGGCTACGACTTCGACTCGACCATGCTCCGCATCGGCAGCATGAACATGCTGCTCCACGGCGTGGAGCAGCCCGACATCCGCTACCGCGACTCCCTCTCTGAGGGCGCCTCAGATGAGGAAGGGAGCTACTCGCTGATTCTGGCGAACCCGCCCTTCGCAGGGAGCTTGGACAATGAGTCCACGTCGAAGGACCTTCAGCGCGTCGTCAAGACCAAGAAGACGGAGCTCCTCTTCTTGGCACTCTTCCTCCGTCTGCTGAAGCCCGGCGGCCGTGCAGCCGTCATCGTTCCGGACGGCGTGCTGTTCGGCTCGTCCAAGGCGCACAAGGATCTTCGCCGGATCCTGGTCGAGGACCAGAAGCTCGAAGCAGTGGTGAAGCTCCCTTCCGGGGTCTTTAAGCCGTACGCCGGAGTGTCCACCGCGATCCTGTTCTTCACCAAAACGAACTCCGGCGGCACCGACCACGTCTGGTTCTACGACGTGCACGCCGACGGCTTCAGCCTCGACGACAAGCGCAACCCCATCGAGGCCAACGACCTCCCCGACGTCCTGGCCCGTGGGTTGAGCGCGTCAGAACCAGGCTCGCCGGAGCGCGACCGGGCGCGCACTGACCAGTCGTTCCTCGTCCCGAAGGCCGACATCGCCGCCCAGAGCTACGACCTCTCCTTGAACCGCTACAGGGAGGCCGTCCATGACGAGGTCGAGCACCGCGCGCCGCTCGACATCCTCGCTGACCTTGAAAATCTGGAAGCCGAGATCCAGCACGGCCTCGCAGATCTGAGAGCTTTGCTTTCGTGAAGAGGATCGGGGACGTGACTACCCGGGTGTCGACCTGGAATCCGAGTAGAGCGACCGAGCCCGTCGCCTTCGACTACATCGATCTGGGTGCCGTTGATAATTCTCGCAAAGAGGTCACGGGCGCTGCGGGTGTCTCTTCGGCCGAGGCTCCGAGCCGAGCTCGCCAACTTGTTGCCGCCGGGGATGTCCTCGTGTCCACCGTGCGCCCGAACCTGAATGCTGTTGCCGTTGTCCCGCCACATCTGGATGGCGCGACGGCATCCACGGGGTTCACCGTGCTGAGGCCCACACGGGATCTCCACGGCCGGTACTTGTTCCACTGGGTGCGTTCAGAGGGATTCATTGTGGACATGGTCCGGAAGGCCACCGGGTCGAGCTACCCAGCGGTCTCGGACCGCATCGTCAAGCAGTCCGAGCTGCCGCTCCCACCTCTCGCCGAGCAGCGCCGCATCGCCACAATCCTGGACCACACCGACTCACTCTGCCTCAAGCGCAGCGTCGCCCTCGCCCACCTCGATGACCTGAAGAAGTCTTGTTTTCTTGAGATGTTCGGGGACCCGCGAGTCCCGGGCTCCGCGGGCTCGTTGCCGACATCTCCCACACTCTTGGGCTCATTGGTTCGGATCAGGACCGGGAAGCTTGACGCGAATGCTGCTGTGGAAGATGGCGAGTTTCCTTTCTTCACCTGCGCCAGTCGCCCGTCGCGCATCGACGTGCCGGCCTTCGACTGCAAGGCGATACTGGTAGCGGGGAATGGAGACCTGAACGTCAAGTACTACGAGGGCCAATTCAATGCCTACCAGCGCACATACGTGATTGAGAGTGCCGACGAGACTGCGGCCCTACCCAAATTTCTTCACGCATTTCTGGATCTCTACGTCGAACGACTGCGTGCCCAGAGCATTGGCGGTGTGATCAAGTACATCAAGTTGCCATACCTTCAGGAGGCGATTGTGCAGTTGCCAGACCTGCAAGTGCAGCACGAGTTCGTGAGACGTGCCGAGGCTGTGGCAGCCCTTTCTCGTGACCAACGCACGCAGGCTTCGGAGCTGGATGCGCTGCGAGTCTCGCTAGTAACCCGGATGCTTGCCCGGCCGTCGACAGACACACGGTAAGAGTGCCGCGTGGCCAACTTCGACTTCATCAAGGCCGAGTGGCCCCAGACCTACGCCGACTGCGCGCGGGCTGAGGGCTACTTGGCCTCGGACCCGCGCACCGCGTGCATCTACGCGCGCAGGGCCGCTGAGCAGCTGGTAGGGCTGATCTACGACGTCGACGCGCTGCCGGTGCCCTACAAGGACGACCTCTCTGCCCGGATCAACGAGGCGGCGTTTCGCAACAAGGTCGGCTCCGGCATCGGGGCGAAGCTGAACCTGATCCGCAAGCTCGGCAACCGGGCCGTGCACTACGTCCAGCCAATCCCGCCCCGGGCAGCCGTCGACGTGCTGCGCGAGCTGCACCACGTCGTGGTGTGGACGGCTTTCCGCTACTCCACAGACCCGGCCGCAGTCCCCACCGGGACGGTGTTCGACCCCACGGTCGCGGGCAGCAACGCACCACTAACCCGCGCCGAGGTCGCGGCGCTGGCCAAGAAGTTCCACGACCAGGACGAAGCCCACGCCAAGGCGCTCAAGGAGCGCGACGAGCTCAGTGCGGCCAAGGACGCCGAGATCACCGAGCTCCGCGCCGAGATCAAGGCCGTCCAGGCCGCGAACACCCTGACCGACACCCACGACTACTCCGAGGCCCAGACCCGCGAGCTCATCATCGACGAGCTGCTCCGCGAGGCCGGCTGGCGCCTGACCGAGGCCCGCGACCGCGAGTTCGAGGTCACCGGCATGCCCAACGCTCAGGGGCTCGGGTACGTCGACTACGTCCTGTGGGGGGCCGACGGGCTGCCGCTGGCGGTGATCGAGGCCAAGCGAACCACCAAGGACCCCGGCATCGGGCAGCAGCAGGCCAAGCTGTACGCCGACTGCCTAGAGACCATGACCGGCCGCCGGCCGGTCATCCTCTACACCAACGGCTACGAGACCTGGCTGTGGGACGACGCCGCCGGCTACCCGCCGCGCAAGGTCGAAGGGTTCTTCGCCGGCGACGAGCTCGAGCTGATGGTCGCCCGGCGCAACACCCGGTTGACCCTGGCAGACACGGTGATCGACAAGACCATCGTCGAGCGCCACTACCAGCACCGCGCCATCCGCACGATCGGCGAGGCGCTGTCTGCCCGGCAGCGCGACGCCCTGCTGGTGATGGCGACCGGGTCAGGCAAGACCCGCGTAGTGATCGCGCTCGTCGACCAGCTCATGCGCGCCGGGTGGGTCAAGCGGGTGCTGTTCCTCGCCGACCGCACCGCACT
Source organism: Nocardioides aurantiacus (assembly GCF_003752505.1). Classification (NCBI taxonomy): domain Bacteria; kingdom Bacillati; phylum Actinomycetota; class Actinomycetes; order Propionibacteriales; family Nocardioidaceae; genus Nocardioides; species Nocardioides aurantiacus. Next base: position 3,540,725 of record NZ_RKHO01000001.1, on the reverse strand, counting down.
GGTCAACCAGGCAGCCGGCGCGTTCAAGGCGCACCTACCGAACGTGACCACGGTCAACCTGGTGACCGAGAAGAGCGCCGATGGTCGGGTCTACGTCTCGACGTATCCGACAATGATGAACCTGATCAACGTCACCGACGGCGGCGCACGGATGTTCGGCCCGGGCTACTTCGACCTGGTCGTCATCGACGAGGCCCACCGCTCGGTCTACCAGAAGTACAAGGCCATCTTCGGCTGGTTCGACTCCCTGCTCGTCGGCCTGACCGCGACCCCGAAGAACGAGGTCGACCGCAACACCTACACGCTGTTCAACCTCGAGGACGGCGTCCCCACCGACGCCTACAGCCTGGACGAGGCCGTCGCCGAGGGCTACCTCGTGCCCCCGGTGGGGGTGTCGGTGCCATTGAAGTTCATGCGTCAGGGCATCCGCTACGACGAGCTGTCGGAGCAGGAGAAGGACGACTGGGACAGGGCCGAGTGGAACGAGGAGGGCGAGGTCCCCGACGAGGTTGCGGCCGCCGAGCTCAACCAGTTCCTCTTCAACGCCGACACCGTCGACAAGGTCCTGGCCACACTGATGACTGACGGGCTCAAGGTCGCCGGGGGAGACCGCCTGGGCAAGACGATCGTTTTCGCCAAGAACCAGAAGCACGCCGAGTTCATCCGGGAGCGCTTCGACCTCAACTACCCCGAGCACGCCGGCCACTTCGCCCGCGTCATCACCCACGGCGTCACCTACGCCCAGTCCCTGATCGACGACTTCTCGGTCAAGGACAAGGCCCCGCACATCGCGATCTCCGTGGACATGCTCGACACCGGCATCGACGTCCCCGAGGTGCTCAACCTGGTGTTCTTCAAGCCAGTGCGCGCCAAGAGCAAGTTCTGGCAGATGATCGGCCGCGGCACCCGACTGTGCCCGGACCTGTTCGGCCCAGGGGATGACAAGAAGAACTTCTACGTCTTCGACTTCTGCCAGAACCTGGAGTACTTCGGCCAAGACCTGCCCGGCACCGAGGGCTCGTTGCAGAAGTCCTTGGGTGAGCGGCTCTTCGAGACCCGCCTCGGGCTGGTCGCGGCGCTGGACCAGGACGCCCCGACCGAGCCCGGAGAAGACCCTGCGGTCGGGGAGGGGGAGAGGTCCGAGCGCGGCCTCCGTGTGGACGTCGCCTGGTCGCTGCACCAGGTCGTGGCCGGCATGAACACCGACAACTTCCTGGTCCGTCCCGCCCGGCAGTGGGTGGAGACCTACTCCGAGTGGGAGGCCTGGCAGCAGATGCCACCGGAGAAGGCGGGCGACGTCGCGCGCCACCTGGCCGGGCTGCCCTCCACCGAGCGCGACGACGACGAGGACGCCAAACGGTTCGACCTCATCCTGCTGCGCCTCCAGCTCGCCCGTCTGGAGAGCGACGCGGTCCTGTTCGAGCGCTTGCGCAAGCAGGTCCAGGACATCGCCACCGCCCTGCTCGGCCAGACCGCGATCCCCTCGGTCAAGGCCCAGGAAGTGCTGCTGGAGAGCCTGTCGGAGGACGACTGGTGGGTTGATGTCACCCTGCCGATGCTGGAGCTGGCACGGCGCCGGGTGCGTGCCCTGGTGCGGTTCGTGGACAAGACCAAGCGCGCCGTCGTCTACTCCAACTTCGCCGACGAGCTCGGCGAGGGCACCATCGTGGAGCTGCCCGGCGTCACCCCGGGCACGAACTGGGAACGCTTCCGCGCCAAGGCCCGCGCCTACCTCCGCGACCACGAGGACCACCTCGCCCTCCAACGCCTGCGCCGCAACCTGCAACTGACCCCGGACGACCTCACCGCCCTGGAGGCGATGCTGCTCGAGTCCGGCGCCGGCACCGAGGCCGACCTCGCCAAGGCCCGCGAGGACGCCCACGGCCTCGGACTGTTCGTCCGCTCCCTGGTGGGCCTGGACCGCGCCGCTGCCACCCAGGCCTTCGACCGCTACCTCACCGACACGACGTTCACGGCCAACCAGCTCCGCTTCGTCAACCTGATCGTGGAGCACCTCACCGCCAACGGCGTCATGGAGGTGGCCCGCCTCTACGAGTCCCCGTTCACCGACAGCGCACCCCATGGCCCCGACAGCATCTTCAACGAGGAGCAGGTCGACGACATCGTCACCATCCTCAGCGAGGTACGCGACCGGGCACTCCCTGACGTCACCGTCGCGTAGAGCTGCTGGGAACAAAGGAACGGCTATGGCATACGAACTAGAAAACCGGCTCGTCGTCGGCGTGGCTTCCAGCGCGTTGTTCGACCTCACCGAGTCGGACGCCTACTTCCGCAAGTACGGCGAGATGGCGTACAGGGAGTACCGCAGGCAGACGAACGACGCGCCCCGCTCGGGCACCGCCAGACGGTCCTTGTAGACCTGCACGCGGCTCGACAGGTCCTCGGATAGTTCCACCATCCGCGCGGCCGTCCTGACCACGATTCCGGCCTGCCGCTCGTCGACCTCAGCTACCACGACCGACGCGCCTTCCTCGCCGAGCATGAGGTCGTAAAGGCCGAGCGCGGCGACCAGCGTTGACTGGCCCCGCCCGCGCGGCATCATCCAGCCCGCGGTGCGCGGACGAGGGTTGGCGTCGAGGACGGAGCCGACGAGGTCGAGCTGCCGCGGCCGCATCTTCATCGGCTGCAGCGCACCGGTGCCCCTCGGCGTGACGATGAACGACTCGCAGAACTTGCTGAACCGAGCAGCACCGACGGAGCGCGGACGAAACGGGAGCGGCGAGCCGTCCACGCCGGCCTTCGGGCCGGCCCTCATGACAAGGTCCTGCCGTGACAAATGCGCTGCTCGACTTCGTTTTCGGTGTATTCGCTTGGGTGGCCTCCGGTGCCGCGCTGCTCGGAACTGGAGCGCAGGTCAGTGCATGGGCGTACCAAGCCGATGTCCGCAGATCCGGGTGGCCCGATGCCAAGGTCCCGAGGCTTTTCACAAACTTCAGCCTGTTTCTCACCCACCAACACGACGAAGATAGGGACGACGTTGCGCGCGGCCGCTACCTGCAGAACTCGGTCCTCGGTTGGCAGTGGCTTCGTTTTGCGGCCCTGACGGCCTTCTTCGCAGCCAATCTGCAACTGGTCGTGCAAGTACTCCGATTGCTCTCGCGCCTTGCATAACCGGGGTCGCGGCGTATCCCACGGGCGAAACGGGAGCGGCGAGTCGTCCACGCCGGCCTTCGGGCCCGCCCTCATGAGATCGTCCGAGGATGCTGCCGTACCTGATCCGATACAGCAATACCTGGGCGTCCACGCGACAGCGCGCCCACGATGAGGCGATAGCGAAAGGCATGGAAGTCCCGCAAGGCTTCCAAGCTGACTCGGAACTGCGATTCGCCGACTTGATCGAGGTCGACGGTGGAGCCGTCCTGTTTTACCTCGAAGGGGAGGTTGTCGAAGTCCTGGCGCCAGGGATGTACGGCTCCGTGCGTAACGTCGACATGGTCGAAGACAAGTGGCCCGGAGACTGAGCGCGCCAAGGCACCACCTGCAATTATCCCTCCCGCCTTTGTGAGAGCATCCGTGCCATGGAGCCTCTCGAGTTCGTGAACTACACCGTGGGCGCGCTCACGATCGGCGGCTTCGTGAGCCTGCTGTTCATGATTGTCGGTTGGTTCATGGGTCCGAACTCTTCGTTGCGATCGCTTGGGTCCGACTTTGCGGCCATTCTGTTCGGCCTCGCTGCCGTGACGGCGATCTACAAGGAGAGGGTCGCGGACTGGCTCGCTGGGTTCGTCGGCTAAGTGTGATTGGCACTGCGGCTTACCCCTCGGTCCCGGAGACCCTTCGAGGGCTCCCGTCCCGTGGTCCTCGCGGTCGCGTCCGGCTCCACGCGCGCGGTTGCACGGGCCGCACACGTCGGTCGGATGAACCCGACTACACCCCACGCCTTCGTATCGCACTGGTCACCGCGCGGAACGCCTCCGCGCACGAGTGCGCGGTGCACTCCCTCCGGGAGTGGGGCGTGCGGGTCGACGACGCGTTCTTTCTCGGCGGTATCGAAAAGGCGCGCGTACTGCGGGTCATGCAGCCACACATTTACTTCGACGACCAGGACCTCCACCTCACTGGGGCGCTTGAGGATGTCGTCGCGGTCCACATCCCGTACGGCGTCGCGAACGAGGCAAGTCCCTGAACCCGTGCCAACCTGACACGGGACAGGTCTAGCGTCACCGAACCCGGCGCCAACAGGAGGTCAGATCAGCATGAGAAGTGCCTAGGCCAGGCTCGCGGAACGGATGCGCGAAATGATGGGTGCTGATTTTGTTGGCTATGGGTGCAACTGCTAGATCGCGTGAGCAGAATTCAGAGGCTGACCTGCACCTTCCCGAATCAACGAAGACTTTCCGCTGCCGTTGCCAGCTCACGCGTCGTGGCTCAGCAAGCAGGTGTCCAAGGGCAGTCCGCCACCCCATCTAGCGGTGGTGCGCATCGAGCCGCGTGAGAGCGGGGCCTTGTTTATGCGTCTCTACTCGACTGGATCAGATCGGCAGAACGGTCGGCCAGCCTGGGAACGCCACGGCGTCACGAGAGTAGGGCGCTTCATCGCTGCGATAGCGGCCGGTCATGGTGGTGACCTTGATCTTCAAGGGGCCCTCAGGTACACACCGCCAAGGAACAGTTACCTCGATCTCGTTACGCAGGGGTCGGAGAACGATAGGCGGAGTGCAGTTCTCGAACCGCTCGCCGTCCGGACTCGAGTACGAAGCCGACGCGTACTTGCTGTTGACCCCCAGCGATAGAGACCCCATCCACGGGTCGGGGGTGTCGGGGCTCTCGTTCCACGACACGAAGAGCATCTGGTCAAACTTCCTTGTGCGCATCAAGTCGCGGATAGCGAACGTGAACCGGGCCTTGTCATCAACCCGTCTGAGAGTGACCTTCCTCAGGTCGATCGACTTCCTCTCAGCGCGTGTCAGTCCCTTCCGAGCTAGCAGCCTGACGTCGCCGGTTGGGTCAGCCACACTCGCAACGGTGATGGTGTCTGCATGTGCAACAGCCGGACTGATCACCGTGACGGTTCCCGTCGCGACTGTGGCTGCCAGGCCTACGCACAGCGCCTGAACCCATCGCCGCGCAAGCACGTGTTCTGACATTGATCCCCCGAAATTCATGTCTCAGACGCAGGGCCTCGAGCCTTGCGGCCCTGAGGGAACCACGTCTGGCGGCCTAACTCCCATGTGATTCGACGGATGGTCTCGGGCGGTCTAGTCCCGTCTTGTCGCGTTCAGCCCGACAACATGACCAGTCGATCTCGCGCAGGACGGCCCTAGGGGCGCGCGACCTGTTCGGTGACACGAGGTGTCTGACCTGACGTCTTCGCATCCTTGGCCCCGCCTGGACAGCCCTCGTGCCTTCCCGTAGGAGCGGGTTGTCTCCTTTCTCTTCGCGCGAACGGTTAGTTGCGAGCGCAGTAACGCGTTCCGTGCCGCGGCCCGCCACACAAGTCAGGTCGGGCACCAACCGCCCTAGGAGGGCGAGATGTCCACAACCAAGCAGAGCCGGAACATGGGCCCAAGCGTCACCAGCCTCCCCGAGGTCGGGTCTGCTGCACGAACGGGTGACAGTTTTGGTTAGGCCGCCTGGGTGGCGGTTGGAGTCATGATCAGCTCGTATTCGACCGGGGTCAATCGCCCGAGAGCAGCCTGTCTCCGGCGCCGGTGGTAGGTCCTCTCGATCCACCTGACGATCGCGATCCTCAGCTCTTCACGGGTGGCCCAGGGGTGGCGGTCGAGGACGTTCTTCTGCAGCAGCGAGAAGAAGCTCTCCATGGCTGCGTTGTCGCCGGCTGCGCCGACGCGGCCCATCGAGCCGACCATGTCGTGGCGGTTGAGCGCGTGGACGAACTTGCGGCTTCGAAATTGCGATCCTCGGTCGGTGTGCAGGACACAACCGGCCACCTTGCCGCGGCGAGCGACTGCGTCGTTCAGCGCAGCGACCGCGAGCCGGGACTTCATCCGTGAGTCGATCGAGTAGCCGACGATGCGGTTGGAGCAGACGTCCTTGATCGCGCAGACGTAGAGCTTGCCCTCCCCGGTCCAGTGCTCGGTGATGTCGGCCAGCCACAGCTCGTTCGGGCCGGTGGCGGTGAACTCGTGGCGGATCCTGCCTTGGTCGTCGACCACGGCGCAGCGGTCGTCGTGCACCGGCGGGCCCGGCTTCTTCCCGTTCCTGCCGCGCTTCTTCCCGAACGCCGACCACCAACCGAGGTCGGAGCAGATCCGCCACGCGGTCCGCTCGGCCATCGGCTCACCTGCGCCGCGGGCTTCGTCGAGGAGGAACCGGTAGCCGAACTCGGGGTCGTCGCGGTGGGCGTCGAACAACGCGTTCGCCCGGTAGGCCGCGGTCAGCTCGGCATCGGTGACCGGATTGACCAGCCAGCGGTAGTAGGGCTGGCGAGCGATCTTCAGCACCCGGCACGTCACCGCGACGGGGACCCCATCGGCGGCCAGCTCGCGGACGAGCGGGTACATCATTTTCCCGGCAGGTTGGCCTGAGAGAGATACGCAGCGGCGCGGCGCAGAACCTCGTTCTCTTGCTCGAGGAGCCTGATTCGCTTGTTCGCTTCGCGCAGCGCGTCGGACTCCACGGGCGCTCGGCCGGCTGAGGATGGGCGGGCAGACTTCTTGTCATCGATCGTGACCCAGCGCTTCAGGCACGACGGCGAGATGCCGAAGTCCTTGGCGACCTGGGCCAGCGACGCATCCGAGTCCCGGTAGACCCGGATCACGTCCTCGCGGAACTCTCTGGGGAACGCCTTCGGCATAGTGCACATCCTTCCAGCGCCGACACACATCGACGCAGATCAGATGTCACCTATCCGTGCAGCAGACCCAAGCCGTCGCGGTGGGCGTGAACGTGCACGTGGGCGCCGGGCTGGTCCTTGCCGCTGAGGCGGCGCAGGTACGCGTAGCGAAAGAGGGGCTCGCCGGCGGCCTGGGCTCCGGCGTAGACCCGCATCCGGGACTCGTCGACTGCCAGGTAGTGGCCGACGCGGTCCCACGCGCAGGCGAACGACACTTTTAGAGTCAGGACCACCGCCCCGTCGACGCTAAGGGGGACCCCGGTGTCGGGCTCTTGGCGCACCGTGATGCGGTCACCGGTGACGGTGGCGGCGAACGGGTCACAGCCCCGGGCCACGGAGTACACCGACGCGGTGAGACGCTGGGCGAACTCCTGGGCCTGGTCCTCGAGCTCTTGAATGGGACGTTGCCGGGGCGACACTAGTTCTCCGTGCGATGCCCGCCGAGCAGGTAGTCCAGGGCGTCCAGGGCGTCCAAGGCATCCAGTGCGGCGAGCTCGCGGGCGCTGAGTGCGTACTGAGCTGCGCGGTCGCGCAGCGATTGCTCGTCGCCACCCGCCGCCGAGAGGATCTCGGCGCGGCGGCGCTCAGCGTCATCGGTGCTCAGCACCTCTACCGTTGCAGTACCCATGACTGTGTCTCCCCTGACCTCGGTCGACCCCTCGGTCAGGCACCCTAGCCCTGCTCGACATTGCTGTCCGGCAAAGCTGAGCGCCTCGTCGTGTCCGAAGCTAGCTGCCTGGTCCGACAAGGCAAGACGCCGTCTCACAAGACGAGGAAGCCGGTCGCCCGGCCGCTGCTCGACCACGGTGAGGTCGCATCGGGTGGGGTACTCGTCAGTCCACGGCCGGACGAAGGGGCGCAGCACGCGGTGACCGAGGTAAGCGGTGACGACGCCCGCCGCCAGGGCCACCGTGAACGGGCGCAGCGGCTCAGGAGGCGGATCCATGTCCATCGCTGCCCCGGCTCCGATGACCACGGTGACAGCTGGCAATCAGCAGCCGAAGACAACGGGCACCAGCCCGACGCCGAGGCGCAGCCGCATCCTCGCTTCGGGGTCGGCCAGCAGTAGGTATCCCTATTTGGCTGCGCCAGATGGTCGGGCCCGTCGCCTGCCCCTCCTGTCGCCAAAACCTCGAGGTGGTCGGCGCGGATCCAGAACCGTTCGCTGCGACGAGCGTGCGGGATGGCGCCGCGGCCAGGCGCAGCTTGCCGCTAGGCGTTGACGCCCCGGACGCGGTTGTCCGGGGCGTTGCGGTGCCACGACTCGACCACCTCGCGCACGAGAGCGCCGGAAGACCGACCGGCCTGCTTGATGTCGACCCACGCAGTGTCGGCGGCCTTGTGCACCGCGGGGTCATGGAGTACGAGGTTGGTGCGGTAGGCGGTGCCGGCGACGTCGACGGCGAACAGGGCCTTGTTGATCTTGGCCATGGGAGACCTTTCTTCGATGTGAGTGCGACCCCCGGTCGGGAGTCCGGACTAAGTAACGCACCACTTCTACGCTAAGTCAAACACTAAGTCCATCCGACTAGTGTTTCAGTGGTAAGGTTGCCCCCATGGCTTACTCGACCAAGGCACTTGGCGAGGTCATTCGTGAGCTCCGCGAAAGCAGTCCCGAGGACCTCAGCCAGCAGGGCCTCGGCGAGCGCGCGGGCTACAGCGTGGGTGCGGGTGCCGGTGTGTCGATGTCACGAGTCGAGTCTGGGCAGATGCGCCCGCGCCCGGACCGCGTCGAGCGGATCGCTGAGGCGCTCAAGGTCACGCCCGCCGAGCTCATCGGCCTCGCTGAACGACGGACCGTGGAGCACTCCATGACCGTGAGTGAGTTGCCGATCTCGAAGGCCACGACCAGGTCGAAGCTGAGTACTGCCGGTCGTCCGACCAAGGAGCGCCTGACGGCGCTCCACCGTGTTGTCGGCGCACGCACCGATCGGGTTGACGAGGCGGCCGATTCTTTCAACTTGGCGCACGACCACGCGCGCGACAAGTTCTTCGTCCCCTTCATCGAGCAGGCGCACCTGATCTCGGGAGCGCCCGACCTTCCGACCCCGGAGACCTTGGACAGTGAGGAGCCGGTCGAGCCCGGCGCCGTGACCGGGTACGAGCTGGACCTGGCCGCGAGCCGGTTGGCGGGAGCTCTAGGGGGCGCGACCGTGGGCGCAGGGGTCGGCGGTGCCGCTGCCTACGGTGCGTTCACGGCTGCAGCCACCTTCGGGACCGCCTCGACAGGTGCCGCGATCAGCGGTCTGTCCGGCGTTGCCGCGACGAACGCCACCTGGGCGTTCCTTGGTGGCGGGAGCCTTGCTGCCGGTGGCGCCGGGGTCGCTGGGGGGATGACGATCGCGGCCAGCGTCGTCGCCGTGCCAGCGGCGATGCTCGCCATCGGCGGCTTCCTGCTCGTGTCGCGTCGCAACAAGCAGAAGGAGCTCGAGCTGAACCTAAAGATTGACGAGGCGGAAGCGGAGCTAGAGCGAATGTTGGCTGGATACGAGGCCATGGTGACCGCCATCGAGGACGCAACCCGCATCCTGGAGTACATCGCCCTACACGCCGGCCATGCCCAGGAGCGCTGGCGCAGATCGTTGTCCACAACGGAAGCGGCACGTTGGGCGGACCTCACACGGCGCGAGCAGAGCGAGTACAGCGACTTCTTGCGCATCGCCGCCTGCCAGATCGCCGTCGCGAACGTGAACTTTGGCGCCTTTCTCGCAGTCGACGGCAGCGAGCTGGAGGCTCTCAAGAAGGGCGCTACCGAGAGCCTCGCATTCGCCCAGGATCTCGTGGAGGAGCTGGTCTGAGGGCGCGTCACCCCAGCCGTCGGACGCATGCTGCGGGCTCTCCAGGTCGAAGCCAGTCGGCACGACAGCGGACCGTGACGCGAGCCGGTCCGCGCCGCGAGCCACGTGTAGGTAGGCGGCAACGACCATCAGGCTAGGGGCCCCTACCGGTAGGTTCGAGGACGCTGCGCCCGCGCGGCCGCTCCCAGTTCGAGCTCGGTTGCATGCGCGGCGGCCCGGCCCATGACGAGATGTTCGCTCTCGGCCGGGATCTGGGGATGCGCTGCGCTGCGCTGCGCTGCGCTGCGCCGCGCCGCCCAGCACGGCACCGCTCGAGGTAACACGGCCGCCGCTGCGGGTTGTGCGGACGCCCGCTGGGTGTCTACGAGCACGGGCGCCGCCGTCTCGCCGGCGACCGCCAACGCGTCTCACCGTCTCGACGTCCACGCCTGGCTCACGAAGCCGCTTGGCCGCGGCCGGTATCGCCGCCGAGGCGGGCCGACTGCTCCGCCTACAGCGGTTTGCCACGTGTTTGCTTCGGACGGGCTAGCTGATCCTGTGGCGCAAGGTCGGGGTGGGTCTCGTCCCAAGACCGCGCGAACACCCGCGCTGCTACAGAGCGGCCCATCCCGCGCAGCCAGTCTGAGCGCGGGTCTCGTCGCTACCCCGAACGCACCCTCTGGGGTAGCGGATGCCTTGCTCCGGACCAGTCAGGCCGTTCGGGGGGCGAGACTAAGCGGGCGCCGCTCCAGAGTCCGCGCCATGTGGCCAGCGAACCGAACCGAGCTTGAGGGCGCTGCCCGCTGCTCCAGCACCTGGTTCGGGGGCAGCAACCATCCCTCAAACCTCGGTGATGCGACACTCCGTGCGTGAACTCTGACGCTGTCATTAATTGGGTGAAGGACTGGGGGCCGCTCATTACGCTCGCTTCGACGGTGATCTTGGCCGGCATTACCGCTTGGCTAGCGATCTTGACGAAGTTCATGGCCAACAGCGCGGGAAAAGCGGCCGAGCACTCGAAGACTGCGGCGGAGGCATCTGCCGCTTCGGTAGCTGCAACGGAGGCGGCCATCGACGTCAACTTCGATGTGGTGCCGCGAATGGGTTCCACTGTCGGCGAGATAACCCGCATGCTCAATGTCCTGGAGTCTGCCGGCCTCAGTATGGACGCAGAGGTCACTCCCAAACTGATGGACTCCATGACCGCTTGGCGTGACGTCGATCTGACCTGCCGAGGGGCAACCGTCAACGTCCACGGCCTTACGATCACATTCATTTACCTCCGCGATCCGGACAGCGAATCCCGGGTAGTGCGAGGTCAGTCCGAGAACCTTGAGCTGCAGGCTGGCGTCGAGTTGCCGCGCCTGTGTCACGCAGGCGAAATCATTTCGTTCGAGGTGCCCGAGCGGCCGATCGACGAAGACCTCGACGGCTTCAAGGGCGAGGTGAGCTACTCGTTTGGCACTGGCGCTATCCGTGTGCGGCAGGTGGAATGGAAGAAGCGTAGGCGGCGCAACCAAGACGATGAGAAGAAGGCGAGTCCACCATCTCCCGAGTTGGAGACCGCCGGCGACGAAAGCCGTGGCGGAGGCTGAAGTCCACCCCTCTCCGCCGATGACCGCCGCAGCACCCGCCGTCAGCTCGATTAAAGATCTGGCCTGACTGACCGGCGGATCTGCTGAGGGAGCCGCGTTCCACATCCCCGCGCAGTGCATTCCAGGAACGCTCGCAAGACATGCCAGCAGGTCAGCAAGCGAGTTGTGATCGCCAAGTCGAACCCCCAGGTCAGGGTTAAATTCCTGAAGCCTCAGAGGCCCGGCGTACGGAGGCTGGGCGACCCGCACCCCGGGAGCCTAGCGAGGCCGGCACCCGGCTCGGGCGCTAGCGTCGGGCGCGTGCCCATCCCGCCGTACGTCGCCGACCTGCGCTCCCACATCGGCCACGACCTGCTGTGGCTGCCCGGCGTGACCGCGGTCGTGCGCCGCGGCACCGGGCCCGCCACCGAGGTGCTGCTGGTCCGGCGGTCCGACGACGGGACGTGGACCCCCGTCACCGGCATCGTCGACCCGGGGGAGGAGCCCGCGGTGGCGGCCGCCCGCGAGGCGCTGGAGGAGGCCGACGTGGTGATCCGGGTCGACCGCCTCGCGCTGGTGGGGGCGACCGACGAGGTGGCCTATCCCAACGGGGACCGGTCGGTCTACCTCGACCTCACCTTCGCCTGCACCTGGGTCTCCGGTGAGGCGCGGGTGGCCGACGACGAGTCCACCGACGTGCGCTGGTGCACGCCGGACGAGCTCGAGGACCTCCGCCCGGCGATGGCCGCCCGCATGCGCGCCCGCATCGACGCGGCCCTGTCGGGGGAGTCGGCCGCGCGGTTCGCCACCGGCTGAGGTCGACGCCACCGTCGGTCGACCCCGGCCCCGCTCCGGGGCCGGTCGCACCACGTGGTCGGGGACCGGGCGTCCGACGGCTCCGGAGACGGTGGCAGGTGCCACGGTCTCCCGAGCGTTCCGAGGGTCGGGGCCCCGGTCCGGGGGACATGGCCCGTGCGCTTGCGTCGAGGCGGCTGCGTCGAGGGGCCGGACCTGCGACCATCACCGCATGCGAGGGGTACGCCGCACCGCGGCCGCAGCGGCCGGCCTGACCGTCCTCGCGCTGGCCGGCTGCGCCGACGGGTCGGCCGACGACCCGACCACCGCCCGCGGCCAGGTGCAGCTGCTGACCGCGGCGCTCGTCGAGGCCGACGCAACGGCGCTGAAGGAGCTGGTCGTCGAGGAGTCGCTGGCCGTCTCCGACGAGCTGCTCGTCGACGACGTGCTCGAGCAGGGGGCGCTGGCGCGCCGCGACGTGAGGATCGAGGCGGACGGCGACCTGGCCTACGTGAAGTACACCCTCGACACCGACCCACCGGACGAGCGTGGGGGCGAGTGGCTGCGCGTGGACGTCCGCAAGTCGGGCGGGTTCGTCGGCTCGGTGCTCCCGACGGTCGAGCTCACCGGGCGGGGCGTCACCGCCCTGCGGGTCGGTGACGTCGAGGTGCCCGTCGACCCGGTGCCGGCCGAGGGGCGCCGCTACCACCTGCCGCCCGGTGACCTCACCGTGGCCGCGGTCGGGCCCGAGGGCCTCGTCACGCACGGCCCCGGCGAGCGGATCGACACCCGCGACGTGAGGCCCTATCCGTTCGACCTCGGGGGTGAGCTGACCGCGGCGGGGGAGGCGCAGGTGCAGCGAGCCGTCCGGTCGTTCGTGCGCCGCTGCACCCGCCCCCTGGGGGACGAGGCCCGTCCGCGAGGTTGCCCGGCCCGGCTGGCCTGGGTGGGCGGGCTGTCCTCGTCGACCTGGACGCTGGCCGGACCGGTCCGCGCCACCACCGAGCCCGACGGGGCCGGGTGGCGGATCACGACGCCCCGCCCACCCCTCGCCCGCATGGCCGGGCAGGTGCGTGACCCGGACTCCGGGGCCCTGCTGCCGGTGACCGACCGCGTCAGGTTCCGCGTCCAGGGCAGCGTCGTGGCGAAGGGCGACCGGCTCGAGGTCGCGATCCCGGGCTACTAGGCCCGGGTGGCGCCCTCGCGCTCGCCCCGGGAGCCGGCCTCGGAGTCGGGCCTTTGGGTGCGGGCGTGCTCGACGACCTGGGCGAAGCGGCGCGGCTCGACGTCGGAGCGGCGTACGACGACCGGGTCGTCCTCGCCGGAGGTGAAGGTGCCGGTCCAGGACCGTGACCCGGGGTCGTCGAGCTCGACGGCGAGGTCGGGGTCGCGCAGGTCGACCTCACGGGTCTTCCCGCCCCGCTCGACCAGCAGCGTGCCCTCGCGCACCGTGACGGTGGTGGGATCCCACCGCGACAGCACGACGCCGGCCGCCACCGCCAGGCCCGCCAGCAGCAGGACCAGCAGCACCCCGTCCGTCGACGGGTCCTCGAGCGTCAGCACGGCCAGCACGACCGCCCCGACCCCGGCGAGGGCGAGGACGGTCCCGGCCGCGAGCGGCACGAGCCCGGAGGGCGAGTACTCGAGGAAGGTGGGGACGTCATCGGACGTGGGCGTGGGCTCGGGCTCGGGCTCCGGTTCGGGCTCGGTCGCTGCGACGGGCTCCGGCTCGGGCTCGGGCTCCGGCTCGGGCTCCGGCTCCGGTTCGGGCTCCGGCTCAGGCTCGGCCACCGCGACGGGCTCCGGTTCGGGCTCGGGCTCCGGTTCGGGCTGGGCCGCAGCGACCGGTTCGGGCTCCGGCGTCGGTTCGGGCTCGGCCGCCGCAGTGTCGGTCGGCTGCTCGAGCGCGCCACCGTCGGCGTACTCGTAGACCGTGCCGTCCTCGGCGGCGAGCGTGCCGTCGTCGTAGTGGTAGAGCCAGCCCTGGAAGCCTGACGTCTCGTCGGCGTGGTGGTAGACCCAGCGCCCGCCCTCGTCGCCGGCGGCGGGCTCCGGCTCGGGCGCAGCGGAGCCGACCGGGGTCGTGGACCGCTCGGTCGCGGCGTCGTCGGTGGTGGGCGACGGGTCGTCGCGGCGGCGTCCGAGCAGGCGTCCGAGCCGCCCCCGACGCTGGTCGCCGTGCTCGTCGGTCGTCTGGTCGGTCACGTCGTCCCCCTCGGTGGGCGCCCCCGCGTCGGTCTCCTCGCCGGGTGCTGCGAGCAGAGCCTTGCGCAGAACTGCCGTCGGGTCGACCCGGTGCTGCCGCAGCCGCGACGGGACCGGCCGCGTGCGGTCGGTCCGCAGCAGCGGCGGGCCGGGCTCCGGGCGGTCGGGCCACCAGCCCGTGGACTGGGCCGGGATGCGTGTGAACCGCGTCTGGAGTGCGGTCTGCCCTCGTCGTCCCACGTCCCCTCCTGGAGTCGCTCCTGCGCGTCCTGGTGGGCGTCGCCTCCCTGCGCAACGAGCCAACCGCGGGGAGGACACGCGGGGCTCGGAGGCGGCGGTCCCCCGCCACGGACGGGGGTGGGCGACGAGGCCACCGGAGTGTTGGTACTGTCGTAACTGCAGGGTGCAAGTTCCAGCGGTTTCATCAACGCTCGTTGGAAGTTTGTGATCCAACGGCGTTTCTTCTCTTTGCTACAGGCTTGCGAGGCGGGACGGCGTATCACCCGCACTCTGCAGAGGCCGCTGAAGTGGCGGTCTCTCGCCTTTAGTAACAGGAGAACACCAGCATGGCTCAGGGCACCGTCAAGTGGTTCAACGCCGAAAAGGGTTTCGGCTTCATCGCTCAGGAGAACGGCGGGGACGACGTCTTCGTCCACTACTCCGCGATCCAGTCGCAGGGCTACAAGTCCCTCGACGAGAACCAGAAGGTCGAGTTCGACGTCACCCAGGGCCCCAAGGGCCCCCAGGCGGAGAACGTTCGTCCTCTCTGATCACGGACTTCGACGCAGGGCCCCGACCTCACGGTCGGGGCCCTGTGGCGTTCCTGGGGCAGTCCCGGCGACCCGTTCCGGGGTTACCCGTCGGTCACGTGGCCTAACCTGTTTTCGCAGGTGACGGGGTGGGTAGGAGTGGTCCGACAAGCACACAGGGGGAGGGGCTTCGGCCATGGATCCGTACGACGTGCGGCTGGAGGACGACGAGCTGCTGAGCGAGGTCGAGCTCACGGCGACCCTGATCGTGGCGGCCAACCAGTCCGACGCGCACCTGACGCCCCACGAGATCGACCAGGCCCTCGGGATCCCGCAGCAGGGTCGCGGCGTGCCCGGCTCCTAGGACCCCGTCATCCCTGCGTGGCCACCGTGAAGCGGCGCAGCCGCAGCGAGTTGGTCACCACGCAGACGCTGGAGGCGGCCATCGCGGCTCCCGCGACCATCGGGTTGAGCAGGCCCAGGGCCGCCACCGGGATGCCGACCACGTTGTAGGCGAAGGCCCAGAACAGGTTCTGCCGGATCACCGTCAGGGTGCGGCGCGAGAGCTGGAGCGCCGCCACGACCAGCCGCGGGTCGCCGTTGACCAGCGTGACGTCGCCCGCCTCGATGGCGGCGTCGGTGCCGGTGCCGACCGCGATGCCGAGGTCGGCCTGCACCAGCGCCGCCGCGTCGTTGACCCCGTCGCCGACCATGGCGACGGTCTCGCCGGCGTCCTGCAGGCGGCGTACCTCGCCCAGCTTGTCCTCCGGTCGTACGCCGGCCACGACCGTGCCGATGCCCAGCTGGTCGGCGACGTGGCGGGCGGCGCTCTCGTGGTCGCCGGTGAGCAGCACGGTGCGCAGCCCGGCGGCGTGCAGCGCGGCGACCGCCTCACGGCTCTCCGGGCGGACGGTGTCCCCGACCGCGACGACGGCGCGGGGGCGACCGGCGACCGTCACCAGCACGGTGGTGCGGCCCCGGGCGCGGCCCGCGGCCACCGCCTCGCCGAGCTCGCGCGGCAGTGTGTCGGGCTCGGGGGCGCGTCCGACCTCGACCTCGGTGCCGGCCACGGTGCCGCGCACGCCGGAGCCCGGGAGCGCGGTGAACTCCTCCACGTCGGGCAGGGGTGCGGTGGCGTGGGCGACCAGCGCCCGGGCCACCGGGTGCTCGCTGCCGTGCTCCAGAGCCGCCGCCAGCAGCAGCGCGTCGGGGTCGCCGGCCACCTCGTGCACCCGCATCCGGCCCGTGGTCAGGGTGCCGGTCTTGTCGAGCACGACCGTGGTGACGGCGCGCGAGGTCTCGAGCACCTCGGCGCTGCGGACCACGATGCCCAGCTGGGCGGCGCGCCCGGTGCCGACCAGCATCGCGGTGGGCGTGGCCAGCCCCAGTGCGCACGGGCAGGCGATGACGAGCACGGCCACGGCCGCCGTGACGGCCGCGTCGGCGCCCTGGCCGGCCAGCAGCCAGGCGACGGCCGTGACCACGGCGATCGCCAGCACGACCGGCACGAAGACCGACGACACGCGGTCCGCGAGCCGCTGGACGGGTGCCTTGCCGGTCTGGGCGTCGGCCACCGTCTGCCGGATCCGGGACAGCAGCGTGTCGCGGCCGATCCGGGTGACCTCGACCTCGAGGCGTCCGTCGGTGTTGAGCGTGCCGCCGACGACCTCGTCGCCGGCGTCCTTCTCGACCGGCAGGCTCTCCCCGGTCACCATCGACTCGTCGCAGCTGCTGCGGCCCGCGACGACGACCCCGTCGGTGGGCACCCGGGCGCCCGGGCGCACCAGCACCCGCATCCCGGGCCGCAGCGCGGCGACGTCGACCTCGCGCTCGGCGGCGCCGTCGGGCCCTGCCTCCAGCAGCACCGCCCGGGTCTCGCCGAGCTCGAGCAGCGCGTGCAGCGCCGACCCGGCGCGCGACTTGGCCCGTGCCTCAAGCCAGCGGCCCAGCAGCAGGAAGGTCGTCACCGTCGCGGCGACCTCGAAGTAGAGGTGCATCTCGCCGCGGAGCAGCTCCACCACCGACCAGGCGAAGGCGGCCACGGTCCCGATCGAGACCAGCGTGTCCATGGTCGAGGAGAGGTGGCGGGCGTTGACCGCAGCCGCGCGGTGGAACGGCCACCCGGCGTACGCCACGACGGGGAGTGTGAGGAGGAGCTGCAGCCACGGGAGCCGGGGCACGCCGGGGGCCATCGCCAGCACCGCCACCGCGACCGTGAGCGGCGCTGCGACCGCCAGCCGGCGCAGCAGCACCCGGGCCTGGGTGTCCTCCTCCTGCGCCGGGTCGTCGCCCTCGCTGGGCAGCGAGGCGGAGTAGCCGGTGCGCTCGACGGTCGCGACGAGGGTCTCCTCGTCGACCAGTGCGGGGTCGTAGGCGACCCGGGCCGAGGCCGTGGCGAGGTTGACCGTGGCCGTCACCCCGTCGAGGCGGTTGAGCTTCTTCTCCACCCGGCCCACGCAGGAGGCGCAGGTCATGCCGCCGACCAGCAGGTCGACGGAGCGGGTGTCGCGGACGGGGGTCTGGCTCATCGGGGTCTCCGGGGGTGGTGCGAGGTGGTGGTGCCGGGGTCAGGCCAGGGCGTAGCCGGCCTCGTCGACGGCCTCGGCGACCTGGGCGTCGGTGAATCCCTCGCCCTCGACGACGACCTTGCCGGTCGCGACGTCGACCTGGACGCCGGTCACGCCCTGGACGGAGGACAGCTCGGTGGTGACGGCCTGGGCGCAGTGCCCGCAGGTCATGCCGGTCACGTCGTACGTCGTGCTCATGGGGTGCTCCTTCGGTGGGATGGGTTCTCAGCTCTTGAGCAGGCGGGTGATGGCGGCGCTCGCCTCGGCGACCTTGGCCTCGGCGCGGGCCCGGCCGTCCTCGTCGCCGGCCGCGGCACCCGCGACGGCGTCCTGGACGCAGTGGCCGAGGTGGTCCTGGACCAGACCGACCGAGACGCTCGCCAGGGCGCTCTTGACGGCCGAGACCTGGGTGAGGATGTCGATGCAGTAGACGTCCTCGTCGACCATCCGCTGCAGCCCGCGGACCTGTCCCTCGATGCGCCGCAGCCGGGTGAGGTAGTCACCCTTGTGGTCGTGGTAGCCGGGGGTCGTGTCCATGGCTCCACCATACATACCCCCTGGGGGTACAACGCCCGACCGAGTTGCCGTCGGGGGCTCGCCACCGCCTAGCATGGCGACGTTCTGATCCTGCTCACGTGGAGTTAACCCAGTGGCGTTTCGCTTCAAGCCCGTGGACGACGTCTTCTACGACCTCTTCCAGACCTCCGCGCAGCACCTCGTCGAGGGGGCGGCCATCCTGGCCGAGCTGCTCGGCGAAGGGGCGGACCGCAAGGCGATCGCTGCCCGCATGCAGGAGGCCGAGCACCGCGCCGACGAGACCACCCACGAGATCGCGTCGCGGGTCAACGCCACCTTCGTGACGCCGTTCGACCGCGAGGACATCTACGCGCTGGCCTCCGGGCTCGACGACGTCATGGACTACATGGAGGAGGCGGTCGACCTGACCGTCCTCTACGAGGTCGGTGCCCTGCCCGCCGAGATCGCCGAGCAGGTCGACGTGCTGCAGCGCTGCGCCGAGCTGACCGCCGAGGCGATGCCGCGGCTCCGCTCGATGAAGGACCTCTCGGAGTACTGGATCGAGATCAACCGGCTCGAGAACGCCGGTGACAAGAGCTTCCGCCACATCCTGGCCCTGCTCTTCGGCGGCAGCTACGACGCGCTCGACGTGCTCAAGCTCAAGGACATCGTCGAGTCGCTCGAGAGCGCCGTCGACGCGTTCGAGAAGGTCGCCAACACGGTGGAGCAGATCCACGCCAAGGAGTCCTGAGCGTGGAGATCGCGATCATCGTCGCGGTCGTCGTGGTGGCCCTGGTGTTCGACTACACCAACGGGTTCCACGACGCGGCCAACGCCATCGCGACGTCCGTCTCGACGCGCGCCCTGACCCCGCGGGTGGCGCTGCTGATGGCGGCGGTCATGAACTTCGTGGGCGCGTTCCTCGGCCAGAAGGTCGCCAGCACCGTCAGTGACGTCATCGACCCCGGGGTCGGCAGCCACGGCATGGTCATCGTCATGGCCGGTCTGTTCGGCGCGATCACCTGGAACATGGTGACCTGGTACTACGGCCTGCCCTCGTCGTCCTCGCACGCCCTGATCGGCGGCCTGGTCGGCTCGGCGCTGACCGCCGGCGTCTTCGTCAACTGGGCCACGGTGATCGAGAAGGTCGTCATCCCGATGGTGCTCTCGCCGCTGCTGGCGTTCTCCCTCGGCTTCATGCTGCTGATCATGTGGCTGTTCCGGAAGTCCTCACCCCGCCGCGTGGGGTCGGGGTTCCGGCTGGCGCAGACCATCTCGGCCGCGGCGATGGCGCTCGGCCACGGCCTCCAGGACGCCCAGAAGACGATGGGCGTGATCTTCCTGGCGCTGCTCTCCGGCGGGTACGTCGCCTCGGGCGACCCGCTCCCGATCTGGGTCATCATCGCCGCCGCCACCGCGATCTCGCTGGGCACCTACTCCGGCGGCTGGCGGATCATGCGGACCCTCGGACGCCGGATCATCCACCTCGACCCGGCGCGCGGGTTCGCCGCCGAGTCGATCTCCGCGAGCGTGCTCTACACCGCGGCGTACGTCTTCGAGGCCCCGATCTCGACCACCCACACCATCACCAGCGCGGTGATGGGCGTCGGCGCCACCAAGCGCTTCTCCGCCGTCCGCTGGGGCGTCGCCCGCTCCATCCTCACCGCCTGGGTGCTGACCTTCCCCGCCGCCGGCGGCGTCGCCGCGCTGGTCTACCTCCTGCTGCGGTTCGTGCTGCAGCTGCCCTGACGCACCGGCTCCGACCGGCTCCGACCGGCGATTCGGGTACTCCGAGACGTTTGGCACTGTCCGAGGTGCTCCCGAGGGTGCCAAACGTCTCGGAGTACCTCGTGGGACCGAGGCGGGGGTGCCACAGCCGGGTCGTCGGTCCGGCTGCGCCGCGCTCTCAGGATGCGTGTCGCCGATAGTCCAGCAACCGATCATCACCCCGGGTGGCGAGCGCCCGGCGCAGGTCGACCGTGTGGGTCGCCCGCCACCAGGCCGGTGGGTCCAGGGTCCAGGATCGATCGGTGGCTGGTCGGTGCGACGCGCGTTCGTGGGCCGACCTCAGGCGCGCTGCGAGAAGCTCCCGCTCCCGCAGGTCCGGCGCCATGGCGACGACCGGTTCCAGGCCGTGCGCGCGGAAGGCGTCGAGACGGCGTACGTCGATCGACCGCTGCGGCCCGTCGAGGTGGTGCGGACCGTCGTACTCGCCGAGCAGGCCAGTCACCGGGTCGATCATGTCGGGTGTGCCGAGGTGGTGTCCGCGCAGGTCGAACACGGGCCGGTTGGTGAGCGGCACGGGAAGGCAGGCGTCGAGCACCCACACGAGGCGCATCGCGGTCTCGGCCGGCGACCACGTGTTCTCGTCAGCGAGGGCGAGTGCGTTCCTCGCCTGCGGGACGCCGGTCCACCCCGGGTGCCTGAGCGTGTAGTCCCACGCCTCCTCGAGGGAGACGAGGTCGGAGTACGCCGCAGCATCGACCGCGGCCACTGCCGCCCGCAGGTCACGGGCGTACCTCGTGGCGAAGAACAGAGACCTGACGGGCAGCGTCACACGTACCCCCTCGACATCCACCAGCTCGCCCGGCGGGAGACGCTCCTGGCAGACCCGGATGCCGGGCTGGCCGCGGATGTCCTCGTAGCACGTGGCCAGGTCGACCGGCTGGAACCCGCCCGGGGTCCTGCCGGTGAACCAGGTGCCACCTGTCCAGCGCAGCCCCGCCCATCCGGTGACGCCGCCGATCTCGGGCAGGACCGCCGCCGCCTCGCGGATGCGCTGCTCGGCCACGAGGGCGTCGACGTCGGAGGGGACGTAGAGCCCGCGGCTGGTCCGACGCCATCGGGCAGAACGCAGCTGCACACGCGTCGGACCCCGGAGACCGGTGTCGTCACGACGGACGGGAGGGACCGTCGCGGCACGGGCGAGCGCGAGCGCGTCGTACCGGTCCATGGCCGGCAGCCAACCCGTGCGACGCGCAGGTTGGCTGCGCCTGTCCACAGGGGACCGGCGTCATGGGGCTTATGTCGTTCTGTGGACGGCGGGGACCGGTCAGCCACCCCACGCCCGGCGGGGGTAGTCCGAGACGTTTGGCACCTGAAACGGGCCCTGGCGGGGTGCCGAACGTCTCGGACTACCCCGTGCCTGCGACGTGCGACCTAGCCGAACCGACCCGAGATGTAGGCCTCGGTGGCGGCCTCGTCGGGGACGCTGAAGATCTTCTTGGTGGGGTTCATCTCGATCAGCTTGCCGGGCTTGCCGGTGCCGGCGATGTTGAAGAAGGCGGTGTCCTCGGAGACCCGGGCCGCCTGCTGCATGTTGTGGGTGACGATGACGATCGTGTACTCCGACTTGAGCTCGTGGATGAGGTCCTCGATCGCCGAGGTCGAGATCGGGTCGAGGGCCGAGCAGGGCTCGTCCATCAGGAGCACCTGCGGCTCGACGGCGATCGCGCGGGCGATGCACAGCCGCTGCTGCTGGCCGCCCGAGAGGCCCATGCCGGGCTTGCCCAGCCGGTCCTTGACCTCGTTCCACAGGTTGGCGCCCTTGAGGGACTTCTCCACGACCTGGTCGGCGGCGGCCTTCTTGAGCTTCTTGTTGTTCAGCCGCAGCCCGGCGAGGACGTTCTCGTAGATCGACATCGTCGGGAACGGGTTGGGCCGCTGGAAGACCATGCCGACCATGCGGCGTACCTCCACCGGGTCCACGCCCGGGTCGTAGAGGGACTGCCCGTCGACGATGATCTTGCCGTCGACGCGGGCGCCGGGGATCGCCTCGTGCATCCGGTTGAGGGAGCGCAGGAAGGTCGACTTGCCGCAGCCGGACGGTCCGATGAGCGCCGTCACCGAACGGGCGGGGATCGTCATGTTGACGCTCTCGACCGCCAGGAAGTCGCCGTAGTAGATGTCGAGGTCAGAGACGTCGATGCTCTTGGCCATGGTGTGTGAACTCTCCGTGTTGTCCGGACTCAGTGTCCGGTCTTGGGGGCGAAGTACTTGCCGACCACGCGGGCGACGAGGTTGAGCAGCATCACGATCACGATCAGCACGAACGCGCCGCCCCAGGCGATGCCGATGCCCGGGGGCTCACCGCCGCTCGGCGGCGGGATGCCCGGGTTGGCGTTCTGGGTGAAGATCAGGACCGGCAGCGTCGTCATCCGGCCGTCGAAGAGGTTGAAGTTGGTCCGGGTCGTCAGGCCCGCGATCAGCAGCAGCGGCGCGGTCTCGCCGACCACGCGGGCGATGGCGAGGGTCACGCCGGTCACGATGCCACCCAGCGCCGTGGGGAGCACGACCTTGGCGATGGTGCGCCACTTCGGCACCCCCAGGGCGTACGACGCCTCGCGCAGGTCGTCGGGCACGAGCCGGAGCATCTCCTCGGTGGAGCGCACCACGATCGGGATCATCAGGATGGCCAGCGCGATCGAGCCGCCGAGTCCGGCGCGGGCGGAGGGCCCGAACAGCAGGATCCACAGCGCGAAGGCGAACAGGCCGGCGACGATCGAGGGGATGCCGGTCATCACGTCGACCAGGAAGGTGATCGAGCGGGCCAGGCGGCCCTTCTGGCCGTACTCCACGATGTAGATCGCGGTGAAGATGCCGATCGGGACCGCGATCACGGTGGCGCCCAGCGTGATCAGCAGGGTGCCGATCAGGGCGTGATAGATGCCGACCGGCTGCGAGAGGTCGGTGCGGAACTGCGAGAACGTCAGGAAGGTCGCGTTGATCTGCGGCGCGCCCTTGGAGACCACCGTCCAGATCAGCGACAGCAGCGGCACCAGCGCGACCAGGAACGCGCTCCAGACCAGCGAGGTCATCAGCCGGTCGACGGCGGCGCGGCGGTTCTCCACCACCAGCGACCAGACCGGCATCAGCACCACGAACAGCAGCAGCGCGACGAAGCCGGTGCTCAGCAGGCCCCAGCCGAGCAGCAGGCCCAGCAGGGCGGCGCCGGCGACGGCGCCGAGGGCGACCAGCAGCGGCGCCCAGCGGGGGAGCCGCGGCCGCTGCAGGCTCTGGGCGCGGGTGGGAGCTGCTCCCCGGGGCGCCTGGGGCGCCTGGGTGGTGGTGCTCATCGGGGTCCCCTCACAGTTGTCGGGTGGAGGAGCGGAGCGGGGGAGACCGAGAACCGGGTGCGGTGGTTCATCGGGCCATCCTCCGCTCGGAGCGGCCGACCAACCAGCGGGCCGCGAAGTTGACCAGGAAGGTCACCAGGAACAGCACCAGGCCGGTGGCGATGAGGACCGAGACCTTGCCGGGCGTGCCTTCCTTGTAGTTGTTGGCGATGTTGGAGGCGATGCTCGCCGGGTTCGAGGACGAGATCAGGTTGAAGGTGATGCCGCCGCCGGCCGAGAGGACCATCGCGACGGCCATCGTCTCGCCCAGGGCGCGGCCCAGGCCGAGCATGACCGCGGAGACCATCCCGGACTTGGCGTAGGGGAAGACCGTCAGCCGGACCATCTCCCAGCGGGTGGCACCCAGGGCCAGCGCGGCCTCCTGGTGCAGCCGGGGGGTCTGGGCGAAGATCTCGCGCGAGATCGCGGTGATGATCGGCAGGATCATGATCGCCAGCACGATGCCGGCGGTGAGGATCGTGCGGCCGGTCGTCGAGGGCGGACCGGCGAAGAACGGGATGAAGCCGAGGTGCTCGTAGAGCCACTCGTAGCCCGGCGCCACCTTGCGGGCCAGGACGTTGATGCCCCACAGGCCGAACACGACGCTGGGAACGGCGGCCAGCAGGTCGACGACGTACGCCGCGGGCACCGCGATCGAACGGGGGGCGTAGTGGCTGATCACCAGGGCGATGCCGAAGGACAGGGGCGCGGCGATGATCACCGCGATCACGGCCGCGAGGATCGTGCCGAACAGCAGCGGGACCACGTAGCCGACGAACGTGCTGGCCTGCGGGGCGTAGAAGCTCGCGGGCTGGGTGAGCCCGGGGATGCCCTCGATCGCCAGGAAGACGAACACGCCGGCGAGGGCGACGAGGATGAAGATGCCGGCGCCGCGGGAGAGCCCCGCGAAGATGCGGTCGCCCTGGCGCCGCTTGGGGCGGGCGGCGGGAGGGGCGGCGGGCGTGGTGGTCACGTCAGGTCCTCTGGGTGGAAGGGGCTGGTCGTGCAAGTGGCGTGCGGGGGGTGGTGACCCCCCGCACGCCGATCATGCTGCCGTGCTGGTGTGCGTGGCTCAGCTTCCGGCGGAGATCTTCTCGACGATCGCCTGGGCCTCCTCGGCCACCGACGAGGACAGCGCAGCGGCGCCGGCGTTGTCGGCAGCGGCCTTCTGGCCCTCGTCGGAGACGATGTAGGACAGGTAGCCCTTGACCAGGTCGGCCTGGGCCTGGTCGGAGTAGGTCTGGCAGGCGATCAGGTAGGAGACCAGGACGACGGGGTAGGTGTCGGCCGCGGTCGTGGTGCGGTTGATCTCGAACGCCATGTCGACGTCCGGGCGGCCCGAGACCCGCTCGGACTCCTCGATGACCTTGGCGCCGGCCTCGGGGGTCGCCTCGACGAACTCCTCGCCGACCTTGACCTTGGCGATGGCGAGGTCGCCGGCCTGGCTCTCGTCGGCGTAGCCGATGGTGCCGGTGCCGTTGGTGACCGCGGAGATGACGCCGGAGGTGCCCTCGGCGGCCTCGCCGCCCTTGGCGGGCCAGACGCCGTCGGCGTCGTAGCTCCACGCGCCGTCGCCGGCCTGGTTGAGCCAGTCGGTGAAGTTCTCGGTGGTGCCGGAGTCGTCGGAGCGGTGGACGGGCGTGATCCGCTCGTCGGG
This sequence comes from Nocardioides aurantiacus, assembly GCF_003752505.1. Lineage (NCBI taxonomy): Bacteria > Bacillati > Actinomycetota > Actinomycetes > Propionibacteriales > Nocardioidaceae > Nocardioides > Nocardioides aurantiacus. The sequence goes on along the minus strand of NZ_RKHO01000001.1, from coordinate 3,515,954 downwards.
CAGCTCGGCGTCGGGGTTGAGGTCGGCGATGGCCGGGTCGTTCCAGGTGGTGATCTTGCCGTCGAAGATCTCGGCGGTGGTCTTGGCGTCGAGGTTGAGCTCGTCGACACCCTCGAGGTTGAACACGATGGCGATGGGGGAGACGTACGCCGGGACCTCGATCGGGTCCTGGCCCTCGCAGCGCTCCTTGGCGCCGCTGAGCTCCTTCTCGTCGTCGTCGAGGTAGGCGTCGGAGCCGGCGAAGGCGACACCGCCCTCGATGAACTGGGTGCGGCCGTCACCGGAGCCGACCGGGTCGTAGGTGACGGTGGCGCCGGAGTTGGCGGCCTGGAAGGCGGTGGACCACGCCTCCTGGGCGCGCTCCTGGGAGGAGGCGCCGGCGCCGGCGAGCTCGCCGGAGAGCGAGGAGTCGCCCTCGGCGGAGGAGTCGCTGCCGCTGGAGGCGTTCTCGTTGGCGGCCCCGCAGGCGGAGAGCGCCGTGGCGAGGGCGATCGCGGCGACGCCGGGGGCGGCGATGCGACGGAGGGAAGAGCGGTTCACTTCAGGCTCCTGTGAGTTCACAAGGGGGTGGACGAGCTGAACCTAGGAAGCAGAGGTGTCACGGCACGGGGACGCGGGTGAACGGCAGGTGAACGCTGGCTGCCCAGATGGCGGGACACCGCGCGTCCATGACGTGCGTCACGTGGAAATGCGCAGTTCAGCGGCCTTTGCGTGGTCCGGGCCGCGGGTCAGGCGAGCGGGACCGGCAGGTGCCGCTCGACCGCGACGAGCTCGCCCCTGCGGTGGTGGCACACCACCAGCTCGGAGGGGGCCAGCGGCTCCTCCTCGACGCCCAGGACGCCGAGCAGCGTCGGCAGCACGGGCCGGTGGCTGCACACCACGCTCGACTCGGGCGCCGCCGCCAGGGTGTGGAGCAGCCGGGCGGCCGCGTCGGGGTCGGAGAGCTCCTCGGAGAGCTCGTCGAGCTCCTGCAGCGGCAGCACCTGCTCCTCGGCGTACGGCGCGAGCGTCTGGGTGCAGCGGGTGCTCGAGGAGCTGTGCACCCGCGTCACGCCGTACGCCGCGAGCAGCCGCGACAGCTCACGGGCCTGCTCCTCGCCCACGTCGAGCAGCGGCCGACGCGGGTCGGGGCCGTGCCAGTCGCGCCGCTTGGCCGCCTTGGCGTGGCGTACGACGACCAGGGCGCTCGTCGCCCGGGGCTGCTTGCGGAGCTGCTCGAGCAGGTGCACGTCGTCGAGGTAGGTCAGCAGCGAGGCGGCCGTGGCCAGCGGCTCCCAGCGCACCTCGTCGACCTCGGGGTTGGGCTCGTAGCCGCTGACGTCGTCGTCGCCGACCACGTGACCGACCCAGTAGTGCACCTTCTTCGCGCGACCGCCGGAGACGGCGTACAGCTGGGGGAGCAGCGGGCGACCGAGCCGGACCTCGACGCCGGTCTCCTCGAGCAGCTCGCGCACCGCCGTGGTGGTGACGTGCTCGCCCGGGTCCTGCTTGCCCTTGGGGAAGGACCAGTCGTCGTACTTCGGTCGGTGCACCAGCAGCACCTCGCGGCCCTCGGGGCCCTTGCGGACGACGACGGCTCCCGCCGCGACGACGTCCGGGCCGGTGGCCCGAGCAGGAGGGGTCGCAGGGAGCGGAGGGGGCTGACCCATGGCGGACATCCTCACACGCCCACGCGGCGGCTACCCTCCTGACGTGCAGAGACGTCCGCGGCCGCGCCGCCGGACCCTGCTCGTCGGGCTGCTCGTGCTGGCCCTGGTCGCCGGGCTCGTGGTCACGGGCGTGTGGCTGTGGCGCCGCGCTGACCGCACCCCGCTCCAGGAGGCACTCACCCACGCGCCGCAGGACGCCCGCCGGGTCGCCTTCACCGACTGGACCCAGGTGCGCCGTAGCGTCGGCGCCGACCTGGGCGAGGACCCCGACCGCGACGCCGTCGAGGCGATGACGGCGAAGGCCTACGACGCCGACCTGTCCCCGGTCTCGAGCACCGAGGAGGCCGCGGGCGCGCTGCAGGAGATCTACGGCTTCGGCCCGGCCACCGCGCAGTGGGAGCTCTACTCGCAGTCGCCGAAGGGTGCGGCGATGGTGCTCCGGCCCCCCGAGGGCACCGACTTCGACGTGCTGGCCGGCAACCTGCGCCGCGCCGGGTACGACGCTCCGGCCGGCGGCGGCCCGGGGGGCACCTGGGACGGCGGCATCGACCTGGTCGCCTCGCTCGACCCGACGCTGACCCCGGCGCTGCAGTACGTCGCCCTGCTGCCCGACCAGGGCCTGGTGGTCAGCAGCGACACCAGGTCCTACGCCGCCTCGACCGCGAAGGTCGCCCGCGGCGACGCCACCCCGGTGAGCGACGTGGCCGGCGTGGAGGACGTCGCCGGGCGCCTGGGCGGGACCGTCAACGCGATGCTGTGGACCGGCGACTTCGTGTGCGAGGACCTGTCGATGGCCACCGCCGCCGAGGAGGAGCAGCAGCAGGCCGAGGGCCTGGTCGACGACGTCGGCGGCGTCTCCCCGCTGGCCGGCTTCGCGATGGGCATGGACGCCGGCCGCACCCTGCACGTGGTCGCGCACTACGAGGACGACGACCGGGCGCGCGAGGACCTGCGCGCCCGCGCCGAGCTGGTCGTGGGGGAGACGCCGGGGCGCGGCGGCGGTCGCGTCGCCGACGACTACGAGCTCACCCGCTCGCGCGCCGTCGGCCCCGACGTGCTGCTCGACCTGCGCCCCCGCAGCGACGACGGCTTCGTGCTCTCCGGCCTCTACGAGGGCCCGCTGGTCTTCGCGACCTGCTGAGGCGCGAGCCCGATCGTCGGCCCCGGCGTACGTCGCGGGGTCGGCGGGTGCCGGCCTCAGCCGCGCGAGGCCCGCTCCCCGCGGTCGTGCTGGCCGCGCCGGCGCCGCTTGTGGATCGAGATGAGGTGCTCCTGGAGGTTGCGCACGGGCTGCTCGTCGGGCGAGGTGACGGCCGACCACTCACCGTCGGAGTCGAGCGAGAAGCCGGCGGTGTGGTCGGAGAAGGCGAGGTCGAGCAGCCGGGTGACCTCGTCGGTCTCGGTGGCCGAGGGCAGCTTGACCAGCACCTCGACGCGGCGGTCGAGGTTGCGGTGCATCAGGTCGGCGGAGCCGATGTAGGCCAGCGGCTCGCCGCCGTTCTCGAACCACATGATCCGGCTGTGCTCGAGGTAGCGGCCGAGGATCGACTTGACCCGGATCGTCTCCGACAGCTCCGGCACGCCCGGCCGGACCGCGCAGATGCCGCGGATCAGCAGGTCGATCGGCACCCCGGCGCGGGAGGCGGTGTAGAGCGCGTCGATGACGGCCTCGTCGACGATGGAGTTGGCCTTGAGGCGGATCCGTGCGGGTCGCCCGGCCTTGTGGTGGGCGGTCTCGGCGCGGATCAGGTCGAGCAGGCCGGTGCGCACCGAGTCGGGGGCGACCATGAGCTCGGCGTACGACGCGTTGCGGCTGTAGCCGGAGAGGTTGTTGAACAGGTGGGCGACGTCCTCGCCGATGGTCTCGTCGGTGGTGAGCAGCCCGAAGTCCTCGTACATCCGCGCGGTCTTGGGGTTGTAGTTGCCGGTGCCGATGTGGGTGTAGCGGCGGATGCCCTCGGGCTCGTCGCGCACCACCATCGACAGCTTGCAGTGGGTCTTCAGGCCGACCAGGCCGTAGACCACGTGGCAGCCGGCGTGCTCGAGCTTGCGGGCCCAGCGGATGTTGGCCGACTCGTCGAAGCGCGCCTTGATCTCGACGATGACCAGCACCTGCTTGCCGCTCTCGGCGGCGTCGACGAGGGCGTCGATGATCGGGGAGTCGCCCGAGGTGCGGTAGAGCGTCTGCTTGATCGCGAGCACCTGCGGGTCGGCCGCGGCCTGCTCGATGAACCGCTGCACCGAGGTGCTGAAGGAGTCGTAGGGGTGGTGCAGCAGCACGTCGGAGCGCTGCAGCGCCTTGAAGACGTCGACCGGCGAGGCCGACTCGACGGGCGCCAGCAGGGTGTGGGTGGCGGGCAGGAAGTTGGGGTACTTCAGGTCCTCGCGGTCGAGGTCGGCGATGCCGTGCAGGCCGCGCAGGTCCAGCGGGCCGGGGAGCCGGAAGACCTCGGACTCGGTGACGCCGAGCTCGCTGATCAGCAGCTCGAGCACGTGGGCGTCGATGTTCTCCTCGACCTCGAGCCGCACCGGCGGGCCGAAGCGGCGCCGCAGCAGCTCCTTCTCCAGCGCCTTGAGGAGGTTCTCGGCGTCGTCCTCCTCGACCTCGAGGTCCTCGTTGCGCGTCACCCGGAAGGTGTTGACGCTCATGATCTCCATGCCGGGGAAGAGCTTCTTCAGGTGCTCGCCGATGACGTCCTCGAGCGGCACGAAGCGCTGGTTGCCCAGCGGCACGAAGCGGGTGAAGATCGGCGGCACCTTGACCCGCGCGAAGTGCTCCTTGTCGGTCTTGGGGTTGCGCACCAGCACCGCGAGGTTGAGCGAGAGCCCGGAGATGTAGGGGAACGGGTGGGCCGGGTCGACGGCCAGCGGGGTGAGCACGGGGAAGACGCGCTCCTTGAACAGACGCTTGCACTGCTTCTGCTCCTCGCGGTCGAGGTCGTCCCAGCGCACCAGCGTGATGCCCTCCGCGGCGAGCGCGGGCACGATCTGGTCGCGGAAGCAGGACGCGTGGCGGGCCTGCAGCTCGCCGCTCACCCGCCAGATCTGCTCGAGCACCTCGCGGGGCATCAACCCCGACGCCGCGCGTACGGCGACCCCGGCCGCGATCCGCCGCTTGAGGCCGGCCACGCGCACCATGAAGAACTCGTCGAGGTTGCTGGCCACGATGGCCAGGAAGCGGGCCCGCTCGAGCAGCGGCAGCGCGGGGTCCTCCGAGAGCGCCAGCACCCGCTGGTTGAAGTGCAGCCACGACAGCTCGCGGTCCAGGAACCGGTCGGGGAACTCACCCTCGTCGAACTGCGGCTCACCCGGGTCGTAGGGCGGGTCCACGTCGAAGCTGTCGGCGGGGACGACGCGCAGGGTCGGGTCCTGGGGGCCCTCGTCGGCGTCGGAACCCGTCGCGGGGTGGAGGCTCTCGGTCATGGGTCCCATCCTTCCACCGACAGGTGAACGAGGGGTGTCGTAGTTTTCCCCCGTGACCCGTCTGCGCTTCGCCCTCGAACGTCTCGTCCTCCGCCTGGTGATGGGGCTGCCGCCCGGGGTGCAGCGGCTGCTGCGCGGTCGCCCGCGCCGGCTCGACGGGCTGGAGCTCGCCCCCGAGCTGCAGCTGATGTTCGCGGCGCAGAGGCTGGCGCGGATCGCCGACATGTCCACCCTGCCGATCGACGACGCCCGGCTGTCCTACCGCCGGCTGACGCGCATGATCGGGGGCCGCCCGCCGCTGGCTGCGTACCGCGACCTCCAGGTGGACGGTGGCGCCGGACCGCTCGACGCGCGGCTCTACACCCCGACCGCGTGCATCGGTGCCGAGACGTCCCCGACGCTGCTGTTCCTGCACGGCGGCGGCTGGATGTACGGCGACCTGGAGACCCACGACCCGTTCTGCCGCGTCCTCGCCGAGACGGCCGGCGTGCAGGTGCTGGCGGTCGACTACCGCCGCACCCCCGAGCACCGCTTCCCCGCGGCCAGCGACGACTGCAAGGCGGCCTACCGCTGGCTGGTCGAGCACGCCGAGGAGGTCGGCGCCGACCGCGACCGTCTCGCCGTCGGCGGCGACTCCGCCGGGGGCGCGCTGAGCGCCTCGACGGCCGTCTTCGCGGCCGAGGAGGAGCTGCCGATGCGGCTGCAGCTGCTGATCTACCCCGGCACGGACTGGGTGGAGGAGAGCACCAGCCGTCGGCTGTTCGCGCCCGAGGGGCTGCTGCTCACCCAGGCGTTCCTCGACGGCGCCCGGGAGAACTTCTTCGACCCCGACGCGGTCGACGTGCACCACCCCGACGCGTCCGCGCTGCGGCGTACCGACTTCCCGGCGGACCTCGCCCCCGCCCACGTCGTCACCGCGGGCTTCGACCCGCTGCGCGACGAGGGGGAGGCCTACGCCGCGCTGCTCGAGAAGCAGGGCGTCGAGGTCGACCTGACCCGCTACGCCTCGATGGTCCACGGGTTCATCCACTTCGTCGACGCCGGCCGCGAGTGCCCGGCGTACGTCCGGGAGATCGCCGAGCGTGCCGGGGCGGTGCTGCGCGCCTGATCCCGCCCGCCAGGTCAGCCGAGGCTGACGACCCCGCGGTACTGCACCTCGACGCGGTCGGTGTCGAAGCCCTGGTTGGTGTAGACGGCGATCGCCGGGTCGTTGTCGCCGTCGACGTAGAGCAGCACGTCGTCGAGCCCGCGGGAGGCGAGGTGGGCGAGGCCGGCGTTGGTCAGCACGGTGCCGAGGCCGCGGCCGGCGGCCTTGGGGTTGACCGCGACGACGTAGACCTCGCCGTACGGCGGCTGCTCGTCGCGGTGCTCCTTGGTCCAGTGGAACCCGAGCATCGGTGGCAGGCCCGAGGCGTCGCCGGCGGGCACGGCGACGAGCAGCCCGGACGGGTCGAACCACGCCTCGCTGGTGCGCTCGACGAAGTCGGCGTGGCTCATGTGGCCCTGCTCCGGGTGGTGCGCGAACGCGGAGGCGTTGACCTCCAGCAGGGCGGCCTCGTCCTGCGGCTCGAAGCCGCGGATGACCACGCCCTCGGGGGCGGCCCAGGACGGCAGGTCGGTGAGGGGGCGCTTCATGATGCGCAGCTCGCGCTCGCGGGGGAGCCCGAAGTGCAGCGCGAGCCGCTCGGCGCCGGGGTGGTCGGCGTGCGACCAGACCTCGACGCGGCGGCCCTCGGGCAGGGCCGCGCTGGCCAGCGCCAGGCCGACCCCGTGGCGTCGTGACTCCGGGTGCACGGCGAGGTCGACCAGGCTCTCGGCGTGCCGGAAGGCGAACCCGGCCGCCGGGGCGTCCGGGGCGTCGTCGCGGTGGGCGAGCCAGAGGTCCGCGTCCCGGAGCCCGCGGTTCTTCAGCTGGAGCAACGCCTGCTCGTTGAGCGTGGTGGCGCCGTCGTGCGCCGTGGTGGCGCGGGCGACACGGCGTACGTCGGCGGCGGGACCGCTCTCGGCCGCCCAGTCGAAGTCGGCGGCTGCGACGTGCGTGATGGCGACCATGGCGCGACCCTAGCGCCGGAGCGGGGTCAGCGGCTCGGGGCGTCCTGGCGCTCGCGGCTCTCGCGCGGCGGCGCGACGAAGCGGTAGCCGACGTTGCGCACCGTGCCGATCAGGGCCTCGTGGTCGGTGCCGAGCTTGGCGCGGAGCCGGCGCACGTGGACGTCGACGGTGCGGGTGCCGCCGAAGTAGTCGTAGCCCCACACCTCCTGCAGCAGCTGGTCGCGGGTGAAGACGCGGCCGGGGTGCTGGACGAGGTACTTCAGGAGCTCGAACTCCTTGAAGGTCAGGTCGAGCACCCGCTTGCCGAGCTTGGCGGTGTAGGTCGCCTCGTCGACGACGACCTCGCCGGACCGGATCACGTGGGCGTCCGGGTCGTCGGCGTCCGCGCGGGCGGAGAGCCGGGCCAGGCCGAGCCGGATCCGGGCGTCGATCTCGGCGGGGCCGGCGGTGTCGAGCACGACGTCGTCCATGCCCCAGTCGTGGGTGACGACCGCGAGCCCGCCCTCGGTGACGATGAGCAGCACGGGCTGGTCGGAGCCGGTGGTGCGGATCAGCCGGCACAGGTCGCGCGCCTGGGCGAGCTCGCGACGGCCGTCGACCAGGAGCAGGTCGTGGTCGGGAGCCTCGAGCAGCGCGCTGCCCTCCGCGGGCAGGATCTTCACCGAGTGGCTGAGCAGGGCCAGGCCCGGGAGCACCTCGGCGGAGGGTTGCAGCGCCTTGGTGAGCAGGAGCAGGGTGCCCATGGCACCTCCTGGGTGAGTTCCCGGCGAGAGGTCGTGCGGCGACCCATCTACGCTGATGGGAACGCCCCGACCAGAGGCAAGGATAACCAACGTGAGCGCTGCTCCCGACCCGAGCGTCCGCACGGCGACCGTGACGCTGCGCTACTGGGCCGCCGCGCGCCACGCCGCCGGCACCGACACCGACGCCGTCGAGGTCACCGGACCCACCCCGCTCTCGGAGCTGCTGGCCACCGCCCGCGCCACCCACGAGGGCCGCAGGTTCGCCGACGTCCTCGCCTGCTGCTCGGTGATGGTGGGCGACCGTCCGGTCACCACCGACGACCCCACGACCGTCCTCGTCCAGCCCGGTCAGAGCGTGGAGCTCCTCCCCCCCTTCGCCGGCGGCTGAGCGGAATGCCCGGCCGGCTCGCGTCGTTGGGCCCGTCATGTCCACCGGTGCCTGGGTCCTGCTGGCCGCCCTCGTCGCGGCCGGCCTGTTCGGCGGCTACCGCGCCCTGACCGACGGCCGGTTCCGTCGCGACGTCACCGCGGACGCCCCGGAGCCGGAGCCGTCGGTCGAGCCGTCGGTGCTGGCCGACACCCCCTGGGCCGACCAGGCGGGGGAGCGGGCCACCCTGCTGCAGTTCAGCTCGGCGTTCTGCGCCCCCTGCCGGGCGACCCGGCGCACCCTGGGCGAGGTCGTCGCCGTGACGCCGGGTGTCGCCCACGTGGAGGTCGACGCCGAGCAGCACCTCGACGTCGTACGCCGCCTGGGCATCCTGCGCACCCCCACCACGATCGTCCTCGACGCCCGCGGGCACGAGGTCACGCGCGCCACGGGTGCGCCCCGCAAGGAGCAGGTGCTGAGCGCCCTCGAGCGCTCCGTGTCCTGACGGTGACCGGCGGCGGTGCTCAGCCGCCGTAGCGCGCCAGCGGGTCGTCGCGCCGCACGTCCACGACGTGCCCGGTGGCGGGGGCGAGCAGGGTGTCCAGCGAGACCTTGGCGACGTCGGTCGAGCGCAGCAGCGAGCCCGCCTGCTCCTCGCCGAAGGCGCGGGTGCGCATCGGGGTGCCCGTCCGCTCCGGGTTGACGCAGTTGACGCGGACGCCGGAGCCGGCCCACTCGTCGGCCAGCGCCTGGGTCAGGTTGACGGTGGCGGCCTTCGCGGAGGAGTACAGGCTGTAGCCGCTGCGGCCCCGGGTGTAGGAGCTGGAGGTGAAGAGCAGCAGGCTGCCGCGGCTCGCGGCGAGGTGGGGGTGGAACTCCTGGGCGATGAAGATCGGCGCCAGGTAGTTGACCTCGGTGGCGTGGTAGACCGCCTCCTCGGTGGTCTCGGTCAGCAGCCCTCGCGGCAGCACGCCGGCGGTGTTGACGACGTAGTCGATCCGCCCGTGCAGGGCGATCGCCTCGCGCGCCGCGGCCGCCACGTCCTCGCGGCGCTCGACGTGCGTGCCGGTGCCGGACCGGCTGAAGGCGACGACCGAGGCGCCGTAGGTGCGTGCCAGGTCCGCGATGTCGGCCCCGATGCCGTAGCTGCCGCCGAAGACGACGAGGGCCTTGCCGGCGAGCGCCTCCCGGTACTCCTCCTCGGTCCGCTGCGGGACGGCGTCGCTGCCCGAGAGCTGGAAGAGCTTCTCGGCCACGTAGACGTCGATCGGCTCGGTGACCTTCATGTTGCGGTCGTCGCCCCGGACCACCCAGATCGGCACGTCGGGGGTGTAGCGGAGCACGACGGTGCAGTCGTCGGTCGCGGCGAAGTCGGGATCGCGGTCGGCCGCGGCGTACGCCTCCCTGATCGTCGCGAGCCGGAACGCCTGGGGGGTCTGCCCGCGACGCAGGAGCGCGCGGGGAGGGACGTCACGGATGACGTTGTCCTCGGTGACCTCGATGATGGTGTCGGCGGACGGGATGGCCACGTCGACCGCGCCGTAGGTGTCGAGGGCCTCGAAGCAGTCGCTGATGATGCGGGCGTCGACCAGGGGCCGGACCGCGTCGTGGAAGAGGACCTTGGTGTCGTCGCCGGGGATGCCGGCCAGGGCCCGGGCGGTCGTGCCGTTGCGGGTGTCCGCCCCCTCGAGCACGGACGTGACCTTGGGGAAGTCGCCGGACCGGAGGATGTCGTGCACGGCGTCGAGGTGACCCGGCGCCATCATGATCACGACCTCGTCGACGAGCTCGTGGCTGTGGATGGCGACCAGGGTGTGCTCGAGGATCGTCCGTCCGGCGATCTTGATGAGCTGCTTGGGGATGCTGAGACCCACGCGTGCCCCGACCCCGCCGGCCAGAATGACGGCCACGTTCTTGGGCACGGCTCGCCCACCCACTTCCCTGTTCGTCACGCGCCGACCGGTGCGCGAGGCGACCCTACTCGCGGCGCAGCGGGGTGACCGGGCAACGGCGTGACTGGGTCGAGGCGTCCGACATGTGAACACCTAGTCCACATGGTGGGACGCGATGTCCGATCTCGCGCGTCGACTGCCTAGGGTCGTCCTCGTGCCCACGACGCTGCTGACCCGTCGCCGCGCAGTCGACCACTGCCGCGTGCGCTCGTCGCTGTGTCGAATGTCCTGACGCGACCGCACCCCCGGCCCCACCGGCCGACCCGACCAGGTGCGTCGCCACGCCCGCGCGTCCCAGCGCCGGCGGAGATCCGGACACCACCGTCGAGGCCACCAGGAGAGCCATGTCGCAGCAGCAGGGCCAGATCGACCCGCGTGGACCGCAGTTCAACGCGGTCCTCACCAGCATCGTCCTGGCGCTGAGCCTGCTCACCGCCCCGGGCGCCCTCGGCGTCACGCTGCTGGCCGTGCAGGCGGCGCTCTTCGCCGTCGGGGTGGCCCTCGGCGTGCAGCGCACCCCGGCCGCGTGGCTGTTCCGTCGTCTCGTGCGGCCCCGGCTCGCCGCCCCCGACCACCTCGAGGACCCGCAGCCCCCGCGCTTCGCCCAGGGCGTCGGCCTGGCCTTCGCCGCGGTCGCCCTGCTCGGCTACGCCGTCGGGCTCCCCGTCCTGGGCCTGGTGGCCACCGGGCTCGCCCTGGTCGCCGCCCTGCTCAACGCCGCCTTCGGGCTCTGCCTGGGCTGCGAGATGTACCTCCTGCTGCGCCGCGCCACCGGCCCCCGCGCCGGGCGGCGTACGCCTGCCAACGCCTGAACCCCTGATCCACCCGTTCCCCACCACCGAGAAGAAGAGGCACACATGAGCCGCGAGAACGCACTGGTCGACGTCGACTGGGTCGAGGAGCACCTCGACGACAGCAACGTCGTCCTGATCGAGGTCGACGAGGACACCACGGCCTACGACAAGGGCCACATCCGCACCGCGATCAAGCTCGACTGGACCACCGACCTCCAGGACCAGGTCCGTCGCGACTTCGTCAACAAGGAGCAGTTCGAGCAGCTGCTCTCGAGCCGGGGCGTCGCCAACGACTCCACCGTGGTGCTCTACGGCGGCAACAACAACTGGTTCGCCGCCTACGCCTACTGGTACTTCAAGCTCTACGGCCACCAGGACGTGAAGCTGATGGACGGCGGTCGCAAGAAGTGGGAGCTCGACAGCCGCGAGCTGACCAACGAGGTCCCCACCCGCGAGAAGACCAGCTACACCGCGCAGGACCAGGACACCTCGATCCGCGCCTTCCGTGACGACGCCGTGGCCGCCATCGGCGTGCAGAACCTCATCGACGTGCGCAGCCCCGACGAGTACGCCGGCCGCCTCCTCGCGCCGGCCCACCTCCCGCAGGAGCAGGCCCAGCGCGCGGGCCACGTGCCCACGTCGCTCAACGTGCCGTGGAGCAAGAACTGCAACGACGACGGCACCTTCAAGTCCGACGAGGACCTCCAGGCGATCTACGCCGAGGTCGGCATCGACGACTCCAAGGACACCATCGCGCTGTGCCGCATCGGTGAGCGCTCGTCGCTGACCTGGTTCGTGCTCAAGGAGATCCTGGGCCACTCCAACGTCAAGAACTACGACGGCTCGTGGACCGAGTACGGCTCCCTCGTGGGCGTCCCGATCGCCCTCGGCGACGAGCCCGGGGAGGCCTGAGCATGTGCGGAGCAACGGAGGGCGGCCTGTCGCTCGACGGCATCGACGTGGCCAAGGAGGCCATCATCCAGGGCCGCGTGACCCGCGGCGAGGAGCCGGTCGGCAACGCCTACGTGCGCCTGCTCGACCGCACCGGTGAGTTCACCGCCGAGGTCCCGACCTCGGCGACGGGCCACTTCCGGTTCTTCGTCGGCAACGGCGACTGGACCCTGCGCACCCTGGCCCCCAAGGCCGAGCCGGTCGACACCAAGGTGTCCGCCCGCAAGGGCTCGGTCGCCGAGGTCGCCGTCAGCGTCTGAGGCACCCGGCCGACACCGTCGGTCGAGCACCGTCGGTCGAGCCCGTCGAGACCCCGCACCGGGTCCCGGCGGGCTCGTCCGCGTCCCGGGGCCCGCGTCGCACCCTCACACTGGACCCGATGACCACCACCGCCCCGCCCTCGCGCACGCCGACCCGACGGGTCGTCGTCGCGCGGGTGCTGCTCGCGGTCGTCCTCGTGACCCTGGCCGTGGTCGTGCTGTCCCCGTCGAGCAGCGGCCCGGACGCCCTCCTGGTGGCGGTGCGCGAGCAGCTGGCCGCCCGCGGGGTCCCGGGATGGGTCACCGAGCCCGGTCGTGCCGAGCAGGTCGCCAACGTGGCGATCCTGGTCCCGGTCGGGGTGCTCGGCGCCCTGGCCTTCCCCCGGCTGCGCTGGCAGGACTGGGCGGCGTACGCCTTCCTGGGTGCGCTGGCCGTCGAGGTCGCCCAGGGCCTGCTGCTCCCGCTGCGGCAGATGTCGGCGAGCGACGTCGTCGCCAACACGCTCGGGCTGCTGCTCGGCGCCCTCGTCGTTGCGCTGGTTCCCTCCCGCACGAGGGCCGACCGGGTCTAGCATCGACGGCGTGTCGGGTGGACAGCCGGGATCGATGTCGCCCCCCGAGGTGCCGGACGAGTTCGCGGCCGCCTACCGGGAGGCCTACGAGCGAGCGCTCGTCGCCCAGACCGATGCGGCGAGGCACCGCCGGCCGCCGCAGTACCGCCCCGGCTTCGTCGCCCCCACGGTCACCGTGGCCGCGTCGTCCGCCCCGGTCCGTCCCGCTCCCGACGTCGACCTCCCCGAGCGCCGCGGGCGCCTCGTCGTCGGCACGCACCGGCAGGAGCCGGACGTGCTGGGTGCGGGGGAGCCGTGGTTCGACCACGTGCGCGACAGCCGGATGTTCGTCCCGGTGCTGCTGGCGACGCTGGCGCTGCTGCTCGTGCTCGGTGCCTACGTGATCGGCCGGGCGTTCACCGCGGCCGTCGGCGTCGGCTGACGCCGCTCAGGCCTGCGGCGTCTCCAGCAGCAGCGTGACCGGCCCGTCGTTGACGAGCGCCACCGCCATGTCGGCGCCGAACACACCGGTCTCCACGCGCGTGCCCGCGTCCCGCAGCGCCCGGCAGACGGCCTCGTAGACCGGCTCGCTCACCTCGCCGGGCGCGGCGGCCTGCCAGGTGGGCCGCCGACCCTTGCGGGCGTCGCCGTAGAGCGTGAACTGGCTGACCACCAGCACCGGCGCGCCCGCGTCGCCCACCGAGAGCTCGTCGCGCAGCAGCCGGGTGTCGCGGACCTTGCGCGCCATCCACGCCACCTGCTCGGGCCCGTCGTCGTGGGTGACGCCGAGGAGGACCAGCAGCCCCGGCTCGTCGATCGCGCCCACGACCTCCCCGGCCACCGTCACCGACGCCGACGTCACCCGCTGCAGCACCGCTCGCATGCCCGCAGTCTGCCGTGGTCCCGACGGGCTCGAGCGGCGGAGGGCGGATACCGTCCCGCCATGGGAGACCTGCTGATCACCGTGGCGCCGACGGGTGCCGAGACCGCGAAGTCCGACTGCCCCCAGCTGCCCACGACGCTCGAGGAGCTCGTCGGGACCGCGCAGCGCAGCGAGGCGGCCGGCGCCGCGATGGTCCACGTGCACGTCCGCGGTGACGACCACCGGCCGACGCTGGACGGCGGCCGCCTGCGGGCGACGGTCGAGGCCCTGCACGAGCAGACCGGCCTGGTGGTGCAGCTCTCCACCGGCGGCTCGGTCCACGACCCGCTCGAGGACCGGCTCAGGGTGCTCGACGCCGGTCCCGACTCGTGCAGCCTGACCATGGGCACCACCAACTTCGGCGACGACGTCTTCCTCAACCCGTGGCCGTTCGTGCAGGACCTCTACCGGCTCTCCCAGGAGCGCGAGGTGGTGCCGGAGTTCGAGCTGTTCGACCTCGGCCAGGTGTGGGCGCTGCACCGGCTGCTCGACCGCCACGGCCTGCCGTACGGCGGGAAGGTGCACGTCGACCTGGTGATGGGCGTCCCCGGCGGGATGCCCGGCACCGCCGACGCCCTGGTCGCCTCGGTGGCGGCGCTGCCCGACGCGGTGACGAGCTGGTCGGCGACCGGCATCGGCCGCACGGCTCTCCCGGTCGCGCTGGCCTCGCTGTCCAAGGGCGGCCACCTCCGCGTCGGCATGGAGGACACGCTCACCCTGGCCCGCGGGGTGCCGGTCGAGCACAACGACCAGCTGGTCGCCCGGGCGGTCGAGCTGGGCCGGCTGGCGCAGCGGGAGCCGATGACGCCCGACGAGGCGAGGGCGCTGCTCGGCGTACGGCCGGAGCGGGTGTGAGCCGCGTCGCGCCGGGGCATGCTGGCGGCACGTGAGCGGGCACGGCTGCCCGTGACAGCACGACGACACGGGGGGTGTCCGACATGACGCAAGGACCGGACGACGCGGGCACGGACGGCTTCGTCGGGGGTGAGCAGGCGCGGGCGCAGGTCGAGGCCGACCCCTTCTGGAGCGTCGTACGACGCCGGCACCCCGACGTCACCCTCGCGGTGCTGCCGCCAGCCGACGGCGCGGTGCCGCCGCTCCCCGAGGGCACCGCCCCGGTCGACCCCGCCGAGGCGGCCGCCCGTCAGGACGCGGACGTGCTCGACCGCTGGCGCGAGCTGGTCGGCCCCGCCGTGGGCGCCGAGGACGCCGGCACTCCCGCCTCGCCCGAGGCGCGCTGGACCGCCGGCGAGGTGCAGGGCACCCGCCGCCGCGAGACCACGCTCCGCGACGCCGGCGTCGACGACGTCCGCGCCGTCGGGGTCCTGCTGCGTGCCGAGGACGCGCTGCGCACGGAGGGCTGGCACGTCCTCGCCCCGACCGGCGGCGTCCCCCGGGTGCTGGCGGGTCGGCCCGCCGAGCTGGGCCGCGAGGAGCTGCAGCTGCTCGCCCCTCCCGGCCGCGGCGTGGTGCTGCGGGTGCGTGGCGCCAGCGTGCTGCTCGGGGAGGTGCCCTCGTGAGCGAGCTGGGGCTCGAGCTCAACGCGCTGCGGGCGGGGAGCCGCGACTGGACCGAGGTGGCCGACCGGATGTCGACCACGGCGGAGCTGTTCGAGCAGACCTCGAGCATGTCGCTGGGCGACAGCGTCCGGGCCTCGGCCGCCGACTTCCTGGACGCCTGGGCGGGCTACGCCCAGGAGAGCGCCGACATCGCGACGGGGTTCTCCGGTGCGCTGACCGCGGCCGCCGACCGCTACGGCGAGACCGACGACGCCTCCGGCCAGGGGTTCTCCGACCTGGACGGACGACTGGGGCCGGCGCGATGAGCGACGTCGTCATCGAGATCCCGGCCTCGCGTCCCGACCTGGTGGAGCCGACGGGCGACCCCGACCAGGCGGACTCGCTGGCGTCCCGGCTCTACCGCGCGGCCAGCCGCTACCAGGACTTCTCCGAGGAGGCGACCCAGCTCGGCGACCTGAACGGGACGTGGTGGGGCGAGGCCTACGACGCCTACCAGGGGGCCGCCGGAGGCGCGTCGGAGGAGCACGCGCGGATGTCGGACACGGTGCGACGGGTCGGTCGGGCCGTCTCGGCGTACGCCGACAACCTGCGCGAGCACGACCGCACCTACGAGGAGCTGGTCGACGCCAAGTCGACCGCCGACCAGGACCGCCAGCAGCTCGAGGCCGACGTGCGCGCGGCCACCGACGTCAGCGACGCCGAGATCACCGCGCTGCAGCAGCGGGCCGGCGCCCTGGACGGCCGCTACCGCGACCTCGTCCGCGACCACGACGCGCTGACCCGACGGGTCCGCGACAACGAGGACACGCTGCGGCAGGCGTTCGTGGCCGGCACGTCGCTGACCAGCGCGCTGTCGGCCGACGGCGGCATCCCCAGCGCCGCCCAGAGCGCCATGGGCGCCCCCGGTGCCCCCGGCGACGGGGCCACGCCCGAGCAGGTCGCGGCCTGGTGGCGCGGGCTCAGCGAGGCCGAGCAGGAGGCGGTCGTCGCGGCGTACCCGCAGACGGTCGGTGGGGCCGACGGCCTGCCGGCCTCCGCCCGCGACGAGGCCAACCGGATCCTGCTCGAGGACGACCTCGCCCGGCTCGAGGCCAAGGAGGACGACGGCACGCTGTCGGCGCTGGAGCAGCGGATGCTGGAGAACGCCCGGGCGACCCGGACCGCGCTGGACGACGCTGACGGCTACGTCGACCCGCTGGACCCCACGGTCCGCCCCGGCGCCCAGCTGTGGCTCTACGACCCCTCGGCCTTCGACGGCGACGGACGGGTCGCGGTGGCGGTGGGGGACATGGACACCGCCGACGACGTCGCGGTCTTCACCCCCGGCATCAAGACCGAGATGACGGACGTCCAGAACTACACCGGCGATATGATGAACCTCCACGAGTCCTCCCGCTACCAGGGGGACCGGAGCGACGTGGCCACCATGTTCTGGCTCGGGTACGACGCCCCCGCGGGCCCGACCGACCTGGCGACGGCGACCGAGTCCCGCGCCGCCGACGGCGGTGCTCGTCTGGCCGACGCCATCGACGGCATGCGAGCCTCACGTGCCGACGACCCGGCGTCGATGACGGCCATCGGCCACAGCTACGGCTCCACGACCACGGCGTACGCCGCCACGGAGAACGGCCTCGACGTCGACCGCATCGCGCTGATCGGGAGTCCCGGCGCCGGTCGCGCCGACCACGCCGAGGACCTCGGTGTCGGCTCGGACGACGTGTTCGTCGGTCGGGACAGTCGCGACAAGGTCGCCCGGCTCGGCGACGAGGGATGGGCCTCGCCCAAGGACCTCATCCACCCTGATCTGGGCCTGGGCAACGACCCCTCGGAGGACGAGTTCGGGGCGCAGCGGTTCGAGGCCGAGTCGATCTTCCGCAGCGAGGACGGGTCCTACAGCGAGGACCACGGTCGCTACTTCGACGTCGACAGCGAGTCGCTGTACAACCTGGGCCGCATCGTGGACGGTGACACCGGCAACGTCAACGCCGCAGACCACAGCACCGACCCCTTCTTCGGGTCCGCTGAGGACCCCGAGGAGGATCGTGACCCCACCTCGGGTGAACCGGGTCGCTCGCAGACCCGGCCCATCGACTAGGAGCAGCGATGCGAAGCACCCTCGTCCTGACCGCGGTCGGCCTCTTCGTCGCGCTGGCCGGCGTCACTGCGTGCGGCGGCGCCCGGGATGACGAGGGCGCGTCGACGGTCTCGCCCGAGCAGGCCCGGGCCGACACCACCGGCGTGGCGCAGAGGACGGCCCAGCGGCTGCGCGAGGCGGGCTTCGAGCCCGCGTCGGCCCGCGGCGAGTACGTCACCTGCCGCAGCGAGCCCGCCCCTGGCGTGGCGTACCGCATCGGGATCACGGCTCGAGGCGACGGAGATGCCGCCGCGCAGGTGCGGCGTCTGGCCGAGGTGATGGAGCGCGACCGGTGGGAGGTGCTCTCCGGGCCCTCGGCGGACGGGGCGAGCTTCCGCCGCGAGGGTCTTCGTGCTGTGGCGGGGGAATCCCGCGAGGAGGGCGCGGTCGCGCTGGCGGTGACGGGCGAGTGCGTCGACCTGCCTGCGGACGGCGCGGACGTGCCGCTGCGCAGGCAAGAGGACGTCGACCTCGGGTGAGCCCGATGCCTGCCCCAGGCCGCCTCCGTCGTGACGGTGCTGGCGCCCTCTCCTCGCGTGCCCTCCTCGTCGCGGTGGCGACAGTGGTCGCCGGCACCGCGGGCTGTGGCGGCTCGGGCTCGGCGGAGGGGGCGATGACGTCGTTGGAGACGTCCCGCGCCGACCTGCAGTCGCTCGTCCAGGACGTCGCGCAGACGCTGGGGTCGGTCGGGATCGAGATGGAGGAGCTGACCGGCGCCTACCGCACCTGTCGCTCCGAGCCCTCGCCCGGCCTGAAGTACGTCGCCGGCGGGGCGTCCGCGGCCCTCGACGACGGACCGGCCGAGCCCCGGCTGGCGAAGGTGCGCACGGCACTGGAGTCGGACGGCTGGACCATCACCGCGGGGGAGCGCACGGTCGTCGCCGCCGAGCGGGACGGCACCACGATCAGCATCGGCCAGACCACGCGGGGAGGGCAGCAGGTGATCGCCTTCGACGGCAACGGCGCGTGCATCGACGCCGACTCCGACGAGACCGACGCCCTGCTGGGCGAGACCGAGACCATCCCGGTCCGGTGAGCGTGGTGCGGACCCCCCTGCTCGCGGTGACGGTGCTCGCCGCACTCCTCACCGGGTGCGGTGGCGACCCGGCCGAGGGCCTCCAGGACTCCCGTCGGACGGTGCGCGCCGGCGTCGAGGACGTCGCGTCGTCGCTGGGCGGCACCGCCGAGCTCGTCGACGCCGCCGGGCAGTGGTCGGTGTGCAGCGCCGGCAGCTCCGACCGCGTGGAGTACGCCGCCTCGCTCGGCCTGCGCGCGCAGGGCGACCCGGTCGCGCTCGTCCGCGCCGTGGGGGAGCGGCTGGGCGAGGACGGCTGGGAGGTCACCGACGAGGGTGACGCGTCGGTCAACCTGGAGCGCGACGGCGTGCGGGTCGGCGCGCGCCCCTCCGTCGCGGAGGACGACCAGGTCGTGGTGGAGGTGAGCGGCGGCTGCGTCGACGGCAGCCGCGACGACGTCGACTCCCTGGATCCCGAGCCCGTCGACGTCGGCTGAGGTCGGTGACGGACCGAGGAGCCCGAGGAGGACCATGACGGGCCTAGACTCGGGCGTCGTCCCCGACCCCCGCGAGAGGGCCCCGCATGCCGTTCGAGATCCCCGACAACATCCACCCCCAGTGCGCCCGGTTGGCGTGGATGCTGGGCACCTGGGCCGGCAACGGGCACGGGGAGTACCCCACGATCGAGCCGTTCCAGTTCGGCCAGGAGCTGATCTTCCAGCAGGACGGCCGCCCGTTCATCCACTACATGTCGCGCGCCTGGATCGTCGACGCCGACGGCAACCACGTGCGTGAGGCGGCCCAGGAGACCGGGTTCATCCGGCCCCAGGAGGACGGTTCGCTGGAGTTCCTGCTCGCCCACAACACCGGCTTCGTGGAGACCTACATCGGCGAGGTCCACGCCGAGCAGCCCCGCTTCGAGGTCACCACCGACGCCGTCGTACGCACCGCTACCGCCAAGGAGTACGTCGGCGGCAAGCGGCTCTACGGCTACGTCAACGGCGACCTGATGTACGCCTACGACATGGCCGCCATGGGTCAGCCCCTCCAGCCCCACTCCCACGCCCAGCTGAAGCGTCAGTGAACGCAGGCTCGTCGTGACCGAGTGGCAGGACCTGCTCCGGGCGAGCGGTCACCGGCTCACCCCGCAGCGCGAGATGGTGCTGCGCGCCGTCGAGGAGCTCGGCCACGCCACTCCCGACGAGGTCCACGCGGAGGTACGCCGCCACTCCGACTCGGTCAACCTCTCCACGGTCTACCGCACGCTGGAGCTGCTCGACGACCTCGGCCTGATCCGCCACGCCCACCTGACCGACCGCGCACCGACCTACCACTCCGCGACCGGTCACGAGCACGCCCACCTCGTCTGCCGCTCGTGCGGTCAGACGACCAGCATCGGTCGCGAGGAGGTCGAGCAGTCCCTCGCGCCCCTCGCCGAGCGACACGGCTTCGCCCCCGACTACGGCCACCTCACCGTCTTCGGCACCTGCGCCACCTGCACCGCCCAGCCCACCCGTTGAGCCGCGAGGGACACTGGACCCATGACCGACCAGCCCGCCGCCCCTGCTCCCGCCCGCAGCGCACTGCTGTCCCTGCCCGGCGCGGTCTCCGGTGACGGTGTCGACGCCCCGGTCGCGGCGCACTACGGCTCGTTCAACGGCGAGCAGCGCACCCTGGTCTCCGGCGACGGGTTCGTCGACCTGTCCCACCGCGGTGTCCTCCGGGTCAGCGGACCCGACCGGCTGACCTACCTGCACTCCCTGACCACGCAGTACTTCGAGGGGCTCGCCCCCGGCGTCCCCACGTCTGCCCTCGTCCTCTCGCCCCAGGGTCACGTCGAGCACGCGATGCACGGCGTCGACGACGGGGAGGCGTTCACCGCCCACACCGAGCCCGGCCAGGCCGCTGCGCTCGCGGCGTTCCTGGACCGGATGCGGTTCATGATGCGCGTCGAGGTCGAGGACCTCACCGACGAGCTCGCCGTCGCCTGGCGCCCGGTGGGCGCCGACCCGTCTGCGGGGACCCCGACCTCGGGCAAGTACGACGTCTTCCCCCGCACCGACCTCGAGGCGTACGCCGCCGCGGCCGGCCCCGCCTGCGGCACCTGGGCCTACGAGGCGCTGCGCATCGAGCGCGGCGAGCCCCGCTTCGGGCAGGACACCGACCACCGCACCATCCCCAACGAGGTCGGCTGGATCCCCTCGGCCGTGCACCTCGGCAAGGGCTGCTACCGCGGTCAGGAGACGGTGGCGCGCGTCCACACCCTCGGCCGCCCGCCCCGCCGCCTGACGATGCTCCACCTCGACGGCTCCGACAACCGGCTGCCCCAGGCCGGCGCGCCGGTGGTCCTGGGGGAGCGCGAGGTCGGCTTCGTCGGCACCTCCGCCCGCCACCACGAGCTCGGGCCGATCGCGCTCGCGCTGCTCAAGCGCAACGTGCCGGTCGACGCCCAGCTCGACGCGGACGGCCTCCCGGCCATGCAGGAGGTCGTCGTCGACCCCGAGGTCGGGCTGCACGTCCGGCCGCTGCGCTGATCCAGACCGGTCGCCCCGCTGCTGAGACCCGATTCGGTCGCGGGCAGGTCGTGCGCGAGAATCGCTGACGCACGGAGCTCCACGGGAGAGCGCGGCACGGACGGGACGAGGCGCACATGGCACTGGAATCCGAGGACCGGCCCTGGGGGTCGTGGCACGTCATCGACGTCGCGCCCGGCTACAAGATCAAGCGGATCCACGTCACGCCCGGGCATCGCCTGTCGTTGCAGACCCACGAGCACCGTTCGGAGCACTGGGTGGTCGTCTTCGGGGTCGCGACCTGCGTGATCGACGACCAGACGATCATCGCCGGTCCCGGCCACTCCGTCGACGTGCCCCTCGGTGCGCGGCACCGCCTCGCCAACGAGGGCAAGGAGGAGCTCGTCATCGTCGAGGTCCAGCACGGCGCCTACACCGGTGAGGACGACATCTGTCGCCACGAGGACGACTTCGGCCGCGTCGGGTGAGCCAGATCATGCCGTCCCGAGCGGGTCCGGCGCCGATCCGTGTTTTGTATCGGTATCGTGCGGTGGGCTTTGGCCGTGATGTCGAGCAAACCAACCGGAGTCAGGCGCCCAACCCCTGACCGCTACCCCGACGGGACGGACCTGGCATGACCTTCTCCCTGCCGAGCGGCAGTGTCGTGCTCGTGACAGGAGGCACGGGATCGTTCGGCTCCACCATGGTCCGACGGCTGCTGGACCGGGCCGACGACATCGAGATCCGCGTCCTCAGCCGCGACGAGCTGAAGCAGCACGAGATGCGCGCAGCCCTCGACGATCCCCGGGTCCGCTTCTACCTTGGCGACGTCCGCAGCTACGACAGCGTTGACCGTGCTACCCGAGGCGTCGACCTGGTGTTCCACGCCGCCGCGCTCAAGCAGGTCCCCTCCTGCGAGTTCTTCCCCATGGAGGCTGTGCAGACCAACGTCATCGGCAGTTCCCACGTCATCGAGGCCGCCAACGCCAACGGCGTCCGCTCCGTGGTGTGCCTCGGGACGGACAAGGCGGCATACCCTGTCAACGCCATGGGCATGAGTAAGGCGATGATGGAGAAGGTCGCGCAGGCCTTCGCGCGCAACAACCCCACGGCGCGCACCACGGTCTCGACCGTGCGGTACGGCAACGTGATGATGTCCCGGGGCTCAGTGATCCCGCTCTTTATTGAGCAGGCTCGGGCCGGCACACCGATGACGGTCACGAATCCCGACATGACGCGGTTCCTGATGTCGCTCGAAGAGGCTGTCGCCCTCGTGGAGCATGCCTTTGAGTACGCCCGGCCCGGGGACCTGTTCATCCGGAAGGCTCCGGCGAGCACGATCGCCGACCTGGCGACGGCGGTCGCGCGCGCTGTCGGCGTCGAGCCGGACGTCCAAATGATCGGCACCCGTCATGGCGAGAAGCTGTTCGAAACCCTGGCGACCGAGGAGGAGCTCACCCGGGCGGAGGATCAGGGCGATTACTACCGGGTACCCGTTGACGCGCGTGACCTCAACTACGGGGAATATTTCGACGAGGGCGATCGCCGCGTCGCGACGGAGGCCTACCACTCGCATAACACCACCAGGCTGGGTGTCGAGGAGGTCGGTGCTGTCCTGGCCGAGCTGCCCCGGTTCCGGCAGCTGGTAGCGCACGGTGCGTGAGAGCCTCCTGCTGACACTGGTGGGCACCGGTGTACTCACCGGCGTGTCCGTCCCGCTGCTGCGGCGTGCCCGGCTGCTGGACCGACCCAACAATCGGTCCTCCCATGACCGGGTCGTCCCGCGTGGTGGGGGACTGCCGGTCATGCTGGTCCTGGTCCCGGTGGGTTTGGTCCTGACCGGTGACACCGGGTCGACCATGGTCTTGCTGGTGGCGGTTCTGCTAGCCCTTGTCGGCCTGACGGACGACCGCTCCCCGCTTCCGCCCCGCACCCGCCTAGTGGCGCAGGTCGTCGGGGGGGTGCTCGTGGCGGGCACCGCCAGCTGGGTGGCGGGTGTTGAGCCGTGGTGGCCCGCCTTCGTGGTCTTGGGCTCCTTGGGGTTCGCGGCGTATGTCAACGCGTTCAACTTCATGGACGGGATCAACGGCATCTCTGCGCTCCACGCGGCCGTGGCCGGGGTTTGGTTCGGCTGGCTGGGCCACACCGAGGCCGTCCCGGCACTTCTGGTCCTAGGGGGGGCACTGATCGGTGCCGCAGTCGGCTTCCTCCCCTGGAACGCGGCCGGTGCGGTGTTCCTGGGCGACGTCGGCAGCTACGGCCTGGGGGCCGTCATCGCCGGCTGCACCGTCCTGGCCTGGGGTGAGGGCGTCCCGGGAGCCGTTGCCGTTGCTCCCCTGCTGGTCTACCTCGCGGACACGGGCTGGGTCATCGTGAAGATCGTCCGCCGGGGCGACGCCCTTGGAACGGCTCACCGGGGTCACGTCTATCAGCGGGTCGTCGACGAGCGCGGGTGGGGCCACCTGCGCACCGGCGCTTGGGTCGCCCTCGCCTCGGCGGTGTGCTGCGTGGTGGTCGCACTCGGGTGGCGGCAGGTCCCCCTGCCCGTTACCGCGTTCCTGGTCTGCTCGGTGCTGGTGGGCTACCTCGTCACGCCACTGCTCCTCGGCGCGCTCCATGGACGGGTTGTGCCCCGGTGAGTTCGCGATGAGGATTGGCATGGTCACCCAGTGGTACGAGCCGGAGCCCGGCGCGGCGGCGCACCCCACCGCGATCGCACGGGCCTTGGCGAGCCGCGGTCACGACGTGCGCGTGCTGACGGGCTTTCCCAGCTATCCCAACGGTCGGGTCTATCCGGGCTACAGGATGACGTGGCGTCAGCGCGAGGCGCGCGACGGACTGCAGCTGATGCGTGTCCCGGACGTCCCGAGCCACGACGACTCCGCCTGGCGGCGGGCCGCCAGCCTGACGTCGTTCGCCCTGTCCGCCACCGCCCACGTGCGATGGCTCCGCGATGCCGACGTGTGCCTCACCTACCTGACGCCAGCGACTGTGGGACTCGCGAGCCTTCGGTTGCACCGTGCCGCGGGGGTTCCCTTCGTGCTCTACGTGCAGGACCTGTGGCCCGAGAGCGTGACCGCCAGCGGCTTCATCGGGGATCCGCGGGTTGCCCACGCGGCGGAGCGTGTGATCGCTCGTGGGCTGGCTGCGCTCTACCGACGCGCCCACGGTGTCGCCGCTATCAGCCCCAGCATGGCGGCCACCCTGCAGGCGCGTGGCGCCCCGCGAGTCCGTTGCGTGCCGAACTGGATCGACGAGCATATCTTCGCACCGGCCCTCCCGCCATCGCGTCCCGAGCTCGACCCGGCCCGCACCTGGATGATGTACGCCGGAGGGATCGGCGACGTCCAGGGCCTCGACACCGTAATTCGGGCCGTGGCGCGGGCCGCCGTGTCCCGGCCGACCGTGGCTCTCGCGCTGGTGGGGGACGGGGTCGCCGTCCCGCGGCTGCGGGCGCTGGCGGCGTCGCTCGGCGTGGAGGACCGTGTTGTCTTCATGGGGCCGAGACCGATGAGCCAGATGCCGACCCTGATGGCGCAAGCCGCCTCGCAGGTGGTGTCCCTGAAAAACCTGCCGCTGTTCTCCGGCACGATCCCAAGCAAGGTCCAGGCGTCCTTCGCCTGCGAGCGCCTCGTGGTCTGTGCCGTGGCCGGGGACGCCGCGACCGTGGTCCGTGACGCCGGAGGGCTCACGGTGCCGCCAGAGGACGTGTCGTCCCTGGCGCAGGCGTTCGTCGAGGTTGCCTCCATGTCCGCGGCCCGGCGCGACGAGCTGGGTCGACAGGCCCGCCGCTACTACCTGGAGCACCTGGGCGCCGGCTCGGGGGCGGCTGCCCTGGAGGGCATGCTGGAGGACGCGGTGAACGGTCGAGGGGAGGGGGGCAGGCGTGGCTGAGGTGGCGGTGCTGGGGGCCACCGGCTTCGTGGGGTCGGCCGTCGTGGAGGCGTTGACCCGACGCGGGGCCGGGGTGCGGCACGTGCGGGCACCCCGTCTCACGACCTCGGCGCGGACGGCCGAGGCCGTTCTCCGGGCGGTCCATCACGGGGCTGCGGCATCGGTCGTGGACGCGCTAAGTGACCGCCTCCGAGGCGTCGATGCCGTGGTCAACGCCGCCGGCCTAGCCACGGCGAGCAGCGTGGCGACAGACGCGCTCTATGGTGCCAACGCACTGCTGCCGGCGTTCGTCACCGCTGCTGTATCGGGCCTAGAGGGGGCTCCCCGGTTCGTTCACGTCAGCTCGGCAGCGGTGCAGGGACGGGCAGTCCGTCTGGACGAGTCCCCGGTCACCCGCCCGTTCAGCGCCTACTCCCACAGCAAGGCCCTGGGTGAGGCGGTGGTCGGACCCGCGGGCACGGTGTTCCGCCCGACCTCGGTGCACGGGGCGGGGCGCCCCACCACCGCGCTGCTGCGGCGCCTGGTGTCCTCACCGATCGCGAGCGTCGCGGGGGAGGGAGCGTCCCCCACCCCGCAGGTGCAGGTCGTCAACGTGGGTGACGCGATCGCCTTCGTCACGCTGACAGGCGACCCGCCGCCGCGGTTCGTGCTGCAGCCCGCCGAGGATCTTACAGTGGCGGGCCTCGTCAGGCTGCTGGGGGGCCGGGAGCCGCGCCACGTGCCCGAGGGACTCGCTCGCGCCGTGGTTCGGGTCGGCTTCGGCCTGGGCGGGAGGAGCCCCCGGCTGGCCGGTCCTGCACGTCGGCTGGAGATGCTGTGGTTCGGACAGGGCCAGGAGCGAGGGTGGCTGGCCGGGCGCTGGCGCCCGCCGGCGGGCCCCGAAGGATGGAGGGAGCTGTGGTGAGGATCTGCATCACGGGGGGTTTCGGCTTCCTGGGCTGGCACACTGCCTGCCGGCTCCGAGCGCTGCACGGGATTGAGCCGGTCCGGCTGGGTCGCGCCGACGTGGCTGACCCCCGACGCCTGGCCGCGGCGGTGAGCGCCAGCGACGTGGTCCTGCACCTCGCGGGCGTCAACCGTGCCGAGGAGCCGACAGCCGTCGAGCAGGGAAACATCAATCTTGCCGACGCGCTGGCGGCCGCACTGAGGGCGTCGCCGCGACCGGTCGACGTCGTCTACGCCAACTCGGTGCACGCATCGCTGGACAACCCCTACGGACGGGGCAAGGCACGGGCTGCCACCCTCCTGGCCGACGCCGCACGATCGACCGGCGGGTCATTCGCCGACGTGCTTCTGCCGAACCTCTTCGGTGAGCACGGCCGGGCCCACTACAACTCCTTCGTCGCGACCTTCGCGGCCGAGGTCGCAAGGGGCGGGTCGCCGGTTGTGACGGCTGACCGGGAGGTCGGCCTGCTGCACGTGCAGCAGGCCGCCGCTGCACTTCTCGACTCGGTTGGCGACGACGAACAGCGCGTGGTGGAGGGCGAGCCCCACCTGATCAGCGGCGTGCTCGCGAGCCTGCAGGCGACCCATGCGCTGTACGCCGGACGCGGTGAGGTCCCCCCGCTGACGACTCCGTTCGAGGTCGACCTATTCAACACCTACCGTGCGGCTTCGTTCCCCCAGATGTGGCCCGTGGCCCCCACCGTGCACGCCGACAATCGCGGCGCCCTAGTGGAGGCAGTGCGCTCCCACGGCGGGACGGGCCAGGCATTCGTTTCGACCACGCTCCCGGGCATGGTGCGAGGCGACCACTACCATCTCCGCAAGGTGGAGCGCTTCATGGTGGTCCACGGCACCGCGGAGATCCGCCTCCGTCGGCTGCTGCACGATGAGGTGGTGTCGTTCACGGTGACGGGCAGTTCCCCGGCGTACGTCGACATGCCCACGCTGTGGGTTCATAACATCCGCAACATCGGGGACGACGAGCTGGTGACGATGTTCTGGTCCGATCAGCTGCTCGACCCGCGCGACCCGGACCAGTATGCCGAGAGGGTGGACACGACGTGAAGGTAATGACCATCGTCGGCACCCGGCCGGAGATCATCCGGCTGGCCAGAGTCATCGCCCGGATGGAGACGACCCAGGGCATCGAGCACGTGCTCGTCCACACCGGGCAGAACTACGACCGGCTGCTCAACCAGGTCTTCTTCGACGACCTCCGGCTGCGTGCCCCCGACCACTACCTTGACGTGGACACCTCCAGCCTGGGGTCCACCCTCGGCGGAGTGCTCGTCGAGGCCGAGAAGGTTCTGTTGGCCGAGCGGCCCGACGCGGTGCTGGTGCTGGGTGACACCAACTCCTGCATTGCGACCCTGATGGCCAAGCGGATGCACGTTCCGACGTACCACATGGAGGCGGGCAACCGCTCTTACGACGAGAACGTCCCCGAGGAGACCAACCGGCGAATGGTGGACCATGTCGCCGACTTCAACCTGGCCTACACCGAGCACGCCAGGCGCAACCTGCTCGCCGAGGGCCTGCACCCGCGGCGGGTCATCGTGACTGGCTCACCGATGCGCGAGGTCCTGGACCACTACCGCGACGACATCGCTGGCTCCGACGTGCTCAAGCGGCTAGGCCTCGACCCCGGGGGCTACTTTCTCGTCAGCGCCCACCGCCAGGAGAACGTCGACGCGCCGGGTCGCCTGCGCGACCTGCTTGCTTGCCTGGTACAGGTCCACGAGACCTGGTCGCTGCCGGTCATCGTCTCGACGCATCCCCGGACCCGCAAGCGGATCGAGGCGCTCGGGGAGACCGTCGAGGGCGACGTCCGATGGCTCGAGCCCTTTGGCTTCCACGACTACAACCGATTGCAATCGCGGGCGGCATGCGTGCTTTCGGACTCCGGCACGATCTCTGAGGAGTCGGCCGTCCTGGGCTTCCCCGCAGTCACGCTCCGGGACTCCATCGAGCGTCCCGAGGCCCTGGACACCGGGAGCATCATGATGACCGGTCTCGATTCGGATGACGTGGTGCGTGCCGTCTGCATGGCGATGACGGACCGAGGGTCGGGGTCGATGCCGTCCGGCTACGAGGTCGACGACACCAGCAGACGCGTGGTTCGGTTCATCTCATCCACAGCCTCGCGCCATCACCGGTGGGCGGGTATCCACGAGGAGCGTTCGTGATACGGCTGCCCGTCGCGGACGGGATACCGGGTCTGGACCTTCGCTGCTGGCGGCTGGTTGCGGCAACCAATAAAGACGATCCAATGGGCTCGGCGCCGTACCAGCTCGGAAAGATGCGCCGTGGAAGTTGTACACACCCCGGTGTCGACGTAAGGCTCCGTTGGGAAGTCGTGAGTTGAGGGCAAGGCTGGCGAACAGGAGAGTGCT
This sequence comes from Nocardioides aurantiacus, assembly GCF_003752505.1. Taxonomy (NCBI): domain Bacteria; kingdom Bacillati; phylum Actinomycetota; class Actinomycetes; order Propionibacteriales; family Nocardioidaceae; genus Nocardioides; species Nocardioides aurantiacus. Next base: position 3,487,876 of record NZ_RKHO01000001.1, on the reverse strand, counting down.
GGCCGGCGTCGCAGGGGCTGTCGCCCAGAAGATCACCTCGGCGGTCGGGGTGATGGGGCTCTTGGCCGTCCTCTCCCACGCTCTAGATGCGGCATCATTTGGTTTGGTTTCGCTCTATCTCAGTTTCCAGCTGGTGTTATCCGTATTCGACCTGGGTCTTTCGACGAGCGCCAGCAGAGATTTTTCGTCCGGGAGCGAGGAACCACTGCAATCTGGGCTAATGCGAGCCTACGAATCGTGGATTGGCCTGTTGGCCGTCATCCTCTTCGGCTTGATCTACCTCATCTTCTCAACAACCGTCTCCGCTGATGCGGTGCAGCACCACCATGTGGCCACTCTGCTCGTCGCGGCCTCCCTTGCGCTCGAACTACCAACACGACTTTACGTAGGCATCATCATCGGTCGAGACAGACAGGCCACGAGTGCCGGATTTCTCATGCTCGCCGACCTTTTGAGGTGGACGGGTGCCGGCGTCGTGGCGGCGAAGTCGGGACAGGCGGTGTATGTCCTGGCTTGGCAGGCATTCGTTGCGGGCATCTCTCTGGCGTTCCTGTCCTGGTACGTCTGGCGGGTGTTGTTGGCTGGTCGCTTCCGCACCCCGGCTAGAACGCACCTCCTACTCCGGCTTGGGAGGCACACCTTGGCGCCTCTTGCCGTTGCGACCCTGGCTGGGGGTGCCCGACTGTATGCCGACCGTGTGTATGCGATGCGTGTGATGCCAGTCGAGGACGTCGGCGCCTATGTCACAGCCTTCACGGTTGCTGGCGGCGTCGCACTGGTCTCAACTCAAGCCTCGGCGGCACTGCTGCCGCGACTCGCGCGCCATAACGGCGGCCATCAGCAGCCGATTCGTATTGCCCTGTTCAAGAGGGTCAACCGAGCGGTTGGCGTTGTCACCTCCTGCTTGGCGGTGTGTCTGTTGTTGGCCGCGGACCACGTGCTAATCCTCTTTGGGTTGGGTGCCGAGCGCTCAGCTGTCTTCACGGCAGTTCTCCCTCCCGCGGTGCTAGCTGCAGCCGCGGCGGCGTGGGGAGGACCGACCTACTCGCTGATAGTCGCTGAGGGCCGTTACAAGACGATAGCTGCCGCCAACCTGCTTGGCCTAGCAGCAGTATGTGCTGGCATGATTGCGATGCCGAGTTCGCCTCTCGGAATAGCATGTCTGGCTGTTCTGGCCGCAGTAGTCGTGCTCGTGGTCCTCGTGTCGGCGCTGTGGGCAGGCTTCGGCGGGTCTCTGGCCGGGCGTCAGGTCGTATCGGCCCATGTGTTTACGGCAGCCTCCGCATCAATGGCTCTTGCCCACGCGGTCTTCAGGACAATCATATGAGCATGCAACCGCTGAGGACCAAGGCGCAGTCTGAGCGCCGAACAGTGGTCGCTCCTGTCGTGGTCGGAGCGTGGATGGTGTCCTCCGTTCTGGTCATATGGCTCTGGACGTCGCCCAGCGGCGGACGATTGAGCTTGCTCTTGGCCCTCGTCAGCGCCGTCGCAGCGGGCGTCATGATCGTTGGGCAAACTAGTCCGAAAGTCTCGTCGGCGGCATCGGTACTAGCCCTGGCCGTCGCATTCACCTACGTGCTCAGACCTCTGGCACTGTTGGACACCGAAGTCACCAGCTACGCCCGACTGCTGCAACGCGGGGCCCTGGGAGGCCCTATGATCCTGGCGGGTCTGTTTTGCGCCACGCTGGCGACGGGCGTCGTGGTCGGAATGAGTACGCGCAATCGCGAGACCCCGGGTGGGTCGCTTTCCCCGAACCCGCGCCTTCGCGCCCCGCTCGGGGTGGCATTGGTCGCGGGGTCGCTTGCGGTGGTGGGACTGCTTTTGAGCGCTCAGATTGCTGGCGTGACAATGCGGTTCGCCTACACCCAACCCACCCTATTCAGGAGTCTTGTCAACGATGGCGGTCAGTTCTACGTGACCGGGGTGTCCATCGCCTTGGCATGGCTGCCGTTCTGGCTGGCACTCGTGCTGATCCCTCGAGATCAGAGCTGGCGGGTCCCATGCATCGCCCTCACCTTTATCTTTGGCGCAGTGCTGATCTTTCCATACGGCCAGCGTTCGTATTATGCGGCGCCACTCCTTGCGATGATCGCCTGGCGCGAGCGGAACGTCGGCGCCATTAAGCTCAGGGCAATCGTCCCGCTCACGGTTCTGGTGATTCTCGGGGCCGGGGCTTACGCGACATTTCGAGTCGAGAACACCACCGTTGGCGACTCGGCTCAAGTGAGCGCACGGCAGTCCGTGACAGACTTCAGCGGACGGTTCGACTCCTTTGATTTCTTCGCTCAGACCTACCAGACGTACGACGGGAGATTGTGGGGTCGCACGCTACTCGATCTCGCGACACAACCCGTCCCGCGGTCGTTGTTTCCCGACAAACCGTCACAGACGTCGGCGTATCTCATTACTCTGCAACAGCCCGAGACGGATCGGACCTTCACCCCCGAGTATGGAATTGTGACCGAGTTGTGGATCAATGCCGGCACCGGAGGCGTAATCCTCGGTGGGTTGTTCTTCGGATGGCTGGTGGGCAGGATGTCCGTCTTAGCGGAGCGTTCCATGGTGAATCCTCGGCGCGCCCTGATGGTGCTCCCCTTTCTCACCTTCCCAGCGCAGTGGTTACTGGGGGGCATCAACTCATTCACGACCATCGTTTTGATCCTTTTCGGCACCATCTACGTCGGCATCGCTCGGTTCGTGGTGAGGCGCTGATGAGCGAGTGGATCTGTTACGTCACGTCGCGGTTCCCTTGGCCCCCGAACAGCGGAGCGGAGCGGCGGGTCTTCCAGCAGCTGTTGATGCTCGGTGATCACTACAAGGTGTGCTTGGTGACCAGTTCGAGGTCACTGGAGGGGGTCTCCGACGAGTTCGTGGAAGAGTTGCGCGGCATTGTCGACGACCTGGTGGTCGTACCCAGGTCGTCACGCTGGGTCCGTCGAGGGGCAGGACTGGCTTCGGGATGGCCCCTGCAAGTCGCCCGCGCCTACGACGGCTCACTCCACCAGGCAATCCGTCAGGCCGAGCGTCGGCACGATGCCGTCTGCACCTTGTACTCGCTGGTTCGGACGGCGCCGTACATGGGCGGAAGACGTACAGCCGCAGTCCTGGACTTCTGTGACGCACTTTCGTTTCAGTTCGCGCGGAGGGTCGAGCATGCTCGTCCAGGAATGCGAGCCGTGCTGAGGGCCGAGGCACACCTTCTGCGCCAATACGAGCGTTGGTGCAACCGCTCAGCGGACGTCACAACCATCACGACGCGAGCAGACGCGGATCGAGTCGGTGGGGGAGCGACCTACGTCATCCCGACCACGTACGAGATATCTGACGGGGTTGACGGTGCTGACCCCGTCGAGATCATCGATGGCACGGTACTGGTGTTCACCGGCGACATGAGCACGCAGTACAGCGAGGAGGCTGCCGTGTGGTTTGCTCACCAAGTTCTGCCCACGGTGCTCCGTCAGGTCCCTACCGCAAGGTTCTTCATCGTAGGAAGGGCACCTGGCCCGCGCATTCGACAGCTGTCACGTGACCTTGATGCTGTGACGGTCACCGGCGCGGTGGAGAGCGTCGCTTCGTATCTCAGAGCGGCGTCCGTGGCGGTCGTGCCGCTACAGTTCGGCACCGGCATCAAGAACAAGATGCTGGAAGCCTTCGCCGAGGGGGTTCCGGTGGTGGCTACGACCTTATCGGATGAGGGCATGGGAGCGGCCAGCGCCGGAGGCGTCACACTGGCCGATGACCCGGCCGAGTTTGCGCATGCCGTCGTTCGATTGGTCCAGAACATAGAGGCCCGTTCCGCCCAAGTCGCTGCTGCCACAGCATTCGCGCGCGAGAGGTACGGACGCGCTCTGGTGACCTCGCAGCTGGTTGCCAGTGTAGAAGGGGCTAGACGCAGAGCCGCAAGAACGCAACGACGTTAGCGGAGCCTTAACTCCGCCGATCCAACGTGAGATCAACCTGAAGCAGCTGACCAGTGACGGGGTCAGGCAGTGACGGCTCCATGGTGAGCACCCGGAATCCTCGACTTTCCAGAAACTCAAGGGCTTCGCTGAGCAAAAATTCTCCTCCGTATAGTTCAACCAGGGAGACTTCGAGATGGACCGCCGCGATGGTCTCGAGCCATTCGCCGGCACCGAGGAGAACTTGCCGCTCGTATCCCTGGGTGTCAATCTTCAGGAGGGTTCGAGCGCCGCGTGGAACGAGGTCTGGATAGACCGAGTCTAGGCGTCGCACCAGGATGCGCTCCGTGTCAACGGGTGTCGAACCAGGATCTATCCGGCTCAGCAACTCGCCCTGTTCGAGTATCGAACTGCTGACTAGATTTCTGGTGACGTGGATATCCAGGTGCTGCTCGACATCGCCGAGCGCATACGGTTGGATCGTCCACTTTTCATCTCGGGCAGCGATCTGGGAGATGACACGTAGGGCGTTGCTCAACGGCTCAAAAGAAACGATGGTGCCGTCGTATCCCAACCTGCGGATCTGGCTGGCGAACTGGCCGGTGTTGGCGCCGACATCGAGCACGAAATCGATCTCTAGGTGACGGATCGCCTGCATACGACTGAACCGAACGATGTCGAATCCCCGACGTCGGAGGAGGTCTCTCGTCACCGTGGTCCAGCCCCGCCTCGTTCGCACTCCGGAGCCCCTCATGCGACCGAGTTGATCATGCCCGCGCCGACGGTGACCCCGGTGGCCTCGTCGATCAGGATGAACGATCCTGTGGTCCGGTTCTTGGAGTAGGAGTCGCACAGCAGCGGGACCGTGGTGCGCAGCTGGACGCGCCCGATCTCGTTGAGCCCGAGTTCCTTCGTCTCCTGGTCGCGGTGGAGGGTGTTGATGTCCAGGCGGTACTGGATGTCCTTGACCAGCGCGCGACCGGTGCGGGTGGTGTGCTTGATCGCCAGCTTCTGTCGCGGGTGCAAAGGCTGGTTGGTCATCCAGCAGACCATCGCGTCGATGTCCTGGCTGGCCGACGGTGCGTTGTTGACCCGGGCGATCATGTCGCCGCGGCTGACGTCGACGTCGTCCTCGAGCCGCACCGTGACCGACATGGGCGGGTAGGCCTCGGTGATCTCGCGGTCGAAGAGGTCGATGCCGGCGATCCTGGAGGTCATGCCGCTGGGCAGCACGACCACCTCGTCGCCCGGCTTGAGCACGCCGCCGGCCAGCTGGCCGGCGTACCCGCGGTAGTCGTGGAACTCGTCGGACTTGGGTCGCACGACGTACTGCACGGGCAGACGGGCGTCGATCAGGTCGCGGTCGGACGCCACGTGGACGTTCTCGAGGTGGTGCATCAGGGACGAGCCCTGGTACCACGGCATGTGCTCCGAACGGGTCACGACGTTGTCGCCCTTGAGCGCCGAGATCGGGATGATCTCGAGGTCGGGGATCGAGAGCTTGGTGGCGAACGCCGTGAACTCGCGCCGGATCTTGTCGTAGACGCCCTGGTCGTAGTCGACGAGGTCCATCTTGTTCACCGCCAGCACCATGTGCGGCACCCGGAGCAGCGACAGGATCACCGCGTGACGGCGGGACTGCTCGGTCAGGCCCTGACGGGCGTCGACCAGCACCAGGCCGAGGTCGGCGGTCGAGGCGCCGGTGACCATGTTGCGCGTGTACTGCACGTGACCGGGCGTGTCGGCGATGATGAACTTGCGTCGCGGAGTGGCGAAGTAGCGGTAGGCCACGTCAATCGTGATGCCCTGCTCGCGCTCGGAGCGGAGTCCGTCGGTCAGCAACGCGAGGTCGGTGTAGTCGTAGCCCTTGGACTGGCTGGTGGCCTCGACAGCTTCGAGCTGGTCGCTGAAGATCGCCTTCGAGTCGAGCAGCAGCCGTCCGATGAGGGTCGACTTGCCGTCGTCGACGGAGCCGGCGGTGGCGAAGCGCAGGAGGTCCATCTGGCCGACGCCGAGGTCCTCTAGCGTGGGGTCGCTGGTCTCGACGGGCTCGACCGGCGAATCAGTGTTGCTGGCCATCAGAAGTAGCCCTCCTTCTTGCGGTCTTCCATGGCGGCCTCGGAGAAGCGGTCGTCGCCGCGCGTGGCTCCACGCTCGGTCACCGTGGCGATGGAGACCTCCTCGATGATCTTCTCGATCGTGTCGGCCTCGGACTCGACGCACCCGGTCAGCGTGAGGTCGCCGACGGTGCGGAAGCGCACCGTCCTCTCCTCGACTGTCTCGTTGCCCTTGGTCGGGTTGAACTCGCTCTCGGAGAGCCACATCCCGTCGCGCTGGAAGACCCGGCGCTGGTGGGAGAAGTAGATGGACGGGATCTCGACCTTCTCCTGTGCCAGGTAGTGCCAGATGTCGAGCTCGGTCCAGTTCGACAGCGGGAAGATCCGCATGTGCTCGCCGCCGTGGATGCGACCGTTGTAGAGGCTCCACAGCTCGGGACGCTGGTTCTTGGGGTCCCACTGGCCGAAGTCGTCGCGGTGGGAGTAGACGCGCTCCTTGGCTCGGGCCTTCTCCTCGTCGCGGCGTCCGCCACCGAAGGCGGCGGTGAAGCCCTCCTCCTCGATGGCGTGGAGCAGGGTGCCGATCTGCAGCCGGTTGCGGCTGGTCTTGCCGTCGTCGACGACCACCTTGTCGGCGATGGCCTGCTCGACGCTCGCCACGATCATGCGCACGCCGAGCCGCTTCACCCAGTTGTCGCGCGTCTCCAGCACCTCGGGGAAGTCGTAGCCGGTGTCGATCTGCAGCACGGGAAACGGGATCTTCGCCGGGTAGAAGGCCTTCTCCGCCAGCCGGAGCATGACGATGGAGTCCTTGCCGCCGGAGAACATCAGCACCGGCTTCTCGAACTCGGCCGCGACCTCGCGGAAGATGTGGATCGACTCAGCCTCGAGCTGGTCGAGCTGGCTCAGGCGGTAGTCGGCGTGGGGCTGTGACATCGGGCGTGGATGCCTCTCGTCGGTGATGGGCAGCCCACATCGTATCCACGGCGCGGCGGCCGCTCCCGCAGCCCGAGCGGAATGAGACCAAAGTCGATCGACTCGGTCTGTCTGGGGCAGTCGGACCCGTTTCGGCACTCATCCGCGTACTCACGCTGCACATCAGTGCAACAGCGGGTAAGTTCCTCCTGCCGTCTGCCGCCGGTCGCGGGTGCGCCCGTGCGAGGTGGCGCACTCCGTCATCCCGGGAGCTCTCGTGCAGGACGCCTTCAGCCGCATCCGTCAGACCCGGACGCTGGTGCTCGTCACCTACGACTCGGTGTCCTGGCTGGTCGCGTTCGCCGCCATGGCGCTGCTCCAGGTGGCGGTGGGCTACAGCCCGACGTTGGTGCTGCCTTCCGCTCTTGTACTCGGAGTGTCCTGCGCGATCGCCTACGTCGGGATCGGGCTGCCGCTCCACCTGCACCTCGGTCGCTCGCCCGTCGGGTCCTTCGCCGATGCCGTGCTGGCAAGCCTGGTGAGCGGCCTCGTCGGTCTCTTCGTGGTGACCGTCAACCTCGCGGTGGGCGCGCCGGCGCGAGTGTCGCTGACGGTCACCGCGTCGATGCTGGCCTTCGTGCTCGTCGTCGGAGGGCGGGCGGCGTACCGCCTGCTGCGCGACTGGAGCGACGTACGCCGCCTCGTCGACCCGGCCACTCGGGAGCCCGTCGTCGTCATCGGCGCCGGCAACGGCGCGGCACAGCTGGTGGCCTCGATGCTGCGCGACCCCGACTGCGGGTGGCGCCCGGTGGCCCTGGTCGACGACGACCCCCGGAAGTCGCACCGGCGCCTCAGCGGTGTGCCGGTGGTGGGCTCCGCCTTCGAGTTCGTCGAGGTCGCCCGTCGGGTGGGGGCCACGACCGCCATCCTGGCCATCCCGAGCGCACCCTCCGAGCTGGTGTCGGTGGTCAGTCGCCTCGCGACCGAGAGCCGCATCGACCTCAAGGTGCTGCCGAGCGTCAGCAACCTGCACAACCCGGCGCACGTCAACATCAGCGACGTCCGCGACATCGACGTGACGGACTTCCTCGGCCGGCAGCCGATCGAGACCGACGTGGAGTCCATCGCCGACTACCTGACCGGCAAGCGCGTGCTCGTCACGGGTGCGGGCGGCTCGATCGGGTCGGAGCTGTGCCGGCAGATCGCCAAGTTCGGCCCGTCGGAGCTCATCATGCTCGACCGCGACGAGAGCGCGCTCCACGCCGTCCAGCTCTCCATCACCGGCCGGGCCATGCTCGACTCCGACGACACCGAGCTCGGCGACATCCGCGACGAGCGCTACGTCAAGGCGCTGTTCGCGCGCCGGGCGCCGCACGTGGTCTTCCACGCGGCCGCGCTCAAGCACCTCCCGTTGCTGGAGGCTGCCCCGGGTGAGGCGGTCAAGACGAACGTCTGGGGCACCCAGCACGTCCTGGCGGCAGCCGTGGCCACGGGGGTCGAGCGGTTCGTCAACGTCTCGACCGACAAGGCGGCCAACCCCTGCAGCGTCCTGGGCTACTCCAAGCGCCTCGCCGAGGGCCTCACGGCTGCAGCGGCCCGGGACGCCGAGGGCCTGTTCATGAGCGTGCGCTTCGGCAACGTGCTGGGAAGTCGGGGCTCGGTGCTGACGACCTTCACGGCCCAGATCGCCGCCGGGGGCCCGATCACGGTGACCGATCCCCGCGTCACGCGCTACTTCATGACCATCCGGGAGGCGGTGCAGCTGGTCATCCAGGCCGGCGCCATCGGCTCGCGCGGCGACGTCATGGTGCTCGACATGGGGGAGCCGATCGCGATCCGCGACGTCGCGCAGCAGCTGATCGCGTTGTCCGGGAAGCAGGTGGACGTCGTGTTCACAGGTCTCCGGGAGGGCGAGAAGATGCACGAGGAGCTCTTCGGCGACGACGAGCTCGACGTCCGCCCGCAGCACCCCCTGATCTCGCACGCAGCGGTGCCCGACTTCTCGCCGGTGACGGCCGAGGGGCTGGACCCCTACCAGGCGCCCTCGGTGGTCTCGCGGACCCTGGCCCAGGCCTGCGCCGGGATGCGTGACGACCTCGCGCGCCGGTCGGCGACCACCGTCGTGACCGGCCGGAGCGAGCCGCCGCAGGGGTGACGGGGGGTCAGGACATCGCCGAGGTGGTCGCACCCTCGTCGTTGTGGCGGCCCCCCTGGCCGGACTGACGGCGCTGACGCCGCTGGTCGCGACGCTGCCGCCAGGTCAGCCGGCCGCGGGTCGAGCTCGTGGCCTGGTCGGGTCCGTAGCCGTAGCCGTAGCCGTAGCCGTAGCCGTAGCCGGCGCCGCGCTCAGGGATCATGTTGAAGACAATTCCCAGCAGCTTGGCGTCGACGCTGCCGAGCCGGTCGGCGGCGCCCCGGAGCTGGTCCTTGGTCGTCCGGCCGTAGCGCACGACGACGACGGCGCCGTCGGCCTCCGACGCCAGCAACGCCGCGTCGGTCACGGGAAGCAGCGGTGGGGCGTCGATGACGATGACCGCGAAGCGGTCGCGGAGTTGGTCGAGCAGCTCCTGCATGGCGCGCGACTGCAACAGCTCAGCGGGGTTGGGCGGGATGGCCCCGGAGGTGATCACGCTGAGTCCGGAGTCGGCGTGCATCTGGAGTGCGTCGTCGATGCTGGCTTGGCCGGCCAGGATGGTGGTCAGGCCCACGCTGTCCACGAGGCCCAGCAGGTTGGAGACCTGCGGGCGTCGCAGGTCGGCGTCGATGAGCAGCACGTTGCGGCCGGCCACGGCGAAGGCGAGTGCGGAGTTCGTCGACGTCGTGGACTTCCCCTCGCCGGGCACCGAGCTGGTGACGACGAAGACCTTGCTGGTGGCGTCGACGTCGAGGAACTCCATGTTGGTGCGGAGCACCCGGAAGGCCTCGACCCGTGGCGAGTGGGTGGGCAGGTCGGTAATCAGCGGCTTGCCGAACACCTGCGGGTCGTAGGAGAGACCCGACAACACGGGCAGGTGCTCCAGTGTCGGCACGTCGTCGATGGCCTTGACGCTGGTGTCGAGCAGCTCGCGCGTGACGGCCAGACCCGTCCCGAGGAGCAGGCCCAGCACCAGTGCCAGGCCCAGGTTGCGCGTCGGCTGTGGGGACACTGCGGTTTCGGGCAGCTGTGGTGTGTCGACGACGGTGGCCTTAAGGGTGGCGACTCGCCGTCCCGGTGGTGTCTCGAGCTCGCGGATCACGTCCTGGATCTGCACCATGAGCGCCTCGTTGATGCGCTGGGCCTCGAACCGGTTGGGGTCGCGGACCGAGACCTGCAGGAGCACGGTCTCGGGCACGACGGCGGCCGAGATCCGCGAGGCGAGGGTTTCGGCACTGACGTCGAGCTGGAGGTCGTCGACCACCCGCTGGGCGACGTCGACCCCGTTGACGACGTCGGCGTAGGAGGCCACCCGCTGCTGGCTGAAGAGCCCGCCCTGGTAGGCGTCGGAGGACGAACCGGAGGCAGACGTCGAGATGAACACCCGGGCCGTCGACTCGTACTGGGGGGTTGCTTGGGCGGTGAACACCGCGGCCAGACCCAGTGCGGTGAGCGTGCTGAGCAGGATCAGCACCCAACGGCGCCGGGCGATGCGGAGGTAGTCGCGCAACTCCACGAAGGTCCCTTCGACATCCGCCCGCCGGTCGGACGAGCGGGCTCACCCTACGACAGAAGAAGAACGTGGACAGGTCGACTCCCGCAGGCCGAACACGTTGACCTGGTGGTGACCTCGGCTCGTCTACGCTGCGCTGGTGGCTGCCTCCCGTCGACGTCCTCGACGCTCGAACGGACCCCATCGGGAGCGCGGCTGGGGCCGCCCCGTGGTGCGGGTCGTCCTGGGGCTGGTGGTCCTGGTGGTGCTGCTCGCGGGGTTCATGGCCTGGCAGGCGTTCTCGGCCTACCGGTCCGCGCAGCAGGCCAACACCGCCATCGGCGACTTCCGGGTCCGGCTCCTCGACAGGGACGTGCCGGGTGCGAAGAAGGCGTTGTCCCGCGCGCAGGACGAGACGGGCAACGCGAGGGCGGCGCTCGGAGGCCCGCTCTGGGGCGCCGCGTCGACCCTGCCCTCGATCGGTGACGACGTCGACGCCGCGCGTCGACTGACCGCGACCACGGACGACGTCACCCACGGCGCGCTCCCGGCGGTGATGACCGCGCTCTCCTACGTCGACCCGGCGGACATCGGGCTCCAGGGCGGCCGCGTCGACCTGGCCCCGCTCCGCGAGGCCAGCGGACAGCTGACACGAGCCGCGGTGCTGCTCGACGACGCCGACCAGGACGCTGCCGCGATCCGTGCCGAGGGTCTGACGCCGGCCCTGCGTGACCGGGTGGTCGACACGCAGGACCTGCTGGGCCGCAGCTCCCGCCTGGCACGCACCGTCTCGCTCGCGGGAAGGTTGCTGCCCGACATGCTCGGGGGGAGTGGGCGCCGCACCTATCTCCTCCTCGCGCAGAACACCGCAGAGCAACGGTCGCTCGGCGGCATTCCCGGAGCCATTGCAGTGCTTCGTGCGGAAGACGGCCGTCTGGAGCTGGTCCGCCAGGCCACCGCGGGCGACGTCGGTGAGTTCGAGCGGCCGGTGCTGCCGCTCTCGATGGCGGAGGAGGGACTCTACGGCCCAGGATTGGGCCGCTTTCCCGCCAACGTCACTGATTCACCCGACTTCCCCCGAGCCGCCGAGCTGATCACCGAGATGTGGCAGCGCCGCTTTGGCGAGACCATCGACGGGGTGGCCGCGGTGGATCCGTGGGCCCTGCAGTTGCTGCTCGGGGCTGTAGGTCCTGTGAACACCGACGCTGGCCGGCTGACGGGCCGCAACGCGGTGCAGAAGCTCCTCGTCGACGTGTACCGAGACGTTCCTGATCCGGACCAGCAGAACGAGGTCTTCGCCCAAGCGGCTCGTCGGGTCTTCGATCGGGTGCGGACCTTTCCCGGCGATCCTGCGGCGCTCACCGCGGTTTTGGCGGAGGGGGTGGAGCAGCGCCGCATCATGGTCTGGTCTGCGCGCAGGAAGGAGGAGTCGATCCTGGAGGACACCGAGCTCGGGCAGACCTTGCGCGATCCCACCCCGGACTCACCGCGCTTCGGTGTCTACCTCCACGACCGGATCGGCTCGAAGACCAGCTCCTACCAGCGGGTGCGTATCACCACCGAGCCCGCAAGCTGCGGCACCACGACATCGGCCACGATGAAGGTCCAGCTGCGGTCCGCGGCCCCGCTCAACCGGGACCTGCCCCCGTCCGTGACCGGCATCGTCGGACGGTCGCGACCGGGTGATCTGCGCATCCAGGTCGTCGCTTACGCGCCTCCCGGATGGGCCATCACCGGCGTACGAGCCAGTGACGGACGTCGTGACCTCATCACCTACAAGCACGACGGACTCCAAGCCGGGACGCGGGACTTCACCCTCGCCCCGGGCCAGACCAAGTCCCTGACCCTGACAATGGCGGGCCAGCCCATCTCATCGGACTTCGCGGTTCGCTATACGCCCGGCACCAAGCCTGCTAACGTCCGCGTCGAGGGATCAGGCTGCTCTTAGCACGAACTCTCGGATCTCTGACCCCCGACACACTCTTGGGAGATGACCATGAAGGTCACCCGCCTCATCGCGCTCCTCGTGGCCGCGTTCTTCGTCCTCCTCGCGCCGACGGCCGCCCAGGCCGTCTCCTACCCCGGCGAGGAGGGTGGCGTCTCCGCCACCCCGCCCGCCCCGTCCGGCAACGGTTGCTACACCTCGCAGGTGACCGTCGAGGGCGTCGCAGGTGAGACCCTCACGCTCGTCGTCATCGACGCCGACGGCAACGAGGTCTTCAACGAGGACCAGGCCGCCGGCCCCGACGGGACCGCGACCTTCACCGTCGAGCTCTGCGAGCCCGGCAGCTACCTCGCGAGCGGCAGCGGCTCGGAGAGCGGCGAGCTCGGCAGCACCGAGATCACCGTTCCCCAGGGCAGCCAGGGTGGCGGTGGTGACTCCGGCGACGGCAGCACCCCGACCACCGGCTCCAGCACCGGTTCGGGCTCGGGCAACCTGCCCGCGACCGGCGCCGACTCCGGCACCATGCTGACCCTGGCTGGCGCCCTGGCGCTGCTCCTGGTCGGTGGCGTCACCCTGGTGGCCGCCAAGCGCAAGGCGCTCTGACCCACCCCAGCTCCACACCACGGACGCCGCGGCCCACCGGGTCGCGGCGTTCGTGCGTCTCCGGGTGGTCACCCGATGGTCATGCGTCGCTCAGGCTCCCGCCGGGTGCGGGGGGACAGCTGGCACCTAGGATCGCGACGTGCTGATCTCCGTCGTCGGTTGTGGCTACCTCGGCGCTGTCCACGCCGCCTGCATGGCCGAGCTGGGACACGAGGTCGTCGGCCTCGACGTCCTGCCGGCCCAGGTCGAGGCGCTGTCCGCCGGACAGGCGCCTTTCTTCGAGCCGGGGCTGCCCGAGATCCTCTCCTCGGCCGGTGCCAGCGGCCGGCTCCGCTTCACCACCGACCCGACTGCGGTCGCCGGCGCCCGGGTCCACTTCGTGTGCGTCGGCACCCCGCAGCGCTCGGGCGAGATGGCCGCCGACCTGACCTACGTCGACGCCGCCGTCGAGTCGCTGCTGCCCCACCTCGCGCCCGGTGACCTCGTCGTCGGCAAGTCCACCGTGCCCGTCGGCACCGCCGAGCGGCTGGCCCGCCGGGTGCACGAGGTGCAGCCCGAGGCCGAGCTGGTCTGGAACCCCGAGTTCCTCCGCGAGGGCAAGGCCGTCCAGGACACCCTGCACCCCGACCGCATCGTCTACGGCGTCGCCGACGGCCCCGCGGGGGAGCGGGCCGTGACGGTCCTGGACGAGGTCTACGCCAGCGCGATCGCCGAGGGCAGCCCCCGGCTCGTCGGCGACCTCGCGACCGCCCAGCTGGTCAAGGTCGCCGCCAACTCCTTCCTCGCCACCAAGATCTCCTTCATCAACGCCATGGCGGAGCTGTGCGAGGCGTCGGGAGCCGATGTCACCTTCCTGGCCGACGCCATCGGCCTCGACGAACGCATCGGCCGGAGCTTCCTCAACGCCGGCCTCGGGTTCGGTGGTGGCTGCCTGCCCAAGGACATCCGCGCCTTCATGGCGCGGGCGGGCGAGCTGGGCGTCGACCAGGCGCTGAGCTTCCTGCGCGAGGTCGACGCCATCAACATGCGTCGTCGGGTCCGGATGGTCGACCTGGCCCGCGAGGAGCTGGGTGGGTCGATCCAGGGACGCCGCATCGCGGTGCTCGGCTCGTCGTTCAAGCCCGACAGCGACGACGTGCGGGACTCGCCCGCCCTGAGTGTGGCCGCCCAGATGTCGCTCCAGGGGGCGTCCGTGGTCGTCACCGACCCGCAGGCCATCGAGAACTCCCGCCGCAAGTGGCCCGACCTGGTCTTCGCCGAGGACGTCGACGACGCGCTCACCGGGGCCGAGCTGGTGCTCGTGCTCACCGAGTGGCAGCAGTACGTCTCCCTCGACCCGACCCACGTCGCCGGGCTCGTGCGGGACAAGCGGGTGCTCGACGGACGCAACTGCCTCGACGCCGCTGCCTGGCGGGCCGCCGGGTTCAGCTATCGGGCACTGGGCCGACGCTGAGTGGCGCACGGCGGTCCTGCGCCTGTGTGGTCACCGTCGATGCAGTAGGCAATGCTGGACCCATACTTCCCTTCGTCCTGACGGAGCCCGTGTGATGGCCGTGACCACCTCGTTCGATGTCTTCGACACCGTCCTGACCCGACGCGTGGGTGATCCGGACGCCGTGTTCGGGCTGGTCGCGGACCGCCTCCGGCGTCAGGGCGTGCTGGTGGTCGACCCGCACGTGTTCGCGCTTGCCCGTCGACGGCACGAAGGGGCTCTGACGCGGCTCCTGGGGCGTCACGCGACCCTCCACGAGATCTACAGCGCGGTGGCCGAGGCGCTGGTCGTCGACGAGGCGGAGGCAGCGCGCTGGGTCGATGCCGAGGAGACGGTCGAGCGCGAGCTGGTCGTGCCCGCCCCAGGTGTCGCCGAGGTGGTGGTGGCAGCACGCACCGCGGGAGCCGTGATCTTCGTCTCCGACACGCCGCACCGTGAGGCCTTCGTGAAGGAGCTGCTCCTGCGTCACGGCTTGGCCCGGGAGTCGGACCGGGTGTTCACCTCGAGCGAGCGGGGTGTCAGCAAGGCGCACGGCGGTCTGTTCACCCTGGTGGCCGAGCAGCTCGGTCAGCATGACGTCGTGCACCACCACGGTGACCACCCACGCAGCGACGTCGCGGCGGCACGGATCGAGGGGTGGTCGTCCTCCTGGAAGCCGCAGGGGCGGCTCAACCGCTACGAGAGGTTGCTCGAGGGCAGCGCAGCCGACAGCGCCGGGATGACGTCGCTCATCGCGGGCGCCTCGCGCCTGTCGCGCCTGGAGGCGCTCCGCCGAGGTGCACCGCCCGCCCAGGCCGAGGTCGGTGCCGGCCCCCTGGGCGCCATGCTCGTCGGCTTCGCCAGCTGGGTCGTCGACCAAGCGCGTCTGCGCGGCGTCCGGCGGCTGTACTACGTGGCCCGTGACGGGGAGTCCATGCTGGCCGCGGCTCGTCCGATCGTCACCCGGCTCGCCCCCGAGCTCGAGCTCCGCTACCTCCACGCCTCGCGTCGGCCGTGGGTCTTCGGGGCGTCCGCCACCCATGACGAGCTGTTGGCCCGCTGGGTCGATGCCGGCGTCGACTACACCGCCAGGACGTTGCTGGCGCGGGTGGACCTCGATCCGTCCGAGGTCTACGACCTCGTCGGCCTCGACTGCTGTCTCGCCGACCGAGCAGACCTCCCGCTCAACCTCGAGGAGCGACAGCAGCTGGCTGGCGCACTGCAGTCCGAACCGCTGGTCTCCGAGGTACGCAGGCGCGGCCGGCAGATGGCGGACCGCAGCATCGCTTACCTCCGTCAGGAAGGTCTGGCCGACGGTGTCCCCAGCGCACTCGTCGACGCGGGGTGGGGCGGATCAGCCGCCTTTGCGGTCGACCACCTGGTTGCCCAGATGGGCGGTCACAGGCTGCACCACTTCTACGTGGGTCTGCTCGGCGATCCCGGGGACCTGGCCCGGAGGGGCTCGACCCTCCTGGTGCCGTGGCTCTTCGACGAACCGCGGCACCCACACGCTCTGGATCGTCTTCGGTCCGCGCACACCGTGGTGGAGACGCTGTGCGCGGGGTCGGTCGGGCGCACGCTCGACTATCGGTCGGTGGACGGGAGATGGGAGCCCGTGCTGGAGTCCGAGGTCAATGTGCCGGTCGTCGACTGGGGGCTCGGGGTGGTGCACGGCTGTGCCGTACGCACCGCCGAGCTCGTGGCGGAGGTCCTGCCCCCTGACTCGGCGCACCTCGACGTGGCAACACCCGTCTTGGAGCTCTTGCGCATGTTCTGGGTGCACCCCACCCGGCACGAGGCGAAGGTGTGGGGGGCCTTTCCCTGGCAGGAGGAGATCTGGTTGCCGTATGCCCCTCTGGCCCAGCAGCTGCGCACCCGCCAGGTGGTCGAGAACCTGTGGCGAGGCGAGGGGCGGCTGCGCCGGGTCAACTCGTGGCGCGCAGGCTCCGCCGAAGCCAGCTCGGAACCATGGCGCAGCCTCCTCCGAGGACGGGCGTGGCACCTGGAGAACCGCGAGCAGCTCAGACGCCTTCCTCGCCGTTTGCGGCTGGAGGTGGCGCGCCGACGTAGGTCGTCGTGATCGGGCGTCGCGGTCGCCGGAAAGCTCGCCTAGTAGGCGCCGCGGGAGGCGAAGACGGCGCTGAAGGTGCGGAACAGGATGGTGAGGTCCTGGACCATCGACCAGTTGTCGACGTAGTAGAGGTCGAGGCGGATGGCCTCGGACCACGACAGGTCGCTGCGGCCGGAGACCTGCCAGAGGCCGGTCATGCCGGGTCGGACGCGGAGCCGGCGGGCGACGTCGTCGTCGTACTGCGCGACCTCGTGCTCCAGCGGCGGGCGGGGGCCGACGAGGCTCATGTCGCCCTTGAGGACGTTGACCAGCTGGGGCAGCTCGTCGACGGAGAAGCGACGCAGCCACTGGCCGGGCTTGGTGATGCGGGGGTCGTCCTCGAGCTTGAACAGCCCGCCCTCGTAGCCTGCGGCCGCGTGCAGGTCGGCCAGACGGGCCTCGGCGTCCATCACCATGGTGCGGAACTTCAGGCACTCGAACATGATGTTGTCGCGGCCGGCGCGCGCCTGCCGGAAGAACACCGGACCGCCGTCGTGGAGCTTGACCTTGAGCGCGGCGAAGGCGAAGACGGGCGAGAAGGCTGCCAGCAGGACCAGGGAGCCGACGATGTCGAAGGTGCGCTTCATGCGACGCACGGCCTCGCGGGAACGGGGCTTCTCGAGGTGGACCAGGGGCATGCCGCCGACGGGTCGGATGCTGACGCGCTCGGCGGCCACGTCGGTGACGCTCGGGGCGATGACCACCTCGATGTCCTCGTGCTCGAGGTCCCAGGCCAGGCGGCGCATGTCGGCCGAGGTGTCGAAGGCGCCACCGGCCAGGAACACGACGTCGACGTCGGCCTCGATGGCGACCTCGGCGAGGGACCGGGAGTGCCCCACCAGGGGGACGCCGGAGGCGGTGGCGTCGCGCTCGGCGGTGGCGTTGGGCGTGAGCGCGCCGATGACGCGGTAGCCCAGCCAGGACTCGCGCGCCAGGACCGACGCGATCTCGTCGACGTGGCCCTCGGTGCCGGCGATGAGCACGCGGTGCTGCAGGGCGCCGCGGGTGCGGGCGCGCTGCAGGCTGCGGCGGAGCAGGAGGCGGCCGGTCACGAGCACGGGGACGCCCACGAGGAAGCACAGCAGGAAGAACACCCGCGACAGGGGGAAGCTGGCGAGGTAGCACACCGACGTGACGGCGGCCGCGGTCACGAGGGAGCCGCTGATGACGCGCTTGTACTCGTCGAGCCCCGCGCCGAACACCTGGAGCCGGTAGGCGCCCATCAGGAAGAGCACGGCGACCCAGCCGAACATCATCAGCGGACCGGCGACCTCGAGGGTCGACGTGACGTCGTTGCTGGCGGACGGTCCGGGCAGCGCGATGCTCTCGCGGCCGAGGACGGCGACGAAGACGCTGAAGGTCACGAGCACGAGGTCGAGGCCGAAGGCGACCACGGGGACGTACTTCAATCCGTGGGAGTCGCGTGCGACGCGTGTCGAGCTGTGGACCAGCTGCACAGTCATGAAGATCAAATCCCCCGATTTGAGTTGTCAGCCCTTTGTTGGACCAACGAGGTCCTACCCTAGGAGTCACGTCCCCAACCGCCCAGGGTGCGGTGACCTCCGCCACCCCTCCGGTCTAGTCCTCCGGGGCGCTGGTGTGGCCGTCGGCGGGGCCGGGGGAGCCCACGCGCCAGGCCGTCGAGTCGTTGTCGAACGCCGTCAGGCCGTGCCGGGTGCGCACGAAACCCCAGGCCAGCGGGCCCAGGAGCAGCATGCCGGCGCCGATGATGCCGACCCACGCGGGCGGGGCACCCAGCATCGTGAGTCCGGTGAGTGACAGGACGATGACGATCCCGCGACGGATGACCGACTGCGTCACCCACGCGGCCATCCGGGCGCCCAGGAACGTGCCGGGGGTGCCGCCGAGGACCAGCGGGATCAGCACCTCCCAGGTCACGCCCTGCGTGACGACGTGGCCGACCGCGGCGGCGAGGACGAGCGGGACGGCCTGCACCAGGTCGGTGCCGACCAGCCGCACCGCCGACAGCGTGGGGTAGATCAGCAGCAGCGCCACCATGATCAGCGAGCCCGACCCCACCGAGGTGATGCCGACCAGCAGCCCGCCGATCGCGCCCACCAGCAGCGTCGGGACGGCGCGGACGCGCGGCTGCTCCTCGCTCAGGGTGTTGCCGCCGGTCACGTGGCGCAGCTGGAGATACATCCGCAGGGCGTACGTCGCTGCGGTGAACAGCAACGCGCAGCCGATCGCGGTCTTCAGGAACTCCTCCTGCTCCGCGGCCGCTCCGACGCTCTTGACGATGAACCCGCCGGCGAACGCGAACGGCACCGACCCCGCCACCAGCAGCCCGGCCAGGCGCAGGTCGGGCGAGCCGCGCCGCCAGTGCACCGAGGCGCCCACCGACTTGTTGATGCTCGCGGCGACCAGGTCGTTGGCCACGGCCGCCGTGGAGGGGACCCCCAGGAAGATCAGCGCCGGCGTCATCAGCGCCCCGCCGCCCATCCCGGTCAGCCCCACGACGATGCCGACGCCGAAGCTGACGACGAGGACGGCGAGCGCGGAGAGGGTGAGGAGGTCGTCCATCAGGGCGTCTCGACGGGCTCGACCGGCACGGACAGCAAGAAGGGGAGCGCGGTGACCACCTCGGCGAGGCAGCCCTCGATGGTGCGGCCGGTGGTGTCGACGACGACGTCGGCGTCCTGCGGCTCCTCGTAGGGGCTGGAGATGCCGGTGAAGTCGGGGATCTCGCCGCGGCGGGCCCTGGCGTAGAGGCCCTTGCGGTCGCGCCGCTCGCACTCCTCCAGCGGCGTCGCGACGTGGACGAGCACCAGCTCGCCCCCGGCGTCCTCGACCATGGCCCGCACCTGCTGGCGGGTGGCGTCGAACGGCGCGATGGGGGAGGCGAGCGCGACGCCGCGGTGGCGGGCGACCTCGGCGGCCACCCAGCCGATCCGGGCGATGTTGGTCTCGCGGTCCTCGCGGGAGAAGCCGAGGCCCTTGCTCAGGTGGCGGCGTACGACGTCGCCGTCGAGGCTCGTCACGCTCCGCCGACCGTCCTCGAGCAGCAGGTCGTGCAGCGCCCGGGCGATCGTCGACTTGCCGCTGCCGGAGAGGCCGGTGAAGAGCACCACCACACCGACGTGGTCGTCGTCGGGCTGGTCCTGCTCGACCACGGCCGCGACCTCGGCGGGCCAGTCGTCGTCGGTGTCGGTGGCGCCGCCCGGGAGCGCGAGCACCTCGCCGGCGGCGTACGCGCTCACGACGTCGTGCCCGAGCCGGTGGTCGAGGTCGGCGTCACCGCGCGCCGCCAGGGGTACGACGACCACGTGGGCCGTCGTGCCGGAGCCCGCCAGCGCCCGGGAGGCGGCCAGCGTCGCCCGCACCAGCCCGACCGGGCTGACGCCCTGCGGGGTGCCGGTGCCGGACAGCGTCAGCAGCACCACCTCGCGCTCGCCCGCGCGCTCGGCGACGAGGCGCAGCGCGGCCTCGCCCAGCGGCGCGGTGACGGGGACGACGAGCGCGTCGGGGTGCTGCTCGCGGACCCGGGCGGGGGTGGCCTGCAGCCGTCGGAAGGGGCCGTACGCCGCCCGCGCGAGCGGCAGCAGGTGCTCACGGGAGTACAGCGCGAGCGGCAGCCCCTCGGGGTCGACGAGCTCGACCTCGCCGCCGGCCTCGACCTGGGCGGCGAGCTCGGCGGGCAGCTCGAGCCGGACGTCGTCGTCGAAGCTCGTGCGGGGGGCCAGGGCGCCGCTCAGCAGGACCTCGAGGTCGTCCAGCTCGCGCGGGGAGGGGCAGTGCTGGGGGGCGGGCACCGGGACATCGTGCCAGAGCCGACCCTTCAGTACCGTCGCGTCCATGTCGGACTCCCCAGCCCCCTCACCTGCCCCCGTCGTCGTCGCCGAGATCGTCCGCTCCGGGTTCACCGAGGGCCACCACCGCGGGTCGTGGGTGGTGCTCGACGCGGCCGGCGAGGTGGTCGCCTCCGCGGGCGACGCGGCCGGCCCGATGCTGCCGCGCAGCTGCAACAAGCCGGTGCAGGCGCTCGGCATGCTCGAGGCGGGGCTCGACCTCGACGGCGAGCTGCTCGCGCTGTCGTGCGCGTCGCACTCCGGCGAGCCCTTCCACCTCGACGGCGTACGCCGCATCCTCGCCGGCGCCGGCCTGTCCGAGGCCGACCTGCGGACGCCCCCCGACTTCCCGCTCGACGACGCGGCGCGCGAGCAGCTGCTCCGCGACGGCGGCTCCCGGGCGAGCGTGCTGATGAACTGCTCGGGCAAGCACGCCGCGATGCTCGCCACCTGTGTCGCCAACGGCTGGCCGACGGCGAGCTACCTCGACGTCGACCACCCGCTCCAGCAGCAGCTGACCCGCACCTTCGCCGCCACCACCGGCGAGGACGTCGCCGTCACCGCGGTCGACGGCTGCGGCGCCCCCCTGCTCTCGACGTCGCTGACCGGCCTGGCGCGGGCCTTCGCCCGGATCGCCACGGCACCCGAGGGCACGCCGGCGGGCCGCATCGCTGCCGCCATCCGCGCCCACCCGGCGTACGTCTCGGGCAGCACGCGCGACGAGCGCACCCTCCTCGAGGCCGTCCCCGGCGCGATCGGGAAGGCCGGGGCGGAGTCCTGCTACGTCGTGGCGCTGCCCGACGGGCGGGCGTTCGCGACCAAGACCTACGACGGGGGCGCGCGGGCGCGGCCGGTGCTGATGGCGGCGCTGCTGGAGCGTCACGGGGTGCTGGACGAGCCCGGGGTCGACGCCGACGCGGTGCGGCGTACAGGACGGGTGGAGCTGCTCGGCGGCGGCCGTCCCGTGGGCGAGGTGCGGGCGGTGCTCGACCCCCGTTCCTGAGAGTTGCTAGCACTGCTAGCACGAGGAATCCCTCGCGATACAGGGCGAATGTGACCGCGTTCACCCCCTCAGCGTTTGCATCTGCTAGCAGCAGCAAGCATGGTGGAGGCATGTCCAAGAGCAAGGTCGGCAAGACCGTTGAGTCGCTGGGGGACTACCTCCGCGAGCAGCGCGTCTCCGCGCAGTTGTCGCTGCGCCAGCTGGCCGAGCAGGCAGGGGTCTCCAACCCCTACCTGAGCCAGATCGAACGAGGTCTGCGCCGCCCGTCGGCCGAGGTGCTCCAGCAGCTCGCCAAGGCGCTGCGGATCTCCGCCGAGCAGCTCTACGTCCAGGCCGGCATCGTCAGTCCGGACGCCACGGAGGCCCGGTCGGTGGAGCTCGCCATCCTCGGCGACCCGGAGCTCAGCGAGCGGCACAAGCAGTCGCTGCTCGACGTCTACCAGGCGTTCCGGTCCTCGTCGCCGACGACGACCCCGCTCGTGGACCCCCCTGCTGCCGTGGTCGTACCCGACCAGGGTCATCAGCCAATCGAAGGAGAACAACATGGCTAAGAAGAACCCGATCAACGCTCTCGCCACCGAGGCCGTCAAGCCCCTGTACGCCGTCGCCGGCGCGACCGAGGTCGCCTACGAGATCGCCCGCGGCGTCGCTGCCGACGCCCAGAAGGGTGCGCAGGACCGCCTCGCCGACGTGCAGAGCCGGGTCGCCAAGGTCGAGCGCGACCCCAAGGCCCTCCAGGACCAGGCCGTCGGCATCGTCAACGACCGCGTCGAGGAGCTGACCGAGGACGCCAAGGACGCGCAGCGCAAGTTCGAGTCCCGCGTGGCCGAGCTGCAGCGCGACGTCAAGGCCCTGCCGGGCAAGGTCCAGGCCCAGATCGACGAGGCCATCGCCGAGCTGACCAAGACCTACACCGAGCTCGTCGAGCGGGGCGAGAAGCTCGTCGCCGCCGTGCGCAAGGACGGCTACAAGGCCGTCACCGCGCTGCGTGACGCGCCCAACTCCTCCACCGTGGTGCGCCGCGAGCGGGCCAAGACCGCGCAGGCCAAGCGGACCCCGGGCCAGAAGGCTCCCGCCACCAAGACCGCGAAGAAGGCCGGCGCCAACGCCCTGACCACCAAGTCGACTGCCAAGAAGGCCAGCGACACCGCCACCTCGGCCAAGAAGACCGCGGCCAAGAAGACGAGCGCTGCCAAGACCGCGGCCAAGAAGGCCCCGGCCAAGGCCGCTGCGAAGACCACGCAGAAGACCGCGCAGGCCGCCGAGAAGACCGCGGCGACCACGCAGAAGGCCGCCGCCTCGACGCAGAAGACCGCTGCTTCCGCCCAGAGCAGCGCTGCGAAGACCGCGGACTCCGCGTCCTCGTGAACTGAACCCCCGTCGTCGACGGACGACGGGCAGCTCGCCCTCTGGTGATCCCTCCCTTCGCCAGAGGCGCGGGCCGGCAGGCCCCCGGGATCTCTCCCGGGGGCCTGTTGCCGTCCGCCCTCTATCCTGGGGGCGTGGCCAGCATCTTCGAGTTCCAGAACGCGGTCGCGTCCATCTCCTTCCTCGTGCTGCTCGCGCTGAAGATCTGGGCGCTGGTCGATGCGCTGCTGCGTCCCGCCGAGGCCTACGAGGCGGCCGGCAAGCTCACCAAGCCGGCCTGGCTGCTGATCCTCGGCCTGGCCGTGGGGGCTGCCCTCGTCTTCCCGTCGGTGTTCGGGCTGCTCGGCATCCTGGGCATCGTCGCGGCGCTGGTCTACGTGCTCGACGTACGCCCCGCGCTCGTCTCGGTCACCCGGCGCCGCTGACCCCTGGGGTCGCCCGGCACACTGAGCCCCATGCCCGTCGACCCCCAGCTGGCCGGCCTGCTCTCGCTCATCGAGGGCGGCACGCCGATGCACCAGACCGACCCCGTGACCGCCCGCACCGCGTTCCGCACGCTGGCTGTGGACTTCCGCAAGCCCGAGGACGTCGTCCCCGTGGCGTCGGTCTCCGAGACCGAGGTCGCCGGCGGTGACGGACCCCGCGCCGCGCGGGTCTACCGCCCCGAGGGTGACGGGCCGTGGCCGGTCGTCGCGCTCTTCCACGGCGGCGGCTTCGTGATCGGCGACCTCGACACCCACGACAACCTGGCCCGCCGGATCTGCCGCGACGCGAGCGCCGTGGTGGTCTCGGTCGACTACCGCCTGGCCCCTGAGCACCCGTTCCCCGCCGGCCTCGAGGACGCCCTGGCCGCCACCCGCGACCTGCAGCAGCGCACCGAGGAGCTCGGTGGCGACGGCCGGGTCGCGGTCGCGGGCGACAGCGCCGGCGGCAACTTCGCCGCGGTGGTGAGCCAGCACGTCCCCGGCCTCGCCGCGCAGCTGCTGATCTACCCCGCCACCGACGGCGGCGGCGACTACCCCTCGCGCACCGAGAACGGCGAGGGCTACTTCCTCGACCTGCCCACGATGCTGTGGTTCATGGAGCACTACGCCCCGCAGGACCCGGCCGACCCGCGGTTCTCGCCGATCCACGGTCCGCTCGAGGGGCTCCCGCCCGCCGTCGTGGTCACCGCCGAGCTCGACCCGCTGCGCGACGAGGGCGAGGCGTACGCCGCCGCCCTCACCGCCGCGGGCGTGGGCGTCGACGTGCAGCGCTACGACGGCATGATCCACGGCTTCGTCGACATGGGTCCCTTCTCGGCGGCCGCCGAGCAGGCCACCGCCGACACGGTCGCGCGGTTCGCCGCGGTGCTGGGGTCGACGGCGGGCTGAGCCCGGCGCGGCCTTGTGTCGGCGCCCGAGATGGGTGACCTTGGACGGATGCGCTGCCACTTCATCCCCGCCTACCTCCTCGACCGGCTCGCGGACGGGGTCGACGACGACCACGTCGCCGGCCTCGTGCGTCGTACCCGTGAGATCGACCGGTCCCTGCGCGGCCGCCGCGTCGAGGGCCACCCCGCGATGGGCGGAGCGGTCTCCACGGCACGGTCCCAGGACGACGACTGGGAGGTCTACGACGCCCAGAACGGCACCGAGCTGCCCGGCACCCTGACCCGCACCTCGGGCCAGCCGGAGTCCGGCGACGCGGCCGTGGACGAGGCGGCGGTCGGGCTGACCGAGACGCTGCGGCTGTTCGCCGACTACGGGCGCGACTCCTACGACGGCAAGGGCGCGACCGTGGTGGCGACCGTGCACTACGAGAAGGACTACGACAACGCGTTCTGGGACGGCAACCAGCTGGTCTTCGGCGACGGCGACGGGACGGTCTTCGAGCGGTTCACCAAGCCCATCGACGTGCTGGGCCACGAGCTGGCCCACGCCGTCACGCAGTTCACCGCCAACCTCGTCTACCAGGACCAGTCCGGCGCCCTCAACGAGTCGATGTCCGACGTCTTCGGCGCCTGCATGAAGCAGCGCTTCCTCGGCCAGGACGCCGCGTCGGCCGACTGGCTCATCGGCGAGGGCATCTTCAAGCCCGACGTGCAGGGCCGGGCGCTGCGGTCGATGGTCGAGCCCGGGACGGCGTACGACGACCCGCGCATCGGCAAGGACCCCCAGGTCGGCTCGATGGCCGACTACGTCGACACCCAGGACGACAACGGGGGCGTCCACCTCAACAGCGGCATCCCCAACCGCGCCTTCGTGCTGGCCGCGCGGGCGATCGGGGGCGAGTCCTGGGAGGGCGCCGGCAGGATCTGGTACGCCGCCCTCACCTCCGGCGTGCCCGCCGACTCCGACTTCGGCACCTTCGCCGCCGCCACGGTCGCGGCCGCCGGCGAGCAGGCGTCGGTCGTCGAGGAGGCCTGGCGCGAGGTGGGGGTGGTCCCGGGCCAGTCGACCGGCACGGCATCGACCCCGACCGCCCCGGCGGAGACGGTCGCCGTGCGGCGTACGGGAGGGTTCGGGGGGTTGGTGCGCGAGGGCACCGTCGACCTGGCCTCCGACGACCCCCGTGCGCCGGAGGTGCGCCAGCTCGTCGAGCGGATCGACTTCCGGGCCGTCACCAGCCCGCCCCCGCAGCCAGACCGCTTCGTCTACGACTTCCGCTGCGGCCCCGACGGCTGCCAGGTGCCCGAGACCCACCTGACCCACGAGCTGCGTCAGCTCGCCTCGATCGTCCTGGGGGAGTAGCCCCGGGGCCGGCTGTGGACGGCCGGTTGCGGCGCCGTCGCCCCTGACGTGGGGTGGCGGCGTGGACGTCGTCGAGGCGCTGGTGCGGTGCGGCGGGGTGGCTCGGACGGCCGACGTGCTGCGAGTAGTGCCGCGTCACGAGCTGCGGCGGGCCGTCGAGCAGGGCCGGGTCGTGCGAGCTGCGCACGGCCGCTACCGGTTGCCGGACTACGACGCGCATGCCGCGGCCGCAGCGCAGCTGGGTGGAGCGTCGTCGTTGCTGTCGGCCGCGTTGGCCCACGGCTGGCCGGTGAAGCTGCCGCCCGAGCGCCCCCAGGTGGTCGTGCCCCGGGGTCGCAACGTCGGCGCACGTCGAGCCGGCGTCGAGCTGCGGTGGGCCGAGGTCTCGCGCGCGGAGCTCGACGCCGGTGTCACCGACCCGGTTCGCACGGTCCTGGACTGCGCACGTCACCTCGCCTTCGACGTCGCCCTCGCGGTGGCCGACAGCGCGTTGCGGGACGGTGTTCCGCTCACCGATCTCCTGCTCGCCTGCCAGAGGTCGCCCCGTTCGGGTCGCGGCCGGGCCTTCCGGGTGCTCGAGCAGGCCAGCCCGCTCGCGGCCAACCCCTTCGAGTCCGTGCTGCGAGCGGTCCTCATCGACGTCCCGGGCACCCACTTCGAGCCCCAGGTGTGGGTGGGCAACGTCGGTCGGGCCGATCTGGTCGACCGGTCACGACGGGTCGTCGTGGAGGCCGACTCCTTCGAGTTCCACTCCGACAGCGCCTCGTTGGCTCGCGACATGGAGCGCTACAACGGCTTCGTCGCCGAGGACCACCGGGTGCTGCGCTTCGCGTGGCGGCACGCGATGTTCGGCCAGGACTACGTCAGAGCCGTGGTCTCGTCGGTGCTCACGCCCGATCGACGATCAGTTCGCGTCTGCCCGACCTGTGCTGTCGCCTGAGGACGCACCGACGCCCGACGAACTGATCGTCCGTCGGGCGTGGGTGGTGGTGTGACGAGGTGTCAGCTGCGGCGCGCCCGGGCCGCGGTGCGGCCGCGGGTGTTGGCGTCCAGGTCGACCTTGCGGATCCGGACGGCGTCGGGGGTGACCTCGACGCACTCGTCCTCGCGGCAGAACTCCAGCGACTGCTCGAGGGAGAGCCGCTTGGCCGGGACCAGCTTCTCGAAGTTGTCCGAGGAGGAGGCGCGGACGTTGGTCTGCTTCTTCTCCTTGGTGATGTTGACGTCCATGTCGTCGGCGCGGGAGTTCTCGCCGACGATCATGCCCTCGTAGACCTCGGTGGCCGGCTCGAGGAACATCACGCCGCGCTCCTGCAGGTTGGTCATGGCGTACGCCGTGGCGGCACCCGACCGGTCGGCCACCAACGAGCCGTTGGAGCGCGAGCGGATGTCGCCGGCCCACGGCTCGTAGCCCTCGAAGACCTGGTGGGCGATGCCGGTGCCGCGGGTCTCGGTGAGGAACTCGGTGCGGAAGCCGATCAGGCCGCGGGCGGGGACCAGGAACTCCATGCGGACCCAGCCGGTGCCGTGGTTGGTCATCTGCTCCATGCGGCCCTTGCGGACGGCGAGGAGCTGGGTGATCGCGCCGAGGTACTCCTCCGGCGCGTCGATGGTGAGGCGCTCGACCGGCTCGTGGAGCTTGCCGTTGACCTCGCGCGTGACGACCTGCGGCTTGCCGACGGTCAGCTCGAAGCCCTCGCGACGCATCTGCTCGACCAGGATCGCCAGGGCGAGCTCGCCGCGGCCCTGGACCTCCCAGGCGTCGGGGCGCTCGGTGGGCAGGACGCGGAGCGAGACGTTGCCGACGAGCTCGGCGTCGAGCCGGTCCTTGACCAGACGCGCGGTCACCTTGGTGTTCTTGGTCGGGCCGCGGCCGGCCAGGGGGGAGGTGTTGGTGCCGATGGTCATGGAGATCGCGGGCTCGTCGACCTTGATCAGCGGCAGCGCGACGGGGTTCTCGGCGTCGGCCAGGGTCTCGCCGATCATGATGTCCGGGATGCCGGCGATGGCGACGATGTCACCGGGGCCGGCGGACTCGCCGGGCTTGCGCTCGAGCGCCTCGGTGACGAGCAGCTCGGTGATCTTGACGTTCTTGGTGGTGCCGTCGGTGCGCATCCAGGCCAC
This sequence comes from Nocardioides aurantiacus, assembly GCF_003752505.1. Taxonomy (NCBI): domain Bacteria; kingdom Bacillati; phylum Actinomycetota; class Actinomycetes; order Propionibacteriales; family Nocardioidaceae; genus Nocardioides; species Nocardioides aurantiacus. The sequence goes on along the minus strand of NZ_RKHO01000001.1, from coordinate 3,460,211 downwards.
GGTCTGGTTCTTCTTCAGCGTGCCCTCGTGCACCCGGACCAGGGCGAGCCGGCCGAGGAAGGGGCTGGCGTCGAGGTTGGTGACGTGGGCCTGCAGCGGCGCGCCCTCGGTGTACGTCGGGGCGGGGATCGTCTCGAGGATGGTGCGGAACAGCGGCTCGAGGTCCTCGGAGTCGGGCACGGCGCCGTTCTCGGGGGCCTCGAGCGAGGCCTTGCCGGCGCGGGCCGAGGCGTAGACGACCGGGAAGTCCAGCGCGTCCTGGCTGTGGGACTCGTCGAGGAGGTCCATGAAGAGCTCGTAGGTCTCGTCGACGACCTCGGCGATGCGGGCGTCGCCGCGGTCGGTCTTGTTGACCACGAGCACGACCGGCATGTCGGCGTTGAGCGCCTTGCGCAGCACGAAGCGGGTCTGCGGCAGCGGACCCTCGGAGGCGTCGACCAGGAGCACGATGCCGTCGACCATGGACAGGCCGCGCTCGACCTCGCCACCGAAGTCGGCGTGGCCGGGGGTGTCGATGATGTTGATCGTCATCGGCTTGCCGTCGGCCGAGGGGCCGGCGTAGTGGATCGCGGTGTTCTTGGCGAGGATCGTGATGCCCTTCTCGCGCTCGAGGTCACCGGAGTCCATGGCCCGCTCGTCGACGTGCTGGTGGGCGCCGAACGCGCCGCCCTGCCACAGCATCTTGTCCACGAGCGTGGTCTTGCCGTGGTCGACGTGCGCGACGATCGCGACGTTGCGGAGGTCGGTGCGGAAGCTGGCACCGGCCGAGCTGGGGGAGGGCGTGGACATGCGGAAGACCTTCGGTTCGAGGAGGTCGCTCGACTCAGGGGTGAGGAGGCGACGGGTCAGTCTATCGGCCGCGTGGGGATGCCCTGCACGGTGCGGGCGACCAGGAGCCGTCGGGCCGGTGACGGGGCCGTGACCGAGGTGGACGGCACCTCACTAGGGTGGGCGCGTGGCGGCGTACCGGGTCCTGGTCGTGTGCGTGGGCAACGTGTGCCGCTCGCCCCTCGGTGAGCGGCTGCTGGCCGCCCGGCTGGGCGAGGGCTTCGAGGTCTCCAGCGCGGGCGTCGGCGCCCTGGTGGGCGAGCCGATGGACCCCGAGGCGGCCGCGCACCTGGAGCGGCTCGGCGGCTCGGCCGACGGGTTCGCCGCCCGGCAGCTGACCGACGCGATCGTGCGCGACGCCGACCTGGTGCTCACCGCGACCAAGGAGGTCCGCGCCCGGGTGCTGCAGGAGTCGCCGGTGGCGCTGCGCCGCACCTTCACGCTGCGCGAGCTCGCCGCGCTCGTCGACGTCGTGGGGCCGCAGCCCGACCCCGCCTCGCTGGTCGCTGCGGCGGGGCGCGAGCGGTCGCGCGCCGCCCTGGAGGAGTACGACGTGGCCGACCCGTTCCGCCGGGGCGACGAGGCCCACGCGCTGGCCGCCGGCCAGGTCGACGAGGCCGTCACGCGGATCGCCGCCGCTCTGGGCGCCCCCACCGGCTGACGGCGTTTCGGCCCACGCTGGTGGGTCGTGCGACATTGGTGGGCATGCCCGCAGCACCCCGCCCCACCCGCACGCCCGCCCGCACCCTGCTCGCCGCGCTCCTCCCGGCGCTCCTGCTGACCGCCTGCTCCGGTGGCGGCGACCCCGGTGCCGATCCCGACAGCGGGGCCGACGCGTCCGGGACCCCCTCCGCGTCCCCGTCGGCACCGCTCCCGGCCGCTGCGCTGGAGGCCGGCACCTGCTGGGGCGACCAGCAGCTCCCCGCCGTGCTGGGCGAGGACGGCTTCACCGACTGGGTCGAGGAGCACGCCGACGGCGACGCGACCCTCGGGGAGTCGATGCGCGACGACGCGGCCTTCTCCGAGCAGGTCGAATGCGCCGAGCCGCACGCCCTCGAGCTCTACGCCACCGTCGCGCTCGCCCCGGCCCTCGACGAGCAGGTCACCTCCTACGCGAAGCTGCTCGACCAGGACTCCCCGCTGCAGGCCAAGGTGCGCGACCAGGTCAACCAGCGTTGCCTCGCCACGACGGCGTACGGCCGGGCGCAGCAGCGCGCCGGCGGCCTGCCGGTCCAGCTCGGGCCCGCCCTCGCCGAGCGGAGCGACCTGCACGTCGCGTGGGACCCGTTCCCCGCCACCTTGTGGGAGGAGGGCCAGCGCCGCTTCGTGTGCACCTTCGAGCAGGACGAGCCCGGCACGCTGCGGATGGCCGACCTGACCACGACGAAGGTGCCGGTCGCCGAGCGCGTCTGCGTCGACGTGCCCGGCAAGCGGGTGCCGTGCGCCAAGCCCCACGAGGGCGAGGAGATCGCCGAGATGGTGCTGAACACCGCCGTCGCCCGCGGCGACGTCAACGGCCGCCGGGCCGTGCGTGAGGGGGCGGACGGGAAGTTCGTGGCGCTCAGCGACGCGGAGTACACCAAGCTCGACCGCGTCTGCCGGAGCCTCTACCGCCGCGTCTCCACCGGTCCCGACGGCGTCGTCGCCAAGGCCTACCCCGGCTCGGTCGACCAGTGGCCGACCGAGGAGGGGGCCTACGTCGCCAGCTGCTTCGCCGTCGACGAGGACGACACCACCGCCACCCGGCGGGGGACGGTGTTCGACAAGGGCTGAGGGACTGCCGGTCGCCGGCGGAAACAGCCACCGCTCAGGCCGACACCTAGCCCTCCCGGTGGACCTTGTGCTGGGCGGCCTGCGCCCGAGGACGTACGACGACCTCGTCGATGTCGACGTGGGAGGGCAGCGAGGCGACCCAGCGGACGACCTCGGCGATGTCGTCGGCCACCAGGGGCTCGGCCACGCCCTCGTAGGTCTTGTCGCGCTTGTCCTGGTCGCCGCCGAAGCGGACCAGCCCGAACTCCTCGGTGGCGACCATGCCGGGGGCGACCTCGGTGAAGCGCAGCGGCTCGGCGACGTGCTCGAGCCGGAGCGTCTGGGTGACGACCTTGAGGCCGTGCTTGGCCGCGGTGTAGCCGCCCCCGCCCTCGTAGGCGACCCGGCCCGCGGTGGAGCCGATGTTGACGACCAGCCCGCCGCCGTCGGCGCGCAGCGCGGGGAGCAGGGCCTGGGTCACCCGGAGGACGCCGAGCACGTTGACGTCGTACATCCGGGCCCAGGTCTCGGGGTCGGCGGTCTCCACGCTCGCGGCGTCGAAGGCGCCGCCCGCGTTGTTGACGAGCACGTCGAGCGACCCCAGGCCCTCGGCCAGGGCCTGCACGGAGGCGGCGTCGGTGACGTCGCAGACCACGGCCGTGCCGCCGATCTCCTGCGCCAGGGCCTCGATGCGGTCCGCGCGCCGGGCGGCGCACACGACGGTGAAGCCGTCGCCGGCCAGGGCACGGGCGGTGGCGGCGCCGATGCCGCTGCTGGCGCCGGTCACGAGAGCGGTGCGGGTCACGGGTCCTCCGAGGGGTCACGTCGACCTCACCGCGGACCGGTGGGCCTCGCGAGCAATGATAGGGAGCGCAGGAGCCGGGCTCGACGGGGTACGCCGAGGGCGGGCAGCCAGCGACCACCCCCACGGAGGCACCAGATGACGCAGCCCGCGTCCCCGCTCGACGCCGCCCTGCGCCGCGTCGCGATGGTCAGCCTCCACACCTCGCCGCTGGACCAGCCGGGCACCGGCGACGCCGGCGGGATGAACGTCTACGTCCTCGAGCTGTCCCGCCGCCTGGCCGCCCGCGGCGTCGAGGTCGACGTCTTCACCCGCGCCACGTCGAGCACGTCGGCGCCGGTCGTCGAGGTGCAGGACGGCATCCGCGTCCACCACGTCTCGGCCGGCCCCTACGAGGGGCTGACCAAGCACGAGCTGCCCGCCCAGCTGTGCGTCTTCGCGCGCGAGGTGCTGCGCGCCGAGGCCTACCACCCGGTGGGCTACTACGACCTCGTGCACAGCCACTACTGGCTCAGCGGCCAGGTCGGGGCGCTCGCCCGCGACCGGTGGGGGGTGCCGCTCGTCCACACGATGCACACCATGGCGAAGGTCAAGAACGCCGCGCTCGCCGAGGGCGACACCCCCGAGCCGATGGCGCGGCTGATCGGCGAGGAGCAGGTGGTCGCGGCCGCCGACATGCTCGTGGCCAACACCGACGACGAGGCCTCGCAGCTGATCGACCTCTACGGCGCCGACCCCGGTCGCGTCGAGGTCGTCCACCCCGGCGTCGACCTCGACACCTTCCGCGGCGGCGACGCCGTCGGTGCCCGCGAACGGCTCGGGCTGCCGGCCCAGGGCCACGTCGTCACCTTCGTGGGGCGCATCCAGCCGCTCAAGGCCCCCGACGTGATGCTGCGTGCGGTCGCGGTGCTGCTGCAACGGCGCCCCGAGCTGCGCCGCAGCCTGACCGTCGCGGTCGTCGGCGGGCCGTCCGGGTCGGGGCTGGAGCAGCCCGACGGCCTGGTCCGCCTGGCCGAGCAGCTCGGCATCAGCGACCAGGTGCGGTTCGTCAAGCCGGTCGAGCAGGCCCGCCTGGTCGACTGGTACGCCGCGTCGAGCGTGGTCTGCGTCCCGTCGTACAACGAGAGCTTCGGGCTGGTCGCCGTGGAGGCCCAGTCGACCGGGACCCCGGTCGTCGCCGCTGCCGTCGGCGGGCTGCCCACCGCCGTGCGCGACGAGGGGTCGGGGCTGCTCGTCGAGGGCCACCAGCCCGAGGCGTACGCCGCGGCGCTCGAGCGGGTGCTGCTCGAGCCCGGCCTGCGCGAGCGACTGGCGCGCGGCGCCCGGACCCACGCCGAGCAGTTCGGCTGGGACCGGACCGCCGAGCGGATGCTCGCGGTCTACCGCGGAGCCCAGGAGAAGATGCGGGCCGACATCAGCGGCGTCGCGCTCTAGCCCGACCCCGGACCGGCCCTGGGCGGCCTCTGCCACCCTGGGAGGCGTGACCTCCCCCGACGCCTCCTCCGACGCCGCCCCCGAGTCCGCTGCCGACGACGCCGTGTCCGACGAGCCGCTGGCCCCCGAGCGGCAGCGTGCGCTCGACTCCGTGCTCGCGGTGCTGCGCGAGGCCGACCTGGACTGGACGCCGCTGTCGCGGACCTCGCTCAGCGTCGACCTCCCGGGGGAGAAGAAGCTGCAGACGCCGTGCCGCTTCGACGTCGGCCCGCACGCGCTGGGCGTCCACGCCTTCGTGTGCCGCCAGCCCGACGAGAACCACACCGGCGTCTACCGCTGGATGCTGGAGCGCAACATGAAGATGTTCGCCTTCGGGTTCGCGCTCGACGGGGTCGGCGACATCTACCTCGACGCGCGGCTGCCGCTCGAGGCGGCGACGGCCGACGGGGTCGACCGGCTGCTCGGCTCGGTCCTGGAGTACGCCGACGGCTCGTTCAACACCCTGCTCGAGCTCGGGTTCGCCTCCTCGATCCGCAAGGAGTGGGAGTGGCGGATCTCGCGCGGCGAGTCGGTGCGCAACCTCGCGGCGTTCCGCGGCCCGCTGCGGCTCGACGACCTCGGGTCGCCGGCCGACGAGCCGGCCTGACCCCGCTCCTCAGCCCCGGCTGCCGACCGGGGCCGGCTCGCCCGGCGTGGGCGTGCGCGGCCGCGGCCGACGACGGGCGACCGCCACGCCGAGCAGCGCGAGCGCGCCGCCGGCGTAGGCCATCGTCGGCGGGGCCTCGCCGAGGAAGACCAGCCCCAGCGCCACGGTGATCGGCGGCACGAGGTAGGTCGTGACGCCCAGGCTGGAGGCGCTCATGTGGCGCAGCGCGAAGGCGTAGGTCGTGAAGGCGATCGCGGTGGGGAACACCCCGAGGAAGACCAGCCACCAGATCGACGACGCGGGCGCCTCGCGCAGGTCGGCCACCAGCCGGCCGGCGAACGGCAGGCAGGCCACGGCGCCGACGGTGCAGGCGATCCAGGTGACGTGGACGGCCGAGAGGGTGCCCATGAGCGGCTTCTGCAGGACCACGCTCACGGCGTACGCCACGGCGCTGACCAGCACGAGCAGCACCCCGGTCACGTCGCCGCCGTCGCCTGCGGACGACGTGGAGACCGAGATCAGCGCCACGCCGCCGAACGCCAGCGCCAGCCCGAGACCCAGCCCGGTGGTGAACCGCTCGCCGAGGAACAACGCCGCCAGGAGCGCGATCAGCACCGGCGCCACCTGGACCAGCATCGAGGCGGTGCCGGCGTCGACCAGCAGCTCGCCGGCGTTGAGGGTGAGGTTGTAGAGCGCGAACCACAGCAGCCCGATCGACACCAGCCGCACCCACTGCGGCCGGGTCGGGCTCGGACGTCCCTGCGGCAGCGCCACCGCCGCGAGCGCCACGGCCCCGACCAGCAGCCGGCCCAGCGAGAGCGCGCCGGGGGAGAAGTCGTCGCCGAGGTGGCGGATCGCGACGAACGCCGAGGCCCAGAGGACCAGCGTCGTCGCCACGGCGGCCAGCGGCAGCCAGCGAGGCACGGTGGGGGTGGGTGTCACCCGCTCAGCGTAGGGACGGGCCCCGACAGGTCGCGACGCGCAGGTCGGCCGTCGTCCGGCGAGATCGTGCCAGGGACTATCCGGCCTGCCAGGACGCCTCGGTCCGCTCCCGCACGTCGGCCACGACCGCCTCGAGCGAGCCGGTGCGCTCGAGGACCGAGCGCTGGCGGGTGGCGCCGCCGCCGCGGGCGAGCAGCGCCTCGAGGCCGTCCTCGACGCGCGCGGCGTCGCCGGCCTCCTCCAGGGCGGGCCGCACGTGGGCGACCAGGGAGGCGAGCACGGCGCGGGCCGGCGCCAGGGCCTGCGTGGCCGGGTCGACGAGCCGCTCGGCCAGGCCGTGCCGGGCTGCGCGCCAGGAGGCGGCGCGCAGCAGGTCGCCGCGCCAGGAGGCGGGGGCGTCGGCCGCGGCGGCCGTGGTCACGAGTGCCCGGGCGAGCGCGGTGACGACGACGGCGTCCTCGACCTCGGTGCAGACGTCGGCCACGCGCACCTCGACGGTGGGCAGGTCGGCGGCCAGGCGGGCGTCGAAGTAGGCCATCGCCGGGTCCAGCGCGGCGCCCCACTCGACCATCTGCTCCACCACCCGGTGGTAGGTCGCGACGTCGCCGAACGGCTCGCCGCTGCCGTGGGAGGGCCAGCGACCCCAGATCTGCGAGCGCCAGCTGGCGTGTCCGGTGTCGCGGCCCTCGAGGTAGGGCGAGTTGGCGCTCGCCGCCAGCAGCACGGGCAGCCACGGGGCGATCCCGTCGAGCACCCGGACGCCCTCCTCGGGGCTCTCGATGTCGACGTGGACGTGCATCGCGCAGGCGAGCGCCGAGTGCGCGAGCTCGGCGTACTCCTGACGGATCCGGAGGTAGCGCGGCTGCGGGGTGATCGTGACCTGGCCGTCGACGAGGACGGGCGTGCCGACGGCGACGGCGGCGGCCCCGGCCTCGGCGGCCGCCTCGCCGACCGCCCGGCGGCTGCGGCGCAGCGCGGCGTCGAGCTCGTCGAGGTCGGTGGTCGGGGGCGTCTGGGTCTCGATCTGCTGGAGGAACAGCTCGGCCTCGACCGGGGCCTCGGCCTCCGGGAGCGCCTCGTGGGCGCGCACCGCCTGCCGCGAGACCGCCGTCAGCCGCCCCGTCGCGGGGTCGACCAGCAGCAGCTCTTCCTCGACCCCGACCTGGCGCACCGTCACGGCGCCAGTGTGCCGTGCGGGCCGACCGCGCCGGGCTAGAGGTCGAGCTTGTAGCCGAGCCCGCGGACCGTGGTGAGCAGCGTCGGCTCGGCCGGGTTGTCCTCGAGCTTGGCGCGCAGCCGCTTCACGTGGACGTCGAGCGTCTTGGTGTCGCCGACGTAGTCCGAGCCCCAGACGCGGTCGATCAGCTGGCCGCGGGTCAGCACGCGGCCCGGGTTGCGCAGGAACATCTCGAGCAGCTCGAACTCCTTGAGCGGCAGCCGCACCTCGTGCCCGCCGACGGTGACGATGTGGCGCTCGACGTCCATCCTCACCGAGCCCACCTCCAGCGTCGTGGGGGCGAGGTCGGGCTCGCTGCCGCGGCGGAGCACCGCGCGGATGCGGGCGACCAGCTCGCGGGGGGAGTAGGGCTTGGTGACGTAGTCGTCGGCGCCGAGCTCGAGCCCGACCACCTTGTCGACCTCGTCGTCCTTGGCGCTGACCATGATCACCGGCACGTTGGAGGTCTGCCGGATCTGGCGGCACACCTCGGTGCCGGGCAGGCCCGGGAGCATCAGGTCGAGGAGCACGATGTCGGCCCCCGCACGGTCGAACTCGGTCAGGGCGTCGGGCCCGGTCGCGGCGATGGCGACCTCGAAGCCCTCCTTGCGGAGCATGTAGGCGAGGGCGTCGCTGTAGCTCTCCTCGTCCTCGACGACCAGCACGCGGGTCATGCGTTCTCCTTGAGAGGTTCGGTGACGTCCTGGGGGGACGTGGGGGGTACGCCGGGCTTGCGCGGCAGCGTGAGCGTGAAGGTCGAGCCCTGGCCCTCCACCGACCAGACCCGCACCTCGCCACCGTGGGAGGCGGCGACGTGCTTGACGATCGACAGGCCGAGGCCGGTGCCACCGGTGGAGCGGTGGCGGGCGGGGTCGACGCGGTAGAAGCGCTCGAAGATGCGGTCGATCTCGCTCGAGGGGATGCCGATGCCCTGGTCGGTGACCGCGAGGTCGACGGTGGTGTCGTGGGCGGTCGCGGAGACCACGACGGTGGAGCCCTCGGGGGAGTACGCCACGGCGTTGGCCACCAGGTTGCCCAGCGCGACCGCCACCTGCTCGCGGTTGCCGAGCAGCGCCAGGCCACGCTGGCCCTGCTGGGCGACCGCGATCGAGCGGGCCTGGGCGTCGGTGGAGGACTCGTCGATGGCCCGCGCCACGATGCCGTCGACGTCGACCGCGACGGGCTCGACCAACGGGTCGTCGCCCTGCAGCCGCGACAGCTCGATGATCTGCTGCACCAGCCGGGCCAGCCGGTCGCTCTCGGTGTGCATCCGGCCGGCGAAGCGCTGCACCGCCTCCGGGTCGTCGGCGGCGTCGATCACGGCGTCGCTGAGCAGCTTGATCGCGCCGACCGGGGTCTTGAGCTCGTGGCTGACGTTGGCCACGAAGTCGCGGCGGATCGACTCCACCCGTCGCTCCCGGGTGCGGTCCTCGACCAGGGCCAGGACCAGCTGGGAGCTCAGCGGCGCGACGCGGGCGGTCACGTGGCGCGGGGGCAGTCCCGAGCGGTGCATGAGCAGCTCGGTCTCGCGGATCTGGCCGTCCCGGCGCACCTGGCGGACCAGGTCGGCCAGCTCGCGCTCGGTGATCTCGTGACCGCGCACGATGCCCATCGCGACCGCGGGCGCGGAGGCCTTCAGGACGCTGTCGCTGCCGTCGACGACGAGCGCGCTGCTGCGCAGCACCGACAGCACGGCGGCCACGCCCGGGGGGAGCGGCGGCTCGGGCGGCTCGGGCGCGCGGCGCTGGCGCTCGGAGATGCGGAACGCGAGCACCGTGCCCCCACCCAGCACTGCTCCGAGCAGCGCGAAGAGGAGGGCCTGGACCGTCGGGCTCACGTCAGCGATCGTACGCAGGTCTTCACCTGCGGTTGGTCCGGCCGATCACCCTTTCGGACCCTGTTCACCGCCAGTTCACGCAACGACGCCCACTCTTCACCGGCACTGCCTAGGTTGGAGGGCATGCGCGACGCCTACTCCGACCAGCTCGACTCCATCCGCGACGACCTCATCGCCATGGCCCGCCTGGTCCGCGAGGCCGTCACCTCGGGGACCACCGCCCTGCTCGAGGGTGACGCCCAGCGCGCCGAGCAGGTGATCAGCAACGACGCCGACATCGACGCGCTCCGCGAGAAGCTCGAGGAGCGGTCCTTCGAGCTGCTCTCGCTGCAGAACCCCGTGGCCGGCGACCTGCGGATGCTGGTGGCCTCGCTGCGGATGGTCAGCGAGTTCGAGCGGATGGGCGACCTGGCGGTGCACGTCGCCAAGATCGCCCGGCTGCGCGTCCCCGAGATCGCCGTCCCGCCGGCCGTCGTACCGATGATCGAGCGCATGGCCGCCGTCGCCGAGGTGATGATCGCCAAGGTCGAGCACATCATCGCCGAGTCCGACGTCGCCGCCGCCGAGGAGCTGGAGGCGGTCGACCAGGAGATGGACAAGCTGCGCCGCAACTCCTTCCGCGAGCTGCTCGGCTCGGACTGGACCTACGGCGTCGAGCCGGCCGTCGACATCGCCCTGCTCGGCCGCTACTACGAGCGCATCGCCGACCACGCCGTCTCGATCGCCCGCCGGGTCGTCTTCCTCGTCACCGGCGAGCACCCGCAGTACGCCTGAGGCCCGGCGCCCGGGGTCCCCGGCGGCTCTCGGTCGTCGGGTGGCCGGAGCGTCATACGTCGTCGTCGCCCTGACGACCACCCCGTATGACGTCCCGGGGTGCGTCGTGCGTCCGGGTCGCCGGGACGACCACCTCGTACGACGCAGCACCCGGCCGGCACGCAGCACCCGGCGCGCGCCCAGCCCTCGACCGACCCCCGGGACGCCTCAGCGACCCTGGTTGGCGACGGCCTCGGCGGCGGCGCGGGCGGCCTCGGGGTCGAGGTAGCGGCCGCCCTTCTCGAGCGGCTGGTGCTGGTCGTCGAGCTCGTAGACCAGGGGCTGGCCGGTGGGGATGTTGAGGCCGGCGATGTCCTCGTCGCTGATGCCGTCGAGGTGCTTGACGACCGCGCGGAGGCTGTTGCCGTGGGCGGCGAGCAGGACGGTGCGGCCGGCGTCGAGGTCGGGCAGCACGTCGGACTCCCAGTAGGGGAGCATCCGCGCGACGACGTCCTTCAGGCACTCGGTGCGCGGCAGGTCGGCGCCGAGGTCGGCGTAGCGCGGGTCGCCCGCCTGCGACCACAGGTCGTCGTCCTCGATGGGCGGCGGCGGGGTGTCGAAGCTGCGGCGCCAGGTCATGAACTGCTCCTCGCCGTACTCCTCCAGCGTCTGCTTCTTGTCCTTGCCCTGCAGCGCGCCGTAGTGGCGCTCGTTGAGCCGCCACGAGCGGCGCACCGGGATCCAGTGGCGCTCGGCGGCGTCGAGGGCGAGGTGCGCGGTGGTGATCGCGCGGCGCAGCAGCGAGGTGTGCACGACGTCGGGCAGCAGGCCGGCCTCGACGAGCTGCTCGCCGCCGGCGACGGCCTCGGCGCGGCCCTTCTCGGTCAGCGCCACGTCCACCCAGCCGGTGAACAGGTTCTTGGCGTTCCAGTCGCTCTCGCCGTGGCGGAGCAGGATCAGCGTCTGGCTCATGGGCCCGAGCCTAGTGGCCGCGGCCGTGGTGCAGCAGACGGACGTACGCCGCCCCGCCGGCCGGGGGGACCGGCGGGACGGCGTACGTCTCGCGGAGCTGTGGTGCACCCGGGGACCGCTGGGGTCCCCGGGCGGGGATCACGGGTTCAGGACGCCCAGGATCCGGTTGAGCAGCGTCGAGAGCTGGTCGAGCAGCCCGGCCAGCGGACCACCGTCGAGCAGACCGGCGACGGCGCACAGCAGGTTGCCGAGCAGGTTGCCGGCGCCCGACTGCGCGACGATGTCGAGCACGACGCGCTGCAGGTTGACCTGCAGGCCCAGGATGTCGAGGTTCAGCGGGCCCAGGTCCAGGTTGAGGATGTCGCACGAGCCGGGGGCGGCAGCCGTGGGCGCGGCGGCCGCGAGCGGAGCCGACTGGCCCCGGGTGGCGGGCGCCTGGAGGGCCGCGCCGTTGACGGACTGGACGGGCGTGGTGATCTCCTGGCTGAAGGGCGTGGGCTTGCCCTTGCCGGTGAAGCGACCCTCGAGGGTGCCGGTGACGTTGAGGACCCCGTCGACGACGGTGAACTCGGTGGGCGTGAACGAGCCGCGGACCTTGCGACCGTTCTCCGCGACGCCCTTGATCGGCGCCTTCGTCGAGCCCACCTTCTTCTCGGTGGCGACCTTCGAGACCGCCGACGAGGACGTGGCGGGCTGAGCGGTCGCGGCCGAGGCGGCACCGGTGCCGGTGAGGCTCACGCTGAGCGCCATGGTGGCGGCCAGGAGGCCGGTCGTCGCGGTCTTGGTGAACGGGCTGATGGAGCGGTGGAGCGTCATGTCAGTGGTTCCTTCCCTCCCCGGAGTCCCTCCCCGGGCTGCCCTGACCGTCCCCGACGTCCGACAGGTGGAAACCCCTACAGAACGGTACGAAAAAGACCGCGAATTCGCGTCATGGAGCCGGGCGTACGACGTCCGCGCGCGCCCCTCGACACGGTCTCCGACCGCCGGAAGCGGCTCGAAAAAAGTTCGACGGGGACCGTCGTCCCGAGGGTCGGGACACGTCACGGACTACGGGGAGGGGCTCTCCGAGGCACTGGCGGACTCGCCGGCCGACGGGCTGGCGGACTCGCTGGGCGAGGCGGAGGACGACTCGCTGGGGGAGGCGGAGGGCTCGGCCGGCGTGACGTCGGCGAACTCCTCCTCGGGGGCCACGACCGGCACGTTGATCTCGGTCTGCTGGCCGCTGGCGAACTCCAGCGTGAGGCGGGTGTAGGCGCCGGCCCGGATGCCCTCGCCCTCGACCGCCACGGCTCCGGCGTCGGCGAGGTTGAGGATGTCGTCGGACCGGAGCTCGACCTTCTCGCTCAGCTGCACCTGCACGTCCTCACCGGTGATGCCGGTGAGCTCGTCGTCCTGGTCCAGCGAGGTGTTGACCAGCGACGCCACGAAGGTGCCGGAGCCCTCGTCCTCGGAGACCACGACGGCCCCCAGGACGTCGACGGACTCGCCGCGGGCGTTGGAGCCGACCGCGGGCTGGTAGACCTTGTTGGTCTGCGCGCCGAAGCCGCAGGCGCCCAGGCCCGGCAGCAGCAGCACCAGTGATGCGGCGGCTAGACGTCGTCGGACGTTCTTCGGCATGGGGGACGGGTCCTCTCGCGATCCGGCAGGCGCGGTGAGCCTATCGCTCAGCGCGCGATGCCGGCGGTCAGGGCCGTCCAGACCATCGCGGCCACCACCCCGACGGTCAGCGCGACCGTCACGGCGAACAGCTTCGGCGCCCCGGTGCGCAGCGCGATCCGCAGCGGCAGGTGTCGCACCGTGCCCCGGTTGTCGGTCACCAGGTCGGGCAGGGCGACCAGGAAGTGCACCAGCACGCCGAGCACGGCGGCGAGCACGGCGAACTGGGTGACGGGCGCGCTGCCCTCGGCCTCGCGGCCCCACCCGCCGTAGCTGACGAAGGCGGTCAGCAGGGCGAACGACGCCGCCCACCCGACGAAGGACAGCGGCGTGCGGTGCAGCCAGCGGTCGTGGACCACGCCGACCACGAAGGTGGCGAGCAGCACCAGTCCGGCGACGATGCCGTTCTGCAGCGACAGCGGGACCGCGAGGAGCAGCAGCACGGCCAGGGCGTACGTCGCGTTGCCGCGCGGCACCGCCCCGGAGGCCAGCGGCTTGCCCGCCGCCTGGGTCTGGGAGTCCTCGGTGACGTCGACGAGGTCGTCGACCAGGCCCAGCGCGAGCTGGACGACCAGCACGGCGGCCGCGCTGACCAGCCACTCCCGCGGCGGTCGACCCATCAGCGCGACCAGCAGCCCCACGACGACGGCGATGGCGAGCGCCTGGCGGGGATGGGTGGTGCGGAGCAGCGCACGGAGCTGGCCGCGACGCGAGGTGGAGGGGCTGGCGGCGTCGGGAGTCGCGACCGAGGTGCTCATGCTGGGCAGTATCGACCACGCGGCCCGTGCGCGTCAGGGATCGCCGCAACCGGGCGCCCGTGAGGGCCCCCGGAGGGCCACGCTGCTCCACCCCCGCGCGCGGAAGACATATGAATTGCGGATCTGTCAAGCCCTGAAAGCGGCCCTGACCTGCGCAAACGCAGGAAAGGGGACCCCGGCAACCGTGTTAGACTGGTCACCTCGAAAGGGGAACACAACATATGACTTTCACTGTCGGCGAAACGGTCGTCTACCCCAACCACGGGGCGGCCGTCATCGAGAACATCGAGATGCGCACCATCAAGGGCGAGGAGAAGCAGTACCTCGTGCTGCGCATCGTGGCCCAGCAGGACCTCGTCGTCCGCGTCCCCGCGTGCAACCTCGACCTGGTCGGGGTGCGAGACGTGGTCGACAAGGCCGGTCTCGACCGCGTGTTCGAGGTGCTCCGGGCCGTCGTGCCCGACGAGCCGACCAACTGGTCGCGCCGCTACAAGGCCAACCTGGAGAAGCTCCACTCCGGCGACGTCATGAAGGTCGCCGAGGTCGTCCGCGACCTGTGGCGCCGCGAGCGTGACCGCGGCCTGTCGGCCGGCGAGAAGCGGATGCTCGCCAAGGCCCGCCAGATCCTGGTCTCCGAGCTGGCGCTCGCCGAGCACACCAACGAGGACAAGGCCGAGACGATCCTCGACGAGGTGCTGGCCTCCTAGGCCCAGCCCCACCCGTCACCACGACGAGCCCCCAGGACCCCCGGGTCCCGGGGGCTCGTCGCGTCCTAGGCTCGTGGGCATGACCGACTGGCCGTACGACGACGAGGTGGACCCGCCGCTGGGCCTGGTCCCCGTCGAGGGCCGCGGCTCGCTGCCGTTCGCCCTCGTGCACGGCGAGTCCCTGCTGGCCGCCGCGTCCTGGGCCCTCACCACCGCCGGGGCGACGCTCTACGACCTGGCCGTGCCGTTCGCGCAGGTCCGCGAGCAGGGCCTCGACCTGGTCGTCCACGACCCGCTGTGCCCGCTCACCCCGGTCGAGTTCCTCCTCGAGGCGATCGCGCTGTCCCGCTCGACCGGCGCGGTCGTGGTCGGCGTACGTCCGGTCACCGACACCGTCAAGCAGTACGACGCGCCGCCCGACGGCCCGCTGCGGCTCGGCGCCACCGTCGACCGCGACGGGCTCGTCGCCCTCGCCTCGCCCGTGGTGCTCCCGGCGGCCGTGCTGGCCGCGCTGGACGACCTCGGCACCGACGACCTGGCCGGCCTCGTCGCCGGGCTCTCCCGACGCTTCCCGGTGCGCCACCTCGAGGCGCCGGCCCTGGCCCGCCGCGTCACCGACGAGGCCGACCTCGAGGTGCTCGCCGCGCTCAGCGCCACCCGCGGCGCGTAGTCCGGCTCAGCCGCCGCGCCCGGCGGCGACCAGCTCGGCGGCCAGCGCGAGGTCCTCGGGCCAGGTGACCTTGAGGTTGGCGGTGTCGCTCGGCACGCCGACGACGGCGAGGTCGGTGTAGCGCTCGAGGCAGGCGGCCGTGTCGGTGCCGACGAAGCCCTCGGCCTGCGCCTGCCGGTGGGCGGCGAGCAGGTCGGGGGCCCGGAACGCCTGCGGCGTCTGCACGGCCACCACGTCGGGGGCCGGGCGTCCGTCGCGACCGAGCAGCGCCGGCACCCGGGTCACGGGCAGGGCGCCGCCGTGCTCGACCGCGGCGTCGACGACGGCGTGCCACAGCGCGGGGGTGGCGAGCGGCCGGGCGGCGTCGTGGATGGCGACGACGTCGAGCTCGCCGGCCTCGATGTCGGGGGCCAGCACCTGCAGCGCCCGCCACTCCGAGTCGTGGCGCGCGGCGCCGCCGTCGACGACCCAGAGGTCGTGCGGGCCGAGGTGGGGCGCGACCGCGTCGCGGACGGCCTCGGTGTCCTCGGGGCGGACGACGAGCACCACCCGGTGGACGCCCTCCACGGCCAGCACGGTGCGCACCGACCACACCAGGACCGGCAGGCCGACGAGGTCGAGCAGCACCTTGTTGCGGTCGGCGCCCACGCGCGTGCCCGACCCGGCGGCGAGCAGCACGACGGCCGTGCGGGCGGCGGTGCGGGGGGCGGTCACGAGGCGACGCCGCGGCTCGGGGCAGCGGCGGCGGCTGCGGCGTCGTCGGGCAGCGCGCGACCGGCGTACGGACGGAGCAGGCCGACCAGGGTCGCGGAGACCAGCGCGTCGCGCTCCAGCGGCAGCATGTGGCCCGCACCGGGGGCGACGGTGAGCGTGGCGCCGGGGATGCCCTCGGCCAGCACCCGGGCGTGGGCGGGCGGCGTGAGGACGTCGCGGCTGCCGACCAGGACGTGGGTGGGGATGCCGGCGAACCGCTGCAGCGCGGTGGCGCGGTCGTGGCGCAGGCAGTCCTCGTAGTAGCCGACCACGGTCGCGCCGGGGCAGCTGATCAGTCCCTCGACCGCGAGCGCGACGTCGCCGAGGCGGACCGGGGTGCCGAACAGCAGGGTCCGCATCACCAGCCGCTCGGTGATCGGCGCCCGGCGGCGGGCACGGCGCGACAGCGTCATCGAGCGCAGCGCGAGCATGCGAGGGATCTGCGAGCGGACCAGCGGACCGACGTCGGGCAGCCCGAGGGTGACGGTGTCGAGGTCGCCCGAGGAGGTGGCCACCAGCGCCACCCCGACGACGCGCTCGAACAGGTCGGGCCGCTGCTCGGCCAGCTCGAGCATCGCCATCCCGCCGATGGAGTGACCGGCCAGGACGAGCGGGCCGGTGGGGGCGAGGTGGTCCACGAGGTCGCCCCAGTCGCGGGCCAGCAGCTCGATCCGGGCGCCCGCGCGGGTCACGTCGGAGGAGCCGCCGTGGCCGCGGTGGTCCCAGGTGACGATCCGGATGCCGTGGCCGTGCTCGGCGAGCAGGTCACGCACCTGGTACTGCCAGTCCTGCTGGTCCAGCGTCCAGCAGTGGGCGAGGAAGACGGTGACGGGGGCGTCGTCGGGGCCGTACGTCGTGACGTCGAGCCACAGGCTGTCGCGGGTGCGCATGATCGTCTCGGGTGTCCTCTCCGGTCCTCGGGGCCCCTAGTTGAGGCTGGCGTCCTCGGGCATCGTGGCCAGCATGGCGACCGCACCGGGCTGACGGCGCAGGACCTGCCGCCACAGCGTGTCGGGGCTGGTGCTGAACAGGTCGTGCTCCTCGGCGGGGGCCAGGTGCCAGCTGCCCTCCTCGATCTCGCGGTCGAGCTGCCCGGCGCCCCAGCCGGCGTACCCGGCGTACACCCGCACCGCCGAGACGAGGCCGACGTAGTCCTCCGCGGGCCGGTCGAGGTCGACCACCCCGATCGTGGGGGTGAGCGGCTGCCAGGCGTCGGGTCGGCGCGGGCCCGAGAGCCGCGCGAGCGCCAGCGCCGCGTTGCCCTCCACGGGGCCGCCGGAGAACAGCACCTGCGGGGCGGTGGTGACGTCGGACCACGCGCTCAGCACCTCGCCCACGGGGGTGGCCGAGGGGCGGTTGAGGATCACGCCCAGCGAGCCGTCGTCGTCGGAGTCGACGACCAGGACCAGCGACCGGGCGAAGCTGGGGTCCTGCAGGGTCGCCGAGGAGATCAGGAGGGATCCGCGGGCGGGCTGCATGGTCCATCGTTGCACCTGCGGCCGACCGGGGTCAGGGGGAGCGGACCAGCAGGGCGGTGGCGAACGCGGCGAGGCCCTCGCCGCGGCCGGTGAGGCCGAGGCCGTCGGTGGTGGTGGCGGTCAGGGAGACGTCGAGGCCGTGGCGCTCGCGCAGGCCCTGCTCGGCCTCGGCCCGGCGGGTGGAGAAGCGGGGCCGGTTGCCCACGAACTGGCAGGCGACGTTGACGACCTCCCAGCCGGCCCCGCGGACGCGGCGCAGCGCCTCGGCGAGCAGGTCGTCGCCGGGGGCGCCGGACCAGCGGGGCTCGGAGGTGCCGAAGTTGCTGCCGAGGTCGCCCAGCCCGGAGGCCGAGAACAGCGCGTCGCAGATCGCGTGCAGCACGACGTCGCCGTCGGAGTGGCCCTCCGGCCCGACCTCCTCCTCGGGCCAGTGCAGCCCGGCGAGGTGCATGGGACGACCGGCGACGAGCCGGTGGACGTCGGTGCCGAGACCGGTGCGCAGGCCTGAGGAGTGGGTCACGCGCTCATTGTGCCGACGTCGGCGGCCGGGCGACGCCTGCCCGCCGAGGTGCGACCATGGCGGGGTGAGCACGACGACGGACAGGACGGGCACGACCCCCGCGGTCGACGCACCGCAGGCGCCGGTCTCCCGGGCCTGGCTGGCCGCGGCCGGCGCCATCGCGGGCGCCTGCGCCGTCGGGCTCTCCGAGGCCACCGCCTGGGCCCTGCGGGCCGACACCTCGCCGGTCGCCGCCGTGGCCGCGGTGGTGCGCGACGCCACCCCGGGTGCGCTCGCCGAGGCCCTGATCGGGCTGGTCGGCGCGCTCGACAAGCCGCTGCTGCTCGGCGGCACGGTGGTGCTGCTCCTGGGCGTGTGCGCCTACGCCGCCAGCTGGGTGCGTCGCGCCCCGCTCGTGCCCGACCTCGTCTTCCTCGCCCTCGCGGCGATCGGCCTGGCCGCCGTGATGAGCCAGCCCACCCCGGGCACCGCCGCCGCCCTGGCCCTCGTGGTCGGCGTGATGACGTGGGTGGTCACGCTGCGCCTGCTCACCGGTCCGGTCCTCGACGACCGCCCCGGCAGCGACCACGAGGGGCGACGACGCTTCCTCACGCGCGCCGGGCTGGTGCTCGGCGTCACCGCCGTGCTGACGGTGGCCGGCCGCGTCGCGGGCGGGGCCCGGCGCAGCGTCGAGCAGTCGCGCCGGCTGCTGCGGCTGCCGGTCACCCCCGGCGAGGTGCCGCCGTCCGCCGACCTGCGGGTCGACGGCGTCGCGCCGTGGCGTACGCCGGACGAGGAGTTCTACCTCATCCACACCGCCCTCGCCTCGCCGGCGATCCGGCCCGAGGACTGGGCGCTGCGGATCCACGGGATGGTCGACCGCGAGGTGCGGCTGACCTACCAGGACCTCGTCGACCGGCGGCTGACGGAGGCGTGGGTGACGCTGTGCTGCGTCTCCAACCCCGTCGGCGGCGACCTCGTCGGCAACGCCTTCTGGTCCGGCGTCCCGGTCCGGGAGGTCCTGGCCGCGGCGGGCGTGCGCGACGGCGCCGACGCGGTGCTGCAGACCTCGCAGGACGGCTGGACCTGCAGCACGCCGCTGGAGGCGCTGACCGACGACCGCAACGCCCTGCTGGCGGTGGCGATGAACGGCCGGCCGCTGCCGGTCGACCACGGCTTCCCGGTGCGGATGGTCGTGCCCGGGCTCTACGGCTACGTCTCGGCCACCAAGTGGCTGGTCGACCTCGAGGTCACCCGGTTCGACGACGTCACCGCCTTCTGGACCGAGCGCGGCTGGGGCGAGCGCGGCCCGGTCAAGACGATGTCCCGCGTCGACGTGCCCGAGGACGGCGCCGACGTCCCGGCGGGCGACGTGGTCCTCGGCGGCGTCGCCTGGGCCCAGCACACCGGCATCGAGCGGGTGCAGGTGCAGCTCGACGGCGGTCCCTGGCGCGAGGCCGACCTCGGCGGCTCGTCGAACGACGACACCTGGGTGCAGTGGCGGCTGCGGGTCGAGGTGGAGCCGGGCGAGCACCAGCTCGTCGTACGCGCCACGGACCGGTCGGGCTACACCCAGACCGCCGCCCGCGCCGACGTCGTGCCCGACGGCGCCACCGGCTGGGACGGCCACACCTTCACCGCGCGGTAGGACCTGCTGGGGGTCCGGGTGGGCGGCGTCGTGCCGGCGCACCGGGACGGCGTCGCGCCTACCAGGCGGGGAGGGGGTGGGCGGCGTCGTGGACGACGTAGACGGTGCCGCGGGAGCCGCGCTGCCAGACCCGCTCGAACTGCGCGCGGTCGTAGACCCGGCGGACGGTCGCGTTGCTGGCGGCGGCCGGGTCGTTGACCACCACGTCGCCGTTCGCGGTGAAGCCGGTGATGACGACGAGGTGGCCGTTGGTCGAGCTGATCGGCGCGCCGGTGAGCTGGCCGCGGGAGAAGGAGACCGAGGCGGCGAGCGGGACGCCGGAGGCGATGAAGCGCTCGGCGTCGCGCAGCGAGGACAGCCGGGTCACGAAGGCGCCGCCGGTGCGCTGGGCGGCGTACGCCGTGGTGAAGGCCCAGTTGCCGGCCCCGCGGTAGCCGTAGTCGTAGACGGCGCGGGCGACGTGGTCGACGAACCGGTCGCGGTAGGAGCTCGAGACCCAGGCGTAGGTCTGCGCCGGCGGCAGCGCGCCGTAGTAGCCCAGGATCATCGACAGCGAGGTGGGGGAGCACCAGGCCTGCCCGCCGCCGCCGTACTGGGGGTACTCCCCGCGGTGGACCATCTGCGAGTAGCGCGGCACCGCCAGCGAGCGGGCGCGGAGCAGCGGCCGGCTGACCGGCTGGAGCGCGCCGCTGCTGCTGGCCACGGCCTGCAGCGAGCGGACGCTGGGCGCGGCCTGGTGGCCCACGAGCCGGAGCACGAGGACGCGCAGCTGGTAGCGCTGCAGGCGTACGCCGGGGGCGGCCCGGACGGTGTCGGTCGCGACGCTCGCGACGGCGTCGGACTGGGTGCCGGCGCTGGTGCGGCGGAAGGCGGCGTCACGGGTGGAGTAGTGGCCGAGCACCTTCCAGGTGCTGGTGCGCCCGGAGGTGGAGACCACCCGGGCCTTGACCTGCACGTGCGTGTTCGGGGGCGTGGTGGTGTCCCAGGACGGGACCAGCTCGTCGAAGGAGTGCGCGGGCCGGGACCAGGCGGAGGTCCAGCGGCCGAGCTCCCAGCTCTTCCCGGTGTACGTCGTGCGCCCGATCGGTGTGGCCAGGGTGACCGCGCCGCCGCCGATGCGCACCCCCTCGCTCGTGCCGGTCCGGAAGCCGGCGTCGGTGGTGACCTGGCGGAAGGTGTGCTGCGCCGCCCCGGCCGCCAGGCGTGCCTGCGCGAGCTCGGGGGCGGACGCGGTGCCACCCTCGGTCAGCGCGACGCCGACCAGGGCGAGCGCGACGAAGCCCGCCCCCAGGGCGCGGACCCGCACCGGGAACCGGCCCGGGAGCCGCCCCGAGAATCGGCCCAGCAGGGTCGATGCGGGGTGCGAGCGGGGGCGGATCCGAGACGACATGCGCGGCAGCCTAGTTCTCTTCGGTCACTCGAGTGTCGTTTCGCCACATCCGTCGTCCCAGGTGGTAGTGGAGCGGGCCTTCGGGTCGTGTCCGGGCGAGGCCCCCGCGGCCACTAGGATCAGCGGGTGGCACTCCGGCTCTACGACACCGCCTCCCGGGCGGTCCGCGACTTCGTCCCCCTCGTCGAGGGGCGCGTCGGCGTCTACGTCTGCGGCCTGACGGTGCAGTCCGAGCCCCACGTCGGCCACGTCCGCTCGGCGGTCAACTTCGACGTGCTCCGCCGCTGGCTGGCCCACCGCGGCCTCGCGGTCACCTTCATCCGCAACATCACCGACATCGACGACAAGATCCTCACCAAGGCCGCCGAGCAGGACCGGCCCTGGTACAACCTCGCCTTCGACATGAAGCGCGAGCTCGACCGCGCCTACGACGCGCTGCACGTGCTGCCCCCGACCTACGAGCCCGCGGCCACCGGCCACGTCCCGGAGATGCTCGAGCTGATCGCGCTGCTGATCGACCGGGGGCACGCCTACGCCGCCGAGGACGGGTCGGGCGACGTCTACTTCGACGTGCGGTCGTGGCCGTCGTACGGCGAGCTGACCCGCCAGTCGGTCGAGGACATGGAGGCCGCCGGCGACGCCGACCCCCGCGGCAAGCGCGACCCGCGCGACTTCGCGCTCTGGAAGGGCCGCAAGGAGTCCGAGCCGCTGACCGCGTCGTGGCCCAGCCCCTGGGGCCGCGGTCGACCGGGCTGGCACGTCGAGTGCTCGGCGATGGCCGGCAAGTACCTCGGCGAGGCCTTCGACATCCACGGCGGCGGCGTCGACCTGCGCTTCCCCCACCACGAGAACGAGCAGGCCCAGTCGCGGGCGGCCGGTCACGAGTTCGCGTCGTACTGGATGCACAACGCCTGGATCACCACCAGCGGCGAGAAGATGAGCAAGTCGCTCGGCAACTCGCTGCTCGTGCCGGCGGTGCTGGAGCGGGTGCGCGGCATCGAGCTGCGCTACTACATGGTCGCGGCGCACTACCGCTCCACCGTCGAGTTCAGCTTCGAGGCGCTGGAGGAGGCCGCCTCGGCGTTCCGCCGGGTCGAGGGCTTCCTGGACCGCGTCGACGCCGAGCCCGGGGAGCTGCCGGCGGCGTTCGTCGAGGCGATGGACGACGACCTCGGCACCTCCGCGGCGGTCGCGGTGCTGCACGACGCGGTCCGCGAGGGCAACCGGCTGCACGACGCGGGCGACACCACCGGCGCCCGCGAGGCGGCCGGCCGGGTGCTGGCCATGCTCGACGTGCTCGGCCTCTCCCCGCGCGACCCCCACTGGGCCACCGGCTCCGGCGACGAGGGGCTGCGCGACGTGGTCGACGCCCTCGTGCGCGGGCTGCTCGACCAGCGGGCGCGCGCCCGGGCCGACAAGGACTTCGCGGCGGCGGACGCCATCCGCGACCAGATCAAGGCGGCGGGCGTCGAGATCGAGGACACGGCACAGGGCCCGCGTTGGAGCGTGGGCTGATGGCTGGCAACTCGTCGCGTCGAGGCGCGATCAAGAAGACCGGCAAGGGCAACCCGACCGCGGGGTCGGGCGGCCGCGTCCGGCGGGGCCTGGAGGGCAAGGGTCCGACCCCGAAGGCGGAGGACCGGCCCTACCACAAGGCCCACAAGCAGGCGAAGCGCGCGGAGAAGTCGATCGCCGGGCGCCCGCGCAAGTCCAAGCCCGGGTCGGACCAGGAGTGGATCGCCGGTCGCAACTCGGTCGTCGAGGCGCTGCGGGCCGGCCTGCCGGTCACCGCGATCTACGTCGCCGAGGGCGCCGAGCGCGACGGCCGGCTCCGCGAGGTCTTCGGCGAGGCGGCCGAGAAGGGCCTCTCGCTGCTCGAGGTGCCCCGCGTCGAGCTCGACCGGATGACCCACGGCGCGGTCCACCAGGGCCTCGCCGCCCGCGTGCCGCCCTACGAGTACGCCGACCCGATGGACCTGCTCGACCAGGCCGCCGCCAACCGCGAGCCCGCGCTGATCGTGGCGCTGGACTCGGTGACCGACCCCCGCAACCTGGGCGCCGTGGTGCGCTCGGCGGCGGGCTTCGGCGCCCACGGCGTGGTCGTGCCCGAGCGGCGTGCCGCCGGCATGACCGCCAGCGCCTGGAAGACCTCGGCCGGTGCCGCGGCCCGCGTGCCGGTCGCGCAGGTCGTCAACCTGACCCGGCAGCTCAAGGCCTACCAGGACGCCGGCTGCACGGTCGTGGGCCTGGCCGCCGACGGCGACGTCGCGCTGCCCGACCTCGAGGTCGACGGCCCGCTCGTGATCGTGGTCGGCTCCGAGGGCAAGGGCCTCTCGCGCCTGGTCGCGGAGACCTGCGACCAGCTGGTCTCGATCCCGATGGCCAGCTCCCTGGAGTCGCTCAACGCGGGCGTCGCGGCCAGCGTCGCGCTGTACGCCGTGGCGCAGCGCCGGGCGGCCCCCGGCGCCTAGCGGTGGCGCGCAGGCTGGCCGGGGCGCTGCTCGCGCTCCTGGCCTGGGCGGTGGTGGCGGCCCCGGTCGCGCTCTGGACCTTCACCCACGGCTCGGTCGAGACCGTGGTGGCCAGCCACGACGCGCAGGTGCGGCCCACCCTGGACGGCCGGGTGCACCTCGACCTCGGGCCCTACCTGCCCGACCTGCGGTTCCCGGCGGCCGGCACCGTCGGGGTCGACGTCGAGGTCGGCAAGACGACGGCCTCGACCACGACCGAGCTGGCGCAGCGGTACGCCGCGATCGCCGCCCGCCCGGAGGCCGAGCAGCGCCGGGTCATGGAGGTGCTGACGCAGCTGGCGTGGCGGGCCGTGGTGACCGGGGCGGTGGCCGGGCTGGTGCTGCCGCTGCTGTGGTGGCTGGTCGGGCCGGCTCGTCGGGGCGAGCTCGTCCGAGGGGTCCGCGAGGGCGCCCGGACGCGGCGCGGGGTGCTGGCCGGCGCGGTCGCGCTCGCGGTCCTCGTCGGCGGGGTGCTGGCCGTCGTACGCCCGGGGGAGCGGGAGCCCGACCGGGTCCAGGACCCGACCTGGCTGCCGCTGCAGGCGGCGTACCCCGACGTCCCGGTGCCGCCGGAGCTCTCCGACTGGCAGGTGCAGGGCGGGCTGTTCACGAGCGGCACGCGTCGGCTGCTGGCCAGCGCGCTCGACACCTACGACAAGAGCACGGTGTTCTACGACGACCTCGTCGACCGCGTGCCGGAGGTGGCCGACCAGCTGCGGACCCCGGCCGAGGACGAGACCGTCGCGGTGCTGGTCAGCGACCGCCACGACAACATCGGCATGGACCAGGTGGTGCGCGCGGTCGGCGACGCCGCCGGCGCCACGGTCGTGCTCGACGCGGGCGACGACACCTCGACCGGGCAGACCTGGGAGGCGTTCAGCCTCGACTCCCTCGACGCCGCCTTCGAGGGGTACGACGCCCGGGTCGCCATCGCCGGCAACCACGACAACGGCAGCTTCGTGGGCCGCTACCTCGCCGACCTCGGCTGGACGCGGCTGGAGGGCGATCCGGTCGAGGAGTTCGGCGACGTCCGGATCACCGGCGTCGACGACCCGCGCTCCAGCGGGCTCGGCAGCTGGCGCGACGAGACCGACCTGAGCTTCCGCGAGGTCGAGGAGACCATCGCCGACGACGTCTGCGCGCTCGACGAGGACGACCAGCGGATCGCCACGCTGCTCGTCCACGACGCCAACCTGGGACGCACCGCGCTGGCCCGCGGCTGCACCGACCTGGTGCTGGCCGGGCACCTGCACGTGCAGGTCGGGCCCGACCGGGTGGTGGGGGAGAACGGCCGCGTCGGCTACAGCTACACCAACGGCACGACCGGCGGGGCGGCGTACGCCCTGGCCATCGGGAGCAAGCTGCGCCGCGACGCCCAGTTCACGCTCGTCACCTACCGCGACGGACGCCCCGTCGGGATCCAGCCGGTGGGGGTGCGCACCGACGGACGGATGCAGGTCGAGGAGTACGTCGAGCTCGACCTGGGGTGACCGGCTGGGGGCGCGGCCTACCGTGGAGGCGTGGGCAGGACTCGCGCGCTCCTGGTGACCGGCATCGGCTCGGTCCTGCTCGCCGCGTGCACGACCGACCCGCCGCCCGGAGCCGTCGAGGCGCCCGAGCCCAGCGAGCCGACCCGCACCGTCACCACCGACGACACCGGTGGTGCGGTCACCGACCCGCGGCCGCCGCCGTGGGTGACGCGGGCGCGTCCGTACCCCTCGCCGACGCCGGAGACGCCTGCACCGGAGCCGCGGACGTCCTACGTCAGCATCGCGGCGCTGGGCCTGCGCGACGTGCCGGTGCAGCGCTACCGCGGCCGGCCCGACGACGCCCCGGGCACCGCGATCCAGGACACGGGGGTGATGGCCTCGCCGCGCGGTCCCGGCGGCGGAGTGGGGCCCGGCGAGGTCGGCAACTTCATCGTCACCGGCCACCGCACCTCCCACGGCGCCCCGCTGGCGCAGCTGCCCGCCCTCGCCGAGGGTGCCCGCGTCCAGGTGCGCTCGGGGGACCGGGTGCTCGTCTACCGCGTCACCGCCACGCGCGAGACCTCGTTCCGCTCGCCCGCCTCGCTGCGGGCCCAGGCGGCGCCGGTGCCGGGGCGCCCCGGCGTACGACCCACCGAGGCGATGCTGACGCTGTCGACCTGCGCGACGCCGGAGGACCACGCCGAGGGCAACTACTGGTCCGACGAGTTCGGCAACCCCGAGCACCGGATCGACAAGGTCGCGGTGCTGGTGCGCGAACGGCCCGCCTGACCGGCGCCGCCCGCCCCCTACGATGGCGTCCGCGGCGTCGTACCCCGGCCCGCGCGCCGGTGTAGCTCAGTAGGTAGAGCGCCTCACTTGTAATGAGGATGTCGCGGGTTCGACTCCTGTCACCGGCTCGGGTGCCCAGGCTCGCTCGCTATGGGGACCGGTTTCCCAGGTGATGAAGGGAAACCGCCTCTCTGCACACCGCGCGTCGTGTGTGAAGAGGCAGTCTGGGTTCATCACCGGGAAAACGGGACCGCCGGAGGCCTCGCGCGCCGGGGCTCAGGTGCCGCAGAAGGTCTGGTAGTCGCCGAAGTCGACGGGGGCCGGCTCGGCGTAGCGCTCCCGGCCGGGGAGGGCGTCGTACGGCGCGGTGACCGCGGCGAGCAGGTCGGCCAGCGGGTCCAGGTCACCGGCGGTGGCCGCCTCCAGCGCCTCCTCGACGAGGTGGTTGCGGGGGACAACGACCGGGTTGGTGCGGTCCATGACCTCGGCGTCGGGACCCAGCGCCCGCCAGCGCTCCAGCCACGCGTCGAGGGCGGGGAGGTCGAGCACCAGCCCGCGCAGCGGCTCGGCGTCGCCGCGGGCGGCGGCCGAAAGCAGCCGCCAGCCCGAGGTGTGGTCGACCCGGCCCGCGTGGAACAGCACGAGCAGCTCGTCGCCGAGGCCGGTGACGAGGTCGTCGGCCAGTCCCTCGGGCAGGCCGAGCTTGCGGCGCAGACCGGCGGCGCGGGCAGCGGCGTACGCCGGGGTGAACCGCTCCAGCGACGCGACGGCCAGCGCGACGCCCTGCTCCTGGTCGTCGTGGAGCAGCGGCAGCAGCGACTCGGCGAACCGGGCGAGGTTCCACTGCGTGAGCACCGGCTGGTTGCCGTAGGCGTAGCGGCCGCCCGAGTCGATGGAGCTGTAGACCGTGGCGGGGTCGTAGGCGTCCATGAACGCGCACGGGCCGTAGTCGATGGTCTCGCCGGAGATCGTGACGTTGTCGGTGTTCATCACCCCGTGCACGAAGCCGACGAGCATCCACTGCGCGACCAGGGAGGCCTGCGCCTCGACGACGGCGTCGAACAGGGCGAGGTAGGGCTGCGCCGCGTCCGCCGCGGCGGGGTGGTGCCGGGCGATGGCGTGGTCGGCCAGCCGGCGGAGCAGGTCGAGGTCGTCGGTGGCGCGGGCGTACTGGAAGCTGCCCACCCGCAGATGGCTGCTGGCCACCCGGGTCAGCACGGCGCCGGGCAGCACGGTCTCGCGCTGCACGGCGCCGCCGGTCGCGACGACGGCCAGGGAGCGGGTGGTGGGGATGCCGAGGGCGTGCATCGCCTCGCTGACGACGTACTCCCGCAGCATCGGGCCGACGGCCGCGAGCCCGTCGCCGCCGCGGGAGAACGGGGTGCGGCCCGAGCCCTTGAGGTGCAGGTCGCGGGTGCGACCCTCGCGGTCGGTCAGCTCGCCGAGCAGCAGGGCCCGCCCGTCGCCGAGGCGCGGGCTGTAGCCGCCGAACTGGTGGCCGGCGTAGGCCTGCGCCACCGGGTGCGCGTCGGCGGGCACGTCGGTGCCGAGCAGCAGGCCGACCCCCTCGGGGGTGCGCAGCTGTGCGGGGTCGAGGCCGAGCTCCTCGGCGAGGGGCTCGTTGAGCACCAGCAGGCGGGGGTCAGGGGCGGTGAGCGCCTTCCAGGTCAGCGCCAGCTCGGGCAGCTCGCGGGCGAACCAGTCGTCGAGCCGGAGGGTGCTGGTCGGGGCGGCGGGGACGACGCTCATGCCTCCGAGCGTACGTCGGTCCCGCCGACGCCCCCGGGTCCCGTGATCGCTCAGGCAGCGTTCAGGTGGGGCCGTCACACTGGTCGACCACCCGGGCACCACGCCCGCGCGCAGAAGGAGAACCGCCGCACCCGATGGAGACCGACAGTCCCCACCCCCGTGCCCCTGAAGGACCCGTCCGCCGCGAGGTGGTGCGCTGATGTGGGTCCTCTCGCTCCTCCTCGGCGTCCTCGTCGTGCTGGCGATCACCGCCGCGACGGGATGGTTCGTGGCCCAGGAGTTCGCCTACATGTCGGTGGACCGCTCCCGGCTCAAGGCGCGCGCCCAGGCCGGTGACGCGGCCGCCGAGCGCGCCCTGGCCGTCACCCGGCGCACCTCCTTCATGCTCTCGGGCGCCCAGCTCGGCATCACCGTCACCGCGCTGCTCGTCGGCTACGTCGCCGAGCCGCTGATCGGCGAGTCGCTGGGCGAGGCGCTCGGCGGCATCGGCGTCCCGACCGCCGTGGGCGTCGGCGTCGGCACGGTGCTGGCGCTGCTGCTGTCGACGTTCGTGCAGATGATCTTCGGCGAGCTGTTCCCCAAGAACCTCGCCATCGCCCGTCCCGAGGCCCTCGCGGTCGGGCTGGCGACCTCGACGACGCTCTACCTGCGGCTCTTCGGCTGGCTGATCACGTTCTTCGACAAGGCCTCCAACCGGTTGCTGCGGCTGGCCGGCATGGAGCCGGTCCACGACGTCGAGCACGCCGCCACCCCGCGCGACCTCGAGCACATCGTGGCTGACTCGCGCGAGAGCGGCGACCTTCCGGCCGAGCTGTCGGTGCTGCTCGACCGGGTCCTGGACTTCCCCGACGACGACGTCGAGCACGCCATGGTGCCCCGCGCCCGCGTCGACGTGGTCCGCCCCGAGGACGGTGCCGAGGTCCTGTGGGGCCTGATGAGCAGCGGCCACTCGCGCTACCCCGTGCTCGACGAGCACGACGAGGTCGTCGGGGTGGTGCACCTGCAGGACGTGCTCGGCGCCGGTCGTGGCGCGGGCGGCACCGCGGCGACCCTGATGCGCGGCGCCGTGCGGGTGCCGACGCTGATGCGGCTGCCCGACGCGCTGCGCACCATGGCCGAGGAGCGGGCCCAGCTGCTGTGCGTGCTCGACGAGTACGGCGGCTTCGCGGGCGTCGTCACCGGCGAGGACCTCGCCGAGGAGATCGTCGGCGAGATCGAGGACGAGCACGACCCCGCACCCCCGCCCGCCGCCGAGGAGGGCGAGCCCGGCAGCTGGACGGTGCCCGGCGACCTCCACGTCGACGAGGTGGAGCGGCTGCTCGACCGCGAGCTCGCCGACAGCGAGGCCGAGACCGTCGGCGGCCTGCTGATCGAGGCGCACGGCGCCCTGCCCGAGGTCGGGACCACCGTCACCGTCGAGCTGCCGCCCGACCCGGCGGCGGTCCTCGACGACGAGGAACCCCCCGTGGAGCAGGTGCGGCTGGAGGTCCTCGAGGTCGAGCGCCACGTGCCCTCCGTCGTACGCCTGACGCTGGAGGTGCGGGCCGACCCCGGCACCGGCACCGGCAAAGCCACTGGCACCGAGGAGCAGGACGCCCAGCAGCAGGCGAGCCGCCCCGTCGAGCAGGAGGACCACCGATGACCCCGATCGTCGTCGTCGCCGTCACGGTCGTGCTGATCGTGCTGAGCGCGCTCTTCGTGGCCGCCGAGTTCGCGCTGCTCGCGGTCAAGCGCCACCGGCTGCAGGACCAGGCCGCGGACAGCCGCTCGGCCCGCGCCGCGCTGCGCAGCTTCGACGAGCTGACGGTGCTCCTCGCCGGCTGCCAGCTCGGCATCACCGCCGCGGCCCTGGGCCTCGGAGCGGTCACCAAGCCCGCGCTGGACTACACGCTGACGCCCGTCTTCGAGTCCTGGGGGCTGCCCGGCTGGGTCGCCGGCACGCTCGGCTTCGTGCTGGCGCTGCTGATCGTCACCTTCCTGCACCTCGTGGTCGGGGAGATGGCGCCCAAGTCGTGGGCGATCGCCCATCCCGAGGCCGCCGCCACCGCGCTGGCCCTGCCGATGCGGGGCTTCATGTTCCTCACCCGGCCGCTGCTGGTGGCGCTCAACGAGGCCGCCAACTGGTGCCTGCGCCGGGTCGGCGTCGAGCCGCAGGACAGCCCCCACAGCGGGCAGAGCGCCGAGGACCTGCGCCAGCTCGTCGAGCACTCGGCCGGGGCCGGCACGCTGGACGCCGCCCGGTCGGCGCAGCTGACCTCGGCGCTGGAGCTGGAGACGCTGACGGTGGGCGACCTGGTGCGCCCGGGCGACCGGGCCACCGCCGTCACCGACGACCAGGACGTCGCCGCGGTGCGGGCGGCGACCGTGGCCTCGGGGCACCTCAGGGTGCTGGTGCGCGCCGGCGCCCACGTCGTGGGCGTCGTGCACGTGCGCGACACGATGCTCGAGCCCGACGACCGGCCGGCCCGCGAGGTGATGCGCGCGGTGCTCCACCTCGACGCCGCCCGCCCGCTCCACGAGTCGTTGACCACGATGCGCGACACCCGTGCGCACCTCGCCGTGGTCGAGGACGACGGGGTGCCGGTGGGCGTGGTGACGCTCACCGACATCGTGCAGCGGCTGTTCCCGGTCGACCGCGCAGCCTGAGGTCTCCCTCACGTAACGATCGCCCGGACCCCCTTCCCCGCCTCGCGGGGCCGGGGGTTCGCTGGTCCGGGCGTCGCACTCGGGCGACGCCCGGCCGCGTGCTCGCGCGCGGTCCGCTCGAAGGGAAGCATCGTGAACCACAGGTTTTCTCGGGGCCTGGTGGGACTGGCGGTGGCGTCGCTGACGACCACCGGCCTGGCCCTCACCTCCACCGCGGCCACGGCCGCACCACCGGACGACCCGCCCGGCGCCGGCGTCGGGCTCGACAAGCAGGACCGGGCGCTGCTCGGCGAGGCCCGCGCCCAGGGCGAGAAGCGGGTCACGCTGCTCGTCGCGGCGAAGCAGGGCAGCACCGGTGCCGTCGCCGATCGTCTCGAGGCCCTCGGTGGCCGCGTCGAGGCGAGCGAGGCCGAGGTGGGCTACCTCCGCGTCTCGGTCCCGACCTCGCAGGCCAAGGCCGCGGCCAGGGCCAGCGGCGTCCAGGCCGTCGACCTCGACCAGGTGATCCCGCTCGAGGACCCGCGCCCCGAGGGCACCCAGACCCCCACGCCGTACGCCGCCCCCGGCAAGCGCACGCCCAAGGTCAACCCCTACATGCCGATCGGCGAGACCGGCGCCGCCCAGCTCACCGCCTCGAAGAAGAAGTGGGACGGCCGCGGCACCACCATCGGCATCGTCGACAGCGGCGTCGACCTCGACCACCCCTCGCTGCAGGAGACCTCCACCGGGGACCGCAAGATCCTCGACTGGAAGACCTACACCGACCCGGTGGGCGACGACGACCCGACCTGGCTGGACATGTCCGACAGCGTCAGCGGCCGCACCTTCATCTACGACGGCACCACCTACAAGGCGCCGCGCAACCGCGCCTACACGATCGACGTGCTCGACGAGCGGGACCCGCGTCTGGGCGGCGAGGTCGGCAACGACCTCGACCGCGACGGCAACCCGGCCGGCAGCTCGGGCGACTTCGCGGTGCTGCGCGACACCAGGACCGACGAGATCTACGTCGACACCGACCGTGACGCCGACTTCCGCGACGAGGAGGCGATGACGGACTACGCCGACGACTACGACATCGGCCACTTCGGCACCGACGACCCCGCCACCCCGGTCAAGGAGACGATGCCCTTCGTCGTCCAGGTCGAGGGCGACTACGTCAACATCGGCATCGTCTCGGGCGCCCACGGCTCCCACGTCGCTGGCATCACCGCGGCGAACAGGATGTTCGACGGCAAGATGAGCGGCGCCGCCCCCGGCGCCCACCTCAAGTCGGTGCGGGTGTGCCTGTTCACCGACGGCTGCACCGCGCACGCCCTGATCGAGGGCATGACCTGGCTGGCCCAGGCCGACGTCGACGTCATCAACATGTCGATCGGCGGCCTGCCCGCGCTCAACGACGGCAACAACGCCCGCGCGGTCCTCTACGACCGGCTCGTCGACACCTACGGCGTCGAGATCTTCATCTCGGCCGGCAACAGCGGCTCGGGCATGAACACCGTCGGCGACCCCTCGGTGGCCACCAAGACGGTCAGCGTCGGGTCCTCGATCAGCGACGACACGTGGCGCTCGAACTACGGCTCGGACTCCGCCTTCGCCGACAACCTGCACGGCTTCTCCTCCCGCGGCCCCCGCGAGGACGGTGGCTTCAAGCCGCAGGTCGTGGCCCCCGGGTCGGCCATCTCCACGGTGCCGCAGTGGCAGGACCCGAAGGGTGCCTGCATCGCGCAGACCTGCCCGCCGGGGTACGCCATGTTCAACGGCACCTCGATGGCCTCGCCGCAGGCGGCCGGTGCGGCCGCGCTGCTCCTCGGTGCGGCCAAGGACAGCAAGCTCTCGGCCACCCCGGCGCAGCTGCGCCAGGCGATGACCTCGACGGCACGCTTCTTCGACCGCTACGGCGCCTACGAGCAGGGCAACGGCCTCATCGACACGGTCAAGGCCTGGCAGGTGCTCAAGGCGCAGCCCAGGACCGTCGAGATCACCTCGTCGGTCGACGTGGACACGGCGCTCTCGGACTTCCTGGCGACCCCGGGCAAGGGCGTGGGCATCAACGACCGCGAGGGCGTGGCCGCGGGTGACTCCTACACCCGGACCTACACCTTCACCCGCTACTCGGGCCGGGGCGGCAACGTCTCCTACGACCTGCAGTGGGTCGGCAACGACGGCACCTTCACCGCTCCGGCGAAGGTCACCCTCGGCCTCGCGACGCCGACCACGGTGGCCGTCAGGGTCAACCCCACGTCGGCCGGCGCCCACTCGGCGGTGCTGAACCTCGACGACGCCGCCACCCCGGGCGTCGACGCGCAGACCCTCAACACGGTGGTGGCCTCGGAGAAGTTCACGGCCGCCAACGACTACACCGTGACCAGGTCCGGCTCGATCGGTCGCAACCAGACCACGTCGTACTTCTTCGACGTGCCGAAGGACACCCCGGCCTTCAAGGTGGACCTCGAGGGCGGCGGCACCGCTGCCGGAGCCGGTCAGATCCGGTTCCTGCGGTTCCACCCGTACGGCGTGGGCGTGGAGGCCAACTCCACGACCTCCTGCTACAACCCCGACGCCGGGGCAGGCTGCGCCGCGGGCTCGCCCACGAGCCGCACGGTGACCGACCCGCAGGCCGGTGTCTGGGAGGTGACGGTCGAGGCCCGACGGACCTCGGACGCCGCCAGCGCGCCGTACACGCTCACCGGCTCGGTGCTGGGCGCCGAGGTCGCACCCGACCCCACCGAGATCCCCTCGGCCACGGCCGGGACCCCGGTGGAGAGGACCTGGACCGTCACCAACACCTTCGGTGAGTTCACCGGTCGTGCGGTCGGCACCACGCTGGGCAGCGCCAGGCGTGGCGAGCAGACCATCAGGGCCGGCGAGTCCACGCAGTTCCAGGTGCCGGTGACGGCGGGGACCACCTCCCTGCGCGCCACCATCGGCGGCACGTCCGACGCCGGGGCCGACCTGGACCTGACGGTCTACGACTGCACCACCGGCAGCTGCAAGGTCGCCGGCCAGTCGGCCGACGGTGACTCCGAGGAGTCGGTGACGATCGCCAAGCCGGCGGCCGGCACCTACGTGGTGCTGGTCGACGGCTACTCCGTGCCGTCGGGGTCGACCACCTACGACTACGTCGACGTCTTCACCAACCCCGCGCTCGGCGCGGTCGCGGTGACCGACACCGACGCGGTCCGACCGGCCAAGGCCAGCTGGACCGTCCCGGGCACGGTGACGGCGCTGCAGGCGCCCGCGGCCGGGCGGCAGCTGCTCGGCGCGGTCGAGGTGCGCACGTCGGAGAACGTGCTGGTCGGGTCCGGCGACGTCGTCGTCGGGTCGGTGGCCGCCCGGTAGCACCGGGTAGTCCGAGACGAAAGGCACCACCTCCGCCGTCGGAGCGGTGCCGATCGTCTCGGACTACCGAGATCCGTGCTCGTGATGAGGGGTCCACGTCCCAGACGTGGACCCCTTATCCAACTTTGTTCATGTGAATAGTAGGGTTTGTTGCCCGGTCCCGACTCGGAGGTAGGCCCAGTGGTGCGTCGTACGACGGTGGTGACGGTGGTGGCACTCGCCCTGGTGGGCGGGGCGTGCACCGCCCCGGCGTACGTCGGCGCGCGGGACGCGGGCAGGGACGTCGCCGGGGTCGTCGCCCCGTCGGCCCCGCCCGCCTCGCCCTCGGCCTCGACGCCCGCGCGGGCCGCCTCGGCGCCGGCCCGGCGCCCCAACGTGATGGTCATCGAGACCGACGACATGCGGGTGGACGACCTGCGCTTCATGCCCCGCACGCGGCGGCTGGTCGGCGACCGCGGGCTGAGCTTCGAGAACTCCTTCGCACCCAACCCGCTGTGCTGCCCCTCGCGGGCGAGCTTCCTCACCGGTCGCTACAGCCACCACCACCGCGTGCTCACGCACGAGCAGCCGTTCGGCTTCGCGGCCTTCGACGACCGCCGGACGCTGGCGACGGCGCTGCAGGGGGCGGGCTACCGCACCGCGCTGCTGGGCAAGTACCTCAACGGCTACGGCCAGCAGCGGCTGCGGCGTCCCGCCGCGAAGGCCGGGCAGTCCTCGCTGCGCTACGTGCCGCCGGGGTGGAGCCACTGGGCGGCCGGGTCCGACCACCTCTGGGCGGCGGGGGAGCAGCTCCGCGGGGGCACCTACGACTACTTCAGCCTGGTGCAGAACATCGACGGGCGGATCGTGGGCTCCCCGGGCCGCTACTCCACCGACGTGCTGGGCGCCCAGACCCGGGCGCTGACCGACCGCTGGCGCACCGGGAAGCCGTGGTTCGTCTGGTGGAACCCGGTCGCGCCGCACCACGGGACCCCGCGAGAGCCCGACGACCCGGCCCCGTCGCTGCGTGATGACGACACGCTCGTGAACTGGCTGACCCCGGCGAGACCGGAGTGGGTCAAGGGCCGCTTCGACCGTCGCATCACCCACGGGTCGGGGGTGCCGCGCGCCGGGTCCCCGGAGGCGGTGGTGGGCGACAAGCCGCGGTACCTGCGGCGGCTGCCCGAGCTCAACCGCGTCGAGCAGCGGGCACTGACCCGGCTGACGCGACAGCGCGCGGAGTCGCTCTACGCCCTCGACGTCCAGGTCGGGCGCACCCTGCAGCGGCTGCGCCGCACCGGCCAGCTCGCCCGCACCGTCGTGGTCTTCACCTCCGACAACGGCTTCTACCTCGGCGAGCACCGCAAGCGGCAGGGCAAGGTCAACGCCCACGAGCCGTCGCTGCGCGTCCCGTTGCTGGTCGCCGGGCCCGGCGTACCCCGGGGGAAGCGGTTCGACCCGGCCACCACGGTCGACCTCGGACCGACCATCGCGTCGTGGGCGGGGACGCGGCTGCCCGGCGCCGACGGCACCGACCTGCGGCCGACCATCACCGGCGGCGACCGCGGCTGGACCCGGCCGGTCGTCACCGAGGGCGTGATGCCGGAGACGGCCTACACCGACGTCCGGCGCCGGTGGCGGGGCGAGAGCGCCGCGGTGCGCGCGTCGGCGCTCAACACCCGGGGCCTGCGGCTGGGCCGGTGGAAGCTGACGCGCTACGCGACCGGTGAGGCCGAGCTCTACGACCTCGCGACCGACCCGCTCGAGCTCACCAACCTCGCCCGCGACCCCGCCCACGCCGCCGTGCTGCGGGACCTGGTGGCGCTGCACCGGCAGTACCTCGACTGCGCCGGCGCCGCCTGCCGCGCCCCCGTCCCCGCGCCGTACGCCGTCGGCGCCCGTCGCAACCGCCTGGTCACGCAGCTCCAGGCGTCGGCGGTGCGGGACTACCACCGCTGAGACGCCTCGGACGTACGCCGCCCGCCGGCGCCTACGCCCGGTCCGCCTGCCAGCGCTCGAGGGTCGCCCGGGCCCCGTGCTCGTGCAGCGAGGCCAGGGCCTCGAGGTAGGGCTCGGTGAAGCGCGGCTGGTCTGCCAGGTCGTCGAACAGGTCACGGTCCTCCAGGAAGGCCAGCGGCTCCTCGCCCTGCCGCGAGGCCCGCTCCATGACGGCGTCCTTGCGCCGGTCGACGACCTCGATCGCCTCGCCCTGCTCGTCGACGCCCTCGGCGTAGCGGGCCCAGGCGGCGACGACGAGGGCGGAGCGACGGACCTCCCCGTCGTGGGCGAGGTTGTGGGCGATGACCGGCACCAGCCAGGTCGGGATCCGGTCGGAGCTCTCGGCGGCGAGCCGGGCGAGGGTGTCGCGGATCTCGGGGTTGGCGAACCGCTCCACGAGCTGGTGGCGGTAGGCGTCGAGGTCGACACCCGGCACCGGCTCGAGCGTGGGGGAGCCCTCGCGCTCCATGTAGTCGAGCAGGAAGCCGGCGAAGAGCTCGTCCTGGCAGACCTCGTGGGCGTAGCGGTGTCCGGCGAGGTAGCCGAGGTAGCACAGCGCCTGGTGGCTGGCGTTGAGCAGCCGCAGCTTCATCAGCTCGTAGGGCTGCACGTCCTCGACGACCTGGACGCCCGCCTCCTCCCACGCCGGTCGGCCCTGGGCGAACCGGTCCTCCAGCGCCCACTGGGTGAAGTCCTCGCAGACCACGGGCCAGCCGTCGACCAGCCCGGTGTCGCGCCGCAGCTCCTCGCGGTCGTCGTCGGTGGTGACCGGGGTGATCCGGTCGACCATGCAGCTGGGGAAGTCGACGTGCTCCCCGATCCACGCGCCGAGCTCGGCGTCGCGACGGGTGGCGAAGGCGGTGACCATCCGCTGGGCGACGTGGCCGTTGCCCTGGATGTTGTCGCAGGACATCACCGTGAACGGCGCCGTCCCGGCCGTACGCCGCCGCGCGAGCGCCTCGGTCAGGAACCCGAAGGTGGTGACCGGTGGCGCGTCGCCGCGCAGGTCGGCCTGGATGCCCTCGTCGCGGTCGTCGAAGTCCCCGGTGACCGGGTTGACGTGGTAGCCGCCCTCGGTGACGGTCAGCGACACGATGCGGGTCGCCGGGTCGGTCATCCGCTCCAGCACCGCCTCGGGGTCGGCGGGGGCGTGCAGGTAGTCGACCATCGAGCCGACCACGCGCCGGTCGCGGCTGCCGTCGGCGTGCTTGACCACGAGCGTGTAGAGGCCCTGCTGCTCGGTGAGCACCTCGGCCATCCGGGCGTCCTGGGGGAGCACCCCGACCCCGGTGATGCCCCACTCCTCGGAGCCGGGGACGCCCTGCTCGAGCAGCCGGTCGACGTACATCGCCTGGTGGGCGCGGTGGAAGCCGCCCACCCCGAGGTGGACGATGCCGGTCCGCACCCGCGACCGGTCGTAGCCGGGCACCGAGATCGACGGGTCGAGCCCGCCCAGGGTGTCGGGGTGCAGCCGGGTGCCGGTGTCGTGCCCGCTGTCGTGGGTGGTGTGGTGGGTGGTGCTCACTTGACCGCCCCCAGCGACAGGCCGCGCACGAGCTTGTCCTGGGCCGCGAAGCCGGCGATGAGCACCGGCAGCGAGACCAGGGTGGCGGCGGCGCACAGCTTGGCCAGGAACAGGCCCTGGCTGGAGATGAAGCCGACCAGGAAGATCGGCGCCGTCGCCGCGGTGGTGGAGGTCAGGTTGACCGCGAACATGAACTCGTTCCAGCTGAAGATGAAGCAGATCAGGCTGGTGGCGGCCAGGCCGGGGGCGGCGATGGGCGCCACCACCGAGACCATCGTGCGCAGGAACCCCGCGCCGTCCATCCGTGCCGCCTCGAGGATCTCGACCGGCACCTCGGCCAGGAACGAGCGCATCATCCACACCGCGATCGGCAGGTTCATCGAGGTGTAGAGCACGACCAGGGTGATGACGTTGTCGAGCATCCCGGTGTTCTGCACGATCAGGTAGATCGGCAGCAGCGCGGCGATCGGCGGCAGGAACTTGGTGGAGAGGAAGAAGAACATGACGTCCGTCCACTTCTCCACGGGCCGGATGCTCAGGGCGTACGCCGCGGGCACGGCCAGCAGCAGCACCAGCAGCGTCGAGAGGATGCTCGCCGTGGCCGAGTTGATGAGGTACGGCGTGACGTTGCGGTCGAACAGCGCGGTGTAGTTCTCCAGCGTGAGCGGCGCGAGGATCGACGGCGGGTTGGTCGCCGCGTCCGCCTCGATGTGCAGCGAGGTCAGCACCATCCACGCCACGGGCGCGAAGAACAGCAGCGTCACCACCCAGGCGCTGATCGTCCAGCCGATGCCGGCGGGGGCGGAGGTGTCCTCCTTGGCCTTGCGGCGCCGGCGACGCTGCGCCGCCGGCAGCGCCCGGGCGTCCTCGCCCGAGGCCTCGTCGGCGTCCTGCGGGTTCTCCAGGGTCTGGCTCATCGGGACATCTCCTCCTCGCTGAACAGCGACGAGATGGTCCGCAGCGCGAAGGTGGCGACGACGATCGTGCCGACCACCACCACGACGCCGGCCGCGGCGGCCTCGCCGTACTCGAACTTGCGGAACATCGTCAGGTAGATCTCGTAGGGCAGGTTGGTCGTCGCCGACCCGGGCCCGCCCTGGGTGATGGTGTAGATCGCGTCGAAGGTCTGCACGACGTAGACCGAGCCGAGCAGCACCGACAGCTCGATGTAGCGACGCAGGTGCGGCAGGGTGATGTGGCGGAAGATCTGCCAGCTGCT
This sequence comes from Nocardioides aurantiacus, assembly GCF_003752505.1. Lineage (NCBI taxonomy): Bacteria > Bacillati > Actinomycetota > Actinomycetes > Propionibacteriales > Nocardioidaceae > Nocardioides > Nocardioides aurantiacus. Next base: position 3,422,244 of record NZ_RKHO01000001.1, on the reverse strand, counting down.
GGCGCGGTCGATGCGGGCCGCCTCCAGGACGTCACCGGGCTGCGACTGCAGCCCCGCGAGCAGGATCAGCATCATGAACGGGGTCCACTGCCACACCAGGGCCGCGACCACCGCCGGCATCGGCGTGGTGGAGATGTAGTCGACGATCGGCCCCTCCTCGGCGCCGAACAGCTGCCAGATCGCGTTGAGGGTGCCGTTGAACAGGCCGTAGTCGGGGTTGTAGAGCGCGTGCTTCCACAGCAGCGCCGAGGCCACCGGCATCACCAGGAAGGGCGCGATCAGCAGGGTGCGGCACACGCCCCGGCCGGGGAACTTCTTGTCGAGCAGCACCGCGATGCCCAGCCCGACCAGCAGGCTGATGACGACCACCGAGGCGGTGAGCACGACGGTGTTGAGCACCGCGTTGCGCAGCCGCGAGTCGGTGAAGACGGTGGCGAAGTTGGAGAGCCCGGCGAAGGACTCGTAGACCCCGAGGCCCAGGAAGCTCTTGGTGCCCGGTCGCTGGATGTTCCAGTTCAGGAACGAGACCGCGATCGTGATCAGGAACGGGATCTGCGTGACGATGATCGTGAAGACCAGCGCCGGCAGCAGCGGTCCGCGCCGCGACCACCGCTCCTTGGAGGAGCGCCTGGAGGGGGGCGGCCCCCCCGCCGCGGCGTCGGACGCCGCGGCGGGGCGGTCGGTGGTGGTCGTGCTCACTGGTAGTCCTTGGCCACGTCCTCGGCCAGCTCCTGGCCGTTGGCGAGGGCTTCCTCGACGGTGCCGCGACCGGCGATGGCGGCGGCGATGTCCTGGGAGACCTTGGTGCCGAGGTCCTGGAACTCCGGGATGGCGACGAACTGGACGCCGACGGTGGGTCGGGCCTGCACGCCGGGGTCGGTCGGGTTGGCGTTCTCGATCGACTCCAGGGTCTGGGGACCGAACGCGGCGGCGGCCTTCTCGTACTCCGGGATCTCGTAGGTCGACTCACGCTTGCCCGCCGGGACCCGGGCCCAGCCCAGCTCCTTGCCGACCAGCTGCTCGTAGTCCTTCGAGGACGCCCAGGTCATGAACTGCGCGGCCGCGTCGGCCTTCTTGGTGGTCTCGGGCATCGCCCAGGCCCACGCCCAGAGCCAGCCGGCGGACTCGGTCTCCTTGACCGGCGCCGCGGCGTAGCCGACCTTGCCGGCGACCTTGCTGACGGCGGGGTCCTCGAGCGAGCCGGCGGCCGACGTGGCGTCGTACCACATGGCGACCTTGCCCTGGCTCATCGCGTTGAGGCACTCGGTGAAGCCGGCCTGCGCCGCTCCGGGCTCGCCGTGGGCCTTGACGAGGTCGACGTAGAAGTTGACCGCGTCGGTGAACTCGGGGCTGTCGACCTCGGGCTGCCAGTCCTCGGTGAACCAGGTGCCGCCGAAGGTGTTGACCACGGTGGTGAGCGGCGCGAACATCTCGCCCCAGCCGGGGAGGCCGCGCAGGCAGATGCCCTTCATGCCGGGCTCGGCGCCGTCGACCTGGGCCGCGGCCTTGGCGACCTGGTCCCAGGTGGGCTTGGCGGGCATGTCGATGCCCTCGCGCTCGAGGATGTCCTTGCGGTACATCAGGAACGACGACTCGCCGTAGAACGGCATCGCGTAGAGCTTGTCGTCGGTGCCGCTGAGCGACTCCACGATGGGGTCGATCAGGTCGTCCTTGTCGTAGTCGCCGGCGTCGGCGTACTCGTCGAGGGGCTTGAGCCAGCCGTTCTCGCTCCAGATCGGCACCTCGTAGGCGCCGATGGTGGCCACGTCGTACTGCCCGGACTTGGTGGCGATGTCCTGGGTCACCTTGTCGCGCAGCTCGTTCTCGGGAAGGATCGTGTAGTTGACCTCGATGCCGGTGTCCTTGGTGAAGTTGTCCTTGGTCAGCTTCTCGATGTCGACCATCTGCGGGTTGCCGACCATCAGGACGTTGATGGACTTCGCGTCGCCGCTGCTGCTGCCACCGCCTGCGCCGGCACCGCAGCCGGCGAGGACGAGGCTCAGCGCGGCCGTGGCGGCGACGGCGAGGCTGCGGGTGCTGGACCGTGTGAGCACGGGTTCTCCTTCGGGGTGCGTCGGCCGGACCGGGTGGCCCGCGCCTGCGGATGGGACGGTGTGTTCGGTGGTGGGATCGAGCTTCCCGGGCGGCGGCGCCGACCGGGACCGGGCGGCTAGGCCCGGACGACGTGGGGGCCCATCGCGCCGAAGCGGTGGGCGTCGGCGACGCTGACGCCGGTGTCGGTGACCAGCGCCTCGAAGTCGGGGATGTCGGCGAAGCGGCAGAAGCTGGAGACGTTGAACTTGGTGTGCACGCCGACGAAGATCCGGCGCCGCGCGCTGGCGACCACCTGGGCCTTGACGGCCGCCACCGCCGGGTCGGGCGTGGTGAGGCCGTGGTCGCGCGAGATGCCGTTGGCGCCGAGGTAGGCCAGGTCGATGACCAGCTCGCGCAGCATCCGGGTCGCCCAGTGGTCGACGGTGGCCATGGTCCGGCCGCGCAGGCGACCGCCGAGCAGCATCACCGTCACCTGCGGCACGTGGGCGAGCGCGCCGGCGGCGAGCAGCGAGGAGGTGACCACGGTCAGCTTGGCGTCCGGGCGCAGCGACGCCGCGATGGCCTCGGCGACCAGCTGCGGGGTGACGCCCTCGTCGACGTAGACCGACTCGGCGCCCTCGAGACGGGCGGCGGCCGCGACGGCGATGCGGCGCTTCTCGGCGACCTGGGAGTGGCTGCGCTGCTCCACGTCGCTCTCGTAGCCGACCCCCTCGACGGGGTGGGCGCCGCCGTGGACGCGCTGCAGCATGCCGCGCTCGACCAGCTGCCGCAGGTCGCGGCGTACGGTCTCGGGCGCGACGCGGAGGTCGTCCGCGAGCCGGGCGACCTCGACCCGGCCGTCGTGCCGGGCCAGGGCCAGGATGCGCCGCTGCCGCTCGTCGGCCTCCATCGCTGCACCTCCGTCCCGAGCCGGCCCGTCACCGCCGATGTGTGACCCCCGTCACCCGGGGACGGGCTCAGTGTGGACCATGCCGGACCGGGGGAGTGAGCCCGGGTGTGGGCCTCTAGGCGCCCGAGTCGTGCCCGGGTGGGCGCACGGATCGGGCAGTGCGTCCGGTTTGGAGCGTGCCAATGCGCCCGGGTCCGCGCCGTACGACGGACGAGGCTGCCCGGATGGCGCCCGACCGGGCACACCCGTGCCCGCCCAGGTGGGCAGGGCCACCTCAGCGCAGCCGGGTCGCTCCGAAGCGGGTCGGGGGGTCGGCGATGACGTCCTGGGCGGCGACGAGCTGGATCTCGCGGGTGCCGGACGCGATGGTCTCCTCCAGGATGCCGAAGACCGTGGAGGTGACCCGCTGCAGCGCGGTCGCGGCGTCGCCGGTGCGCAGCAGGTGGGCCAGGAACACCGCGGCCGTGACGTCGCCGCAGCCGTTGGGGCTGATCGGGAGCAGCGGGGTGCGCACCGACCACGCGCCGACGTCGGAGACCGCCACCACGTCGACGTGGCCCGCGGGCGTCTCCTCGGTGAGCACGCTGGTCACCAGCACGGTGCGCGGTCCCCGGTCGCGGACGTCGTCGACCGCGGCCAGCAGCTCGGCGGTGGTGCGGGTGGTGGTGCCGGCGAGGAAGTCGAGCTCGAAGTGGTTGGGCGTGATCACGTCGGCCGCCGGCACCACCCGGTCGCGCATCAGCTCGGGGATGCCCGGCCGCACGAACATGCCGCGCCCGACGTCGCCCATCACCGGGTCGCAGCAGTAGACCGCGTCGGGGTTGAGCGCCTTGGCGCGGGCGACGGTCTCGAGGACCACGTCGCCGACCTCCTCGCCGCCCTGGTAGCCGCTGAGCACGGCCGCGACCCGGGCGAGCGCACCCCGCTCCTCGACGCCTCGGACGACCTCCCGCAGGTCGTCGGCCGACAGCAGCGGGCCGCGCCACTCGCCGTACCCGGTGTGGTTGGAGAAGTGGACGGTGTTGACCGCCCACGCCTCGATGCCGAGCCGCTGGAGCGGGAAGACCGCCGCGCTGTTGCCGACGTGCCCGAAGGCGACCGAGGACTGGATGGTCAGGAGCTCCATGGGGGTCAGTCTGGCGCACGGGGTGGGGCTGGCCGGCGAGGTCTCACCTGCGGGCTGCGGTCACGGCAGCCGCCAGTCCACCGGCTCCCCGCCCTGGTCCGTCAGCAGGCTGTTGACGCGGCTGAAGGGCTTGGACCCGAAGAAGCCCTTGTACGCCGCCAGCGGGCTGGGGTGCACCGACTCCACCCAGGGAACCGGGCCCAGCTCGCCCTTGAGCGACTGGGCGTTGCTGCCCCACAGGATCGCTGCCAGGGGTACGCCGGACCCCGCCCGCTGCGCCAGCACGCGGATCGCCTGGTCGGTGACGGGTTCCCAGCCCCGACCCCGGTGCGAGTTGGCGTCGCGGGGCGTGACCGTCAGGCACCGGTTGAGCAGCATCACCCCGGCGTCCGCCCACGGGGTGAGGTCGCCCGACGTCGGCGCCGCCACGCCGAGGTCGTCGACGAGCTCGCGGAAGACGTTGACCAGGCTCTTGGGCGGCGCCACCCCGGGGGCGACCGAGAAGCTCAGGCCCACCGGGTGGCCCGGGGTGGGGTAGGGGTCCTGCCCGACGAGGAGCACCTTGACCGAGGCGAGCGGCCGCTGGAACGCCCGGAGCACGTGGTCGCCGGCGGGGAGGTAGCCCCGCCCGGCGGCGACCTCCTCGCGCAGGAACGTGCCCATCCGGGCGATCTGGTCGTCGACCGGGGCCAGGGCCTCGGCCCAGTCGGCGGCGACGAGTCCGCGGTCGACGAGTCCGGCGAGAGCGCTCATGCCGACCACCCTAGGGAGCGGGTCCGGACAAGGGTCGGGGCCGGTGCACTGAGGACTCTCCCAAGGGTTCCTCAGGGCACCGGCCCCGGCTCGGGCCTGGCGGAGGCCCGAGGTCGGTGTCAGCCGGGGCTGCTGCTGTCGAGGAAGGCCAGCAGCGCCCGGTTGAACTCCTCGGCGTGGCTGACGTTCAGACCGTGCGGGCCGTCCTGGACCACGACCAGCTCGGCGCCGTTGACGATCTCGGCGGTGCGCTTGCCCGAGACCTCGAACGGCACGGTGCCGTCGCCGTCGCCGTGGATGACCAGCGTCGGCACGGTGACCTTCTCCAGGTCGGCGCGGAAGTCGGTGGTGCCGAAGGCGTGGATGCACTCCACCAGGCCCTGGTCGCCGGCCCGGGCCGCGAGGGCGAGCGCCTCCTGGCGCTGCTCCTCGGTGACCTTGAGCTCGCCGCCGGCCGAGAAGAAGGCGGTCGTGAAGCCGTCGAGGAAGCCCTCGCGGTCGTCGCGGGCGCCCTGCTGCATGCCCTCGACGTCGTCCTGGCCCAGGCCGCCCTCGGGGTTGTCGTCGGTCTTGAGCAGGTAGGGCGGGACGGCGGCGGCGAACACCGCGGCGCGCACCCGGTCCTGGCCGTGGGTGCCGATGTAGCGGGCGATCTCGCCACCGCCCATCGAGAAGCCGACGAGGGCCACGTCGCGCAGGTCGAGCTCCTCCAGGAGCCCGGCGAGGTCGGCGGCGAAGGTGTCGTAGTCGTAGCCCGAGCCGGGCTTGTCGGAGTCGCCGAAGCCACGGCGGTCGTAGGTGATGACGCGGTGGCCGGCCGCGGTGAGGGCGGGCACCTGCTCGGACCAGGAGGCGCCGCTGAGGGGCCAGCCGTGGATGAGGACGACCGGGCGCCCGTCACCCCCGGTGTCCTCGACGTGCAGGGAGATGCCGTTGGCGGTCACGTCGGGCACGGGGTGTCACCTCTCGGAGTGCGGGGATCCTGCTTGACGACCGGGCTCGTACCCCCCGCGCACGCTCCCTAACGCGGCGGGTGCACGGGTGTGCTCGCGACCGCCCGCACCGGCTGCTGCAGGCGCTCCAGGAACCGGCCGAGCAGCGCCTCGCGCAGGGCGGGCGAGGCGAGGTCGAGCAGCGCGTTGACCTCGGCCATCGACTCCGGCAGGTCGCCACCGGCGGCGGCGTCCATCCCGGCCGCGGCGAGCAGCCCGTCGAAGTCGTCGTCGCTCAGCGCCGCGGGGTCCAGGGCGCGGACCAGGTCGGCGACCCCGGGGTCGACCGCCACCGCCCCGGCACGCCGTGCTGCGAGGACCGCGTCGGCGAGGTCGGTCAGGAGCTCCTCCACGTGGGGCGCCGTGGCGGCGCTGGGGGACAGGTGGAGCGTCGGCGGCATCGCGTCGTAGGACAGCTGCGGCTGCACCAGCCACCCCGCCCGGGTCATCGCGTCGGTCAGCGTGAACACGTCGCAGCTGCCGTCGGTGCCGAGCGCCACCAGGGAGGCGTCGGGGGAGGCCACGACGTGCAGCCCCTCGATCGCGCCGATGCCCTCCGCCAGTCGGTCGACCGCCCCGAGCAGGGTGCGCGTCAGGTCCAGGTAGCCCGCGTCGCCGACCTGCCGCACCACCGCCCACGCCCCGGCGAGCGGACCGCCCGAGCGGGTGGACTGCATCGTGGAGTTGAGCATCGTGTAGCCCGGCCAGCGGGCCGAGGTGAAGTACTGCGGCCGGCGCAGCGCCGCGTCGCGGTGCAGCAGCACCGAGGTGCCCTTGGGTGCGTAGGCGTACTTGTGCAGGTCGACCGAGATGCTGGTGACGCCGGGCACCGCGAAGGTCCACGGTGGCACGTCGCGGCCCAGCCGGGCGGCGTACGGCAGCACCCAGCCACCGATGCAGGCGTCGACGTGGCAGCGCACCCCGCGGGCCGCCGCGGCCGCAGCGATCCGCCCGACGGGGTCCACCACGCCGTGGGCGTACGACGGGGCGCTGGCCACCACGAGCACGGTGCGGTCGTCGATCGCGGCGGCCGTGGCCGCGGGCCGGGCCCGGAAGTCCGCCCCGACGGCGACCGTGACCACCTCGACGCCGAAGTAGTGCGCCGCCTTGTGGAAGGCCGGGTGGGCCGTCGAGGGCAGCACCATCCGCGGCCGGTCGACGTCGGGCCGGGAGTCGCGGGCGCCCTGCACGGCGAGCAGCACCGACTCGGTGCCGCCGGAGGTGACGGTGCCGACCGTGCCCTCCGGTGCGTCCAGGAGGTCGCAGGTGAAGCCGACCAGCTCGTTCTCCATCGCCAGCAGGCTGGGGAACGCGGTCGGGTCGAGCCCGTTGGAGCCGGCGTACGCCGCGACGGCCTCGCGCCCGACCCGGTCGACCTCCTCCAGCCCGGAGTCGTAGACGTAGGCCAGGGTGCGGCCGCCGGTCACCGGCACGTCGCCCGCCTGCATCGCGCGGAGCCGGGCGAGCACGTCGCCGGGGCCGTCCTGCTCGGCGGCGTGGTCGTCGTGGTTGTTGCGGTCGTGGGTCACCGTTCCACCTCCGTGGCGTCGAGGGAGTAGCCCCGCAGCGGGAGCAGGCTGAGCAGCACCAGCGCCGCCGGGACCACCGAGAAGCCGAGCGTGATCGCGAGCACCGCCGACCCGGGCTGGGTCTGCGTCATCCAGTCGGCCGGCTGGTCGGTGGAGACGTAGCCGCCGAGGGCGAGCAGGGCGGCGTACAGCGCGGGCCCCAGGGCCAGCCCGAGGGTCTCCCCGGCGGTCCAGACGCCGGTGTAGACACCGGCGCGGTTCTCGCCGGTGCGGACGGCGTCGACGGCCACGGCGTCGGGCAGCATCGCCAGCGGGAACACCTGGATCCCGGCGTAGCCGACGCCGACCAGCGCCGTCGCGGCGTACACCAGGGCGACGGGGACGTGCCCGGCGGTGGTGAGCAGCAGCGCCGCCACCACGAGCACGAGCGAGGCGGCGACGTAGCCGCGGCGCTTGCCCACGCGGCGGCCGACCGCGCTCCACACCGGCGTCAGCAGCAGCGCGGGGCCGACGAAGCACACGAACAGCAGCGTCGCGGCCGAGCGGTCGACCAGCACCCAGCGCGAGACGTAGGCGACCCCTGCGAGCATCGCGCCCACGGCCAGCGCCTGCACCACGAAGGTGGCCAGCAGCAGCCGGAAGTCGCGTGCCGCCGCGACCACGCGCAGCTGGTCGCGCAGGCTGCCCGTCCCGGGGGCCACGGTGCCGACCGGGGCGCCGCGTGTGCCGAGGTAGGCGCCGACGACGCCGAGGACCAGCAGCGCCGCGACCACGAGCCCCATGACGCGGTAGCCGGTGCGGCCCTCGAAGGCGTCGCGCACGGCGGGCGCCGAGGCCCCGCTCACCATGATGGCGAGCGCGAGGATCGCCACCCGCCAGGTCATCAACCGGGTGCGCTCGTCGTAGGACGACGTCATCTCCGCCGGCATCGCGACGTAGGGCACCTGGAAGAAGGCGTACGCCGTCGCGCAGGCCACGAACGTCACCAGCACCCACGCGGCGTCGAAGGCCCGCGAGCCCAGGTCGGGCCCGGCGAAGACCAGCGCGAACGTCACCGCCAGGGCGAGCCCGGCCCGCAGCAGCCACGGCCGGCGCGGTCCGCGCGGGTCGTCGGTGCGGTCGGTGACCCGGCCCGCGACCGGGTTGAGCACGACGTCCCAGGCCTTGGGCAGGAACACGATCAGCCCGGCCACCGCCGCCGCGATCCCGAGGGTGTCGGTGAGGTAGGGCAGCAGCACCAGCCCGGGGACGGTGCCGAACGTGCCGGTGGCCACCGACCCGAGGCCGTAGCCGACGCGGGTGCGGGTCGACAGCACGTCGGTCGGCATGGCGGCAACCTAGTGGACGCGACAGTGGAACACTGCGTGCATGCGACGTCCGTCCGAGGAGGGGTGGGACCGGCGGGTCCAGTGGCCCCTCGTGGTGGTCTCGCTGCTCTTCGTGGCGGCGTACGCCTGGCCGATCCTCGACCCGACCCTCCCGCTCGCCCTGCGCCGCACCCTGGCGACGGTCGTCACCCTGACCTGGGTCGTGCTGACCGGCGAGTTCGTGGTGCGGCTGCTGCTCGCACGCGACCGGTGGCGCTTCCTGCGCGACCACCCGCTCGACCTCGCCGCCGCCCTGCTGCCGGTGTTCCGGCCGCTGCGGCTGCTGCGCCTGCTCTCGCTGCTGACGTTGCTGGACCGGGTCGGGCGCGGGTCGCTGCGCGGTCGCGTCGGGCTCTACGTCGGAGCCTCGGTGACCCTGATCGTGTTCACCGGGTCGCTGGCCGTCCTCGACGCCGAGCGCGGCTCCTCGGGGCCGATCCAGACCTACGGCGACGCGCTGTGGTGGTCGGTGGAGACGATCACGACCGTCGGCTACGGCGACATGTATCCCGTGACCGTCACCGGCCGGGTGGTGGCGGGCCTGCTGATGCTCGCCGGCATCGGCGTGCTGGGCACCGTGACCGCCGGCATCGCCTCGTGGCTGGTGGAGCGGGTGGAGGACCTCGGTGAGCAGGAGGACCTCGAGCAGGGCACCGCGCCGGCCACGGCCACCGACGTGCAGGCGCTGCGCGAGGAGGTACGCCGGCTGCGCGAGGAGCTCGCCGCCCGGCCGTCGCCCTAGAGCCTGTCGCGACCCCTCAGGACCGTGGCGGCGGGCGCCGGAGCCGTTCCTCGAGCAGGTCGGCGAGCGCGTCCTGGCCGGCGCGCAGCGGGTGCAGGGCGGCGGCGACGCGACCGTCGCCGACGCGGCCCTGGATCCACGGGCTGCGCGAGCAGATGTCGTGGCCCTGCGAGGCGGTGTAGAAGTCGGCGTACTCGATCCCGGTCTGCTCGGCCGCGGCCGCCATCTCCTCGACCAGCCGCTTGTTGACGTCGCGGAAGGTGGCGCGGTCCTGGGGGCGCATCCGCGGCAGCCGGCGGCAGTCGCCCCGGGCCGGGAGCAGCCGGGGGTAGCCCACGAGCACCACCCGCGCCCGGGGCGCGCGCCGCTCCACCTCGCCGATGGTGGACACCAGGGCGGGGCGCAGCCGGTCGAGGATGCGGGCGAAGAGCGCGCGCTGGTCGTCGAGCGGGCACACGGTGGTCAGCCGGCGGCAGACCGTCGCCAGCCGGGCGTAGAGCCGGTAGTTGTTGGCGCCGATCCCGATCGTGACGAGGTCGGTCTCCGGCGTCAGCGCCTCCATCTGGGGCGGCACGCGGGAGCCGCGGGCGGTGCGCTGGCTGCCGACGAGGTCGAGGGTGCGGGCTCCGCTGCAGGAGCGGTCGACGTGCTCGCGCACCCCCAGCGACCGGGCCAGCCGCGAGGGGTAGTTGTTGCTCGAGCGGAAGCACCCGTAGGCGATGTCGTTGACCGGCACGTAGGGAGCCGCGGTGAAGGAGTCGCCCAGCGAGACGTAGCGGGTGTACGTCGGCTCGGGCTCGTCGGCCGACCCCAGGCTGCCCAGCGACAGCAGCACCAGCACCGTCAGCACCGCGGCGACCAGGCGCCGTGCCGTCACCCGGCTGGTCAGGGCTTGCGACCCAGGTTGCGCGAGGAGGCCGAGGCGAACCGGCGGTCGGGGTTGGAGCCGATCGCGGACCGGTCGGGGGCGACCGGGTCCGTACGCCGCTCCGCCGCCGGGGCGCCGGTGCCGGGCTCGGCCGACCCCGCGGTGGCGACCCGCTTGCGGGGCTTGCGCCTCGCGCGGGCCTTGGACCGGGTGGCGCGGTCGTCGGGGGTGGAGTACTGCTCGAGCCACTCGTCGAGGACCACCCAGGTGGTGGTGCGTGCGGCGCGGCCGGTGAGCATGCCGAGGTGGCCGCCGGGCACGATCTCGAAGCGCACCTCGTGGGCCTTGGTCAGCAGGCCGACCAGGGCACGCACCGCGTTGATCGGCGCGATGCCGTCGGTGTTGCCGGCGAAGACGAGCACGGGGGCGGTCACGTCGGCTACGTCGACGTCGCGGCCGGAGACCTCGACCTTGCCGGTGAGCAGCTGGTTGTCCTTGAGCATCCGGTGGTAGAGCTGCCCGAAGCTGCGGCCGGGGTAGGCGATCATGTTGCGGGTGAAGCGGTCCACCGCCTCGATCTGCGCCAGCCACTCGGTGTCGTCGAGGTGCTGCAGGGTGGCCAGCGGCTTGGTGATCAGCTTGGTGCCCGAGGACAGCTGGAAGGCCCGACGCACGAGCGGGCGCGGCGCACCGCCGAGCAGCCGGTAGAGCTGGGTCACGACGCCGCCGTCGGTGAGCCTGAGGATCGGGCGCAGCGGCGCCACGAGCGGCACCTTCTCGACGTCGAAGGGCGAGCCGAGCACGGTCAGCGAGGCGATCGGCAGGTCGGGCCGGTCGGCGGCGACGAGGGTGGCGAAGATGCCGCCGAGGCTCCAGCCCACGAGGTGGACCGGGCGGCCGCCGGCGTGCTCGGAGACCGCCTTGACCGCCTCGGGGATGACCTCCTCGACCCAGTGCTCGATCCCCAGGCCGCGGTTCTTGAACGAGATCTGGCCGTACTCCACGAGGTAGGTCGGGCGGCCCTGCTGGACGAGGTGCTCCACCAGGGAGCAGCCGCGGCGCAGGTCGAAGCAGATCGCGGGCGCGGCCAGCGGGGTCACGAGCAGCACCGGGTCGCCGGTCTCGCGCGTGGTCTTGTGGGGCCGGTAGTGGTAGACCTCGCGCAGCGGGCCGTCGTCGATCAGCGTGCGGGGCATCGGGCGGAGGTCGGCCAGCCCGCCGTACAGCAGCTTGTGCGCGACGTTGCTGGCCGCGGACGCGACCTGGTCCGGCTTGGGGATCAGATCCATTACCGGAGAGTACCGACGTGGCGGCCTCCGGGGTGTAGGCATGGTCCATGAAGCTCTCGCACCTGCTCGGGGGAGCCGGGGTGGCCCTGGGCGCCGTCGCCGCTCGCGACCTCACCCAGACCCGTCACGCCCTGCTGCGCAACTTCCCGGTCGTGGCCCACGCCCGCTACCTGCTGGAACGCGTCGGGCCCGAGCTGCGCCAGTACATCGTCACGAGCAACGACGAGGAGCGGCCGTTCAGCCGCGACCAGCGCGCCTGGGTCTACGCCTCGGCCAAGCAGGAGAACAACTACTCCGGCTTCGGCACCGACAACGACGTCGAGCACCTGCCCGGGTACGCCGTGCTCAAGCACCGCACCTTCCCGACCTCGCTGCCCCGCGACCACGCCTCGGCGGGCCTGCCCTCGGCGAAGGTGATGGGCGGTCCGCGCGGCCGCCGGCACGCCTTCCGGCCCGCCTCGGTCGTCAACATCTCCGGCATGTCCTACGGCTCGCTGTCGGGACCCGCGATCACCGCCCTCAACCGCGGGGCCCAGGAGGCGGGCTGCCTGCACAACACCGGCGAGGGCGGCCTCTCGCCCTACCACCAGCAGGGCGGCGACCTGGTGCTGCAGATCGGGACGTCCTACTTCGGCTGCCGCACGCCCGAGGGTGCGTTCTCCCTGGAGAGGCTGAGGGAGGTGGTCGAGGCCAACCCGGTGCGGGCGCTGGAGATCAAGCTCTCCCAGGGGGCCAAGCCCGGCCTGGGCGGCCTGCTGCCGGCCGGCAAGGTGAGCCGGGAGATCTCCGAGATCCGCGGCATCCCGATGGGCCGCGACTGCGCCAGCCCGGCGCGCCACACCGCCTTCACCGACACCGACAGCCTGCTCGACTTCGTGGAGCTGCTCGGCACGGAGACCGGGCTGCCGGTCGGGGTGAAGTCGGCGGTCGGCGAGCTCGGCTTCTGGCACGACCTGGTGCGGCTGATGGGGCCCGGGACCCGCGGCGTCGACTTCGTGACCGTCGACGGCGGCGAGGGCGGCACCGGCGCCTCGCCACGCGTGTTCGCCGACTCGATCGCGCTGCCGTTCCGGCTGGGCTTCGCCCGCGTCTACGGCGCCTTCGCCGAGGCCGGCCTGACCGACCGCGTCACCTTCGTCGGCTCGGGCAAGCTCGGGCTCACCGACAACGCCACCGTCGCCTTCGCCCTGGGTGCCGACATGGTCAACGCCGGCCGGGAGGCGATGCTCTCGATCGGCTGCATCCAGGCGCAGAAGTGCCACACCGACCACTGCCCGACCGGCGTCGCCACGCAGAACGCCTGGCTGACCCGCGGCCTGGAGCCGGTCAGCAAGGGCGAGCGCTGCGCGCAGTACCTCCGCACGCTGCGCTCGGAGCTGGTCAAGGTCACCGAGTCGATCGGCGTCGCCCACCCCGGCCTGATCACCCCGGACGACGTCGAGGTGCTCTGCGGCGACTACGAGGCCCGCTCGCTGCGCGAGGTCTACGGGTACGCCGCCGGCTGGGGCGAGCTCGGCCCGTCGCTGCAGTCGGAGCTGCTCGACCTCGTCGCCGCGGCCCCCGGCAGCGCCGAGCCCCGGTCCGCCGAGGCGGGCGCGGGCGAGCGCGACCTGGGCCCGGAGCGGGTGACGTCCCCCAGCTGAGCCGGCGGGGGCGGGGTGGGGTGGCGGCGGTGTCGGTGTCGGCGTCCCATGTAACGCGGGGTTACTGCTTGTGAACAAGGCTTAGGACGGGCAGTCGGCAGCAACAGCACCGCACCAGATGGGTACGCCGGCCGGCCGGCCCCCTCGGCGTACGAGCCTCGACGGGGTGGTCGCCCGAGCCGCCCCACCATGTAACGCGGTGTTCGTCCAGGCGTACACCCGTTCCCAGGGTTGTTCACATGCCATAACCCCGCGTTACATGCCGCGCGCCCCGTCCCCCGGCGGACCTACGACTCGTGCGGCGGGCGGGTCTGCTTGTCGTGGGCGTCGCGGTCGAGGGCGAGCGAGTCCAGGAAGGTCGAGGCCCAGTGGGCCACGTCGTTCTCCGTGACCGTCTTGCGCATCGCCCGCATCCGCTTGGAGAGCTCCTTGGGCTCGGCGCGGTGGGCCTGCATCATCGTGGCCTTCATGCCGTTGATGTCGTAGGGGTTGACCAGGTAGGCCTGGCGCAGCTCGTCGGCGGCGCCGGCGAACTCCGAGAGCACCAGGGCGCCGTCCTCGTGGAAGCGGCAGGCGACGTACTCCTTGGCGACGAGGTTCATGCCGTCGCGGAACGGCGTCACGACCATGACGTCGGCGGCGCGGTAGAGCGCGGCCATCTCCTCGCGGGGGAAGGAGGAGTGGAGGTAGGAGATCGCGGGCCTGCCGATGCGGCCCAGGTCGCCGTTGATGCGTCCCACCAGGCGGTCGATGTCGTCGCGGAGGCGGCGGTACTGGTCGACGCGCTCGCGCGAGGGGGTGGCGACCTGCACGAAGACGGCGTCCTCGACGTCGAGCTCGCCGTCGGCGATCAGCTCGCTGAAGGCGCGCAGCCGGGCGTAGATGCCCTTGGTGTAGTCGAGCCGGTCGATGCCGAGGAACACCGTCGAGGGGTTGCCCAGCTCGCGCCGGATCTCGGCGGCACGGGTCTCGACCGGCTCGGAGCGCGCCAGCTCCTCGAAGCCCTCGGTGTCGATCGAGATGGGGAAGGCGCGGGCGCGCACCACGCGGCCGTCGGGCAGGTAGACGGTGTCGCGGTGCGTCTTGTGCCCGACCCGCTGGCGCACCAGCCGCACGAAGTTCTGCGCGGCCCCGGACAGCTGGAAGCCGACGAGGTCGGCGCCGAGCAGGCCCTCGAGCACCTGGCGGCGCCAGGGCAGCTGGGAGAACAGCTCGGCCGGCGGGAACGGGATGTGGAGGTAGAAGCCGATCCGCAGGTCGGGGCGCAGCTCGCGGAGCATCTGGGGCACCAGCTGCAGCTGGTAGTCCTGCACCCACACCGTGGCGCCCTCGGCGGCGTTGGCGGCGGCGGCGTCGGCGAAGCGCTGGTTGACCGTGACGTAGGAGTCCCACCACTCGCGGCGGAAGGACGGCTTGGCCACGAGGTCGTGGTAGAGCGGCCACAGGGTGTCGTTGGAGAAGCCCTCGTAGAACTCGGCGTACTCCTGGTCCGACAGGGCGACGGGGACCAGCGCGATGCCGTCGTTCTCGAACGGCTCGACCTCGGTGCCGGTGTCGCCGGGCCAGCCGATCCAGGCGCCCTCGTTCTTGCGCATCACCGGCGCCAGCGCCGAGACCAGCCCGCCGGGGGAGGCGCGCCACTCGGTGCTGCCGTCGTCGTTGACGACCCGGTCGACGGGCAGCCGGTTGGCCACGACGAGCAGGTCGGCGGCCACGGTCGTCGAGGTGCTGCTGGGCTCACTCACGCCGGTGACAGTACCCGCGGCGGGCGGGCGCGATCAGGGGTCGATCAGCCGTCGTAGGAGACCCCGACCTGGGCCAGCAGGTCGTCCATCTGCCGCGCGAGCGAGACCGTCCGCGCGGGCGGGGCCAGCTCGCTGGTCAGCGCCCCGGCGCGCAGGCAGCGGTGCACCTCGACGACCTCGTTGCCGTAGCCGCGCCCGATCACCGGCTCCTCGCCCTCCAGCCAGGTCGACGTCCCCGCCTTCCCGTCGTACGCCGTCCACAGCACCCGCGTGGGGGAGTGGAAGTCGTGCTCGAGGTCGAAGCGGCCCGTGGTCGTGGCGACCGAGGCGGTGCGCGGGGAGTTGACGGACATCGACGCGGTCAGCGCCGCGGTGGCGCCGCCTGCGTAGCGGCCCGCGATCGCGACGTCGAGGTCGACGCCCCGGTCGGAGAGGCCGGCCACGCCCACCAGCTGCTCGGGCTCGCCGAGGACGAGGTGGGCGAAGGTGAGCGGGTAGATGCCCATGTCGAGCAGGGCGCCGCCGCCCAGGGACGGGTCGAGCAGGCGGTCCGAGGGGTCGCGGTCGACGACGAAGCCGAGGTCGGCGTGGACCTGGCGGGCGACGCCGTGCTCGCCCGGGGCCTCGGGGGTGCCCAGCAGCGAGGTGATCCGACGCACCACCGGGTTGCAGGCCATCCACATCGCCTCCATCAGGAACAGCCCGCGCTCCGCGGCGGCGTCGACGAGCCGCTGGGTGGCAGCGGCGTCCAGCGTCATCGGCTTCTCGCACAGCACCGCCTTGCCGGCGTCGAGCGCGAGCATCGTGTGCTCCTCGTGCAGGGTGTGCGGCGAGGCGACGTAGACGACGTCGACCTCGGGGTCGGCGACGAGCTCGGCGTAGCTGCCGTGGGCGCGGCCGCCGTGCTGGGCGGCGAACGCCTCGGCCCGCTCCAGCGAGCGGGAGCCGCTGGCCACCAGGCGCGCGTCCGGGACCTGGGTGAGGTCGCGGACGAAGTTGTGGGCGATCCGCCCCGGGGCGAGCACGCCCCAGCCGATGGTCGTCGAGGTGGTGTCCATGGCTGCACGGTAGCCACCGCGGGTCGAATGACACGGCTGTGATTCCTCGCCTATGCTGGGCGCGCCAGCCGCCGTACCCGCACCACCGCCCGCTCACGTCCGGGCCCGACCGAGGAGAGATCCACGATGGTCGCCAGCCACGCGCACAGCAGCCCCGATCCCCGGGTCGACGAGGCCACCGGCGTCAGCGAGCGCGACGCCGCGATGCTGGACTTCGAGCGGCAGTGGTGGAAGTACGCCGGCGCCAAGGAGCAGGCGGTCCGCGAGAAGTTCGACATGTCCTCGACCCGCTACTACCAGGTGCTCAACGCCCTCATCGACCGTCCCGAGGCGCTGGCCCACGACCCCCTGCTCGTACGCCGTCTCCGCCGGCTGCGGGCCACCCGCCAGCGGCAGCGCTCCGCGCGCCGCCTCGGCTTCGAGATCCCGGAGTGAGCGTGTCCCCCTCCCCGCTGCGACCCCTGAACCCGCTCTCGCTGCGCGCCCGTGACGAGCGCGGCGTCGTGCTCTCCACGCGGCTGCTGGCGCTGAGCATCTCCGCGGTCGCCATGGCCGGCCTGGTGTTCCTGGCCAACGACCCCGACGAGGCGGGCCGCCCCGAGCAGGTCACCCCCGCGGTCACCGAGCCCAGCCCCACCCCGTCGGCCAGCCCCACCCCGTCGTCGACCCCGACCGCGAAGCCGACCAAGAAGGTGCAGCCGGTCAAGCCTGCCGAGACCTACGTCGTGGTCTACAACAACACCCGCACCACCGGTCTCGCCGGCACCGTCGCGGGCCGCGCCAAGGCCGCCGGGTGGAACGTCGTCGGGTCCGACAACTGGTACGGCACCGTCGACGGCACCACCGTCTACTTCCCGCCGCGGCTCAAGGCGGCCGGCAAGGCGCTGGGCCGCGACCTCGGCATCACCTCGGTCAAGCCGGCCGAGGAGCCGATGCAGTTCGACCGCCTCACCGTGATCCTCACCGACGACTACTCCTGACCTCGGACCCGGTGGCCGCCGCCGTGGCGGGCTGGGAGCATGGAGCCATGGAGTTCACGTCGGTCGACGGTGAGCGGCACTACGCCGCAGTGGTGCGCGCGGCCGACGACCTCGTCGTCGGCCTCGACTTCGACGGCACCCTGGCGCCGATCGTCGACGACCCCGAGAGCGCGCACATCCACCCCGACGCCCCCGAGGTGCTCGTCGACCTCGCCGAGCAGGTGCGCGCCGTCGCCGTCGTGACGGGACGTCCCGCCCGGCAGGCGCTGGCGCTGGGCGGCCTGGAGGAGGTCGGCAACGAGGTCGGGGAGCACGGGCGCGAGCTGTTCGTGCTGGGGCAGTACGGCAACGAGCGCTGGACCTCGGTGGAGCGCCGGGTCATCTCGCCCGCCCCGCCCCGCGGCCTGGCCACCCTCACCAGCGAGCTGCCGCGGCTGCTGCGACGGGCCGACGCGAGCGAGGCGTGGATCGAGGAGAAGGGGCTCGCCGTCGCGGTGCACACCCGACGGCTCGAGGACCCGGAGGCGGCGTACGACCGGCTGCTGCCGCTGCTCACCGACGCCGCCCGTGCCCACGACCTCGACGTCGAGCCCGGCAAGCAGGTGATCGAGGTGCGCGCCCACGGGATGCACAAGGGTGCCGCCGTACGCCGCCTCGTCGAGCAGCTCGAGGCCCGCGCCGTCGTCTTCGGTGGTGACGACCTCGGTGACGTGGAGGCGTTCAAGGCCGTCGAGGAGCTCCGCGGTCAGGGCCTGCCCGGCCTGCTGGTCTGCTCGGCCTCCGCCGAGGACAACCCGCTGGCCGACCTCGCGGACGTGGTCGTCGAGGGGCCCGGCGGGGTGCTCGACCTGCTCCGCCAGCTGACGCGGGACATCCGGGCCGGTCGGGTCTGAGGCGCGCGTCCCGCCTCCCGTCCCGAGGAGTGGGACGCCCGTCCCACATGTCGGGACGGATGTGGGGGGTGGGGGACCCGCCTCCTAGGCTGGCGCACAGCTCATCGAGAGGGGCAGAGGGACACGGCCCGCTGAAGCCCCGGCAACCGCCGCACGATCCTCCCGGACCCGTTCCGGACTGGTGCGGAAGTGGTGCTACATCCGTCCCGCGCCGAGATCCGGTCCGGGGAAGATGAGAAGGAGGCCTCCTTGAGCATCGCCACCCAGCACGGCGCCCAGTCCGAGCCCGACGCGTCCAGCCCCGCGGGCGACGACGTCGCCACCGGCACCGACCTGCGCGAGGGCGCCTTCGGCAACGCCACGGGCCTGGTCTGTCGCGAGTGCGGCCACGAGATCGCCCTGGGCCCGCACTACGCGTGTCCGGAGTGCTTCGGCCCCCTCGAGATCGCCTACGCCTTCCCCGAGGTCACCCGCGAGCAGATCGAGGCCGGCCCCCGCAACATCTGGCGCTACAAGGCGCTGCTCCCGGTGCCCGACGACATCGAGCAGAGCCCCAACATGGAGCCCGGCTTCACCCGGCTGCTCAAGGCCCACAACCTCGGTGCCGCGCTCGGCATCGACAACCTGTGGGTCAAGGACGACTCGACCAACCCGACGAACTCCTTCAAGGACCGTGTCGTGGCCTGCGCCCTGAGCGCCGCCGTGGAGTTCCACAGCAAGGTCTTCGCCTGCCCCTCGACCGGCAACCTGGCCAACGCCGTGGCCGCCGCCGGCGCCCGCGCCGGGATCCGCACCGTGGTCTTCATCCCCAGCAACCTCGAGAAGCCCAAGCAGGTCAACTCGGCCGTCTACACCGACTCGCTGGTCGCCGTGAACGGCAACTACGACGACGTCAACCGGCTCGCCTCGGAGATCGCCGGCGAGGAGGAGGGCTGGGCGTTCGTCAACGTCAACGTCCGCCCGTTCTACGCCGAGGGCTCCAAGACCCTGGGCTACGAGATCGCCGAGCAGCTCGGCTGGCGGCTGCCCGACCAGATCGTGATCCCGGTCGCCTCCGGCTCGCAGCTGACCAAGGTGCACAAGGCCTTCCAGGAGCTGATCACCCTCGGCCTGGTCGAGGACAAGCCCTACCGCGTCTTCGGCGCCCAGGCGACCGGCTGCTCGCCGGTCTCGGTCGCCTACAAGGCCGGCGTCGACGCCATCCGTCCGGTCAAGCCCGACACCATCGCCAAGAGCCTGGCCATCGGCAACCCGGCCGACGGCATCTACGTGCTCGACATCTGCCGCCAGACCGGCGGTGCCGTCGAGGACGTCAGCGACGAGGAGGTCCGCGAGGGCATCCTGCTGCTGGCCCGCAACGAGGGCATCTTCACCGAGACCGCGGGCGGCACCACCGTCGCGGTGCTGCGGAAGCTGGTGGAGTCCGGCCAGCTCGACACCACCCTCGACACCGTCGTGATCAACACCGGCATGGGCCTGAAGACCCTCGACGCGGTCTCCGACCGGGTGGGCGCCGCGGCGACCATCGAGCCGTCGTACGCCGCGTTCACCGGCTCCGGCGTCGTCTGAGCCACCCCAACCCCCGTCCCACCCGCCGACCCCCGCCGCGAGGAGCACCCATGAGCGTCAGCGTCCGCATCCCCACCATCCTGCGCACCTACACCGACGGCAGCTCGGAGGTGGACGCCGGCGGCGCCACCCTGGCCGAGGTGCTCGACGACCTCGAGGCCCACCACACCGGCATCCGGGCCCGGATCCTCGACGACACCGGGGCGCTGCGGCGCTTCGTCAACGTCTACGTCGGCAACGACGACGTGCGCTTCCTCGACGGGCTGGGCACGCCCACCCCCGACGGCACCCAGATCAGCATCATCCCGGCCGTCGCGGGCGGCTGACCGGCATGGCTCGCAGGATCGCCACCAACGACCGCGTCGGGCGCGAGGAGCTGCTCGACTTCGTCCGGCCACGCCACCGGGCCGTGCTCGTCACCACCCGCAGGGACGGCAGCCCGCAGCTCTCGCCGGTCACCTGCGGGGTCGACGAGGAGGGTCGGGTGGTCATCTCGACCTACCCGCAGCGGGCCAAGGTCGCCAACCTGCGTCGCGACCCCCGCACGACGGTGATGATCCAGAGCGACGACTGGGACGGTCCCTGGGTGCAGCTCGACGGCACCGCCGAGGTGATCGACATGCCCGAGGCCCGCGAGCCGCTGGTCGACTACTTCCGCAGCATCTCCGGGGAGCACCCCGACTGGGAGGAGTACCGCGACGCCATGGAGAAGCAGGGCAAGTCGCTGCTCCGGGTGACCATCGAGCGGTGGGGCCCGATCGCGACCGGTGGCTTCCCGCCCGAGCACGCCGACGACTGAGGTCGGCGCCGTGGCGACCCACCACTACCGGCTCGAGACCACGTGGACCGGCGACCGCGGCACCGGGACGAGCGGTTACCGCGACTACGACCGTGACGTGACGCTGCGGGCGGCGGGCAAGCCCGACCTGCTGGGCTCCGCCGACAAGCCGTTCCGCGGCGACCCGTCACGCTGGAACCCCGAGGAGCTGCTGCTCGCGGCGCTCTCCCAGTGCCACCTGCTGTCCTACCTCCACGTCGCGGTGACGCACGGCGTCGTCGTCACCGGCTACCGCGACGCCGCCACCGGGAGCATGGAGCAGCAGGGGATCGGGGGCCGGTTCACCGAGGTCGTGCTGCACCCCGAGGTCACCGTCGCCGACCCGGCCCACCTCGACCTGGCCACGCGGATCCACGCCGAGGCCTCGGCCGCGTGCTTCATCGCCGCCTCGGTGGCCTTCCCCGTGCGCCACGAACCGGTCACCCGCAGCGCCTAGGGTGCGGGGCGTGGCCACCACCAAGCCGACCGTCCTGCTCGCCACCTGCGCCCAGCTGCCCGCCGGCGAGGAGGGGGACGGCACCGACCACCTGGGCACCGCCCTGCGCGCCCACGGCCTCGACCCGCGCTGGGTGGTCTGGGACGACGCGGGGGTCGACTGGTCGGCCGGTCTGGTCGCGGTCCGCTCGACGTGGGACTACGAGGCCCGTCGCGAGGAGTTCCTGGGCTGGGCGGCCGGACTGCCGTGGCTGCTCAACTCCGCCGAGGTGTTCGCCTGGAACACCGACAAGGCCTACCTCGCCCCGCTCGGCGAGCGCGTCGCGGTGGTGCCGACCGTGCTGGTCGAGGACGAGCCCGACCTGCCGTGCGCCATCGCCGAGGTCTCGCCCGGCGAGGTGCCCGCGGCGGTGGTGAAGCCGCGGGTGGGGGCCGGCGGGCGCGGCGTCGTGGTCTTCGACGGCGCCGACGAGCCCTCGGGCACCGACGAGTCCGGGCTCGGCCCGGGGCCGTGGGTGGTGCAGCCGCTCGTGGGCTCGGTCCGCACCGAGGGCGAGACGTCGGTGTTCGTCATCGACGGCGAGGTGGTCTCGCAGGCGCGCAAGATCCCGGCGTCCGGCGAGATCCGGGTGCACCAGCAGTACGGCGGCAGCACGGTCGCCGTCCCGGTCTCCGCGGAGGCGGCCGACCTGGCCCGTCGTACGGTCGCGGCGGCGGGGGAGCTCCTCGGCCGCCCGCTCGACTACGCCCGGGTCGACCAGATGCGGCTCGACGACGGCCGGCTGGCGGTCAGCGAGCTCGAGGTGACCGAGCCCAGCCTCTACCTCGACGTGCTGCCGGACAACGCCGCCGCCTTCGCGGCCCTGGTGGCAGACCGGGTCGCCCGCGGCCGCTGAGCACCGACGTTCAGCCGGGCGCCACACGGTGTTGACCGGACGTTGCCCGGGATGAGGTGGGCTGCCGCCGTGTCCCCGTCGTCGATCGCGCCCCCGGCCCCGCCCGTACGCCGCTCCGCCGCCGCGTTCGCCGTCACCGCCGGCCTCGCCGCGGTCCTCGGCACGGCCGCCCTCGGCGGCCGGGGCCTGCTGGTCCGGCAGGCGGCGCAGGCCCGGGAGCTCATCGGCAAGCCGCTGGGGGAGGACGCGCTCGCGGCCGACCGGACCTTCAAGAAGAAGCAGGGTCGGCGCATCGAGCTGCTGGTCCTCGGTGACTCCGTCGCCGCGGGGCTCGGGGCCGAGCGTCCGCGCGACACCCTCGGGGCGCGGCTGGCGCGCTCACTGGCCAAGCGCACCGGTCGCGCGGTGAGGCTGCGCACGGCGGCGGTCGTCGGGTCGGAGAGCAGCGCGCTGCTGGGCCAGGTCGCCGGGCTGCGGCCGTCGTACCGTCCCGACGTGGCCGTGGTGGTCGTCGGCGGCAACGACGTGACCCACCGGGTGCCGGTGGCCGAGTCGGTCGCCCACCTCGTGGCGTGCGTCGAGGCGCTGCAGGAGCTCGGGGCCGAGGTCGTGGTCGGCACCTGCCCCGACCTCGGGATGCTGCGACCGCTGCGGCAGCCGCTGCGGCGCCTGGCCTCCCGGGCCTCCCGCCAGCTCGCGGCAGCGCAGGCGCGGGCGGTCGCCCCGCTGGGCGCCACCGTGGTGTCCCTCTCCGAGGCGGTCGGGCACCACTTCGTGCGCGAGCCCGACGTGATGTTCAGCCTCGACCGCTTCCACCCCTCCTCCGTGGGCTACAAGCGCACCGCGCAGGCGTTGGTGCCGCACCTCGAGGCGGCCCTGGTCCGACCCCGCCACGAGGCGGGGCCGACGTTTGCACTCGCTGGGGGCGAGTGCTAAAAATGCACTGGCACTCTCCTCGTGAGAGTGCCACCAGCACAGCACCGCACATGGCCACCGAGTCGAGGTCAGGCAGCGACGGCGTGAAGGGTACGCCGGGTCGGTCCGGACCGTCCGTCGCGGGCGACGACGTGGGCCATCCATTCACTTAGCGTGAGGAACCACCAGAGTCATGCCGAAGCTGATTGCTTTCAACGAAGAGGCCCGCCGCGGTCTCGAGCGCGGGATGAACACCCTCGCCGACGCGGTCAAGGTCACGCTCGGTCCCAAGGGCCGCAACGTCGTCCTGGAGAAGAAGTGGGGCGCCCCCACGATCACCAACGACGGCGTCTCCATCGCCAAGGAGATCGAGCTCGAGGACCCCTACGAGAAGATCGGTGCCGAGCTCGTCAAGGAGGTCGCCAAGAAGACCGACGACGTCGCGGGCGACGGCACCACCACCGCCACCGTCCTGGCCCAGGCCATGGTCCGCGAGGGCCTGCGCAACGTCGCGGCCGGCGCCAACCCGATGGCGCTCAAGCGCGGCATCGAGCAGGCCGTCGCCTCGGTCTCCGAGCAGCTGCTCGCGATGGCCAAGGACGTCGAGACCAAGGAGCAGATCGCGGCCACGGCCTCGATCTCCGCTGCGGACGCCACCGTCGGCGAGGCCATCGCCGAGGCGATGGACAAGGTCGGCAAGGAAGGCGTCATCACGGTCGAGGAGTCCAACACCTTCGGGCTGGACCTCGAGCTGACCGAGGGGATGCGCTTCGACAAGGGCTACATCTCGCAGTACTTCATGACCGACCCGGAGCGCATGGAGGCCGTCCTCGACGACCCCTACATCCTCATCGCCAACTCCAAGGTCTCCACGGTCAAGGACCTGCTCCCGCTGCTCGAGAAGATCATGCAGTCGGGCAAGCCGCTGCTGATCATCGCCGAGGACATCGAGGGCGAGGCGCTCTCCACCCTGGTCGTCAACAAGATCCGCGGCACCTTCAAGTCGGTCGCCGTCAAGGCCCCCGGCTTCGGTGACCGTCGCAAGGCGATGATGCAGGACATCGCGATCCTCACCGGTGGCCAGGTCATCTCCGAGGACGTCGGCCTCAAGCTGGAGTCCGCCGGCATCGAGCTGCTCGGCCAGGCCCGCAAGGTCGTCGTCACCAAGGACGAGACCACCATCGTCGAGGGTGTGGGCGATGCCGACCAGATCGCCGGTCGCGTCAACCAGATCCGCAACGAGATCGACAAGAGCGACTCCGACTACGACCGCGAGAAGCTGCAGGAGCGCCTGGCCAAGCTGGCCGGCGGTGTCGCGGTGATCAAGGTCGGCGCGGCCACCGAGGTCGAGCTCAAGGAGCGCAAGCACCGCATCGAGGACGCCGTCCGCAACGCCAAGGCGGCCGTCGAGGAGGGCATCGTCGCCGGCGGTGGCGTGGCGCTGGTCCAGGCTGCTGCCTCCGCGTTCGAGAAGCTCGACCTCGAGGGCGACGAGGCCACCGGTGCCAACATCGTCCGCGTGGCGACCGAGGCCCCGCTGAAGCAGATCGCGGTCAACGCCGGCCTCGAGGGCGGCGTCGTGGCGGAGAAGGTGCGCAACCTGACCCCCGGTCACGGTCTCAACGCGGCCAACGGCGAGTACGTCGACATGATCGCCGAGGGCATCATCGACCCCGCCAAGGTCACCCGCTCGGCGCTGCAGAACGCCGCGTCGATCGCCGCGCTGTTCCTCACCACCGAGGCCGTCGTGGCCGACAAGCCCGAGAAGGCCGCCCCCATGGGTGGCGACCCCTCCGGCGGCATGGGCGGCATGGACTTCTAAGTCCAGCCCCTCGCTCCACCTGATCCACCCGCA
The DNA here is from genome assembly GCF_003752505.1 of Nocardioides aurantiacus. Lineage (NCBI taxonomy): Bacteria > Bacillati > Actinomycetota > Actinomycetes > Propionibacteriales > Nocardioidaceae > Nocardioides > Nocardioides aurantiacus. The sequence goes on along the minus strand of NZ_RKHO01000001.1, from coordinate 3,397,807 downwards.
GGGCCCCGGTCTCACGACCGGGGCCCTGCGGCGTCGTACGCCGGCAGCGCCTGATTCCCCGGACGTCCGGGGAACTGGGGACTGGTCAGCCGTCAGGACGGCCGACAGGTGCCGGAGAAGGCCGACGAGTGACTCGTGCGCCGACCCGGCGACGCCCTGGCTAGGCTCCCCACCCACCAGCCCCGAGGAGATGCGATGACCCGCGACCTGACCGTGAGCGACAGCGTGGTGGTCGACGCCCCGGCGTCGGTCATCTGGGCGCAGCTGGCCGACCCCACCCAGATGCCCCGGTGGAGCCCGGAGAACACCGGCGCCCGGCTCGAGGGGGACGCGGTCGACGGCGGTCGTCCGCTCACCGAGGGCGAGTCGTTCTCGGGGACGAACAAGCGGGGTCGGGCGCGGTGGACCACCCGGTGCGTCGTACGCCGCTCGGTGCCGGGGGAGCGGTTCTGCTTCGACGTCGTGGGCTGGGGCGTCGGCAGCCCGCGGCTGCGCGTGAAGGTCGCGCGGTGGGACTACGCCCTCGAGCCGGTCGAGGGCGGGACCCGGGTGACCGAGACCTGGAGCGACGGGCGGCGCGGCTGGCCGACCTGGCTGGCGAACGCCTTCGACAAGGCGGCCGCCGGTCGGCCGTTCGCGCAGTTCCAGCGCCGCAACATCGCCCGCACCCTGGCTGCGCTGAAGGCCGACCTCGACGGCGCCACGTGATCCAGCCGGGTGCGCCGCGGCTGGGCTGGGCGTGGGTCGTGGTCGTGCTGTTCACGGCCTCGGGGGTGCTGCACCTGGTGCGGCCCTCGGCGTTCGAGGCGCAGGTGCCCGACTTCCTGCCGCTGCAGACCGCCGTCGTGGTCGTCTCCGGCGTGCTCGAGCTGGCCTGCGCGGCGCTGCTGCTCCTGCCCCGCACTCGACGTCTCGGCGGCCTCGCCGCGGCACTGCTGCTGGTCGCGGTCTTCCCGGGCAACCTGTGGCAGAGCTGGGAGGCGTGGCAGGACCACCAGGCGGGCGAGGCGAGCACGGCGTACCTCGTCGGCACGCTGGTGCGGCTGCCCCTCCAGCTTCCGCTGGTCTGGTGGACCTGGCGGCTCTGGCGGGGACGTCGGGGCTAGACCCCGGTGCGACGTGCGTACGACGCCCGGGCGACGAGCCCGGCGAGCAGGACCGACGCGCCGGCGACGGCGACGACGAGCAGGGCGGCCGTGGGCCCGGCTCCGTCGACCAGCCCGCCGGCCGCCGCGGCCCCCGCCGCGACGCCCACGACGTTGGCCGTCGACAGCGCCGTCATGGTGGTGGTCGCCCAGTCGGGCGGGGCCAACCGCTCGGCCAGGGCGTAGGCGCTGATCAGCGTCGGCGCCAGCGCGGTGCCGAGCAGCAGCATCGCGCCGGCGAGCGCCAGGGGTGTCGTGGCAGCCGCGAGCAGCAGGCCGGCCGCGACCATCGCACCACCGGAGACGACGATGCGCAGCTCGTGGCCGATGCGCTCCGGCAGCCGGGTGGTGAGCAGCGCGGTGACCGCCGAGCCGACGGCCCCGACCCCGTAGACCAGCCCGGTCAGGGCGTCGTCGCCGGTGAGCGCCAGCCGGGCCGCGAGCCCGGTCTGGGAGGCGCCGAAGACCACGCCGACCGAGCCGAGGGCGAGGAGCAGCACCGCCAGCCGCGCGACCGGCAGCGGGCTGTGGACCTCGTGGGCGGAGCGGCGTGGACGCGCCCGCAGCGCGCTGCGGTGCAGCCCGAACCCGAGGTGGGCGACGACGGCCAGGCCGAGGGCGAGCCACAGCGGGGCGGCGGGGGCGACCAGCGCGGCGAGGGTGCCGACCAGCACCGGGCCGAGCACGAACGACACCTCGTCGAGGGCGCCCTCCAGCGCCATCGCCGCCGACACGAAGCCGCGCTCGTCGTCGCGCCCCCGGCCCCGCGCCGACCAGCGGGTGCGGGCCATCGCGCCCATCTGAGGGTTGCTGAGCCCGACGACCGCGCCGAGCCCGAGCAGCAGCGGGAGCGGGAGCGTCGAGACGAGGAGGGTCAGCAGCGCCGCAGCCTGGACCAGCGTGACGACCAGCGCCACGCCCCGCTGCCCGAGCCGGTCGGCGAGCGCGCCGACGAGCGGGCCGCCGGCGGCGGCACCGAGACTGAGTGCGGCGACCGCGAGGCCGCCGGTGCCGTAGGAGCCGGTGCGGTTCGCGACGAGCAGCAGCAGGCCGAGCGGCAGCATCGCCGTCGGCAGCCGGGCCGCGGCGTCGAGGACGAGGAAGTCACGACCGCCGGCACGGGCGACGCCCGTCAGTGAGGTGCGGGGGACGGGGTGGGTCGAGGTGGTCATGCGGGGCGAGCTCCGGGGTGCGGCGGGGACGGCGCGCGCCACCCCACCACTGACGCGCCTGACCCCTGAGCAGGCCCGAGTCTAGCCGAGGGGAGCGGTGTCGACGCCCGCGCGCAGGTCGGCCGGGTCGATCGAGAACAGCGCCCGGGTGCGGCGCACGACGAGGTCGACCACGAGCGGGTGCGGTCCGATCACGTCGGCCACCAGCGTCGCTCCGGCCTCGCGGGCGACCCGGGCGGCGCGGTCGGCGAAGAACCCCGAGGCCAGGAGGTACGGCGAGACGAGGTCGCCCGCGCGCACCACCTCCTCGGGCCGGCGGCCCAGGCCCGACAGCGTCGAGACGCGCACCGGGCCGCCCCAGGCGCGGGCGAGCAGGTCAGCGGCGCGCTCGAGGTCGCGGGTGGCCAGGGCGTCGCTCGAGCCGGCCGCGACCATGACGAGCGGGTCGCCCGGCGTGGCGCCGACGCGGCGGAGCTGGTCGACCTGGGCGTCGGCGAGCAGGGCGTGGGGGCCGAGCGAGCGCCCCAGCACGACGGGTCCACCCGCTCCCGCGACCGCCTCGGGCAGGTCCTGGCGCAGGTGGAAGCCGGTCGAGAGCAGCAGCGGCAGCACCACGGTCGGTGTCGCGGAGGTGGCGAGTACCTCGGTCAGCAGCGGGTCGCACAGCTCGACGTACGACGTGACGGCCTCGCACCCCAGGCGCTCGGCCGCGAGCCGGGTGATCTCGACGGCGACCCGGTTGCCGGCCGCCTTGCGAGTGCCGTGGGCGACCGTGACCAGGCGCCGCGCCCCGTCCGTCGGCGTGCTCACGCGACCGCCAGCCGGTAGCCGCGCTTGACCACGGTCTGCACCGCCCGGGTGCCGAGCGCGGCCCGCAGCCGGGCGACCGCCATCTCGACGGCGTGCTCGCTGCCGGCGGTGCCGCTGGGCAGCATCGCGAGCAGCGCCTGGCGGGAGACCACGTTGCCGGGGTTGCTGACCAGCGCCTGCAGCACCGACGCCGGCGCGGCGGAGAGCCGCACCTCGACGCCGTCGACGAGCACCTCCTCGCCGTGCAGCAGCAGCTGGTGGCCGCTGGCGAGCTCGAGTGCGAGGCCCTCGCGCCGCGAGGGCAGCTCGGCCTCGAGCTGCTTGACCATGGCGGCGAGCCGGGAGCGCTCGGGGAAGATCGTGGGCACGCCCCACAGCTCGAAGGCGGCCGAGGTGACCGGGCCGACGCACGAGGCGACGACGTCGGCCTGGAAGGCCGAGACCACCTCGTCGCGGCGGCCGGTCGAGCCCGCCGCGTCCATCAGCGCGGCGACGGCCGGGGCGGAGGTGAAGGTGACGGCGTCGAGGCGGCGGTCGGCGATCTGGTCGATCAGCCCGAAGACGGGCTCGAGGTCCTCGGCTACGACGACGCGGTAGACGCTGACCGTGGTCACGTCGGCCCCCCGGCGCCGCAGCGCGTGGCCGACCATCGACAGCGACTGGCCGTGCTCCTGCACCACGATCCGGCGCCCCGTCAGGTCGCGGCCGCGCAGGTGGTCCAGCACGTCCTCGAACTCCTCGGACTCGGGTGACCAGAGCTCGCGCAGGCCGTAGCGGCGCAGCGCCCCGACGCTCTTGGGGCCGCGGGCCAGGATCTCGGCCTCGCCGATCCGGGCGAGCAGGGGCTCGAGCAGCCCCCAGCGGGCGGCGGCCTCGAACCACGCCTTCATGCCGATGCCGGTGGTGGCGAGGAAGAGGTCGAGCGGGCGGGCGAGCACGTCGTCGGTCGCGGCGCGCAGCTGGGCGTCGTCGACCCGGTGGGGGTCGAGCGACAGCGCGGGCGCCACCTCGACGTGGGCGCCCCGGCGCTCCAGCAGCGCGACCTGCTCCTCGGCCTTGCGGGCCGCGGTCACGCCGATGCGGTAGCCGGCCAGCGGCCGGTCGCCGGGCTGCGTCACTCGTCCTCCGTCCCCGGCTCCTGGCCGGTCTCGCGCTGGGTGGTCCGCTCGGGTCCGACGAGGACGACGCCGTCCTCGACCCTGGTGTCGTACGTCGGGACGCCGACCGTCTCGTCGTCCAGGCACCGCCCCGACCGCAGGTCGAAGGCCTGCTTGTGCATCGGAGAGGCGACGTACGGGACCGCCTCCCCACCGCTGGTCCTCGACCCGACGATGCCCCGGGAGAGCACCGACGCCCGTGAGAAGGGATCGTAGTTGGACAGCGCGAACACCTCGTCGGCCCAGGTCCGGAAGACCGCGACCGCCCGCCCCTCCACGAGCGCGGCGACCCCGCCCTCGACCTCGACGTCGGCCAGGCGGCAGACGGGGGTCCACGTGGTCGTGGACGTGGTCATCGCGGGGCCCCCACGGGGATCGTCGCGCCGAGCTGCACCGGGCCGTCGGCCTCGGCCGGCTGCACCTGGTCGCGGCTGGTGGTGAAGCTGATCTGGGGGTCGGGGACGTCCGGGGCGTTGACGAAGGAGACGAACCGCGCCAGCTTGGCCGGGTCCTCCAGGGTGGCGGCCCACTCGTCGAAGTAGGTGTCGACGTGGCGGGCCATCGCGGCCTCCAGCTCGGTGCCCAGCCCGAGCGCGTCGTCGACGACGACCTCGCGGAGCCGGTCGAGCCCGCCCTCGAGGCTGTCCACCCACGGAGCGGTGCGCTGCAGCCGGTCGGCGGTGCGGACGTAGTACATGAGGTAGCGGTCGAGGTAGCGGACCAGGGTCTCGGTGTCGAGGTCGCCCGCGAGCAGCCGGGCGTGGACGGGGGTGGCGCCGCCGTTGCCGCCGACGTAGAGGTTCCAGCCCTTCTCGCTCGCGATCACGCCGAAGTCCTTGCCGCGCGCCTCGGCGCACTCGCGGGCGCAGCCGCTGACGCCGCCCTTGAGCTTGTGCGGCGAGCGGAGCCCGCGGTAGCGCTCCTCGAGCATGATCGCGAGGCTGGTGGAGTCCTGGACGCCGAAGCGGCACCACGTCGAGCCGACGCACGACTTCACGGTGCGCAGCGACTTGCCGTAGGCATGACCCGACTCGAAGCCGGCGTCGACCAGCCGCCGCCAGATCAGCGGCAGCTGCTCGAGCCGGGCACCGAACAGGTCGATCCGCTGGCCACCGGTGATCTTGGTGTAGAGGTCGAAGTCGCGGGCCACCTCGCCGATCACGATCAGCTTCTCCGGGGTGATCTCGCCGCCGGCGATGCGCGGGACGACGGAGTAGGTGCCGTTCTTCTGGATGTTGGCCAGGTAGGCGTCGTTGGTGTCCTGCAGCGTCCGTGCCGGACCCTCCAGCACGTGGTGGTTGAGCTGGCTGGCCAGCACCGAGGCGACCGCCGGCTTGCAGACCTCGCAGCCGCGGCCCGTGCCGTGGGCGGCCACGATCTGGTCGAACCGGGTGTAGCCGTGGATCGCGACGACCTCGAACAGCTCGGCGCGGGTCATCGCGAAGTGCTCGCACAGGCTGGTGTCGACCTCGCGGCCCTGGGCCGCGAACCAGTCCTCGACGATCTTCTTCACCGTCGGCTTGCACGACCCGCAGGTGCTGCCCGCGCCCGAGCACCGCGTCACGCACGCGGGGGAGTCGCAGGGCGCGTCCTCGCGGGCGACGTGGTCGACGATCTGGGCCTTGGTGACGTCGTTGCACGAGCAGACCTGCGCCTCGTCCGGCAGCCCGAGCTCGGCGCCGCCGCGGCCCGCGGGCAGGATCAGCTCCTCGGGGTTGTCGGGCAGCGCGATGCCGGAGGAGACCATCGGCCGGAGCACGCCGTACGCCGTCGCGTCGCCGACGAGGATGCCGCCCAGCAGCGTGCGGCCGTCCTCGGAGATGACGAGCTTCTTGTAGGTCCCGGCGACCGCGTCGGAGAACACCAGCTCCAGCGCGCCGGGCGTGGTCGCGAAGGCGTCGCCGAAGGAGGCGACGTCGACGCCGAGCAGCTTGAGCTTGGTCGACATGTCGGCGCCGGTGAAGGTGCCCGGCCCGCCGGTCAGCGCGTCGACGACGACCTCGGCCATGGCGTAGCCGGGGGCGACCAGGCCGTACATCCGGCCCGCGGGCGCGGCGCACTCGCCGATCGCCCACACGTGGGGGTCGGAGGTGCGGCACCGCTCGTCGACCAGCACCCCGCCGCGCTCGGCGACGGCGAGCCCGGCCGCGCGGGCCAGGGCGTCCCGGGGCCGGATGCCGGCGGAGAAGACCACCACCTCGGCGGGCACGTGCTCGCCGTCCTGCAGCTCCAGCCCGGTCACCCGGCCGGCCTCGCCGGTCACCGCGCTGGTCCTCGCCTCGCAGTGGACGTGCAGCCCGAGCCGCTCCACGTGACGGGTCAGCGTGGCCCCGCCGACGGCGTCGACCTGGACGGCCATCAGGCGGGGCGCCATCTCGACCACGTGGGTCTCCAGGCCGAGCTGGGCCAGCGCGTTGGCGGCCTCCAGCCCGAGCAGGCCGCCGCCGACGACGGCCCCGACCCGGGCGCCGGTCGCCGCGTCGCGGATCGCCTCGAGGTCCTCGATGGTGCGGTAGACGAAGCAGCCGTCGAGGTCGGTGCCGGCGATCGGCGGCACGAACGGTGCGGCGCCGGTGGCGAGCACCAGCTCGTCGTACTCCAGGTCGCCCTCGGCGAAGCGGACGCGGCGCTGCTCGGGGTCGATGCCGAGGACCTCGGTGCCGAGGAGGAGGCGGACGCGGGGGTCGTCGTAGGCCCCCGTGGGGAGCAGCGAGAGGGCCTCGGCGCCGACCTCGAAGAACGAGGTGAGCCCGACCCGGTCGTACGCCGCCCGCGTCTCCTGGCCGACCACGACGACGTCGTGGGTCTCGGTCAGGCCGCGCTCGACGGCGGCCTGCACGAAGCGGTGGCCGACCATGCCGTGGCCGACGACGACGAGGGTCTTGCGCTGGTGTGCCATCACGGGGGATGTCCCTTCCTGGGTGGAGCCGGGCTGGTGGGGTCTAGGTGGTCGAGAGGGCGGGGCGGGTGGCGAGCAGCTGCCGCACCGACGCGGCGCAGCCGCCGCAGCCGGTGGTGGCGCGGGTGGTCCGGCGCACCTGCTCCAGCGAGGTGCAGGCGCGCACCGCGCCGGCGGTGACGCCCGCGCAGACGCAGGCCTCGGCGTCGTCGGGCAGCGCCGTGGGGCGCGCGGGCCGGTCGGCCATCAGCAGCTCGCCGGGCTCGGTCGGCCCCAGCACGGTCTGCCGGTCGTAGTGCTGGGTGATCAGGCCGATCCGCGAGAGGTCGCCGACCAGGGTCGCGGCGACCACGACCCCCTCGCGCACCACCAGCTTGCGGTGCGAGCCGACCACCGGGTTGCTGACCTCGACGACCTCGCCGGGCTCGGTCTCCGGCTCGCCGAGCACCGCCACCTCGAGGTCGGTGGCGCGCAGCCGGGCGACGGTGCGCGCGCCGGGGTAGCGCACGTCGTCCCCGGCCAGGTGGTCGGCCAGCACCTGCGCCTGCTCCCAGGCCGGCGGCACGAACCCGGTCACCCGGCCGTCGTGCTCGACACAGTCGCCGAGTGCGTGGATGCGGTCGTCGCTGGTGGTCAGCCGGTCGTCGACGAGGATGCCGCGGCGTGCCCCCAGGCCGGCACGCCTGGCGAGCGCGGTGGCGGGCCGGCCGCCGGCGGTGAGGACGACGAGGTCGGCGCTGAGCACGTAGCCGTTGTCGAGCCGCAGGCCCTCGTCGGTCAGCCTGACCGCGCGGGCGCCGGTGTAGACGGCCGTGCCGAGCCGCGCCAGGTCGCGGGCGATGATCCGGCCCGCCTGCGGGCCGACCTGGCTGCGGAGCAGGTGCTCGCCGCCCTCGACGAGCTCCACCTCCAGCCCGCGCACGGCCAGCGCCCGGGCGACCTGGAGGCCCAGCAGGCCGCCCCCGACGACGACCGCGCGCCCCCCACCGGCCGCGGCGGCGTCGAGGCGGAGGCAGTCCTCGAGGCTGCGGAAGGCGTGGACGGCCGGGTGCAGGGTGCCGTCCATCCGGACCAGGCCGCGGATCGGCGGGAGGCTCGGGATCGACCCGGTGGCGAGCACCAGCACGTCGTAGCCGAACCGCTCGCCGTCGACCAGCATCACCTCGCGGCGCTCCCGGTCGACGTCGAGGACACGGGCGCCCAGGCGCAGGTCGACGCCGTGGGCGGCGTACCAGCCCGGGGAGCGGAGCGTGAGCGCCTCGGGCCGGTGGGTGCCCTCGAGGACGGCGGAGAGCAGGATCCGGTTGTACGGCGCGTGCGGCTCGTCGCCGAGCACGGTCACCTGGTCGCGCTCGGTCACGCCGCGGGCGACCAGGCCCTCGACGAGGCGCGTGGTGGCCATGCCGGAGCCGACGACCACGATCCGCCGGCCGGTCACGTGCGCACCGCCGCGGCGCAGACCTTGAACTCCGGCATCCGGCTGGAGGGGTCGAGCGCGTCGTTGGTGAGCCGGTTGGCGCCGACCCAGTGGAAGGGCACGAAGACCGTGTCGGGCCGGATCGTGGTGACCACCCGGGCCGGCGCCTTCAGCTCGCCGCGCCGCGTGGTGACGACCACCGGCTCGCCGTCGACCGCGCCGAGCCGCGCGGCCAGCATCGGGTGCAGCTCGACGAAGGGGCCGGTGTCGGGCAGGTCCTCGACGCGCCGGGTCTGGGCGCCGGACTGGTACTGCGCGAGCACCCGGCCGGTGGTCAGGTGGAGCGGGTACGACGCGTCGGTGGGCTCGGCCGTGCCGACGTGGTCGACCGCCACGAACCGGGCCCGGCCGTCGGTGTGGGCGAAGGCGTCGGCGAACATCCGCGGCGTGCCGGCACTCCCGGTCGGGCACGGCCAGAACACGCCGTGCTCGTCGCGGATCCGGTCGTAGGTGATGCCGCTGTAGTCGGCCCGCCCGCCCGCCGAGGCGCGACCCAGCTCGGCGAAGACCTCCTCGGGGTCGGTCGCGAACGGCACCGGCGAGCCCAGCCGCTCGGCCAGCCCGGCCAGCACCTCCAGGTCGGAGCGGACGCCCTCGGGTGCCGCGACGGCCTGCTGACGGAGCACGACGCGGCCCTCGAGGTTGGTCATGGTGCCGGTCTCCTCGGCCCACTGCGTCACCGGCAGCACCACGTCGGCGATCGCCGCGGTCTCGCTCATCACCAGGTCGCAGACGACCAGCAGGTCGAGCGCCCCGAGCCGCTCCGAGACGTGGCCGGCGTGGGGGGCGGAGACCACGACGTTGGAGCCGTGCACGATCAGCGCGCGGGGTCCGCCGGGGGTGCCGAGGGCGTCCAGCAGCTCGTACGCCGACCGCCCGGCCCCCGGCAGGTCGGCCGGGTCGACGCCCCAGACGCGGGCGACGTGGTCGCGCGCCGCCGGGTCGTCGATCATCCGGTAGCCCGGCAGCTGGTCGGCCTTCTGGCCGTGCTCGCGCCCGCCCTGGCCGTTGCCCTGGCCGGTGAGGCAGCCGTAGCCGGCGTACGGCTTCCCGGGCATGCCGAGCGCCAGCGCCACGTCGATCCAGCCGAGCACGGTGGCGGTGCCCTGGGCGTGCTGCTCGGCACCGCGGGCGGTCAGCACCGTGACCCGGTCGGCGCCGGCCAGCAGCGTCGCGAGCGCCCGGAGCTCGGTGGCGGGCACGCCGGTGACGCGCTCGACCCGCTCGGGCCACCAGCCGGCGGCGAGCTCGCGGACGGCCTCGAAGCCGGTGGTCCGCGCCTCGACGTACGCCGTGTCGACCGCGCCCGCGGCGTCCAGCAGGTGCAGCACGCCGAGGGCCAGCGCCAGGTCGGTGCCGGGGACGGGCTGGAGCAGGACGTCGGCGCGGTCGGCGGTCGGCGTACGACGGGGGTCGACCACCACCACGGTGCCGCCACGCTCGCGGAGCCGGTCGAGGTGGCGGGCCGCGGGCGGCATCGTCTCGGCCAGGTTGGACCCGACCAGGACGAGCACGTCGGTCTGCTCGAGGTCGGCCAGCGGGAACGGCAGCCCCCGGTCGAGGCCGAAGGCCTGGTTGGCCGCCGACGCGGCCGAGCTCATGCACCAGCGGCCGTTGTAGTCGACCTGGCTGGTGCGCAGCGCGACGCGCGCGAACTTGCCCAGTGCGTAGGCCTTCTCGTTGGTCAGCCCGCCGCCGCCGAAGACTGCCACGGAGTCGGGGCCCGACTCCGCCTGCAGCTCGCGCAGCCGGCCGGCGACGAGGTCGAGCGCCGCGTCCCAGCCGGCCGCGCGCAGCTCACCCGTCGCCCGGTCGCGCACCAGCGGCTGCGTCAGCCGCTCGCGGTGACCGCGCAGCCCCGTCGCCGTCCAGCCCTTGCGGCACAGCCCGCCCTCGTTCACCGGGAACTCGGGCCAGGGCTGCACCTCCAGGGTGCGTCCCTCTCGGACCAGGGTCATGCCGCACTGGAGCGAGCAGTAGGGGCAGTGGGTGAGCGTGTCCATCGCCTGCTCAGACCTCGACGCGGCCGACGGCCGAGCGGCCGCGGCGCAGGTAGACCGCCCAGACGACGATCGCGCAGACCACGTAGTAGCCGGTGAAGACCACGAACGCGCCCTGCGTCGCCTGGAGCGGGCTCTCGACCCACGGGGAGCTGAAGGCGAGCGGGATCAGGAACCCGCCGATCGCGCCGACGGCGCCGATGACGCCGAGGGCCGAGGAGGCCTGCCGCGTGGAGGTGAGCAGCGCCCGGCTGCGCTCGGGGGTGCCGGCCTCGGTGGTGGCGACGGCACCGGCACGCCAGATCGCGGGGATCATCTTGTAGGTCGACCCGTTGCCGATGCCGGTCGAGGCGAAGACCAGTAGGAAGAACCCGAGGAAGACCGGGAACAGGCTCTGGTTGTCCGCGGCGATGGCCGGGTCGGCGGTCGGGTTCGGGGTCAGCTGCAGCAGCGTCGCGAGCACGCCCAGGGTGAACACGATCATCCCGGTGAAGGCGGCGAGGGTCACCCTGGCGCCGCCCCACCTGTCGGCCAGCCAGCCGCCGAACGGCCGCGTCAGCGAGCCGACCAGCGCCCCGAGGAAGGCGTAGTAGGCGAAGTAGATGCCGGTGCCGAGCGGCGCCGGCTCGGGCACCCAGAAGTTGAGCTTGATCAGCAGCGGCATCGCGGCGGAGTAGCCGATGAACGACCCGAAGGTGCCGATGTAGAGCACCGACATCACCCAGGTGTGCCGCTGCGTGACGACCTTGAGCTGCTCGCGGGGGCTGGACTTGGCGGTGCCGAGGTTGTCCATGAACAGGTACGCCGCCAGCGTGGCGACGACGGCCAGCCCGGCGTACAGCCAGCCGGCGCGCTCGAGGTGGATCCCGCCCCCGCTGGCCTTCACCAGACCGAAGATGCCGGCGCCGCCGACCACCACGGGGAGGAAGAACTGGATCAGCGAGACGCCCAGGTTGCCGCCCGCGGCGTTGAGGCCGAGCGCGGCGCCCTTCTTGGCGGTGGGGTAGAAGAAGTTGATGTTGGCCATGGAGCTGGCGAAGTTGCCGCCGCCGAAGCCCGCGGTCGCCGCGATCAGGCAGAACACCCAGTACGGCGTGCTCGGGTCGCCCACCGCGACCGCGAACCCGATCGTCGGGACCAGCAGCAGCGCGGCGCTGGCGATCGTCCAGTTGCGACCGCCGAACGCCGGCACCGCGAACGTGTAGGGCAGCCGCAGCAGGGAGCCGACCAGGTTGGGCAGCGCGACCAGGAAGAACAGCTGCTGGGGGGTGAAGGTGAAGCCCTGGGCCAGCAGGAACGCCGAGCTGACGCTCCAGATCAGCCAGACCGAGAAGCCGAGGTGCTCGGCGAAGATCGACCAGACCAGGTTGCGGCGGGCGACCTGCCGGCCGCCGCCCTCCCAGAAGTCGGTGTCCTCGGGACGCCAGTCGTCGATCCAGCGGCCGGTCCGGCGACCGCTCGCGGCAGGCGGGGCGGGGGTGGTGGTTGGCTGCGGCGCCGCGGTGAGGTCGGGCTGCGATTGCGTCGTGGCCATGGAGGCACTCCTGTGGTGTGGGGGTGCCCCGAACAGTCGTCGCCCGGTGTTTCGCCGTTGTCACACCTGCTGCGACACCAGCGTCAACTTGTCCTCACGACCTCACGGGCCTCACCGCCTCAGGAGGCGCGGCGCTCCGGGGGTACGCCGAGCGCGGCGCCGGCCTCACGGGCGGCGGAGTGCGCCTTGCGCTGCATCTCCGCGGCGAGGTCGGTGAACTCCTCGAGCGCCGGGTTGACGCCCACCAGGGTGAACTCGCGCTCGACCAGGGTCAGGTCGGCCTGCCAGACGTCCTCGAGGATGCGGCGCAGGTAGGCCGTCGAGTGGTCCCAGCCCTCGCGCGGGGTGCCGGCGCCGTACGCCCCGCCCCGGACGGTGGCGAGCACGACGGGCGTGCCCCGGAGGAGCGGGGCGCCGGGCTCGGAGCCGGCGATGACGAGGTCGATCCAGGCCTTGACGTGCTGGGAGACACCGAAGTTGTAGAGCGGCACGGCCAGCAGCACGGCGTCCGCGGAGGTCAGCTCCTCGACCAGCTCGGCGGCGAGCGCCGTCGCGCGGCGCTGGGCCTCGGTGCGCTCGTCCTCGGGCGTGAACCCGGCGGTGACGGCGTCGGCCCAGGCCTCGGCGGGCAGCGGCTGCGAGCCGACGTGGCGTCGGACCACCTCGTCGTGGGGGTGCTGGGCGGCCCACTCCTGCTCGACGAGGTCGGCGATCTCGCGGCTGGAGGAGGTGGCGGGCAGGATGCTGGCGTCGAGGCGGAACAGGGTCACGGTGTCTCCCGGGGTGGGGCGCGTCGCTCGTCGATGCGCTTTCAGATCAGAAGCAACATCGCACGACGAAGCGACATTCCCGATCCGAGCGGGCTCGGCGACGGTCGGGGGGCGGACTACCCTGGCGCCATGGCCGGGGACGTCGACGTGCGCGCGGGGCAGACCCGCGCCGACGGGGCGTCGGGCCACGCCGCGCCGCTGTGCGACGCCGCGCTCGGTCACGCGTTCGAGCTCCTCGGCAAGCGCTGGAACGGCGTCATCCTGGGGTCGTTGATGGACGGGCCGGCGGGCTTCGCGGAGGTGCGCCGCGCGACCGGCATCAGCGACTCGGTGCTCGCCGACCGGCTCGCAGGCCTGACCGCGGCCGGTCTCGTGGTGCGCGAGGTCGACGAGGGGCCGCCGGTGGCGGTGCACTACCGGCTCGCTCCGCGGGGCGTCGCCCTGGTGCCGGTGCTGCAGGACCTGATGACGTGGGCGCGCGACCACCTCGACCTCGAGCCGCCCCCGGCCGGTTGCTAGAAGACGTTGCGGGGCCGGAACTGCACGCTGATGCGGGGTCCGACCGGTCGTGCGGTCTTGGGCACGGCGTGCTCCCAGGTGCGTTGGCAGGAGCCGCCCATGACGACGAGGTCGCCGTGTCCCAGGGCGTGGCTCACGGCGAGCTGGCCGCCGACGGGCCGCAGCTGGAGCTTGCGCGGGGAGCCGAAGGAGACGATCGCGACCATGGTGTCGACGGTGCGGCCCCGGCCGAGGTCGTCGCCGTGCCAGGCGACCGAGTCGCGGCCGTCGCGGTAGTAGCAGCAGCCTGCCGTCACGAACGGCTCGCCCAGCTCCGGCGCGTAGTGCGCCGAGAGCGCCTCGCGGGCCTCGACCAGCGCGGGGTGGGGGAGCGGGTCGCCGGTGCCGTAGGTGTGGAGCAGGCGCGGGACGTCGACGACGCCGTCGTACATCGGCCGCTTCTCGGCGCGCCAGGGCACTCGTGCGACGAGGTCCTCGAAGACCTGGTCGGCGCCCTCGAACCAGCCGGGCAGCAGGTCCACCCACGCGCCGCGGCTCAGCTCGGTGCGCTGCACCCGCCCGGCGAGCGGACCGACCCCCACGCGGGAGCCCTCGAACAGCGAGGCCTGGAAGTCCACGGACATGCGACCACCGTAGCGCTGTTCGAACAGGTGTTCTAGGGGCATGATCGCCCCGTGACCACGACCGGACTGCTCCTCGCCGCCGGCGCCGGGCGACGGATGGGGCGGCCCAAGGCGCTGGTCGAGGGCTGGCTCGCGCACGCCGTGTCCTCGCTCGCCGCGTGCGACGACGTCCTGGTGGTGCTGGGGGCAGGTGCCGCGGAGGCCCGGGGCCTGGTGCCCGACGGCGTGCAGGTGGCGGTCGCGGAGGACTGGGCCGAGGGCATGGGCGCCTCGCTGCGGGCGGGCCTCTGGCACCTCGCGCGGTCGGCGTCGACGCGGTGCGTCGTCACGCTCGTCGACCTGCCCGACGTCGACGCGCGGGTGGTGGACCGGCTGCTGGAGCGCACCGAGGACCCGTCGCTGCTCGCGCGGGCGGCGTACGACGGGACGCCCGGCCACCCCGTGCTGCTCGGACGCGACCACTGGGCCGGTGTGGCCGAGGCGGCGGTGGGCGACCAGGGGGCCAAGGCCTACCTGCGCACCCACGAGGTGGTCCTGGTGGAGTGCGGCGACCTCGCCACCGGGCGCGACCAGGACACCCCCGACGGGGCTAGTGGGCCTTCCTGATCCGGATGGCGCCCTTGGCGGTGGAGGGGTCGACGACCTTGCCGCCCTGGGTGATCTCGACCTCCCCGGCTGCGACCAGGCGCCGGGCCGCGCGCCGGGCGGGCTCCATCAGCTCGCGCCAGGCGTCCTCGTCCTCGCCGCCGACCCGGCGGGCGGCCTCCGACGGGCAGATGGTCGCCCCGCCCTTGCGGCTGCCCAGCAGGTCGAGGATCGAGGCCTCCAGACGCTCGTCGGTGGCCGAGACCTTGTGCTTGCGACAGGCGGTGGAGCAGTACCTCACCTCGTCCCAGTCGCGCTCCCACTTCTTGCGCCACTCGATGCGGCGGCCGCAGGAGGCGCAGGTCTTGTCGGCGGGAGGCACCGCTCCAGTCTGCCGCGCGGCCGGTGACCCCGGCCGGGGACACGGGTCGGGGACACGGGGCACACTGGCTCGCGTGCACGAGGTGAGGCTGCAGCCGCTGGCGCGCCAGCGGGTGGCCTCGCTGGGCGAGGTGGGCCAGGGGTGGTTCGACGGGCTCCCCGCCGTCCTCGACGAGCTCGCGGAGCGGTGGTCGCTGACGTGGGGCCGGGGCCTGCCCGGCGGCAGCGCGGCGTACGTCGTCGCAGCGCGCACCGCCGACGGGGCGGACCGGGTCGTCAAGCTGCGGATGCCCGACCCGAGCGCGGTCACGCCGGGGGAGGTGCCGGTGCTCGCGGCGGCGGCCGGCCAGGGGTACGCCGTGCTGCACGACCACGACGCGCACCACGACGCCCTGCTGCTCGAGCGCCTGGGCCGGTCGCTGGAGCAGACGCCGGGCGAGCCGACCCGCACCCTCGACGTGCTGGTGGACACGCTGCGGGAGGCGTGGCGACTGCCCCTGGGCACCGTGCCCGTGGCCGAGCACAAGGCGCTCTCGCTGCGCACCCTGGTGCTCGGGACCGACGCCCGGCTCGGCCACCCCTGCGACCGCGACGTCCTCCACCAGGCCCTGGCGTACGCCGAGGAGCTCGCCGCCCCCGGTCCGGACCCGGACGTCGTGGTGCACGGTGACGCCCACCCCGCCAACGCGCTGCGCACCACCCGGCCGCGCGCGGGGGCGCCGGCCGGCCACGTGATGGTCGACCCGGACGGGTTCCGCTGCGACCCGGCGTACGACCTCGGGGTGACGCTGCGGGAGTGGACCCGCCGGCTCGAGGACGGGGGCCGGCCGCTGCTGGAGGGGTGGTGCGACCGGGTCGCTGAGCGCGCCGGGGTCGACCGCGACCGGACCTGGCGCTGGGCCTACCTCGAACGGGTCTCCACCGGCCTGCACGTGCTCGGCTTCGGAGGCACCGTGCTCGGCGAGCGGCTGCTCGGCAGCGCGCGGCTGCTGCTCGCCAACCCGCGACCAACCCGTCGGACGTAGCCTCCGGGCATGGAGCTCACTTCTCCGGACGCGGTGACGGCTGCCCTCGCGAGCACCGGCTACCTCGCCGACGACGACCTGGCCACGGTCGTGTTCCTGAGCGCCTCGATGCAGCGACCGCTGCTGCTCGAGGGCGAGCCCGGCACCGGCAAGACGGCGCTCGCCGAGGCGCTGGCCGAGCTGACGGGGACGCCGCTGATCCGGCTCCAGTGCTACGAGGGCATCGACGCCTCGCAGGCGCTCTACGACTGGGACTTCGCGCGCCAGATCCTGCACCTGCGCACCCTGGAGGCCGCCGCCGCGTCGCGCGCCCCGGGGGCGGGCGCGTTCGACGCCGGGGAGGCGGAGAAGTCGCTGTTCGACGAGCGGTTCCTGCTCGCCCGGCCGGTGCTGCAGGCGCTGCGCCAGGCACCGGCGGTGCTGCTGGTCGACGAGATCGACCGGGCCGACGACGAGTTCGAGGCGTTCCTGCTCGAGGTGCTCTCGAGCTGGTCGGTGAGCATCCCCGAGCTCGGCACCGTCGTGGCCGCCACCCCGCCTCTCGTGGTGCTGACCTCCAACCGCACCCGCGAGCTGCACGACGCCCTCAAGCGCCGCTGCCTCTACCACTGGATCGACCACCCTGGCCTGGCCCGCGAGGTGGCCATCGTGCGCAGCCGGCTGCCCGAGGTGAGCGAGAGGCTCGCCGAGCAGGTCGCGACCGTGGTGCAGGGGCTGCGCACCGAGCACCTGCTCAAGGCGCCGGGCGTGGCCGAGACCCTCGACTGGGCCCGCGCGCTGCAGCGCCTCGGCGCGGAGGAGCTCGACCTCGACACCGCCTCGCGCACGCTCGGCACCGTGGTGAAGTACCGCGAGGACACCGACCGCGTGAAGCAGGCCCTCGACCGGATGCTGGCCGGCTGAGATGACCTCCCTGCCCGTGCCGCCCCCGCTCGTCCCCGTGCCCGTCGCGCACGAGGCCGACGAGGTGCTGCTCGGGTTCACCCGCGCCCTGCGCGCGGCCGGGATGGGCGTCACCCACGACCGGGCCGCGGTGTTCCTCCAGGCGGCGGCCCTGGTCGACGCGGGCGACGGGGCGGCGGTCTTCCGGGCGGGCCGCGCGACGCTGTGCAGCGGCCCCGACGACCTGCTGCGCTACGAGCACGTCTTCGAGGCGTGGTTCGGCTCCCGGGAGCGGCTGCCTCGCAGCATCCCGTCCACGAGGCCGCGCGAGATCCGCTCGCCGCTGCCGTTGGGAGACGGCGGCGAGAGCGGCGGCGAGGACACCCCCGACACGGTCGCGTCCGCCGCGAGCGACGTCGAGGTGCTCAGCCGTCGCGACGTCGCCACGCTCCGGCCCGACGAGAAGGCGCTGCTCGACGCGCTGATCCGTGCGCTGCGGCCGCGGCTGCCGCAGCGGCGGGCCACGCGGCGCGCGCCCTGGAGGCGGGGGGAGGTCGACGTCCACCGCACGCTGCGCACCACGCTGCGCCGGATGGGCGAGCCGGCCGCCGTCGAGCACCGCCGCCGGGGCACCACGCCGCGCCGCGTGGTGCTCCTCGTCGACGTCTCCGCCTCGATGCGGCCCTACGCCGACGCGATCCTGCGGCTGTGCCACCTCGTGTCGCGCACCGCCGAGGCCGGGCGCGGCCGCAGCCGGGTCGAGGTCTTCACCCTCGGCACGCGGCTGACCCGCGTCACCACCGCGATGCGCACCGCCGACCCCGACCGCGCGCTGGTGCGGGCCGGCGAGGAGGTGCCCGACTGGTCGGGCGGCACCCGGCTCGGCGAGACGATGAAGGCGTTCCTCGACCTGTGGGGCGCGCGCGGCATGGCCCGCGGCGCGGTCGTCGTGGTCTTCTCCGACGGCTGGGAGCGCGGCGACGCCGTGGAGCTCGGCGAGCAGGTGCAGCGGCTGCAGCGGCTGGCCCGTCGGGTGGTCTGGGTCAACCCCCACCGCGGCAAGGACGGCTACGAGCCGGTCCAGCGGGGGATCGAGGCGGTGCTGCCGCACTGCGACGACTTCGTGGCAGGGCACTCCCTGCGCGCGTTCGACGAGGTGCTGGAGGTGATCGGCCGTGCGTGAGGTCCTGGACGACCTGCTGCGCTGGTGGGAGCAGGGCGAGACCGTGGGGGTGGGCACCGTGGTGGCCACCTTCCAGTCCGCGCCCCGGCCCGCCGGCGCGTCCATGCTGGTGGGACCCGGCGGCGAGGCCGTCGGGTCGGTCTCCGGCGGCTGCGTCGAGGGCGCGGTCTACGAGCTCGGCCAGGACGTCGTGGGCAGTGGCGAGCCCGTGCTGCAGCGCTACGGCGTCTCCGACGAGGACGCGTTCTCGGTCGGCCTGACCTGCGGCGGCATCCTGGACGTCTACGTCGAGAAGGTCGACCAGCAGACGTTCCCCGAGCTGGGCGAGGTCGCGGCCGACATCGCCGCCGGTCGACCGGTCGCGCTGGCGACCGTGATCGAGCACCCCGACCCCGCGTGGCTGGGTCGCCGGCTCGTCGTACGGCCCGAGGAGGTGGGTGGCCGGCTCGGCAGCGACCGCGCCACCGACGCCGTGGCCGACGACGCCCGCGGGCTGCTGGCCTCGGGCCACAACGCGACGCTGACCTACGGACCCGACGGGGAGCGTCGGGGAGAGGGGATGCGGGTCTTCGTGTGGGCCTTCGCGCCCGCGCCGCGGATGCTGGTCTTCGGCGCCATCGACTTCGCGGCGGCCGTCGCCTCGGTCGGCAAGTTCCTCGGCTACCGCGTCACGGTGTGCGACGCCCGGCCGGTCTTCGCCACGGCCACGCGCTTCCCCGAGGCCGACGAGGTGATCGTGAAGTGGCCGCACAAGTTCCTCGCCGAGGAGCTGGAGGCCCAGCGCATCGACCCCCGCACGGTGATCTGCGTGCTGACCCACGACCCCAAGTTCGACGTGCCCGTGCTGGAGAAGGCGCTGCGCATCCCCGAGGTCGCCTACGTCGGCGCGATGGGGTCGCGGCGCACCCACACCGACCGTCTCGACCGGCTCCGCGAGGCCGGCCTGAGTGAGGCCGAGCTCGGCCGACTGCACAGTCCGATCGGGCTCGACCTGGGCGCTCGTACGCCGGAGGAGACGGCCGTCAGCATCGCCGCGGAGATCATCGCCGGGCGCTGGGGCGGCAGCGGCGACCGGCTCTCGACCACCGACGGGCGGATCCACGCCCACGCCGCCCGCGACCTCGACCCGTCCCTCCCGGTGGCCTGACCCCTCGCCCCGAGGCCCTCTCGCGGGGCACGATGGCCGGGTGACGACCTTCGTCCGGAGCCACGAGACGCTGCCCGGGGGCGTCGTCTCGGCGTGCGCCTACGACGCGTCGGGGCTCGAGCCCGGGGAGCACCGCGGCCTGCCCTCGCCCTGGCTGACCTTCGTGGTCTCCACGGCCGGCCCGGTGCGCACCTTCGGCACCGTCGACGAGCCCGGTCCGCCGGACGCGTCGCGCGCCACGGCGTACGACGTGCTGCTGGCGGGCCTGCACCCCGTCGCCGCCCGCGTCGAGCAGCCGACCCGACAGAGCGGCGTCCAGCTGGCGCTGCACCCGCTCGCCGCCCGACGGCTGCTCGGGTGCACCGCGGCCGAGCTCACCGGCGTGGGCCAGGACGGCGCCGACGTGCTGGGCCCCGTCGCCGCCGAGCTGCACGGCCGCGTGGCCGAGGCGCCGGGCGGGCAGCGGCTGCGGGTCGCCGAGGTGTGGCTGCGCACCCGCCTGGCCGCCACCGACCAGGGCCGCCGGGTGCGTCCCGAGGTGGTGCGCGCCTGGCAGGTGCTGCAGGCCAGCCGCGGCCGCTGCCGGGTCGACGACCTCGCCCGCGAGGTCGGCCTGAGCCCCCGGCACCTGCGCGACCTCGTGCGCGCCGAGCTCGGTGCGACGCCCAAGGCGCTGGCCCGGGCCTTCCGCTTCGACCACGTCGTGGCGCGGCTGGCCGCGGACAAGCGCGGGCTGGCCCGGCTCGCGCTCGAGGCGGGGTACGCCGACCAGGCGCACCTGACCCGGGAGTTCAGCGCGATGGCGGGCTGCTCGCCGACGGCCTGGCTGGTCGAGGAGCGCCGAAACCTCCAAGACGGCGGGCACCGCAACCGGCCAGGCTGAGTCCATGACCGAACCTGCGAGCACCCCGCCTCCCACCGTCTGGCCCGCCTTCAACGCCCGCGACCCGCGGGCGATGATCGACTTCCTGGTCGCGATCGGGTTCGAGGCCACGGCCGTCTACGGCGACGAGCACGAGGTCGCCCACGCGCAGCTCGACTGGCCCGAGGGCGGCGGCGTGATGTTCGGCAGCGTGAAGGACCACGGCCTGTCGCGGCCGCCGGGCGGCGCCGGCCTCTACGTCGTGACCGCCGACCCGCGCGCGGTCCACGACCGCGCCGTCGCGGCCGGTGCCCGGATCACCCGCGCCCCCGAGAACCCCGACTACGCCGGCCCCGACGGCTGGGAGTTCTCGCTGGAGGACCCCGAGGGCAACGCCTGGTCCTTCGGCTCCTACCCCGGCGAGCCCCGCGCCGGGGGCTGACGGTCGTCCGGTTCCCCAGGTGATGAAGGGAAACCGGGTCCTCGCACACGGGGCCCCGTGTGCGAGGAGGTAGTTCGGGTTCATCACCTGGGAAACCGGATCTGCGCCGTTGGACAACCGGGCCGCCCGTGTCCACGGAGTAGGCATGGAGGATGCGATTGCCCCTGCCCGACCCGCGTGAGCTGCCCCGTGTCCTGCTCGGTCTGCCCGAGCGGGTCTTCGGCCTGCTCGACGCGGCCGAGTCCCTGATCGGCCGGGTCGACGCGCTGCTGGAGCGCATCGAGGGCACCCGCCTCGGCGCCGACGCGGTCGTACGCCGGGTCGACGGGATCGCCGCCGACGCCGAGCCCCTCGTCCACCGCCTCGGCGTCCTGCTCGACCGGCTCGAGCCGCCGCTGACCACGCTGGAGCCGACGCTCCGCACGCTCGCCGACACCACCTCGCCCGCCGAGGTGGCCGCGCTGGTCACGATGGTCGACCACCTGCCCGAGCTGACGCGGCGGCTGGAGACCGAGGTGCTGCCGATCATGACGACGCTCGGCTCGGTGGCGCCCGACATCCACGACCTGCTCGACGTCTCCCGCGAGCTCAACGAGATGCTCGGCAAGCTCCCGGGGATGGGTCGGATCAAGAAGCGCGTCGAGGAGCAGCAGGAGGACGACGCGGAGCGGTCGGACTGATCGGTCGCACGGCCCGGCTTGGTCGCCCGGGCACCATGGCAGGCATGGGTGTCCCGGTGGGCTCTGGCGGTCGCGTGACGCGGCGTACGGCGCTGCTGGGCGCGGCCGGGCTGACCCTCACGGCCTGCGCGGGCTCCGAGCAGCCCGACGCCTCGCCGACGGGGTCCTCCTCAGCGACCGCCTCGCCCTCCGCGACCACGTCCCCCTCGCCCTCCGCAAGCACGTCCCCCTCGCCGAGCGCCACCGCCGACGCGCTGCCGCCGGTCGAGCGCCGGGTCTCGCTGCCGCAGCTGATGCGCGAGGACTTCGACGGCGGTCCCGTCACGCGGGTGCGGCGACAGTCGGTGACCGACGCCTACGAGCGGTGGGAGGTCACCTACCCCGCCGGCGGCACGACCGTGTCCGGGATCCTGCTGCGGCCGCGGGGCCGGGGACCGTTCCCGGCGGTGGTGCTGTGCCACGGCTACATCGAGCCCTCGGTCTACGTCACCGGCCAGGGGCTGGCGCGCGAGCAGGACTACCTCGCCCGGGCGGGCTTCGTGGTGCTGCACACCGACTACCGCGGCCACGCTGCCAGCGACCCGGCCGGCGACGTCGAGCGGGAGAGCCGGCTGGGCTACACCCGCGACGCCCTGCACGCCGTGGCCTCGCTCAAGCAGCTGCCCGCCGTCGACCCCGAGCGCGTGGCGATGCTGGGGCGCTCCATGGGTGGCGGCGTCACCCTCAACGCGCTCGTCGCCCAGCCCGGCGCGGTCCGGGCCGCGGTCGTCTACGCCTCGGTCAGCTCGCTGTTCACCGAGAACCTCGACCAGTTCACGATCCCCAACCGGCCCGAGTCGGCCCAGGAGCTCGCGCGACGTTTCGGGACCCGTCGCGGGGCGCCCGACTTCTACGCCGGACTGTCCTCGCGCACCTACTTCGACCGGGTCACCGAGCCGGTGCTGATCCACCACGGCACGGCCGACGACACCTGCCCTCCGCCCTGGTCGCGGCGTACGCACCGGCTGCTGCGCGCCGCCGACGTCGACTCCACGCTGCGCCTCTACGAGGGCGAGCAGCACGCCTTCATCCCGCAGTGGCCGCTGTCGATGGAGCGCACGGTGCGCTTCCTGCGACGCCGGCTCGACGCCTGAGGGCCACTGGTCCGGTCCGCCCCGGACGACGCCTGTGGTGGCGAGGCGCCGGGGGCTACGGTGTGGCCCAGATCACCCGGCACCCCGCGGAGGCCCACGGCACATGACGAGCACCAGCGACGAGCTCCGGACGCGCCGCCTCGAGGCCGTGCACGCGTGGACGACCTTCATCGAGCACGGTGACCGTGCCGAGGGGCTGGTGCGACCCGAGATCCTGCGCTCCTGGGAGCGGTCGGCGCCGCGCGTGCAGGTCGACGTGACCGAGGCGCCGCTGGACGACGAGACCGACACCCGCTCGTTCTGGCACGACTCCCCGCTGCAGCTCGCCGTCGAGCGCGTCGAGTCCGAGCTGCGTCGCACCTGCGAGGACGGCGACCTCGTCGTGGCCGTCACCGATGCCGAGACCCGCATCCTGTGGACCTACGGCGGCCGCGTCATGCGCCGCAAGGCCGAGTCGGTCAACTTCGTCGCCGGCGGCCGCTGGGACGACACCAGCGTCGGCACCAACGCCCTCGACCTCGCCTGTCGCCACGACGCCCCGGCGATGGTCTTCAGCGCCGAGCACTACGCCCAGGTGGTGCACAACTGGGTCTGCTGGGCCGCGCCCGTGCACGACCCGGTCAGCGGCGAGCAGCTCGGCGTCATCGACCTCTCCACCACCTGGGACCGCAGCCACCCCATCGGCCTGGCGACCGCGCGGGTGATGGCCCGGCTGATCGAGACCGCGATGCCCGCCACCAGCTCCCGCGGCCTGCCCGGCCAGCCCGGCCCGGCCCCGGTGGCCGGCCTCGACCTGTCGCTGCTCGGCGCCGCCGAGGCACGCCTGGACGGCCAGCGGCTGCTGCTCAACCGCCGCCAGACCGAGATCCTCGCGCTGCTCGCGCTCAACCCGGGCGGGCTGTCGCTGGAGCACCTCCACGCCCTGCTGTACGGCGACCAGGCCGTCACCTTCTCCACCCTCAAGGCCGAGGTCTCCCACCTGCGCAGCGCCCTCGGTGGCCGGCTCGCCTCCCGGCCCTACCGGCTCGAGGTCCCCGTGCGGGTCGACGTCGACGAGGTGCTCCGGCTGCTGCGCCGCGGCCAGGTGCGCGCGGCCGTCGCGGCGTACGGAGGAGACCTGATGCCCGGCACCGAGTCGCCCGCCCTGGTCGAGCTGGCCGACTACGTCGCCGTCGCGGTCCGCGAGGCGCTGCTGGCCGACCCCCAGCCCCAGGCCGTCGCCCGCTACACCGAGCTCGCGCCGTACGACACCGAGGTGGTCGAGGTGTGCCTCGCCCTGATGGGCGACGACCACCACCCCACCAAGGCGTTGCTCAAGGGCCGCCTGGCCGCCGCCCGCCGCTGACCTCGGACTGCTCCACCCACCGACCCGGTGGACCGGCCGGGCGGGGCAGCCCCACACTGGGCGCGTGCCCTCGACCCACCAGTGGATCGCGTTCCTCGTCGCGTCGCTGCTCTTCATCCAGGTGCCCGGCCCGAGCCTGCTCTTCACGATCGGGCGGGCGCTGACCGTCGGGCGGCGCGACGCGCTGCTGTCGGTGGTCGGCAACGCGCTCGGGGTGCTCGGCCAGGTGCTGCTCGTGGCCGTCGGCCTGGGCGCCCTGGTGGCGGCGAGCGCGACCGTCTACACGGTGGTCAAGGTCGGTGGGGCGGCGTACGTCGTGTGGCTGGGGGTGCAGGCGGTCCGGCACCGCCGCGACGCCCGTGAGGCGCTGGCGGCCGGTCCGGACGCACCGGCCCCGGGCAGTGCGCGCCGGGCGGTGGGCACCGGCGTGGTCGTCGGGCTGACCAACCCCAAGACGATCGTCTTCTTCGTCGCCTTCCTGCCGCAGTTCGTCGACCAGCAGGCGGGCCGCACCGGCCTGCAGGTCGCGCTGCTGGGCCTGGCCTTCGGCGTGATGGCGTGCTGCTCGGACAGCCTGTGGGCGCTGGCGGCCGGCCGGGCCCGCGCCTGGTTCGCCCGTACGCCGAGCCGGCTGGACGCCCTGGGTGCCGGCGGCGGGCTGATGATGGTGGGCCTCGGCGCCACCATGCTCGCCTCGGAGTAGCGCCCCGACCCGACCCGGACTCCACCCGGACCCGACCCGGACTCCACCCGGACTCCACCCGGACTCGACCCGGCCGACACCCGCCCGGGTGACAGGATGCGGGCATGCCCCCGGACTCCCCCCTGGACCTGTCTGCCGACGTCGTGGAGCTGACGCAGACCCTCGTCGACATCGAGTCGGTGAGCCAGCACGAGGAGCGTCTGGCGGACGCCGTCGAGGCGGCGCTGCGCCGGCTCGACCACCTCGAGGTGACCCGCCTGGGCCACTCCGTGGTCGCCCGCACGACGCAGGGGCTCGGCGAGCGCGTCGTCGTCGCGGGCCACCTCGACACGGTGCCGCTCAACCACAACCTGCCCTCGCGCCTGGACGGCGAGCGCCTGCACGGCCTCGGCAGCTGCGACATGAAGGGCGGCGTCGCCGTCGCGCTCAAGCTCGCCCACGACGTGGCCGCGCCGGTCCGCGACGTGACCTACGTCTTCTACGAGGCCGAGGAGATCGACGACGTCTACAACGGCCTCGGCATCATCGCCCGCGAGCGGCCCGACCTCGTCGAGGCCGACTTCGCGATCCTGATGGAGCCCAGCGACGCCGTCGTCGAGGCCGGCTGCCAGGGCACGCTCCGCGTCGAGGTCCGTACGACGGGCGAGCGGGCCCACTCCGCGCGTGCCTGGCGCGGCTCCAACGCGATCCACGCCGCCGCCGACGTGCTCACCCGCCTCCGGGCCTACGAGCCCCGGCTGCCGGTCATCGACGGCCTGGAGTACCACGAGGGCCTCAACGCCGTCCTGGTCTCCGGCGGCGTCGCCACCAACGTGATCCCCGACGAGTGCGTGGTGACGGTCAACTTCCGCTACGCCCCCGACCGGGCCGAGGCCGAGGCGCTGGAGTTCGTCACGGAGTTCTTCGACGGCTACGACGTCACGGTCACCGACTCCGCCCCCGGCGCGCTGCCCGGGCTGGGCCTGCCGGCCGCCACGGCGTTCGTCGAGGCGGTCGGCGGCACCGTGAACCCCAAGTTCGGCTGGACCGACGTCGCCCGCTTCACCGCCCTCGGCGTCCCGGCCGTCAACTACGGTCCCGGCGACCCGATGCTGGCGCACAAGCAGGAGGAGTTCGTCCCGCTGGCCCAGTTGCGCTCCTGCGAGCAGACGCTCCGCACCTGGCTGCAGCCCGACGTCGGGGAGCGCGCGTGAGCGCCCGCCGCGAGAAGCGCCGAGGACCCACGTTGCTGCGCGGCGACCAGGTCGACCTCACCACCACCGACCAGCGGCTGCTCGACTCCCGCGGCCCCAGCGACTGGGTGCACACCGACCCCTGGCGGGTGCTGCGCATCCAGAGCGAGTTCGTCGAGGGCTTCGGTGCGCTGGCCGAGCTCGGGCCGGCCGTCGGCGTCTTCGGCTCGGCCCGCACCCAGCCCGACGACCCGTTCTACGCGGTCGGCGAGCAGGTCGGGCGCCGGCTGGTCGAGGCCGGCTTCGCGGTCATCACCGGCGGCGGCCCGGGCGCGATGGAGGCGGCCAACAAGGGCGCCTCCGAGGCCGGTGGCGTCTCGGTCGGGCTCGGCATCGAGCTGCCCTTCGAGACCGGCCTGAACCCCTACGTCGACGTCGGGGTCAACTTCCGCTACTTCTTCGCCCGCAAGACGATGTTCGTCAAGTACGCCAGCGGCTTCGTCGTCCTCCCGGGCGGGCTCGGCACCTTCGACGAGCTCTTCGAGGCGCTGACGCTGGTGCAGACCCAGAAGGTGACCTCGTTCCCGGTGGTCCTGGTCGGCGTCGACTACTGGTCGGGGCTCCTCGACTGGCTGCGCGGCACCGTCCTGGCCGACGGCAAGGTCTCGCAGGCCGACCTCGACCTGCTGCACGTCACCGACGACGTCGAGGAGACCGTCGCGCTGATGGTGGCGGGGATGGCCCGACCGTGACGTGGGTGGTGACCGTGCTGCTGGTCCTGCTCGTCGGCGCCGTGGCGGTGCTCGTCGCCGAGCGCGGCGGCGGGTCGATGCCCGCGGCGTACGACGACCGGCCGGACGTCTCGCTGCCCGACGGCCCGCTGCGCGGCGACGACCTGCGGGGGGTGCGGCTGAACACCGCGGTCCGCGGCTACCGCGCCGACGAGGTCGACGCCCTCCTGGCGCGCCTGGCCGACGAGCTCGACCGGCGGGACGCGCCGGGCCGACCCACCGCTCCCGGGCCGCGGGACACCCCGGAGCCCTGAGGCGGGTCAGCGGCCGCCGAACTCCGGCTTCCGCTTCTCCACGAACGCCGAGACGGCCGCGCGGTGGTCGCTGGTCTGGCCGGTCAGCGCCATCATCTCGGCCTCGAACGCGAGCGCCTCGTCGAAGGAGTGGCCGGCGGCGTGCTCGACCGAGCGCCGGATCGCGCCGTAGGCCACGGTCGGGCCGTCGGCGAGCCGGCGGGCCAGCGTCGCGACCTCCCCGGCGAGGTCGTCCGCGGGCACCACGGTGGTGACCAGGCCGAGCGAGAGCGCCTCGGCGGAGGCGATGGTGCGGGGGAAGTAGAGCAGCTCCAGCGCCTTGGCCCGGCCCACCAGGCGCGGCAGCGTCCAGGAGGAGCCGGTGTCGCAGGACAACGCGATGCCGGCGAAGGCCAGGTTGAAGCCGGCCGGCTCGGCCATCACCCGGAAGTCGCAGGCCAGCGCCAGGCTGACCCCGGCGCCGGCCGCGACGCCGTTGACGGCGGCGACCACGGGCTTGGGCATGGACACCAGCGTGCTGACGATCGGGTTGTAGTGCTGCTCGACGGTGTCCAGCGGCGGGGTGCTCGGGTCGGCGAGGGTGCGCTGGTGCTCCTTGAGGTCCTGGCCGACGCAGAACGCCCTGCCCGACCCGGTGAGCACGACGCAGCGCACCTCGACGTCGTCGGCGGCGCGGCGCACGGCCGCGAGCAGCGCCTCCTTGGTGGGGAGGTCGAGCCCGTTCATCGCCTCGGGACGGTCGAGGGTGATGGTGGCGACGCCGCGGTCGAGGGCGTAGCGGACGGGCTCGGACATGGCGCTCCTGGGGTCGTCGACGACGGTGTCGGGACGGCCGAGTCTGCCGCATCCCGCGGACCACGCACGGGTGGAGTGCCCCGCTCGCAGCGGTGATGGGGAATAATGGGGTCCCAAGAGCGCGTCATGCGCACGAATCGGATGGGAAGAGGTGTGCACATGGCGGCCATGAAGCCGCGGACGGGCGACGGTCCGCTCGAGGTCACCAAGGAAGGTCGTGGCATCGTGATGAGGGTTCCCCTCGAAGGCGGTGGACGACTCGTGGTGGAGCTCAACGCCGAGGAGGCCACGAGCCTCCGGGACGCCCTCACCGGCGTCGTCGGCTGACCCAGACCCCGGTTGGCGGTGCCCGTCCGAGGCACCGCAGCGACGTGAGCACGGCGAAGGCCCTCGTCCTCCCTCGGGAGGACGGGGGCCTTCGGTCGCGCTTCGGCTAGGGTCGACGGGTGCCGCTCGCCCCCCAGGTCCCGCCGCCCGACTTCACGCTCTCCGAGCTCTCGCCCGCGGCCCTGACCGGCGCGCAGGTCCTCGCGCTGGCGGTGCTGCCCGGTGAGGACGACGACCTCGAGGTCGGCCCCGGCGCCGCCGAGCTCGCCGGCCTCGCGGGCGTGCCCGACCTGCTCGACGTGCTGCGCTCCGCCGGCGCCACCGGTGCGGCAGGCGAGGTCACCGACCTGCCCGGCGTACGCCGCGACGACTCGGACGCATCGGACGCCCTGGTCCGGGTGCTGCTCGTGGGGGTCGGCGCCACCACCCGCACCGACCTGCGCCGCGCCGGCGCCGCGCTCGCCCGGCACTGCCGCGACGTCGACGAGGTCGCCTCCGCCGTCCAGGCCGTCGCCGGCCCCGAGGAGCTGACCGCGTTCGTCGAGGGCGCCACCCTGGGCGCGTTCACCTTCTCCCTGCGCCGCGAGGGTGCCGAGCACCGCCCCGTGCGCCACGTCGTGCTGGCGCTGACCGCCCCCGAGGTCGGCACCACCGAGGTGCTCGAGCGGGCCGTGGCCCGCGCTCGCGCCGGGTGGCGCAGCCGGCTGCTGGCCACCGTCCCGTCCAACACCAAGTCGCCGCAGTGGCTGGCCGACCAGGTCGTCGAGATCGCCACCGCTGCCGGCCTGACGACCGAGGTCCTCGACGAGGACGCCCTGCGTGCCGGCGGGTTCGGCGGCGTGCTCGGCGTCGGTCAGGGGTCGGCGACCCCGCCGCGGGTGGTGCGGGTGGAGTACTCCCCGTCGACGCGTCGTGGCCGTCGTACGCCCCACGTGGTGCTGGTCGGCAAGGGCATCACCTTCGACAGCGGCGGCCTCTCCATCAAGCCCGGACAGGCGATGGCCACGATGAAGCGCGACATGACCGGCGCGGCCGTGGTCGCCGCCGTGATGGGCGCGCTGCCCGCCGTCGGCTGCCCGGTGCGCGTCACCGCGCTGCTGCCGCTGGCCGAGAACGCCGTCGGCGGCGGCTCGATGCGCCCGGGCGACGTGCTCACCCACGTGGGCGGGCGCACCACCGAGGTCACCAACACCGACGCCGAGGGCCGCCTGGTCCTCGCCGACGCGCTGGCCCACGCCGTCGCCGAGCTGTCGCCCGATGCCCTCGTCGACGTCGCCACCCTCACCGGCGGCATCAAGGTCGCGCTCGGCCAGCACCTCGGCGGCCTGTTCGCCACCGACGACGCCCTCGCGGAGGCCCTGGTCGCCGCGGGCGCACGCGCGGGGGAGCCGCTGTGGCGGATGCCCCTCGAGCGGGAGTACGCCGGCAAGCTGGTCTCCAAGATCGCCGACGCCGACAACGCGCCGGGCGGCCCGCCCGCCATCACCGCGGCGCTGTTCCTCGAGCCCTTCACCGGCGGCCTCCCGTGGGCCCACCTCGACATCGCCTCGGTCGGCGACGCCCCCGAGGACGCCTTCGAGTGGACCGCCGGCCCCACCGGGTTCGGCGCCCGCCTGCTCCTGGACTGGCTCGGCTCGGACGCGCCCCTGGAGGGGGTCGGGGGCTGAGGGGGGCAGTTTCACCGGCTAGCCGGTGAAACTGCCCGAGCAACCGGGAGGAAACGGGCGCCAGCGGGCAGTTTCGCCCACCCAGAGGCCCTGTTTGTCCGATCCCGTACGCCGCAGCGCAGCGCAGCGCGGGCACGCAGGGGCACCGCCGACCCGCGGGTGGGACGGCAGGTCGCCCGCGGTCAGACCTCGGGCGTCCAGACCTTCTTGGCCACCAGCAGCCCGTCGCCGACGGGGAGCAGGGCCGGCACCAGGGCGTCGTGGTCCAGCACGGTGCGGCCGAGCTCGCGGACCGCGACCGTCTCGGGGTCGCGCTGGGAGGGGTCGGCGACGCGGTCGTGCCACAGCGCGTTGTCGAAGGCCACCACGCCGCCGGGACGCAGCAGGCGGACCGCCTCGGTGAGGTAGTCGGCGTACTCCTGCTTGTCCCCGTCGCAGAAGACGAGGTCGTAGTGGCCGTCGGTGAGGCGGGGGAGGACGTCGAGGGCGGCGCCGGGGATGAGGCGGACGCGCTGCGAGGCGATGCCGGCCTCGGTGAAGCCCTGCTTGGCCAGCCGCTGGTGCTCGGCCTCGGTGTCGACGGTGGTCAGCACGCCGTCGGGGCGCATGCCGCGCAGCAGCCACAGGCCGGAGACGCCGGTGCCGGTGCCGATCTCGACGACCGAGCGGGCCTCGAGCAGCGAGGCCAGCAGGCCGAGCGCGGCGCCGACGCCCTGGCCGATCGCGGTGACGCCGACCTCCTCGGCGCGGGCGCGGGCCCCGGCGACGACCTCGTCCTCGGGCACGAACTCCTCGGCGTAGGTCCAGCTCGCGGACTTGGGTGCGGTGACGATGACGGACTCCTGACGGTGGGGCTGACTTCCGGGGCGACCCTACCGCTCGCGAGACCTGAGGGCGTCTTCCCGGGTTGCGCTCAGGTGGGTCTCAGCAACCCTCCCTAGCGTGGATGCATGACCCTCCCCGGCCCCACCTCCCCGTCGACGCCCGCCTCGGCCGCGGGCGTCGCGAGCGCCCCCGCCGGCCCGCTCATGGGTGACGCGGGCGCCCAGGACGGTCCGCTCGACTCCTCCAGCTGGGAGCAGATCGTCACCGAGCACTCGGCCCGCGTCTACCGGTTGGCCTATCGGCTGACCGGCAACGCCCACGACGCCGAGGACCTCACCCAGGAGGTCTTCGTGCGCGTCTTCCGCTCGCTGCACACCTACACCCCCGGCACCATGGCCGGCTGGTTGCACCGCATCACCACCAACCTGTTCCTCGACCAGGCCCGCCGCAAGCAACGGATCCGCTTCGACGCCCTCACCGACGAGGCCGCCCACCGGCTCCCCAGCGCGCTGCCGACGCCGGACGTCGCGCAGGCCGAGCGGCTCTTCGACGCCGACGTCGAGCAGGCACTGGCCTCGCTCAGCCCGGAGTTCCGCGCCGCGGTCGTGCTCTGCGACGTCGAGGGCCTGACGTACGACGAGATCGCCGACGTCCTCGGCCTCAAGCTCGGCACCGTGCGCTCGCGGATCCACCGCGGCCGGGCCCAGCTGCGCACGGCGCTGGCCCACCGCGCCCCCGGCCCCGGCCGCAGCCGCCTCTCCGGTCCGCGGCCGCAGCTCGCCAGCGGCGGGGCCCGCTGATGCTCTCGCTGAGCGGGCACCTCGGGGCCAAGGCCGCCGCGCTCGTCGACGGCCAGCTGCCCGCCGCCGTCGAGGAGCGGGCCTGGGCCCACGTCCACACCTGCCCCGGCTGCCGCCAGCTCGTCGAGCACGAGGCCTGGACCAAGCAGCGGCTGGGCAGCCTCGCGACCGAGCGCACCGACCGACCCGCCCCGGCCTACCCGGGTGCGGACACCGGCTCCCTCACCCCGCCGCCCTCGCTGCTGGAGTCGCTGCAGTCCGTCGACGACTGGGCGGCCACCCCCGACCGGGCGGGCCACGGCAGCAGTCGTCGGGTCAGCCTGGTGGCGGTCGGCGGCGGTGCCATCGCGGCCTCGGTCCTCGGCCTGGTGGCCGTGACCGGGGGAGCGGTGGTGCGTGGCGACGTACCCGCGCGACCCTCCCCGGCCAGCATCCGCGGCGAGCAGCCGCAGCGTGGTGCCGGTGCCGGGTCGGGCACCGTCGGAACGCCGCAGGGCGCCGAGACGAACACCTCCGCGGTCTGGGCGCGTAGGTCAAGATAGGAGGCGTGAGCCCCGAGCAGCCCGACCCGCAGCCGAGTCCGCCGCCCCCGGGGCGGCAGCCGTACGGCGCGGAGCCGGTCGCCTCGCCGTCGGTCGCCTCGCCGACGCCGCAAGAGCAGGCACGGCCGCAGCGCGCGGAGCAGCCGCAGGGTCTCGGTCAGCCACGTCCGGGCCAGCCGTCGTTCGCCTCCCCGCCGGGCCGGGTCCCGCCCGGGGTGGCGGCCACCCCGCCCGGGCCGAGCGGTCCGTGGGGTCCGCCCCCGCCGTCGTACGCCGAGCCCACCCGGCGGCTCCCCGGCCTCCCGCTCCCGCCCGCCGACGCCCGCCCGGACGACCGCGGCTTCCTCGGCGGCGCCCTGGCCGAGCCGGAGCCCGACGACTCGGCCCCGACCCGCGCCGGGCTGCCGCGGTGGGTCTGGCCGGCGGTCGCCGGCCTCGCTCTGGTGCTCGGACTCACCGGCGGGGCGCTCGCGGCCGGACTGATGGCCCAGGACGGTGAGCAGACCTCGATCAGCGTCGAGCGTCGTACGGCGCAACCGCTGCCCGCCGACAACGCCAGCATCGCCTCGGTCGCCGAGGAGGTGCTGCCCAGCACCGTCCAGATCCTCGCCGGCGCCGCCGGGGCGGGGTCGGGGGGTGCGACCGGCTCGGGCTTCGTCTACGACGACCAGGGCCACGTCATCACCAACAACCACGTCGTCGCCGAGGCGGCCGAGGCCGGCCAGGACATCCGCATCGTCGACCAGGACGGCAACCGCTCCGTGGCCAAGGTGGTGGGTCGCAGCACCGTCTACGACCTCGCCGTGCTCGAGGCCGAGGGGGCGCGCTCGATGCAGCCCGCCGCCGTCGGGTCGGCCGACCAGATGCGGGTGGGGGAGACGGTGGTCGCGATCGGCTCGCCGCTCGGCCTGTCCTCGACGGTGACCAGCGGCATCATCAGCGCCGTCAACCGCCCCGTGACGACCGGCGAGAGCCAGAGCGACAACTCCTACATCAACGCCGTCCAGACCGACGCGGCCATCAACCCGGGCAACTCCGGCGGGCCGCTGGTCAACCTGCAGGGCCAGGTCGTGGGGGTCAACTCCGCGATCGCCTCGCTCGGGTCGGTCTCGGGCGACCAGGGCGGCAACATCGGCGTCGGCTTCGCGATCCCGATCGAGCAGGTCGAGGTGACCGCGGCACAGATCCTCCGGAGCGGGAAGGCGCAGTACCCCGTCATCGGCGCCAACGTCCGCGGCCTGCCCAGCCTCGACGGCGCCCGGGTGGAGGAGATCGACCGCGGGTCGCCAGCCGCCGACGCCGACCTCGAGGTCGGCGACGTGATCCGCCGTGTCGACGACGCCCTGGTCACCACCTCGATCGACCTCGTCGTGGCGATCCGGTCGCACGTGCCGGGCGAGGAGGTCACGCTGTCGGTGACCCGTGGGGGTCGTGACTTCTCCGTGCCGGTGACCCTGGACGCCAAGACCGAGTAACCAGATCCGGCGTTCTCCCCTCAAAACGGACTTAGCGGCGCATACTGGTGCGGTGACCACCGTCCCCCAGTCGCCCGTGCCCGTGCGCTACGGACTGGCCAGCCGCGACCGCGAGCGCCGCTGGACGGTCATCGTCGACGTCGTGCTCGTCACCGCCGTCCTCGGCTGGTTCGCGCTCCTCGCCGTCGGCGGGCTGCACGCCACCGTCACCGTCGTCGCCGGCGTCGTGCTCACCGCCATGGTGGTCCACCGGGTGCTGATCCTGCTGGAGCGTCACCGCTCGTCCCGGGGCCCCCGAAGCTCCATGTAGACCGGGGTCACGGACGCTGATCACGGCGTGTTCCACAGCCCCGATCTACCAGGGGCCCTCGGGCGCACCCCTCAGGTGGCCTCGCCGTCGAAGGGGGGACGTTCGCCGGGGCCGAGGAGCTCGACGGCGGGCTCGAGGGCCGTGCGGCGTCGGGCCGGCTGGTCGTCGTCGTCCTCCATCGCATCGAGGATGTGGCGGCGGATGGCGACGCGGGGGTCGAGGTCGGTGAGCTTGAGGTCGGAGTACTCCGGGCCGAGCTCGTCGCGCAGCTGCGTCTGGGCGTTGTTGGCGAGGTTGCGGACCTGGCGGACGAACCGCCCCGCCTGACGGGCCAGCTCGGGCAGCCGGTCGGGGCCGAAGACGATCACCGCGACGAGCGCGATGACCGCGAACTCCGGCAGCCCGACCCCGAACACCGGAGGCTCAGCCCTTCGCGGTGGGGCTCAGGCCCAGCTGCATGCCCGCCAGCCCGCGGCCGCGGGCGGTGAGCGTGCGGGCCACCTCGCGCAGCACCAGCGCGCCGGGCGCGGTGGGGTCGGACTCGACGATCGGCTTGCCGACGTCGCCGCCCTCGCGCAGGCTCGTGTCG
This sequence comes from Nocardioides aurantiacus, assembly GCF_003752505.1. NCBI lineage: Bacteria > Bacillati > Actinomycetota > Actinomycetes > Propionibacteriales > Nocardioidaceae > Nocardioides > Nocardioides aurantiacus. Next base: position 3,363,786 of record NZ_RKHO01000001.1, on the reverse strand, counting down.
AGCGGGATCCGGCCGAGCAGCGGGACGTCGTAGCCGAACCGCTGGCCCAGCGTGGTGGCCGTGCGCTGCCCGCCGCCGGTGCCGAAGACGTCGATGCGGTGGTCCTTGCCCTCGGGGGTGCAGTGGGGGCAGGGCAGCCAGGACATGTTCTCCAGGACGCCGATGACGCGCTGGTGCATCATCGAGGCCATCGTGCCGGCGCGCTCGGCGACCTCGGTCGCGGCGTCCTGCGGGGTGGTCACGACGACCACCTCGGCGCTCGGGAGGTGCTGGCCCAGCGAGATGGCGACGTCGCCGGTGCCGGGCGGGAGGTCGAGGAGCAGCACGTCGAGGCTGCCCCAGTAGACGTCGGCCAGCATCTGCACGAGCGCGCGGTCGAGCATCGGGCCGCGCCAGGCGACGACCTGGTCGCGGCGCGGCTTGAGCATGCCGATGCTGATCACCGAGACGCCGCTGGCGGTGGGGACCGGCATGATGAGGTCCTCGACCTGGGTCGGCCGGACGTCGGCCACGCCGAGCATGGCGGGGATCGAGTGGCCGTAGATGTCGGCGTCGACGATGCCGACCTTGAGGCCCTGCGCTGCCATCGACACGGCGAGGTTGACCGTCACCGAGGACTTGCCGACGCCGCCCTTGCCCGAGGCGATCGCGATCACGCGGGTGAGCGAGCCGGGCTGGGCGAACGGGATCTCGCGCTGGGCCTGGCCGCCGCGCAGCTGGTCCTGCAGCGTCGAGCGCTGCTCGGCGGTCATCACGCCGAGCTTGACGTCGACCCCGGTCACGCCCTCGATCGGGCTGACCTCGGAGGTGACGTCGCGGGTGATGGTGTCCTTGAGGGGGCAGCCGGACACGGTGAGCAGCACGGTCACCGTCACCAGGCCGGTGTCGTCGACGGTGACGTCGTCGAGCATGCCCAGCTCGGTGATCGGTCGCTTGATCTCGGGGTCGTGGACCCGCGCGAGAGCAGCCCTGATCCGGTCGATGTCAGGGGAGGTCATGGGGCAAGCGTACGTGGGGTCACGACGGCCTCCCCGGGGTGTCCGGGTCGTCCTCGTCGTCGTCGCCGGTCAGCTCCTCGACCAGGTTGCGCAGCTCCGAGCGCATGAAGTCGCGGGTGGCGACCTCGCCGACCGACATCCGCAGCGAGGCCACCTCGCGGGCGAGGTACTCCATGTCGGCGTGGGCCCGGGCGTTGGCCTGGCGGTCCTGCTCGTTGACCACGCGGTCGCGGACCTCCTGGCGGTTCTGCGCGAGCAGGATCAGCGGCGCGGCGTACGACGCCTGGAGGCTGAGCATCAGGGTGAGGAAGATGAACGGGTAGTCGTCGAACCGCAGCGACTCCGGCGCCAGGATGTTCCAGAGCACCCAGAAGATGACGAACAGCGTCATGTAGATCAGGAAGCGCGCCGTGCCCATGAAGCGGGCGAACTGCTCGGCGAAGATCCCGAACGCGTCCTGCCGCACCTGCGGACGGCGCACGAACGAGCGGCGGCGGACGTCGGTCGGCTGGTCCAGGCGCACGACGCGCGACTCCGGGCGTCGCTCGGCCCGGTCGTGCCGGTCGTGCCGCTCGGACCGGTCGTGCCGGTCGTGCCGGTCGCGGCGGTCCTTCTCGCCCATCCCGCTCACCTCCGCCCGATCTTGCGGTCGCGCCAGCCCTCGGGCAGCAGGTGGTCGAGGAGGTCGTCGACCGCGACGGTGCCGAGCAGCCGGCCCTCCTCGTCGACCACCGGGGCGGCGACGAGGTTGTAGGTCGCCAGGAACGTCGCGACGTCCTCGAGGCTGGCCTGCGGCCGGAGGTAGTCGATGCCGGTGTCGAGCGCGCCGGCCACCAGCGAGGACGGCGGCTCGCGCAGCAGCCGCTGGATGTGGGCGACGCCGAGCAGCTTGCCGGTGGGGGTCTCCAGGGGCTGGCGGCAGACGTAGACCAGGGCCGCGAGCGAGGGGGTGAGCTCGACGGCGCGGACGCGGGCCAGCGCCTCGGCGACGGTGGCGTCGGGCGGCAGGATGACCGGCTCGGGCGTCATCATGCCGCCGGCGGTCTCCTCGCCGTAGGACATCAGCCGCCGCACCGAGGCGGCCTCCTCGGTCTCCATCAGCTCGAGCAGCTGGGCGGCGGTCTCGGGCGGCAGGTCGGCGATGAGGTCGGCGGCGTCGTCGGCCGACATCTCCTCGAGGATGTCCGCGGCGCGCTCGGAGTCGAGGTGCTCGAGGATCTCGACCTGGTCCTCCTCGGGCAGCTCCTCCAGCACGTGGGCCAGGCGCTCGTCGTCGAGCGCCGCGACCACCTGCGTACGCCGCTCCGGCGTGAGGTCGTGGATCACGCTCGCCGCGTCGGCCGGACGCAGGTCGGCCAGCGAGGCGGCGAGGTGCTCGGCACCCTGCCGTGGCTGCCGCTCGTGCAGACCCTCCACGTCGTCCCACTCCACGACGTGGGTCTGGGAGCGGCGCCGGAATCCCTTGGCGCCCTCGGTCACCGCCACCCGGGAGAGCACCCAGTCGCGGGTGCGGGCCTGCTCCATCGCGACGTCGAAGACGGTGCCCTCGGTGCCGGTGCTGCGGATCCTGACGTGGCGGTCGAGCATCTGCGCGATCACCAGCGTCTCCGTCGTACGCCGCTCGAAGCGCCGCATGTTCAGCAGGCCGGTCGTGATCACCTGCCCGGCGTCCATCGCGGTGACGCGGGTCATCGGGGCGAAGATCTGGCGCCGGCCGAAGACCTCGACGACGAGGCCCACCACCCGGGGCTGGCGCACGTCGGAGCGCAGCACGACCACGACGTCACGGACCTTGCCGACCTGGTCGCCCGAGGGGTCGAACACCGGCAGTCCCGCGAGCCGGGCGGCGAAGACGCGGGTGGGTGTGGTGCTCACGTCGGATGAGACTACCTACGACTAGGCTCGCCGGGATCCGGACGGCGGACCACCCCGCGTCCGCCGCAGACAGGAGTCCACCGTGACCACTCAGGTCGTCATCCTCGCCGCCGGCATGGGCACCCGCCTCGGCCGGCCCCACCCGAAGCCGCTGACCCCGCTCAGCTCGGGCGAGACGATCATGCGCCGCGCGGTGGACGCCCTGCGTGCGGGGCTCGGCGACGAGGTCCACGTGACCGCCGTGGTCGGCTTCAAGCTCGACCTGGTGATCGAGGCGATGCCCGACATCAGCTTCGTCTACAACGAGGTCTACGACTCCACCAACACCTCCAAGAGCCTCCACAAGGCGCTGCACCTCTCCCAGCCCGGTGGGGTGCTCTGGCTCAACGGCGACGTGGTGTTCGACCCGCGCGTGCTGGGGCTGGTGCGCGAGCACATCGAGGCCGGCCGCAGCTTCGTGTGCGTCAACACCGAGTCGGTCGCCGAGGAGGAGGTCAAGTACACCCTCGACGACGACGGCTACATCCGCGAGCTGTCCAAGCAGGTCGTCGGCGGCCTCGGCGAGGCGGTCGGCATCAACTACGTCGCGGCCGACGACAAGGCCACGCTCGTGCGCCGCCTCCAAGAGGTCGGCGACCAGGACTACTTCGAGCGCGGCATCGAGGTCGCGATCCAGGAGGACGGCCTGCGGGTCGAGGCCCTGGACATCTCGGAGTTCCATATCGTCGAGGTCGACTTCGACGAGGACCTCACGCGCGCCAACGAGTTCGTCGGCTAGGTCGGCGTCACGCAGGTCATGTCGGCGCGGCGCCGGGGGTCGGCGTACCCCGCCTCGGCCAGCCTCGGCAGCTCGCGCTCGGCCCGTGCCTGTGTCACGCAGACCACGGTGACCTCGAGGGTCCGCAGGGCGCGGCCCAGGTCCTCGCCGGTGAGCCGGGGCGTCGTGTCGCGCGCGTAGCGGGCCAGCAGCCGACGCTGCTCGTTCTGGGCGTCGGGCTCGGCGAGGATGCGGGTGTACCACCCGCGCGGGTCCACGGCGTACGCGTCGGTGGTGACCATGGGGAGCACCTGCATCGCCATCGGCGGCAGCAGCACGACGCCGGTGGCGCCGGCGTCCAGCACGGCCTCGACCTGTGCCTTGGCGGTGAGGTCGACCTTCCAGGTCGGGCGCGAGGTCAGCGTCGCGGGGCCGTTGTGGTCGGTGGTGTCCCACAGCCCGGCCCCCGCCAGCGCGAACGACCCGACCAGCGCGACCGGCAGCGCCACCGCGGCGACGGGGCGCAGCGGGCCGGTCCACCGCGGGAGGCGTACGACGGCCAGCAGCCCGACGAGCACGCCGATCGGCACGCAGTAGAGCACCCGCCACAGGATCGGCCCCGAGCCGGTCAGCGCGTCGGCCACCTCGAGCAGCGGGGGGACGAGCACGGTGAAGGTGGCCAGCACCGTGGCGCCGGCCATCAGCGCGGCGGCCCTGCCGCGCACCAGCAGCGGGGTCAGGCCCAGCGCGACCAGGGCGACGACGACCATCCAGTGGTCGGGACCCAGCACGCGGCGGAAGGTCTCCGCCCCGTAGCGCAGCGCCCCGTTGTCCCCGACCCCGGTCGAGAGCAGCACGACGGCGGCACCGCTCACGACCGGGCCGACCACGAGCAGCAGCGCCCCGACGGCCAGCTCGCGGTGGCGCAGGACCAGGGCGGTCACCAGCATCCCGCCGACCAGGAACGGCACCAGGATCACCGCGGTCGAGGTGAGCCCGACGAAGGCGACGCCGGCGACGAGCATCGTCCACCAGCGACGCCGGTCGCGGGTGCGGACCAGGTCGTCGGCCCAGACCCACACGAACGGCAGCAGCACCGTCAGCGCCAGCACCTTGCCCTGCCACATCCGAGCGATCCAGAAGTTGCCGAGGCGGGACTCGCCGCTGAGCAGCATGAAGGCCACCGCCACCACGAGCACGACCAGCGGGGTGCGCAGCGACCAGCGGCGGGCGAGGGCCCAGAAGGCCCAGACCGTGCCGACGGCACCGATGCCGGTGGTGACCAGCCAGGTCAGGCTGCCGACCGAGATGCCGGTGAGGTGGGCGAGCACGCCCTCGAGGGCCTCGACCGAGGCGATCGGGATCCCGCCGTTGTAGGGGGAGACGAAGGTGCCCGGGCCGAAGATCGTGTCGCGCGTCATCGCGGTGCCGTGCTCGGCGATCCACACCGACCGGTTGACGTAGTAGGGGTCGTCGTAGTCGGGCAGGTTGATGAACAGCGCCAGCACACCGACGGCGAGGGCGAGGGCCGCGGCGGCCAGGTGCTCGGTGCGTCGTACGACGCGGGGGTGGTGGTCGTCGGCCGGGTCGGACGGGTCGGGCAGCACCAGCACCACGAGCAGTCCGACGACCAGCGCCACCACCGGGAGCCCCCAGAGCAGCGACCAGCCCGACCGGGGCCAGTCGCGCACGGCGAGCAGCAGCAGCGCCACCGCCAGCCCGGCGACCGCGGTGCCGCCGACGCGCAGCAGCGCCGCGGAGCGTCCCCGGACGAGGGGTCGCCGACCGGGGTCGCCGTCCACGGGCTCGCGGGGCGCGGGGGAGGGGGCGCGGCTGCGCCGTCGGCGCGCGAGCAGGAGCGCACCCAGGACCCCGAGGACCGAGGTGACCACCCACACCCGGCCGAGCGGCCAGAGCGAGAGGTCGAGCGACCAGCCGAACCAGTAGAGCAACGACCACCACGCGACCAGCCAGGTGGCGACCTCGACGAGGCGGTCGCCCCACACGGGGCGGGCGGGGACCGTCGTCGGCGTCACGGGGCCATCCTCGCCCACGCCGGGCGCGCGACGGCGGCGGGGCGCGCGACCGGGGTGGCCCGTCCGGCCAGTGGCGGGTGTCCGTCTGGACTAGTCCCATGTGTCCCACCGGTCCCAAGGACCCCGTCTCTCGGTTACGATCAGCGCGTTCATCGGGGGACGAGTCCGTGGCCCGGGTGCGCGCCCATCGTCACTGCGCGCCGGTACGCCGGCTCCATCAACATCGAAAGGTCGGGGCCCGTGAAGAAGCCTCTCCGTTCGACGGCCGGCGTCCTCGCCGCCGTCCTGGTCTCGGGCCTGCTGGCCACGCAGGCCCTCACCTCGGCCGACGCGGCCGCGCCGGTCACCATCGACCCGCCGGTCGACTGCCGCCAGAAGGCACCGAAGCCCCCGTCCCCGACCCCGTCGCCGACCGGCACGCCGTCACCGACGCCGTCACCGACGACTCCTCCCCCCGCCCCGACCCCGGCACCTGCGCCGCCCGACACCTTCACCCCGGCCGACGGCGCGCTGACCTGGAACAACCCGCTGGGCAACAACGCCGCCAAGCGTCAGATCAGCGACCGGATCGTCCGCGCCATCAACAGCACGCCGACGTGCTCGACGATCCAGATCGCCACCTGGAACTTCCGCAGCGCCCAGGCCGCCGACGCCCTCGTGGCCGCGGTCAAGCGCGGTGTCACCGTCCGGGTGTTCATCGCCTCCGGCAACGACGGCGCCAAGGGCACCGACACCTACAACCCGGTGTGGAAGGACCTGCGCGCGCGGCTCGACGCCAGCAACGTGGAGAAGGGTGCGCCCCGCAACTGGGCGCGGCTGTGCTACCGGGCCTGCCGCTACAAGGACGGCGCCGCGCACTCCAAGTACTACCTGTTCTCGCGCGTGGGCAAGGCGACCAACGTCGTCATGTACGGCTCCCACAACGTCACGAGCGCCGCTGTCGTGGGGCAGTGGAACGACCTCTACACCGTCGACCGCGACGCCATCTACACCAAGCTGCAGTCCGTGTTCTCGCAGTCGATGCCCGAGAACAACCTGTCCAGCCCCTACACCAACGCGACCTCGGGCGACGTCAAGATGAACGTCTACCCGTTCATCCGCAACGGTCGACCGGCCGCGGGTGACCCGCTCATGGCGGCGCTCAACCGCGTCAAGTGCACGAGTGCCGGGTCGGTGGGCATCAGCGGGCGGACCGCCCTGCGCATCAACGTCTCGGCCATGCTCGGCCAGCGGGGCCAGGACCTGGCGGCCAAGCTGGTGCGGCTGCGTCGGGCCGGGTGCAACATCAAGGTGCTCGTGACCAACGTGGGCTACCACGCCATGAAGGCCATGCAGCGCGGTGGTGTCCAGCTGCGCCAGCTGACCAAGTACGACTCCCGCACCCGCAAGTACGTCATGTACACGCACTTCAAGATGATGGCGATCAGCGGCAACTACGGCGGCCGGTCCAACCAGCAGATCGCCTTCAACGGCAGCGCCAACTGGACCGGACCGGCCCTGGTGAGCGACGAGCTCGTGGGCGAGGTCCGCCGGCCCGCTGCGGTGAACTCCTACAACCACTTCGTCAACACCTGGTACACCCGGACCCCGATGGGCTCGAAGGTCGTGCCGACCACCACGGCCGTGGACGGCCGTGCCGACAACCCGTGGTCCCTGGTCGAGCAGGACTTCTAGCTGTGATGCCCAGCCAGGTTGTTCAACCTGGTGATGGGTGAGTGCTTGCCGATGGCCGAGTGGGGCCGGTGGTGGTTGTACTCGTGGACCCATGCTGGCAGGGCGGCGAGTCGGGCGGACTCGGAGTTGTAGAACTTCTTGAAGGCCCACCCCTCGGCCAGGGTGCGGTGGAACCGCTCGATCTTCCCGTTGGTCTGGGGCCGGTAGGGCCGCGTCCGTTTCGGAGTGAGGCCCAGCTCGGCGCAGGTCTCGCGCCACAGGTTGCTGCGGTAGCAGCTGCCGTTGTCGCTGAGGACCCGCTGGACGCTCACACCACGTTCTGCGAACCACGCGACCGCGTTGCGCAGGACCGCAGTGGCGGTCTCCTTGGTCTCGTCGTGGTGAGCCTCGACGTAGGCCACGCGGGAGTGGTCATCGATCACGGTGTGCAGGTAGCAGGTCCCGATCAGCGGCTGATGGTGCTTGTTCTTGGGCCCGCCGGTGCGGACCGCGGTGGCCGAGCGGTTCCTCTTGCCCTGTTGGCGCCCGACGTAGCGCCACCCGCCACCGTCAGGGACACGGCCGAGCTTCTTGACGTCGACGTGGATCAGATCGCCTGGGTGTTCGTGCTCGTAGCGACGGATCGGTTCGCCAGTCGCGCGGTCGATGTGGGTGAGCCGGTTGATCCCGCAGCGCACCAAGACCGCGTGCACGGTCGAGGACGGCATGTCGAGCCGGTCGCCGATGTCCACGGGACCCAGCCGCTGCTTCCAGCGCAGGTGCACGATCTTGCGGACCACCGGCGCCGGGGTCCGGTTGGGCTGGTGATGCGGTCGCGAGGACCGGTCGTTCATCCCGGTCGACCCTTCCGCGGCATAGCGCTCGGCCCACTTCTTCGCCGTGCGCCACGAGACGTCGTAGCGCTCGGCCGCCCGGGCCGGTGACCAGCCGTGACCGACGATCAGACGCGCCAGCCGAAGCCGGGCGCGAGGGGTCAGGGCAGCGTTGGCATGGGTAGCGTGGGACACGAAGGCCTCCTGTGTGTGAAGCGGTTCTCTAGACAGCTCCACTCCACACCGGGAGGCCTTCACCCATCTACCAACTCAAAACGTGTCGTCACAGGTTCTCGACCAACGTGCCTGGTCATCACATCTAGCCCTCGCAGGACACGCACCCCGGCCCCTCTCGCACCGGCGAGGGGGGCCGTGGCGCGTCCCGGGACGGCGACCGTGAACCCAGGCGATTCGCCCGAATAGCCGAATTTGTCCAAACAGGCCTCGACGTCCGTCCTGACTTCCTAGACTCGCCGCGTCGATCGCGTCACACAGGTCACGCGAGTGCCGACAGGGAGTGACGATGAGGTCTCACGGCCGTGGCGAGGACCCCACCCGGGTCGTGCGCCTGCTCGAGGCGGCCCTGCTGGCGTTCGTCGTGCTCGCCTCGGCGGCGCTCGTCGACCTCGGTCGCGTCGCACCCGGCCCGGTCCTGGGCGCCGCCGCTGCCGCGCCCTGCGCCCCGGTGCTGCAGGTCCTCGTCCCCGGCAACGGGGAGGGCACCACCACCCGCCCGACGTGGTCGGGCGCCACGCTCCAGCGCTTCCGCGACGCCGCCCGGACGGCCGGCAGCGCGCAGGGGCTCTCGGTCGAGACCCGCGTCGTCGACTTCCGGTCGCGCTCCACCTCGGTCTTCCCGGTGCGCTCCCGCGCCACCCGGCCCGCCAAGGGCACCGTCTCCGCCGCCCAGGTCCGTTCCTGGAACACCGGCGTCACGACCGCCCAGCGGTCGCTGACCTCGCTGCTCGCCACCCGGGCCAGGGCCTGCCCCCAGCAGTCCCTGGTGCTCGCCGGCTACGCCCAGGGCGCCTCGGTCGTGCACCGCGCCGTCGGCGCGCTGCCCGCCGCCACCCGCGCCCGCGTCGTCGGCCTGACGCTGGTCGCCGACCCCGACCGGGCCCGCGCGACCCGCTCGGCCCTCACCGGATCGCCCGTCGCGGCGACGACGGGTACCGGCCTGCTCCGGTCCTTCGGCAGCACGGTCGCCGACGTCCCCGGCGCCGGTCTGCCGCCGACGGTCACGGTGTGCCAGAGCGGCGACCTCGCCTGCGACTTCGGGCGTACGGCGCTGGGCACCGCCGCGCGGCGTACGGCCAGCTACCGCACCGGGTCCAACGGTGCCGCCGTGACCGCCGCCGCCCGTCAGGCGCTCGCCCAGGCCGCCCGCGTGCCCCGGCCGGCCGCGGCCCGGATCGTGGCGACCCAGGGCAAGCCCGTCACGGCCCAGCTGGCCGCTCGGGTGCCCGCCGCCGACGCCGCCGCGCTGCGCTGGTCCGTCACCGGCCCGCTGCCTCCCGGGCTCGCGCTCACGAGCACCGGCGCCCTGCGCGGCACCCCGACCGGCCCCGGCACGTGGACCGTGCCCTACCGCGTCACCAACTCCGCGGCCCCGTGGGCGCGGCCCGTCGCGGGCAGCCTGGCGGTGACGGTGGCCAAGGCCGTCGTCGTGGCCCAACCCAGCCCCCGCCCGACGCCGACCCCCACCCCGACGCCGACCCCCACGCCGACGCCCACCCCGACCCCCACGCCGACGCCCACCCCGACGCCCACGCCGACGACCCCCGCGCCGACGACCCCCGCGCCGACGACCCCCGCACCGTCACCCACGGCTCCCTCGACCCCGGTCACCCGCCCCACCGCGGCCACGCCCTGGCAGACGCTGTCCGCTGCCGGCGAGTCGGTGTGCTCGGTCCGCGGCGGGGCCGTGCGCTGCTGGGGCGGCAACGAGTTCGGCCAGGTCGGCGACGGCACCCTGGTGGCGCGCTCGCAGCCCACCCGCGTCGGCACGGCCGACGACTGGACCAAGGTCTCCACCGGAGGCTCGCACGCCTGCGGCATCCGCGGCACGGGCACGCTGTGGTGCTGGGGACTGAACAACCACGGTCAGCTCGGCGACGGCACCCGCACCGCGCGTCGTACGCCGGTCCAGGTCGGCACCGCCACCGACTGGGACCACGTCAGCGCCAGCTGGCAGACGACGTGCGCCACCAACCAGCAGCAGCAGGCCTTCTGCTGGGGGCTCAACGACAAGCGCCAGCTCGGCACGGGCAGCACCGCCGGCAGCCTCGCCGTCCCCACCCGGGTCGCCGGTGACGCCCGCTGGCGCACCGTGTTCGCCGGCTCGCTCTCGGCGTGCGGCGTGCAGACCGACGGCACCGCCTGGTGCTGGGGGGCCAACGACTTCGGCCAGCTCGGCCACGGGGGCACGACGGCCCGGTCGCTGCCCACCCGCACCGGCCTCTCGAACGGCTGGGTCGCCCTGAGCGTCGGCTGGACGCAGACCTGCGGCTGGCGCTCCGACGGCGTCGCGCTGTGCTGGGGCGACAACCGCTCGGGCCAGCTCGGCACCGGCAGCACCCGCGCCAGCCTGGTGCCCACCGCCCTGCCCGGGAGCGGCTGGACCGGCGTCTCGACCGGCAACGCCCAGACCTGCGGTGTCCGCTCCGACGGCACCTGGTGCTGGGGCGCCAACGCGATGGGCCAGCTCGGCACCGGCACCCGCACCGCCTCGCTCGTCCCGGCCCGGGTGGTCGGCGCCGGTGGCACGGCCGTGGTCACGGGTTGGCAGTTCGGCTGCGCCACCCGCACCGGCGGCCGGGCCTGCTGGGGCCTGAACCACGTCGGCCAGGTCGGCGACAGCTCGATCGCGACCCGGCTCTCCCCGGTGAGCGTGGCGGCCGGCTGACCCCGCGGGGGCTCCTAGGATGGACCCCATGCCCGAGGATCACCGCCAGCGTCGCGTGCTGGTGATCATGCCGGCCTGGAACGAGGAGGGCTCGGTCGCGCAGACGCTGGCCGAGGTCCGCGCCACCAACCCCACCGTCGACCTGCTGGTGGTCGACGACGGCAGCACCGACCGCACCGCCGAGCGGGCGCGGGCCGCCGGGGCGTCGGTGTGCCAGCTCCCGTTCAACCTCGGTGTGGGCGGGGCGATGCGCGCCGGCTACCGCTACGCCCTGCGCCACGACTACGACGTCGCGGTGCAGGTCGACGCCGACGGCCAGCACGACCCGGCCCACCTCCCGGCGCTGCTGGCCCGCCTCGAGGGCGCCGACGGCCAGGAGCCCGTCGACGTCCTCGTCGGGGCCCGCTTCGCGAGCGGCGACGACACCTACCGCGCCGGCGGGCTGCGGCGGCTGGCGATGCTGATGCTGGCGTTCGTGCTCTCCCGGTTGGCCGGCACCCGGCTCACCGACGTCACCAGCGGCTACCGCCTGGCCAACCGACGGGCGCTGCGGCTGTTCGCGCAGCACTACCCCGCGGAGTACCTCGGCGACACCGTGGAGTCCCTCGTCATCGCGCTGCGCAACGGTCTCGTGGTGCGCCAGGAGCCGGTGCAGATGCGGGTGCGGCAGTCGGGCGTGGCCAGCCAGTCCACCGCCAAGGCGGTGCTCTACCTCGCCCGGGCCGTGGTCGCCCTCGCCCTGGCGCTCGTACGCCGCTGGCCCCACGTGCCCGCCGAGCGGGAGGTCGCCGCATGAGCTCGACCGTGACCCTGGGCCTGATCGGCGGTCTCGTCGTGATCGCGGTGCTCTTCGAGATGCTGCGCCGCCAGACGCTGCGCGAGAAGTACGCCGTGACCTGGTTCCTGATCGCGGTCGCCTGCCTGGCCATCGCGGTCTTCCCGCGGCTGCTCTTCGGGGCCGCGGACCTGCTCGGCGTCGAGGTCCCCTCCAACCTGCTGTTCTTCCTGGCCAGCATCGTGCTGATGGTCCTGACGCTGCAGCACTCCTACGAGATCGGCCGGCTGGAGGAGAAGACCCGCACCCTCGCCGAGGACCTCGCCATCCTCCGGATGGAGCTGGACGACGCGGGCCGCGACGGCCGCGGCGCCGGCGGAGCGGGCGGCCCCGACCGGACCGAGCCGCTGCCGCCCGACCCCGATGTCTGAGGCCTCCGGGCCCCCTCCTGCCGACACCCCGGCCCCCGACACCCGGGCCCCCGGGACGCCGGGCCTGTCCCGCGCCAGCCTCGTGGCGGGCTCGGGGCTGCTCGTCTTGGGGATCTCCGCCAGCGTGTTCCTCGTCGTCACCGCGCGCATGGTCGGCCCGGTGGCCTTCACCGGTGTGGCCGTGCTCTGGACGCTGGTCTACACGGTCGGCATCGGCGTCTTCCTGCCCTTCGAGCAGGAGCTGAGCCGCGCCGCCTCGGTGCGGCTGGCGCGCGGTGAGGGGGCCGGCGCGCTGCTGCGGCTCTCGGCGCTGGTGGCGCTCGGGGTCCTGGCCGCGCTGGTCGTGCTCGTGGTCGCCGCGATGCTGGTCCCCGCGGTGCGCGACCCGCTCCTCGACGGCTCCTGGGCCTACGCCGCCGGCCTGCTGGTCGCCGTGGCGGGGCTGGGGCTGCAGTACCTCCAGCGCGGCAGCTTCTCGGCGACCGGTGACTTCGTGGGGTACGGCGCGCAGCAGGGGGTCGAGGGCGTCGTGCGCACCGTGGCGTGCCTGGTGCTCGCCGCGGCCGGGGTCGACGACCCGCGCGCCTACGTCGCGGTGCTGGCGCTGTCCCCGCACGTCTCGGTGGTCGCGCTGGCCGGCCGGCTGCGGCGTACGACGGGGACCGCCGGCGGGCCCGCGCACTGGCACGAGCTGCGGGGCCGGTTCGGCTGGCTCCTGGTCGCCACGCTCGGCTCGCAGGCGCTGGCCAACCTGGCCGCACCGGCGGTGCGGGTGCTGTCCTCGCCCCGGGAGGTCGAGGCGGCCGGCAACTTCCTCTCCGCCCTGACCATCGCCCGGATCCCGCTGCTGCTGTTCGCCGCCGTGCAGGCGGCGCTGCTGCCCCGCCTGGTCCGGGCCCGGGAGGCCGGTGACCGACGCGAGTTCGGGCAGCAGCTGCGGGTGGTGCTCGCGGCCACGGCGGCCGTGGGGCTGGCCGGGGTGCTCGGGGTGGCGGTGCTCGGGCCGTGGGTGCTGCGGCTGCTCTTCGGGCCCGCGTTCGGGCTGCCGCGCAGCGACCTGGTGCTGCTGGCGCTCTCGGCCGGGGTGCTGATGCTGGGGCTGGCGCTGCAGTCGGCGGTGGTGGCGCTCGACGACCACCGGGGGAGTGCGCTCGCCTGGGTCGCGGGCGTCGCGGTGTTCCTGGCGGTGCTCGTCGTCCCGGCCCCGGTCCTGCTGCGGGTGGAGCTCGCCCTGGTGGTGGGCTCCGTCGCCGTGGTCGCCCTCCTGGGCACGGCCGTGCGACGGCACCTGGCCGACCTTGCGGTGTCCGGAAGGCGGAATTAGTCCGATTTCAGGACGTAGGGGCGGAGGCGTCCCTACAGTTCCGACATGCACCGTCTGCGACTCGCGCTCCTGACGGCCGTCGCCCTCGTGCTGACGGTCGCCCTGGTGCACGCGACCCGGTCGGTCGAGGCCGAGGTGGCGCCCGCGTCGGGCCCCGCCACGGCGACCGTGCCGGCCCTCGAGCCCGCGGTGATCACCGACGGACCGCCGCTGACGCTGCGGCTGATGACCTACAACCTCCTGGGCAGCCACCACACCGAGCCCGGTGGCATGCACGACGAGATGGCTCCCTCCGCGCTGCGCTCGCAGTGGGGCGCGGACCTGGTGCGCGACCAGCGGGCCGACGTGGTGGGGATGCAGGAGGTGCGTCCCGAGCAGATCGCGGCCTTCCAGCGTGAGCTCCCCGGATACGACATGTGGCCGGTGCTCGCCAACGGGTCGCTCGGCCGCCCCAACCAGATCATCTGGAACGCGTCGCGCTTCACCCGGCTCGACGCCGGCTACGTCGAGGTGCCCTCGATGGGGGAGACGCGCCGGATGCCCTACGTCCTGCTCAAGGACCGCAGCACCGCCCGCACCTTCTGGTACTTCAACATCCACAACAGCCCCGGCGACCGCCAGGCCGAGCGCGACCGCGACCTGGTGCTGGAGACCGCGAAGATCAACGAGCTGCGCGCCGACGGCACGCCGGTCTTCCTCGGCGGCGACTTCAACGAGACCAGCCGCGCCATGTGCACGGTGCTGGCCCGGACGGACCTGGAGTCCTCCGCCGGCGGCATCCACGACGGCACCACCTGCAAGGCTCCCTCCGGCATGAGGATCGACTGGATCTTCGGCAACGGCACCTTCAGCGCGTACGCCGCGACGAAGCCCCCGCTCGCCCGCTACGCCACCGACCACTGGATCGTCGCCACCTCGGTGCGCCTGGACTAGATTGCTGCGTCCGACGGGCACCCTGGGTCCGTCAACGACGGCGACGAGGGACGAGGACGGTCACGGCATGGGACAGCCCCGGGTCGACGCGGTCGACGATGCGGGGCTCCGGCTCGGCGTACCGCCTGGTGAGGACGTCGTGGTCGACGTGCTCCTCGACGAACGGCGCATCTGGTCGTTCTGGGTGCAGCGCGACACCGGGCCCGACCCCGACGGGCCGGCCGACGCCCGCCTGGTCGCCTGGCCGGCCCCCCTGCGCACCTTCCTGAGCGGCCACACCCGCCTCACCGTGGCCGAGCACGTCAGCGGGCGCGTGCTGCACGACGCCGAGCGCCGCTTCGGCACCGGGGAGGAGCGGATCGCCGTCGTCAACGAGGCCGGCAAGCCGCTCGGCATCGACAAGTCCGGGCGGATGGCACAGACCTTCGACACCCGCAGCGCCGAGCACGTCGGCCCGCTCCTCGACGCGGTCGAGGAGGTGCTCCGGGCCCTGCGCGAGGCCGGCATCGAGGCGTTCGTCGCCTACGGCACCCTGCTCGGCGCGGTCCGCGAGCAGCGCCTGATCGGCCACGACAGCGACGCCGACCTCGGCTACGTCAGTCGGCACACCCACCCCGTCGACGTGGTGCGCGAGTCCTTCGCGCTGCAGCGCCGGCTCACCGACATGGGCTACACCGTGGTGCGCTACAGCGGTGCCGCCTTCCGCATCGACGTGCGTGAGGCCGACGGCTCGTGGCGGGGGTTGGACCTCTTCGGCGGCTACCTCGACGCCGGGCGGCTGTTCCTGATGGGCGAGGTGGGGGTGCCCTTCGAGCCCGAGTGGGTCTTCCCGCTGGGCGAGGCGACCCTCGAGGGTCGCTCCGTCCCGGTGCCCGCGCGGCCGGAGAAGCTGCTGGAGGCGATGTACGGGCCGTCGTGGCGGGTGCCCGACCCGGCGTACCAGTTCAGCACGCCGCCGTGGGTGCAGCGAGCGCTCAACGGCTGGTTCCGCGGCACGCGGGTGCACCGCGAGGCCTGGGAGCGGCGCTACAGCACGGCCGAGGGCCGCCGCCCGGAGCAGGAGCCCTCGGAGCTCGCCCGGGCGGTCGCCGCCTCGCTCGGGAGCGACGGCCGGGTGGTCGACCTCGGGGCCGGCAACGGCCGCGACGCGCTGTGGCTGGCCCGGCAGGGCCTGGAGGTCACGGCCTACGACTTCGTGGTGCGGGGAGCGACCGAGGCGCGTGCCGCCGCGCAGGCGGAGGGCCTCCGGCTCGACGTCGAGCCCCTCAACCTGCACGAGTGGCGCTCCGTGCTCGCCGTCGGCGCGACCGAGGCACGCCGCGGGGCAGCTCGCGGGGGACCGCGCGCGCTGATGGCGCGCCACCTCGCCGACTCCACCACCGCCGGCGGCCGCGACGTGCTGTGGCGGCTCTGCTCGATGGCACTACGCTCGGGCGGCCAGCTGCACCTGGAGCACTGGGTCCGGGGCGGCAGCGCGGAGCACCCCGGCCACCGTCGGCTCTCGCCGGCGCTGGTGCGCCGCGAGCTCGAGGCCCGGGGTGCACGCATCGTGCACGAGGAGAAGTACGAGAGGACGACCGTGGACAGCGACGACACGCGCACCATCGGACGGGTGGTGGCCCAGTGGCACGACTGAGGCTGCGCGGCCGCGAGATCTCCCCGCGGCACCCGTTCACCGACGGCCTCCGGCGCGAGGTGCGTGACCTGCGCACGCGGGTCGAGGCGCTGGAGGCGGAGAACACCGAGCTGCGTCGCCACGGCCTGCGGCTCGCCGAGCTCCTCGACGTCGTCGAGGAGCTGCTGGTGCCGCTCGCGTCCCGCGACGAGGCGGGCGTCGAGGACGCCCTGGCCCGGTTCCGCCGGAGCCTCTGAACGGTGGCCGAGCGCGTCTTCGTCCACATCGGGCTGCCGAAGACGGCCACGACCTACCTGCAGACCATCCTGTGGGAGTCGCGCGACCAGCTGCGCGCGGAGGGCCTGCTCGTGCCCGGTGCCGAGCGGCGCGACCACCTGTGGTCCTCCCGCCTGGTGCGCGGGGAGGCCGCCCGCAGCACCCCCGACGCGCGCGCCGAGACGGCGTGGGACCGGCTGCGCGCCGAGGTCGTCGCCTGGCAGGGCCGGGCGCTGGTCTCCCACGAGTTCTTCGCGGCCGCCTCGTCCGAGCAGGCGGCCACGATGGTCGCCCAGCTCGCCCCGGCCGAGGTCCACGTCGTGGTCACCGCCCGGGAGCCGCTCGGCCTGTTCGCCGCGGGCTGGCAGGAGAGCCTGAAGAACCGCGCGACCGAGCGGATGGAGGAGTTCGCGACCGAGGAGTCCACCAGTCCCTCGTCGATCTGGAACTGGCGCACCCTCGACCTCGGACTCGTGCTCGACCGCTGGGGCGGCGTGGTGCCGCCCGAGCGCGTGCACGTGCTGCCGCTCCCGCGCGGGGGTGCCCCCCGCGACACCATCTGGCACCGGTTCGCCGGCCTGCTGGGCCTGGACTCCCACGCCTACGACCTCGGCACCGGCTTCGCCAACTCCTCGATGGGGGTGGTCGAGGCCGAGACGCTGCGGCGGGTCAACGAGCACCTGGCCGCCCGCGAGGAGCTCGAGTCGGCCCTGGAGCGGGGCAACCTGCTGCGCACCTTCCTGGCCGACGAGCGGCTCGTCCCGCGCGGGGGCGAGCGCTACTGGCCCACCCCGGCGCAGGTCGAGGACGCCCGGGCACGCGGCGTACGGGCCCGGGACCTCGTGCGCGAGCGGGGGTTCGACGTCGTCGGCGACCCCGAGGACCTCCTGGTGCCCGACGACCTGCCCGAGCGCCGTCAGGTCGCCTCGGTGACCGATGCGGAGGTGGCCGACGTCGCCACCGACGTGGTCGCCGGGCTGCTCGCCGACGTGCGCGACCTGCGCCGCGAGAAGTTCGCCCACCGCCGCGAGGCCCGGCTGGCCCGCCAGGAGGTGCGCGCACTGGAGGCCCGGCTGGCGACGCCCCCGCCCCCGCTCCCGCCGCTGTGGCGCCATGCCGGCTCCAAGGTCAAGCAGGGCCTGCTGCGGGTCGCTCGCAGGACGTGAGTTTGGTCATGGCTGCGCGACCTACTGGCGCGTAGCCTCGCCATGCCTCCTCGGGGCTCCGCGCGGAGCCCCCTCCCCACCAGCGAAGGGCACGACATGGGTCGCCTCTGCGAGACCGAGGGTCTCTCCGACATCCAGACCGAGATCCTCAAGGCCGTGCGGTCGTTCGTGGAGGACAAGATCATCCCGGTCGCGACCGAGCTCGAGCACGCTGACGAGTACCCCACGGAGATCGTGGAGGGCCTCAAGGAGCTCGGCATCTTCGGGCTGATGATCCCCGAGGAGTACGGCGGCCTCGGGGAGTCGCTGCTGACCTACGCCCTGGCCGTGGAGGAGATCGCGCGCGGCTGGATGAGCGTCTCGGGCGTGATCAACACCCACTTCATCGTGGCGTACATGCTGATGCACCACGGCACGGACGAGCAGAAGCAGAAGTACCTGCCGCGGATGGCGACCGGCGAGGTCCGTGGGTCGTTCTCGATGTCCGAGCCCGGGCTGGGCTCCGACGTCTCGGCGATCAAGACCAAGGCCGTGAAGGACGCGGACGGCGGCTACGCCATCACCGGTCAGAAGATGTGGCTGACCAACGGCGGCTCGTCCAACCTGATCGCGGTGCTGGTGCGCACCGACGAGGGCGCCGACTCGGTCTACAAGAACATGACGACCTTCCTGGTGGAGAAGGAGCCCGGCTTCGGGGAGACCGCGCCGGGCCTGACCATCCCCGGCAAGATCGACAAGATGGGCTACAAGGGCGTCGACACCACCGAGGCGATCTTCGAGAACCACCAGGTCTCGGCCGACCAGGTCCTCGGCGGTCAGGCCGGTCGGGGCTTCTACCAGATGATGGACGGGGTCGAGGTGGGCCGCGTCAACGTCGCCGCCCGTGCCTGCGGCATCGCCAACCGGGCCTTCGAGCTCGGCATCTCTTACTCCCAGCAGCGCGAGACCTTCGGCAAGCCGATCTCCCAGCACCAGGCGATCCTGTTCCGGCTCGCGGAGATGGCGACCAAGGTCGAGGCCGCCCACGCGATGATGGTCAAGGCCGCCCGCCTCAAGGACAAGGGCGAGCGCAACGACGTCGAGGCCGGCATGGCGAAGTACCTCGCCGCGGAGTACTGCAACGAGGTCGTCGAGGCCTCGTTCCGGATCCACGGCGGCTACGGCTACTCCAAGGAGTACGAGATCGAGCGCCTCTACCGCGAGTCGGCGTTCATGCTCATCGGCGAGGGCACGGCCGACATCCAGAAGATGATCATCGGCCGCAGCCTGCTCAAGGACTACGCGATCAAGGGCTGACGCGCTGCCGGGACACGAGGTTCGTCGGGCACGGGTCGCGACGACGGTGACGTCCCGGTGAGAGCGCCGTGAGGCGTCTGCGAGGGTGGGTCGCGTGAGGCCGGACGAGGCGCTGCGGCGGCAGGGCGAGGCGTGCGCCGCCCTCGGGTCGCCGATGTACGCCGACCTGCTGGCCCGGCTCGCCGACGACGTCGCCGCGGGTGGTCCGACGGCACGGGTGCTGGCCGGCCACGAGGACCTGCCGGCCGCCTCGGCACTGGCGCTGCGGCTGCTCGGCAGCGTGCACCGGCTGGTGCTGGAGCGGCGGGCCGGCGCCGTGGGCGTGCTCTACCCCAGCGTGGGCGGCACCTGGGACCCGGTGGGCGGGCCCGAGGCGGTGCTGGCGCTGCTGTCCGAGCAGCCCGATGCGGTGCGCGAGTGGCTCGACCGGCCGCCGCAGACCAACGAGGTCGGCCGATCGGCGACCTTGGTCGGCGGGCTGCTGCACCTCGAGGACGACCTCCGGCTGCCGGTGCGGCTCGCCGAGCTCGGCTGCTCGGCGGGGCTGAACCTGCTGGCCGACCAGTACGCCGTCGGCGACGGGTCCGGCCTCGTGCACGGCCGGCCCTCGTCCGTCGTACGGCTGGAGCGGGGGTGGGCCGGTCGTCGGCTGCGGCCGTGGCCGGGGCTGCGGTTCGTCGAGCGGGCGGGCTGCGACCCGCGCCCGATCGACCCGCGGAGCACGGCGGGACGGCTGGCGCTCACGGCGTACGTCTGGCCCGACCAGGTCGACCGGCTGGAGCGGCTGCGGGGTGCCCTCGCGGTCGCGGCCGCCGCAGACCCCCCGGACGTCCGGCAGCAGCCGGCGGGAGCGTTCCTCGACGACCTGCGGCTGCGCGAGGGGACCACGACGGTGGTGTGGCACAGCGTGGTGCGGCAGTACCTCGACGCGGGGGAGCAGCAGCACCTCGACGACCGGGTCGAGCGCCTCGGGTCGCAGGCGACCCCCACGGCTCCGCTGGCGCACCTCACGATGGAGCCGGCAGGGGAGCGCGGGGCGGGCACCCCCGGGGGGTTCCCGGTCGAGCTGCGGACGTGGAGCGGTCGGCCGGGTGACGGCGAGCCGCGCGTGCTCGGCCACGCCGTTCCCCACGGGCTGCCGACCACCTGGGCGTAGCCCGGGCCGAAATCCCCTCGCCCTCCCGGGGCCGGGGTGCGAGGGTGGGGACGCACGCCGGGCACCGGGGCCCGGCCCGACGGGAGGACCAGCCATGGCCGACGCGAAGCCCCAGGACACACCCAGCCAGGACGAGATCAAGGCCAAGATGCGTGAGGCGCTCGACCGCAAGCGCGGCGCCCGCCACCCCGACGACCGCGCCGGCTCCAAGGAGAAGGCCCACGGCTCCGAGGTCGTCGGCGGTGCCGGCCCGCAGCTGCACCGCCGCAAGGCGGGTGGCGGCGGGAGCTGAGCTCGGCGGGGAGTCGCCGACCCGCCCACGGTGCGTCCTACGTCCTGGTGCCCGCGACGACCACCTCGTACGACGTCCAGGTGCGTCATACGTTCCGGGACCACCGGCGACCACTGCGCATGACGTCCTGACGCGTCGTACGAGCCGGTGCTCCCGACGACCACCTCGCGTGACGGTCCAGGGCGACGAGAGGTCGTCGCCGCGGACCCGCCTCAGCGCTCCAGGTCGGTCAGCGGGACGCGGTAGAGCCGCTCGGTGCCCGGGTGGAGGACGACGACGTCGACGCCGACCTCCGCCAGCTCGACGCCACCGGACACGGGTGCCGGGTCGTCGCCGAGCCGGAGCCGGGCTCGCTCGGTGCCGTCGGCAGGGTCGAGCAGCACCAGGGTGGGGCCCTCGGACAGGGCGACCACCGTCCCCCGTGAGGTCAGCACGACGTCGTCGGGCCGCTCGAGGTCGGCGATGGCCGCAGGGCTGTCGGCACCCGGGTCGACGGCCACCACCCGGCCGGCATCGGTGCACGCGACCCACACCACGTCGATGCTCACGGCCAGCTCGTCCGGCAAGGTGCAGACCTCGCTCGCGACCCGGTAGATGCCCTCGCGGTCGTCGGCCAGGTAGGCCAGGGGCAGCTCGGCCTGCCCGGTGGTGAAGGTCCCGGCGCCGCCCGACGCCACCTCCTGGGTGCGCGCGTCCACCATGATCCGGCGATCGACGCGGCCGGTGGCCGGGTCGACGACCACCACGCTCGCGCGCGCGGCATCGAGGACCCACAGGCGCTGACCGTCGTAGGAGAGCCGGGTGGGCGCGGTGTCGTCCGAGGTGAGGGACACCCGTTGCCGGATCTCACCGGTGGACGCGTCGACCCGGACCAGCGATCCGCCGACCCCGTCGCCGAGCGCCACCCACACGCCGAACGGGGTCTCGACCAGGTCCAGCGGCTCGCCGGGGACCGGGACGGAGGCGGCGCCCTCGCGCCACAGCGAGCGTCGCTCGGGCTGTGTCACCCAGACGCCTCCGGCCACAGCCGCGACCTCGCTCGGCGATCCCTGGACGTCGACGGAGCGGCTGCGCGGTTCGGCGTCCCGCGGACCTCGCGTCGGGTCCGCCGCCGCCCGGTCCTCGCGGGCGCAGCCCGTCGCCACGAGCGTCGCCGCGAGCAGTCCCAGCACGACCGACCCTGCAGCGGGACGCGAGGCGGGGGACACATCGGGATCGTAGGCGCCGACCCGCCCCGGCGTGAGGAATCCCACGCCCCCTCCCGGTGCCGGGCCGGGTCCGACAGGATGAGGCGGTCGTCACCGCCGTCCACGAGGAGAGCCCGCATGCAGTTCGGTCGCAGCTACGAGGAGTTCGAGGTCGGGGCGACGTACAAGCACTGGCCCGGCAAGACCGTCACCGAGTTCGACGACCACATGTTCTGCCTGCTGACGATGAACCACCACCCGCTACACCTCGACAGCAACTACGCCGGCGAGACGACGCAGTTCGGCAAGAACGTCGTGGTGGGCAACTACGTCTACTCGATCCTGCTCGGCATGAGCGTCCCGGACGTCTCCGGCAAGGCGATCGCCAACCTCGAGATCGAGTCGCTGCGCCACGTCGCGCCGACCTTCCACGGCGACACCCTGTACGGCGAGACCCGCGTGCTCGACAAGTGGGAGTCCACGAGCAAGGACGACCGGGGCGTCGTGCACGTCGAGACCGTGGGCTACAACCAGGACGGCAAGGTCGTGTGCCTGTTCCGGCGCAAGGTGATGGTGCCCAAGGACAGCTACCTGACCGAGCGCGGTGGCGAGCAGCCCGGCCGGCCGGTCCCGCAGCCGGACAAGAACTGGCCCGGGCCGGAGGCGGGCTGAGCCGTGGCCGCCACCGACAGCGAGCTCTGGGTCGTCCGCCACGGTGAGACCGAGTGGAGCCGCGACGGCCGGCACACCTCGACCACCGACCTCGACCTGACCGAGGAGGGGGCCGAGATCGCGCGCGGGCTGGCCGGCCGTCTCGAGGACGCGGTGGGCACCGAGGGGTTCGACCTGGTGCTGAGCAGCCCGCGGCTCCGCGCCGTGCGCACGGCCGGTCTCGCCGGCTTCGCCGACGTGGAGACCACCGAGGACCTCGCCGAGTGGGACTACGGCGACTACGAGGGCCTCACCACGCCCCACATCCGCGAGACGGTGCCGGACTGGACGGTCTGGTCGCACCCCTGCCCCGGGGGCGAGGACGCCGCCGGGGTGGCGACGCGCCTCGACCGGGTCGTGGAGCGCGTCCGCGAGCACGGCGGCCGCGCGATCGTGTTCAGCCACGGCCACGCCTCGCGCGTGCTGGCCGCCCGCTGGCTCGGTCTGGAGGCCGTCGACGGGCGCCACTTCGTGCTCGGCACCGCCACGCTGTCCACCCTCGGCTGGGAACGCGAGTCTCCGGCCGTGGCGCGCTGGAACGCCTGAGCCCTAGGCTGCGGCACGTGTCGCTCGCGGCCTCGTGTCCCCGGTGCACCTCGCCCGTGTCGGGCGAGGGCAGCTCGTTCGCGTGCCTGACCCACGGCCCGACCGACCCGCTGTGGCGTCCCGACGTCGCGGGGTACGACGCCTTCGCCGAGCTGGTGAGCCGCATCGACGACGCCCCCACCTACCTGCCGTGGCCGATGAGCCCCGGGTGGACCATCGCCGACTTCGGCTGCGTCGGCCAGGGGTCGCGGGTGCGGGCCACGGTCACCACGATCGTCGGCACCAGCGACCTCGACGGCGCGGTGGAGGTCACGGTCGTCTCCGAGGACCCCGGGGTCGGGCTGGGAGCCCGGTGCAGCGGCACGACGTACGACGACCCGGGCCCGCAGGTCAGCAACGGTCCGCCCGCGATCAAGGTCCGCGCCGGCGGCCGGCCGGTGCCGCTGTGGCTGGTCGAGGGCAACGGCGAGGACGACGAGCTGCTGGCCCGGGCGACCTTCGCGGGGGAGGCCGACGGTCGCTGGCTGTGGCTCGTGATGCGGCCGGCCTCGGCGGCGCTGCTGCTGAGCGACGACTGGCTGCTGGCCGACGTGACCGGGTTCGGGCCCGAGGCCCTCGAGATGCCGTTCGGCGGGCCCCGACCCACCTGGTGAGACGCCGCGGCAGATGGCGCGCGGGCGTGGGACGTCGGGCGGGGAACCGCCGCCGGTGGGGCACAATGCGCAGTGATGAGCACTCATGTCCTGGCCGTGGCCAACCAGAAGGGTGGGGTCGCCAAGACCACCACCGTCGCCTCGCTCGGCGCCGCCCTGGCCGAGCAGGGACAACGCGTCCTCCTCGTCGACCTCGACCCCCAGGCCTGCCTGACCTTCAGCCTCGGCATCGACCCCGAGGACCTCGAGGTCTCGGTCCACCACGTGCTGACCAAGGGCCTCGACCCGGCCGAGGTCATCATCGCCACCGAGGACGGTGTCGACCTGCTGCCCGCCACCATCGAGCTGGCGCGCGCCGAGGCCGACCTGCTCACCCGGACCGGCCGCGAGTACGTCATCCGCACCGCCGTCGAGGACACCGAGGGCTACGACTGGGTCATCCTCGACTGCCCGCCCTCGCTCGGCGTGCTCACCGTCGCCGCCCTGACCGCCGCGACCGGGGTGCTGATCCCGCTGCAGTGCGAGACGCTGTCCCACCGCGGTGTCGGGCAGCTGCTCGACACGGTCCACGACGTACGCCGCTTCACCAACCGCGAGCTCGAGGTGTGGGGCGTGCTCCCGACGCTGTACGACGGCCGCACCAACCATGCCCGCACCGTGCTCGAGACCATCTCCGAGACCTACGACCTCGCCGTCGTCGAGCCGCCGATCCCCAAGTCGATCCGCTTCGCCGAGGCGCCGGCGGCGGGCCGCTCCATCCTCAAGACGGCGAGGACCGGCAAGGGCGCCCAGGCCTACCGCGACGTCGCCACCGCGCTGCGGGCCAAGGTCTGATCCGGTGGTCCGCCCCGCCGACGTGACCTGGTCGCGGCCGGCCGTCGTCGCGCTCGCCGTGCTGACCACCCTGGTCTCGCTGCTCGGCGGGGTGGGCGTGCTTCCCGCCGGACCCGCGAGCGCCGGCTCGGGCGCGGTGTCCGCGTCGCTGGCCT
This sequence comes from Nocardioides aurantiacus, assembly GCF_003752505.1. Taxonomy (NCBI): domain Bacteria; kingdom Bacillati; phylum Actinomycetota; class Actinomycetes; order Propionibacteriales; family Nocardioidaceae; genus Nocardioides; species Nocardioides aurantiacus. Next base: position 3,339,379 of record NZ_RKHO01000001.1, on the reverse strand, counting down.
CCCAGACGGTGCTGCCCGACGGCCGCCGCGGTCCGCGGACGGTGCAGGCCACCGCCCCGGCGCTCCCGGACGACAGCGGCAGGGGCACCCGGGTGGTGTTCTCGATCGGCGAGCAGCGGGTGTGGCTGGTCGAGGCGGGGGAGCGCGGTGACGTGGTGCGGCGTACCCACCTGGCCTCGGGCAGCGTCTACGACAACCTGCAGCCGGGCACGTTCGAGGTCTACTCCCGCTCGCGGCACGCCACCGGCATCGGCGACTCCGGGACGATGGAGTACTTCGTGCGCTTCACCCGCGGCGCCAACGCCGCCATCGGCTTCCACAGCATCCCGGTGAGCGACGGGGAGCCGGTGCAGACCCGCGGCCAGCTCGGGACGCCGCTCTCGCACGGCTGCATCCGGCAGTGGCGTCCCGACGCGCGTGCCCTGTGGGACTTCGCGCCCGTGGGTCGCACGGTCGTCGTCACGGCCTGAACCGGCCCCGGACGCGACCACGGGACGTCATCCGGACCGGTGGCTCCAGGCCACGATCCGCATGACGTCCCGCGCGACGCTCAGCTGTCGGTGCTGGCGGCGGGGGACCCGCCGCGGGTGCGCTGCCGGCTGCGGTTGCGCTTGCGGGGCGGGCGGCTCGCGCCGTCGCCGCCCTCGCCGGAGGGGCCCGAGGCGGCGGGGGCGTCGGGAGCGGCGCCCTCCTTGCGGCCACCCTCGCTGCGACCGCCGCGACCCCGGTCACGACCGCCGTCACGGCTGCCGCCGTCGCGTCCACGACCACCGTCGCGGCCGCCACGACCACCGCTGCCGCCGCGGCCGTCGGTGCGCGGCTCACGGGCGATGACGACCTGGCCCTCGGGGATGACCCGGCCCTTGATCCCCTTCGGGATGCCCTGGTCGTGCAGGAAGTTCTCCGAGCTGGAGTAGGTCTCGACCAGCTCGTCGAAGGGCAGGTCGAGCGCCTTGTTGATCATCTTCCAGCGGTGCAGGTCGGCCCAGTCGACGAAGGTGATCGCGATGCCGGTGGCGCCGGCGCGGCCGGTGCGGCCGATCCGGTGGACGTAGGTCTTCTCGTCCTCGGGACAGGTGTAGTTCACGACGTGCGTGACGCCGGTGACGTCGATGCCGCGGGCGGCCACGTCGGTGGCCACGAGCACCTGGAGCTTGCCCTCGCGGAACTTGGTCATCGCCTTCTCGCGGGCGGCCTGGGCCATGTCGCCGTGGAGCGGCGCGCTCACGAAGCCGCGCATCTCGAGGTCGTCGGAGATCCGCTGCGCCTGGCGCTTGGTGCGGGTGAACACGATCATCAGGTCGGCGCCCTCGGCCTGCAGCAGGCGGCCGAGCATCTCCGGCTTGTCGAGGTCGTGGGCCTGGTAGATGAACTGGGCCGTGGCCGGCACCATCTGGTTGTCCTCGCCCGACTCGGCGCGGATGTTCATCGGGTGGCGCATGTGGGTGCGGGCCAGGGCCACGATGGCGGCGGGCATGGTGGCCGAGAACAGCATCGTCTGCCGGGTCTCGGGGGTCTGCTTGAGCAGCCGCTCCACGTCGGGCAGGAAGCCCAGGTCGAGCATCTCGTCGGCCTCGTCGAGGACGAGCGACTTCACGTGGGAGATGTCGAGCGCGCGGCGGTTCATCAGGTCGATGAGGCGGCCGGGCGTGCCGACGACGACGTCGACGCCGGACTCGAGCGCGTCGAGCTGGCCCTCGTAGGGGACGCCGCCGTAGACGGTGAGGACACGGATGCCGCGCACCGAGCCGGCGAGCTTGAGGTCCTTGCTGACCTGGAGCGCGAGCTCACGGGTGGGGGCCACGACCAGGGCCTGGGGCTTGCCGGGGGCGGCGAGGTCGGCGTAGTCGGGGTCGTGCTGGGCGATGGCGCGCTGCACCACGGGGATGCCGAACGCGAGGGTCTTGCCGGTGCCCGTGCGGGCCTGGCCGATCAGGTCGGTGCCCATCAGGGCGACCGAGAGGGTCATCTCCTGGATCGGGAAGGGTGCGGTGATGTTGACGCTCTCGAGCGCCTCGGCAATCTCGGGGAGCACCCCGAGCTCTCGGAAGGTGGTCAGGATCTTGGCCTGTTCTGTGCGTGACCCGACGCTGCGGGTCGATGGTCTGGGGGTCGTGTCACGACCAGGGCGAGCCGCTCGCAGGGCATCGTCGCGGGGGTGCTGAGAGGCACTCCTGCGACGCCGCCGTCGAGGCGGTGCGAGGGCATCGAGCCTGCGGCCCACGGCCCAGCCTATCGGTAGGGTGCGCCCATGACCGAACCGTCGCCCGAGGACACCTCCGCGCCGTCGGCAGCGACGGCGTACGACACCGACCAGGTGGCCTTCGACGACCCGGCCTACCGGGCCGCGGTGGTCGACCTGCTGGGCGTCATCACCTACGGCGAGATCTCCGCCTTCGAGCGGCTGGCCGACGACGCCAAGCTCGCGCCGGACCTCGAGGACAGGGTCGCGCTCGCCACCATGGCCACCGTCCAGTTCGGCCACGTGCCGGCGCTGATGGACCGCCTCACCGCTCTCGGTGCCGACCCGCTCGAGGCCGTCGCGCCGTTCGTGCAGGCCTTCGACGTCTTCCACACCGCCACGGCGCCCAACGACTGGCTCGAGGGCCTCGTCAAGGCCTACGTCGGCGACGGGCTGGCCGCCGACTTCTACGTCGAGATCGCCATGTTCCTCGACGCCGGCACCCGCCAGCTGGTCATCGACTCCCTCGCACACGCCGGGCAGGCCGACTTCGTCGTCGACCGCGTCCGCCGTGCGATCGCCGCCGACCACCGCGTCGGCGGCCGGCTGGCGCTGTGGGGCCGCCGCCTGATGGGGGAGGCCCTCTCGCAGGCCCAGCGTGTCGCCGCCGAGCGCGACTCGCTGGCCGCCCTGCTGGCCGGCGGCGTCGACCGCCCCGGCATGGACCTCGCCGCCCTGGCCCGCATGTTCGGCCGCCTCACCGAGAACCACGCCAAGCGGATGGCGGAGCTCGGCCTGGCCTCCTAGGCCCTTCCTGTCCGTGGGGCGGTGGTGTCGTCGCCGGTGACAGTTTCCCGAGCGACCTCGGGAAACCGATGCTGCGCCGGGGAAGCGGCCCCGGTGCGGCACCAGGCTCCCCGGCGGAGTGGACGGACTCACTCCTAAACAAGTTGCTTGCGACAACCAAGTAAGCCTATAGTTGACCTATGTCAACGACCTCTCCTGCCGCCGGCCTCGAGCCGCGGCGTACCGAGGCGGTCTCCGGGCTCTTCGACGCGCTGCTGGAGTTCAGCCGCTCGGTGAGGGCGCGGGGCTCGGACTGGGCCACGCTGTCCGACGACCTGTCCCGCGGTGACCTCGTCACCCTCGGTGTGGTCGGCGTCCACGAGGCCATCCGCCCCGGTCACATCGCCGCCAAGCTCGGCGTCGACCCCTCCGTCGTCAGCCGCCAGCTGGCCGGCCTGCACCGCCTCGGCCTCGTCGCGCGGGGGACCGACCCCGCCGACCGTCGCGCCGAGCTGATCTCGCTCACCCCGGCCGGTCACGAGCGCCTCCGCGAGGCCCGCCGCACCATGTGTGCCGCGCTCGGCGACCGCCTCGACCACTGGGACGTGGAGCAGGTCGTCCAGGCCACCGCGGTGGTCGAGGACCTGGGCCGACGCCTCCACGAGCCCTTCTCCCGTCCGCTCCCCACCACCACCCACGCAGCTGTGAAGGAACGTCCATGACCGACACCGCGGCCCCGTCCGCCGTCGCGCGCACCACCTCGTCGACCGCCCCGTCCACCGCCGAGCCCACGCACAAGGAGATCGTCGAGGTCCTCGTCGGCCTGCTCTCCGCCCTGTTCGTGGCGATCCTGTCGACCACGATCGTCTCGACGGCGCTGCCGACGATCATCGCCGATCTCGACGGCACCCAGACGCAGTACACCTGGGTCGTCACCGCCTCGCTGCTGGCGATGACCGTGACCAGCCCGATCTGGTCGAAGTTCTCCGACCTCTACAACAAGAAGCTGCTGGTGCAGCTGGCCATCGGCATCTTCGTCCTCGGCTCGCTCGCCGCCGGCGCCGTCCAGGACGTGCCGCAGCTGCTCGCCGCCCGCGCCCTGCAGGGCCTCGGCATGGGTGGCCTGATCGCGCTCACGCAGTCGATCATCGCCTCGATCATCCCGCCGCGGCAGCGCGGTCGCTACAGCGGCTACATGGCCGGCGTGATGGCCGTCGCCACCGTCTCCGGCCCGCTCCTGGGTGGCGTCATCGTGGACAGCCTCGGCTGGCGCTGGTGCTTCTGGGTGGCCGTGCCGTTCGCCGTCGCCGGCCTGGCGATGCTGCAGAAGTTCCTGCACGTCGAGACCATCCGCCGCGAGGTCCGCATCGACGTCCTCGGCGCCCTGTCCATCACCGCGGCGGCCGCGCTGCCGCTGGTCTGGGTCTCCTTCGCCGGCACCAGCTTCGCCTGGTGGTCGCGCGAGACGGCGTACTTCTGGGTGGGCACGCTGCTCGCCCTCGCCGCCGCCGTCGTCGTCGAGCGGCGCCACCCCGACGCCCTGGTGCCGCCGCGCATCATCGTCGACAAGATGACGATGCTCTCGATCGCCGGCAGCCTCGCGGTCGGCGTCGCGCAGTTCGGTGCCTCGGTGTTCCTGAGCCAGTACTTCCAGGTCGCCCGCGGTCACACCCCGACCGAGGCCGGCCTGCTGATGCTGCCGCTCATCGTCGGCAACCTCGTCGGCGCCACCGGGTCGGGGCAGTACATCACCCGCACCGGCCGGTGGAAGGGCGTCATGGTCCTCGGTGGCGTGCTGCTCTCCGGCGGCCTGCTGCTCATGGGCACCGTCTCCCACACCAGCCCGCTGTGGCACCTCTCGGCCTACATGGTCGTGATGGGCCTCGGCACCGGCGCCCTGATGCAGAACCTCGTGCTGGTGGTGCAGAACACCGTCGACGTCACCGACGTCGGGGCGGCGTCGGGCGTGGTCACGTTCTTCCGCTCGCTCGGCGGCACCATCGGGGTCGCGGCGCTCGGTGCGGTCCTGGCCAGCAGCGTCAGCGACCGGATCGCCTCGGCGCTGGGCACCAGCGGGGGAGCCGGCAGCACCGGCAGCACGCTGGACCTGAGCGGGCTCCCGGCCCCGGTCGTGGAGACCATCCGGGCGGCGTACGCCGACTCGACCGCCGAGATCTTCCTGATCGCCGGGCTCGTCGCCCTGGTGACCCTGGTCGCGGTGTCGCTGATGCCGGTCACCGAGCTGCGGACCACGATCCGCAAGACCGAGCCGGAGCCCGAGCAGGGCCGCGCCGTCGAGGACGCCCTCGTCTGAGCCGCCCCGCTGCACCACGGCCCCCGTCCACCATGACGGGGGCCGTGCTGCGTCCGAGCCGGGTCAGGCCCGCAGCGCCTCGCGCACGGCATCGGCCACCGCCAGCGGCTCCCGGCCGAGCAGCCGGGCCAGGTCGTGGGTCGGCACCAGCAGCTCGCCCTCGGCGATGCCGCGGTCGACGTCGGCGAAGACCTCCGCGGCGGGTCCGGGCACCCCGGCGCCCTCGAGCACCTGCTGGAGGGCCGCGACGTCGAGGTCGGTGTGGCCGATCTCCCGGCCGCTCGCCCCACCGATCTGGGCGGCGAGCTCGCCCAGGGTGACGGCGGGTCCGCCGAGCTCGTAGGTCCGGCCGGCGTGGCCGTCGCCGACCAGCACGGCCGCGGCCGCCTCGGCGTACTCCCGGCGCAGGGCGAGGCTGACGCGCCCCTCGCCCGTGGCGCCGACCAGCCCGTGCTCGGCGTACGTCGGGAGCTGGTCGGTGTAGTTCTCGACGTACCACGCGTTGCGGAGCAGCACGTGGTCGACGTCGGCGGCGAGGAGCACCTCCTCCGTGGCGGCGTGCTCGGCGGCGAGCAGCAGCGAGGTGGTGCTCGCGCGCGGCGCCGAGGTGTAGGCGACCAGCGAGGCCCCGGCGGCCACGGCGGCCTCGATCACGGCCGTGTGCTGGGCGACGCGCCGGCCGAACGCGGTCCCGGAGACCAGCAGCACCCGCTCGGCGCCGGCCAAGGCCTTCTCGAGCGAGGCGCGGTCGTCGTAGTCGGCGCGGCGTACCTCGACCCCGCGCGCGGCGAGGTCGTCGAGGACCTCGGGGCGGCGGGCCGTGGCCACGATGCGGGCCGGGTCGGTGCCGCGGGCGAGCAGGGACTCGACGACCAGCCGGCCGAGGTGGCCGGAGGCGCCGGTGACGACGATGGACATGGGGTTCCTCCCGGTGGTGGGGCCGCGGGTGCGGCCCGGCAGGAGCGCAACGGGAACAGCCCCGGGTCACTTCCCGTTGGAGAGCAGGCACCTTGAAGTGCTGTAGCCACCCCGAGGAGAGCCATGACCGCGACCCACGCACCCGACCCCTACTCCGGGGCCTGCCCCAGCCGCCAGCTGCTGGACCGGATCGGCGACAAGTGGACGGTGCTCGTGCTCGGGGTGCTCGCGACCGGGCCGCGGAGGTACGGCGAGATCGCCCGTGCGATCGAGGGGGTGAGCCAGAAGATGCTCACGCAGACGCTGCGGCACCTCGAGCGCGACGGGATGCTCGTCCGCACGGTGCACGCGACGGTGCCGGTGCGGGTCGACTACGAGCTGACGGACCTCGGCCGGTCGCTCAGCGGGCCGCTGGCCGTGCTGGAGGCGTGGGCCGTCGAGCACATCGGCGTGATCGAGCAGGCCCGGGCGGCGTACGACGCCCCCGCCGGTGACGGGGGCGTCGGGTCCGCCGGGGACGTCAGGAGCGGAAGCCGACCGTCCCGGTGACGCTCGTGGAGATGTCGACGTAGGCGAGGGTGCTGCCGGGGACCACCACACGCCGGCCCTTGGCGTCGGTCAGGGCCAGCACACCGCCGTCGGCCATGGCCGCGGCGACCGCCGCCTCGACGGCGTCGGCGTCGAGCGTGGTGTCGATCGTGATCTCGCGGGCGACGTTCTGGACGCCGATCTTGACCTCCATGCGGAGGGCCTCCTCGTGTAGTTCGGGCGGTGCCGGGGTGGGTGGAGCCGAGCGCGACGGGACCGGCCGGCGGGCCGGCGCCGCCTCAGCGCTCGTCGGTGCGGGGGTAGCCGCCGATGCCGCGCCAGGCGAGGCCGGCGACCAGGGACGCGGCGTCACCCTGGGGGATGGTGCCGGTCTCCTGGAGCCAGAACCGCGCGCTGACCTGGCCCATTCCGACCAGCGACACCGCGAGCAGCTGCGACTGCTCGGCGGGCAGGCCGGTGTCGTCGCGGATCACGTGGGCGATCAGCTTGGCGCACTCGGTGGTGACGCGGTCGACCCGCGCCCGGACGGCGGGCTCGTTGGTCAGGTCGGACTCGAAGACCAGCCGGAAGGCGCCCTCGGCGCCCGCGACGTACTGGTAGAAGGCGTGCATCGTCGCGGTCACGCGCTGCTTGTTGTCGTCGGTCGACTCCAGCGCGGCGCGCGCGGCGTCGATCATCGCGTCGCACGACTCGTCGAGCAGCGCGAGGTAGAGGTCGAGCTTGCCGGGGAAGTGCTGGTAGAGCACCGGCTTGGAGACGCCCGCCCGCTCGGCGATGTCGTCCATCGCGGCGGCGTGGTAGCCCTGGGCGACGAACACCTCGCGGGCGGCGGTGAGCAGCTGCGCCCGTCGTGCGCGGCGCGGCAGGCGCACCCCGCGTCCGGTGGGTGTGGCGCCCGGGAGGGTGCCCTCCCGCGGGTCGCGCCGAGTCTCGTCGATCCTGCTCACCCGGCGAAGCCTACAAGCAGGCTCGCCCGTGGCCGGGCAGCAGCCGCGGGGGGCGTCCGGATGGCGGGCACGGCCGGAGCGGTGTGGCCCGCGGGGGAGCATGGAGCCGCGGCGCCGGCGGGAACAGCCACGCACGGCGCCGTGTTGTGCATCGCAGCAACCCCGCAAACCCGAGGAGAAGTCGTCGTGTCCCTTCCCGCGCTGGTCGAGCCGGCCACCGAGCTGACCATCGACGAGGTACGCCGCTACAGCCGCCACCTCATCATCCCCGACGTCGGCATGACCGGGCAGAAGCGTCTGAAGAACGCCAAGGTGCTGGTCATCGGCGCCGGCGGTCTCGGCAGCCCCGCCCTGCTCTACCTCGCCGCGGCCGGCGTCGGCACGCTCGGCATCGCGGAGTTCGACGAGGTCGACGAGTCCAACCTGCAGCGCCAGATCATCCACGGCCAGTCCGACATCGGGAAGTCCAAGGCGGTCTCGGCGAAGGAGTCGATCGCGGAGACCAACCCGCTGGTCGAGGTGGTCGTCCACGACGAGCGGCTCGACAACGACAACGTGCTGGAGATCTTCGCCCAGTACGACCTGATCGTCGACGGCACGGACAACTTCGCGACCCGCTACATGGTCAACGACGCGGCGTACTTCCTGAACAAGCCCTACGTCTGGGGCTCGATCTACCGCTTCGACGGCCAGGCCAGCGTCTTCTGGCCGACGCTCGAGGGTGCGGACGCCCCCTGCTACCGCTGCCTCTACCCCGAGCCCCCGCCGCCGGGCATGGTCCCGAGCTGCGCCGAGGGCGGCGTGCTGGGCGTGCTGTGCGCGAGCATCGGCTCGATCCAGGTCAACGAGGCCATCAAGCTGCTCGCCGGCATCGGCGACCCGGCCGTCGGCAAGCTGGTCATCTACGACGCCCTCGAGCTGGAGTGGCGCACCCTGAAGGTCCGCAAGGACCCCAACTGCCGCCTGTGCGGGCCGAACGCCGACGTCACCGAGCTGATCGACTACGAGTCGTTCTGCGGCGCGGTCTCCGACGAGGCCGCCGACGCCGCCGCCGGCTCGACGATCTCGGTCACCACGCTCGAGCACATGCTCAAGGAGCGCGAGGAGGGCAGCCGCGACTTCACCCTCGTCGACGTGCGCGAGCAGAACGAGTACGAGATCAACCGGATCCCCGGCTCGGTGCTGATCCCCAAGGGCGAGTTCCTCAACGGCAACGTCTTCGACCAGCTCGGTCAGGACAAGCCCGTCGTGCTGCACTGCAAGTCGGGCGTCCGCTCGGCCGAGGCGCTGGCCGTGCTCAAGGGCGCGGGCTACGACGACGCCGTCCACGTGGGCGGCGGCGTGGTCGCGTGGGTCAACCAGATCGACCCCTCGCAGCCGTCGTACTGACGCACCCGCTGCGCTGACCGACGCACGTCCGACGGCCCGTCCCCACCGGGGGCGGGCCGTCGTCGTGCGCGACCCCGCGAGCAGCTCCCTGCGCAACCCCGGGGCGTAGCGCCCGTAACTCCGGGCGCTCACCCGCGTTGTGACCTGTACCTCACGTCCGCGACCCCGGAAGGTCCCCTGCGATGCGCCTGTCCCGCACCCTGCTCGCCACCGCCTCCGCGACGGTGCTCGCCGCCGCCGGCCTGAGCGCCACCTCCGCCACCGCCGAGGCCGCCCCGCAGTGGGCCCCGGCCGACACCGCGACCATCACGCCCGGCACGCAGATGTACACCGACGGCGCCCAGTGCACCGCCAACTTCGTCTTCACCGACGGCGCCGGCGCGGTCTACGTGGGGTACGCCGCGCACTGCGCCGGCACCGGCGCCGCGACCGACACCGACGGGTGCGTCGCCGACTCGCTGCCGCTCGGCACCCGGGTCCGGTTCGCCGAGGGCGGCAACCTCGCCTCCGAGGGCACCACCCTGGGCGAGGGCACCCTGGCCTACAGCTCCTGGGACACCATGGACCGCATCGGCACCACCGATGCCGACACCTGCGCCTACAACGACTTCGCGCTCGTCAAGGTCGACGCCGACGACGTCGCCGAGGTCAACCCCTCGATCCCGTTCTGGGGTGGCCCCGCCGGCATCGACACCGACGGCACCACCGCCGGCGACCGCGTCTTCAGCTACGGCAACTCCAGCCTGCGCGCCGGCCTCGAGCCGCTCTCGCCCAAGACCGGCGTCAGCCTCGGCGACGACGCGGCGGACGGCGGCTGGAGCCACCCGCTCTACACCGTGACCCCGGGCGTGCCCGGCGACTCCGGCTCGGCGTTCCTCTCGCAGGACGGCCAGGCGGTGGGCACGCTGTCCACCCTCGGCCTCGCGCCGCTGCCCGCCTCCAACAACATCGGCGACCTGTCGCGGGAGCTGGCCTTCGCGCAGCAGAACTCGGGGATCGCCGGCCTGACGCTGGTGAACGGCACCGAGCCCTTCGACCCGGTGCTCTGACCCCTGGGGCAGGATCTGCGGGTGGACCCCGAGGACTACGTCGAGCGCGTGCTGTCGGTGGTCGAGCGCGTCCCCCGTGGACGCGTCACGACGTACGGCGCGATCGCCGAGCACGTCGCCGACCCCCGCCGGCGCGGTCCCCGCTCGGTCGGCCGGGTGATGTCGCAGCAGGGCGGAGGGGTGCCCTGGTGGCGCGTCGTCCGGGCCGACGGCTCGCTGCCGCCCTCGCACGACGACGAGGCGCGGGCGGCGTACCTCGAGGAGGGGACGGCGCTGCGCCCCAGCGGGCGCGTGGACATGCCGCGGGCCTTCTGGGACCCCGACGACGGGACCCCCGGCCCGTGAGCAGCCCCTGAGCGGTCCGTTGTCGGTGGCGGGTGTTTGGGTGTCCCGGTGAGACCCGAGGCCCGCACTCCGCGCTCCCCGCGCTACCGCCTCGCCCTCCCGGCCACCGCTGCGACCGCACCGCCGCCGCTCGACGCCGCCCAGCGCTCGGTCGTCGACCACGCCGGGGGGCCGCTGCTCGTGCTCGCCGGGCCGGGCACGGGCAAGACCACGACGCTCGTCGAGGCGATCGTCGACCGGGTCGAGCGCGGCGGGGCCGACCCGTCCTCGGTGCTCGCGCTGACCTTCAGCCGCAAGGCCGCCGAGCAGCTGCGCGACCGGGTGACCGCCCGGCTGGGCCGCACCACCGCCACGACGATGTGCTCGACCTTCCACTCCTTCGCCTACGGCCTGATCCGCCGCTACTCCCCGCCCGAGCTCTACGCCGGCCCGCTGCGCCTGCTCAGCGCCCCCGAGCAGGACGTCGTGCTGCGCGAGCTGCTCCTCGAGACGCCCGAGTCGGTGCGCTGGCCCGAGTCGCTGCGCCGGGCCGCCGGGACGCGTGGCTTCGCCCACGAGGTGGCCGCGGTCCTCGGACGGGCCCGGGAGAAGGGCCTCGACGGCGACGAGCTGGCCGACCTGGGCCGCCGTCACGACCTGCCCGAGCTGGTCGCGGCGGGCCACTTCCTCGAGCAGTACCTCACGATCCTCGACGACCTCGGGGCCACCGACTACGCCGACCTGATCCGTCGGGCCACCCTCGAGGCCCAGGTGCACCAGACCGAGCTGCGTCAGCAGCTCCAGCACGTCTTCGTCGACGAGTACCAGGACACCGACCCCGGCCAGGTGGCGCTGCTGCGCGCGCTCGCGGGCGACGGTCGCGACCTGACCGTGGTCGGCGACCCGCACCAGTCCATCTACGGCTTCCGCGGCGCCGACGTGCGCGGCATCCTCGACTTCCCGCACGCCTTCCCCCGCGCCGACGGCCGCCCGGCCGAGGTCGTGGCCCTCGGCACCACCCGCCGGTTCGGGCCCCGGGTGCTGGCGGCGACCCAGCGGGTCGCCCACCGGCTGCCGCTCCCCGGCGGGCTGCCGGAGCAGGCGCGCGAGGCGTTCCTGCACCCGGTGGCGCAGGCGCCCGTCGCCGGTCGCGTCGAGGTGATGACCTTCGACACCGAGCGCGCCGAGAGCGAGCACCTCGCCGACCTGCTCCGCCGGGCCCACCTCGAGGGCGGCGTGCCCTGGCACGAGATGGCGGTGCTGGTCCGCTCGGGCCGCGGTTCGATCCCCGGGCTGCGCCGCTCGCTGGGGGCGGCCGGGGTGCCCGTCGAGGTCGCGGGCGACGACGTGCCGCTGGTGCGCGACCCCTCCGTGCGACCCCTGCTCGACGCGCTGCGGGCGGTGCTGCACCTCGACGTGGACGACCCCGACCACCTCGGCCACCTCGACGCCGGGCGGGTGGAGGCGCTGCTGACCGGCCCTCTCGGCGGCCTCGACGCGAGCGACGTACGCCGCCTGGCGCGGGCGCTGCGCAGCCGGGAGAAGCTCGCGCTGGAGGACCGGGTGGAGGAGGACCTCGCCCACGAGCCGGCCGGGGAGCCCGCGCCACGACCCGGCCCGGAGCCCGGCCCCGCCGACGTCGCGCGTCCGCGCACGTCGCGGGAGCTGCTGCGGCTGGCGCTGCTGCGGCCCGGGTTCCTCGACGGACTGCCCGAGGGGCCCGAGGTGCTGCGGACCCGTGCGCTGCACCGGCTGCTGCGCGGGGCCCAGGACCACCTCGTCGCCGGGGCGTCGGCCGAGGAGCTGCTGTGGGAGCTGTGGTCGGGCACCAGCTGGCCCGGGCGGCTGCGTCGCGCGGTCGAGGCCGGCGGCGCATCGGCGCGCCGCGCCCACCGCGACCTCGACTCGGTCGTGGCGCTGTGCGCCGCCGCCGCGCGGGCCGAGGAGCAGCGCGACCACCACGGCGTGGAGTCGTTCGTGGCCACGCTGGTCGCGCAGCAGCTGCCCGCCGACACCCTCGCCGAGCAGGGCGTGCGCGGCTCGGCGGTGCGGCTGCTGACCGCCCACCGCTCCAAGGGCCTGGAGTGGCGCCTGGTGGTCGTCGCGCACGTCCAGGCCGAGGGCTGGCCCGACCTGCGCCGCCGCACCACGCTGCTGCAGGCCGACCGGATCGGGGCGGGCGAGCTGGTCCCGCCGTTGACCAGCCGCGAGCTGCTCGTGGAGGAGCGCCGGCTCTTCTACGTCGCCTGCACCCGCGCCCGCGAGCGGCTGGTGGTCACGGCCGTCGCCTCGCCCGAGGACGACGGCGAGCAGCCCAGCCGGTTCCTCGAGGAGCTCGGGCTCGAGCCCCGCCGCGTCACCGGCCGCCCACCGCGGCCGCTGTCGATGGCCGGGCTGGTGGGCGAGCTGCGCCGCACCGTCACCGACCCGGCGACCAGCCCGGCGCTGCGCGCCGCGGCGGCCACCCGGCTCGCCCGGCTGTCCCGGGAGACCACCGGCAGCGGCCGCGCGCTGGTGCCGACCGCCGACCCGGCCACCTGGTGGGGTACCCGCGCGGCCAGCCGCTCCGAGCAGCCGGTGCGCGACCCCGAGCGCCCGGTGCCGGTCTCGGCGAGCGTGCTCGACGCCATGGCGGTCTGCCCGACCCAGTGGTTCCTCCAGCGCGAGGCCGGCGGCACCGACCGGGTGCACCAGTCGGCCAACCTCGGCCAGCTGCTGCACGCGCTGGCCGACCGGGTCGCCTCCGGCGAGCTGCCCGCGGACCCCGAGGCCGTCGGCGAGCTGATGGCCCACGTCGAGGCGGTGTGGGACCGGCTGGAGTTCCGCACCCCGTGGTCGCGGCAGCGCGAGCACGCCCGGGTGCGCGCGGCGCTGGGCCGGTTCCTGCAGTGGCACCGCCACAACCCCCGCCGGCTGCTCGGCACCGAGACGCACTTCGCCACCGACGTCGTGCTCGACGACGGCGAGCGCGTCCGCATCTCCGGCTACGCCGACCGCGTCGAGGTCGACGCGGACGGCCACGTCGTCGTGGTCGACCTCAAGACCGGCCGCACCGTGCCGAGCAAGGTGGCCGTCGAGCGCCACCGCCAGCTCGGCCTCTACCAGTACGCCGTGGACCACGGTGCCGTCGACGACCTCCTCGCCGGCCACGAGCTGCCGGTCCCGGGCCGGGCCGGGGGAGCCGAGCTGGTGCAGCTGGGCAGGCTCGACGAGTCCCCCGACGCGGTGGTCCAGCAGCAGCCGGTGCAGCCCGAGGGCGGGGCCGAGCGCGACGTGCTGCGCGGCGAGCTGGGCCGTGCCGCGGGCCACCTGCGGTCCGAGGTCTTCCCGGCCACGCCGGGACCGCACTGCCAGGACTGCTCCTTCGTGCCCGTGTGCCCGGCCCGGAGCGCCGGCTCGGTGGTCCAGCAGTGAGGCGCATCGACAGCCCGGCCGACCTGCGCGAGGTGATGCGCAGCGACTACGAGGTCAGCCGGCAGCAGTGGCAGGCGATCTCGGCGCCGCTGTCCCCGGCCGTGGTCATCGCCGGGGCCGGGTCGGGCAAGACGACGCTGATGGCGGCGCGCGTGGTCTACCTCGTGGTCACCGGCCAGGTGCGACCCGACGAGGTGCTGGGCCTGACGTTCACCACCAAGGCGGCCAGCGAGCTGCGGGCGCGGATCCGCGACGCCCTCGTGGTCGCCGGCGTGCTCGGTCCCGACGTACGCCCTGCCGCGCTCGCGCCGGGCGAGGACCCGGAGGACGCGCTCGAGCCCACCGTGGTGACCTACAACGCCTACGCCGCCTCGCTGCTGGCCGACCACGGGCTGCGCATCGGGCACGAGCCCGACACCCGGGTGATCACCGACGCGTCGCGGTTCCAGCTCGGGGCGCGGGCGGTGGAGCGCTACGCCGGTGACGTCCACGTGCTCTCCGACCACCCGCCCACAGTGATCCAGAACCTCCTCGCGCTCGACGGGGCGATGACCGAACACCTCGTCAGCCCGGCCCAGGTGCTCGCGCTCGACGCCGAGGCCCGGGCGGGGTTCCTGCGCGCGCACGAGGAGGAGGCGGCCGGCAAGAACCGCAAGACCTATCTGGAGCCGCTCGCCAAGGCGGTCTCGGCCATCGACCGCCGGGCCGACCTGATGGGGCTGGTGCGGTCCTACCGCCGCCTCAAGGCCGACCTGGGGCTGATGGACTTCGCCGACCAGATCGCCCTGGGCGCCCGACTGGCGCAGGAGCAGCCCGAGGTCGGGGCGCTGGAGCGGTCCCGCTTCCGGGTCGTGATGCTCGACGAGTACCAGGACACCTCGGTGGCCCAGGCACAGATGCTGGCCCGGCTGTTCTCGGGCCCGACGCCCGACACCGGGCTCGGTCACGCCGTCACCGCGGTCGGCGACCCCAACCAGGCGATCTACGGCTGGCGCGGCGCCTCGGTGTCCAACATCCTCGGCTTCGGCTCGACCTTCCCGGCGGTCGACGGGTCCGTCCCGGTGCTGCCGCTGACCGTCAACCGGCGCTCGGACCGCCGCATCCTCGAGGTCGCCAACACCCTCGCCGAGCCGCTGTACGCCGCCCTGCCGGACGTCGCGCCCCTGGTCCCCGCCGCCGAGCGCGAGGGTCGGGTGACCACGCAGGTCTTCGAGACGGCCGACGCCGAGCTGGCGTGGCTGCTGGAGGAGGTCCAGGCCACCCACGACCCCGGGGGACCGCCCGGCAGCGGGGTCGCCTGGTCCGACATCGGCGTCCTGACCCGTGACAACAGCACCGCCGAGGCGGTCTTCGACGCGCTGACCGCGGGCGGCGTGCCCGTCGAGATCGTCGGGCTCTCGGGCCTGCTGCGGCTGCCCGAGGTGGCCGAGGTCGTCGCGGTGCTGACCCTGCTCCACGACGTGACCGCCAACCCGGCGCTGCTGACCCTGCTGACCGGCCCGCGCTGGGCCGTGGGTCCTCGTGACCTCCGGCTGCTGGGGGAGCGCGCGACCGAGATCGCCGGACGGCGTGGTCGGGCCGACGGGCCGGTCTCGATCGCACGCGAGCTGACCGAGATCGCCGACGGCATCGACCCCGCCGAGGCGGCCGCGCTCTCCGACGCGCTCGCCGACCCCGGCGACGCGGCGTACTCCCCGGAGGCGCTGGAGCGCTTCGGCCTGCTGGCCGGGGAGCTGCGAGGGCTGCGTGCGGCCGTCGGCGAGCCGATCCTCGACGTGGTGCGCCGCATCGTCGACACCACCGGGGTCGACGTCGAGCTGGCCTCCGCGGTGAGCCCGGCCGCGGCCGCGCGCCGCGACAACCTCGACCTGTTCCTCAAGGCGGTGGCGGAGTTCCAGGCCGTCGACGGCGACGTCACCCTGCCCGCCCTGCTGGCCTACCTCACGGCCGAGGACGACCAGGGCAACGGCCTCGACGTGGCCACCCCGACCGAGGCCGACTCGGTCAAGCTGCTGACCGTGCACCGGTCCAAGGGACTGGAGTGGCACTCGGTGTTCGTGGTGGGCGTGTGCGAGACGCGCTTCCCCTCCAACCGCTCGCGCACGCTGTGGACCTCCTCGCCGGCGGTGCTGCCCGCCCCGCTGCGCGGCGACGCGGCCGACCAGCCGCAGCTGCACGGCCACGACAAGGCGGCGCTCGACGCCTACCGCGCCGCCACGCGGGCACACGACGCGGAGGAGGAGCTGCGCCTGGGCTACGTCGCCCTCACCCGGGCGGCGCGCCGGCTCTCGGTGACCTCCCACCTGTGGGGCACCCGGGCCACGCCCTACGGACCCTCGTCCTACCAGCAGCGGCTGCGCGAGCAGGTCGAGGCGTGGGGCGAGGAGGTGACCTGGCTCGACAAGCCGGAGAAGGGCGCTCCCAACCCCTACGACGACGTCGACCGGTCCTCGCCCTGGCCGCTCAGCGGGCTCGGGCGCGAGGCCACGCTCCGGCTCGCCGCCGCCGAGCTGGTGCGCGCCAGCGACCCCGACGGGGAGGACCACGACCTCGACATGGTCGAGACCGCCCGGGTGGGCGACTGGGACGCCGAGATCGACCGGCTGCTCACCGAGGCGCGGGCCGACCGCGCCGACGTGGTCGACGTGCCGCTCCCCAGCAGCCTGTCGGCCACCGCCGTGGTGCGGCTGCGCCAGGACCCCGAGGCGTTCGCGCGCGACCTCGCGCGACCGATGCCGCGCCGCCCGTCGCCCGCGGCCCGCTTCGGCACCCGCTTCCACGCCTGGGTCGAGGCACGCTTCGGCCAGCAGTCGTTGCTCGACCCCGACGACCTCCCGGGCCGCGGCGACCTCGGCATCGACGACGAGGACGACCTGCGCGAGCTGGTCGGCCGGTTCGAGGCCGGACCCTTCGCCGACCGCGTCCCCCACGCGGTCGAGGCGGCGTTCTCGCTCGTGCTGGGCGGGCAGGTGGTGCGGGGCCGCATCGACGCGGTGTACGCCGAGCCCGACGGCCGCTGGCTGGTCGTGGACTGGAAGACCAGCAGCCACCAGGACGAGGACCCGCTCCAGCTCGCGCTCTACCGCCTGGCGTGGGCCGACCTGGTCGGCGTCCCCCCGGACGACGTCGACGCCGCGTTCCACTACGTGCGGTCGGGCGAGACGGTGCGCCCGACCGACCTGCCCGACCGGGCGGCGCTCGAGGCGCTGGTGCGTCCCGGCTAGGCGCCCAGCGCCGCCTCCAGCGCCACCTCGACCATCGCGCCGAAGGTCTCCTCGCGCTCCTGGGAGGTGGTCTCCTCGCCGGTGACGACGTGGTCGCTGACGGTGCAGATCGCCAGCGCCCGGCGGCCCTTCGCGGCGGCGAGGGTGTAGAGCGCGCTGGCCTCCATCTCGACGGCGAGGACACCGTGCTCGACCAGCGGGGCGGTCAGCTCGGGACGGGGGTTGTAAAACGTGTCGCCCGAGAGGATCAGCCCGACGTGGGCGGTGACGTCCTCACGCGCGGCCGCCGCGTCGTACGCCGCCCGCAGCAGGCCGAAGTCGGCCACCGGGGCGTAGTCGAGGCCGCCGAAGCGCAGCCGGTTCATCGAGGAGTCGGTGCAGGCGCCGGAGGCGATCACGAGGTCGCGGATCGCCACCCGCTCGGTGAGCGCGCCGCACGAGCCGACCCGCACCACGGTCTGCACGTCGTAGTCGTCGAGGAGCTCGTTGACGTAGATCGACATCGAGGGCTGGCCCATCCCCGAGCCCTGCACCGAGACCGGCTGCCCGCGCCAGGTGCCGGTGTAGCCGAGCATCCCGCGCACCTCGCTGTGGCACTCCGCGTCGTCGAGGAAGGTCCGAGCGATCCAGCGCGCGCGCAGCGGGTCGCCGGGAAGCAGGACGGTCGGGGCGATCTGGCCGGGCTCGGCGCCGATGTGGGTGCTCATGCGGGACAACCTAGGTCGTACGCTCGGCCGACATGGACCTCCAGCCCCTCGCGCTCCCCGCCACCGCCGGCGACTGGCTGCCGTGGACCGACGCCCGGGTCGAGCAGGGCGTGGCCGCGGCCGAGGCGGGCCTGGCCGACCTCCGCGCCGCAGCACCCGGCGACCCGGTGGCGCTGACCCGCTGGAACGACGTCGAGGTCGCGCTGTCGCAGGTGCTGTCGCTGGTCTCGCTGCTGGGCGCGGTGCACCCCGACGGGGCCGTCCGCGAGGCCGCCGAGTCGCACGATCTCGCGACCCGGCGCCTGGCCACCGACGTCTACCTCGACGCCGAGGTGCACGCCCGCCTCGCCGCGCTCGACGCCGACGCGCTGGACGCGCCGGCACGGCGTGTGCTGGCCGACGCCCTGCGGGCGTTCCGGCGTTCCGGGGTCGACCGCGACGACGCCACCCGCGAGCGGGTGCGGGAGCTCGACCGCCGGGCCCAGGAGCTGGGCCAGTCCTTCTCGCGCGCGATCCGGGAGGGGCGTCGGACCACGCGGGTGCCCGCGGCCTCGCTCGCCGACCTGCCCGCCGACTGGCTCGCCGCGCACCCCGCCGACGCCGACGGCACCGTCGAGGTGAGCACCGACTACCCCGACACGCTGCCGGTCCTCACCCACGCCCGCGACGCCGAGGCGCGACGGGCGGTGGCGCGCACCATGCACAACGTCGCCTGGCCGGAGAACGACGCGGTGCTGGCCGAGCTGCTGACGACCCGGCGGGAGCGGGCCACCCTGCTGGGCCACGCCGACTGGCCGTCGTACGACGCGGAGCTGAAGATGATCGGCGAGGGAGACCGGATCCCGGAGTTCGTCGACCGCGTCGCCGAGGCCGCCGACGCACCCGGGCGCCGCGACCTGGCTGACCTGCTGGAGGTGGCCCGTGCCGCGGGCGAGGACGTCGTCGACTTCTCCTCCTGGCGCCACCACCTGGAGACGCTGCGCCGCGAGCGGTTCGACGTCGACACCCAGGAGGTACGCCGCTACCTCGACGCCGGCAAGGTCCGTGCCGGCCTGCTCGAGGTGACCGGCCGGCTGTTCGGGCTGCGCTACGAGCCGGTCGACGCGCCCACCTGGCACCCCGAGGTCACCAGCCACGACGTCCACCTCGAGGACGGCACCCTGCTGGGCCGGGTCCACCTCGACCTCCACCCGCGGCCGGACAAGTACCACCACGCCGCCCAGTTCAGCCTCGTCCCCGGTGTGCGCGACCGGCTGCTGCCCGAGGGCGTGCTGGTCTGCAACTTCTCGCGCGGGCTGATGGAGCTCGACCACGTGGTCACGCTGTTCCACGAGTTCGGTCACCTGCTCCACCACGTGCTGGCCGGCCGCCACGACTGGGTGCGCTTCTCCGGGGTCAGCACCGAGTGGGACTTCGTGGAGGCGCCCTCGCAGCTGCTCGAGGAGTGGGCCTGGGACGCCGGCGTGCTCGCGAGCTTCGCCACCGACGAGCACGGCACGCCCATCCCCTCCGAGCTGGTGGGCCGGATGCGGGCGGCGCAGGAGCTCGGCACCGCACTCCTGGCCCGCACCCAGACGGCGTACGCCGCGATCTCCTACGCCTTCCACCAGGAGTGCCCGCCCGACCTGACCGCCCGGTTGCGCGAGCTGATGGCGCGCTACAGCCTCGTCGAGCTGGTGACCGACACCCACTTCCACGCCGGGTTCGGTCACCTGGAGGGCTACACCTCGGCGTACTACACCTACCTGTGGAGCAAGGTCATCGCCCAGGACCTCTTCTCCGCCTTCGACGCGGACGACCTGTTCGCGCCCGAGGTGGCCCGTCGCTACCGCGACACGGTGCTCGCCGCGGGCGGGTCCCGCGACGCCGCCGACCTGGTCGAGGACTTCCTCGGCCGGCCCTACGACGACCGGGCGTTCAGCGCCTGGCTCGACCACCGAGGCGAGGACCACCTGTGAACCGCACCCTGCCCCACGTCGCGCTCTCGCAGCACGCGCACGACCGTCACGGCGAGCTGCGCCGCGACGAGGCCTGGCTCGACGAGCGCTGGCACGACGCGGCCACCCGGGTCCTGGTCATCTCCGGCGCACGGCTGCGCCCGGTCGACGGGAAGGTCGCCTGGGTGCCCTCCGCCGACGCCCCGCCCGGGGGCCTGCGGCTGCTCCTGGGGGAGCGTGACGAGGTGGAGCACTTCGCGCTGCTCGTCGACCCCACCGAGGCACCGGGGGACCGCGAGGAGTGGGTGCCGCTGCGCTCGGTCGTGATGGGGCTGGTCGACGACACCATCGAGGACGGTCCGCTGGTGATGCACGCCATCGGCATGGCCGAGTGGCACGCGGCGACCACGTTCTGCCCGCGCTGCGGCGACCGCCTGGAGCCGCGGCAGGCCGGGCACGTGCTGCACTCGCCGCGCTGCGGGCGCGACCAGTTCCCTCGCTCCGACCCGGCCGTGATCATGCTCGTCACCGACGGCGAGCCCGGGTCGCCCGAGGAGCGGGCGCTGCTGGGCCGCAGCCCCGCCTGGCCCGCCGGTCGCTACTCCACGCTCGCGGGGTTCGTCGAGCCCGGCGAGACCATGGAGGACGCCGTACGCCGCGAGGTCGCCGAGGAGACCGGCGTCGAGGTGGGCGAGGTGGCCTACTTCGGCAGCCAGCCCTGGCCGATGCCGGCGAGCCTGATGGTGGGGTTCACCGGTCGGGCCACGAGCACCCGCGTCGACGTCGACGGCGCCGAGATCGAGGCCGCCGGGTGGTTCACCCGCGAGGACCTGCGGACCCAGTCCGAGGCGGGCACGCTGGTGCTGCCCAGCGGGGTCTCGATCTCGCGCTCGCTCATCGAGGACTGGTACGGCGGCCCGCTCACCGGCCAGTGGTGAGGCCCGTGGTGAGTCCCGTGGTGAGCGGACCGTGCGCCTCGCGGATCACGCCAGCGCGGCGATCTTCTCCTTGACCTGCTTCAGCGAGGGGTTGGTCTGGGCCGAGCCGTCGCTGTAGACGAGCGTCGGCACGGTCTGGTTGCCGCGGTTGACCTGCATCACGATCTCGGCCGAGGCGGGGTCCTGCTCGATGTCGACCACGTCGTAGGCGATCCCCTCGCGGTCGAGCTGGCTGCGCAGCCGGTGGCAGTAGCCGCACCACGGGGTGCTGTACATCGTGAAGGCGGCGCCCCCACGGGTGCTCGGGGTGGTGGGGCCGGACTGGTGGTCGGTCACGGGCTGTCCTCTCTCGCATCTAGGCTCTGACCCCTGGCCAACGCACCGCAGAGGGAGTTCATTTCGTGCCGTCGTCCGATGACCTGCTGGCGGCGCTCGACCCCGAGCAGCGCGAGGTCGCCAGCGCCCTGCGCGGGCCGGTGCGCGTGCTCGCGGGCGCAGGCACGGGCAAGACCCGCGCGATCACCCACCGCATCGCCTACGGCGTCGCGACGGGCGTCTACAACCCCACCGAGGTCCTCGCCGTCACCTTCACCACCCGGGCGGCGGGCGAGATGCGGGCGCGGCTGCGCACGATGGGGGCCGGCCTCACCCAGGCCCGCACCTTCCACTCCGCGGCGCTGCGCCAGGTGCGGTGGTTCTGGCCCAAGGTCTACGGCGGGGAGCCCCCGCAGCTGATGGAGTCCAAGATCCCGGTGCTGGCGGCCGCGGCCCGGCGCAACCGGGTCGAGACCTCCCAGGCGCTGCTGCGCGACCTGGCCAGCGAGGTCGAGTGGTCCAAGGTCAGCAACGTGCGGCCCGACGACTACGAGCGGCTGGCGGTCTCCCGCGGACGCGAGGTCACCGGCGCCGACGCCGCCACCGTGGCCCGGGTCTTCGCCACCTACGAGGAGGCCAAGCGCGAGCAGGGCCGGATGGACATGGAGGACGTGCTGCTGTGCGCGGCGGCGCTGCTCAGCGACGACGAGCGCGTGGCCGCCGAGGTGCGTCGCCAGTACAAGTGGTTCGTGGTCGACGAGTTCCAGGACGTCAGCCCCATCCAGAGCGCGCTGCTCGACCTGTGGCTCGGCGGCCGCGACGAGCTCTGCGTCGTGGGCGACCCGGCGCAGACCATCTACTCCTTCGCCGGCGCGCAGCCGGCCTTCCTGTCCGACTTCACCACCAAGTTCCCCGGCGCGACGAGCGTCGAGCTGGTCCGCAACTACCGCTCCACACCGCAGGTGATCGCCGCGGCCAACGGGGTGCTCGCGGGCGGCACCACCCGCAGCGTGACGCTGCGCTCCCAGTCCTCGGGCGGTCCCGAGGTGACCTGGCGCGAGGCGAGCGACGAGGTCGCCGAGGCCGAGGCAGTGGCGACCCGGGTGGCCGCGCTGCGCGACCGCGGCGTGCCGCTGCGCGAGATGGCGGTGCTGTTCCGCATCAACGCCCAGTCCGAGGCCTTCGAGGAGGCCCTCACCGCGCACGGGCTGCCCTACGTCCTGCGCGGCGCCGCCCGCTTCTTCGAGCGCCAGGAGGTGCGGCAGGCCGTCGCGCTGCTGCGCGGCGACGTCCGCGCGGCCGAGCGGGCCGCCGACGCCGGCGAGCTGACCACCCCGGCCGGTGACCTGCTCGAGCAGGTCACCGGCGTGCTGGGCGGCATGGGCTGGTCCACCCGGGCGCCGGCCGCCCGCGGCCAGGCCCGCGACCGGTGGGAGTCGCTGCAGGCGCTGCACTCGCAGGCCGAGGCGTTCGTCGCCGCGGCCGGCGAGGAGCAGCCGGCCACGCTGGGGGCCTTCGTGGCCGACCTGGACCGCCGCGCCCACGAGCAGCACGCCCCCGTCGCCGAGGGCGTCACGCTGGCCACCCTCCACGCCGCCAAGGGCCTGGAGTGGGACGCCGTGTTCCTCGTCGGCATGCAGGACGGCTCGATGCCGATCGTCCACGCCGACACCCCGGCCGGGGTCGAGGAGGAGCGCCGGCTGCTCTACGTCGGCGTCACCCGCGCCCGCACGCACCTGTGGGTCTCCTGGTCGCTGGCCCGCAACCCCGGCGGGCAGGCCCGGCGCAAGCCCTCACGGTTCCTCGACGGGCTGCGGCCCACGTCGGCGACCGATCGCGCCACGGGGACTGCCGTCGGCCGGCCGGCCCGGCGTACCTCCCGCAGGGCCGCGACCTGCCAGCAGTGCCAGCGCCCGCTGGCGAGCTCCCGCGAGCGCAACCGGGGCTACTGCGCCGACTGCCCGGTGCCCTACGACGAGGAGCTCTACGAGTCGCTCCGCAGCTGGCGCAAGGCGCAGGCCGACGCCCAGAGCGTGCCCGCCTTCGTGGTCCTCTCCGACGCCACCCTGGAGGCGCTGGCCGAGGTCAGGCCGACCACCCACACCGGGCTGCAGGGCATCAACGGCATCGGTCGCGCCAAGCTGGAGAAGTACGCCGACGAGCTGCTCGCCCTGCTCGCCTGAGTCCCGTCGCCCGGCCCGCACCCGGCGGTCTCCCGGCCGTCGCAGGGCCCTCGTGACACGGTCGGCGTTAAATGCGTTGCGTCCTCGCGCAGGGGGCCACTACCGTGCTGTGCACCACGTCCCCGGGCCCGGCCGACCGCCGCTGCCCCCCAGCCACCGAAGGAGGTGCGAGATGAAGTTCTGGAACCACACCCCCGCGACCGCTCTGCGTCACGGTCCCGTCTCGCCCGTCCTGCTCGGTGCCGGGGGAGAGGTCCGTCCGCAGACGGGCCGTCGCCGCGTCGACACCCTCGCCCAGGACGTGACCTCCCCGGTCGCCGCCATGGGCGGCTTCGACGCCGACCCGGGTCTCCGCACCTCCAGTCCACCGACCACCTGAGCCTTCGGCTCAGACACGTCGGCAGCCTCGAGGCCGCGGAACCCCACCGGGATTCCGCGGCCTTCGTGCTTCCCGGGCACGAGGAGCAGGTCGCGGAGCCACTCGCTTCGACCCGACTTCGTTCACGAGGAGGTGACCGAGATGAACACCAGTGCTGTCGACCGACCACGGACCGACGAGGCGGGACTGCCCTGCCACAGCAAGGACCCCGAGCTCTACTTCGCCGAGTCCCCGGCCGACGTGGAGCTGGCCAAGGAGCTGTGCCGGGCGTGCCCGGTGCGGGCCGCCTGCCTCGACGGGGCGCTGGAGCGCCGCGAGCCCTGGGGCGTGTGGGGCGGCGAGCTCTTCGCCCAGGGCCGGGTGATCCCCCGCAAGCGACCCCGCGGGCGTCCCCGCAAGGACGCCGTCGTGGCCGCCTGATCCCCCGTCCCCAGGAGCACTCCGTGACCGACCCCCGCACCACCACCCCCACCGTCCGCACCACCACCAGCAAGGAGCACGTCGATGAGCCTGACCTCGATCGACCTCGCCCTCGAGCGGCACGAGGAGCGCCGCACCGAGGCCGAGCACGCCCGCCGGGCGGGCCGGGTCGCAGCCGCGGCTCGGCTGCAGCGCCGGGCGACCCGCCTGGCCCTCCGGGCCGAGCGGGCCACCGTCCGGGCCGAGCGCGTCGCAGCGCGGGCCCGGGTCGCGGTCGCCCGCGTCATCTGAGCCCACCCACCCCGCACCACGCCAGCACCACCGGGAGCCACGGGCCCCGGGGAGGACGCCCTCCCCGGGGCTCGTCGCCGTTCCCGGGGGAGCCGGGCGGGTCTAGCGTGGGCGCATGGTCACGTGCGCGTGCTGCGGTCGGGCAGTCGAGGGGGAGACGCCGCCGCTCACCTGGACCACGGCCGTCGAGCGCGGCCGGCAGCGGTGGTTCTGCGACACCTGCTCGCGTGAGCACCTCCGGTCGATGGAGGGCAAGCTCGACTCCGAGTGGTGGTAGCCGCCCGGCTCAGCCGGCGAAGCCGGGCAGCGTCTCCTCGAGCACGCGACGGAACGGCACCCGCGCCTCGAGCTGGCTCAGCACGCCGATGCCGCCCGCGAAGGCCCGGTGGATCAACATGTACGACGGAGGCAGGTTGAGCCGCAGCATCGTGCTGTAGGCGTCGCTCCGGGGGTCCTGGACCCGCTGGAACTGCTCCTGCATCCAGGCCCGGGAGAAGTGGAAGGTCTCCACGCTCGCGGGCTCCAGGAAGGGCCCGAGGTAGGCCTTCAGCGCTTCCGGGTCGAGCCGGATCTTGTCGCGGATGAAGCCCTCGGCGCGCAGCTGCTCGACGAGCTGGTCGTAGTCCTCCAGCATCGCGATCCGGATCAGCGTGCCCATCGAGGTGGGCAGGCTGCGCTCGGGCAGTCGCGCCACGGCGCCGTAGTCGAGGACGCCGAGCCGATCGGGCCCGCCGTCGGGGTCGAGGACCTGGCGGAAGTTGCCGGGGTGCGGGTCGGCGTGCAGCATGCCGGTACGGCCGGGCGCCTCGAACATGAAGCGCAGGAACAGCTCGCCGAGGTGGTCGCGCTCCTCCTGGGTGCCCTCGCGGATCACCCGGGCCAGCGAGCCGTGGCTGTCCATCCACTCGGTCACGAGCACGGTGCCGGCGTCGGCCACGACGTCGGGCACCACGAAGGCCTCGTCGGCGGCGAAGGCCGCCGCGAAGCCGCGCTGGGCCTCGGCCTCGAGCTGGTAGTCGAGCTCCTCCACCGCGCGGGCCTGCACCTCCGCGATCAACGCCTTGACGTCCAGGCCGGGCACCAGCGGGCCCAGGCCGCGGGCGACGCGGGAGAGCTGGCGCAGGTCGGAGGTCAGCGCCTCGGCGGAGCCGGGGTACTGCACCTTGACCGCGACGTCGCGGCCGTCGGCCCACCGGCCGCGGTGGACCTGCCCGATGGAGGCAGCGGCGGCGGGCATCGGGTCGAGCTCGACGAGGTGCTGCTTCCAGTCGCTGCCGAGCTCGCGGGCGAGAATCTCGCGGACCGTCATGGTGGGCATCGGCGGCGCGGAGTCCTGGAGCTTGGTCAGCTGCTCGCGGTAGGGGCCGGCGAGCTCGTCGGGCAGTGCCGCCTCGAAGACCGACAGCGCCTGGCCGAACTTCATCGCCCCGCCCTTGAGCTCGCCCAGGGTGCGGAACAGCTGCTCGGCGGTCCGCTGCTGGACCTCCGAGAGGACGCTCTCGGCGGACGCCCCGCCCATGCGGCGACCGAAGCCGAGCGCGGTGCGGCCGGCGTACCCCAGGGGGAGGGCCGCCAGGCGTGCCGTGCGTCGCACGGCCCGCCGCGGGATCTCGCTCATCGCGGCGCCTGCGTGCGGGTGCTCCGGCCGGACCTCATACCCCCATCGTGCCCCACGCGTGGTCGTCGGGCGCCCAGCTGCAGCCGCAGCGCGGGTGGCGTGCCCACGCCTGCACCACCGGCTCGTCGGCGGTCCCGGTCCAGCGGCGGGTGCGGGACCAGCCGGGCGGCTCCTCGCCCCGGACGTACGCCGCCACCTCGCGCACCGCGGCGGCCGTCACGAGCGCGACCAGGGCCGGGTCGGCGAGGTCGGGGACGCCGTCCTCGCGCGGTCGGGCGCCTGCCTCGACGTAGCGGGTGGTGACCGCGTGGTGGTCGGGGTCCGTCACGGCACGGTGCGCGTCGACGCAGCGCAGGCAGCAGGTCAGCCCGGGGGCGACGAAGGGGCCGAGCAGCGCCTCGCCGTCGACGAGCCGCAGCAGCAGGTGCGGGGTGCCGGCCCGCACGAGCGGGTCGAGCCGGTCGCGGTCGCACTCACCGCGGGAGCGCACCAGCACCGCGTCGGCGCCCTCGGTCCAGGGGGTGACCGCCACCCCGGCGCCCTCGAGCAGCCGCACCGTGCTCACCGGGTCGTCGGGGTCGCCCGCCAGGTCGTCGAGCAGCGCCACGGCCGCCGCGGGTGCGGCGTCGGGACGCACCTGCAGACAGCCCCGCTCGAGCAGGGCGTGGACCACCCGGCGGGCGGCGGGCGACGTGGGCAGCGGCGCGTCGGCACGCAGGGCGTGCAGCACCTCGGCGGACGCAGGGTCGCGGGGCAGCAGCACCCGGCGGTCGGGCTCGAGGCCGACCTGCAGCAGGTCGGTGCCACGCCGCACCACGCGCAGCCCGGGCGCGAGCCGGGCGCGGCCGTCGGCGGCGTACGGGTCGGGGTGCAGGCCGGGGAGCGGAAAGGGTGACGTGGCTGGCACGCCGTGACCGTAGGGCGCCCGGGACGGAGCGCGCTGCGGTCGTCCACAGGTCCGGACGTGCCAGGACGGCGGGACCCGTGGGGTCCCGCCGTCCTGGGCGCTCGCGCCGCGGGGCGGCGTACGGCTCGGGTCAGGCCTTGCCGAGGAT
Source organism: Nocardioides aurantiacus (assembly GCF_003752505.1). Classification (NCBI taxonomy): domain Bacteria; kingdom Bacillati; phylum Actinomycetota; class Actinomycetes; order Propionibacteriales; family Nocardioidaceae; genus Nocardioides; species Nocardioides aurantiacus. The sequence continues at coordinate 3,312,440 of NZ_RKHO01000001.1, read as the reverse complement.
GCGGTTGAGGTTGGTGCCGCAGACGGGGCAGACGGCCTTGGCCATCCGGGTGCCCTTGTCGTTCACCTTCACCTCGCCCTCCGCCTCGCGCTTCTCCTTGCACTTCACGCAGTAGAACTCGCCGCTCCAGGTCTCGGCCATGAGGGACTCCTCGCATCGTGTGACCAGCTCGTGGCGGCGGTGCACGCAGCGCCGCCGGGGTCCGGTAGCCCGGACCTCGCTCGACCCTAGTCCACGCCCGCCCCGCCGGGCGGTAGCCTCCGCCGCATGCCAGACACGGACAGCCTCGACCTGACCCACCTGCGACTCGAGCGCCCCTCCGACGGCGTGGTCCGTCTGGTGCTGGACAACCCCGAGCAGCGCAACGCCATGTCGGCGCCGATGACGGAGTCGTGGACGAGCGCGGTCGCGCAGGTCCGGGAGGACCCCACGGTCCGCGTGGTCGTCGTGACCGGGGAGGGGTCGGCCTTCTGCTCCGGCGGGGACACCAGCTGGATCGCCAGCGAGCCCGACGCGGGCGTCGACCGGCTGCGCACGCGGATGATGGCCTTCTACCGGGCCTGGCTCTCGATCCGCTCGCTCGAGGTGCCGACCATCGCGGCCGTCAACGGTGCGGCGATCGGGGCCGGGCTGTGCCTGGCGCTGGCCTGCGACCTGCGGTACGCCGCCGCGGGCGCCAAGCTCGGCGCCCCGTTCGTCAAGCTCGGCATGAACCCCGGCATGGCGGCCACCTTCCTGCTGCCCGACGTCGTCGGCCGGGCCGTGGCCCGCGACCTGCTGCTGACGGGCCGCATCGTGACCGCCGAGGAGGGCCTCGGCCTCGGGCTGGTCTCCCGCGTGCTGCCCGGCGAGGAGCTTTCGGCACAGGTCGAGGAGATCGCGGCGGGGATCGCGGCCACCGCCCCGATCGCGAGCCGCTACACGACGCTGGCACTGCGCGGCGAGGGGCACCCCGACCTGGAGTCCTGCCTGCAGTGGGAGGCGCTCGCACAGCCGGTCACCCTGGCCACGGCCGACCTCCAGGAGGGCATCCGCGCAGCGCGCGAGAAGCGACCCGCGGAGTTCCGCGGGGTCTGAGGGGACCTGGCGTGGGCCGGCGTGGGCCGGGGCGAGCGGGTCAGGCCCCCCGCGGGCTGCCCTCGAGGATCTTCTCCAGGCGGGGGATGAGGCTCTTGACCAGGTCGGACTTCTCCAGGTAGCCGTGCGCCCCGGCGTCCAGCGCCCCGCGGCCGGCGGTCTCGAACGGGTAGCCCGAGAGCATCACGACCGTGGCACCGGGCGCGGCCTGCCGGATCAGCGGCAGCGCCTCCATGCCGTCCATCACCGGCATCGCGATGTCGAGCAGCACGAGGTCGGGCTGGTTGGCGCGGGCCTCGTCGACGGCCTCACGTCCCTCCGTCGCCGTGGCCACGACGCGCCACCCGTGGGGGTGGCGACGGATCACCATGCTGATGAGGTCGCGCAGGTCGTCGGAGTCGTCGACGACCATCACGTTGAGTCCGGTCGTCATGGGTTCTCCGAGCCGCTCCGAGCGGGCCCGGTGCGTACGGCGGTTCCCGGTTCCACCGACTCACCCCCGGCCAGCTCTCCGATCCAGTGGCGGGCGTGGCCGGAGGTCCGGGCCACGATGCTGCGGGCGAAGTCGGTCTGGCCGAGGTCGAGCGCCATCTCGGCGGCCACCAGCCCCTGCACGATGGTGTCGTTGACCTCGGCGGCCACGAGGGTCCGCTCGGCGCGGGCGGAGTCGACGGCGACCTGGTGCTCGACCAGCTTCTGCATGGTGAGGTCGGTGAAGACCAGGCAGCGCACCAGCACGCCGTCGACGTCGAGGTCGGTCGCCGCGACCAGGCACGGCAGCTCGCCCTCGGTGGTGGGCAGCGTCAGCTCCGCGCGCCGGGTCGGCTGCTCGGAGGAGGTGAGCAGCGTGGTCAGGGTGGGGAGCTGGTCGACCGAGACGTAGTCGGCGATGTCGCGTCCGGGCATCGACTGGGCGTCGACGCCGAGGAACGAGGCGACCTGCGGGTTGGCGTACAGGACCACGCCGTGCTCGGAGACCGTCATCGCGCCCTCGCCCATGTTCTCCACGATCACGCGGTAGGGCCGGTCGGCGCTGGTCAGCGAGAAGACCTGCTCGTCCGCACCCTCGCCGAGGACGACGGCGTCGATGCCGCTGCCGCCGCCGATGGCGTTGAGGGTGCGCTGCAGCGTGGAGATCTGCTCCTGCAGCTGGGCCAGGAAGACGGTGTCGTCGTCGTCCCGGGCCGTGCTCACGCGCCACCGCTCTCGGGTGCGCGCAGCTGCAGGCCCACCAGCACCTTGTCGGTGTCGGAGAGGTCCCCAATGATCTTGCGGATCGGGTCGGGCAGCTTGCGCACCAAGGTCGGCACGGCCACGATCTCGTCGCCGCGGGCCAGCGCGGGGTTGACCAGGAGGTCGATGACCTCCACGCGGTAGCGGCCCGCGAGGTGCTCGTCGCAGACGCGGCGGAGGTTCTCCACCGCCCGGACCGAGCGCGGTGACTGTCCGGCCACGTAGAGCCGCAGGTCGTAGAGCTCGCGTCCCTGCCCGGTCGCACCCGCGGTGTCGTCGTCCTCCCAGGTCTCCGTCACGACCCCGCCCCTGACCGGACGTCCTGGGCTCCTCGTCGCTGTGCCATCGACGTTCGTGCCTCCTCGTCCACCTCGTGCGCGGCTGCTTCCTCCGCGACCAACCTCTCGAACTCTTCGCGGTCGGAGTCCAGCTCCGCCCGCAGGGAGGCGATCTGTGCCTCCAGCGCGGCCGAGCGCTGGTCCAGGGACCGACGACGGCGGACCCGCTCGTCCTCGCGTGCGGCGGCCATGGCCTGCTCGCGCAGCGACTGCTCGACCCGCGCGGAGCCCGTCAGGACGCCCTCGGGTCCGACGTAGACCTCGACCAGGTGAGGTCCGTCGCCGCTGAGGACGAACTCGCGCACCTGGTTGGAGTGCGACGTGCCGCGGCTCTTGATCACGAACATCAGCCGGTTGCGCTCGCCGTTGGTCTCGTGGTTGCGCAGCAGCAGCCAGGTGTCGACGAGCGAGGAGACCTCCACCTCGCTGTTCTCGGCCTCGGTGGTGCGCGTCAGCGTCGTCATCACCGAGGTCACGCCGCGGCTCTTGAGCAGGTCGAGGTCGCGGGCCAGGACCTGCGAGGCGTCGTGGCCCGAACCGCTCCGCCCCAGGCTGACCACGGCGTCGAGCACGACCAGCCGCGGCTGGTGCTCGTCGACCAGCCGGTGCAGCTGGGCGAGGTGCTCCTCCAGCCCGAACGCGGTGGCACGCACCGAGTGCAGCTGGAGCAGCCCGGCCTCGGTCCAGCGCTCGAGGTCGATCCCGATCGAACGCATGTTGCGGGTCAGCTGGGCGGGCGACTCCTCGAAGGAGACGAACAGCACCGACTCGCCGCGGGCGCACGAGGCGGCCGCCATGGTCGCGCCGATGCTGGTCTTGCCGGTGCCGGCGGAGCCGCTGATCATCATCGCCGAGCCGCGGTAGATGCCGCCGCTCAGCATCTCGTCGAGCTCGGCGATCCCGGTGGTGATCCGCTCGTCCGAGGCCTCGTAGGTGAGGCCCATCGAGGTGATCGGGACCGCGACGATGCCCGTGGCGGTGATCAGGAAGGGGTACTCGTTGGTGCCGTGGAGCGAGCCGCGGTACTTCGTGACGCGCATCCGTCGCGTCGACAGGCCGTCCTCGACACGGTGGTCCAGGACCACGACGCAGTCGGAGACGAACTCCTCGATCCCGATGCGGGTCAGCTGGTCCTCGCCGCCGCCGCGCTCGCCGGTGATCACGACGGTGAGGTCGCGCTCCTTGAGCCAGCGGAACAGCCGGTTGAGCTCGCTGCGGACCACGGCCACGTTGGGCAGCGCGGCGAAGAGCACCTCGATGGTGTCGAGCACCACGCGCCGGGCGCCGACGGAGGCCACCGCCAGCTCGAGGCGGATGAACAGCCCCTCGAGGTCGAACTGGCCGGCCTCGATGAAGTCGGCCGGGTCGAGCCGGAAGGAGTCGATCGCGATCTTGCCCTCGGCCTCGAGCGCCGGGAGGTCGAAGCCCATCGACGCGACGTTGGTGGCGATGTCGGGGGCGGCCTCCTCGAAGGCCAGCAGCACCCCGGGCTCGTCGTGCTCGATGGCCCCGCGCACCAGGAACTCCAGCCCGAAGAGCGTCTTGCCCGCGCCCGCCGAGCCGGCGACGAGGGTCGGACGGCCGCGGGGGAGGCCCCCGTTGGTGATCTCGTCGAACCCGGTGATGCCGGTCGGCGCCTTGCGCAGACCGGTCACACCACTCCCGGACGTGGTCACGTGTCACTTCCTTCACTGATTGCGCGACGGTGCTCCACGCGGCAGTCTCCCTTGTCCGTGCACGCGCCGTGGGGGTTTGCGCCAGAAGTCGCACGTCGGCGGGGGAAACGTCGTCGGGGCCCCCGTCGGGTCGTCCGCGCTTGCCTTCCCCTTGCGAACGCGGAGACCGACGAGGGCCCCTTCTGCCCGACACGTTAGGGCCGGGGACGCCGACGGGTCAATGGAGTCGGCGCGACGGGCGGCGCCCGGTGGTCCGACGGGCCCCGGTGCGGTTGTGCACCGCTGTGGACAGACCTGTGGACAACGTCGTCGACGTGTGGACGAGGCTGCGGGCCCTGTGGACCTCGCCGAGCCCGGACCGTGCCCGTCCGGGCACTGTCGGCGGCGCGGGCCACAATGGCCCGGTGGCGACGAGCGAGACGACCGAGGCACCCCCCGGGCCGGTGCAGGCGCTGCGGCGGATCGCCTTCCTGCTGGAGCGGAGCCGGGCGGAGACCTACAAGGTCAAGGCCTTCCGTGCCGCGGCGGCGACCATCCTGCCGCTGGGCGAGGAGGTGGTCACCCGGGTGGAGGCCGGCACGCTGCGCGAGCTCCCCGGCATCGGGGCGTCGACCGCCGAGGTGATCGAGGCGGCGGTGCAGGGTCGGGTGCCCCGGCGCCTGGCGCAGCTGGAGCAGGAGGTCGGCGGCCCCCTCGTCGAGGGCGGCGAGCAGGTCCGCGCGGCGCTGCGCGGCGACCTGCACTCCCACAGCGACTGGTCCGACGGCGGCTCGCCGATCGAGGAGATGGCGTTCACCGCCATGGAGCTCGGCCACGACTACCTCGTGCTGACCGACCACTCGCCGCGGCTCACCGTCGCCAACGGCCTCTCCGCGGCGCGGCTCGCGCGCCAGCTGGAGGTCGTCGACGCCGTCAACGAGCACCTCGACGGCGGGTTCCGGCTGCTGCGCGGCATCGAGGTCGACATCCTCGACGACGGCTCCCTCGACCAGACCGAGGAGATGCTGGCCCGGCTCGACGTGCGCGTCGCCTCGGTGCACTCCAAGCTGAAGATGGACCGCGACGCGATGACCCGACGGATGGTCGCCGCGGTGCACGACCCGTGGACCAACGTCCTGGGCCACTGCACCGGTCGGCTGGTGACCGGCAACCGCGGCACCCGAGCCCAGTCGGAGTTCGACGCCGAGGCGGTCTTCGCCGCCTGCGCGGAGACCGGCACGGCCGTGGAGATCAACAGCCGGCCCGAGCGGCGCGACCCGCCGACGCGCCTGCTCCAGCAGGCCATCGACGCGGGCTGCCTGTTCTCGATCGACAGCGACGCCCACGCGCCGGGCCAGCTGGACTTCCAGGTCTACGGCTGCGCCCGCGCCGAGGAGCTCGGCCTCGACCCCGAGCGCATCGTCAACACCTGGACCACCGAGCGGCTCCTGGACTGGGCGCGGCCGGCGTGAGCGCCGAGCAGTCCCACCCGCCGGTGGAGGTACGCCGCTCCCGGCGGCGCACCCGCACCGTCTCGGCCTACCGCCGCGACGGCCGGGTCGTGGTGCTGATCCCCGACCGCTTCTCCCGCGCCGAGGAGCAGGAGTGGGTCACCAAGATGCTCGGCCGCCTGGAGCGCTCCGAGCGCCGCACCCGTCGCAGCGACGACCAGCTGATGGAGCGCGCCCGGCAGCTGTGCGCCGCCCACCTCCCGCCGGGCACGGCCCCCACCTCGGTCCGCTGGGTCGGCACCATGACGACGCGGTGGGCCTCCTGCACGACCGGCACCGGCGAGATCCGGATGTCCGACCGGCTGCAGGCGATGCCGGCCTGGGTCGTGGACTACGTGCTGCTCCACGAGCTGGCGCACCTCGTCGAGCCCCACCACGGCCCGAGCTTCTGGGCCCTGGTGGACGTGCTGCCGCGGGCCGAGCGGGCCAAGGGGTTCCTGGCCGGCGTCGCCCACGCCGACGCGTCGGGCCCGAGCGAGGTCGACGACGCCTAGCAGGCCGGTCCCGCCCGGTCGGCCGAGCGGGCCCGGTCCCGGGCGAGGCCGATCATCTCGACCATGTCGGCGTCCTGCGTCGGCAGCGCGTCGACCGGCCACCACCGGACGTCGAGCGACTCGTCGCTGACCACCGGCTCGACCCCGGCCGCGGCCCTGGCCAGGAACCGCACGTCGAGGTGGTCGACGGGCCCCCGGGGATCGCAGAACTCGACGCGGTGCCGCGACAGGTGCAGCGGCTCGGCGTCGACGGCGAGGTCGGGCAGACCGGACTCCTCGGTCGCCTCGCGGCGCGCGCCTTCCTGGAGGGTCGCGTCGCCGTCCTCGAGGTGGCCGCCGAAGTGGAACCAGCGACGCGCCTTGCGGTGCAGGTTGAGCAGCACGTGGTCGCCGTCGTCGCTGAGCACGAGCGCGCCGGCGGTGAGGTGGGCGGGGAAGCAGGCGCGGCGCACGCCGTCGGGACGGGCGTCGAGGTGGGCGACGTACGACGTGCGCAGCCGTTCCTGGTCGGCGCCGGGCGCCGTCCAGCCGGCCAGCGCCGCCCGCGCGGTGTCGTGCAGGGTCACGCGCCGGGGCGCGGGTCCGCGTCGCCGGGGCCGTCGGTGGTGTCCGGGCCCTCGGGGCCCTCGGGGCCCGCGTCGCTGCCGGCGTCGAGCAGCTTGCCGAGCTCGCGGTCGAAGTCCTCGTCGCTGAGCTCGGGCACCTCGGGGAGGTCCTCGCGGAAGCCCAGCGGGTCGTCGAGGTCGGCGGCGGTGGGCAGCAGGTCGGGGTGCGCCCAGACGGCGTCGCGCTCCTCGGTGCCGTGCTTGGAGCGCAGTGCCCCCCACAGCGTGGAGGCGTCGCGCAGCCGGCGGGGCCGCAGCTCCAGGCCCACGAGCGCGGCGAAGGTCTCCTCGGCGGGACCGCCCGCGGCGCGACGACGACGGAACGCCTCGTGCATCTTGGCCGCGGCGGGCATCCGCTCGGCGGTGGCCTGGCCGACGACCTCGTCGACCCAGCCCTCCACCAGCGCCAGCGTGGTCTCGAGCCGCTCGAGGGCGGCCGCCTGCTGCGGCGTCTGCTTGGGCTCGAACAGACCGCCCTGCAGCGCCTCCTGCATCGCCTCGAGGTTGGTCGGGTCCAGCCCGCCCATGGCCTGCTCGATGCCGGAGACGTCGATGGTCACGCCGCGGCCGAAGTCCTCGACCGAGGAGATCAGGTGGGCGCGCAGCCACGGGACGTGGGCGAACAGGCGCTGGTGGGCCGCCTCGCGCAGGGCGAGGTAGAGGGTGACGTCCTCGACGCCCACGTCGAGGCCCTCGGCGAACGCCGCGATGTTGTGGGGGACCAGCGCGGCCTTGCCGGCCGGGCCCAGCGGGAGGCCGATGTCGCTGGCGGTGAGGACCTCGCCGGCCAGGCCGCCCAGGGCGGCACCGACCTGGCTGCCGAACATCGCCCCGCCGGCCTTGCCGAGCATGCCGATGAGCGGTCCGGCCATGGCGCGGGCCTCCTCGGGCATCGCCTTGCCCATCGCGCCCACGACGTGCTCGGCGACCGGCTCGACCAGGACGCGCCACACCTCGGTGGTCTGCTCGATCCACTCCGCGCGGCTCCAGGCGGCGCTGGTGGTCACCCCCGACGGCAGCACGGTCGCGCTGTCGAGCCAGTGGTCGGCCAGCCGGATGGCGTCGGCGACGCGGGTCTGCTCGGCGCGACCCGGCGTCGGGTCGGGCTCCTGGGCGGTGGTGCGGCGGGCGATGTCGGTCGCCAGGCTCCAGTTCACCGGCCCGTCGTACGGCTGCATCATGGCCTGCATCTGCCCCATCAGCGCCGACAGGTCGGGCATCCCGGCGCCGCCCGTGCCCCCGGCGCCGCCACCGAGCGCCTGGAAGATCTGCTCGAAGGGGGTGCCCTTGAAGGGGTTGTCGTCGGGTCCGCCGGGGTTGCTGCTCATGGGCCCAAAATACCGCTGTTCCCTGAGCGGTCCCTGTGCACCGCCGGTGCGCGGGCGGGGTGGCGCCGGGCAGGCCCGGCGCTACGCTGCCGCGGTGACCTCCGAGACCCCCGCCGGCCCGGCAGACGCAGCCGCAGACGCAGCCGACGCCGTGATCCGGCTGCTCGACCTGCGCGAGGAGGCGCTCGACGCCGCCGAGGTCCTGGCGGCGGTCGACGACCCCTCGGCCGGGGGCGTCAACCTCTTCGTCGGGGTGGTGCGCGACCACGACGGCGGCGAGTCGGTGGACCACCTCGACTACTCCGCCCACCCGACCGCGCTGGCCCGGCTCCGCGAGGTCGCCGAGGGCGTGGTCCGCGACTTCGAGGTCACGGCGGTCGCCGCGGTGCACCGCACCGGGACGCTGCACGTCGGCGACACCGCGGTGCTCGTCGCCGCCTCGGCCGCGCACCGCGGCCAGGCCTACGACGCCTCGCGCGCCCTCATCGACCGGCTCAAGGCCGAGGTGCCGGTGTGGAAGCACCAGGTGTTCGCCGACGGGCACGACGAGTGGGTCGGCACCCCCTGACCGCCGCGGTTCCGGGCGGTCGCGCGTGTCGTGGCCGCGACGGGGCGTCCGCGCGGGCCACCATGGGCCCGTGGAGATCCTGCTCTGGTGGCTGCCGCCCGTCGTCGTGACCGCGGGCGCGATGGTGTGGGTCGGCTGGGCCGGTCGCGCCCGCTCCACCGAGCCCGACCGCTCCGACGCGGCGCAGGAGCGCTTCCGGGCGGCGATCGAGCGCGACCTCCCCGCCGCGGCCCGACAGGTGCACGCCGTCCGGCCGGTCCGGGAGCGCAGCACCGGCATCGCCGTACGCCCCTCGCAGCGTCCGGTGCCGACCGCTCGCGACCGCGCCGACGAGACCCGCCGCTCGGCCTGAGGCCCGCGGCGCAGCACGCAGACCCCGGACCTGCTCCCGGGGCGTGTTGCCGCAGGGTGAGAAGGTGACGCCATGACGAGCGCCCCCGAGCACCCGCCTGCGGGGGAGGGGGCGCCGGCGCGCACCGACCGTCGACGCACGTGGGCCAGCCTGCTGGCGCTGCTCCTGGTGCTGGTGACCGGGTTCCTCGCGCTGCGCGAGCCGGTGCCCTACGCGACCTTCTCGCCCGGGCCCACGGTCAACGTGCTGAGCGAGTTCGACGGCAAGCCGATCATCGAGGTCGAGGACCGCAGGACCTACTCCGACGAGGGCGGTCTCCGCCTGGTCACCGTCATCCCCAGCGCGCCGGGGGAGAAGGTCAACCTGGTGCAGCTGGTCCGGTCCTGGATGGACCCCGACGTCTCGGTCCTGCCGTACGACGCGGTCTACGGCAGCGAGGAGACCAGCAAGACCGTGCGCCAGCAGTCCGCCGCGCAGATGACCTCCTCGCAGGAGAACGCCGTCGCGGCCGCGCTGACCGCCCTGGGCATTGACTTCGACGAGGGTGTCGGGGTGGCGAGCGTCGACCCCGAGGGGCCGGCCCAGGGGCGGCTCGAGGCCGGCGACCAGCTGCTGCGGGTGCAGGGACGCCGGATCACCGACGTCGAGTCGGTCACCAGGGCGGTGCGCGCGCTGCCGGTGGGCACCCGCGTGCGCATCGAGGTACGCCGCGACGGCCGCACCGTCACCGAGGGCCTGCGCACGGTCGGCGCCACCGACGACCCGCAGGCCAGCGCGGTGCGCATCGGCGTGGCGGTGTGCTGCTACGACTTCCCCTTCGACGTCGACCTCAACATCAGCCAGAACATCGGCGGCCCGTCGGGCGGGATGATGTTCGCGCTGGGGATCTACGACGTGCTCACCCCGGGCTCGCTCACCGGCGGCAAGGTCATCGCCGGGACCGGCGAGATCGACCCCGAGGGCCGCGTCGGGGAGATCGGCGGGATCCAGCAGAAGCTGGTCGGGGCCCAGGACGACGGCGCCCGGCTGTTCCTCGTCCCCGCCGGCAACTGCGCCGAGGCGCTCGGCGGCAACTACGACCCCGACAGGATGCGACTGGTGAAGGTGGAGACCCTGAAGGACGCGCTCGCCGACGTGAAGGCCTGGGTCGAGGACCCCGCCGCCGACCTCCCGCGGTGCACCCGATGAGCGCCGACGAGCGCCTCGCCGAGGTCGTCCGCGAGGTCGAGCTGCACGCCTCGCGCGCCGGGTGGGACCAGCCGGCGCAGCTCTTCGCCCTGGTCGACACCGACGAGCTCGCCCAGCGCGAGCCCCAGCTGGCCGCCCTGCTCGGCGCCGACGACGGTGCCGCGCCCGGCTCGCTGACCCCGGTCGAGCAGGAGACCTCGGGCGGCAGCCTCGAGGAGCTGCTGCCCCGCATCGTCTGGCCGCCCGAGGTGGCGGGCTGCGCGGTGGTCCTGGAGGCCACCACGCTGCCTCCCGAGGCCGGCGCCCTGCCCGAGGACCCGACCGCGGCCGAGGACCTCGCCACCCGCGCCAGCAGCGACCCCGACCGCGAGGAGGCCCGCGTCGTCGCCGGCGTGCTGCGCTCGGGGGCCGCGTGGTGCGCGGTGCGCCAGCGCGGGCACGACGAGGACGACCTCGTGCTGACCGGGCCGGACCTTGTGCCCGGCCTCCTACAGTTGCTGCACACCACGCTCGAGCCCGCCCCGGACGACGCCCTGGACGAGGAGTCCGACGACGAGTCCGACCCCAGCCCCGCCCCCACCTCCGACGGAGACCCCCACCCCTGATGAGTGACTTCTTCGCCGCCCAGCCCGCCGGTGCCCCCGGTGGGGACGGATCCGGGGGCGCACCGCCGCCCCGGGGACCCGCCAGAGGATCGCGCCGCCCCCGGCCGCTGCTCATGGCGATCATCGTGGTCGGCGCCGTCGTCCTCGGCTTCTCGCTGTTCTCGGGCATCTGGACCGACCGCCTGTGGTTCACCAGCCTCGGCTACGGCGCCGTCTTCAGCACCCTGATCTGGACCCGCGTCGGCCTGTTCCTGGCCTTCGGCGGCCTGATGGCGGTCGTGGTCGGCCTCAACCTGTGGCTGGCCTACCGGATGCGCCCGATGTTCCGGCCGCACTCGCCCGAGCAGGCCAACCTGGAGCGCTACCGCGAGGTCGTCACCCCGATGCGCCGGCTGCTGCTCGTCGTGGTCTCGCTCGTGTTCGGCGTCTTCGCCGGCATGTCGGCGACCGGTCGCTGGCGCACCTTCCTGCTGTGGCGCAACGGCGAGGAGTTCGGTCGCAACGACCCCTACTTCCGTCGCGACATCGGCTTCTTCGTCTTCGACCTGCCCTGGCTGCACTTCCTCGTCGACTTCTCGATGACGGTCGTGTTCACCGCCCTGGCCCTGGCCGCGGTCGTGCACTACCTCTACGGCGGCATCCGGCTGCAGTCGGCCAGCGACCGGTTCTCCGGCGCGGCCGTGGGGCAGCTCTCGGCGCTGTTCGGCACCTTCCTGCTGCTCAAGGGCGTCGACTACTGGCTGGACCGCTTCGACCTGACCTCGCAGAACGGCGGTCTGGTCACCGGCATGACCTACACCCGCGACAACGCGGTGCTGCCCGGCAAGACCATCCTGATCTTCATCGCGGTGATCTGCGCGCTGCTGTTCTTCGCCAACATCGTGCGCCGCACCTGGCTGCTGCCGGGCGTGGGCCTCGCGCTGTTCGCCATCTCGGCGGTGCTCCTCGGTGGGGTGTGGCCCGGGCTGATGCAGCGGTTCCAGGTCAAGCCCAACGAGGCCGACCGCGAGTCGACGTACATCGGGGCCAACATCCAGGCCACCCGCAACGCCTTCGGGATCGCCGACAGCCGTTCCACGTCGTACGCCGCCTCGACCGAGCTCTCGCAGTCCGAGCTGGCCGACAGCGCCGCCACCACCGAGGGCGTGCGGCTCGTCGACCCGCAGCTGGTCTCCGACACCTTCGAGCAGCTGCAGCAGGTGCGCGGCTACTACAGCGTGCCCGACGTCCTCGACGTCGACCGCTACGACATCGACGGCACCACGCGCGACGTGGTGGTCGCCGCCCGCGAGATGAACCTCGCCGGCATCCCGGAGAGCCAGAAGAACTGGTCCAACGAGAAGACCGTCTACACCCACGGCTACGGCCTGATCGGCGCCTTCGGCAACCAGCGCAACGCCGAGGACGAGCCCGCGGCGACCGGCGGCGAGCCGGTCTGGGCCGAGGAGAACCTCCCGCCCAACGGGGCGATCAGCGAGTCGCAGCCCGACGGCCAGTACCGCGCCCAGATCTACTTCGGCGAGCAGAGCCCGACGTACTCCATCGTGGGCAAGCGCTCCGGCGGCAACGACGTCGAGCTCGACGTCCCGACCAGCGACGGCGACTCCCCGAGCGGCTCCACGTCCACGACGTACGCCGGCAAGGACGGTGTCTCGGTCGGCAACGTGTTCAACAAGCTGCTCTACGCCACCAAGTTCGGCGACGCCAACATCCTGCTCTCGGGCCGCGTCAACGAGAACAGCAAGATCCTCTACGACCGGTCGCCCCGCGAGCGGGTGCAGAAGGTCGCCCCCTGGTTGACCGTCGACCGCGACGCGCTCCCGGCCGTCGTCGACGGCAAGATGGTGTGGCTGCTCGACGGCTACACCACGAGCGACAAGTTCCCGCAGGCGCAGAAGCGATCGCTGGAGGAGATGACCTCCGACGCGATCAACCCGCGCTCGGCGTACGCCACGCTGCCGACCGACCAGGTCAACTACATGCGCAACGCGGTCAAGGCGACCGTGGACGCCTACGACGGCACCGTGACGCTCTACGAGTGGGACGACCAGGACCCCGTCCTGAAGACCTGGGAGAAGGCCTTCCCGGGCGTCGTGAAGCCCAAGTCGGACATCCCCGACGAGGTGCTCGACCACATGCGCTACCCCGAGGACCTGTTCAAGGTGCAGCGCGAGATGCTCGCCCGCTACCACGTGCTCGAGCCCCGCACCTTCTACGAGGGCAGCGACGAGTGGGTCGTCCCGACCGACCCGGTGGACTCCCGCTCCTCGCGCAAGCAGCCGGCCTACCGCCTCTCCGTGGCGGCCCCCGGCGCCGACGACCCGGTGTTCTCGCTGACCTCGACCTACGTGCCGCGCAACCGCCAGAACCTCGCGTCGTTCATGGCGGTCGGTGCGGACGCCTCGGACCCCGAGACCTACGGGAAGTTCCAGATCCTGCGGCTGCCCGGCACCCAGGTCCCGGGTCCGCAGCAGATCGCCAACAACTTCAGCAACGACACCAAGGTGGCGGCAGCGCTGCGGCCGTTCATCCAGGCCGACGCCAACGTGCAGTACGGCAACCTGCTGACGCTCCCGGTCGGTGGCGGCCTGCTCTACGTGCAGCCGCTCTACACCGAGCGGACCGGCGGCGACGGCACCTACCCGCTGCTGCGGTTCGTGGTCGCCTCGTTCGGCGAGGAGGTCGGCATCGGCGCCACGCTGTCCGAGGCCCTCGAGAACGTCATCGAGAGCGGCGGCGGCGACGCCGGCAGCGACACCCCCGCGCCGACGCCCGACGAGGGCAGCGGGTCCGGCGAGGAGAGCGGTGGCGGTGGCGGCACCGGCGAGCAACTCCCGCAGGACGCGCTCGAGCTGCTCCAGCAGGCCGACGCCAAGTTCGCCGAGGCCGACCGGGCCCTCGCCGACGGCGACCTCCAGGGCTACGCCAGCGCCGTCGACGAGGCCAAGGCCCTCGTCGAGCGGGCGTTGAGCTCGCAGGGGTAGGGGCTGGGCAGTTTCACCGGCCAGCCGGTGAAACTGCCCGCAGGATCGGGACGAACCGGGCGCTGATGGGCAGTTTCGGTCAGGTCACCGCCCGACTTGTCCGTACGCCGCTCGCTCGCCCGACCGGCGCGTCGACGACCGCCCACCGGGCGGATCGGCCGTCCGTGGGCCGGGCCACGGGTCATCTGGTGCGGTGCTGTGCCGCCCAGAGCGGCGTACGCCCCTTGTCCACATGCAATAACCCCGCGTTACATGCGGCGACCGGCGACCGGCGACCGGCGATCGGCGACCGGCCACCACCCGCCTACTCGACCGGGACGGCGCAGGTGGTCTCGGTGGAGCGGCCGCGGAGGGTGACGGTGTCCTGCTCGCGCCAGTGGCGCGCCTCGTCCTGGCTCGCGCGCTCGACCGAGGTCATCGCGACGAGGAGGTTGCCGTCGACGTCCTTGGCGAGCTCGGTGAGGCGGGCGGCAGCGTTCACCGCGTCGCCGATGACGGTGTACTCGAAGCGGCTCTCGTCGCCGACGTTGCCCGCGACCGCCTCGCCGGTGGCGACGCCGATGCCGGCGGCGAGGTCCGGCACCTCGTCGGCCAGCCGAGCGGCCATGGCGCGGCCGGCGGCCAAGGCCTGGCCCGCGTGGTCGTCGAGCTCGACGGGGGCGCCGAAGACGGCGAGCGCGGCGTCGCCGATGAACTTGTTGACGAACCCGCCGCGGCGGTCGACCTCCTCGACCACGACGGCGAAGAAGCGGTTGAGCAGCTCGACGACCTCGACCGGGTCGCGCTCGGTGGCCAGCGTGGTGGAGCCGACGACGTCGACGAAGAGCACCGAGACCTCCCGGGTCTCCCCGCCCAGCTCGACCTCGCCCCGCGACGCGGCCTCGGCGACGTCGCGACCGACGTGTCGGCCGAACAGGTCACGCAGGTGTTCCCGGTCGCGCAGTCCGCTCACCATCTGGTTGAAGCCCGCCTGCAGCTGGCCGAGCTCGGTGCCGTCGTACACCTCGACCTCGGTGTCGAGCAGGCCGTCCTCCACGCGCTCCATGGCGTTGCGGACCGAGAGGATCGGGGCGACGACGGCGCGGGCGTTGAGCCAGGTCACCAGGGCGCCGAAGACGAGCACGACGCTGCCGAGGGCGAGGATCACCACGGCCAGCCGGTCGAGCGTCACCTCGCCCTCGCGCAGGGTGAGCGTGAAGATGGCGACCGAGACCAGGCCGACCACGGGGGCGCCGGTGCCGAGGCCCCAGAACAGCAGCATCCGACGTCGTACGCCGACCCGCCGCACCTTGATCCGCTCCTCGCCCGACAGCGCACGAGCCGCGATGGGGCGCAGCGCGAACTCCGAGAACAGGTAGGCGATCGTGGTGACCACGGCCGAGGCGATGCCGACGGTGAAGGCGGTGGTCAGCGCGCGCTCGGGCTGGACGACGACGGCGAGCGCGGTGAACAGCACGGTGGCGCAGGCCCACAGGGTGGCCTGCACCTTGGTGAGGAACCACGGCACCCCGAGCGCCTCGACGCGCTGCTCCTCGGTCGGCTCGTCCTCGCGGGTGGCCCAGCGCAGCGAGCGCAGCGCCCCGGCGGTGCCCCAGGCGGCGCCCACGACGACCGCGACGCCGACGTAGACCGGCACCCCGATCGCCAGCGACAGCACCGTGCCGCGGTTGGCCGCGGGGCTGGGGATGACGACCGCGGAGAGCACGAACACGATGCCCGCGCCGATCACGTTGGTGCTGATCAGGAGCACGGTGAGCAGCACCTGCACCCGCACGCGCAGCCGACGGCGGCTCTGCCCCGGCGTGCCCAGGAGCACCGAGCCGTAGCCCGAGGTGGAGGCACTCACGGGTCCGGCTCCTTCCAGGCGGGCGCACGGCTGCGACGGGGTCGTGGGGCGGGCACAGCCTAGGCGTCGCCGGCGGGCAGCGGGGGAGATGTGGCGGGGATCGCGGTGACCAGGCCCGGTGGGGCACCCTGGGGGGACCGAACCCCGAGAGGAGCGTCCCGTGCACGAGTCCGCCGCCCGTCGTCCGGCGCGTCCGCCGCGCCGGGGTCACGACATCCACCAGACGCACTTCTTCTACCGCGACGACCTCGAGGCCGGCGTGACCGTCGTCGACCACGTCACCGGGCAGGCGGTCGGCGAGGTCAGCGAGGTCGGGCGCCACGTCTTCGAGGGGTACGGCGCTCCGGCCGCGGCCGGCGGTCCGCCCGGCGACCTCGTCGTCGAGGTGGTCGAGCTCGAGCCCGTCACACCCGTGCGCGTGCCGTGGCGCGAGGTGCGCCCCTCGCCCGGGCTGGACCCCCAGGGCGAGGAGACCGTCTCCGTCGAGCTCGACCGCGACGACGCGCCACGGGAGCGGCCTGCCCGGCCGCCCGAGCCCCAGGAGGCCGAGCAGACCGAGGACGGCGCCGGCACCGAGGACGGCGAGACCCCCGACGAGCCGACCGTCCTCCTCGACGACCCCGCCGGTCGTGACCGCACCCCCCTCGGTGCCTCGGTCGCGCAGGGGGTGGCCATCGCGGTCCTCGCCCCGCTCCTGGCCCTGGCCCTGCTGGTCCTGCTCGTGGTGCTCTTCATCGGGTGAGAGTGGCTGCGTGACCACCGTCACGGCGTCCTGCGCGGCCCCCGATTTGGCCCCACCCCCGCGACGGCAGTAGTGTTCACAGAGCCGACGCGGGGTGGAGCAGCTCGGTAGCTCGCTGGGCTCATAACCCAGAGGTCGCAGGTTCAAATCCTGCCCCCGCTACAAGTCGAAGTCCCGGTCCAGGTCCCCTGGGCCGGGACTTCTGCGTTCCGGGGGTGCTGACACGACCTCCCGGGCTGCCCGGCGGGGGCCTAGCGTGGAGGACGTGACCCACCGCTCCACGAGAGGAAGCACCATGGAACCCCGCACGCTCGGCTCCTCCGGCCTCCAGGTCTCCCCGCTCGGCCTCGGCTGCATGGGGATGAGCCAGTCCTTCGGCACGCCGCCCCCGCGCGGGGAGATGATCACCTTCGTGCGCGAGGCGGTCGAGCGCGGCGTCACCTTCTTCGACACCGCCGAGGTCTACGGCCCCTTCCACAACGAGGAGCTCGTGGGCGAGGCGCTGCAGCCGGTCCGCGACGACGTGGTGATCGCGACCAAGTTCGGCTTCGCCTTCGACGAGGAGGGGAAGCAGACCGGTGTCAGCAGCCGACCCGACGGCATCCGCGCGGCGGTGGAGGGCTCGCTGCGCCGGCTGCGCACCGACAGCATCGACCTGCTCTACCAGCACCGCGTCGACCCCGACGTCCCCATCGAGGACGTCGCCGGCACCGTCGGCGAGCTGATCGAGGCCGGCAAGGTCCGCCACTTCGGGATGTCGGAGGCGGGGGTCGGGACGATCCGCCGCGCGCACGCGGTGCAGCCGGTCACGGCGCTGCAGAGCGAGTACTCCCTGTTCTGGCGCGAGCCCGAGGCGGAGATCCTGCCCGCCCTGGCCGAGCTCGGGATCGGCTTCGTCCCGTTCAGCCCGCTCGGTCGCGGGTTCCTCACCGGTCAGCTCACCGCCGACACGCAGTTCGGCGACGGCGACATCCGGGCCACGCTGCCGCGGTTCGAGCGCGAGGCGCTCGAGGCCAACCTGGCGCTGGTCGGGCTGGTCCGCGCGGTCGCGGACCGCAAGGGCGCCACCGTCGGCCAGGTCGCCCTGGCCTGGCTGCTCGCCCAGCAGCCCTGGATCGTCCCGATCCCCGGGACCCGCCGGCTCGAGCGGCTCGACGAGAACCTCGGGTCGGCCCGGGTCGAGCTGACCGCCGACGACCTCGCCGAGCTCGACCGGGCCTCGGCGAGCGTGCAGGTGGTGGGCGAGCGCTACCCCGAGGCGATGCAGCGGATGATCGACCGCTGACGTCGTACGCCGCCGCCCGGTAGCGTCGCCGCATGAGTCGGAGCAGCGTCGCGGACAAGGTCGTCGTCGTCACCGGAGCGGGGTCCGGCATCGGCCGGGCGCTGGTCCTCGAGCTCGATCGGCGCGGTGCCCGGGTCGCGGGCTGCGACGTCGACGAGGCGGGGCTGAAGGAGACGGCCTCGCTGACCCGCGGCGAGCTGCACACCGCGGTGGTCGACATGGGCGACCGCGAGGCCGTCGAGGCGTACGCCGAGGACGTGGCCGCCCACCACGGCGCGGTCCACCAGGTCTACAACAACGCCGGGATCGCCTTCACGGCCCCGGTGATCGAGAGCAGTTGGGCCGACTACGAGCGGGTGCTGCGGGTCAACCTCCACGGCGTCATCCACGGCACCCAGGCGTTCCTGCCGCACCTCGTGGACTCCGGCGACGGCCACGTCGTCAACGTCTCCAGCCTCAACGGCTACCTCGCCCAGCCGGGGCTCTCGCACTACTGCGCGGCGAAGTTCGCGGTGCGCGGCTTCACCGAGACGATGCGCGCCGAGATGCTGCTGGCCGGTCACCCGGTCCAGGTGAGCGTCGTCCACCCGGGCGGGGTGGCCACGGCCATCTCCGCCAACGCGCTGGAGTGGGCGCGCTCGAGCGGGATGGAGGTCACCGCCGCGCACGAGGCCCGCCAGCGCACCTACACCGAGAAGCTCCTCAAGCTGCCCGCCGACAAGGCCGCCTCGATCATCGTCGACGGCGTCGAGCGTGGCCGGCCGCGGATCCGGGTCGGCAAGGACGCCGTGGCCGTCGACCGACTGGTCCGGCTCGCGCCGGCCACGGCGACCCGCGTCGCGGTGCTGCTCGAGCGCCGGCTGCTCAAGGCCGAGCAGCAGGCCTGAGCGCCTCCCGGCGGCGGCTCAGCCGGCGCGACCCGGTCGACGTCGCGTGCACGACGCCACGGCGCCGCCGAGGAGGAGCAGCAGCAGACCGGCCCCGCCGAGCACGCCGGCGTGCGTGGGGGCGCCGGTGTCGGGCAGGGGGCCGCCCGTGGCGGTCGTCCCCCTGGTGACGACCGGCCCGCCGGCCGCGGCGGGCGACCCGGACGCTGTCCCCGCGCCCGGGACGAGCGGGGACGACGACGCGAGCGGCACGTCCGGTCCCACGTCCGGTCGCGGTCCGGTGTCCGGTCCCGCGGAAGGGCCCGTGACCGGGGGCACCGGCGACGTGGTCGGGTCGGGCAGGGACGGGTCGGTCGGGTCGGTCGGGTCGGTCGGGTCCCCCGGATCGGTCCCGTCGCCCCCGGGCACCGGGGTGAGGGGACCGGGCTCCTGGGGGCCGGGGTCGCCGCCGGGAAGGGCCTGCGGGCTGACGGACACCGTGAACGTCTCGGTGGTGGCCGCACCCACGGGGTTCTCGGCGCGCACGGCGTAGCTGAAGGTCGCCGGCGTGTAGGCGGCGTCGGGTGCGTCCGGGGTGCCGCTGACCCGGCCGGTCGCCGGGTCGATGCTCAAGAACCCGGGTGCCCCGACCAGGGAGTAGGTCGGGCTGGGGTAGGCGGCGGCGCGGAAGGCGGCGGTGTAGGGCGTCGCGTGCGCAGCCCGCAGGGGCGGGTCGGCCGAGACGAACCGCGGCGCCGCGCTGACGATGACGGTCTGGCGGGCGCCGGCGGCCGACGCGGAGCCGAGGGTGCCGCTCTGGTCGGCCTCGACGACGCACCTGCCGGTGCCGGTGAACGACACGACGCCGGCGTCGTCGATGGCGCAGGTGCCGAGGTCACTGGTGGCGCCGATGCTGAACCGCACCGGTCGCGACGGGTCGGGACCGACGGCCGTCGGGGTGTAGCTGCCCTCGTGCAGCGCCGGGCTCGGCGGGGTCGAGGTGAACACCACCGGTCGGGCGGCGTCGGCGAGCCGCAGCACCGAGACGGTGCCGTCGTCGAAGTTGGTGACGAACGCCGTGTGCGTCGTGGGGTCCACGGCCACCGAGGTGGGGCGCCTCCCGACGCCGAGGGTGTCGAGCACCTGACCGCTCCGCTGGTCGAGCACCGTGACCTCGTCGGAGCCGGCGTCCGTGACGTACGTCGTCCGGGTGCCCGGGTCGACGGCGACACCGCTCGGCTGGGTCCCGGCGGCCAGCGAGCCGGTCACCTCGTCGGTGGCGGCGTCGATGACGTGGACCCGGCCCCCCTCGCGGTCGGCGACGTAGACGTCGCGCGTGAACCGGTCGACGGTGACGTCGACCAGCTGGCTGCGGGTGAGCCCCAGGTCGACCGTCGCGGTCACGGCGTTGCTGGCCCCGTCGATCACCGAGACCGTGCCGGCGTCGGAGTTGGCGACGTAGACGCGGTGGGTCGTGGGGTCCACGTCGAGACCGAGCGGGCGCGACCCGACCCGCACGGTGGCCACGGCCCGGCGGTCGCGGACGACCGTGACGGTGCTGCTGCCGCTGTTGGCGACGTACGCCGTCCCGGTGCCCTGGTCGACGCCCACCCCGAGCGGGTAGGGCCCGACCGCGACGGTCGACACCGTTCCGGTGCCGCCGTTCGCGAGGATCGACAGGGTGCCGTCGCGCAGGTTGCTCACGTAGACCGCGTGGGTGGTCGGGTCGACGGCCACCGCGGTCGGGTAGTCGCCGACCGGCACGGTGGCGACCAGGGCGCCGGTCACGCCGTCGAGGACCGACACGGTGTCGCTGCCCGAGTTGGCCACGAAGGCGCGGTGCGTGGTCGGGTCGACGGCGACGGACTGCGGCTGGGTGCCGGTGGGCAGTGCGCCGTCCACGCCCACGCGCAGCGGCTCGACGACGAGCTGGCCGGTGGTGCTGGCCGCGCCGTTGACCGCCCTGACCTGGTGCGTCCCGGGCACCAGCGAGGTGCACCCGGCCTGCGGGCCCTGGGTGCAGGTGCCGCCGCCGGCGATGCTGAACTCGGTGGTCGCCGTGTCGTCGCCGCGCAGGTTGCCGTAGGCGTCGGTGCCGACGACGCGGTAGGCCTGCCTCCCGCCGGCGGTCACGCTGCTGGTCGCGGGGGTCATCACCAGGGTCGCCGGCGGACCGGGGACGACCTCGGAGGCATCGGTGCACAGCTGGCTGACGGGACGGTTGACCTCGTTGCCGGCGTACGTCGTGGACCAGCGGTGGGTGCCCGGTCGGGTGGCCCTGACGTAGGCGGAGAAGACCGAGCCGAGGCTCTGCGCGCTGAGGCTGCGCGTGCTGTCGGAGAGGGGGGTGCCGGAGCAGGTGGGGTCCGAGGGGCCGTACAGCCGGAACCGGATGTCGCCGGTGGGCTGGTGCCCGCCCTCCAGGGAGGCGACCTGCACCAGCATCCTGCCGGCCTCGACCCGGACGTCGCGCTTGGTGACCAGCGTCGGCGTGGTGATCGGGACGCGGTAGGTGATGCTGATCTGCCCGTTGCCGGTGTGGGCGCCGTCGACGATGCTCGCGTCGGTCACCAGCCCAGGGGTGGTGAAGCTGCTCCCGCCGCCCCCGCCGCCGCCGCCGGAACCGCGCAGCTTCCAGGCCCCGTCGGCGACGCCGCCGGTGCCGCCGCCCCCGCCACCGAAGTAGCCGCCACCGCCACCGCCGCCGCCCCCGGCGTTGCGGTTGTCGCTGGCCAGGTGGGAGCGGATCGCTCCCGGGGCTCCCCATCGCCCCTGGGCGGACTGGCCCGCAGAGCCGCCCCAGTAGTCGAGCACGCCGACGCCCGCGGCACCGCCGGCGCCGCCGGCGGAGGTCGTGCCCGCCTTGCCGCCGCCACCCCCGGAGGCCGTGCGGATGTCGCCCTCCTGCGCGTCGCCGTCGCTGCCGTTCGAGCCGCTCGGGCCGCCGGCGCCGCCGTGCTTGCTGGCCGAGCCGACGCCGTGCCCGCCGGCGCCGCCGCCGCCGCCGGCGACCACCCGGACGTTCTCGTAGGGCGACAGCGTCATCCCGGAGGCGCCGCCGCCCCCCGCGGGACTTTCCTCGACGCCCTCGAACCACCCGGGGCCGCCTGGGGCGGTGCCCCCCCAGCCGCCGGTGGTGTTGGCGGGCCCCGTGGCCGTGCCGCCGACGGTCACCAGGAACCGTTGTCCGCCGCTCATCGGGACCGTCGCGGTGACCACCGCCCCCTTGCCACCCGGACGCCGGTCGTAGCCGAGGGAGGTCCCGCCCTCGGCGCCCCGGGCGACGACCCTGGCCGAGGTGACGCCGGTCGGGACGATCCAGGTGGTCTCCTCGCCCGTGTAGTCGAAGGTCACGGTGCACTCCACCGGGCCGCAGGTCGTGGTGCTGCCGTCGGCCGCTGCTGCGGTGACCGCCCCGGTGGCTGCCCCAGTGACCGCCCCGGTGGCTGTGGGCGCCCCGACCAGCGACGTGCCCGAGCCCACGAGGGCGAGGGCGAGGAGGATGCCGACCCGGCGTGCCGGGCGGCGGGTGAGGGCGTGGTCGGACGGGGTGCGGGTGAGCAGCACGGAGGTCTCCCAAGAGACGAGCCCAGCGGTGAGCCGAGAGGTGAGTACGTCGTCCAGCACGACCTGACGGCCGGCAGCTGGCGGATCTACCTCAGCGGGCGGGGCCCGGGGCGCGCCCCCGGCAGCCGGAACCTACCGTTGCGGCAGACGTGCTGCGCCCGCTTCGTCCACCCGGTCTAGACGGGCGGTGGGCTACGGTGCGGAGCAGGCCCGTGGGGGGCCGCCCGACCGTGAGGGGGACGAGCCGTGCGCTCCGACATCGAGATCGCCAACGCGGCGGTGCTGCGGCCCATCCGGGAGGTGGCGGCCGAGACGCTCGGCATCGAGGAGCAGCACCTCGTGCCGTACGGCCACTTCAAGGCCAAGGTCGACCTCGGCTACCTCGCCTCCCTGGAGGACCGCCCGCTCGGCCGGCTCGTGCTCGTCACGGCGCTCTCGCCGACACCGCCGGGAGAGGGCAAGACGACGACCACGGTCGGGCTGACCGACGCGCTCCACGGTCTGGGTCACCGGGTGGTGGCCTGCCTGCGCGAGCCCTCCATGGGTCCGGTGTTCGGCATGAAGGGCGGCGCGGCCGGCGGCGGCTGGAGCCAGGTCGTGCCGATGACCGACATCAACCTGCACTTCACCGGCGACTTCGCCGCCATCGCGGCCGCCAACAACCTGCTGGCCGCCCTGATCGACAACCACGTGCACCACGGCAACGCGCTCGACCTCGACACCCGCAGCATCACCTGGAAGCGGGTGCTCGACGTCAACGACCGCGCGCTGCGGGAGGTGGTGGTCGGCCTCGGCGGCCACGCCAACGGCTTCACCCGGGAGGACGGCTTCGACATCGTGGTCGCCTCGGAGCTGATGGCGATCTTCTGCCTCACCGAGTCGTGGGCCGACCTCAAGCGCCGCATCGGCGACATCGTGGTCGGCTACGACCGCTCCTCGCAGCCCGTCACGGCCCGTGACCTCGGGGCGCACGGCGCCATGGCCGCGCTGCTGCGCGACGCCCTCGCACCCAACCTGGTGCAGACCCTCGAGGGGGCGCCGGCCTTCGTCCACGGCGGCCCGTTCGCCAACATCGCCCACGGCTGCAGCTCGGTCGCCGCCACCCGCGCCGGGCTCCGACTGGCCGACGTCGTGGTCACCGAGGCCGGCTTCGGGGCCGACCTGGGGGCCGAGAAGTTCGTCGACATCAAGTGCCGCAAGTCCGGACTGCGTCCCGACGTGGCCGTCGTGGTGGCCACGGTGCGGGCGCTGAAGTACCACGGCGGCGTCGCCCTGGCCGACCTCGGCGCCGAGGACCTCGCCGCCGTCGAGGCCGGGATGGTCAACCTGCGCCGCCACCTCGACAACGTCCGCGGCGTCTACGGCATCGGGTGCGTGGTGGCGGTCAACCGGTTCCCGACCGACACCGACGCCGAGGTCGCCAAGGTCGTCGAGCTGTGCGCGGCCGAGGGGGTCGAGGCCCACCCGGCCACGCACTTCTCCGACGGCGGCGTGGGGGCGCGCGACCTGGCGCAGGGAGTGCTGCGGTCGCTGGCCGAGCCCCCGGCGTACGAGTTCGGCTACACCTACCCCGACGAGCTGTCGTTGACCGGGAAGGTCGAGGCTGTGGCCACCCGGCTCTACGGCGCCTCGCTGGTCACCTGGGACGCCAGGGCGCGGCGGCGGCTGGAGCGGATCGAGCGCGACGGGTACGGCGCCCTCCCGGTCTGCGTGGCCAAGACGCAGTATTCCTTCTCCACCGACCCCACGGCGCTCGGCGCCCCGAGCGGCCACGAGCTGCACGTGCGCGAGGTCCGGCTCTCGGCCGGCGCCGGGTTCGTGGTCGTCGTGTGCGGCGACATGATGACGATGCCGGGCCTGCCGGCGACCCCCGCGGCCGGACGCATCGACCTCGCCGACGACGGCACCATCCTGGGCCTGTCCTGACGCGGCTCCGTGGGTACGGGAGGGGTGAGGACCCCGGCGCCTAGGCTGGCGTCGACCGCACTCGGGGAGGGACAGCAGATGCGCACCACCCTCCGAACGGGCGTGTCCGCGCGTGGAGTCACCCCGGTGCGCGCCGCCCTGGCGCACGCCACCCTGCTGGTCGTGGCGCTCGGCTGCCTCGTGGCGGTGCCGCTGGCGGCACCTCAGCAGCCCAGCTGGGCCTGGATGTTCGGCGCCATGGGCGTCGCCCTGCTGCTGTGGGTGGCGGACCTCCTCGTCACCCTGCTCACGCGGCGCGGCCGGCTCCGCCTCCGCGCCGTGGACGGCACGACCGAGGTCGTGGGCTCGCCGTGGTCGCGCCCCGTCGACGTCGCCGCGCCGGTCGTCCTCGTCCTGGCCCTCGTCGGTGGCGTGCTGTCCCTGGTCGACCCGGGTCCGCTCGCCCCGGGCACCACCTCCCTCGACGCCGCCGCTCCGGTCGCGGTGCTCGCGGTGCTGGCCCTGCTGGCGACAGCCGGGCTCCGCCACGTCCTCGCCGGCCGCCGGTTGCGCAGCCGGTTGCGGTTGCACGCCAGCGGCGTCGAGGTGAGCGGTCCGGACGGGCGGGACCACCTCCCGTGGAGCTCGCTCACCGGGGTCGGACCGCGACCGCTGGCGCTCCTGGGGTACTCCGGACGCGTGCTCGCACTCCCCGGCCCCGAGCTGCGCTCGGACCCCGATCTCGTCGCCCGCCTGGTCGAGCACTACCGGACCCACCCGCGCGAGCGTGACGAGCTCGCCGACGGCCGGGCCGTGGAGCGGGCGCGGACCGGCCGGCTCGACGAGCTCGGAGGTTCCGCCCGATGACGACCCTGACAGCCGCCCGGGCGATGCTCACCCGGCCCACCGTGCACCCGGCCGACCTCACCGTCGGTGCCGCGCACGTCGCCCTGGAGGACCCGCACGTCCACCTGCTGCTCCTCGTCGAGGACGGCCGGCTCCTCGGCACCCTCGACCGGTCCGACCTCGAGCGCGCCGACGGGGAGGCGCAGCCTGCCCTCGAGGTCGCGGAGCTCGAGGGGCGCACGACCTCTCCCGACGCCGACGTGGCGCAGCTGCTCGAGCAGATGGCGGCCACCGGGCGACGCCGGCTGGCGGTGGTCGACGACGGCGGCACCCTGCTCGGGCTGCTCTGCCTCAAGCGCAGCGGCGGGGGGTTCTGCGACGACGCCGGGGTCGAGGCGCGGCGCCGCGACCGGGCGCCCGAGGGCCGCGACCGGGATCCCGAGGGGCGTGCCCGGCAGGCCCGACCGCGCGACGCGCTGGGCCGACCGCTGCCCTACGGGGAGACCGGTGTCGAGCCGGTGTCCGAGGAGCCGCTCCCGGCGCTCGAGACGGTCGCGTCCGCGCGCGAGCTGCTCGCGCAGGGACGCCCGTTCTCGGCCCACGAGGTGCTCGAGGCCCGGTGGAAGGACGCCCCGGAGGCCGAGCGGCCGCTGTGGCAGGGCCTGGCCCAGCTGTGCGTCGCGCTCACCCACGCGGCCCGCGGCAACGCGGTCGGCGCGGCCCGGCTGCTCGAGCGCGGGGCCGGCCGGGTCGAGGAGTACGCCGCGACCGGCGGCCCGACGTACGGCCTCGACCTCGCGGCGGAGCTGGCCTGCGCCCGCCGGCGCGTCGACGCCTGAGCCGGTCGCGGCTCAGATCGGGTCGAGGAACAGGTCCTCGCGCAGCGGGGCCTCGCCGCCGGGCACCGCGCGGTAGCCCTCGAGGTCGGTGATCCCCTCCTGCGCCAGCACCTCGTCGTCGATGAAGAAGTTGCCGGTGCAGGTGCGCGGGTCACGCGTCAGCACGGCGTACGCCGCGTCCGCGACCATCTCCGGGGTGCGCGACCCCGCGACGGCCTCGTCGCCGCCGAGCAGGTTGGCGACCGCGGCGGTGGCGATCATGGTGCGCGGCCACAGCGAGTTGGCGGCGACGCCCGCCTCGCGCAGCTCCTCGGCCAGCCCGAGCGTCACCAGGCTCATGCCGTACTTGGCCATCGTGTAGCCGAGGTACTGCCCGGCCCACTGCGGCCGCAGGTCGAGCGGCGGCGACAGCGTGAGCACGTGGGCACCGGAGCTGCGCTCGAGGTGGGGCAGCGCGGTCTTGGAGAGCAGGAACGTGCCGCGGGCGTTGATGTCCTGCATCAGGTCGTACTTCTTCATCGACAGCTCGCGGGTGCCGCTGAGGTCGATCGCGCTGGCGTTGTTGACCACCACGTCGATGCCGCCGAAGCGCTCGACGGCCGCGGCGACGGCGCCCTCGACGTCGGCGTCGTCGCGCACGTCGCCGACCACGGCGAGCGCCTGGCCGCCGGCGGCCTCGATCTCGGCGGCGGCCGTGTGCACGGTGCCCTCCAGCTTGGGGTGGGGCTCGCCGGTCTTGGCCAGCAGCACCACGTTGGCGCCGTCGCGGGCGGCGCGCAGGGCGATGGCCAGGCCGATGCCGCGGCTGCCGCCGGACATCACGATCGTGCGGTCGCGGAGCGTTCGGGTGGGGGAGGGGGGAGCGGAGGTCATGGGGGCGAACCTAGCGGGGACCAAACGTTTGACTTTTCAAATGTCTCGTGTAGAGTCCACCTTGTTAGTTGAAGTCTCAACCTCACACCACCAGGAGCTCGTCATGGGTCTGTTCAACCGTTCCGACAAGTCCGCCGACGCGGGCACCACCGCCACCGCCGTCTTCGACGCCCCCACCGCCCACCTGAGCGACATCTCCGGCGACTACGTCATCGACGCCAGCCACTCCCGCATCGGCTTCTCGGCCCGCCACGCCATGGTCACCACCGTCCGCGGCTCCTTCGGCGAGTTCGAGGGCACCGCCCACGTCGACACCGCCAACCCCTCGGCCTCCAGCGCGAAGCTCGTCATCAAGACCGCGAGCATCGACACCGGCTCCGCCGACCGCGACGGCCACCTGCGCTCGGGCGACTTCTTCGACGCCGACGCCAACCCCGAGATCACCTTCACCACCACCCAGGTCGAGCGCGTCGAGGACGACGTGTGGCGCCTGACCGGCGACCTCGCCATGAAGGGCGTCTCCAAGTCGGTCGCCATCGACTTCGAGTCCACCGGCTCCGCGATCGACCCCTTCGGCAACACCCGCATCGGCTTCGAGGGCGCCACCTCGATCAACCGCAAGGACTGGGGCCTGACCTGGAACGCTGCGCTCGAGACCGGCGGCGTGCTCGTCAGCGAGAAGATCAAGCTCGAGTTCGACGTCTCCGCCATCAAGTCCGCCTGACCCACCCACCCCCGACCAGCCCGCAGGAGCCCGAGATGACCGTGCCCGTCGTACGCCTGAACCACGCGGTGCTCTTCGTGTCCGACCTCGAGCGCGCGCTGGCCTTCTACACCGCGGCGTTCGGGGTGGAGGTGGTCGCGCGGGAGCCCCGCGCGAACGCCGCCTTCCTGCGGATGCCGCGCTCGGAGAACCACCACGACCTGGGTCTGTTCGGGATCGGGGCGCACGCCCCGGCCCGGCAGCCCGGGACGGTGGGGCTCTACCACCTCGCCTGGCAGGTCGACACCGTGGAGGACCTCGAGGCGGCCCGCACCACGCTGGCCGGCCTCGACGCCTACACCGGCGAGTCCAGCCACGGCGCGACCAAGAGCATCTACGGCGTCGACCCGGACGGCAACGAGTTCGAGGTGATGTGGATGCTCCCGCGCGCCGACTGGGGCGAGTTCGAGCACAGCGCCACCACCGAGCGGCTCGACCTCGCCGGCGAGATCGACCGGTGGGGCGGGCGTCGTACGGCGGGCCGCCTCGTCGAGGGCTGAGCCGCCCGCGATGCCCGATCCCGAGATCGTCGAGGGCGACCGGGCGGGCTCCTGGCTCGTCCGGCTCGACGGCCGCGACCAGTCGGTCGTCGACCTGCTCGACCCGACCCGGCTGGCCTTCGACTACGTGCGCCGCACCGGCGACGTCATCGACGCGGCCGCCGCCCCCGGCGACCCGCTGCGCGTCGTCCACGTCGGCGGCGCCGGCCTGACGCTGCCGCGCTACGTCGCCACGACGCGCCCGCGCTCGTGGCAGGTCGTCCTCGAGCCCGACGAGGCGCTGACCGCCCGGGTCCGCGAGGAGCTGCCGCTGCCGCGCCGCAGCGGCGTACGGGTGCGTCCGGTGGCCGGCCGGCCCGGCCTGGAGGCGCTGCGCGGCGCGGGTGCCGACCTCGTCCTGGTCGACGCCTACGACGCCGGCGAGGTGCCCGCCGACCTGGTCACGGCCGAGGCGCTGGCCGTCGTCCTCGAGGTGCTCGCACCCACCGGGACGCTGGTGGCCAACCTCAGCGACACCGCGCCGTTCACGCTGGTGCGCGACGTCGTCGCGGCCGCCTCCCCGCTGGTCGAGCACGTCGTGCTCGGCGCCGAGCCGGCCACCCTCAAGGGCCGTCGGGGCGGCAACGTGCTGCTCGTCGCGGGTCCCGACGGCTCGCTGGGCGACGCGCTGCGCCGGCGTGCCGCGTCGTACGCCGCGCCCTACCGGGTGCTCGTCGGCCGCGAGGTCTCCGATGCCTTCGGCGGCGGGGCGCCGCGCCACGATGCGGACCCCGGTCCGCCGGGCGGCGTCGACTCGGCAGGCTAGGCGGCGTGAGCCACCCGATCACCGTCCTGTGGAGCGTGCCCCGCTCGGTGTCCACGTCGTTCGAGCGGATGATCAGCGAGCGCGGTGACCACACCGTCTTCGACGAGCCCTTCTCGCGGGCCTACTACTTCGGCCCGGACCGCCGATCGCAGCGCTACGACGAGACCATTCCGGGCAGCGCGGCGACGCAGGTGCTCGCCGAGGTCGAGGCGGCCGCCGAGGAGCGGCCGGTGTTCGTCAAGGACATGGCCTACCACCCCACCGAGCTGCTCGACCGCGAGTTCCTGGCCCGGTTCCGCAACACCTTCCTGGTGCGCGACCCGGCCGCGACGCTGACCTCGCTGGCCCGCAAGTGGCCCGACTTCACCGACGAGGAGACCGGGTGGGCCGACCTCGACCGTGCGGCCGACCTCGTCGAGGACCTCGGCCAGCCGCTGGTCGTCGTCGACGCCGACCGGCTCTGTGCCGACCCCGCCGCCGTCGTCGAGGACTGGTGCGAGCGGATGGGCGTGACCTACGACCCCTCCGCGCTGACCTGGGAGCCCGGCATGCGCCCGGAGTGGGAGCTGTGGGGCGAGTGGCACGCCTCGACCTCGAGGAGCACCGGCTTCGGCGACCTCCGACCGCCCCCGCCGCCCCCGGGCCACGAGGACAGCCGGCTCCGGGCGGCGTACGACGCGGCGCTCCCGGTCTACGAGCGCCTCCTGGCGCACGCCCTGCCGGGCTGACCCGCTCGCCGTGGTCGCCCGGTCCGCCGGACCGACGATCAGTTCGTCGCTGCGCGGCCGTCGCCCAGGCGTGGGACCGGTCCGCTGGCGGTGAACTGATCGTCGACCGGGTCCCGACGCGCTCGACCCGCTGGGTCAGCGGGGGACGGGGACGCCCGTCTTGGCGTGGCAGCGGTAGCCGAAGGGGTTCTTGAGCAGGTACTGCTGGTGCGGGTCCTCGGCGTAGTAGTACGGCGTGTCCGCGGCGGGGCGGATCTCGGTGGTGATGGCGTCGAAGCCGCGGCGGGTGAGCTCGGCCTGGTAGCGGTCGGTCACCTCGCGGGCGACCTTCTCCTGCTCCGGGGTGGAGACGTAGATCGCGGAGCGGTACTGCGTGCCGAGGTCGTTGCCCTGGCGCATCCCCTGCGTCGGGTCGTGCACCTCGTAGAACTGGGCGACCAGCTCGGCGTAGTCCACCTTCGCCGGGTCGTAGACGACGCGGACGGCCTCGGTGTGGCCGGTGCGACCGCTGCAGACCTCCTCGTACGACGGGTGGGGGGTGTGGCCGCCGGCGTACCCGACCGACGTCGACCAGACGCCCGGGACCTGCCAGAAGATCTCCTCGGCACCCCAGAAGCAGCCGAGCCCGAAGACCGCGACCTCGTAGCCGTCGGGCACCTCGTCGGTCACCAGGGGAGCGTCGAGCGCGCGGTGCTTCTCCGACAGCGGGAACCACCGCTCCTCGCGGCCGCGCAGGGCCTCGTCGGCGGTGGGCAGGGTGGTCTTGGTGCGACCGAACATCGTGGTCCTCTCGTCGGTTCCGACTGCGGTGGCACCCGCGGGTGCCTGTGGTCACAACGGCAGGGGGCGGCGAGGTGTTCCCGGCGAGTAGCGTGCTGCCGGTGACCCAGGAGCAGCACGACCAGCACCGATCCAAGTCCGGTTTCGAGACGCGGGCGATCCACGCGGGCTACGAGCCGGACGCCGCGACGGGCGCGGTGATCCCGCCGATCTACGCCACCTCGACCTACAAGCAGGACGGCGTCGGGGGGCTCCGTGGGGGCTACGAGTACAGCCGCTCCGGCAACCCCACCCGCACCGCCCTGGAGGGCAACCTCGCCGCCCTGGAGGAGGGGGAGCGGGCCTTCGCCTTCGCCTCCGGCCTCGCCGCCGAGGACACGCTGCTCCACTCGGTGTGCGGTCCGGGCGACCACGTGGTCATCCCCGACGACGCCTACGGCGGCACCTTCCGGCTCGTCGACAAGGTCGCCACCGGGTGGGGCCTGGAGTACGACGCGGCGCCGGTCAGCGACGTCGACGCGGTCCGTGCCGCCATCCGCCCCGGGAGGACCCGGCTCGTCTGGGTCGAGACCCCCACCAACCCGCTGCTCAACATCGGCGACATCGAGGCGCTGGCGGGCGTCGCCCATGACGCCGGGGCGCTGCTGGTCGTCGACAACACCTTCGCCTCCTCCTACCTCCAGCAGCCGCTCACGCTGGGCGCCGACGTGGTGGTCCACTCCACGACCAAGTACGCCGGCGGCCACTCCGACGTCGTCGGCGGAGCCCTGGTCGTGCGTGACCTGGAGCTGGCCGAGCGGGTCGGGTTCCACCAGAACGCCATCGGTGCGGTGGCCGGCCCCTTCGACTCCTGGCTGGTGCTGCGCGGCTTGAGGACGCTGGCCGTGCGGATGGACCGGCACTGCGACAACGCCGAGCGGGTGGTGGAGTTCCTCGCCGGGCACCCGAAGGTGGCGCAGGTGATCTACCCCGGCCTGGAGGAGCACCCCGGCCACGCGGTCGCGGCCCGGCAGATGAAGCGGTTCGGCGGCATCGTGTCCTTCCGTGTCGCCGCCGGCGAGCAGGCGGCCCTGGACGCCTGCGCCCGCGCCGAGGTGTTCACCCTGGCCGAGTCGCTCGGCGGCATCGAGTCGCTGATCGAGCACCCGGGCCGGATGACCCACGCGAGCGTCGCCGGCACCGCCCTCGAGGTGCCCTCGGACCTGATCCGGCTCAGCGTCGGCATCGAGACGGCCGACGACCTGCTCGCCGACCTGGACCGGGCCCTTGGCTGAGGGCGAGTCGGTGGAGCCGGACGTCCGGTTCTCGCTGGCCAACGAGCGCACCCTGCTGGCCTACCAGCGCACCTCGGTCGCGATGCTGGCCGCCGCCGTGGCGGTGGTGCACTTCCTCGAGCGCGGCCCGCTGTCGCTGCTGCTCGGGCTGGCCTTCGTGCTGACCTCCGCGATCGCGGCGGTGGGCGGCTACCTGCGCTTCCGTGGCGTGGAGCGCGCGATGCGCGAGGGGCGACCGATCGGCTCCGGTCCCGCGGCGCACCTGCTCAGCCTCGCGGTGGTGGTGAGCCTGCTGGTCGCCACGGCCTACGTGCTGCTGGCCCGGGACTGAGGTGGAGCCTCTCCTGTGCGTCGACCTCGGGTCGACGTTCACCAAGGCCGCGCTCGTCGACGGCGACACCGGTGACCTGCTGGGCACCACGTCGCACCCCACGACCCTGGCCACCGACGTGATGGACGGCGTCGACGCCTGCCGGGCCGCGCTGGCGGAGCGCCACCCGGAGGCCGTGGACGCCGCCCTGCTGGCCTGCTCCTCGGCCGGAGGGGGCCTGCGGATCGCCGTCGTCGGTACCGAGGAGCTGGTCACCGCCGAGGCCGGGCGCCGGGTCGCGTTGTCGAGCGGCGGCACGGTGGCGGCCGTGCTCAGCGGCGGCCTGGGGGAGCACGGGGTCGCCACGCTGCGGGAGGCCCGGCCCGACGTGGTGCTGCTGGTCGGCGGCACCGACGGCGGCAACTCCGAGGTGCTGCTCGCCGACGCGGCGTCGCTGGCCGCCGCCGGGTGGGACGGCCCCGTCGTGGTCGCGGGCGACGTCGAGGCCCGCGAGGAGGTCGGCGCCAGGTTGGCGGCCGGCGGATCGGCGTACCTGCTCAGCGACAACGTGCTGCCCCGCATCGGCGTCCTCACCCCCGCCCCCGCCCGCCGGGCGGTGCGCGAGCTGTTCCTCTCCCACGTCATCGGCGGCAAGGGCCTCAGCACCCGCGTCGACCTCGCCTCCCTCGTGCGCGGCCCCACCCCCGACCTCGTGCTGACCGGGGTCGAGGTGCTGGCCGCGGTCACCGGCCAGGACGTCGTGGTGGTCGACGTCGGCGGTGCCACCACCGACGTGCACTCGGTGGTGCAGCTCGACCCCGAGGAGGCCACGCTCTCGCGCGAGGTGGTCGCGAGCTCGCCGGTCACCCGCACCGTCGAGGGTGACCTCGGGATGCGGTGGAGCGCGGCCTCGACCTGGGACGCGGCGACCGCCGCCGGGCTCGACCCCGGCTTCGACCGCGACCAGGGCGTACGCCGCGCCGAGCACCCCGACCTGCTGCCCGAGGGTCCCGACGACGTCGCCGACGACCTCGCGCTGGCCGGCGCCGCCGCGACCCTGGCCTGCCGCCGCCACGCCGGCCGCGCCCGCGTCGTCACCGGCCCGGACGGGCGCGTCGTGGAGCGCAGCGGCACCGACCTGCGCCGGGTCGGCCTGCTCGTCGGCTCCGGCGGGGTGCTCCGCCACGCCCCGCCCGGGCAGGCGGAGGCGGTGCTCGCGCGCCTGGTCGGGACGTCGCCCGAGGGGTGGCAGCTGCCGGCGTCCCCGCGGGTGGTGGTGGACCGCGACTACGTGCTCGCCGCGGTCGGGCTGCTGGCGGAGAGCCACGCCGCCGCGGCAGGCGCCCTGGCACGTAGCCTGACGGCGTGGGAGTCACGCGAGGGGTGAGGGACCGGCTGCGGCTGCGCGGCCGGGACGACGACGGGGCCTCGGGAGCGGTCGCCGACGAGGCCGCGGAGCAGGACGCACGCGCCCGTCGCGAGCAGGAGAGCCTGGAGCTGCGCGAGCGGATCGCCGCCCAGTGGGCCGAGGTCCGTGCCGCCCGCCGGGCCATGGAGAGGCGCCCCGAGGTGGCCGCCGGCACCAGCAACTTCACGCGCGCCCAGGTGCCCTACGGCATGGACCTCGCCGCCGCCTGGGCCTGGCGCTTCGTGGTCGTCTGCGCGGCGGGGCTGATCATCCTCTACCTGCTGCAGTTCTTCATGGTCGTGGTGCTGCCGATCGTGATCGCGCTGCTGATCGCCGCGCTCGTCAGCCCGGTGGTCCGCTGGCTCGGCCGGCTCGGGGTGCCCCGTGGGGGAGGGGCGCTCATCGTGGTGCTGCTGCTCCTCGCCCTGGTGGCGCTGTCGGTGACCTTCGTGGGCAACCAGGTCGCGCAGGGCGTCAGCGACCTGTCCACCCAGGTCGGCAGCGGCCTGGAGCAGATCCGCAGCTGGCTGCGCGACGGGCCGCTCGGCGTGACCGACTCGCAGATCAACACCGCGCTGCAGGAGTCGCAGGCCCAGCTGCAGTCGCTCGGTGACAACGCCTACGCCACCCTCAGCGAGCTCGGCGCCACCGTCGGGCACGTGCTGGCCGGCGTGTTCATCGTGCTGTTCGCGACCTACTTCTTCCTCGCCGACGGCGCGCTCATCTGGACCTGGCTGGTGCGGCTGTTCCCGCGGGCCGGGCGGCTCAAGGCCGACTCCTCGGGCCGGGTCGCGTGGTCCTCGCTGACCCAGTTCGTCCGGGCCACCGTGCTGGTCGCCGCCGTCGACGCGCTGGGCATCGCCGTCGGCGCGGCCGTCCTCGGCGTGCCGTTCGTGGGCGCCATCGCGGTCCTGGTCTTCCTCGGCGCGTTCGTGCCGATGATCGGCGCCACCATCAGCGGTGCGGTGGCCGTGCTCGTCGCGCTGGTGGCCCAGGGCCCGGTGACCGCCGCGATCATGCTCGGCGTGGTGATCGCCGTGCAGCAGCTCGAGGCCCACGTGCTGCAGCCGTTCCTGATGGGCCGCTTCGTCTCGGTGCACCCGCTCGGGGTCATCGTCGCGATCGCGATGGGCGTGCTCGTCGCGGGCATCGCCGGCGCGCTGATCGCGGTGCCGCTGGCGGCCTCGCTGAACGCCGTGGTCCAGCACCTCGCCCGTGACACGGCGGTGGGCGAGGACGCCCAGGAGGCCGCGGCGGACGACGCGGCCCTGCAACCCGGAGGGGAGCCCGCATGAGCGTCACGCTCGCCGACATCGAGGCCTGCCGCGCCGTCGTGGGGGAGGTCGCCCTGACGACCCCGGTCGAGGAGTCGCGCTGGCTGCAGGCGATGGTCGGTGGCCGGGTGCTGCTCAAGTGCGAGAACCTCCAGCGCACCGGCTCGTTCAAGATCCGCGGCGCCTACCTGCGGCTCTCGCGGCTCACGCCCGAGGAGCGCGCCCGCGGCGTGGTCGCGGCGTCCGCGGGCAACCACGCCCAGGGCGTCGCGCTGGCCGCGCAGCTGCTGGGGATCAAGGCCACCGTCTTCATGCCCGACGGTGCCCCGATCCCCAAGGCCAACGCGACCCGGGGATACGGCGCCGAGGTGCGCTTCCACGGGCTCTCGCTGACCGAGGCGCTGGTGCGCGCCCAGGAGTTCTCCGACGAGACCGGGGCGGTGTTCATCCACCCCTTCGACCACGCCGACATCATGACCGGCCAGGGCACCTGCGGGCTCGAGGTGCTCGAGCAGGCGCCCGAGGTCCGCACCGTGCTCATCCCCACCGGGGGCGGCGGGCTGCTGGCGGGGATGGCGCTGGCGATCAAGGCCTCGCGGCCCGACGTACGCGTGGTGGGGGTGCAGGCGGCCGAGGCCGCGGCGTACCCCGAGTCGCTGCGCACCGGCGCGCCCGTCGCGCTGGAACGGATGGCGACGATGGCCGACGGCATCGCCGTCGCGAAGCCCGGCGACCTGCCCTTCGAGGCGATCCAGCGCTGCGTCGACGAGGTCGTCACCGTCTCCGAGGACTCGCTCTCCCGCGCGCTGGTGCTGCTGCTCGAGCGCGCCAAGATGGTGGTCGAGCCGTCCGGCGCCGCCGCGGTGGCGGCCGTCCTCGACGCGCCGCAGGCCTTCGAGACGCCGATGGTGGCCGTGCTCTCGGGCGGCAACGTCGACCCGCTGCTGCTCGGCAACCTGATCCGCCACGGCATGGCGGCCGGCGGCCGCTACCTCAACATCCGCTGCGTCATCCCCGACCGGCCGGGCGGCCTGGCCACGCTGCTGGCCGACCTCGCCGGCTCGGGCGCCAACGTGCTGGAGGTCGCGCACGAGCGCACCTCGACGACGTTGCACATCGGTGAGGTGGAGGTGCGGCTCCAGCTCGAGACCCGCGGCGCCCCCCACGCCGAGTCCGTGCTCGCGCGGCTGCGCGACCACGGCTACGCCGTGCGCGACTGACCGGACCGCGGCGCGCGCAGCGGCCCCCCCGGACACGCGGAGGTGGCGGCTGCGCGGCGAGGGGTGGTCAGGAGCCACTCGCACCACCTGCGAGGCGTCGGGGCGTCGAGCCTCGGCGCTCGACCGCGATCCTCGACCGCCGCCCTCGACGACGGCCCTGCCGGCGTACGCCGACAGCGGATCAGCCGGAGTAGGGGACCGCCTCGACGATCTCGGCCTTCTGCTCCTTGCCGTTGGGCAGGGTGTAGGTGACGGTGTCGCCGCGCCGCGAGCCGTGGATGGCCTGGCCCAGCGGGGACTGCGGCGAGTAGACCTTGATGTCGTCGCCGGCCATCTCGCGGGCGCCGAAGAGGAAGGTCTCCTCGAAGTCGAGGCCGACGAGGTTGACGGTCACCTTCATGCCGGGCTCGACGACGCCGTCGTCGGCGGGGGTCTCGCCGACCTCGGCCTTCTCGAGCATGTCGGTGAGCTGCTGGATCCGGCCGTCGATCTTGCCGAGCTCGTCGCGCGCGGCGTGGTAGCCGGCGTTCTCCTTGAGGTCACCCTCGTCGCGGGCGTCGCTGACGCGCTTGACGATGTCGGAGCGCGTCGGGCCGCGCAGCTCCTCGAGCTCGGCCTTCAGCTCGTCGTACTTGGCCTGCGTCAGCCAGACGGCGCCGGAGGTCTGCTCGCTCATCGGGTGCTCCTTTGGTGCATCGGGGTGCAGCGGGGGTCGTGCGGGCAAGTAGGCGATGCTAGCAACGCAGGCGCCCCGGAGCCGAAATCCTCGTCTCGCGGCCCGATGACCGGCCCGTCGATCGCCCCGTCCACCTGGCCGGGATCAGCGGGGACGTGACTGGTCCGGCGTGGTGCAGCCGATCAGCCGGACGGTGTCGGCCTCGCGCTCGGTGCGGACGTCGACGACGACCCGCGAGGGGCCCTCGACCCCGGTGACGGTGAAGCTGCGCTCGCCGACCGGGCTGCTGTCGACCGCCACGGCCCGCACCAGGCAGCTGGCACGGACGTCCGGGTCGGCGAGCGTGACGGTCACGGTGGCCCGGGCGGTCCGCCCGTCGACCACGTCGTACGCCGTGAGCCGCGACTGCACGTCCGGGCTGCTGGAGTCCAGGGCCACCCACCCCAGCCACGCGAGCGCGACCACGCCGACGAGCCCCGAGACGGCGACGACGAGGCGTCGGCGTCGGGCGGCGTCGCTGCGGCCGTAGCGCTCGGCGAGGTCGGTGCCGGTGTCGTGCGTCGGGCTGGACCCGGGGCCGGACTCCGGTCTGCTCGGGCTGGTCACCACCCCATCCTCCCAGGCGGGCCCGTCCCTAGGATGGGCGCATGCTGCGGCTCATGCACGTGCACGCCCACCCCGACGACGAGTCGAGCAAGGGCGCTGCCTCCACGGTGAAGTACGTCCACGAGGGCGTCGACGTGCACGTCGTGACCTGCACGGGCGGGGAGCGGGGCTCGATCCTCAACCCCAAGATGGAGCGCCCCGACGTCCTGGCCAACATCACCGAGATCCGTCGCGCCGAGATGGAGGCCGCCCGCGAGATCCTCGGCGTCACCCAGCACTGGTTGGGCTACGTCGACTCCGGCTGGCCCGAGGGCGACCCCAAGCCGCCGCTGCCCGAGGGCTGCTTCGGGCTGGTCGACCCCGAGGAGGCGGCCGAGCCGCTGGTCCGGCTGATCCGCTCGGTGCGCCCCCACGTCGTGACGACGTACGACGAGAACGGTGGCTACCCGCACCCGGACCACATCATGTGCCACCTCGTCTCCATGGCGGCCTTCGAGGCGGCCGGCGACCCCGACCGGTTCCCCGACGCGGGCGAGCCCTGGAAGCCCTTCAAGCTCTACTACCAGCACGGCTTCAACCGGCCCCGCTCGTTGGCGATCCACGAGGCGATGGAGGCCGCCGGGCTGGAGTCGCCCTTCGCCGAGCGGCTCAAGGAGTGGAAGGCCGACCCGGCGCACGACGCCCGCATCACCACCCGGGTGCCGTGCGGGGAGTACTTCGAGGTCCGCGACCGGGCGCTGATCGCCCACGCCACCCAGATCGACCCCGACGGGTTCTTCTTCAAGGCGCCGATCGCGCTGCAGCAGCAGGTGTGGCCGACCGAGGAGTTCGAGCTGGTCGTCTCCCGCGTCGAGTCGCCGCTGCCCGAGGACGACCTGTTCGCCGGCGTCCGCGGCCGCGACGACCTGGACTGACCCGGGCCCGACGGGGTCCTGCAGGCCGCCCGGGCCGGGTGTGGAGCGGGTTGCGACAATGGAGGCATGACCGTCCTCCTCACCCACGCGCTGCTGCTGCTCCCGGCCGCTGACCCCGTGCCCGAGCCCGAGGACGTCAAGGCAGGCTGGCTGGCGTTCTGGATCTTCGTGGCGCTGTGCGCCGCGACGGCGCTGCTGTGCGTGAGCCTCACCCGCCACCTGCGCAAGATCCGCGAGAACACCGCGGCCGGCAAGTTCGGCGCCGACGCCCAGGCGGCCGCGGCCGCCGAGGCCGAGGAGCGCGAGGCCGCGCGCCTTGCATGGGTCGAGGCCCAGCGGCCCCCGCAGCGGCAGCGCCCGGTCGCCGACCCGCGCGACCGCACCACCGACTGAGCCGCTCCGGACCCTCTGAGCGATGAGCCACGTCCCGACCGCCCGCGCTGCCGGCGTGGTGCTGTGGGGACGGGCACTCGCGCTGTCCGCGGTGGCCTTCGCGGTCGGCGGCGTCGCGCACGTCCAGGCCGACGGCCTGCTGCCGGGCCCGGTCGCGCTCGGGCTGCTGCTGCTCCTGGGGGCGCTCGCCGTGGCGCCGCTGCTGCGCCGGCCCGCCTCGACGCTCCGGGTCGTGCTGCTGCTCGCTGCCGGCCAGGGCGTGGTCCACACCGTGCTGGCCGTCGTGGCCGGCCACCGTGGCGACCCGACGGCGGCACCCGCGGCGGCGCCCCCGCCGCTCCCGGCCGGGTCGGGTTCGCGTCGCGGGTCCTTCCACGACGTGGCGTACGACGCGACGCCGGTCGGCTCCGGTGACCCGCTCACCCTCCCCGCGCCGCTGCTGCACGCCCTCACCGACGTCGTCGACCACCCCGTGATGGCCCTCGCCCACCTGCTCGCCGCCGCCGCGTGCGGCTGGTGGCTGGCCCGCGGCGAGCAGGCGCTGTGGCAGCTGGTCGCCCTCACCGCCCGGGCGTGGACCCGCCCGGTCGCCGCGGTGCTGCTCGCCGTGCGGGCGCGGGCGCTGCTGGACGTGCTGCGCACCCTGCTCACCGACGTGCGCCGCACCGTGGCGCTGCCCGACCCGCCGCCCCGCTTCGCCGAGCTCCACGCCCGCCGCGTGCCCCGCCGCGGGCCACCCCTGGCTGCCTGAACCCAGGTCCCCGCGCGCCCCACCGCCGCCCGTCCCGGGCCGGCGGCTGCTGCGCGCTCCCTCCGCACGCCAGGAGCACACCCGTGTCCGTAGAGACCCGTCCCCCCTCACCACCACCCGCACCCTCCGGCCGTCCCGGCCGCCCCGCCCGTCGACCCCGGTCCTCGGGCGGGCTGTTCCGCGCCTTCTGGCGCTGGCACTTCTACGCCTCGTTCGTCGTCGTCCCCGTGATGCTCGTGCTCTCGGTCACCGGGTTGATCTACCTCTTCCGGTTCCAGCTCGAGCCGGTGCTCAACCCGGCGTTGATGCAGGTCGAGAAGCCGGCCGGCACCGACGTCGCCCAGCCGTACGCCGGGCAGCTGCGCGCCGTCGAGGAGGCCCATCCGGGCGCCGAGCCGGTGTCGCTGGCCGAGCCGCGCGACGCCGGGCGCAGCACGGTCGTCTCGGTCACCATGCCCGACGGCGAGGGCCGCGACGTCTTCGTCGACCCGTGGACCGCCGAGGTGCTGGGCGACCGCGACCCCGACACCACGCTCAGCGGCTACGCGATCCGGCTGCACGCCGACCTGATGTCGGGCCGGCCCGGTGACCTCGTGATGGAGCTCGGCACCTGCTGGGCGATCGTGATGTCGCTGACCGGCTACTACCTGTTCGTGCGCGGGCGAGCCGCCCGGAGGCGGCGTGCCCGGGCCGGCAAGCGCGGCGCCCGGCTGCGCGCCCGCCACGGCGTGCTCGGCTCGGTCGTGGGCGTCGGGCTGCTGCTCATGGTCGTCACCGGGCTGCCCTGGACCGGCGTGTGGGGCGGCACCGTGCAGCAGCTCGCCACCACGTCCGGCTCCTCGATGTGGAGCCTGGACCACGGGGCGGAGTCCGCGCCGCTGTCGACGCTGGACGAGTCGCTGCCGCACAGCCACGCCGAGGTGCCGTGGGGGATGGGGGAGAGCGAGGTGCCCCGGTCGCAGGCCCACGAGGACGGCACGGTGGCGGTCGCCAACGTCGACACCGCGATCGAGGTGGCCGACGGCGAGGGCCTGCGCCACCCGATGACGGTGGCGCTGCCGACCCAGGAGGACGGCACCTTCTCGGTGATCGGCTACGCCTTCGACGCGCCCAGCGACGAGCGGACGGTGCACGTCGACCGCTTCGACGGCGAGGTGCGGTCGGCGTACGGCTACGACGACTACCCGCTGCTCGCCCAGGTCGTCTCGCAGGGGATCGGCGTCCACGAGGGCCGCAGCCTCGGCGGCTGGACGATGGCGCTCGCCGCGGCGTTCTGCCTCGGTGTGGTCGCGCTGTGCGTGACGGGGCCGCTGATGTGGTGGCGGCGCCGGCCCTCGGGGCCGCGGTTGGGCGCCCCGCGAGGTCGGCTCCCGGTGCGTAGCTCGCCGGTGCTCGCGGCCGGGCTGGTGGCGCTGGCGGTGTTCCTGCCGGTGTTCGGCGTCAGCCTCGTGGTCGTGCTGCTGCTCGACCGGTTCGTGCTGCGGCGGGTCCCCGCGCTCTCCGACTTCTTCGGGACCGCCTGAGCGGAGCGACGCCGGAGCGGAGCGTGGGGCGCGGGCGGGCTGGTCCGGCAGGGACGGGCTCTCGACGGGGACCGGTCCGCCTCGCTACCGTGGCGCACCGTCTCGCCTAGGGGGAACCGTGGCCACTGCTCGCGAGCTGCGTCGGACCCTGCGTCACCTCCGGTTCCACGTCCGCTTCGCGACCCGGAGCCACGTGCCGGGCGCGCGTGGCCTGCTGCGCGACTACCTGCGTCTGCGCCTGCTCGAGAAGGTCCAGCCCGGGCGTCGCCGCCCGGTCGAGGTGGCGGGGCACACGGTCCACTTCACCGACCTGGCCACGCTGCGGTGGTTGTTCCGCGAGGTCTACCTGAGCCGCGACTACGAGGTGCCTCCCGAGGTCCCGGTGCACTCGATCGTGGACGCCGGCGCCAACATCGGGCTCGCGACCCTGTTCTTCCGTGACCGCCACCCCGACGCGCGCATCGTGTGCTTCGAGCCGGACCCGCGGTCGTACGCCTGCCTGGTGCGCAACCTCGAGGTGAACGGCATCACCGGCGTCACCGCCCACAACACCGGCCTCGCCGAGGAGCGCGGGACGGTGGTGCTGTTCGTGAACCCGGCCGTGGCCGACTCCAGCCAGTCCATCAGCCCCAGCTTCGCGAGCTCGCTGCTGGACGGCGGCACACCCGACCGGCTCGAGATCCAGGTCGC
The DNA here is from genome assembly GCF_003752505.1 of Nocardioides aurantiacus. Classification (NCBI taxonomy): domain Bacteria; kingdom Bacillati; phylum Actinomycetota; class Actinomycetes; order Propionibacteriales; family Nocardioidaceae; genus Nocardioides; species Nocardioides aurantiacus. The sequence goes on along the minus strand of NZ_RKHO01000001.1, from coordinate 3,271,118 downwards.
GCCGCTGGCGGAGTTCCTCGACGAGCCGGTCGACCTGATGAAGCTCGACGTCGAGGGCGCCGAGCTGGGCGCGCTGCGGGGTGCGGGCGAAGGACTGCGCGACGTCGCCCGGATCTACATGGAGTACCACAACGTCCCCGAGTCGCCACTGCACGAGGTGCTGGAGGTGCTGGCCGCGACCGGTCACGACTACGCCGTGACGTCGCCCGTGCGGGCCGAGCTCGGTGCCGTCACCACGATCCGGTCGACGCGGGTGGACGACGCGCGGCAGCGCCGCTGACGGGTCAGCGGCGGCGCAGGTGCACCAGGGCGTCGTACGCCGTGCCTGCGTCGCCGTGCCCGTCGGGTGCGGCGACCGTGCGCGTCACCCGGCCCGCGTGGACGACCTCGGGGTCCTGGTCGGCGAGGTCCTCCAGCACGTCGGCCGCGGTGCAGAGCACGCGCGCGTCCTGCGGCCCGCCGGTGCCCTCGTGGAGGTTGGTCGCGTCGTGCGCGACGAGGTGCAGCGTGCCGCCGGGCGCCAGGGCGTCCCACGCCCGCCGCAGCGTCGTACGCCGCTCGGCCGCCGGCAGCTGGAGGTAGGCCACCACCACCAGGTCGAGCGCGCCCGGCAACGGGGCGCTCAGCACGTCGCCGACCACCCAGTCGACCTCGAGGGGCGGGTCGTGCTCGGCGGCCAGCCGTCGACCCTTGTCCAGGCCGACGGGCGAGAAGTCCAGCGCGGTGACGTGCCAGCCCCGCGAGGCCAGCCAGCGGGCGTTGCGCCCCTCGCCGGAGCCCAGGTCGAGGGCGGTGCCGGGCGTCAGGTCGGCGAGGTCGCGCTCGACGAAGGCGTTGGGTCCGGCGGACCACACCAGCGGCGCCGCGGCGTACCTCTCGTCCCAAGCGGCGGCGTCCACGGACCTAGCCCTGCTGCCCGGGCTGGTCGGACTGCTGCTGCTGGGCGAGCTGGCGGCGGACGTCGTCCATGTCGAGGTCGCGCACCGCCGCGATCAGCTGGTCGAGCGCGGCCGGCGGCAGCGCGCCGGGCTGGGAGAAGACCAGGACGCCCTCGCGGAAGGCCATCAGCGTGGGGATCGAGGTCACCTGGGCCGCGGCGGCCAGCGCGTGCTGCTCCTCGGTGTTCACCGACCCGAACGCGAGGTCCGGGTGCGCCTCGGAGGCGGCCTCGTAGGTCGGGGCGAACTGGCGGCACGGGCCGCACCAGCTCGCCCAGAAGTCGACGAAGAGGACGTCGTGCTCCGAGACGCTGGACTCGAAGTTCTCACCGGTCAGCTCGAGGGTCGGCATCGCACCAGCCTAACGAGCGGGCCTACTCGTCGCTGGGGTCCACCAGGTGGGGGTCGCCGACGGTGACGTCGCTGACGTGCACGTGGCTGACCGCCATCGTGACCAGCTCGGTGCCGTCGGCCGGCGCCCCCAGCGTCTCGGCGAGCGCCTCGGCCGCCAGCCGGCGGGTCCGGTCGCCGAGGGTGAGGATGTCGGAGCCGTAGCGCACCAGCAGCTCGATGGTGACCGCGTCGAGCCGGCCGCCGCGCTCGACGTCGAGCAGCACCCGGCCGACGGCGCCGCCGTCGAGGTGGGCGTCGACGTGCTCGCGCAGGCGCTCGACGAGCACGAGCGAGGAGACGCGCAGGAAGGACATCGCGCCACGGCCCCGGACCAGCTCGGCGGGGCGGGGGGTCCGCAGCGAGCGCTGCAGGACGCGGTCGGCGATCTCCACGGCGCGGGGGTGCGGGGGCTGCTCGCGCAGCAGCCGGGTGGCGTCGTCGAGGGCCCGGGCGCCCGACGGGGCGACGTCCTCGGCGGCGGGGTCGAGGGGGGTGGACCCGTCGTGGTGGTGCGGTGAGGCGCTCATCGCCACTGCTCCATCCTGATCGCGAGGGTTCGTCGGGCCCGGTGCAGCTGGCCACGGACGACTCCGGGGGTGGTGTCCAGTACCCGCGCGATCTCGTCGTAGGAGAAACCCTCGAGCTCGCGCAGCAGCCAGCTGGCCCGCTGTCGCCACGGTAGTTCCAGCAGGGCGAGGTTCAACGTCTCCCACAGCTCCGCGGCCAGCACCGACTGGGCCGGGTCCTGCGAGGCCGCGGCGCGGTGGGTGGAGCGGTCGATGATCGGCTCGAGGATCTCGCTGTCCACGGCGACCGGCCGGCGGCGGCGGCGTACCTCCAGGGCCTCGCGGGAGACGATCGAGAACAGCCAGGTCGAGAAGGTCGACGTGCCGCGGAAGTCGGGCAGGCCGCGCCAGGCCTTGACCCAGGCCTCCTGGACCGCGTCGTCGGCCAGGGCGGTCTCGTGGTCGAGCATCCGCAGCGCGAAGCGGTAGGTGGCGGGGAAGAGCCGACGGAACAGCTCCTCGTAGGCCGCGCGGTCGCCCAGCCCGGCGCGCCGTGCGAGCGCCTGCTGCGTGGCCGCGGCGACGTCGGACGTCGTCGCCTCACCCTCGTCGGACACCGTCGTCCTCCTCCGCCGCACGTGGGTGCGGTGCCTCGTCCCCGGCCCTGGGTGTGCCCAGGGCGACGCCGAGCATGCACCTGTGAGGTGGGTCACAGTAGCGTGACGATCCGCGACCTCGGCCCGTCCAACCTGCGTACACCACACACGACATCGCGAAGGACGGATCACATGACCGACAAGTCCGTAGAGAAGACCGCCACCCCCAGCACCCTCGTGGGCAAGGACGGCCGCACCACGATCGCCGACACCGTGGTCTCGAAGATCGCCGGCATCGCCGCCCGTGAGGTCGCCGGCGTCCACGCCCTCGGTGGCGGCGCCGCCCGCGCCGTCGGCGCGCTCCGCGAGCGCATCCCCGGCAGCAGCACCAACCACTCGCAGGGCGTCTCCGTCGAGGTCGGCGAGCGCCAGGCCGCGGTCGACGTGCAGCTGGTCGCGGAGTACGGCGTGAGCCTGGCCGACCTGGCCACCGGCATCCGCCGCAACGTGATCTCCTCGATCGAGCGCATGACCGGGCTCGAGGTCACCGAGGTCAACATCGAGATCCAGGACGTGCACCTGGAGACCGAGGAGCGCACCGAGGACACCTCGAGCGAGCCGCGCGTCCAGTGACGTCCGTCGACCTGCCCGGTGAGACAGCCGGTGAGCCGGACCCCGTGGACCGGGTGGCCGACGCGGTCGTCCGCGTCCCCGGGGTGACCGGCCTCCACGCCGGTTCCTACGGCGAGGTCGCGACCTACCTGCCCGGGCGCAGCGTCGCCGGGGTCCGGCAGCGCGACGGCGTCACCGAGGTCCACGTCACCGTCGCCATGGGCACGGCCATCCTCGAGGCGGCCACGCAGGTGCGTGCCGCCGTCGAGGCGGTCACCGGTGACGAGGTCCACGTCGTCGTCGAGGACGTGTCCCCGGCGTGACCGACCGGCGCGGGGCCGCGTCGCCCGGGTCCGAGAGGGCCCGGGCCGCGGCCCGGCGCGCCGTCATCCGTCGCCACCACCCCGACGTGGGCGGCGACCCCGAGGTGCTCCAGCGGGAGCTGGCGGCCGTGGACGCGGCCTACGACGGCCCGGCCGGCACCTCACCCCAGGTCGAGCTGCGACCGCCCGGACGGTGGCAGCCGCTCGCCCGGCGGGCCACCCGCGCCCGCCGCGTGGTCGGCCACCGCACCCGAGTGCTGCGCTCGCGGCTGCCACCCGGCTGGCCCGGCGCCCGTCGCTGGACCGACCTCTGACCTGCCCCACCACCCCTCTCGCCCCTCTCGTCCCCTCACAAGGAGTCCCTGACATGACCACCTCCACCATCGGCCTCATCGCCGGCCTCCTGCTGGCCATCGCCGCCGCCGCCGGCGGCCTCGTCGGCTTCCTGATCGCGCTCGTGCTCGGCACCGCCGGCTACGTCATCGGCGGCCACTTCGACGGCGAGGTCGACCTGAGCCAGGTGTTCGGGAAGCGCGACCGTGGCTGAGGTCGAGACCCTGCCGGCCCCCGAGGAGCGCGGCCGCACGGTCATCGCCGACCGGGTCGTGGAGCGCATCGCCTCGGCCGCTGCGGGCGAGGTCGAGTCGACCGTGGACTCGCGTGGCGGCTTCGGCCGTCTCGTCCGCGGCAGGCTCCCCAGCGCCGAGGCCGTCGTGGCCGGCCGCACCTCGCGCATCTCCGTCGAGGTCGGGGCGGTCTGGCCCGCGTCGCTCTCCCAGCTCACCGCGCGCGTCCGCGACCACGTCGGGGAGCGGGTCCACACCCTCACCGGTGTCGAGGTCACGGCGGTCGACGTCACCGTCGCCGACGTGGTCCACAGCACCGCCCCCTCCCGTCGCGTCCTGTGACGCGGCCCCCCACCACCCGAGAGGACCTCTCGTCATGACCCAGTCCGCGAGCGAGACCCGCCCACCGGCGGACGACGCCCTGCGCGCGGCCAAGCCGCCCGTCGGGGTGGGCGCCTCGCCGCTCGTCGCCCAGCTCGTGGCGCTCGGCCTGATCGCCCTCGGCGCCGTCGGCGTCCAGGCGCTGCTGAGCAGCACCGGCGCGATCAGCCAGGCCCCGTGGACCACGAGTGCCGTCGACGCCGTCGACGGCACTCGCTCCGACACCCCGGTGGTCCTCGTCGTGGCGATCGTCGCGATCGTGCTCGGCCTGCTGGTCCTGCCGATCGCCTTCAAGCGTCGCCCCCGCAAGGCCATCGAGCTCGACGCCACGACCGGCGTGCGGCTGCGCACCGGCGACCTCTCCCGTGTCGCCGAGGCGGCGGTGGAGGGCACCGACGGCGTGACCGACGTGAGCGTCAAGGCCTCGCGTCGCAAGCTCCGCGTGGTCGCCACCAGCGTGGCCGCCAAGGACCGCGACGCCACCATCCGATCCGACATCGAGTCCCGGCTCCAGCCGACGCTGCACGCGCTGCAGCACGGCCCCCGGCTCTCGGTCTCCGTCCGCAACGAAGGAGTGTCATGACCTCCCGACGCACCCTGTTCGTCGACCGCGTCGCCACGCTGCTGCTCTCGCTGCTGCTGCTCGCGGGCGGAGCCGCCGCGGCGTACTGGTGGAGCGGGCGCAGCCCGTTCGGCGACCGGCTCGACCTCGCGGTCGTCCGCGACGCCGTGGAGGCCGCCTGGTTCCCGTGGGTCGCCGCGCTCGTCGGCATCGTGCTGGCGCTGCTCGGCCTGCGCTGGATCCTGGCCCACCTGGGTCGGCCCACGGTGTCCCGGCTGCACCTCTCCGGCTCAGGCTCCGGCGGCCGCCTGGACGTCAACGCGGGCCAGGTCGCCGGTGCCGCTGCCGACGCGCTGGCCGACACCATCGGTGTGCGCAGCGCCCGCGGCACGGTCGTGCGCGACCGCGGCCAGCTGGTCGCCCGCCTCACCGCGACCATCGAGCCCGACGCCGACCTCGGCGTCGTCGCGCGGCAGGCCGACCTCGTGTCGGCCCAGCTGCGCGAGGTGCTCGACCGGGACGACGTGCGCTGCAGCGTCGAGCTCCGGGTCGCCGCTCGCAGCCGCGGACTCGTCCGCGCCCACTGACCACACGTTCGATCCCGGACGTTTGGGGAACGCACCAACCAACACCCGACACGAGAGGAACCATCATGGGACTCGCCGACAAGGCCAAGAACACCGCTGAAGACCTCAAGGGCAAGGCCAAGGAGGCGCTGGGCGACGCCAAGAACGACGACCAGCTCAAGGCCGAGGGCAAGGCCGACCAGACGAAGGCCTCTACCAAGCAGGCCGGCGAGAACGTGAAGGACGCCTTCAAGGGCTGACCTCCACCTCGCAGCGCCGCCCCGTCCCCGGTTCGCCGGAGGCGGGGCGTCGTGCTGCCGGGAGGTTCTCGGTGCGCGTGGTGTGCGGCCGCTCCCGACGGTGACGGCGTGCCGCGCACCGACCAGCGGGAGCGGGGCGACGCCCTCAGCGCAGGGAGTACGTCGCGATGCTGGCCGCCACGTAGTGGCAGACGAAGGCCGCGATCGTGAGGGTGTGGAAGACCTCGTGGAAGCCGAACCAGGTGGGGAAGGGGTCGGGCTTCTTCAGGCCGTAGACCAGGCCCCCCACCGTGTAGAGCCCGCCGCCGACGACGAGCAGGGTGGTGACGGCGGGACCGCCGGAGCCGAGGTCGCCGGCGTAGAAGATCGCCACCCAGCCCAGCGCGACGTAGATCGGGGTGTAGATCCAGCGCGGCGCGTGGCTCCAGAAGATCCGGAACAGCACGCCCAGGACCGCGCCGGTCCACACGATGGCGAGCAGCGCGGTGCGCTCGGGGTCCTCCAGGAGGATCAGCGTGAAGGGCGTGTAGGAGCCCGCGATCAGCAGGAAGATGTTGGAGTGGTCGAAGCGCCGCAGGAAGGCCATCGCGCGGGGTGACCAGGTGCCGCGGTGGTAGATCGCGGAGACCGCGAACAGCAGCAGCGCGGTGCCGGCGAAGATCGCCGAGCCGACGCGGGTGGTGACGGTCGGCGAGAGCACCAGCAGCACGATGCCGGCCGCGAGCGCCAGGGGAGCGGTGCCGGCGTGCAGCCAGCCGCGCAGCTTGGGCTTGACGTCCTCGGCGACGTCGCGGACCTTGTCGCGGACCTGCTCGGCGGCCTCGTGGCCGCGCTCGCTCACGCGGTCGCGGGCTCGGTCGGGCAGCGGTCGGTCAGGGGCCATGCCCGAAGCGTACGGAGCCGGAGCGCCCCGAGGCACGCCTTCGGCGGGCGCTGAGGTCGACCTCACACGGCCTCGCGACGAGTACAGTCGCAGCCGTGGCGGCGTGGAAGCAGGGTCTGCGGCGGGTGCTGTACCCGGCCTACGAGGCACGGGTCGTGCGCCGCCTCCCGCCCGAGCGCATCCCGCACCACGTCGGGGTGATGCTCGACGGCAACCGTCGCTGGGCCCGGTCGGTGGGTGCCGACACCGCCCACGGGCACCGCGCCGGTGCCGCCAACATCGAGCCGCTGCTCGGGTGGTGCGAGGAGATCGGCGTCGAGGTGGTCACGCTGTGGCTGCTGTCCACCGACAACCTCAACCGCCCCGACGAGGAGCTCACGGACCTCCTCGGCATCATCGGCGACGTCGTGGAGTCGCTCGCCGCGCAGGGTCGCTGGCGGATCAACCCCGTGGGCGCGCTCGACCTGCTGCCCTCCCCGGTCGCCGAGCGGCTCAAGGCCGCCGCCGAGTCCACCCGCGAGGTCGACGGCATCTGGGTCAACGTCGCCGTGGGCTACGGCGGGCGCCGCGAGATCGCCGACGCCGTGCGCTCGCTGCTCCACGAGCACGCCGGCCGTGGCACCACGCTGGAGGAGCTCGCCGAGGTGATCGACGTCGAGCACATCGCCGAGCACCTCTACACCAAGGGCCAGCCCGACCCCGACCTCGTGATCCGCACCAGCGGCGAGCAGCGCCTGGGCGGGTTCCTGCTGTGGCAGAGCGCGCAGAGCGAGTTCTACTTCTGCGAGGCCTACTGGCCCGACTTCCGCAAGGTCGACTTCCTCCGTGCCGTCCGGGCGTACGCCGCCCGCGAGCGCCGCTTCGGCTCCTGAGCGGCGTCACACGACGTTCACGCCGCGTACGGGCGTGTCGTCCACGACCGCTCGTCGGCCCGGCCTACCTTCAGGTCAATCGGCTGTGGGGAAGCAGTCCGATGCCAGGAGGGCGACCATCTTCGTGATGATCCACGACGACAGCAGCACCGGGAACCGGCACTCCGGTCCCCGGCGCCCCACCCGGTCCGAGCAGCTCTACTAACGGACCGGGGCGCTGAGTGCGCGCGTCGGTCACCTAGGGGAAACCGTGGCACCAGCACAGCGCACCTCTGTCCAGCAGCAGGCTCCCGAGGGCGGGCCGGTCGACTCCCGTCGCACCTACGTCCTCGACACGTCGGTGCTCCTCGCCGACCCGAAGGCCATCTCCCGGTTCGCCGAGCACGAGGTCGTGCTCCCGGTGGTGGTGATCACCGAGCTCGAGGCCAAGCGGCACCACCCCGAGCTCGGCTACTTCGCCCGCTCGGCGCTGCGGGGGCTCGACGAGCTCCGCGTCGCGAACGGCCGGCTCGACCAGCCCGTCGCGGTGGGGGAGGACGGCGGCAGCCTCCGCGTCGAGCTCAACCACACCGATGCCACGTCGCTGCCCTCGGGCTTCCGGCTGGGCGACAACGACACCCGGATCCTGGCCGTGGCCCGCAACCTGGCCGACGAGGGCCACGTCGTGACCCTGGTCAGCAAGGACCTGCCGATGCGGATCAAGGCCTCGGCGGTGGGCCTCGACGCGGAGGAGTACCGCGGCGAGCAGATCCACGAGTCCGACGCCGGCTGGACCGGGATGGCCGAGCTGGAGGTGTCCGGCGCCGACCTCGACGAGCTGTACGACGACCAGGTGATCGACCTCGACGAGGCCCGCGACCTGCCCTGCCACACCGGGCTGGTGCTGGTCTCCGAGCGCGGCAGCGCGCTGGGGCGGGTCAAGGCCGACAAGCAGGTGCACCTGGTGCGCGGCGACCGCGAGGCGTTCGGCATCCACGGCCGTTCGGCGGAGCAGCGGATCGCGCTCGACCTGCTGCTCGACCCCGAGGTCGGCATCGTCTCCCTCGGCGGTCGCGCCGGCACCGGCAAGTCGGCGCTCGCGCTGTGCGCCGGCCTGGAGACGGTGCTCGAGCGGCGCCAGCACAAGAAGGTGGTCGTCTTCCGCCCGCTGTTCGCGGTGGGCGGCCAGGAGCTCGGCTACCTGCCCGGCAACGAGTCGGAGAAGATGTCGCCCTGGGGCCAGGCGGTCTTCGACACCCTCGGCGCGATCACCACCCCCGACGTCGTCGACGAGGTGCTCGACCGGGGGATGCTCGAGGTGCTCCCGCTGACCCACATCCGGGGCCGCTCGCTCCACGACGCCTTCGTCATCGTCGACGAGGCGCAGTCGCTGGAGCGCAACGTGCTGCTGACCGTGCTCTCGCGGATGGGCGCCAACTCCAAGGTGGTGCTGACCCACGACGTGGCGCAGCGCGACAACCTCCGGGTGGGCCGTCACGACGGCGTCGTGGCGGTCGTCGACCGGCTCAAGGGGCACCCGCTGTTCGCCCACACCACCCTCACCCGGTCCGAGCGCTCGCCCATCGCGGCCCTCGTGACCGAGATGCTGGAGCACGTCACGATGTAGCGAGGACCACACGCCCGGGCGGGTCGTTCGACTTGCAACCACCCGTCCGGGCGTGCTTCGGTGAAGGTGTCTTCCCCCTGCGCTCCACCCCCTTCTCGGGTGGGTTCGTCCCCGATGGCGGAGCGCGGTTGACGTTGTCGCCAACCGATGGGCCCCACCTGTGTCGCACCACCACCACGCCAAGCACCGCAGCCTGCCCGTGCACGACGGCCACCGCCGTCGCGCGCTGCGGCGTACGACGTTGCTGTCCTCGGTCGCGCTCGGCGCGACCGGCCTGGTCGTCGCCGCCGGCGTGCTGAGCGGCTCCGCCCCCGGTGACGGGGCCGCCGCCGCGCTCGCGCGCCCGGCCGCCACGGCCGGTGACCTCAGCGCGGACGAGCTCGCCGAGCGCGAGCGCGACGTCTCGCGCTCCGACGACGAGCGTCGCCCGGTCGCCGACCGGTCCAAGACCCGCGACCTCGCGAGCGCCGCGGGCCGTGCCAGCACCGGCACCCGGGACCTCGCGAAGGCCGACCCCAAGGTGCTCGCCCGCAGGCTGATGCCGGAGTACGGCATCAGCGCCTCGGAGTTCGGCTGCCTGGACAGCCTGTGGTCCGGGGAGTCGGAGTGGAGCACCACGGCGGACAACCCGACGTCCTCGGCGTACGGCATCCCGCAGGCGCTGCCCGGCTCCAAGATGGCCTCGGCCGGACCCGACTGGGCGACCAACCCCGAGACGCAGATCCGCTGGGGCCTGGGCTACATCCGCGACCGCTACGGCACGGCCTGCAGCGCGGAGTCCTTCAAGCAGGGCAACGGCTGGTACTGAGCCCGCCGCCCTGCCGGGGGCCCGGGATCAGACCCGCGGGCTGGTCATGGCCGCGACGTCGAGGGCGTCGTCGAGCTCGGCCTGCGTGAGCTCGCCGCGCTCGACGTAGCCCATCTCGAGCACCTGCTCGCGGATGGTGCGACCCTCCTTGAGCGCCGCCTTGGCGACCTTGGAGGCCGCCTCGTAGCCGATGTGCTTGTTGAGCGGGGTGACCACCGACGGGGAGGACTCGGCGTACGCCCGGCAGCGCTCGACGTCGGCCTCGATGCCGTCGACGCAGCGCTCGGCGAGCACCGGGGCGACGTTGCCGAGCAGCCGCAGCGACTCGAGCAGGTTGCGGGCCATCACGGGCAGCATCACGTTGAGCTCGAACGAGCCGCTGGCGCCGGCGTGGGCCACGGTGGCGTCGTTGCCGATGACCTGGGCGCACACCATCAGGGTCGCCTCGGGCAGCACCGGGTTGACCTTGCCCGGCATGATGCTCGACCCCGGCTGCAGGTCGGGCAGCCGGATCTCGGCGAGGCCGGTGGTGGGGCCCGAGCTCATCCAGCGCAGGTCGTTGCAGATCTTGGTCAGGCCGACGGCGATGGTCCGCAGCTGGCCCGAGAGCTCGACCAGGGCGTCCTGCGAGCCCTGCGCCTCGAAGTGGTTGCGGGCCTCGGTGAACGGCAGCCCGGTCTCGGCGGCGATGTCGGCGATGACCTTCTCGGCGAAGCCGGGCGGGGTGTTGATGCCGGTGCCGACCGCGGTGCCGCCCAGCGGCAGCTCGGCCACGCGGGTCAGCGAGGACTCGACGCGCTCGATGCCGTAGCGCACGATCGCGGCGTACCCGCCGAACTCCTGACCGAGCATCACCGGGGTGGCGTCCATCAGGTGGGTGCGACCCGACTTCACGACCTCGGCGAACTCGGTGGCCTTGGCCTCCAGCGAGCTCGCCAGCCGGTCGAGCGCGGGCACGAGGTGGTGGGCGGCCGACTCGACGGCGGCGACATGGATCGAGGTCGGGAAGGTGTCGTTGCTGGACTGGCTGGCGTTGACGTGGTCGTTGGGGTGGACCTCGACGCCCGCGCGGCCGGCGATCGAGGCGAGCACCTCGTTCATGTTCATGTTGGAGCTGGTGCCCGAGCCGGTCTGGAAGACGTCGATCGGGAACTCGCCGAAGTGCTGTCCGGCGATGACGGCGTCGGCGGCGGTGGTGATCGCCTCGGCCTGCTCGCCCGAGATGATGCCCAGCTCGGCGTTGACCCGGGCGGCCGACTTCTTCACCCGCGCGATGGCGACGAGGTGGGAGTCCTCCAGGGTGCTGCCGCTGATTGGGAAGTTCTCGACCGCCCGCTGGGTCTGCGCCCGCCACAGGGCGTCGCGGGGGACCTCGATGTCGCCCATGCTGTCGTGCTCGGTGCGGGTGGGGGTGCCGCTCGCGTTGCCGGTCGTCGTCTCGCCGTTCATGGCACGGACGCTATCGCGTGCGGGTCAGGCGCGACGGGCGGCGTAGAGGTAGTAGGACTCCTCGCGGCCCTGCAGGTCGACGTCCAGCGCCTGCTCGGTGCAGTCGCCGAACACCGTCCGCAGCGTCGCCTGCAGCGCGGGCGACCGGTCGGCGGACCACACCACCAGCACGCCGCCGGGGTCGAGCAGCGCGTGCACCTCGGTGAGGAACGGGGCGTCGTACACCTCGGCGTTGGCGTCGTGCACGAGGTAGCCCGGCCCGTTGTCGACGTCGAGCAGCACCAGGTCGTAGGTCCGGGTCGCCTCGGCGACCGCCGTCACCAGGTCGGCCGTCACCAGCTGCACCCGCCGGTCGGCCAGCACGGCCGGGCCGTGCGGCACGGTGCCGTCGCGCATCCACCCGACCAGCGCCTCCTCGACCTCGACGACGGCCACCCGCTCGACCCGGGGGTCGGCCAGCAGGCGCTGGACCGTGAAGCCGAGCCCCAGCCCACCGACGACCACGTCGCGGGGGTCCTCGACCAGCGCCAGCGCGTTCGCCGCGAGCGCCTCCTCGGTCGAGGTCTCCTGGGTGTCCATCACGAACACCCCGTTGACGCGCAGCTCCAGCACGTCGGCCGCGTGCTCCGACCTACGCCTGCGCAGGACGACCTCGCCCCGCTCGGACTCCGCCCGCGCCACCTCGGTGTACTCGGTCATGGGGGGCTCCTGGTGGGTGCTGTGGTGCGTCATACGAGCTGGTCGTCCGGACCGCCGCACTGTATGACGTCCTGCGGCGGAGCCATCCGCACCTCCGTGGTCGTCCACAGGTCGCGGCCGGGGGCTTTCGCGGCAGGGCCGGCTGCGGCACGGTGCGGCGGTGGAGATCTCGGAGGTACGCCGCCGACGGCGTCGACTGGCGCTCGAGCTGGCCGACCGGCAGGGCGGGGTGCTCTGCCGAACCCAGCTGTACGCCGCCGGGTTCAGCCGGGGTGAGGTGCGCGCGCAGCTGCGGGCCGAGCGGTGGCAGTCCGTCGGGCGCCACTGCGTCGCCGTCCACACCGGGCCGTTGACCGACCTGGCGCGGCTGTGGTCGGCAGTCCTGGAGGGCGGCCCGCGCGCCGTGCTCGACGGCGACTCGTCGCTGGTCGCGGCCGGGTTGTCCCGCTACGACCCGGGGCGCATCCGCGTCTCGGTGCCACGCGGCGCCCGCGTCCGGCACCGCGGCACCTCGGTCGACATCCGGCAGACACGGCGCTGGGACGCGGGCGACGTCGAGCCGGGCTCGTCCCCGCCGCGCACCCGGACCGCCGTGGCGGCCGTGCGCGCCGGTCTGTGGGCGCGCACCGAGCGACAGGCCACGCTGGTGGTGACGATGGCCGTGCAGCAGCGGCTGGTCACGCCCGAGGAGCTGGCGGCCGAGCTGCTGCGGATCCGGCGTGCTCGGCGCCGGGCCCTGCTCGGCGGGCTGGTGCTCGAGCTGGCCGGCGGTGCCGGGTCGCTCGGCGAGCTCGACGTGCTCCGCGCGTTGCGGGGGCGGGGGCTGCCCGAGCCCGACCAGCAGGTGCTGCGGCGTACGTCCTCGGGGAGCTACTACCTCGACTTCCGCTGGGTCCGGTGGGGGCTGGTGCTCGAGATCGACGGGGTGCAGCACGGCTGGGTGGAGAACGTCGTGGCCGACGCCGTGAGGCACAACGCCGTCGCGATGGACGGCGACGTGGTGCTGCGCCTCCCGGTGCTCGGCCTCCGTCTGGTGCCCGAGCTGTTCCTCGACCAGGTGGAGGAGGCGCTGCGTCGCGCGGGCTGGAGCGACGGGGGCGCAGTCGCCTCCTGAGCCGTCCGTCCCACCGGTGCGTCATACGAGGTGGTCGTCGGGGCAGGCGCTCCGCATGACGTCCGCCCGTGCGTCGTACGACGGGGTCGTGGGGGCGACGAGGTCGCATGACGCTCTGCGTGGGCGACCACCCCGTATGACGCAGCGATGCGTCATACGCCGGGGTCGTCGGGGCGACCACCTCGTATGACGTCCCTGGAGGCGTCCTGCGGCATGGTCGTGGGGGGCGACGAGGACGTACGACGCCCCGGGGCGGCGAGGGGCGGGTGGGTACCGTCGGGACCACACGACGAACGAGGAGAGCACGTGAGCGAGCAGGAGTCCGGCGGTCAGGTCTCCGAGGTGGACAACCTCGGTGACGGCAGCGACATCCAGCCCGACCAGTCGGTGGCGGGCAAGCCCGACGACGACGGTGTCCAGGAGGGCCGGCAGGGGCCCAACGCCCGCACCGGCGCCCGCGCCGAGGACCACCGCAACGAGGACTACACCCGCGACGGCGAGGCCCGCGACCCGAAGGTCGACCGCGACCTCGACGCCTGAGGGACCGCCCGCACCCGCGGGGGGTCAGGCAGGCGCCGGACCGGTGCTGCCCCGCACCACGAGCTCGGCGTCGAGCACGACGTGGGCCGGTGGGGAGGGGCTGCCGTCGAGCAGCCCGAGGAGCTGCTGGGCCGCCGTGCGGCCCTGCTCGACGACGGGCTGACGCACGGTCGTGAGGTCGAGGTGCTCGGCCATCTCGTGGTCGTCGACCCCGATCACCGACAGCTCGTCGGGCACGCGCACGCCTCGGTCGCGCGCCGCCCGCAGGACCCCGATCGCCATCTCGTCCGAGGCGCAGTAGACCGCGGTCGGACGGTCGGCCAGCGCGAGCAGCTGGTGCCCCGCGGCCAGGCCCCCGGTGACGGTGAACCCGCCGACGACGTCGAGGCAGGGGTCGCGGTCGAGGCCGAGGTCGGCGACCGTGTCGAGGTAGCCGCGGTGGCGGGCCCTCGGGGTCGCGAAGTCGAGCGCCTCCTCCGGCGACCCGCCGACGTAGGCGATGCGCCGGTGCCCGAGCTCGGTGAGGTGGTGCAGCGCGGTGCGGGACACCTCGTGGTCGTCGATGCGCACGCTGGGCCACAGCGGCACGTGGGCGCCGACGAGGACGACGCAGGCGTCGTGCCCGGTCAGCCACTGCTGCTCCTGCTCGTTGGGCTGGAGGCCGAGGATCATCAGGGCGTCGGCCCGCTTGCTGAGCTGGTGGGTCTCGAGCACCCGGTGCCGCGCCTCGGCGGATCCGGCCAGGTTGAACAGCATCAGGTCGTAGCCGCGCTCGCTCAGGACCTGCTCGGCGCCGTGGATGACGGCGGCGAAGAACCACCGGGTCACGTAGGGCACGACGACGGCCACGGTGCGGGTGCGCCCGGTGGCCAGGCCCGCGGCGGTGCGTGAGGCGACGTACCCCAGCCGGGTGGCGGCCTCCTCGACCAGGCGCCGGTTGGCCAGCGACACGCCGGGCTGACCGCGGAGGGCACGCGAGACCGTGGCGGTGGAGAGTCCGACCTCGGTCGCGACGTCCTTGATCCCGGTCATCGCGAGCCCCTGCTGCTCTCGCGCCCACTAGGTTCGTGGGCATGACGACCGGACTGCCTGCCGCCGGAGGGTTCGCCCTCGGAGCCGCCACCGCTGCCTACCAGATCGAGGGCGCCACGACCGAGGACGGCCGGGGGGCGTCGATCTGGGACACCTTCACCGCTCGCCCCGGCGCGGTGCGGGACGGCTCCGACGGGTCGACGGCCTGCGACTCCTACCACCGCTCCGAGGAGGACCTCGACCTCGTGCGAGGGCTCGGCGTGGAGTTCTACCGCTTCTCGATCGCCTGGCCGCGGGTCCTGCCCGAGGGACGCGGCCGCGTCGAGGGACGGGGCCTGGACTACTACGACCGCCTCGTCGACGCGATGCTCGAGCGCGGCCTGGCACCCAGCGCGACGCTGTTCCACTGGGACCTGCCGCAGGCCCTGGAGGACGAGGGCGGGTGGCTGGTGCGCAGCACGCCCGAGGCCTTCGCGGAGTACGCCGACGTGGTCGGCGAGCGGCTCGGTGACCGCGTGGGTCTGTGGGCCACCCACAACGAGCCCTGGTGTGCCGCCTACCTGGGGTACGCCGCCGGCGTGCACGCGCCGGGTCGTCGCGAGGGTGCCGCCGGCCACCGTGCGGCCCACCACCTCAACCTCGCCCACGGGCTGGCCGTGGAACGGCTGCGCACCCACACCTCCGGCGACGTGGGGGTCGTGCTCAACCTGGCGCCGATCCGTCCGGAGCGGGACGAGGCGCGCGAGCTCGCCGCGGGCATCGACGCCATCCGCAACGCGGTCTGGCTCGACCCCCTGGTCGACGGGGAGTACGGCGAGGCGCTGCTGCGCGTCGCACCCGAGCTCGCCGACCCCGAGCTCGTCCGCGACGGCGACCTCGCGAAGGTGCGGGGCTCGGTGGACTGGATCGGGGTCAACTACTACACCCCGGTCCGACCCGACGTGCCCGGACCCGACGGCGTCCCCCACCCCGAGGGCGGGGCCTACCCGGGCGTCGCGCCGTTCGACCTCGTGGTGCGCGAGCCGGTCACCGACATCGGCTGGGAGATCGACGCGACCGGACTGACCGAGGTCCTCACCGACACCCACCGCGGCACCGGCGTGCCGCTCGTGGTGACCGAGAACGGCGCGGCGATGGCCGACGACCGCGTCGAGGACGGGGTGGTGGTGGACGAGGACCGGATCGACTACCTGCGGGACCACACCGCCGCCGTCGTGCAGGCGCGTCGCGAGGGGGCCGACGTGCGCGGCTACTTCGTGTGGACGCTGCTCGACAACTTCGAGTGGGCCGAGGGCTACACCAAGACCTTCGGGCTGGTCCACGTCGACCCGGACGACCAGACCCGGACGCCCAAGGCGTCCTACCGGTGGCTGGCCGCCGAGGCGGCCGGCCTCCGGGAGGCGGCTCGGGCCGTCAGCCCTTGACACTTCCGGCCAGCAGACCCCGGACGAAGTAGCGCTGCCCGGCCAGGAAGACGATGAGCGGGACGATGAGCGAGACGAACGCGCCGGCGCTGAGCAGGTGCCAGTCCTCGCCGCGCTGGCCCGCCAGCGCGGCGAGCCGCACCGTCAGCGGGGAGACGTCGAGGTTGCCTCCGGCGAAGACCAGCGCCACCAGCAGGTCGTTCCAGACCCACAGGAACTGGAAGATGCCGAACGCCGCGATGGCGGGGGTCAGCAGCGGCAGCATGATGCGCGTGAAGATCTGCACGTGGCCGGCGCCGTCGACCCGGGCCGACTCGATCAGCTCGCGCGGGACCTCGCGCATGAAGTTGTGCATGAGGTAGATCGCCAGCGGCAGCGCGAAGATCGAGTGCGAGAGCCACACCGTCCAGAAGCCGCCGCCCACCGCGTTGGCGCCGGCCAGCTGGGGGAGGCCCAGCGGCGGCTGCACGTAGAGCTTGAGCAGCGGGATCATCGTCACCTGGATCGGCACGATCTGGAGCGCGAAGACGGCGACGAACAGGGCGTGCCGCCCCTTGAAGTCCATCCAGGCGAAGGCGTACGCCGCGAGCGTGGCGAGGCTGATCGGGATCAGGACCGAGGGGATCGTGATCACGAACGAGTTCACGAAGTAGGTCGCGAGGTCGACGTCGGAGCCGGTGATGACGGCCTTGTAGTTGTCGAGCGTGAACGAGGGGTTGGCGAAGGCGTTCCACCAGCCGTTGGTCTTGACCTCGCCCTCCGGGCGGAAGGAGGAGACCAGCAGGCCGAAGGTGGGAATCGTCCACAGCACGGCGATGGCCAGCGCGACACCCGAGCCGATGCGGCTGGTCAGCGTGCTGTGGGCCGCGGCGGCCGCGCTCTTGGGCGGGCCCGTGGGCTCCTCGACCTGGGCCGGAGCGATGGTGGGCGTGGTCGTGGTCATCGGGACTCCAGCTTGCGCATCTGGCGGATGTTGTAGACGACGATGGGGAGCACCAGCACGAAGATGAGCGTGCCGAGGGCGGCCCCCAGTCCTTGCTGGAAGGCGCGGAAGCTCTGCGTGTAGAACTCGTTGGCCAGGACGCTGGTGCCGAAGTTGCCACCCGTGCTCGTGCGCACGATGTCGAAGACCTTCAGCGTGGCGATGCTGATCGTGGTGAGCACGACGATCAGCGCCGGCCGGATGCTCGGGATGGTGATGAAGCGGAACATCTTCAGCGAGCTCGCCCCGTCGAGGCGTGCGGCCTCGTTGATCTCGTCGGGGATCGCCTTGATGGACGCGGAGAGCAGCGTCATCGCGAAGCCGGCCTGCACCCAGATGAAGATGACGATGAGGAACAGCGTGTTCCACGGCTCGGTCAGCAGGAAGCGGTAGGTGTCGACCCCGAGCGACTTCAGGATCGCGTTGAGGATGCCGAGCTGGTCCTGCTCGGTGGCCTTGTAGTCGTAGACGAACTTCCAGATGATCGAGGCGCCGACCAGGGAGATCGCCATCGGCAGGAAGAGCAGCGTCTTCGCGAAGCGCTCGAAGCGGGCCTTGTCGATCAGCACGGCGTACACCAGGCCGATCGCGGTCGCGAGCACCGGCGTGAGGATGACCCAGATCGCGGTGTTGCGCAGCACCTGCAGCTGCGAGTCGTCGGTGAAGATCGCCCGGTAGTTCTCGAGCCCGACGAACTCGGTCAGGGCGCGGTTCTTGAAGGACTGGATGATCGTGGTGACGGCCGGGTAGAGCAGGCCCACCGCGACGAGGAGCAGCGAGGGCCCCACGAAGGCGGCGATCTGCACGCGCTCGCCGTTGCGCGAGCGCAGTCTCTGGGTCAGCAGCAGGATCGCGCCCATCACGCCGAAGAAGAGCAGGACGGCGAAGACGAGGTTGAGGAGCTTCTCTGGGGTGGACATGGCCGCTCCGGGAGTCGTGGGGGAGGGAGGGGAGGGGGGACCGGGCCGCGACGCGTACGCCGCGGCCCGGTCCTCACCCAGGGGTGGTGCGGGTCAGGAGGAGGGCCAGGACTTCTCGATGTTCTCGAGAGTCGTGGCGTCGTCCTGACCGGTGATCCAGGCCGTCATCTGCTTCCAGAAGGAGTCGGCGCCCACGGCGCCGGGCATCTGGTCCGAGCCGTCGAAGCGGAACACGGCCTCGGGGTCCTGGAACGTCTCCGCCGACAGCTTGTCGATGGGGCTGCTCAGGTTGGCGATGTCGAGCCCGGTGTTGGCGCTGACCCAGCCGCCGCCCGGCGTGGCCTTGGCCTTCTCGTTGGCCCACGTGTCGGTGGAGAGGTAGGTCTGGAAGGCCTGGACCTCGGGACGGTCCGCGAACGCGGCGACGAACTCGCCGCCACCGAGCACGGGCTGGCCGAACTCCTCGCTCACGGTGGGCAGGTAGAAGGCGAAGACGTCACCGTTCTCCGAGACGTCGGTGCCCTCCGGCCACTGGGCGGCGTAGAAGCTCGCCTGGCGGTGCAGGCCGCAGTCGCCCTTGAGGATCGGCAGGCCGGCCTCCTGGAACGCCGTGGTGGCGATCGACTTCACGTCACCGATGCCGCCGTTGACCATGTCGTCGTTCTTGAGGATCTCGCCGACCCGCTTCAGGGCGGACTCGACCTGCGGGTCGTCGAACGGGATCTCGTGGTTGACCCACTGGTCGTAGACGTCGGGGCCGACCTCGCGGAGCATCGAGTCCTCGAGCCAGTCGGTGGTCACCCAGCCGGTCGCGTCGCCGGACTCGATGCCGGCGCACCAGGGCTTGACGTCCTGGGCGGCCATGTCCTCGGAGAGGGTCATCATCTCGTCCCAGGTGGTCGGCACCTCCCAGCCGTTCTCCTCGAACATCTTCGGCGAGTACCAGACGAAGGACTTCACGTTGGCGCCGAGGGGCGCCGCGTAGAACTTGTCGTCGACGGAGCCGTAGGCCTTCCAGTCCTCGCCCCAGAACTCGTCGACGTTCTTGCCGACGCCCTCGGGTGCCTCGACGACCTGGCCGGTGTCCTGCACCAGGGTCTTGAGCAGGCCGGGCTGCGGGATGTAGGCGATGTCGGGGGCGTTGCCGCCCTGGACGCGGACGTTGAGCTGCGCCTCGAACTCCGAGGAGCCCTCGTACTTGATGCTGGCGCCGGTGCAGTCCTCGAACAGCTTGTAGCTGGCCTTCTGTGCCTTGTCCTCGGGCGCGATGATCGAGGTGTAGACGCTGACCGACTTGCCGGACAGGTCGCCGAAGGACGTCAGCCCCTCGCACTCCGCCTTGCCCTCGCCGGGGGAGGTGCCGCCGGCGGACGCGCCGTCGCCGTCACCCCCGCCACAGGCCGACAGCACGACGGCCGCGGTGGTGAGCCCGGCGAATGCCGCCAGACCCCGCGATCTCCTGGTTGCTCGCATCGAAAGTCTCCATCTGGTCGACAGCCCCTGGGTGGGCCGAACGGTTGACTAGCGCCCGATGAAAGCGTTTACGCCCAGTCCGCGTCAAGGCCTTGGCGTCACGAACTTGTAACGGGGGTCACATCTGGACGAAAACGCTTGCTCGTCCTACCGTGACCGGCACCACTTCACGACGGATCGTCCGGCACGTACCTGCCGGTGAAGGAGAAGAGCATGGCCACCATCAGCTTCAAGCAGGCTCAGCGCTGGTATCCAGGTGCTGACAAACCAGCCGTTCCGGGCATCGACCTCGACATCGAGGACGGCGAGTTCATGGTCCTCGTCGGGCCCTCGGGCTGCGGCAAGTCCACGACCCTCCGCATGCTGGCTGGTCTAGAGGAGGTGAACAGCGGCCAGATCTTCATCGGCGACAAGGAGGTCACCAAGCTGCCGCCGAAGGACCGCGACATCGCGATGGTGTTCCAGAACTACGCGCTGTACCCCCACATGACGGTGGCCGACAACATGGCCTTCGCGCTCAAGATGGCGAAGATGAAGCCCGAGGAGCGGCGCAAGCGCGTCGAGGAGGCCGCCCGGATCCTCAACCTCACCGAGTACCTCGAGCGCAAGCCCAAGGCCCTCTCCGGTGGTCAGCGCCAGCGCGTGGCGATGGGTCGGGCGATCGTCCGCAACCCGCAGGTCTTCTGCATGGACGAGCCGCTGTCCAACCTCGACGCCAAGATGCGCGTGCAGACCCGCACCGACATCGCCAAGCTGCAGACAGACCTCGGCGTCACCACCGTCTACGTCACCCACGACCAGGTCGAGGCCATGACCATGGGCGACCGCGTCGCGGTCATGAAGGACGGCTACCTGCAGCAGGTCGACACCCCGCTCAACCTCTACGACCGGCCCGTCAACCTGTTCGTGGCCGGCTTCATCGGCTCACCGCAGATGAACCTCATGGGCGCGACCGCCAAGGACGGCCGAGCCGTCGTGGGCGACTACGCCGTGCCGGTCGACGAGACCGCCTCGCGCAAGATGAGCGGCGACGTCGTCGTCGGTGTCCGGCCCGAGGCCTGGCGCCTCGTGGGCCCCGAGGACGGTGGCCTGCCGGTGACGGTGACGGTCGTCGAGGAGCTCGGCTCCGACGCGTTCGTCTACGGCACCAGCGGTGTCGAGGGTGCCCCCAGCAACATCATCGTCCGCGTCTCGGCGCGCGACTCGGTGCACAAGGGCGACACCATCCACGTCACCACCGACCCCAAGAGCGTCCACGTCTTCGACGCGGAGTCCGGGGACCGGCTCAGCGACTGACGTCGTCGGCGGACCGGGTGCCCTGCGTCGCAGGCGCCCGGTCCGCCGTACGCCGCACCAGGTCGGCGAACGTGTCGAACAGCTGGGGCGGCAGGTCGTGTCCCATCCCCTCGACCACCAGCAGCTCGGCGCCCGGGACCGCCCGCGCGGTGGCCCGCCCGCCCGAGACGTGCACCATCTTGTCGGCGCTGCCGTGCAGCACCGCCACCGGCATCGTGAGCCGCCGCAGCGACCTGCTCCGGTCGGGCTGGCTCACGATCGCCAGCATCTGCCGCATCACCCCGGAGGTCGAGACGCCCCGGTCGAAGGTCTCCGCGGCGCGCTCGCGCAGCCGCTCCTCGGACACGGGGAAGTGCGGCGAGCCGATGAGGTTCCACATCTTGGCCGAGGTGTCGGCGTACGCCTCCTTGCCGCTGCCACGCGGCGAGAGCAGCATCGGCAGCAGCGAGGGGTGCTGCCAGCCGACGGTGCGCCGGCCCAACGTCGACATCACCGAGGTCATCGAGCGCACCCGGCCGGGGTGCTCGACGGCGAGGGTCTGCACGATCATGCCGCCCATCGAGACGCCGACGACGTGCGCGGAGTCCCAGCCGAGGTGGTCCATCAGCCCGACGGCGTCACCGGCCATGTCCGAGACCGTGTACGGCGCCCGCACCGGCCGACCGAGGAAGGCCTGCACCAGCTGGCCGCGGCCGACGCGTCCCTTGATGCGGCTGGAGCGGCCGGTGTCGCGGTTGTCGTAGCGGACCACGTGGAAGCCCTCGCGGGCGAGCTGCTCGCACAGCTCGTCGTCCCACCAGTTCATCGGGCCGCCCAGGCCCATCACCAGCAGCAGCGGGTCGTCGTCGGGCGAGCCGAAGGTCTGGTAGCACAGCTCGACCCCGGGGGAGACCGGCGCGAGCAGCTCCTGCGAGACCGGGACGTCGGCATTGCCAGTCATCGTTCCTCTTTTCCCTCATGCCGGATTGTGGGCGATTTCGACCACGTGACAGATCACTCACGCTACCGTCCGAGAATGAGCTCACCACTCGGTTCGTTCCTGGTCCCCGACGGTTTCGGCGGTCCCTCCGGGGTCCGGGCGCTCGCCCGTGAGGCGAGCACCGTGACCGAGGCGGCGCGCCTGCTGCGTCGTACCCGCACGGACCGGAGGGCACGTTCGGTCCTGCCGTACGCCGGTCCGCACCGGGTCAGCGCCCACGACCCCGTCGTGCTCGTGCCCGGCTTCATGGCCGGCGACTCGACGCTGCGGGCGATGTCGGCGTTCCTGCGCCGGGAGGGGTTCCGCACCTACCGCTCGCAGATCCACGTCAACGTCGGCTGCACCCGCGAGGCCGGCGACCGGCTCGAGCAGCGGCTCGAGGCGATCGCGGTCAAGCGCGGTCGCAAGGTGACGATCGTGGGCCACAGCCTCGGCGGCATGCTCGCCCGCGGGGTGGCCGCCCGTCGACCGGACCTCGTCGAGGGCATCGTGGCGCTCGGGTCGCCGGTGCTCGCCCCCGGTGCGGTCCACCGGCTGCTGGCGTGGGACGCCCGGCTGCTGGCGCGGCTCAGCACGGCCGGGCTGCGTGGCCTGATGAGCGCGGACTGCTTCGGCGGCGAGTGCGCCCGTGCGAGCTGGGAGGAGAGCCGGATGCTGCTCGACCCCGCGGTGGCGTTCACGGCCGTCTACTCACGCCGCGACGGCATCGTGGACTACCGCGCCTGCCTGGACCCCGCGGCGCGCCACGTGGAGGTGACCACCAGCCACTGCGGCATGGCGGTCGACCCCGTGGTCATGGACCACGTGCTGACCGCGCTGCGGGCCCAGCAGGTCAGCCGGGCCAACCTCCTGGCAGCTCCGATCGACGAGGTGGGTTCGCGCCGCGTCGCTCACAGGTGATCGCGGCGACCTCGATCGCACCCGCCACGAGACGGCGCAGCGCCGCCTCGTCGGTCGGCAGGTCCCCGGCGTGGTGGTCGTAGGCGTCGAGGTCGGAGAGCTGGGCCAGGGTGGCGGCCATGAAGGCGTCGCCCGCCCCGACGGTGTCCACGACGTCGACCGGCCGGCCGGCGACGGAGTGCTCCCCCTCGGCGCTGAAGGCGGTGGCCCCGGCCGCGCCGCGGGTGAGCAGCACCAGCCGCGTGCGGGCGCCGGTCAGCAGCTCGCGGGCGACGTCGTCGACGTCGGACCCGGGGTCGAGCAGGTCGGCGTCCTCGTCGCTGAGCTTGACCAGGGTGCAGCGCGAGCCGAGCTCCCGCACGGCCTCCCAGACCCGGGCACGGTCGTCGACGAAGGTCTCGCGCAGGTTGGCGTCCAGGCTCACGAACAGGTCCCGGGCGACGGCCTGGTCGACGAGGTCGGAGACCGCGTCGCGGCCGGGCTCGAGCAGCGTGCCGAGCGACCCGACGTGCAGCGCCTGGCAGGGCGGCAGCTCCTGGGCGGGCAGCGACCACTCCAGGTCGAAGTCGTAGGCCGCGGCACCGCCGGCGTCGAGCCGGGCGGTGGCGACCGACGTACGGCCCGAGGTGGTGGGGACGGCCACGATCTCGGCGCCGCTCGCGGTCACGTGGGCGACCACCGCGCCGCCGCGCTCGTCGTGCCCGACCTGGGTGATCAGGGTGGCGTCGACGTCGAGCCGGGCCAGCCCGACCGCCACGTTGAGGGGGGACCCGCCCGGGGTCTCGGAGGTGTCGCCGTCGGGGTCCACCACGACGTCGACGAGCGCTTCACCAGCGACGACGATCACGACGCGCCCTACCGGCCGAAGTCGACGTCGGCGTAGGCACTGAGCTTGGAGAGCCGGTGCTCGGACTTGATGGAGCGGATCGTGCCGCTGCGCGAGCGCATCACCAGCGAGTGCGTCGTCGCGCCGCCGGCGACGTAGCGGACCCCCTGCATCAGCTCGCCGTCGGTGATGCCGGTGGCGACGAAGAAGCAGTCGTCGCCGCTGACCAGGTCGTCGGTGAGGAGCACCCGGTCGAGGTCGTGGCCGGCGTCGACGGCCCGCTCCCGCTCGGCGTCGTCGGTCGGCCACAGCCGGCCCTGGATGACGCCGTCGAGGCACTTCATCGCGCAGGCGGCGATGATGCCCTCGGGCGTGCCGCCGATCCCGAGCAGCAGGTCGATGCCGGTGCCCTCGCGGGCGGCCATGATGGCGCCGGCGACGTCGCCGTCGGTGATGAACTTGATGCGGGCGCCGGTCTCGCGGATCTCCTGGGCGAGGCCCTCGTGACGGGGGCGGTCGAGCAGCACCACGGTCACGTCGCCGGGCTTGGTGCCCTTGGCCTTGGCCACCTGGTGGACGTTCTCCGCGACGGGGTAGCGGATGTCGACCACGTCGGCCGCGGCGGCCCCGGTGACCAGCTTTTCCATGTAGAACACCGCGGAGGGGTCGTACATCGAGCCGCGGGGCGAGACCGCCAGCACCGAGACGGCGTTGGCCATGCCCTTCGCGGTCAGCGTGGTGCCGTCGATCGGGTCGACCGCGACGTCGACCTCCGGGCCGTCGCCGGTGCCGACCTCCTCGCCGTTGAACAGCATCGGGGCGTCGTCCTTCTCGCCCTCGCCGATCACGACGGTGCCGCGCATGCTGACGGTCGAGACCAGCACCCGCATCGCGTTGACCGCGACCCCGTCGGCGCCGTTCTTGTCGCCCTTGCCGACCCACCGGCCGGCGGCCATCGCGGCGGCCTCGGTGACGCGGACGAGCTCGAGGGCGAGGTTGCGGTCGGGGTAGGTCGGGGCGACGGTCAGGGCGTCGGGCAGCTGGCTGTCGGACATGGTGGTGATCGTAGCCTCAGGCGAGGTTGGCAGGATGGGGCTCATGAGCCAGACCTCCAACAGCCCCGGTCGCTACCGCCGGAGCTCCGGAGGGCTGATCGGCGCCATGGTCGTCACCGTCGTGCTGGTGCTCGTCTACGTCACGCTCCGCGCCTTCGTCTTCGGCGACCGGACCTCCGAGGTGGCCGGGGTCGACTGGGAGGCCCAGGTGCGGGCCGGCCGGGCAGACGGCAAGCTGACCGTCCCGGCGCCGAGGTCCCTGCCGGAGGGCTGGAAGGCCACCAGTGCGGCGTACCAGACCGGTACGGCGCCGAGCTGGCGCCTGGGTGTACTCGACCCCGAGCAGCTCTACGTCGGCGTCTACGAGCGCCTCGCCAGCATCGACGACCTCGTGCAGGAGCACGTCGACGAGGACGCCGAGGACGAGGGCACGGTCACGGTGGCGGGCGAGGAGTGGCGGGTCTTCACCGACGCCGGCGGCGACTACGCGCTGGCGCGGACCGTCGAGGAGCCCACCGGGGGCCGCGGCTCGGTCGTGGTGGTGGGGACGGTGCCGCCCACCGAGGTCCGCGACTTCGCGGCCGGCCTGACCACCGGCGACTAGGGGGCTAGTCCTCCAGCGCGGCGTCGAGGCGCTCGCGGGCGCCCTCCAGCGCCTCCTGGCACACCCGTGCCAGCTCCTCGCCGCGCTCCCAGAGCGCCAGCGACTCGGCGAGGCTGGTGCCGCCGCCCTCGAGGGTGCGGACCACCTCGACGAGCTGGTCGCGCGCCTCCTCGTAGCTCAGCGGCCCGGGCTCCTCTGTCTGCTCACTCATCGGGGTCCTCCTGGGGGTGGGTCTGGTCGGTCTCGCCGACGAGGGCGACGCGCTCGACGCCGGTGACGGTGGCGCCGATGCGGCCGTCGGCGACGCGGACGTGGAGCGTGGCGCCGGGCTCGAGGTCGGCGACGCTGGAGCGGGCCCGGCCGTCGGCGTCGGAGATCACGGCGTAGCCCCGGCGCAGGGTGGCCAGCGGCGACAGGGCCCGCACGCGGGCGAGCTGGTGGCCGAGGTCGACCTCGCCGCGGTCGACCCGGTGTCCGAAGCTGCGGCGGGCGCGGTCGCGCAGCGCGTCGACCTCGTGGGCGCGCTCGGCCAGGCCCGCCCGCGGGTCGGCGAGGCTGGGGCGCGAGCGCAGGGACTCCAGGGTGCGGCGCTCGCGGTCGAGCAGCTGACGGACCGCACGGCGACCCCGCTCGCGCGCGGTCAGCACCCGTTGGGCCTCCTCGGCCACGTCGGGCACGACCCGCTTGGCGGCGTCGGTCGGGGTGGAGGCCCGCAGGTCGGCGACCAGGTCGAGCAGCGGCGAGTCGGGCTCGTGGCCGATGGCCGAGACGACCGGGGTGGTCGCCGCGTGCACGGCGCGGACCAGCGACTCGTCGGAGAAGGGGAGCAGGTCCTCCACGGAGCCCCCGCCCCGTGCGATCACGACCACGTCGACGCCCGGGTCGCGGTCGAGGGCGGTCAGCGCCTCCATCACCTCGCGGGCCGCGTGGACGCCCTGCATCGCGGCGTACCGCACCTCGAAGCGGACGCCCGGCCAGCGACGCCGCGCGTTGTCGAGGACGTCGCGCTCGGCCGCGCTGTTCTGCGCGGTGACCAGCCCGACGGCGCGCGGGAGGAAGGGCAGCGCCCGCTTGTGCACGTCGGAGAAGAGCCCCTCGGCGGCGAGCAGCTGACGACGGCGCTCCAGGCGGGCCAGCAGCTCGCCCTCGCCGACGAGCCGGATCTCGCGGACCTGCAGCGACAGGGTGCCTCGGGTGGGGTAGAACGACGGCTTGGCGTGGACCACCACCGAGGCCCCCTCGACCAGGGGGGTGGGCAGCGAGTCGACCACGCCACGCGGGCAGGTCACCGAGACCGAGACGTCGGCCAGCTTGTCGCGCAGCGTGAGGAACACGGTGTTGAGGCCGCCCCGGCGCGAGACCTGCGTGACCTGCCCCTCCACCCACACCGCCCCCAGCCGCTCCACCCAGGCGCCGATGGCCTGGCTGATCTGGCGGACGGGCGCTGGGTGCTCGGGTGAGGTCTCCAGGGCCATGCCCGCACCCTAGGTGCCGGCACCGACGGCGAGGGTCGCCGCCTACCATGGGACCCATGACCGACCTGGGTACGCCGACCTTCCTCCCGCCCGACCAGGCCGACCTCGCCGTCCGCCTGGCCGCGCCGCGCGGCTACTGCGCAGGCGTCGACCGCGCCGTGATCACCGTGGAGAAGGCGCTCGACCTCTACGGCTCGCCGGTCTACGTGCGCAAGCAGATCGTGCACAACAAGCACGTCGTGGCCGACCTGGAGTCGCGCGGGGCGATCTTCGTCGAGGAGCTCGACGAGGTGCCGTCCGGCGAGACCGTGGTGTTCTCCGCCCACGGCGTCTCCCCGGCGGTGCACACCGACGCCGCCGAGCGGGGGCTGAAGACCATCGACGCGACCTGCCCGCTGGTGACGAAGGTCCACCACGAGGCCCGCCGCTTCGCCACCGACGACTACGACATCCTGCTCATCGGCCACGAGGGCCACGAGGAGGTCGAGGGCACCGCCGGCGAGGCGCCCGAGAACATCCAGCTCGTGCAGAGCCCGGCCGACGTGCCGAACATCGTGGTCCGCGACCCCGCCAAGGTCGCCTGGCTCTCGCAGACCACCCTCTCGGTCGACGAGACGATGGACACCGTCGACGCCATCCGCGAGCGGTTCCCGCTGCTGCTGGACCCGCCGAGCGACGACATCTGCTACGCCACCCAGAACCGCCAGCTGGCGATCAAGGAGATCGGCAAGGACGCCGACCTCGTCATCGTCGTGGGCTCGGCCAACTCCTCGAACTCGGTGCGGCTGGCCGAGGTCGCCCTCGAGGCGGGCGCCAAGGCGGCCTACCGCGTGGACGACGCCGGGGAGGTCGACCTGGCCTGGCTCGAGGGCGTGCGCACGGTGAGCGTGACCTCCGGCGCCTCGGTGCCCGACTCGCTGGTGGTCGGCGTGCTGGAGCTGCTCTCCGAGCACGGCTACCCCGACGCCGAGGCGGTGCACACGGCCGAGGAGTCGCTGATCTTCGCCCTCCCGCCCGAGCTGCGCCGCGACCTGCGGGCCGCCGGCAAGTCCTGAGCCGTGGCCCGCTTCCTCGACGTCCACCCGGTCGACCCGCAGCCGCGCACGATCGCCCAGGCCGTCGCGCTGCTGCGCGAGGACGGCCTGCTGGCCTACCCGACCGACTCCGGCTACGCGCTGGGGATCCAGCTCGGCAACCGTGACGGGCTCGCCCGGATCAAGCGGCTGCGCGACCTCGACGACCGGCACCACTTCACGCTGGTCTGCCGCGACTTCGCCCAGCTCGGGCAGCTCGTCAAGCTCGACAACGCGGCCTTCCGGGCGGTGAAGTCGGCGACCCCGGGGCCCTACACCTTCATCCTGCCCGCCACCTCCGAGGTGCCGAAGCGGCTGATGCACCCCAAGAAGCGCACCGTCGGCGTCCGCATCCCCGAGCACCCCGTCGTGCAGGCGCTGCTCGAGGAGCTGGGGGAGCCGCTGCTCTCCAGCACGTTGCTGCTGCCGGGCGAGACCGAGCCGATGACCGACGGCTGGACCGTCAAGGAGGCGCTCGACCACCAGCTCGACGCGGTGCTCGACAGCGGTGAGTGCGGCCAGGAGCCGACGACCGTCGTGGACTTCTCCGAGGGCTACCCCGAGGTGACGCGGGTGGGCGCCGGCGACCCCGAGCGCTTCGCGTAGCGCTCCCCGTGGCGGGCCTGCACGCGCATCCGGATCACCAGCACCGCCAGCACCAGGGCGTACGCCGCGGCGAGGCCGCCGGCGCGGTGGGCCAGGCCCGAGACGACCGCCTGGACGACGGTGTCCTCGGGCAGCGCGACCCAGCCGGGCTCGACCAGCGCGGCGAGCAGCACCAGGCCGAGCAGCAGCAGGGGCGGCAGCACGGCCACCGGGAAGAAGTCGCTCGGCCTCACCGCCAGCGCGGCGGCGACGCTGAGCGCCACGAAGCCGAGGTCGAACAGCAGCGACAGCTCGGGTCCGAGGAGCAGGTCGACGGCGAGGACGAGCAGGCCGGCCAGGACCGCCAACCGCACGACGCGGCTGCCGCTCAGCTGTCCCTCTTCCCACAGGGTGGGTGCGCTCACGCCGACAACGTAGGTCGGCTCACGCCGTGTCGCGGCGCGACTCGCCGGGCGGGGCCTCGTCGTGGGGCAGCTCGGGACGGGTGGGGGCGACCTCGTCGAGCAGCTCGGCGGCCGTCAGCGGCCGCGAGGTGGAGGTGACCGACCGCGGGCGCGACAGCTCCTCGCGGGCCACGCCGATGTCCTCGAACTGGCGGGCGGTGACGAGCACCCGGCTCTCCAGCGACCCGACGGCGGCGTTGTAGCCCTCGACGGCGGCGGTGAGCGAGCGGCCGACCCGGTCGAGGTGGCCGCCCATGATCCCGATCCGGGCGTGCAGCTCCCGGCCCAGCTCGTGGATCTCGCGGGTGCGCTCGGCCAGCAGCTCGGTGGTCCACCCGTGGGCGACGGTGCGCAGGAGGGCGATCAGGGTGGTCGGGGTCGCGAGGACGACGTCGCGTGCGGCGGCGTACTCCAGGAGGGTGGGGTCGGTCTCCAGCGCCGCGGCCAGGAAGGACTCGGCGGGGACGAACATGACGACGAACTCCGGGCTGCCCGGCAGTGACCGCCAGTAGGCCTTCGAGGAGAGCCCGTCGACGTGGGTGCGGACCTGCCGCACGTGGCGGCGCAGGTGGGCCTGGGTCTCGTCCTCGTCGTCGGCGGTGAGCGCGTCGAGGTGGGCGTCGAGCGGCACCTTGGCGTCCACCACGACCGACCGGCCACCCGCGAGCCGGACCACCAGGTCCGGCCGCTGCCGCCGGTCGTCGCCGTCGGTGAGGTGGACCTGCTCGGAGAAGTCGCAGTGCTCGACCATGCCGGCCAGCTCGACCGAGCGTCGCAGGTGGAGCTCGCCCCACTGGCCGCGCACGTGCGGGCGCCGCAGCGCCGTCGACAGCGCGCCCGTCTCGCGGCGCAGCAGGTCGGTGCTGTGCCGGACGTCGTCGACCTGCTGACGCAGCTGCCCCTGCCACGACGCGCGCTGGTGCTCCACGTCGCGCAGCCGTTCGTGGAGCCGGTCGAGGCCGTCGCGCAGCACCGCCTGGTCCTCGCCGCGGGCACCGAGCGCCCGCAGCACCTCGGGCTCCCCGCCGCGCCGCGACCACACCAGCGTCGCGAGCGCCCCGAGGAGCAGGCCGATCACCAGGGTCAGCACGGGCAGCAGCAGGTCCATGGCCGCAGCGTGCCAGCGACCACCGACAGCCCCCGGCGGGCGCGCGTTGCTCGCCGCCGCGGTCCCCTTGTAAATCGGGGTTGTGGACGCTCCACACGGGTCGTGACGCCCCGAGACCGTCCACAACCCTCGCCAGGTCCCCGCGTACGCCGCGGCGTACGGCCCGCGACCGTCGGGCGGGCCGCTCGCCCGTCCTCCGCGGGTCTGTGGACGCCTCGAGCCCGTCACAGCGCGAGTGGTGCGTCCACAACCCCGATCTACCGGGGGACGTCACGCGCACGCACCCCGCTAGTCTTGATTCGTTCCAGAAAGTGCGGGAGGGTGGGGCGATGGACACCAGGGCGGAGGGTCGGCTGCGCGAGGCCTCGCTGCGCGTGACCCGGCCGCGCGTCGCCGTGCTGGAGGCCGTCAGCGACCATCCGCACGCCGACACCGAGTCGGTGATCCGGCACACCCGGGAGCGTCTCGGTGAGGTCTCCCACCAGGCGGTCTACGACGTGCTCCGGGCGCTCACCGCCGCCGGTCTCGTACGCCGGATCCAGCCGACCGGCTCCGTGGCCCGCTACGAGGCCCGCGTCGGCGACAACCACCACCACGTGGTGTGCCGCTCGTGCGGTGCCATCGCCGACGTCGACTGCGCCGTCGGCGGCGCACCGTGCCTGCACGCCTCCCAGGACCACGGCTTCGTCATCGACGAGGCCGAGGTCGTCTACTGGGGCACCTGCCCCCGTTGCTCCACCCGCACCACCCCCACCTCCCACCCCGACCGAGAGGACATCCGGTGACCGACCAGAGCCACGAGACCCGCGAAGCAGAGATGAACGACCAGGACGCCGGCGGCTGCCCGGTCGCCCACGGCCGGATGAGCCACCCCACGGAGGGGTCCTCCAACGAGCGCTGGTGGCCCGAGTCGCTCAACGTCAAGATCCTCCGCAAGCACCACCCCTCCTCGGACCCGATGGGCGAGGACTTCGACTACGCCGCCGAGTTCGCCACCATCGACCTCGAGGAGCTGCGCGCGGACGTCCGCCACGTGCTGACCGACTCGAAGGACTGGTGGCCCGCCGACTTCGGCCACTACGGCCCGTTCTTCATCCGGATGGCCTGGCACAGCGCCGGCACCTACCGCGTGGCCGACGGCCGCGGTGGCGCCGGAGCCGGCATGCAGCGCTTCGCGCCGCTGAACAGCTGGCCCGACAACGCCAGCCTCGACAAGGCCCGTCGCCTGATCTGGCCGGTCAAGCAGAAGTACGGCCGCAAGCTGTCGTGGGCCGACCTGATCGTGTTCACCGGCAACGTCGCGCTCGAGGACATGGGCCTGCCGACGTTCGGCTTCGCCGGTGGCCGCGCCGACGTGTGGGAGCCCGACGAGGACGTCTACTGGGGTCCCGAGACCACCTGGCTGGGCAACGACCGCTACCGGGGCGACCGTGAGCTGCAGGGCCCCCTCGCCGCGGTCCAGATGGGCCTGATCTACGTCAACCCCGAGGGCCCGGACGGCAACCCCGACCCGCTGGCCTCGGCGCGCGACATCCGCGAGACCTTCGGTCGGATGGCGATGAACGACGAGGAGACCTTCGCGCTGATCGCGGGCGGTCACACCTTCGGCAAGACCCACGGTGCCGCCGACCCCGAGCCGCACGTGGGCCCCGAGCCCGAGGGCGCCGACATCAGCCAGCAGGGCTTCGGCTGGAAGAACTCCTTCGGCAGCGGTGCCGGTCGCGACGCGATCACCAGCGGCATCGAGGTCACCTGGACCGCCACGCCGACGCAGTGGAGCATGAAGTACCTCGAGAACCTCTACGAGCTCGACTGGGAGCTCACCAAGGGCCCCGGCGGCGCGTTCCAGTGGCAGCCCAAGGACGGCGCCGCGGCCAACACCGTGCCCGACCCGGAGGACGGCTCGCTCTCGCGGCCGCCGACCATGCTCACGACCGACGTGGCCCTCAAGGTCGACCCGGTGTACGACGAGATCGGCCGTCGCTTCCTGGCCAACCCCGACCAGTTCGCCGACGCCTTCGCCCGCGCGTGGTTCAAGCTGACCCACCGCGACATGGGTCCGATCGAGCGCTACCTCGGCGCCGAGGTGCCCGGCGAGGAGCTCATCTGGCAGGACCGCGTGCCGGCCGTCGACCACGAGCTGGTCGACGACGCCGACGTCGCGGCGCTCAAGGCGAAGGTCCTGGAGTCCGGCCTGTCGGTCTCCCGCCTGGTGGCCACCGCGTGGGCCTCGGCCTCGACCTTCCGCAGCAGCGACAAGCGGGGTGGCGCCAACGGCGCCCGCATCCGCCTGGAGCCGCAGAGCGGCTGGGAGGTCAACGAGCCCGACGAGCTGGCCCAGGCGCTGCGCGTCCTCGAGGGCGTCCAGGCCGACTTCAACGCCACGGCAGGTGGCGGCAAGAAGATCTCGCTGGCCGACCTGATCGTGCTGGCGGGCGGCGCGGCCGTCGAGAAGGCCGCGAAGGACGCCGGCCTCGAGGTCACGGTGCCGTTCGCGCCCGGTCGCACCGACGCCTCCGCCGAGCAGACCGACGTCGAGTCGTTCTCCTGGCTGGAGCCGAAGGCCGACGGCTTCCGCAACTTCGTGGGCAAGGGGCAGCTGCTCCCCGCGGAGTTCCTGCTCGTCGACCGCGCCAACCTGCTCGGCCTCAGCGCTCCCGAGCTGACCGTGCTCGTCGGCGGCCTGCGGGTGCTCGGTGCCAACACCGGCGGCTCGACCGCCGGCGTGCTGACCGACCGTCCGGGCGTGCTGAGCAACGACTTCTTCGTCAACCTGCTCACCATGGACGTGGAGTGGCACCAGGTCGGCGACGACCGCGACTCCTTCCAGGCCGTGCGCCGGGGCACCGACGAGGTCGTGTGGACCGGCACCCGCAACGACCTGGTGTTCGGCTCCAACTCCGAGCTGCGCGCCGTCGCCGAGGTGTACGCCTCCTCGGACGCGCAGGAGAAGCTCGTGCGTGACTTCGTCGCCGCCTGGGACAAGGTGATGACGGCCGACCGCTACGACCTGGCCTGAGCCGCAGGTCCACCGCAGCATCCCGGAGCCCGGGTCGACCACGGTCGGCCCGGGCTCCGGCGTCGCTCAGCCCAGCGAGTCCAGCCCGGCGAGCAGCCGGTCGACGTCGTCGGTGCTGGAGTACGCCGCCAGCCCGACCCGCACCGCTCCGGCGTCGCCGAGGCCGAGCCAGCGCGAGGCCTCGATCGCGTAGAAGTTGCTCGCCGGCGCGTGGATCCCCAGCGACCCGAGGTGCTCGTGGACCTCGTGCCCCGAGCGGCCCGCGACCTCCAGCAGCACCGTGGGCGTACGACGCGCCGCCCGGCCGTGCGTGCGCACGTGGCCCAGCGACCCGAGGCCGTCGAGCAGCCGGGCCAGCAGCGCCGCCTCGTGGCGCTCGACCGCCGCCATCGAGGTCAGGACCCGCTCCCGCCGGGCGGGCGGCTCGGACGCGGCTCCGGAGGGGACCAGCGCGGCCACGAAGTCGACGGCCGCGGTGGTGCCGGCGAGCAGCTCGTAGGGCAGCGTGCCCAGCTCGAACCGCTCCGGCACGGCGTCGGTCGAGGGCAGCAGCTTGTCGGGCCGCAGCGTCTCGAGCAGGTCGGGCGAGGCGACCAGCGCGCCGTGGTGGGGCCCGAAGAACTTGTAGGGCGAGCAGGCCAGCAGGTCGACGCCGAGGGCCGTCAGGTCGACGGCCGCGTGCGGCACGAGGTGCACCGCGTCGAGGTGGACGAGCGCGCCGACCGCGTGGGCCGCGGCCGCGATCGCGGCCACGTCGGGCCGGGTGCCGATCAGGTTGGAGGCACCGGTGACCGCGACGAGCCGGGTGCGCTCGCCCAGCACGCCTGCGACGTCGTCGAGCTCGCCGGTGTCGCGGTCGAAGCCCAGCCAGCGCACGGTCGCACCGACGCGCTCGGCCAGCGTCACCCAGGGGCGCACGTCGGCGTCGTGGTCGAGCCGGGTGACGACGACCTCGTCGCCGGGCCCCCAGCCGGCCGCCAGGGTGCGGGCCAACGCCCAGGTCAGCTCGGTCATCGAGCGGCCGAAGACGACGCCGCGGGGGTCGCCGCCCACCAGGTCGGCGACCGCGGCGCGGGCGGCGGTCACGACCTCGTCGGCCCGACGCTCCGAGGGGTTCACCGGTCCGCGGTTGCTGAGCCCGGCGACCAGCGTGTCGGCGACGGCGTCGGCGACCACGGTCGGCGTCAGCGAGCCGCCGGGGGAGTCGAAGCGGGCCCGGCCGTCGGCCAGCGCGGGGAAGGCGCGGCGTACGCGCTCGAGGTCGAGGTCGAGGTCGTCCATGGCGGTCTCCTGCTCCTGGTCAGTCGAGGTCGACGACGACGGGGGCGTGGTCGCTGGCGCCCTTGCCGGCCCGCTCGTCGCGGTCGATGAAGGCCCCGCGCACCCGGTCCGCGAAGGACGGGTTGCCGAGCACGAAGTCGATGCGCATGCCGCGGTTGCGCTCGTAGCGCTGCCGGTAGTAGTCCCAGTAGGTGTAGACCTCGGGCCCCGGCGCGTGCGGGCGGACGACGTCGACCCAGTCGTCGTCGAGGAACGCCTCGAAGGCGGCGCGCTCGGGCCGGGTCACGTGGGTGCTCCTGGCGAACGCCGCGACGTCGAAGACGTCCTCGTCCTGCGGCGCGATGTTCCAGTCGCCGACGAGCGCGACGTCGCCGCTCATCGACCGCGAGGCCTCGTGCAGCCGCGCCAGCCAGTCGAGCTTGTAGGCGTAGTGGGGGTCGTCGACCTTGCGCCCGTTGGGCACGTAGAGCGACCACACGCGCACGCCGCCGCACGTCGCCCCCAGCGCCCGCGCCTCGGCCACCCCCGGGTCGCCCCAGGAGGGCATGCCCTCGAACCCGACCTCCACGTCCTCGATGCCGACCCGGCTGATCACCGCGACGCCGTTCCACTGGTCGTGGCCGACTGCGGCGACGTCGTACCCCAGGCTGGTGAGCCCCATCAGCGGCAGCTGCTCCTCGCGGGCCTTGGTCTCCTGCAGCGCCAGCACGTCAACGTCGTGGCGCTGCAGGAACGCCTCGACCCGGTCGATGCGGCTGCGGAGGGAGTTGACGTTCCAGGTGGCGATGCGCACCGGGCGAGGGTATGCCGCGCCACCGACCGCCGCCGGCCCTGCCCCGGCGCGACCGCAGGGCATGCTGGGCCGATGGACCCGCGCCGCACGCTGACCGAGAAGCTCGCCGAGATCGACGCGCAGATGACCGAGATGGAGCGGCCGCCGACCGAGACGGGCGGCATCTCCTTCGGCAAGCGGATCGGCGAGGGGACGTCGCTGGCCATCGACCGGATGCAGCAGGTGGCGGTCCACGACCAGCTGCAGGGCGTCCGGGCCGACGTCGTGCGGGCGCTGGAGAAGCTCGACGAGGACTCCTACGGCCGCTGTGACGTGTGTGGTCGGGAGATCCCCGCGGGGCGGCTCGAGGCGCTGCCGTGGGCGGTGCTCTGCGTGGACGACGCCGCCCGTCGCTGAGGCCGGGCGGATGCATCAAGACGGGCGTCCTGGGCACGAGACCTCATCGGGCAACGTGGCCCGGTGACTACGAGGGAGACCGTCATGGCCAATCTGCGAGGAATCATCAACAGGGTCGCCGGCGGCGCCGCGAGCGGCCGCCGCACCGGAGGCACCCCGGGTCCCGGGCGCGTCGGGGGACCCGGCACCGGGGCCGCCGGCGGTCGCCGCAGCTCCGACGAGGCCATCGGCCGCGGCGTGCGCGGCCTGCTCGGCAAGCTGGGCGGCCGCCGCTGACCCTCGGGGTCGAGCGCACCACCGCAGCACCGGCCGGGCCGCGGGTCGGGGAGACTGGACGCACGATGCGCCTCCTCGACCTGCTGCCCGGCTCGCCCGACGCCCCCGTCCCCGCCGACCCCGATGCGCTGTACGACGCGTTCTCGACGTGGGTGGGGGAGCAGGGGCTGACGCTCTACCCGGCGCAGGAGGAGTCGCTGATCGAGCTGGTCAGCGGGGCCAACCTGATCCTGTCCACCCCGACCGGCACCGGCAAGAGCCTGGTCGCTCTGGCGGCGCACGCCGTCGCGCTCTCCGAGGGCCGCCGGACGTTCTACACCGCGCCGATCAAGGCGCTGGTCTCGGAGAAGTTCTTCGCGCTCGTCGACGTGCTCGGTCCCGAGCACGTCGGGATGCTCACCGGCGACGCCGCCATCAACGCGCAGGCCCCGGTGATCTGCTGCACCGCCGAGGTGCTGGCCAACATCGCGCTGCGCGAGGGGTCCTCGGCCGACGTCGGCCAGGTCGTGATGGACGAGTTCCACTACTACTCCGAGCCCGACCGCGGCTGGGCCTGGCAGGTGCCGCTGCTGGAGCTCACCGGCGCGCAGTTCGTGCTGATGTCCGCGACGCTGGGCGACGTCAGCCGCTTCGAGGCCGACCTGACCCGGCGTACGGGACGGGCCACGGCGGTGGTCACCCACACCGAGCGGCCGGTGCCGCTGTCCTACGAGTGGGCCGTGACGCCGCTGCACGAGACGATCGAGGAGCTGCTGACGACCCACCAGGCCCCGGCGTACGTCGTCCACTTCACGCAGGCATCCGCGCTGGAGCGCGCGCAGGCGCTGACCAGCGTCAAGGTCGCGACCCGCGAGGAGAAGGACCGGATCGCCGAGCGGCTGGTCGACTTCCGGTTCGCCCCCGGCTTCGGCCGGACGCTGTCGCGGCTGCTCAAGGCCGGGATCGGGGTCCACCACGCGGGCATGCTGCCGAAGTACCGCCGCCTCGTCGAGCAGCTCGCCCAGGCCGGCCTGCTCAAGGTCATCTGCGGCACCGACACCCTCGGCGTCGGCATCAACGTGCCGATCCGGACGGTGGTGCTGACCGGCCTGACGAAGTACGACGGCCGCCGCCAGCGGATGCTCAAGGCGCGTGAGTTCCACCAGATCGCCGGTCGCGCGGGGCGTGCGGGCTACGACACGGCCGGCACCGTCGTGGTGCAGGCGCCGGACCACGTCGTGGAGAACGCCCGGTTGGTGGCCAAGGCCGGCGACGACCCCAAGAAGCTCAAGCGGGTGCAGCGCAAGAAGCCGCCCGAGGGGCAGGTGACCTGGAACGAGGACACCTTCCGCCGACTCGTGGAGGGCGAGCCCGAGCCGCTGGTCTCCCGGATGCGGGTCACCCACTCGATGCTGCTCAACGTCATCGCCCGGCCGGGCGACCCGGCGGCGGCGATGCGGCGGCTGCTGCGCGACAACCACGAGGACGAGCGCTCGCAGCGGCGGCTGATGCGCCTCGCGGCCGCGCAGCACCGCTCGCTGCTCGCGGCCGGGGTGGTGCGGCTGGTGCCGCGCGAGCCCGACGGCCGGCGGGTCCGGCTGGCCGAGGGGCTGCAGCTCGACTTCGCGCTCAACCAGCCGCTCTCGGCGTACGCCCTGGACGTGCTGGACACCCTCGACCCCGAGTCCGCGACGTACGCCCTCGACATCCTGTCGGTCATCGAGGCCACCCTCGACGACCCCGGGCCGGTGCTGCGCGCGCAGGAGCACCTGGCGCGGGGCGAGGCGATCGGCGCGATGAAGGCCGAGGGGATCGAGTACGACGAGCGGATGGAGCTGCTCGAGGAGGTCACCCACCCGCAGCCGCTGCAGGAGCTGCTCGAGCACACCTTCGGCCTCTACCGCGCCCACCACCCGTGGGTCGGCGAGGACGCGCTCTCGCCGAAGTCGGTGGTGCGCGACCTCTACGAGCGGGCGATGTCGTTCGGGGAGTACGTCGCGTTCTACGGCCTGACCCGCTCCGAGGGGCTGGTGCTGCGCTACCTCGGCGACACCTACCGCGCCCTGCGCCAGACCGTGCCCGACCGGGTCCGCACCGACGAGCTGACCGACATCGTGGAGTGGCTCGGGCTGCTGGTGCGCCAGACCGACTCGAGCCTGCTCGACGAGTGGGAGCAGCTCAGCGACCCCGACCACGTGCTCGCCGAGGTCGGTCCCGACGTGCTGCCGCCCGCGCCGGCGGCGATCACCGCCAACACCCGCGCCTTCACCGTCCTGGTGCGCAACGCGATGTTCCGCCGCGTCGAGCTGGTGGCCCGGCGGCGCCTCGCCGACCTGCAGGAGCTCGACGCCGACGTCGACTGGGAGGCCGGCCTGGTCGCCTACTTCGACGAGCACGCCTGGATCGCGACCGACGCCGACGCCCGCAGCCCGCTGCTGTTCCAGGTCGAGAAGACGGCGACGACCTGGGAGGTCCAGCAGGTGCTCGCCGACCCCGAGGGCCACCACGACTGGCGGATCACGGCCACCGTCGACCTCCCCGCCTCCGACGACGCCGGTGAGCTGGTGCTGGTCGTGGGTGGGGTGGTGCGGCTGTAGGGCAGTTTCACCGGCTAGCCGGTGAAACTGCCCGGGAAACCGGGAGCAAACGGGCACCACCGGGCAGTTTCGGCGCACCGGCCGCCCGACTTGTCCGTACGCCGCCCCGCCACCCGTGGACGCCGGTGGTCCGGCGCGGTGGGATGGTCGGGTGTACGTCGTCCTCACCGGTCCGCCCGCCTCCGGCAAGAGCACCCTCGCGGCCGCGCTCGCGGTCGAGCTCGGGCTGCCGCTGCTGGCCAAGGACACCCTGAAGCAGGGACTGGTCGACGTCCTGGGGGCGGCGGACGTCGCGATCTCGCGGGCGCTGGGACGGGCCGCGGTGGTGGCGCTGCTGGCTGTCGCCCGGGAGGCGCGGTCGGGGGTGCTGGACAGCGTGTGGGTCGACCGGGCCCGGGCGCTCGAGCAGCTGGGCGAGCTCGGGGTGGACGTCGAGGTGCACTGCCGGGTCGACGTACCGACGCTGCGGGAGCGGTACGCCGCCCGCGCGGCCACCAAGGGGCCGGGTCACTTCGACGCCGACCGCCCCGAGGACGAGCTGTGGCCGCCGGAGGCGCGCGCGCCGCTGGCCGGAGGCTGGCCGGTCGTCGAGGTCGACACCTCCGCTCCCGTCGACGTCCCTGCCCTCGCCCGGGACGTCATCGCGATCGTGGCCTCCAGACCACGATCCTGATGACGTCCGGGGGGACGTCGGGGACGTCGGGGACGTCGGGGAGGCGGCGGGGCCTCGGAGCGTCGTACGAGGTGGTCGTCAGGACGACGAGGACGCATGACGCACCACGCCACCCCGCTCGCCCCACCACCGCAGCGGGGGGCCAGCCCTAGACGAAGGCGCTCTCGCCCGTGATCGCCCGACCGACGATGAGGGTGTTGATCTCGCGGGTGCCCTCGTAGGAGTAGATCGCCTCGGCGTCGGCCACGAAGCGGCCGACGTGGTGCTCGAGCAGGATGCCGTTGCCGCCGAGGACCTCGCGGGCCCAGCCGACCGCCTCGCGCATCCGGACCGTCGCGTGGGCCTTGCACAGCGAGGCGTGCTCGTCGCGCAGCTGGCCGGCGTCCTGCAGCTGCGAGGCGCGGGCGTTCATGGCGGTGGACGCGGTGACGTTGGCCAGCATCTTGACCAGCAGGTCCTGGACCATCTGGAAGCCGGCGATCGGACGCCCGAACTGCTCGCGCTGCTTGGTGTAGCGCAGCGCGTGCTCGAAGGCGCCGCGGGCGCACCCGGCGGCCTGCCAGGCCACGCCCATCCGGGTCACGCGCAGCACGTCGGCGGTGGTGCGGAAGGACTCGGCGCGCTGCAGCCGGTTGGCCTCGGGGACCCGGGCGTCGCGCAGGTGGATCTCGGCGTTCTGGACGACGCGGAGGGCGATCTTGTCCTCCTGCTTGACCAGCTCGACGCCGTCGGTGCCCTTCTCGACGACGAAGCCCTTGACCTGGCCGTCGTCGGTGTCGCGGGCCCAGACGACGATCAGGTCGGCGAAGGTCGCGTTGCCGATCCACTTCTTGTCGCCGTTGAGGACCCACTCGTCGCCGTCGCGGGTCGCGGTGGTGGCCAGGCCCTGCGAGATGGCCGAGCCGGTCTCGGGCTCGGTCAGGCCGAAGGCGCCGATCAGCTCCATCCGCGCCATCGCGGGCAGCCAGCGCTCGCGCTGCTCGTCGGAGCCGCCGAGCTGGATCGAGCCCATCGCCAGGCCGCCGTGGACGCCCATGAAGGTGCCCATCGAGGGGTCGACGCGGGCGAGCTCCATGGCGACCAGGCCGTCGACGAGAGCGCCGCGGCCGGGACAGCCGGGGCCGTCGTACGCCAGGCCGGCGATGCCGAGCTCGGCCATGCCACCCAGCAGCTCGTGGGGGAACTCCGCGCGGGTCCAGTAGTCGTTGATGACCGGCTCGACCTCACGGGTCATCCACGCCCGCACCCGGCTGAGCAGCTCGCGGTCCTGCTCCTCGAGCAGCAGCTCGAACCCCAGGAAGTCGGAGAAGGGGGACTCGTCCACCTGGCCGTCGAGCTC
This sequence comes from Nocardioides aurantiacus, assembly GCF_003752505.1. Classification (NCBI taxonomy): domain Bacteria; kingdom Bacillati; phylum Actinomycetota; class Actinomycetes; order Propionibacteriales; family Nocardioidaceae; genus Nocardioides; species Nocardioides aurantiacus. Next base: position 3,230,895 of record NZ_RKHO01000001.1, on the reverse strand, counting down.
GCTCATGCAGGTCTCCTCAGGGTGTCGGGCTCGTCCAGGAAGGCATCGATCACCGGGGCCAGCTCGTCGGCCTCGGTCAGGATGCCGAGGTGGCCGCCGTGGTAGAGGTGCAGCCGGGCGCGCGGGATCATCGCCGCCTGCATCCGGGGGTTGACCGCCGGGATGATCGGGTCGTCGTCGCCCCCCATCACCAGGGTCGGCTGCCGCAGCAGGCCGAGGAACGGCAGGCTCGTCCAGCCCGCCATCGCGGCGAGCTGGTAGTAGTAGCCCCGCTTCGGGCCCGACCGGGTCGCGGCGTGGAGCAGGGCGGCACCACGCTCGGGATCGGTGCGCATCGAGCCGCCGTAGATCTCGGGGGCCACCCGAGCGGCGTACTCCGGGTCGCGGTGGCGTCGCGGCGTCGACATGATGCCGAGCACCCGCGGCGAGGCGGGCACCATCAGGCAGCCGGTGCCGGTGGCGACCAGCACCACGCGGTGCACCTTGCGCGGCGACTGCACCGCCAGCTGCTGGGCCAGGCCACCGCCCCACGACAGCCCGAAGACGTCGAAGCGGCGGTGCCCCAGCTTGGCCATCAGGGCGGTGACCCACGACGACAGCGCGGCGATGGGGTACGGCGTGGGCGGCAGCGCCGACCCGCCGATGCCGGGCACGTCGAAGCGCACCAGGCCGCGGTCGGGGTGGAGCTGGTCGACCAACGGCTGCAACGCCTCGAGGCTGACCCCGATGCCGTTGCACAGCAGCAGTGGCGGCTTGCTCGCGTAGGACCCGACCCCGGGCCGCACGGACACGCGTGCCGTGATGCCGCGCACCGTCAGCTGGCGCACGACGTCGCGGCGGAGCGGCGTCATCACGTCACCGTCGCCGGAGGCTCCCTGCGGCGGCTCAGCGGTCATGGACGTAGGTCCCGGGCGCGTCCGCGAGCGGCTCGTGGGACGCGTTGCCCAGGCGACGGGGCTTGGCCCTCTCCTCGCCGGTGCGCTCGGCCAGCCAGCCCGTCCAGTCGTCCCACCAGCTGCCCTTGACCTTGACCGCCCGGTCGAGCCACTCGGCGGCGTCGGCCGGGTTGTCGGTGCCCTGCTGGCCACCTCCGGACGGCGAGGTCTGGAAGCTGGCCTTGGGGTTGCCGGGCGGGTTGACCATGGCGGCGATGTGCCCGCTGGTCGACAGCACGAACTTGGTGTCGCCGCCCAGCAGCTGGGTCGTCTGGTAGCACGACTCCCACTTGCACAGGTGGTCGGCGATCCCGGCCACGACGTAGGCGTCGGTGGTGACCCGGGACAGGTCCACGGGGGTGTCGAGGATCGTCGCCGCGTCGGGCTCGACCAGGGCGTTGCGGATCGCCAGGTCCATGAAGTCGCGGTGCATCGCCGCCGACATCCGCACCGGGTCGGCGTTCCAGTAGAGGATGTCGAAGGCCTTCGGGGCGTGGCCCATCAGGTAGTTGTTGACCCAGTAGTTCCAGATCAGGTCGTTGGGCCGCAGCCAAGCGAAGATCTCCGCCAGCGTGCGCCCGTCGAGGTAGCCCTTCTCCTTCGACGCCTGCGTCGAAGCGGCCGCCGACTTGTGCGACAGCAGCGCGCTGGTGACGCCCGCGCGCTCCTGGTCGAGCACCGTCACCGCCAGGCTGTACGCCGCCACGCGGTCGAGCTGGTCGGTCCGGGCCAGGTGCGCGAGCACCATCGAGGCGATCATGCCGCCGGAGCAGATCCCGAAGATCGCGGTCCTGTCCTGGCGCGAGATGTCCTCGCAGGCCGACATCGCCTCCAGGATCGCCTGGCCGTAGGTGTCCAGGCCCCAGTCGGCGTGACGCACGTCGGGGTTGCGCCAGGAGATGCAGAACACCTGCTGGCCGGACTGCACGAGGTGCTCGACGAGCGAGCGCTGCTCGGCGAGGTCGATGACGTAGTACTTGTTGATCGTCGGCGGCACGATCAGCACCGGGACCTCGCGCACCTTGGGCGTCTGCGGGGTGTACTGGATCAGCTCGAAGACGTCGGTGCGGAACACGACGGCACCCGGGGTGACGGCGATGTCCTTGCCGACCTCGAAGGCGTCGGCCTCGACCATCGACGGCACCCGCGGCGGGGTCGCGAAGTCGCGCACCAGCCGACGGCCGCCCTCGACGAGGTTGCCGCCCCCGGTGTCGAGGGTCCGCTTGAGCACCTTGGGGTTCAGGAAGGGGTTGTTGCTGGGTGCGGCCGCCTCGACCAGGTTGTCCATGATGAAGCGGATCCGCTGGTCGTCGCCCCACTCGAGCGCGGCGTCGTCGACCAGGCCGCGGGCGGCCGCGCCGAGCGCGAGGTAGCCCTGGAGGGTGCGCTTGAACAGCGGGTTGCGGGCCCACGCCTCCTCGGTGAAGCGGCGGTCCTTCTCGGCCGGGGCGAGCCGGGAGCGGCCCAGGCCGACCCGGGTCAGCTCGGCGGCGAGCCCGGTGGTGCGGCGTACGACCTTGCCGGGGTGGCGCGCGAGCCCCGCGGTGAACTTGATGCCGGAGACCCCGGGCACGAACCGCCGCAGCGGCCCGGTGCCGGCGTCGGCCAGCAGCAGGTCGAGGGGGGTGGCGAGGGCGGTGCTGGCCGAGGTCTCGGCCTGCTCCTGCGACTCGTCCTGGCGGTGCATCCGACGTTCCGCCGCCCCCGACGCCGCCCCCGACGCCTTCTCGCTCGCCTTGGCCGCGCCCTTCCGGCTCGTCCTCCTCGCAGCTGCCTTCGTGGTCGGCGAGGACTTCTTCGCCGCCGGCTTCTTCTGCGCCGGCTGCTCCTCGGAGGCCCGCTGCGCGGGGGTCTCGACGGCCGGCTTCTCGGTCGTGGCTGTCATCAGGATCCGTTCTCGGGTGCGTTGACCTCGCGGCGCAGGATCTTGCCGGTGGGGCCCTTGGGGAGCTCCTCGACGATCCACACCGCGCGGGGGTACTTGTAGGCGGCCAGCCGGTCCTTGGCGAAGGCCTGCAGCTCCTCGACCTCGACCGAGGCGCCCTCCTTGAGCGCGACGGCGGCGCCGACCTCCTCGCCGAGCGAGTCGTCCTTGATGCCGATCACGGCCACCTCGCGGACGGCCTCGTGCTCGTAGAGCGCCTCCTCGACCTCGCGCGGGTAGACGTTGTAACCCCCGCGGATGATGAGGTCCTTCTTGCGGTCGACGATGAAGAAGTAGCCGTCCTCGTCACGGGTGGCGACGTCCCCGGTGGCGAACCAGCCGTCCTTGATCGACTCGGCGGTCGCCTCGTCCCGTCCCCAGTACCCCTTCATGACGTTCTCGCCCTTGATGACGATCTCGCCCTTCTCGCCCTGGGGGACCTCGTTGCCGTCGTCGTCGACGACCTTCATCTCGCAGCCCCGGACCTCGGTGCCGATCGAGCCGGGCTTGCGCTCCTGGCCGGGCTGGTTGAAGGAGGCGACCGGGGAGGTCTCGGACAGGCCGTAGCCCTCGAGCACGATGCAGTCGAACTTCTTCTCGAAGCTCTTCATCACCTCCACGGGCATGGCCGAGCCGCCGGAGATGCAGGTGCGCAGGCTCGACATGTCGGCTGCGTCCGCGCCCTTGGCGTGCAGCAGCGCGGCGTACATGGTCGGGACGCCCTCGAAGACGGTGACCTTGTCGCGGCCCACGACCTCGAGCGCCTTCTCGGGGTCGAAGCGCGGGACCAGGGTCAGGCAGGAGCCCTTGAGGACCGAGGCGTTGAGACCGCAGGTCAGCCCGAACACGTGGAAGAGGGGCAGGCAGCCCATGACGACGTCGTCCTCGGTGATCTCGATGAGGGTCTCGGCGCTGGTCGCGGCGTTGGTGCTCATGCTGTGGTGCGTCAGCTGGGCCCCCTTGGGCTGCCCGGTGGTGCCGGAGGTGTAGAGCAGCACGACGTCGTCGTCGTCCTCGCGGCTGACCACCTCGGTGACGGGGTCGTGCTGGGCCAGCACGTCGGCGAAGTCGGTGCCGACCTCGACGCACTCGATGCCGACCTCCGAGGCGCCCTTGCCGGCCTCCTCGGCCATGTCCTTCCACGCGAAGACGATCGAGGCGCCGGAGTCCTCGAGGTAGTACTTCACCTCGCGGCCCTTGAGCAGCGGGTTCATCGGGACCACGACCGCGCCGACCGTGAGGGCGCCGTAGAAGATCACCGGGAACGGCGGCACGTTGGGCAGCACCATCCCGACCCGGTCGCCCGGCCCGATGCCCTTGCTGCGCAGCATCCCGGCGACGCGCTGGGCCCCGGCCTGCACGTCGGACCACGTCAGAACCAGGTCGTCGAGCTTGATGGCGGGGCGGTCGGGGAACCGCTCGGCGGTCGCGGTCAGGTTGTCGGCCAGGTTCGTCATGCCCCTTGTCTACCCCGTCGTGACGCGCGCCACACCGGTCGGGTCCCACCCGTCCGGGCGTACGGCGGCGATTCGGCGACCCGGACCCTGCGCTCGTAGACTCGCCGCCCGTGGCCCTCACCATCGGGATCGTCGGACTCCCCAACGCCGGCAAGTCGACCCTCTTCAACGCGCTCACCAAGAACGACGTGCTCGCGGCGAACTACCCCTTCGCGACGATCGAGCCCAACGTCGGCGTCGTCGGGGTGCCCGACAGCCGTCTCGGCGTGCTCGCCGGGATCTTCTCCTCGGCCAAGGTGCTGCCCGCCACGGTGGAGTTCGTCGACATCGCCGGCATCGTCGCCGGCGCCTCCCAGGGGGAGGGCCTGGGCAACAAGTTCCTCTCCCACATCCGGGAGTCCTCGGCCATCTGCCAGGTGACCCGCGTCTTCCGCGACGAGGACGTCACCCACGTCGACGGCAAGGTCGACCCCGCCTCGGACATCTCCACCATCCAGACCGAGATGATCCTCGCCGACCTGCAGACGGTCGAGAAGGCCGTGCCGCGGCTGGAGAAGGAGGCCCGCGGCGACAAGGCCAAGGCGGCCAACCTCGCCGCCGCCCGCGAGGCGCTGGAGGCACTCGAGGCCGGTACGCCGATCAGCTCGACGAAGATCGACCGGGACCTCGTCCGCGAGCTGTCGCTGCTGACCGCCAAGCCCTACATCTACGTCTTCAACTGCGACGCCGACGAGCTCGGCGACGAGGAGCTCAAGCAGCGGATGCGCGACATCGTCGCGCCGGCCGAGGCGATCTTCCTCGACGCGAAGTTCGAGGCCGAGCTGGTCGAGCTCGGCGACGACGAGGAGGCGCGCGAGATGCTCGCCGAGACCGGGGTCGACGAGCCCGGGCTCGACGTCCTGGCCCGGGTCGGCTTCGACACCCTCGGCCTGCAGACCTACCTCACCGCCGGCCCCAAGGAGTCGCGCGCCTGGACGGTCCGCAAGGGCGCCACCGCGCCCGAGGCCGCCGGCGTCATCCACACCGACTTCCAGAAGGGCTTCATCAAGGCCGAGATCGTCTCCTTCGACGACCTCGTCGAGGCCGGCTCCATGGCCGCCGCCAAGAGCGCCGGCAAGGTGCGCATGGAGGGCAAGGACTACGTCATGGCCGACGGCGACGTCGTGGAGTTCCGCTTCAACGTCTGAGGCGTCCGCGGCGAGCGAGTCGTGTGGGTGAGGGGGCGCCAGCGCGCCCGCTGGACCACACGACTCGGGGGAGGGGCGTCTCCGCCTAGCCTGACCGCGTGATCCCGGCCCCGACGGAACGTCTGCGCTTCCGCGAGATGGAGGAGGCCGACCTCGACGCGATGGCCGCGCTGCTCGGCGACCCCGAGGTGATGCGCTTCTACCCGGCGCCCAAGACCCGCGACGAGGCGCTGGAGTGGATCCGCTGGAGCCGGCGCGGCTACGCGGAGCACGGCCACGGGCTGTGGGTCCTGGAGACCCACGAGGGTGAGTTCGTCGGTGACTGCGGGCTGACCTGGCAACCGGTGGGCGGGGCGCAGGTGCTCGAGGTCGGCTACCACGTGGTGGCGGCACTGCAGGGGCGCGGGTACGCCACCGAGGCCGCCCGAGCCTGTGTGGAGCTGGCCCTCGGTGCCGTGGGGGAGTCGCGCGTGGTCGCGATCGTCGTCCCGGACAACGCGCCCTCGCGCCGGGTCGCGGAGAAGGTCGGGCTGCGGGTCGAGCAGGAGGCCGTGGTCCACGGCCGCGCCGCGGTCGTCCTGGGTCTGCGCTCATGATCCTGCTCGCGGGGTCGGTCGCGCCGGCACCGGACTGGCGGCTGGGCGTGGTGCTGGTTCTGCTCGTCGCGCTGGCGGTCGGCGTCTCGCTCCTGGCCCGCACCGGCGTCGCCCGCGAGCAGCTCGTCGCGGCGGTGCGGGCGGTGGTGCAGCTCGCGGCCGTCTCGCTGGTCATCGCGGCCGCGCTCTCGTCGGTCTGGTGGTCGCTGCTGGTCGTCCTCGGGATGTACGCCGTGGCGGTGGCCACCGCCACGAGGCGGGTCGACGTGCCGGCGCGCCAGGCCGGGTGGGTCGGCCTGGCCGTGGCCGCGGGCGCGCTCCCGGTGCTGGTGCTCAGCCTCGGGTCGGGCGTGGTCCCGTTCTCCGGGGCCGGGATCGTGCCGGTGGCCGGCATCGTCGTCGGTGGGACGATGACGGCGGCGACGCTGACCGGGCGGCGTACGTCGGACGAGCTGGCGCAGCAGCACGGACGCTACGAGGCCGCCCTCGCCCTCGGGCTGCCGCAGCACGAGGCGGCCTTCCTGGTGGTCGAGCCCTCGGCCCGGGAGGCACTGGTGCCCGGCATCGACCAGACCCGCACCGTCGGCCTGGTGACGCTGCCCGGCGCCTTCATCGGCGTGCTGCTCGGCGGCGGTACGCCCCTGGAGGCGGCCTCGGCCCAGGTGCTGGTGCTGGTCGGGCTGATGGCGGGGCAGGCCGTCACCAACGCCGTGATGCTGCGCCTGATGACCCGCGCCCGGATCGTGCGGCGCGACCTGGCGGGAGTCTTCCCGCGCTAGGCGGGCCACCGCTGCGTCCGGCGACGCGTCCGCCACCGGCCCCAGAGCAGGAGCAGCGCCACCGGACCGGCGACCACGCCGAACGTGACGAGCTCGGCGCGCAGCGAGCCGGCGAAGAAAGCGCAGAGCGACCCGAGCATGACGGTGGTCAGGGTCGCGCCGACGAGGCCGGTCCGCCCCCGCCGGGGGAAGTCGTCCCAGGAGGTGCGGCGGTGCCAGACGCCGAGCAGCATCATCGCGCCGAGCGAGCCGAGCCAGAGGCCCGCCCACAGGGTGGTCCGGTCGCTGCCGGGCTCGCCCGACATCTCGACCACCCGCTCGCCGTCGACGTCGAACGCGACGACCGTGTCGCCGGCGTACAGCGCCGTGACGGGAGCCCCCGCCAGCAGCGTGGGCATCGCCCCGCCCCGGCTGGTCTCGTCACCCGAGAAGCGCACCCAGGCGTCGTCGACCGCCGGGTCGTCCGGCTCGAAGTGGTAGCGCTGGGAGGTGCGGCCACGGCGGTCGGTGAGGCTCCCGGGCACCGGCACCAGGCAGTCGTCGGCGCCGACGGCCGTGCCGGTGGCACAGACCCGGTCGGAGGCCACGACCTCGGCCCGCTGCCGGTCCTCGTCGAAGAGCCAGGGGGCGTAGAGGCCGGCCGCGAGCAGCACGAGCCCGACCGGCAGCTGCAACCACGGGGAGAGGGCCCAGCTGCGGTTCACACGGCGGACGCTACCGGCGACAGGGGGCGCCACGGGTGGGGATCGGGTCTAGGGTGGGCGCCGGGCGCCACTGTGACGCCCGTCACGTCCTGCTCGGAGGTCGTCATGCTGGTCCGTCACCGCCGCGCCCTCGCGGGCGCGCTCGCCGCCGTCACCGCGGCCACCACCCTCGCGCTCGTGCCGGGCACCGGCGTCGCCGAGGTCCGGCAGGCCGGGCGTCCCGCAGCCGTCCCGGGCGACCAGCCGCTGCCGGGCTACACGATCGTCAACCCGCCGCTCGCGCCGCTGGTCGTCGACGGCCGCCCGACGCGGGTGGTCCAGGGCGTGCACCAGCACGCGGCGTACGACATCGAGGTGCCGGCCCGCTGGAACGGCGAGCTGGTGATGTGGGCCCACGGCTACCGCGGCACCGGCCGGGTGCTCACCGTCGACCCGCCGCAGTTCGGGCTGCGCGAGCGGCTGCTGCGCCAGGGCTACGCCTGGGCGGCGTCGAGCTACGCCGAGAACGACTACGACGTCCGCACCGGCGTCACCACCACCAAGGGCCTGGCCGACCTCGCCGCGAGGACGCTCGGTCGGGAGCCGCGGCGCACCTACCTCGCCGGGGTCTCCATGGGCGGCCACGTCATCGGCCGCTCGCTCGAGCAGTACCCCACGGCGTACGACGGGGCGCTGCCGATGTGCGGCGTGCTCGGCGACCAGGAGCTGTTCGACTACTTCCTGGGCTACAACCTGGTGGCCCAGGACCTCGCCGACCGCCAGGTCTACCCGCCGCCCGCGGACTACCTGACCGCCGACGTGCCCGTGATCCAGCAGCGGCTGGGGCTGGCCGGGCTGCGGCCGGGCGGGCCGGACACCACCAACGCGCTGGGCAAGCAGCTGCGCGCGGTCACCACCAACCTCTCCGGCGGTCCGCGTCCGGGCGCCGACCAGGCCTTCGCGGTCTGGAAGGACTTCCTGTTCACGCTCTACACGCCCGACAACGGCGGCCCGCTGTCGCAGAACGCCGGCCGGCTGGCGCAGAACCTGCGCACCACCTACGCGCCCAACGCCCCGGTCGACGTGAACGCCAGCGTGCAGCGGGTGGCGCCGACCGACCCGGTGTCGCGCCGCACCCACCGGCTCACCCAGGTGCCGCGCATCGAGGGCCGCCCGCGCGTGCCGGTGATGACGCTGCACGGCCTCGGCGACCTGTTCGTGCCGTTCTCGATGGAGCAGGTCTACCGCCGCGAGGTCGCCCGCCAGGGACGCTCCGACCTGCTGGTCCAGCGCGCCGTCCGCGCCGCCGGCCACTGCGAGTTCACGCCGACCGAGGTCGGCCGGGCCTGGGACGACCTGACCCGCTGGGTGGAGTCGCGCGGCCCGGGCCGCGGGCTCGCGAAGGGCCGCCCGGTCGCACGCCCGGCCGGCGACGACGTGCTGACCGCGTCGACGGTCGCCTCCCCGACGTACGGCTGCCGCTTCACCGACCCCGCGGCGTACGCCTCGCCGGGGCTGTTCCCCACCCGGGCGCTCTACCCCCGCTGCCCGGCGGGGTGAGCCGCCCGCCGACGTAGCATGGGAGGCTGCCCGCCCACGAGAACCCAGGACCCGTCATCCCCACGCCCACCGACGCCAGGCCGCCCGCCTCGCAGTCCGCCTCGCAGCACGCCACCGACGACGTACGCCGGGAGGCGCTGCGCCGCCGCACGTTCGCCGTCATCAGCCACCCCGACGCCGGCAAGTCGACGCTGACCGAGGCGCTGGCGCTGCACGCCCAGGTCATCAACGAGGCGGGTGCCGTGCACGGCAAGGCCGGCCGCCGCGCGACCGTCTCGGACTGGATGGACATGGAGAAGGCCCGCGGCATCTCCATCACCTCGGCGGCGCTGCAGTTCGCCTACGGCGAGCACGTCGTCAACCTGGTCGACACCCCCGGTCACTCCGACTTCTCCGAGGACACCTACCGCGTGCTCTCGGCCGTCGACGCGGCCGTGATGCTGGTCGACGCGGCCAAGGGGCTGGAGCCGCAGACGCTCAAGCTGTTCCGGGTCTGCAAGGCCCGCGGCATCCCGGTCATCACCGTCATCAACAAGTGGGACCGTCCGGGCCTGGACCCGCTGGCGCTGATGGAGGAGATCCAGGACCAGATCGGGCTGGTGCCGACGCCGCTGACCTGGCCGGTCGGCATCGCGGGCGACTTCCGCGGTGTGCTCGACCGCCGCACCGGCGGCTACGTCGCCTACACCCGCACCGCGGGCGGTGCGACCCGCGCTCCGGAGGAGCGGCTGGACGCCGGCGCGGCCGAGCAGCGCGAGGGCGACGTCTGGACGACCAGCGTCGAGGAGTCCGAGCTGCTCGCGGCCGACGGCGCCGACCACGACCAGGACCTCTTCCTGTCCGGGTTCACCACACCCGTGCTGTTCGCCTCGGCGATCCTCAACTTCGGCGTCGCCACCATCCTGGAGACGCTGGTCGAGCTGGCGCCCCCGGCGGCGCCGTTCCACCACGGCACGGAGGACGCCGACGGCCGGCCCGCCGAGGTACGGGAGGTGACCGCGCCGTTCAGCGCCTTCGTCTTCAAGGTCCAGGCGGGGATGGACACCAACCACCGCGACCGGCTGGCCTTCGCCCGGGTCTGCTCCGGCGTCTTCGAGCGCGGCATGGTCGTGGTGCACGCGCAGAGCGGCCGGCCGTTCGCGACCAAGTACGCCCAGAGCGTCTTCGGTCGCGACCGAGCGGTCCTCGACACGGCGTACCCCGGCGACATCGTGGGCCTGGTCAACGCCAACGCCCTCAAGATCGGCGACACCATCTACGTCGACGAGCCGGTGCAGTTCCCGCCGATCGCGACCTTCGCCCCCGAGCACTTCGCCGTGGCGACCGCCGTCGACCGCGGTCGGTTCAAGCAGTTCCAGCGTGGGATCGACCAGCTCGACGGCGAGGGCGTGGTGCAGGTGCTGCGCTCGGACCTGCGGGGCAACCAGTCGCCGGTGCTCGCCGCGGTCGGCCCGATGCAGTTCGAGGTCGCCTCGGCGCGGATGGCCGACGAGTTCGGTGCGGCGATCCGCCTGGAGACGCTGGGCTACAGCCAGGCCCGCCGCACCGATGCCGCCTCGGCACCCACCTTCGCCGGCGTCCGCGGGGTGGAGGTGCTCGAGCGCAACGACGGCACCCTGCTGGTGCTCGCGCCCGACAAGTGGCGGATGAGCGTGATGGAGCGCGACCACCCCGACCTCACCCTCGAGCCGCTGCTCGCCGGGGAGCGCTGAGCCCTCAGCCGGCGAGCTCGGCCAGGTCGTCCTCGGTGAGCTCGACGCCGCGCACGGCGAGGTTCTCCTCGAGGTGGGCCACCCGCGAGGTGCCCGGGATGAGGAGCACGTTGTCGCGGAGCGCAAGCAGCCAGGCCAGGCCGACCTGGGCGGGGGTGATGCCGCGGCGCCTCGCCACCGCCACGACCCGCGGGTCGTCGCTGACCTTGGGCATGCCCGGGAAGGCCGAGCCGAGCGGGAAGAACGGCACGTAGGCGATGCCGAGCCCGGCGCACAGGTCGAGCACGTCGAGGTCGTGCTGGTCGACGAGGCTGAACGGGTTCTGGACGCAGACGACCTCGGTCGTCTCCACGGCCGCGCGCACCTGCTCGAGCGTCACGTTGGACAGCCCGACACCGCCGATCTTGCCCTCCTCGCGCAGCGCCACCATCTCGGCGAGCTGGTCCTCCAGGGGCACGAGCTGGTCGGCCGGCACGTCGTGGCCGGCGTCCATCAGCCGCAGGTTGACCGCGCCGAGCCGTTCGACGTCGAGCGTGCGCAGGTTGTCCTCGACCCCGCTCCGCAGCTCCTCGGGCCGCTGCGCGGGGAGCCAGGCGCCCTCGGCGTCGCGCCGGGCGCCGACCTTGGAGACCAGCACCAGCGACTCCGGGTAGGGGTGCAGTGCGTCGTGGATCAGCTCGTTGGCGACGTCGGGCCCGTAGAACTGCGAGGTGTCGACGTGGTCGACGCCCAGCTCGACGGCCCGGCGGAGCACGCCGAGCGCCTCGTCGCGGTCGCGGGGCGGGCCCATCACGCCGGGGCCGGGGAGCTGCATCGCGCCGTACCCCCTGCGGTGGACGGGCAGGGAGCCGAGGGAGCCCAGGTCGGAGTTCGTCATGCCGCGACGGTAGCCAGCCGGGCGCGAGGCCGTCGGTCGGGTGTGGTCCTCAGGGCTCGTCGGGCAGCTCGAACCACACCTCGGTGCCGCCCTCGGGCACCGCGTCGATGCCGACGTCGCCCCTGTGGGCCCGGACCAGCCGCGAGACCGTGGCCAGCCCGATGCCGTGGCCCTCGACGTCGTGGTCGCCCCGCTGGAACAGCGCGAACGCCTGCGCCCGCCGCTCGTCGGGGATGCCGACGCCGTTGTCGCGCACCGCGATCCGGTAGCCCCCGGGGCGGCGCCGCGCGGTCACGCGGATCCAGGGCGCCACGTCGGGACGGGCGAACTTCACGGCGTTGCCCAGCAGGTTCTGGAGGACGGCGTACATCGCGTCGGGGTCGGCCCGGACGACCGGCAGGTTCCGGGTCTCCACGACCGCGCCGACGGGGTCCAGCACGTGGGCGGAGTCGGCGACGAGCCGCTCCACCACGCGGCCGAGGTCGACGTCGGTGCTCGTGCGCCGGGTCTCGGCGGGGTCGAGGTCGAGGTTCTGCTCGAGCATCCGCAGCAGCCGGCCGGCCGAGCTGCGCATCCGCTCCAGGAGGGTGTCGACGGTCGGGGTCCGGTGGTCGGCCAGCTGGTCCTCCAACAGCTCCACCCCCGCGGTCAGCGCCGCGAGGGGGACCCGCATGTCGTGGCTGAGCTCGGCGGCGATCTGGCTGACGACCGTGGTGGCGGCCTCGCCCTCGGGGCGGCTCGTGCCCAGGTCGGTCTCGCGACGCAGCCGCAGCTCGATCAGCTGGGTCACGCTCGCGGCCAGGGTCCCGAGCGACCGGCGCTGCAACGGTCCGAGGTCGTGCGGGCGCGGGTCGATGACGCACAGCCGTCCCAGCGAGCCGCCGTCGGGGGAGTGCAGCGGGGCGGAGGCGTAGAAGCGGGTGCTGGCCCGGGTGCCGTCGACCCAGCTGATGGTGCGGAACTCGGCGCGCTCCTGCGCGTCGGGGACCACGACCACCTCGTCGCGGTCCATCACCGTGGCGCAGAAGGTGTCGTCGGCGGGACAGACGAAGGGCTCGATGCCGAAGGTCAGCGGGACGTGGAAGCAGTCCTGGCGGCGGATGGTCATTCCCGCGGCCTCGGCGTCGCACAGCACGGCCGCGAGCCGCAGCAGGTCCTGCAGGTCGACGTCGTCGGGCCCCGCGAGGACGCGGAGGACGTCGTCGACCGCTGCCGGTGCAGCCCCGGAGGAATCCATCGCCGTCACCTCTCCACCCCCGTGGCCCCGTCGCGATGCCCGGTGGCCAGCCCTCCCAATCTAGGCGGGCCGGGGCCCCAGGTGAAGGGGTCGACCGACCGCTGCCCCCACCACGGGCGCCTCTAGCCTTGCGGCCATGACCCACGAGCTCGATCGCACCGCCGCCGTCACGTCCCTCGGCGCGGGCGCGTACGCCGCCCACCTCGACCCCGGCTGGGTCGTCGGCGGCGGGGTCAACGGTGGCTACGTGCTGGCCGTGGCGACCGCCGCGCTGCGCGCCGAGCTCGCCGGGGTCGGCCACCTCGACCCGGTGAGCACGAGCGGCTACTACCTCTCGCCCAGCGTGCCCGGCCCGGCCACGGTCCGCACCCGTGTGCTGCGCACCGGCGGCCGTCGTTCGACGGTGGCGGCGACGCTGAGCCAGGAGCAGGACGGCGTCGAGGTCGACCGACTGACGGTGCTGGCGGTCCTGGGCACGGTCGAGGCGGGCGGCGCCCCGGCGTCCGACGCGGCCCTCGAGGCCGTACGCCGCGAGCCTGCGCCCGTCGACCTGCCACCGGTCGAGGAGTGCGTCAGTGCCGCCGACGACCCTGACGGCGCCCGCCTCGCGCCGCCCCTGATGCAGCGGCTGGACCTCCGCCTCGACCCGGCGTACGCCGGTTGGGCGGTCGGGCGACCCAGCCGGGCCGGCGTGGTCCAGGGCTGGCTGCGTCTGGCCGACCACCGCCCGCCCGACCCCTGGTCGCTGCTCGTCGTCGCCGACGCCCTGCCGCCGGTGAGCTTCGACCTGGGCCTGCCCGGGTGGGCCCCCACGGTGGAGCTCACCGTGCACGTGCGGCAGCGTCCGGTGGACGGCTGGCTGCGGGTGCGCCACGCGACCCGGACCGTCGCCGGTGGGAGCTTCGAGGAGGACTGCGAGATCTGGGACGAGGCGGGCCATCTCGTCGCCCAGGCGCGGCAGCTGGCGCTCCTCCCACGCGCCCCTCGGACCCCTTCCTGACCCACGCGTCACATGCGTCCCGGGGCCGGTCTAGTCGCCCGTCACGATCCGGTGCCTGTTTGCCGCGTGTTGGCCCTGTGGGTGTTCCGCTGTGACCCGGAGCACCGCAAGATAGAGGCTCGAACCCGGGCAAAAAGGCCCGTAAATCAGGACAAAGGTGGAGACTCGGGGCATGAGCCGTCGAACGACCGTGGCCGGACTGCTGGGATGCGCGCTGCTCGCCGCTCCCGTGGCGTCCTCCAGCCAGGGCCCCACCGCGCTGCAGCCCGAGCAGGCCGCCGCCGAGACCGTCCCCACCGCCACCTCGACCGCCACCACGGACGTCCCGCTCCCCGACGCCGTGGTCGTCCCCGCCGCCACCGGTGCTCGCTCCTGGGCGTCCGGGGCCGCCCCCACCGGGGTCGCCCCCGACCGGCTCTCCTCGGTCGTCCTGGACGCCTACACCCGCGCCGCCGCGCTCGCCCCCGAGCGCTGCCACCTGACCGTCCCGCTGCTCGCCGCCATCGGCCAGGTCGAGAGCGGCAACCTCGTCGGCCGGGCGATGGACGAGGGCCACCGGGTCACCCCCGCCCTCGTCGGCCCGCGCCTGGACGGCGGCGCGTTCACGGCCGTGGCCGACACCGACAAGGGCCAGCTCGACGGCGACCGGAAGTTCGACCGGGCCCTCGGGCCGCTGCAGTTCCTGCCCTCGACCTGGCGCTCGGTGGGCGTCGACCTCGACGCCGACGGCACCCGCGACCCGCAGAGCATCTACGACGCCGCCGGCGGCGCCATGGTCTACCTGTGCGGCGAGGGCCGCGACCTGGCCCAGGACGCCGACCTCCGCGACGCGGTGCTCTCCTACAACCGCTCGCAGGCCTACCTCTCCCAGGTGCTGCGCTGGAAGACCACCTTCGACGCCGCCGAGCTCGACCAGCTGACCTCGATGCCGGCCTTCTCGTCCTGGGCCGTCTCGACCCCGGTCGAGGCGTCGCGCGTCGACGTCGCCGAGGCCGTCCGTCCCGTCCCGGTCGGGGCCCGCGAGTCGCGCCCCACGAGCACGAGGACCTCCGGCAGCACCGGCAGCGGCAGCGCCGTCGGCACGCCCTCGCGGCCGACGCCCTCCGGCCCGGCCTCGCCCGGCACCCCCGGCGCGACCCCGAGCGCCCCCGGCACCTCCCCGAGCGCCCCCGGCACCACCCCGAGCACGCCCGGCACCACCCCGAGCGACCCGGCGACCCCGGGCACCTCGCCGAGCACCCCGGCCACCCCGACGACCCCGGCGACCCCGGGCGGCACGCCGTCCCCGAGCGACCCGGCCGGCCCGGCGCCCACCGAGCCCGGCAGCCCGACGCCGACCCCCGACCCGAAGCCCACTCCCGACCCGACGCCGACGCCCGACCCGGAGCCGACGCCGGCCCCGGCGGTCCCGGCGCTCGCCGACCTGCCGGTGTGCGTGGAGCCCGACCCGGCGCTGCCGGAGCCCGCGCCGGTCGACGCGGCCACCCACCCGCAGCTCACGCTGGGCGAGGCCGAGGGCACCGTGGTGCTCCCCGACGGGACCCTGGTGAGGCTCGAGCAGCTCTGCCAGGGCACCCCCGCGGCCTGACCGGGACCGACCGGTCCCCTCGGGGCCGGGCCGGTCAGCCCATGTCGACCGTGCCGCGGCGCATCGCGAACACGAAGCGCCGCCCCGGGTGCTCGGTGACCGACCACAGCAGGTCGAGCTCGGGCCAGTAGGCGATGTCCTCGGGCCCGATCGGCAGGGCGCCCGGGAAGCCCCGGAAGCGGCCCGGCCGGCCGACGTACAACGTGCCGTGGCGGAACCGGCCCCGGCTGCTGGTGACGTAGTAGGTGTCGCCGACCACTGCGGCGCCCTGCATCTGGCCCAGGCCGCTGTCGTGCAGCTGCAGCGCCGAGCAGCGACCGTCCTCGGTGGTGCTGAGCAGGTGCGTCTCGGGGTCGAGGGGGAAGTGCGCGATGCGCCGGGTCTGGTCGCTGCCGTGGGCGTACTCGCCGGCCAGCAGCTGCGGCGGGTCGGCGCCGCGGTCCAGCGAGCAGAAGGAGTAGCGCATCTCCTCGGTGTCGTCGTCGTGCTCGGCCCGGTAGGCGAAGCGCACCGGGAGCACGTAGCGGTAGCCGAGCGCGTCCTCGACGTCGTCGACCCGCACCAGGTCGTCGAGGCGGCAGCTGACCAGGCCGCGCCGCGTGCCGGCCACGTGCAGGTAGGGGCCCCACCACACCAGTCCGCCCGCGTGCACCTGCACCGGCCTCAACCGTGCCCGGCCGTGACGGTCCACGACCGGCTCGACCAGGAGCACGTGGCGGTAGCGCAGCGTGTCGAGGTCCACGACCGTGATCCTGCTGCCGTGGTGCTGCCCGTCGACCTCGTGGGCGTACCAGCTGACCACCACGAGCCGGCTGCCCGCGGTGACGGCGGGGTCGTCGGCGTCGGCGGAGGTGGTGATGCCCTGCGGCCACCAGCGGCGGTTGCGCACGTCGCTGGGCTGCCAGGTCCAGCCCCACTCCACGGCCCGCCCGGGGACGCGGGCGAGCTCGGCCTGCCGGTTGAGGTGCGGCAGCAGCCCGGCCACCCCCACGCGACGGCCGAGCTGGGAGGCGACGGCCTCGATCTCGTCGACGTTCTCGTCGGTGCGGCGCAGGTGGATGGTCACGGCCCCAATCTAGGAGCCCGCCTACGATCGTCGTCGTGAGCGTGGTGGGAGTGGCGGTGCGCGCCGGGGGGCGGGTCCTGGCGGCGCGGCGTACGGCACCCGTGGCGTTGGCCGGCCGCTGGGAGCTCCCCGGCGGCAAGGTCGCCCCGGGCGAGACCCTCGAGCAGGCCGGCGTCCGCGAGGTGCGCGAGGAGCTCGGCTGCGAGGTCCGCTGCGTCGGCGTGCTCCCGCGCCAGGTGCCGCTCGCGTGGCCGCTGGTGCTGCACGTCGTGGTCGCCGACCTCGTCGACGGCGAGCCGGTGCCGCAGGAGCACGACGCCGTGCGCTGGCTGGCGGCCGACCAGCTCGAGGAGGTCGGCTGGCTCGAGGGCGACCGACCGTTCCTGGACCTCGTGCGGGGGTGGCTCTAGGTGGCCGGGGTGCGGGGCGTCTTCTTCGACGGCGACGACGCCCGCCGGGCCGCCGAGCGGCTGCGCCGCGACGGCTTCGAGGCCGAGGTCGCCCGCCAGCCGCTGGCCGGCGAGGACGACGACGAGGACCACCCGTGGGTGGTCGTGACCGATGCCCCGGCGGTGATGCTGGAGCTGCTGGTGGAGGCCCACGAGGGCTGGCTCGAGGAGGAGGCGGCCCCACCGCCGCCCGCGCCGCTCGTGCTGCCGCAGGCGCCGAGGCGGCTGCACCGCGACACCCCGGGGGACCGTCGGGACCCACGCCTAGGCTGAGGGCATGGACAAGCACCTGCTTCTCGTGCACGCCCACCCCGACGACGAGAGCATCGGGCAGGGCGCGACCATGGCCCGCTACGTCGCCGAGGGGGTCGGCGTCACCCTGGTGACCTGCACCGGCGGCGAGATGGGCGAGATCCTGGTGCCCGAGCTCGAGCACCTCGCCGCCGACCGTGACGACGGCCTCGGCGAGCACCGCCGCGGTGAGCTGGCCAACGCGATGAAGGCCCTGGGCGTCACCGACCACCGCTACCTCGGCGGCTTCGGCCGGTTCCGCGACTCCGGCATGCAGTGGCACGCCGACGGCCACGCGGTGGCCGCCGACGACGTGCCCGCCAACGCGTTCTGGCACGCCGACCTGACCGAGGCGGCCACGCTGCTGGTCGAGGTGATCCGCGAGGTGCGACCGCAGGTGCTGGTCACCTACGACGAGTTCGGCGGCTACGGCCACCCCGACCACGTGCAGGCCCACCGCGTCGCGACGTACGCCGTGGCCCTCGCCGCCGTGCCCTCCTACCGCCCCGACCTCGGCGAGCACCACGACGTGGCCAAGGTCTACTGGGGCGCGATGTCGGCCGAGAAGGTCCGCGAGGGCCTGCGCGCGCTGCGCGACGCGGGCGACACCACCACCTTCGAGGGCATGGAGCCCGACGGTGACCTGCCGGCGTTCATGGTCCCCGACGCGGCGCTGACTGCGGCCGTCGACGCGACCGACTACGCCGCCGCCAAGACCGAGGCGCTCAAGGCCCACCGCACCCAGATCGCCGTGGACGGCCCGTTCTTCGCGCTGTCGAACAACCAGGGCGCCAACATCTGGGGCACGGAGTACTTCCGCATCGCCAAGGGAGTCCCCGCACCGACCGAGGGCGACGCGCTCGAGGACGACCTCTTCGCCGGGCTGGTCTGAGCGTGGCCGAGGAGCACCCGACGTCGCGTGGACCCGCTCGGCGTCGCCGCGCCGCGCTCGGCGGCGTCGGTCTGGTCGGTCTGGTCGCCCTGGTGTGGCTCGGCGTGGGGCTGTGGGGCGGCGACCGGATGCCCCGCGGCACCTCGGTGGGCGGGGTCGCCGTCGGCGGCCTCGACCGTGACCGGGCGCAGGCCCGGCTGGAGTCCGAGCTGGGTGAGCGGGCCGCGCGCCAGGTCCGGCTCACCTACGCCGACGGTCGCGTCGAGCCCGTCGACCTCCGTGAGGCGGGTGGGCGGCTCGACCTCGAGGACACCCTCGACCGCGCCTCGGGCGGTGCCCGGTTCGCGCCGGCCCGCGTGTGGGCGCTGGTCGCCGGGGGCGACCAGCTCGCTCCCACGGTGCGCTTCGACAGCGCCCGCCTCGACGCCACGCTCGACACCCTGACCGACGGGCTGCGCCGTCCCGCCGTCGAGGGCACCGTGCGCTTCCGCGACGGCGAGGCGCGTCCCGTGATCGGGCGGGCCGGCGCCGCCGTCGACCGCGACGCCACCGAGCAGCTGCTGCAGGACCGCTTCCTGCGCGGGGGCCGGGTGCCGCTGCCGGTCGTCGAGGTGGAGCCCGACGTGTCCGAGGCCGAGGTGCGGGCCGCGATGCGCGACGTCGCGCGGCCGGCGATGTCGGGACCGGTCGCGCTGGTGCTCGAGGGCCGCGAGCTGCAGGCTCCGCCGCGGCTGTTCGGTCGCGGCCTGCGGATGGTCGAGCGCGACGGCGACCTCGTCCCCGAGGTCGACGGCGAACGCATGATCGAGGCGCTCGCCCCGGTGGTCGCGCAGGTCGGTCGGGCACCGGTGGACGCGACGGTCGAGATCCGCGACGGCCGGCCGCGCGTCGTACCCTCCCGGCCGGGGCTGGAGCTCGACCCCGCCGAGCTGGAGGAGGGCTTCGTCGAGGCCGCCACGGCATCCGGGGAGAAGCGTCGGCTGCAGGTGGACGGCCGCCGCGCCCGACCCGACCTCACCACGGGCGAGGCCCGTGAGCTGGGCGTGCGCGAGAAGGTCAGCAGCTTCACCACCAACTTCCCGTACGCCGAGTACCGCAACGTCAACCTCTCCCGGGCCGCCGAGCTGATCGACGGCACCCTGCTGCTGCCCGGCGAGACCTTCAGCCTCAACGGGATCGTGGGGGAGCGGACGGCCGAGAACGGCTTCACCGAGGGCTACGTCGTCAGCGACGGCATCTTCCGCAAGGACCTCGGCGGCGGTGTCTCGCAGATCGCGACCACGACCTTCAACGCGATGTTCTTCGCCGGGCTGCAGGACGTCGAGCACAAGCCCCACTCGGTCTACATCGACCGCTACCCCGAGGGGCGCGAGGCGACGGTGGCCTGGCCGACGCTCGACATGTCGTTCAAGAACGACAGCCCGCACGGGGTGTTGGTCACGGCCTCGGTCACGCCCTCGACCCCGGGCACCCAGGGCGCCGCGACGGTGGAGATGTGGTCGACCAAGCGGTGGGACGTCGAGTCGCGCACGAGCGACCGCTACGCCTTCACCTCGCCGGCGACACGCACCCTGGACGACGAGGACTGCGAAGCCGCGACCGGCACCGGCGGGTTCAGCGTCGACGTGTTCCGCGACTTCAAGCGGCCCGGTTCTGCCAAGGTGCTGAGGACCGAGAAGTTCCACACCGACTACATCCCGGCCGACACGGTCGTCTGCGAGCCGCCGGGCTGAGACCCTGGAGGCCGCCGTGCGCCGACCCTCTGACCCGAGCAGGGCGGTCCGCGGCCTGCTGGTCGTGGCGGTCGCCCTCGCCGGGATGCTCGTCGTGCCTCCCGCGGCGCCGGCCACCGCGGCCGCGCCGACCGCGCTGCCCGTCCGCGTCGCCGCCGTCAACGACTGGTCCTGCCGGCCGACGGCCGCCCGGCCGACGCCGGTGGTGGTCGTCCACGGCACGTTCGGTGACGGCGCCACCCTGCTGCGGCGGCTCCGCGGCTCGCTCCTGGCGGCGGGGTACTGCGTGTTCTCGATCGACTACGGCCGGCGGGCCACCGCACCGATCGAGGGGTCCGCGGCCGAGCTGCGGGACGTCGTCGACCGGGTGCTGGCCGCCACCGGCGCCCGCAAGGTCTCGCTGGTGGGTCACTCCCAGGGCGGCATGATGCCGCGCTACTACCTGCGCTTCCTCGGCGGTGCGGCCAAGGTCGACGACCTCGTCGGGCTGGCCCCGTCCAACCACGGCACCCGGACCCCGCTGCTGCTCGCCCCGGGGTTGTCGGTGCTCTGCCCCGCCTGCCGGCAGCAGGCCGCCGGGTCGGCGTTCCTGCAGCGGCTTAACGCGGGCGACGAGACGCCGGGCCCGGTCAGCTACACCACCGTGGTCACCCGCCTCGACGAGGTGGTGGTGCCGTACACGTCCGGCTTCCTCGACGGCGCCACCAACGTCGTGGTGCAGCAGAAGTGCCGGGTGCACCTCCCGGGCCACCTGCTGCTGCCCTCCGACGGGGTGGCAGTCCGGGTGGTGCTGCACGCGCTGGCCCGTCGTGGGCCGGCCAGTCCGACGTACCGGCCGTCGTGCCTGCCGTGAGCGGCCGCTCGGGGTCGGGCAGGCCCGACGGCGTGCCCTCCGACCCGGCGGGCTTCGCGCGCGCCGGTTACCCCGTCGCCGCGGTGTTCCTGGCCGTGATGGTCCTGGGGTTCGGCATCGCCCCACGTCGTCGCGCACCTCGGGTCCACCGAGGCAGGGGTCCGGGTCACCTGTCCCACCCTGGCGGGCACGCCGGGCTGGCTGGCGCAGCCGGCCGGGTACCGGTGGCTGATGACCGGCATGGCTCTTGTCATGCTCGTGGTGCTGACGGTGATCCGTCTGATCGCCGTGGCGGTGCTGGGTGACGCCGGGCGCGGAGGTGCGGGCCCTCAGGGAGCGGCGAGGTAGACGTACTGGTGGTGCTCGGCCCAGCCGAGCGTCTCGTAGAGCCCGCGCGCGGTCTCGTTGGACTCCACCACCTGGAGGTACGCCGTGGTTGCGCCCGCCTCGGCGCCCCGCTCCAGCAGGGCGGCGAGCACGGCCCGCGACAGGCCCTGGCCGCGCCGGTCCTCGCGGGTCCAGAGCCCGGAGACGCCGCACCAGTCGCCGTGCACCGTGCCGCGGCCCCGGGCCAGCACCCGGCCCTCCTCGTCGCGGACGGTCGCCAGGGTGACCTCGCCCGCCTCCATCACGGCCCGGGCGGCCCCGCCGAAGCGGGCGGCGCGCTCGTCGGTCGCGAGCCAGCCGTCGTCGAGGTGGCGGTGCTCGGTGACCACGACGTCCGGCGCCTCGAGGCGGCGTACGACGCGGGAGAGGGAGGCGAGCATCAGCGAGGTCGTCTCGTACGGCGCCCACGCGGCGTCCTCGAAGGCGTGCATCTGCGCGCTGCCGGGCAGCACGTGCGCCCGGGGGCGCAGCGAGCGGGCGGCGTACCACTCCTCGACGTGGGCCACCGCGTCGTCGAGGGGACGGTCGGGGTCGCCGACGGCGAGCACCGAGTTGGCCCGCGAGGAGAAGCCTCCCGACGCGCGCAGCAGCCAGTCGTCGAGGCGCTCCTGCTCCGCCGCCGGCCAGCCGGGGGCGGCCAGCCGGTCGGCGCGGCCGGGGTCGAGGCGGTGGTGGACCGAGGGGCGCGGCGGCACCGGCTTGCCGGCGACGAGGTCGGCGAGCGGGATCCGCACGACGTCGCCGTTCTCCCGGCGCACGGCCACGACACCGTCGGCCCACGCCACGCACTCGCCGAGGACGTCGGTCATCGCGGGGCCTCCCGAGGGGCCGGTCTCGCCACGCACCAGCCGCCGCACGACGACGCGGGTCCCGACCACGTGGGGTCCCAGGGTGTGGGCGCCGACGGGATCGTCCGCCGTGTTGCAAGAGGGTCCGTCCGAGCCAGGCACGAGGGGATACTAGGCTCAGCATGGTCCGCTCCCGGACCCCATCTGCGTGTAGGAGGATCCAGGTGACCTACGTCATCGCCCAGCCCTGTGTGGACCTGAAGGACCGTGCGTGCGTCGACGAGTGCCCCGTCGACTGCATCTACGAGGGCAAGCGGATGCTCTACATCCACCCCGACGAGTGTGTCGACTGCGGTGCCTGCGAGCCGGTGTGCCCGGTCGAGGCCATCTACTACGAGGACGACACCCCGGAGGAGTGGAAGGAGTACTACGACGCCAACGTCCACTTCTTCGACGACCTCGGCTCTCCCGGTGGTGCGGCCAAGATGGGTGAGATCGACAAGGACCACGCCCTGGTCGCCGCGCTGCCGCCCCAGAACCAGGAGTGACGCGCACCCCCGTCTCCCGCCGGCTCCCGGACTTCCCCTGGGACCAGCTGCTGCCGTACGCCGCGACGGCCCGTGCCCACCCGGACGGGGTC
Source organism: Nocardioides aurantiacus (assembly GCF_003752505.1). Lineage (NCBI taxonomy): Bacteria > Bacillati > Actinomycetota > Actinomycetes > Propionibacteriales > Nocardioidaceae > Nocardioides > Nocardioides aurantiacus. The sequence goes on along the minus strand of NZ_RKHO01000001.1, from coordinate 3,208,261 downwards.
GTCGACCTCTCCATCGGCACGCCGGTCGACCCGACGCCCGAGGTGGTGCAGCAGGCCCTGCGTGACGCGGCGGACTCGCCGGGCTACCCGACGACGCTCGGGCTGCCCGCGACCCGTCAGGCGGCGGTCGACTGGCTGGCCCGCTCCCACGGCGTGACGGGGCTCGGCCTGGACGGCGTGCTCCCCGTGGTCGGCTCCAAGGAGCTGATCGCCGGGTTGCCGACCCACCTCGGCGTGGGTCCCGGCGACCTCGTGGTGCTGCCCGAGGTCGCCTACCCGACCTACGAGGTCGGCGCCGCGCTGGTCGGGGCCGAGACGCTCGCCACCGACTCGCTGACCGCGATCGGGCCGCGCACCCCCGCGCTGCTGTGGCTGAACTCCCCGTCCAACCCGACCGGTCGCGTGCTGCCGCCCGACCACCTGCGCAAGGTGGTGCAGTGGTGCCGCGAGCGCGGTGTGCTGCTGGTCAGCGACGAGTGCTACCTCGAGTGCACCTGGGAGGGCGAGGCGCTCTCGGTCCTCCACCCCGACATCAGCGGCGGCTCCCACGAGGGGCTGCTGGCGGTGCACTCGCTGTCCAAGCGGTCCAACCTCGCCGGCTACCGCTGTGCCTTCGTGGCCGGTGACCCCGTCGTCGTCGCCGAGCTGCTGGCCGTGCGCAAGAACCTCGGCCTGATGATGCCCGGCCCGCAGCAGCGCGCCATGGTGGCCGCCCTCGACGACGACGACCACGCCCGGGAGCAGCACGCCCACTACGCCGCGCGCCGCGGCGTGCTGAGGGAGGCGCTGGAGGGCGCGGGCTTCGCGATCAGCCACTCCGAGGCCTCGCTCTACCTCTGGGCCACCCGCGCCGAGTCCTGCTGGGACACCGTCGCCTCGCTGGCCGAGCGCGGCATCCTGGTCGCCCCCGGGTCCTTCTACGGCCGCGCCGGCGAGCAGCACGTCCGCGTCGCCTTCACCGCCACAGACGAGCGCGTCGCCGCGGCCGCCGAGAGGCTGGCCCGGGCCTGACGCCGGCGGCGGTTTCCCAGGTGATGAACCCAGACCGGGTCCTCACACACCGTGCGTCGTGTGTGAGGAGGCAGATCGGGTTCATCACCTGGGAAACCGGACCCACGCGGACCCCCGCCCCAGGCGTACGCCGCAGCTACCCCAGCCGTACGGCGACCGAGCGCGGGCCGGCGACCCCGTCGGCCGTGACCCAGCCGGCCTCGGAGTCGTCGCCGGTGCGCCACCGGCGACCGTCGTGCTCCACGGCCGCCGGTCCCAGGTCGGCGGCGTGGGCCAGCACGAACTGGGCCACCGCCCAGCCCCGCCGGGAGCCGGCCTCGTCGCCGGCCACCCGCACGGTCACGTCGCGACGCGGCCCGACGGAGGTGTCGAGCGGACCGAAGGCGCGCTCCAGCGTGCGCACCACCCGCGGGGCGCGACCGGGGGAGTCGGGCTCGCGCACCACGCAGCTGAACCGGCCCCCGCCGCTGTAGCCGGTCAGCACCGAGGCGAGCGCCCGGGCGTCGGCGGCGTGGTCCTGGTAGGCCTCGGGGAAGCCCGAGCGCTGCACGAGCTGCGCCGCCTCGGTGATCCGCATGCCCTGGTAGCCGTCGATCTTCTCCAGGGCGTCGTAGAACGCGTTGGTCGCGTAGTACTCGTCCTGCACCTGCTCGGCGGTGCCCCAGCCCTGCGAGGGTCGCTGCTGGAACAGCCCGAGGGAGTCGCGGTCGCCGTAGTCGATGTTGACGATCTTGCTCTCCTGGTAGGCCGTGGCCAGGGCGATCGACACCGCGCGGGCGGGGAGGCCGCGGCGTACGCCGACCGCCGCGATCAGCGTGGCGTTGCGGGCCTGCTCCGGGGAGAGCTCGACCCGCAGGCCGTCGAGCTCGGCCGCGCATCCCTCGGGGTCGGGCAGGGGCCCGGACCCGCGCCAGGTGGCGACGCCGACGCCCACGACGAGGGCGAGCACCACGAGGAGGACGAGGGTGGGCAGGCGCACGACGGAGCAGCGGGTCGCTAGTTGGCGTGCAGGGCGTCGTTGAGCGTGATGCCGTGCCCGGAGCGCGGCACCGCCTCGACGGCGCCGGTGACCGAGTTGCGCCGGAACAGCACGCCGTCGCTGCCCGAGAGCTCCAGCGCCTTGACGACCGTCGGCTCCTCGCCGGGTCGGACCAGCGTGACCTTGGTGCCGGCGGTGACGTAGCAGCCGGCCTCGACGACGCAGTCGTCGCCGAGCGAGATGCCGATGCCGGCGTTGGCGCCGAGCAGGCAGCGCTCGCCCAGCGAGATCACCTGGGTGCCGCCGCCCGAGAGCGTGCCCATGATCGAGGCGCCGCCCCCGACGTCGGAGCCGTCGCCGACCACGACGCCGGCGCTGATGCGGCCCTCGACCATCGAGGACCCGAGCGTGCCGGCGTTGTAGTTCACGAAGCCCTCGTGCATCACGGTGGTGCCGGGAGCGAGGTGGGCCCCGAGCCGGACGCGGTCGGCGTCGGCGATGCGTACGCCGCTCGGCACGACGTAGTCGGTCATCCGGGGGAACTTGTCGATCCCGAACACCTGGACGTGGCCGAAGGCGCGCAGGCCGACCCGGACGTCCTCGAAGCCCTCGACGGCGCAGGGACCGGCACTGGTCCACACCACGTTGGCGAGCGTGCCGAAGACGCCCTCGAAGGACAGCCCGTGGGGGCGCACGAGGCGGTGGGAGAGCAGGTGGAGCCGCAGGTAGGCGTCGGCGGCGTCGGCGGGGGCGGCGGCGAGCTCGATGTCGGTGGTGACGACCTCGGTCCGGACCCGGCGCTCGGGGTGCTCCCCGGCCAGCGCGGCCAGCCCGGCCGGCACCTCGGTGGCGGCGTCGGCGGGCGCCCGGCCCAGGGCGGGGGAGGGGTACCAGGTGTCCAGGACGGTGCCGTCCGCGGCGATCGTCGCGACCCCGTGGCCCCAGGCCCGGGTGGCGTCGTCGGCGGGTCCGTCGGTGTGGTCCTCGGGGCTGTCGGCGGGGTGCTGGGACATGCGCGCCAGGCTACCGGCCACCAACCTTTGTCCAACCACGGAGACCTAGCGTGAGCGGCGTCACACGACGTCTGTGCTCACCTGTCCCGAGGAGTCCTCACACATGACCAGGATCGAACTCAAGGTCGACGGCGCGACCGTCTCCGACGACGTCGAGCCGCGGATGCTGCTGGTGCAGTACCTCCGCGAGAAGCTCGGCAAGACCGGCACCGTCATCGGGTGCGACACCAGCAACTGCGGTGCCTGCACCGTGCACCTCGACGGCCGCAGCGTGAAGTCCTGCAACGTGCTCGCCGTGCAGGCCGACGGCGCCGAGGTGACCACCATCGAGGGCCTCGCCACGGACGGCGAGCTGCACCCCGTGCAGGCCGCGTTCCACGAGTGCCACGCGCTCCAGTGCGGCTTCTGCACCCCCGGCATGATCATGCAGTCCGTGGACCTGCTCAAGGACAACCCGAACCCCTCCGAGGCGGAGATCCGGGTCGGCATCGAGGGCAACCTGTGTCGCTGCACCGGCTACCACAACATCGTCAAGGCCGTGCAGACCGCGGCCGGCCAGAAGACGGAGGCCTGAGATGACCGCCACCCAGGACGCCCCCACCACCGAGCCCCGCCTCGAGATCGGTCGCGACCGCCGCCGCAAGGAGGACCAGCGCCTCATCACCGGCCGCACCAAGTGGACCGACAACATCCAGATCAACGGCATGCTGCACCTCGCGATGGTGCGCAGCCCCTTCGCCCACGCCAAGATCACCAACATCGACGTCTCAGAGGCCAAGGCCTCGCGCAACGTGGTCGACGTGCTCACCGGCGCCGACCTGGCCGAGACCCAGGGCGTGCTCATCAACGCCTGGCCCATCACGCCCGACCAGGTCACCCCGACCCACCTGCCGGTCCCGGCCGACCGGGTCAGCTTCGCCGGAGAGATCGTCGCGGTGGTCGTGGCGCGCTCGCAGGCCGAGGCCCGCGACGCCGCCGAGCTCGTGGACGTCGACTACGAGGAGCTGCCCGCGGCGCTCGACCTCAAGGAGGCGGCCGCCGACACGGTCCTCGCCCACCCCGACCTCGGCACCAACAAGTCGGCGCTGTGGAAGTTCGACTCGGCCGAGGCCGGCACGGGCGGCGACGTCGAGGAGGCGATCAGCAAGGCCCGCGAGAGCGGTGTCGTCGTCGAGCGCGAGTTCCGTCAGCAGCGCCTGATCCCCGCCTTCATGGAGCCCCGCTCCACCGTGGTCGACCCCACCGGCGAGCAGCTGACGATGTGGTCGGCGACCCAGATCCCGCACATCCTGCGCTTCGCGCTCGCCGCGACCACCGGCATGCCGGAGTCGAAGATCCGCGTGATCGCCCCCGACGTGGGCGGCGGGTTCGGCGGCAAGCTGCAGACCACCCCCGAGGAGTGGATCACCGTCGCGGTGGCCCGCCGCACGGGCAAGCCGGTGAAGTTCACCGAGACCCGGTCGGAGTCGCTGATGTCGGCCCACCACGGTCGTGACCAGTGGCAGAAGCTGACCCTGGCCGCCGAGAAGGACGGCACCGTCACCGGCCTCAAGGTCGAGCTCCTCGCCGACCTCGGCTCCTACGTCAGCCTCGTCGGCGGCGGCGTCCCGGTGCTGGGCGCGTTCATGTTCAACGCGATCTACAAGTTCCCGGCCTATCACTTCGCCTGCCAGACGGTGCTCACCAACAAGACCTGGACCGACGCCTACCGCGGCGCCGGCCGGCCCGAGGCCACGTTCGGCATCGAGCGGATCATGGACGAGCTCGCCCTCGAGCTCGGCGTGGACCCGCTCGAGGTCCGCGAGAAGAACTGGATCAAGGCCGAGGAGTTTCCCTTCACCACGGTGGCCGGCCTGGAGTACGACTCCGGCAACTACGAGGCCGCGACCGCCAAGGCCAAGGAGATGTTCGGCTACGACGAGCTCCGCGCCGAGCAGAAGCAGCGTCGCGAGTCCGGCGACAAGGTCCAGCTCGGCATCGGCGTCTCGACCTTCACCGAGATGTGTGGCCTCGCCCCCAGCCGGGTGCTCGGGTCGCTCGACTACGGCGCCGGCGGCTGGGAGCACGCCTCGGTGCGGATGCTCGCGACCGGCAAGGTCGAGATCGTCACCGGCGCCAGCGCGCACGGCCAGGGCCACGAGACGGCGTTCAGCCAGATCGTCGCCGACCGGCTCGGCGTGCCCTTCGAGGACGTCGAGGTGCTGCACGGGGACACCCAGGTGGCTGCCAAGGGCCTGGACACCTACGGCTCGCGCTCGCTCGTCGTCGGCGGCGAGGCGTTGGTCAAGGCCACCGACAAGGTGGTCGAGAAGGCCAAGCCGGTCGCCGCCCACCTCCTCGAGGCCAACGTCGAGGACATCGAGTTCAAGGCCGGCAGCTTCGGGGTCCGCGGCACCGACGCCGCGGTCTCGATCCAGGACGTCGCGGGCGCGGTGTTCGTCGCGCACAACCTGCCCGACGGCATGGAGCCCTCGCTGGACTCCGACGCGACCTACGACCCGATCAACTTCAACTACCCCCACGGCACGCACCTGTGCGCCATGGAGGTGGACACCGAGACCGGTCAGGTCAAGATGCGCAAGTACACCTGCGTGGACGACATCGGCAACGTCATCAACCCCCTCATCGTCGAGGGCCAGGTCCACGGTGGCCTCGTCCAGGGCATCGCCCAGGCGCTGTGGGAGGAGGCGGTGTACGACGACTCCGGGACCCTGGTGTCGGCCTCGTTCGTGGACTACCTGGTCCCGACGGCCGCCGACACGATCAACTACGACGTGGGCCACAACACCACGCCGTCGCTGACCAACACGCTCGGCACCAAGGGCGTCGGCGAGGCGGGCACCATCGCCTCGACGCCGGCCGTGGTCAACTCCGTGCTCGACGCGATCCGGCAGTTCGGCGTCAAGGACATCCAGATGCCCTGCACGCCCGAGCGGGTGTGGAAGGCCATCCAGCAGGGCACCGCCGGCGCCACCGAGGACACCGTGGGGGCCGCGGCCGCCCACTTCGACCCCGCCACCGACGGCGAGGGCCAGTCCCAGCGCCACGACGGCAACAGCAGCGAAGGAGCAGGTCAGTGATCCCCACCCAGTTCGCCTACGTGGCACCCACGTCGGTCGAGGAGGCCCTCGCGGCGCTGGCCGAGCACGGTGACGAGGCCAAGATCCTGGCCGGGGGGCAGTCGCTGCTCCCCGTGCTGCGGATGCGCCTCAACGCCCCCGAGGTGGTCATCGACATCGGGAAGATCGACTCGCTGCGGGAGATCCGCGACGAGGGCGACTCGATCAGCATCGGCGCGATGGCGACGTACGCCCAGATCCTGGGCGACGCCGGCATCCGGGACAGCCTGAGCCTGCTGCACAAGGCGATCACCGAGGTCGCCGACCCGCAGATCCGGCACCGCGGCACCCTGGGCGGCGCGCTCGTGCACGCCGACCCCGCGGGCGACTGCGGGGCGCCGACCCTGGCGCTGGAGGCCGACCTGGTCATCCAGGGCCCGGGCGGGGAGCGCACGGTGGCGGCGACGGACTTCTTCGAGGACCTCTTCACCACCGCCGTCGGCGAGGACGAGATCCTCACCGCGGTCCGGTTCCGCAAGCACGACGGCTGGGGCTCGCACTACGAGAAGTTCGTGCGCGTCGCCCACCAGTGGCCGATCGTGTCGGTGGCCGCCGCGGTCAAGGTCGACGGCGGCACCATCAGCGAGGCCCGGATCGGCCTGGTCAACATGGGCTCCACCGCCCTGCGGGCCACCGCGACCGAGCAGGCGCTGGTCGGCCAGCAGGCCACCGAGGACGGCGTCCGCGCCGCGTGCGACCTGGCGGCCCAGGGCACCAACCCGCCCTCGGACCTCAACGGCGACGCGGCGTACCGCTCGCACCTCGCCACGGTGCTGACCCGGCGCGCGGTGCTCAAGGCGGCAGGCTCGAGCTGACATGGACCTCAAGCACGAGTTCACGGTCCCGGCCACGCTCCAGGAGACGTGGGACGCCTTCAACGACATCGCCAGCGTGGGGGAGTGCTTCCCCGGCGCGCAGGTGACCTCGGTCGAAGGTGACACGTTCAAGGGCACGGTCAAGGTCAAGCTCGGCCCGATCGCCCTGGTCTACAGCGGCACCGGCACGTTCCTGGAGAAGGACGAGTCGGCGCGCACGATGAAGATCGAGGCCAAGGGCAAGGACAAGCGCGGCAACGGCACCGCCGGCGCCGACGTGCTGGCCCGGATGAGCGACGTGGGCGGCGGGTCCACGCGGGTGGAGGTCACCACCGACCTCAACATCACCGGCAAGCCCGCGCAGTTCGGTCGCGGCGTCATCCAGGACGTCAGCGACAAGCTGCTCGGCCAGTTCACCGCCTGCCTCGAGCAGAAGGTGGGCGCCCCCGCCGGCCCGGTCTCCGAGCCGGAGCCGCCGGCGGGAGCGGCCGACCCGGCCCCGGCCACACCGGCGGACGCCGGCCGGGCCACCGAGGAGGGCGCCGGCAACGTCCGGCGGCTGGCCTCCACCGACGGGGGCGGCTCCGCGCCCTCCTCGACGGGTCGCCAGGCGGCTCCGGCGGCAGCGTCGGGCGGCTCGGGCAGCAACGACGACGCCCTCGACCTGGGGGCCACCGTGCTCCCGGTGCTGGCCAAGCTCTACTGGAGGCAGGCCCTCGGCGGGCTCGTCGTGCTGTGGGTCCTGTCCAAGCTGCTGGGCCGCCGGTCGTCCTAGTCACGGGGGGCGGGTGGTCACGACCACCCGCCTCCTAGGCTGTCCGCGGTGGACCAGTACCAGTACCTCCTGCTGATGGCGGGCTGCCTGCTGCTCACCCTTCCCCTCGAGCTCGTGCTCGGGGCGCGGGTGTGGCGCCGGCCGCGCCGCCTGCTGCTCGCGCTGCTCCCCGTCGTGGTCGTCTACGGCGTCTGGGACGTCGTGGCCATCGCCCGCGGCACCTGGGACTACAGCGAGCGCTACACCACCGGCGTCCTGCTGCCCTTCGAGATGCCGCTGGAGGAGCTCGTCTTCTTCGTCGTCATCCCCATCTGCGGGCTGCTGACCTACGAGGCGGTCGGCAACACCCTGGGCTGGTGGCGAGCCCGGCGGCGTACGACCGCGACGGCGCCGGCCGAGCGGGGTGCCTGATGCTGGAGTACACCGTCTTCGCCGTGCTGTCGGTCGTGGTCGTGGTCGCGCTGGAGCTGCTGTGGTTCCGCACCGGCGTCTTCCGCTCGCTGCAGTACTGGCTCGCGATGGCGATCGTGATGGGCTTCCAGGTGCCCGTCGACGGCTGGCTGACCAAGCTCTCCGACCCGATCGTGCTCTACGAGGAGCGCGAGATGACCGGGTGGCGGATCCCCTGGGACATCCCCGTCGAGGACTTCGCCTTCGGCTTCAGCATGGTCACCCTGACGCTGCTGCTCTGGCTGCGCCTGGGTCACCGCCCTGACCCCACGTCCACCACCACCACGTCCGAGCAGAGGACCCCATGACCACCGCCACCGCCCCCAGCGTCCCCGAGACCTTCGACGGGGTGGCCCCGACGTACGACCTGATGGTCGCCCTCAACCCCGGCTACCACGCCCAGCTGCGCCGGTCCGCCGAGGTGCTCGTGGCCGCGCTGCCGCGGCCCGCCGACCGACCGGTCCGGGTCGTCGACCTCGGGTGCGGCTCGGGCGCCTCGACGCGGGCCCTCGAGGCCGCGCTCCAGGCCGCCGGGGTGCCGCACGAGATCGTCGGCGTCGACGGCTCCGCCGGGATGCTCGAGCAGGCCCGGCGCAAGACGTGGACGAGCCCGGTGCACTTCGTGCAGGACGACGCCGAGCACCTCGACCCCGGCACGTGGGGCCGCTCGCACCTCGACGGCGAGGGCACCGTGGACGGGGTGTTCGCGGCGTACCTCGTGCGCAACGTGACCGCTCGCGACGCGCTGCTGGCCGGGATCGTGCGGCTGCTCGTGCCCGGCGGGGCCGTGGTGGTCCACGAGTACAGCGTCGCCGAGAGCCGCGTCGGCCGGCGGGTCTGGGACGCCGTCTCGTGGGGCGTGGTGGTGCCGCTGGGCCTGCTGACGGCGCCGCGCAGCCCCATCTACCGCTACCTGTGGCGCAGCGTGGTCGACTTCGACAGCACGCACCTGCTGCGCAGCCGGATGGTCGCCGCCGGCCTCGTCGACGTGCGCAGCCGCAGCTTCGGCGGCTGGCAGCGTGGCGTGCTGCACACGTTCGTCGGACGCCGGCCCGCGTGAGCGGAGCCGCCGGACCCGGCTGGCGCCCCGGCCGGGACCGTCGTGCCGAGTGGCACGCCCCTGCGGGCGGGGCGAGCCACGACGGGCAGCGCCACCACGTCGCGGTCGTCGGCGGGGGCATCGCCGGCCTGACCGCCGCCACCGCGCTGGCGGAGCGCGGGGTCCGGGTGACCCTGCTCGAGCGCGGTGACCGCCTGGGCGGCCGGGTGGCCTCGTGGCCGGTCACGGTGGACGGCACCACGACGGCGATGAGCCGCGGGTTCCACGCCTTCTTCCGGCAGTACTACAACCTGCGCTCGCTGCTGCGCCGCACCGACCCCGCGCTGGAGCGGCTGCACGCCGTCGAGGACTACCCGCTCTCGCTCAAGGGCGGCCCCACCGACTCCTTCACCGGCATCGCGCTGACGCCGCCGCTGAACATCATGTCCTTCGTGCTGCGCTCGCCGACCTTCCGGCTCCGAGACCTCGCGGCCGTCGACGTGGGCGCGGCGATGGAGCTGCTCGACGTCGACTTCCCGGCGACGTTCGAGCGCTACGACGGCGTCAGCGCCGCGGCGTACCTCGACCGGCTGCGGTTCCCCGACCAGGCCCGTCACCTGGCGCTCGAGGTGTTCGCCCGGAGCTTCTTCGCCGACGCCCGGGACTTCTCGGCCGGCGAGCTGGTCGCGATGTTCCACTCCTACTTCCTCGGCTCGGCCGAGGGGCTGCTCTTCGACGTGCCGGTCGACGACTACGACACCGCGCTGTGGGCGCCGCTGGGTCGTCACCTCGACGCGCACGGCGCCGAGGTCCGCACCGGCGAGGCCGTCGAGTCGGTCACCTCGGCCGGCGACGGCGCCCTCGACGTGCTCACCGGCGCCGGCTCGACCCGCGTCGACGGGGTCGTCCTCGCGCTCGACCGCACGCCGCTCCAGCAGCTGGTCGCGGCCTCGCCCGGCCTCGGCGACGACGCCTGGCGCGCCTCCCTGGCCGCGCAGCGCTCGGCGCCGCCCTTCGCGGTCTGGCGGCTGTGGCTCGACCGCCGCGTCGCGCCCGGCTCGGCACCGTTCCGCGCCACCAGCGGGTTCGGCCCCCTCGACAACGTCTCGGTCCTCGAGCTGCTCGAGGAGGGCGCCGCGCGCTGGACGGGCGAGCACGACGGCTCGGTGGTGGAGCTGCACGCCTACGCCGTCGACGCGGGCGCCGACGTGCAGGCGCTGCGGGAACGGCTCTGGCGCGAGCTGCTGGTGCTGCACCCCGAGCTCGACGGCGCCCGGATCCGCCACGAGGAGTGGCTCTGGCGCGACGACTGCCCGCTCGTGGGCACCGAGCCGTGGGCCTCCCGACCCGGCGTCGTCACCCCCGACCCACGGGTGGTGCTGGCCGGTGACGGGGTGCGCTGTGAGCTCCCGGTGGCGCTGATGGAGCGGGCGGCCACGACCGGCTTCCAGGCGGCCGACCGGTTGCTGGCGTCGTACGGCGTCACGGGCCACGGTGTCTGGACCGTGCCCACCTCCCACCGCCACCGCGTCGTCCCCGCCCTCGCCCGGCTGCTCGACCGCCGGGGGTAGGTGGGCGGGCGGGCCCGGGCCCGCTTGTAAATCGGCGTTATGGACGCTGGACAAGCGCTGTTCCGGCCCCGGAGCGTCCACAGACCCGCGGTAGTCGCGGTCGGGCCGTCGGTTGGCCCGCGGCGTACGCCGTGAAGCTCTGGGGGAGGGTTGTGGACGGTTTCACGCTGTCAGGACCCGTGTGGAGCGTCCATAACCCCGATTTACATGCCGTACACCGCGCCCGATGACCGGCTCCCGACCGCAAGCCACAACGACCCGAGCCGCGGGTCAGATGCCGTAGTGCTCGCCGCGACGACGCAGCTCGTAGGAGCGCTCGGCGTAGGTGAGGTCGTCGACCCAGAGGCGTCGGGCGACCTTGCGCATCGCGGGGCGCAGCGCCGGGGCGAGGTGGCGGGCGACGGCGAAGCCAGCGCGGTCGGAGGTGGCGATGGTGGCCTCGGTCATCATCGTGCGCGGCCGGCCGTCGGGGCCCGGGCCGAGCGGGGTCGCGTGGGTCTCGACCACGCTGCCGGCGCCCTCGCCCTCGGTGATGGTCATGACGATGGTGCGGGCGTCGGGGCAGGCGAACTCCGCGCGGACCGGCACCCCCCAGGTGCGGCTGAGCCGGAAGGTGACGTCGACGGTCAGCACATGGTCGTCGCTGAGCTCCTCGACCACCGCGAGGTGGCTGAAGGAGTAGGGGTGGAACCACGAGCCGTGCCAGGGGTCGAGCCGGTTGGCGATGATGTCGCGCGGCTCGCAGACGCCCTCGACCTCGATCACGGCGGCGACCGAGTCGAAGGTCTCGGGGCGCGCGGTCAGGCGCGGTCGGGGCAGCGGGGTCTCGCCCTGGGTCGGCAGCCGGACCCAGAGCAGCACGCCGTCGTCGTGGGCGGTGTACGGCGTCCAGCCGGGCGCCCCGTCGGCACCGATCGCCAGGCCGTGCCACCGGCAGTGCAGCTGGTCGCCGAGCACCTCGCAGTCCTCCAGCAGCGCGCCGAGGTGGGGGCAGCTGCCGGGGCCGGCGACGACCCCGGTCGAGGAGCGCCACAGGGTGACCTCGCGCCCGCCGAGCATGCGCACGATCGAGCGGTCGTGCAGGTCGTCGCTGGCGCCGACGACGTACCAGCCGCCGGGGTCCCGGGCGAGCGCGGCGTCGAGCGAGCGAGCGATGCGCCGCGGGGACGCGTCGCGCCAGCTGGGGGCCAGCCGGTCGCGCGGCGGCATCCGGCGCAGCTCGACCGGCACCCGCGACCGCGCCGGGGCCGCCGGGGCCGCGGGTGCTGCGGGGGAGGGCGCCGGCGCCGCGGGGCGCCGGGCGACGACGGTGCGCGCGGCGGTGCCGGCCTTGCGCCAGGTGGGCACCCGGGCCCGCTGGCTGAACACGTCGTAGTCGGACTCCTCGATCTTGTCGAGGATGCCGGAGTAGAGGACCCGGGCGGTGCGCACGCAGCGCTCGGCGGCACCGGTGAGGTGGGCCAGGCCGCGGTCGGCCTCGACGTACAGCTCGCGGTTGCGCTCGATCTCGAAGCGCATCAGCCGGCGCCAGTCCTCGGTGACGGTGCGGGCGGCGGGGTCGGCGCCGAACCGCTCGAGGTCCTCCTGGGGCAGGTAGACCCGGCCGCGGTCGAGGTCCTCGGCGACGTCGCGCAGGAAGTTGGTGAGCTGGAAGGCCAGGCCCAGAGCGCGGGCGGGCTCGAAGGCCGCCGTGCTGCGCGGCTGCAGCACCGGGAGCATCATCTCGCCGATGACGGCCGCCGAGCCGTCCATGTAGCCGAGCAGGTCCTCCCAGCTGCGGTAGCTGCTGGTGTCGAGGTCCTGCGCCATGGCGTCGAAGAACCGGTCGAAGCAGCCGGGGTCGATGCCGCACTCCTCGACGCTGCGGGCCACCGCGGCCAGCACCGGGTCGGGGCTGCCGCCGGTGGCCACGGCCTCGGTGAAGCGGGCCCGGAAGGACGCCAGCTCGGCGCGGGTCTGCGCGGTGTCGCGGCCCAGCGCCACGGCGTCGTCGACGATGTCGTCGGCGAGCCGGCACAGCGCGTAGACGGCGTGCACGTGGCGGCGCTGGGCGGCGGGCAGCAGCGCCGCGCCCCAGAAGTACGTCGTGCCGTGCTTGCGGGTCAGGTCGGCCGCCTGGCGGTAGCCGACCTCGAGCGTCGGGTCGAGCAGGGTCACGAGGCCACCACCGCCTGGCGCCGCGTCGTCGGGAGGTACGCCGTGGCGCGCTGCGCCGCGAGCTTGCCCGAGACCAGCACCATCGGGACGCCCACCCCGGGGGTGGTGCCGGAGCCGGCGAAGAACAGCCCGGGCACCCGCTTCTCCACGTTGGGCGGCCGGAACGGGCCGGTCTGGGCGAAGGTGTGGGCCAGCGCGAACGGCGTGCCCTGGGCCATGCCGTCGGCCTGCCAGTCGAGCGGGTCGACGAGCTCCTCGGCCACGATGTCGGTGGGGTAGCCCTCGGTCTCCAGGAAGCGCAGCAGCGAGTCGCGCATCGGCGCCCGCTGCGCCGACCAGTCGACCTTGCCGGCGAGGTTGGGCACCGGCTCCAGGACGTACATCGTGGTGCCGCCGGGCGCGGCCAGCGAGGGGTCGCTGAGCGAGGGCACCGTGACCAGCCGTGACGGGTCGGGCATCAGCCGGCCCTGGTTGATCAGCGCGTCGAAGGAGCTGTCCCAGGCCTCGCCGAAGTGGATGTTGTGGTGGTCGGTGCCGGGCGCGACCTGGCCGCGGGCGCCGACGTGCCAGACCACCGCGGAGGGGGAGTAGGTGCCGCCCCGCACGACGCGCCCCGGGCGCAGGTCGGGCAGCAGCCGCTCGTAGGCGACGGGCAGGTCGAGCGTGCAGACCACGGCGTCGGCGCGCAGCTGCTCACCCCCGTCGACCTCCACACCGGCCACGCCGCCGTCGACGCCGCGGCGCAGGATCCGGGTCACGGTCTGCCCGTAGCGCAGGTCGACGCCGCCGCGGGTGGCGGCCCGCTCCAGCGAGCGCGGCACCTCGCTCATGCCGCCCTCGGGGAAGTAGACGCCCTCGATGCAGTCCATGTAGGTGATCACGGCGTACAGGCTCAGCGCGGAGCTGGGCGGCAGGCCGGCGTACATCGCCTGGAACGTGAACAGCCGTCGCAGCCGCTCGTCGGAGAAGCGCCGGCGCACGGCCGGGCCGAGCTTGCCGAAGCCGCCCATCGCGACCAGGCGCGCCGCCGCGCCGGGGTTGCGCAGCAGGTCGAGCGGGGAGTCGAAGTTGGTGTCGATGAAGTGCGGCATCTCGATCGCGTAGAGCCGCTGCAGCCAGTCGACGAAGCCGTCGAAGGCCACGGCGTCCTTGCTGCCGCAGGTGCGCTCGATCTCGGCGCGCATCGCCTCGTGGCCGGCGCGGACGTGGATCTCGCTGCCGTCGGCGAAGCGGGCACGGTACGCCGGGTCGAGCTGGCGCAGCGTGATCACGTCGGACAGGTCGCTGCCGGCGGCACGGGTGGCGTCCTCGAGCAGCCCGGGCATGGTCATCACGGTCGGGCCGGTGTCGAAGGTGAAGCCGTCGCGCTCGATGCGGCCGGCGCGACCGCCCGGGATGGTGCCGCGCTCGACGACGACGACCTCGTGGCCGCTGCCGACGAGGTGGCAGGCGGTGGCGAGTCCGGCGAGACCGGCTCCGATGACGACGACAGTGCTCATGGGGAGTCCTCAGGGGGGTGGGGGGTGGCGCTCACCGCTGTCGCCAGGCGACACGGCGGGCGACCTCGGCCAGCCCGGCGACACCCTCGTCGCTGAGCCGGTGGTGGTCGAGGGCGGCGAGGGAGCGGTCGACGCGCTGCTCGACCATCTCCTCCACCTCGTCGCGGACGCCGTCCGCCACCATCGCCTCGGCGAGGGTGACGACGTCGGCCTCGTCGTGGGTCTGGCGGCGCACGCGTCGCAGTGCGGCGGCTCCGGTGCCGCCGAGGCGCTGCTCGGCGAGGGCGAGCAGGACGGTGGACTTGCCCAGGCGCAGGTCGTCGCCGACCGGCTTGCCGGTGGCCTCGGGGCTGCCCCAGACGCCGAGCAGGTCGTCGCGCAGCGCGAACGCCTCGCCGAGGTGGCGGCCGTAGTCGCCCAGCGGCTCCAGGGTCGCGGCATCGGCGCCGGCGACGGTGGCGCCGAGCTCGACGGGCCGCTGGATCGTGTAGGCGCCGGACTTGGCGCGGGCCACCTCGAGCGCCCGGCGCAGCGCGTCGCCGTCGCCGCCGCGGGCGGCGTCGGCGAGGTCACGGGCCTGGCCGCGCACCAGCTCCACGCAGGTGCGTCGCCACAGCCGGCGTACGTCGGACGGCAGCTCGCCCACGAGGTCGTCGGCCTCCGCGTGACCGAGGTCGCCCGCCAGCACCGCGATCGAGTCGCCGTAGCGCTCGGCGTCGTCGTGGCCGTGCGCCGCCCGGTGGCGCTCGGTGGCGAGCACATGGACCGCCGGGCGGCCGCGCCGGGTGCCCGACCGGTCCATCACGTCGTCCTGCGCCAGGGCGAAGGCGTGCAGCAGCTCCAGCGCCGCGCCCACCGCGACCATGTCGTCGTGGGTGCCCGGTGCGGCCTCGGGCACGGCCACCCAGCCCCAGTGGCACAGCAGCGGCCGGAACCGCTTGCCGCCGGCCACCACCAGGTCGCTCAGCAGGTCGGGCACGTCGTGGTCGCCGAGCACCGTGTCGCGTGCCTCCGCGCCGGCGTGCCACTCCTCGCGCAGCGCCGCCAGCCGCTGGTGGAGCAGCGTCTCGACGGCCTGCAGCGAGGCCTCCGCGTCGTGGACCGGCTGCGGGACGGGCGCCAGGGCGGCGTTCACGGTCGCGGGCCGCCCTCGCGGGTCGCGGGCAGCGGGAGGTCGGGACCCAGGGCGCGGACCTGCAGCACCATCCAGGGGCTGAAGACCATCGGGGTGCGGGTCACGGCCTCGTGCAGGTCGGCCCACGGCACCCAGGCGGTCTCGGCCACCTCGGCCGGGTCGGGCCGCAGCGCGAGGTCGGGCTCGACGGCCACGGCGTGGACCGGGCAGATCTCGTTCTCCACCACGCCGCCGGCGTCGACGGCGCGGTAGCGGAAGTCGGGCAGCACCAGCGTCGGCTCGCCCACGTCGACGCCGAGCTCCTCGGCGACGCGGCGGCGGGACGCGGCCGCGGGGGACTCGCCGGGCCGGGGGTGGCCGCAGCAGGAGTTGGTCCAGACGCCGGGCCAGGTGCGCTTGGGCAGCGCGCGCCGGGTGAGCAGCGTGCGGCCCTCGGGGTCGAGCAGGTGCAGCGAGAAGGCGAGGTGCAGCGGCGTGTCGGTGTCGTGCACGGCCAGCCGGGGCGCGGTGCCGGTGGGGGTGCCGTCGTCGTCGAGCAGGACGACGTCGTCGGGGACGGCCGTCGAGGTGGACGCGGGTCGCACGGTCACGGGGCAGAGCTCCTGGGTGGGATGCGGCTACCCCGACCCTAGCCAGCGACCCAACCCGGGCGCACCCGCGCGCCTGCGGGGCCACGCGCGGGACACGCCCCGGGCCCGGCGTGGCGCACCGGGGCAGACTGGACCGCATGGTGGCGGGGGAGGTGGGCGCGGTCCGGGCGGGTCCGGTGGCGCCGGTGGTGGTGGTCCGCGACCTGACCAAGGTCTACGGCACGGGCGCCGGCGAGGTCCGTGCGCTCGACGGGGTGAGCCTGGACCTCGGTGGGGCCGAGTTCACGGCCGTGATGGGTCCCTCCGGCTCGGGCAAGTCGACCCTGATGCACTGCTGCGCGGCGCTGGACACCCCCACGTCGGGCCAGGTGCTGCTGGGCGACGACGACCTCGCGCGGCTCGACGACGCCCGCCTGACGCGGTTGCGCCGCGACCGGATCGGCTTCGTGTTCCAGTCCTTCAACCTGGTCCCGACGCTGTCGGCCGAGGAGAACGTCGCGCTGCCCCTCGCCATCGCGGGCCGTCGTCCCGACCCCGCCTGGTGGGACCTCGTGGTCGACGCCGTCGGGATCGCCGACCGGCTCTCCCACCGGCCGCAGCAGCTCTCCGGCGGCCAGCAGCAGCGGGTGGCCGTGGCCCGGGCGCTGATGAGCCGGCCCACCGTGGTGTTCGCCGACGAGCCGACCGGCAACCTGGACTCCCGGTCGGGCGCGGAGGTGCTGGCCCTGCTGCGGCGGGCCGTCGACGAGTTCGGCCAGTCGATCGTCATGGTCACCCACGACCCGGTCGCCGCCGCGTGGACCGACCGGGTGGTCTTCCTCGCCGACGGCCGCGTCGCCGGCGAGCTGCGCTCGCCCACGCGCGAGACGGTGCTGGCGCGGATGGCCGACCACGAGCGGGGCGCCTGACCGTGCTGCGCGCCGCGTGGCGGAGCCTGCTCGGACGCCGGCTCCGGCTGCTGACCAGCACGCTCGCCATCGTGCTCGGCGTCGCCTTCGTCGCCGGCACGCTGATCTTCACCGACACCCTCGACCGCAGCTTCACCTCCATCTTCGACAGCTCGGTCGGCGACGTCGTCGTGCAGCCCACCGGCGCGGCCAGCAGCGGCTCGGACCGTACGACGCTCACCGTGCCCGCCGGCGTGGTCGCCGACCTGGCCGCGCTCCCGGGGGCCGCCCGCGCCGACGGCCGGGCCTCGGGCTCGGGCGTCTTCGTGGTCGGCGCCAACGGCCGGGTGGTCGGCGGCCAGGGCGCCCCCGGCATCTGGCGCAACGACTCCACGGCCCCGGCCGCCGGCGGCGTCGAGCCGCTGCAGGTGCTCCGGGGACGCTCCCCCCGCGGGGAGCAGGAGGTGGCCGTCGACACCGCTACCGCCCGCCGGGCCGGCTACGCGCTCGGCGACCGCGTCCGGCTGGTCAGCGTCGGCGAGCGGGCGCTGCTCACCCCGACGCTGGTCGGGCTGGCCGGCTTCCCCGACGGTGGTTCGCTCAACGGGGCCAGCGTGGCCCTGTTCGACACGGCGACCACCCAGCGGCTCTTCCTCGAGGACCGCGACGTCTTCACCAGCGTATGGGTCACCGCACGTCCCGGGGTGAGCCAGGACGAGCTGCGCGCGCAGGTGGCGCGGGTGCTCCCCGACGGGCTCACCGCCCAGACCGGGGAGAGGGCCGCGGCCGCCTCCGCCAGCGGGCTGCTGGAGGCGATCTCGTTCCTCACGGTGTTCCTGCTCGTCTTCGCCGGGATCGCGCTGGTGGTCGGCTCGTTCCTCATCGTCAACACCTTCTCGATGCTGGTGGCGCAGCGCAGCCGCGAGCTGGCGCTGCTGCGCGCCCTGGGCGCCTCGCGCGGCCAGGTCACCCGGTCGGTGCTCTTCGAGGCGCTGGTGGTCGGGCTGCTCGGCAGCGCGGTGGGGCTGGGTCTCGGCGTGCTCCTGGCGCTCGGCATCCAGGCGCTGTTCTCCCGGCTGGGGCTCGACCTCAGCTCGCAGCCCCTGGTCGTGGAGACGCGTACGCCGGTCGCCGCCCTCGGCGTCGGGGTGCTGGTCACCGTCGTCGCGGCGTACCTCCCCGCCCGTCGCTCGGCGCGGATCGCCCCGGTCGCCGCACTGCGCGACGACGTGGCGATGCCGGAGTCGACGCTGCGGCTGCGCGGCTGGGCCGGGCTGCTGCTGGTGCTGGCCGGAGCGGCCCTCGGGGCGGTCGGCCTGCTGGCCGCGGTGTCGCAGCCCGGCTACTGGGTCGGGGTCGGGGCGCTGCTGGCGATCCTCGGGGTCGCCGCGGCCAGCCCGGTGCTCGCCCGGCCGTTCCTGCGCGTCGTGGGCGCGGCGTACACCCGGGGCTTCGGGACGGTCGGTCGCCTGGCCGGCGAGAACGCGCTGCGCAACCCGCGCCGCACCGCCGCCACCGCGTCGGCGCTGATGATCGGGCTGACCCTGGTCACCACGATGTCGGTGGCGGGCAGCTCGGCCGGGGCCAGCGTCGACCGCACCGTGGCCCGCAGCTTCCTCGGCGACGTCGTGGTCAGCAACGCGGTGGGCCAGCCGTTCAGCGCCGAGGTGGCCTCGCGCGTCGAGGGGGTCGAGGGCGTCGGGTCGGTGACCCGGCTGCGGACCGCGGAGAGCCGCACCGACGAGGGCCGCGCCTTCCTGACCGCCGCCGACCCGCGCACGCTGCCCGACGTGCTGCGGCTCGACCTGGTCGCCGGGTCGCTCGCGGACCTGCGCGGCGACACCCTGCTGGTGGGCGAGGAGAGGGCGCGCGAGGAGGGCCTGGCGGTCGGCGACGAGGTCACCTTCCGCTTCCCCAGCGGCCCGCGCGAGCTCCGGGTCGTGGGCATCCACGACGCGACCGTCGCGGGCTACCTGACGACGCTGCAGGTGCTGCGCGAGGGCGGCTACCCGCCGGAGGACTCCGCGCTGCTGGTCGCCGTCGCCCCGGGAGCGGACGCCGCCGCCGTCAAGACCGGCATCGAGGACGTCACCGCCGACCTGCCGATCCTCACCGTCAAGGACCAGGTGGAGTACGCCGCGGAGCAGCGCGAGCCGATCGACCGGCTGGTGCTGATGATCTACGCCCTGCTCGGCCTGGCGCTGGTGATCGCCGTGCTGGGGGTCGTGAACACCCTGGGCCTGTCGGTGGTCGAGCGCACCCGCGAGATCGGCCTGCTGCGCGCCATCGGTGTCGACCGTCGGCAGCTGCGGCGGATGATCGGGCTGGAGTCGGTGGCGATCGCGGTGCTGGGGGCGCTCCTCGGGCTGGGCCTCGGCCTGGTCTTCGGGCTGGCGCTGATGCAGTCGCTGCGCGACGAGGGCCTGGAGGTGACCCGGGTGCCCTGGTGGAGCCTGGCGGGCTACCTGCTCGCCGCGGTCGTCATCGGCCTGGTCGCCGCGGTGCTGCCGGCCCGCCGGGCCGCGCGGCTGGACGTCCTCGACGCGGTGTCCCACGAGTGATGACGCCGATCACCCCGTCCGGACCAAGATTTTCGGGCCCGAGCGCCCACGGCGGCACCGACCCCGGCTAGGTTGCTCGGGTGGCACGCTGGACCGACCCGGAGAAGGAGTCACCGACGTGACAGAGGAGCGCTCGACGCGCGGCGGGGGCCGTCGTGGCCGCAAGCACGTGCTCGTCCGCGAGTACGTCAGGTCGGTGATCGTCAGCGCCGAGCCGGGCACGCCCGCCCCCTCGGAGCGCGACCTGGCCGAGCAGTTCGGGGTCGCCCGGATGACCGTGCGGCACGCCATCGACGCGCTCGTGGCCCAGGGGCTGCTCGAGCGGGTGGCCGGCCGCGGCACCTTCGTGACCAAGCCGCTGATCGACATGCAGATGCGGCTCTCGGCGTACACCGAGGAGATGGAGCGGCGCGGCAAGAAGCCGGAGTCCAAGACCCTCCTCGCCCGGCGCGAGAGCGCCGGCCCCGGCGTGGCCCGCGCGCTGGAGATCGAGGAGGGGTCCTCGATCGTCCACTGGCAGCGGCTCCGCCTCGCCGACGGCGTGCCGATGGCGATCCAGCACGTCTACCTCTCGCTCGACCTGTTCCCGACCTTCCTCGACGAGGCCCTGCCCAGCAGCCTCTACTTCTGGTTCGCCATGCGCGACCTGATGCCCACCTGGGGCGAGGACTCGGTGCTGGCGGGCATCGCCACCGAGGACGAGACCGAGCACCTCGAGCTCGAGCCCGGCGCGCCGGTGCTGCACATCTCACGGCGGGCGTTCTGCCGCGAGAACGTCGTCGAGGTGACGCGCAGCGTCTACCGCGCCGACCGCTACACGCTGTGGGTGCCGGTGCTCCGGCCCGAGCACCTGCGCTGAGAGGCGGCGGGGGGCGCGGCGGCGCGTCGTACGGCATGTAGATCGGGTGATGGACGCTCCACGGGCTGTGCCGGTCCCGAACCGTCCACAACCCTCGCCAAGACCCATGCTGGGTACGCCGCGGGGTCCGCAGGATGCGCGTGGCCCGCCCGCGCCTCTGAACAGGATCTACCGCGGGTCTGTGGACTCCTTCGTGCCGGATCAACGCCTGATGAGCGTCCATAACCCCGATTTACAAGGGGGAACCCGACCCGCCTCGCGCTAGCCCGCCCGGGTCGTGGGCAGCTCGCCCACGGGGGCCACGGCGGTCTGGGAGACCTCGCAGACCCAGGTCGGCTCGGGGCCGCCGAGGTCGGGCTGCACGTGGACCGGGTGGGGGTCGGCGTGGTCGCACCAGTGGCACAGCGGCCACCGGCCGCGGGAGTCGAGCAGCGCGTCCTGCACGTCCTGCGCCACCAGGCCGACGACGAAGTCGCGGCCCTCGGCCCACTGCTCGAGCCACCACCCCCGGTCGGCGAGGGCGGACTCGAGGAGAGACACCGAGGCCGCGTCGGCCACCCCGCTGGCCTCCAGGTCGTGCAACACCAGGGCGCGTGCCGCCATGACGGGGTCGGGGGATGTCACGATGACCATTGTGACCCCTGACCCCGCACGCCTCGACGTCGTCGTCACGCGCGGACGCGACGCGGCGCCCGCCCAGGCCGGTGGCGCCGACCGGCTGCTGCTCGGCTCGTTCCCTGGCGGGGCCCCTGACCAGGGCCACCACTCGCCCGAGCCGGCCCTGCTCTCGACCGTCGTGCGCGAGACCGACCTGCCCGTGTGGGTGGTGCTGCGCCACGACGAGCTGCCCTTCCACCGGTTGGTGGCGCTCGGGGCGACGTACCTCGAGCTCGGGGCCGCCGGCCTCGCCTTCGGCTTCCTCGACCGTGACCTCGAGGTCGACGGTGCCTCCTGTGCGGAGATGTCGCGCGAGCTCGGCCACGTGCCGTGGCTGTTCGACGGCTTCGACGCGACCCTGGAGCAGCGCACCGCCTGGCGCGACGTGCGCCACCTGCCCGGGCTCGACGGCGTGGTCACCGCCGGGTCCACCCGCGGGCTCGACCACGGCGCCGAGGAGCTGCTGGCCCGGCTCCACACCGACCCCTCGCTCGCCCCGCTCGTGGTCGCCGGTGGCGGCCTGACGCCGGCGCTGGTGCCGTGGCTCGCGCGTGCCGGCGTACGCCGCTTCGCCGTCGGGGCCTCGGCCCGTGAGGGCGGCTCGTGGAACCGCGCGTCGGTCGACGCCACCCGGGTACGCACCTGGCGGATGCTGCTCGACGACGCCGTGGACCTCGCGCTGGGCGTGCCGGCCGGCTAGGTCAGCCCGACCGACTGCGGCGGGCCCAGGCGGCGTGGCTGCGCCAGTGGTGCAGCAGGGCCACGGTCTGGCTGACCCGTGGTCGCAGCGGCCCGAGCTGGAGCGTCACCGGGCTGCCGTGGCGTCGCTGCCGAAGGCGCAGCGAGCCGCGTCGGTGGGACGGCACCCGCCGCAGGACCGCCTCGGGGTCGCGCACCCGGACGACGACGTGCTCGCTGCCGAGCCTGATCCGGGTCACCTCCTCCCACGGGACGAGGCCGGTGGCGTCCCAGGTCCAGGTCGTGGTGATGCCGCGCTCGTCGACCCGGAGCAGCGGCAGCCGCAGCAGCGCCCGCACCAGGAACCAGGCGCCGGCCGGGCCGGCGAGGGCAGCGGCGACCACGGCAGCGACCACACCCGCACCCGCCCGCGGGCTGCCGGTCGCGGTCAACCAGCCACCGGCGACCAGCCAGACCAGTCCGGCGGCGGTCGCGAGCCCCACCACGGCTGCGACCAGGTCCTGGCCGAGCGGCGACCTCACGAGCAGGGGCTCGGGTTGCTCGGAGGCACGGAGGTGGGGACCGCTCACCCGGACATGGTGCCGCACCGAGGGCGGTCGCGGGCGGCGTACGGCTCAGGCGTGGTGGGTGCGCAACCAGATCGTCGACGCCGCGTCGCGCAGGCCGGCGATAGCGGCGTCCGACAGCGCCGTCTCGACGTCGGTGACGACGTAGCCCTGCTCGCCGCGCGTGGCGAGGTACTGCGCGGTCACGTTGGCCTGCTGCTCGGCCAGGACCTGGTTGACCGAGGCGAGGACGCCGGGGATGTTGTGGTGCAGCAGCGCGATCCGTGAGCCGTGCGTGAGCGCGGGGACCGGCACCTCGGGCAGGTTGACCGACAGCTCGGTGCTGCCGCCGGCGTGGTAGCGCGAGAGCTTGCCGGAGACGAAGTAGCCGATCTCCTCCTGCGCCTCCTGCGTCGACCCGCCGACGTGGGGGGTGAGGATGACGTTGGGCAGCCCGCGCAGCGCCGACTCGAACTCGTCGCCCTGCGCCTTGGGCTCGACCGGGAACACGTCGAGCGCGGCGCCGGCGATGTGGCCCGAGAGGATGTGCTCGCGCAGCGCGACGTCGTCGACGACCATGCCGCGGGCGGCGTTGATGAACAGCGAGCGCGGCTTCATCTGCGCGAACTGCGCGGCGCCGAACATGCCGGCGTTGCCCGGGCGCCCGTCGACGTGCAGCGAGACCACGTCGGCCTCCTCGAGCAGCTGCTCCATGGTGGAGACGCGGCGGGCGTTGCCGTGGGCGAGCCGGTCGGCGGTGTCGAAGAAGATCACCCGCAGGCCCATCGACTCCGCGAGGTTGGACAGCTGGGTGCCGATGTTGCCGTAGCCGATGATGCCGAGCGTGCGGCCGCGGACCTCGTGGCTGCCCTGCGCCGACTTGTCCCAGACGCCGGCGTGCATCTTCTCGGTCTTCTCCGGGAGCCGGCGGGCCAGCGCGATGATCTCGCCGATCACCAGCTCCACGACGCTGCGCGTGTTGGAGTACGGCGCGTTGAACGCCGCCACGCCGCGAGCCGCCGCGGCCGCCAGGTCGATCTGGTTGGTGCCGATGCAGAACGCGCCGATCGCCCGCAGGTCGGGGCAGGCGTCCAGCACGCGCTCGGTGACCTTGGTGTTGGACCGGATCCCCACCATGGTCTTGCCCTGCAGCGCCTCGATCAGGTCGTCCTCGCCCAACGAACCGGCGCGGGTGTGCACCAGCACGTCGTTGCGCTCGAACACCTCGGTCGCGACGGGGTGGATGTTCTCGAGCAGGAGGACTTCGGGCTTGGTCACGGCCCCGAGTTTACGGCCGTCGAGGATCTCTCCCGACCGGGTCCAGGGTGTGGGAGTGGGGGTGCGACCGGTGACCGGCGGACTCGTCGCGGTCCTGGTCCGGCCCGAGTGGCGGTGGTGCGGGCGCCCGGTGGCGCCTCCTGCACGGATGCGTACCCAAGCCGCCAACCCGCCTGGTTCGTGTCCGGGTTCGTCCGACTCTGCCGGCTAGGTGGATGAGTTGGGTACTCATCCGTGCAGATCACCGGGCTCGGACCGGCCCGACGTACCCAGCCGCCTCAGAGGTCGCCGGCGTCGAGGATCCGGTAGGCGTAGCCCTGCTCGGCGAGGAAGCGCTGGCGGTTCTGGGCGAAGTCGGCGTCGACGGTGTCGCGGGACACGATCGTGTAGAACCGGGCAGGCTTCTGGGTGCCGTCGGCGCCCTTGGCCTTGGGGCGCAGCAGCCGGCCGAGGCGCTGGGCCTCCTCTTGGCGGGAGCCGAAGGAGCCGCTGACCTGGATCGCGACGGCGGCACCGGGGAGGTCGACGGAGAAGTTGGCGACCTTGGAGACGACCAGCAGCGGGATCTCCCCGTGGCGGAAGCCCTCGAAGAGCCGCTCGCGCTCCTTCACGCTCGTCTCGCCCTTGATCACGGGGGCATCGAGGTGGGCGGCGAGCTCGTCGAGCTGGTCGAGGTACTGGCCGATCACCAGCGTCGGCTCGCCCGGGTGCTGGGAGACGAGGTGCTCGGCGACCTTGACCTTCTCGTGGGTGCAGCTGGCGAGGCGGTAGCGCTCCTCGGGCTCGGCGGTGGCGTAGGCCAGCCGCTCGGAGTCGGGCAGCGTCACCCGCACCTCGACGCAGTCAGCGGGAGCGATCCAGCCCTGGCTCTCGATGTCCTTCCAGGGGGCGTCGTAGCGCTTCGGGCCGATCAGGCTGAACACGTCGCCCTCACGGCCGTCCTCGCGCACCAGGGTGGCGGTGAGGCCGACGCGGCGACGGGCCTGGAGGTCGGCGGTCATCCGGAAGATCGGGGCGGGCAGCAGGTGGACCTCGTCGTAGACGATCAGGCCCCAGTCCTTGGCGTCGAGCAGCTCGAGGTGGGGGTAGACGCCCTTGCGACGCATCGTGAGCACCTGGTACGTCGCGATGGTGACCGGCTTGACCTCCTTCTTGGCGCCGGAGTACTCGCCGATCTCGTCCTCGGTGAGCGACGTGCGGCGCACCAGCTCGCTCTTCCACTGCCGGGCACTGACGGTGTTGGTGACCAGGATCAGCGTGGTCGCCTTGGCCTGGGCCATCGCGGCCGCACCGACGAGGGTCTTGCCGGCGCCGCAGGGCAGCACCACGACGCCGGAGCCGCCGTGCCAGAACGACTCGGCCGCCTCGCGCTGGTAGGGGCGCAGCTGCCAGTCGGCCTGGTCGAGCTCGATCGGGTGGGCCTCGCCGTCGACGTACCCCGCGAAGTCCTCGGCGGGCCAGCCGAGCTTGAGCAGCGCCTGTTTGAGGTTGCCGCGCTGGCTGGGGTGGACGGCGACGTTCTCCGGGTCCAGCCGCTCGCCGAGCATGCCGGAGACCTTCTTGGAGCGGATCACCTCCTCGAACACCGCGCGGTCGGAGCTGGAGAGCACCAGGCCGTGGACGGGGTGCTTGTCGAGGCGGATCCTGCCGTAGCGGTCCATCGTCTCGGCGACGTCGACCAGCAGCGCGTGGGGCACGGCGTAGCGGCTGAAGGTGAGCAGCACGTTGACGACCTGCTCGGCGTCGTGGCCCGCGGCGCGGGCGTTCCACAGCCCGAGCGGGGTGAGCCGGTAGGTGTGGATGTGCTCGGGGCTGCGCTCGAGCTCGGCGAACGGCGCGATCGCCTTGCGGGCGGCGTCGGCCTGCTCGTGGTCGACCTCGAGGAGGAGGGTCTTGTCCGACTGGACGATGAGGGGGCCGTCGTTCACCGCTCGAGCCTACGGAGGGGGCGTGCGGGGCGTACTCATCGGTGACCTGTCAGCCGTCCTGGGGACATGTCCGCCGTCACGACAGCGGACATGTCCCCGATCACCCGGACGTCCGGGTGATCGGGAGCGGCTACCCCGGCTGGCGGGTGACGGCGGTGATGCGGTGGACGGCGAAGGTGCGGTCGGCGTCGCTGCGCTCGTCGTACGCCGTGAGCTGGCCGCCCTCGACGCGGACGGGCGTCACGACGCGCTCGGCGACGGTGCCGTCGTTGCCGACGTAGCCGATGACCAGCTCGCCGCGGGTCTCGACGGCCTCGCGGAGCAGGGCGATCACGTCGGCGGGGGTGGAGGCGCTCAGGGTGCGCCCGGTCCGGGTGCGGGTGGTGCGGTCGCCGGAGCGGACGGCTGCGACCACGGCGCCGGTGCGGGCGGCGGTGCGGACCGCCGGCGGGGAGCCGCGTCGCGGGGCGCGGGCCCGGAAGACGTCGGGGCGGGCGACCTGGACGGTGCCGTCGGCGGCCTCGACGACGGGCGCGAGGCCGAGCTCGCGGAGCCGGGGCAGGAGCGTGCCGAGCGCGACGTCGGAGACCAGCACCGTCGGGGCGAGCCGGCGCAGCCGCAGCGTGGCCGCGCCGGGGGCGTGGAGCAGCTCGGTCAGCGCGGTCTCGTCGTCGCTGCGCAGGAACGACTCGGCGCGGCCGGCGCGCAGCGTGCCGAACCGGCGCGAGACGTCGTCGACGAGGTAGGTCAGCGACTGCGGCACGGGGGTGCGCGAGACGCTGCCGACGAAGTCGTGGACCTCGGCCGCGGACCAGCCCGCGTCGAAGGCGCGTCGCACCGAGGAGCCGGCGAAGCGGTAGACGGTGGCGCCGCCGCGCGACTCGACGTCGGCCACCATCGCCAGCCGCCGCGCGACGTCGTGCTCGAGCGGACCCGGGGCGACGGCGGTGAGGTCGGCCTGGAGCAGCACCTGGTCGACGGGGGTCGGCAGCAGCGCGGCGAGGGCGTCGACGACCTCGCCCTGCTCGTCGCCGGCGAGCAGGCGGCGCGCGTGGTCGGGCGGGCCGTCGAGCCCGGTGAGCCCCAGCAGCGCGGCCTGGGCGAGCAGCGGGGCGACCTGCTGCCAGCGCGACGCGGGCCGGCGGGGGCGACGCCAGCGCAGCCGCTCGACGAGCGACGGGACACCGGTGACCGGGGCCAGCACCTCGCCCGGCGGCAGCGTCGCCAGCTCGGCGAGCACGTCGTGGCGCAGGTCGCGCAGCCAGCTGCGCTCGAGGTCGGGGGAGAGGGCGTTGACGGGCTTGTCGGCCACGCGGGCGCCGACGAGCGAGACCAGGCGCGGCGAGTCGAGCCAGGCCCGCGCCAGCCGCAGCCAGCGGTGGGCGGCGTCGCCGACCAGCCACGCGTCGTACGCCTCGGTCGGCAGCCAGGCCCCGTCGAGGTCGTCGGTCATGCCCTGGGCGAGCAACCCGGCGGCGGCGGCGGTCTCGACGACCAGGGCGGCGACGTCGCTCTCGACGTGGAGCAGCCCGGTGGTCGCCTTCAGCTCGCGGACGCCGAGGCCGCCGCCCTTGAGCGCCGGTGGGGCGTGGGTGCCCCAGCGGTCGAGGAGCAGCTCGGTGCGTCGTACGGCCTCGAAGGCGGCGCCGGCGGCGGCCCGGTCGACGAGCGCCGCGCCCCGGTCGGAGGTGGCCAGGGCGGGCGGGGCGTCGAGCGGGTGCTCGGCGGCGGCGTACCACCCGAGCCGGACGGTCCACGGCACCACGACGTGGCGCTCGTCGCGCCGGGCCAGCAGGCCCGCGGCGACGAGGTCGGCGGTCGGGCCGGGGCGCCCGCCCCAGCGGCCGTCGGCCAGGGTGGTCACGAGGTGGTCGAGGATGGCCCGGGCCTGCGGGTCGAGGCCCGCGAGCAGGTCGGGGACGCGCGCGGCGTCGGGACCGGGGGGCACGGCGAGCAGGTCGGTGACCACGCTGACCGGCCGCGAGGGGGTGCCCCACACCAGCGCCAGCAGGTCGAGCCGGTCGAGCGCCGCGTCGACCGACCCGGCGGCCGCCGGCAGGTCGTGGGGGTCGGTCTGCTGCACCAGCGCCTGCAGCACGGTCAGCTCGAGCAGGTCGAGGCCGTCGAGCGCGCGCAGCACCGAGCTGCGGACCACCACCCGCGCGGCGAGCTGCGAGGAGTCGTGCGGCGCCGGGGTGGCGAGGTCGGGACGGGCGAGGAGGAGCGCCGCCAGCCGCTCGTCGGGCCAGCCGCGGAGCTGGTCGGCGAGGGAGCGGGGGGCGGCGGTGGACATCCGTCGAATTCTACGGGCCCGCTCGTGGGGTCGTCGCCCCGCGAGCGTCGCTGGCAGGATCGGGGTCGTGGACGTGGCCGGCGACATCCTGGAGCAGCTGCTCGCCGGCGCCGGCCGCGAGGAGCTCGAGGCCACCCTCGCCCGCGCCGAGCGGGAGGTCGAGCCGCGCGAGCTGGCGCGGGTGCGCGACCTCGCCGCCCGGGTGCGGGACCAGATGGAGCGCCAGCGCAGCCGTGAGGCGGAGCTGTCGGGTCTCTACGAGACCGCCCGCGACCTCACCGCGATCCGGGACCTCGACGAGATCCTGGCCGCGATCGTGCGACGGGCGCGCCAGCTGCTGGGCGCCGACATGACCTACCTCTCGCTCAACGACGAGGCCGACGGGGCGTCGTACATGAAGGTGACCGACGGGGCGCTCACCCCCGAGTTCCGCACGCTGCGGCTGCCGTTCGGCACCGGGCTGCTCGGGCTGGTGGCGCAGGCGGGGGCGCCGTACTTCACCGAGGACTACCAGGCCGACGAGCGCTTCGTGCACCGCGAGTACATCGACACCGCCGTCGACGGCGAGCAGATCCGGGCCATCCTCGGGGTGCCGCTGGAGGTCGAGGGCACCGTGATCGGGGCGCTGCTCGCGGTGCACCGCCGGGTGCGGCCGTTCCCGGCCGACGAGGTGACGCTGCTGACCTCCTTCGCGGCCCACGCCGCGGTGGCGCTGGAGAACGCGCGGCTGTTCCAGCAAGCGCGCGACGCCGCGGCCGCGGCGGACGCGGCGAGCGCCGAGCTGCGGGCTCGCGCCGCGGCCACGGAGCGCGCCGCGCACGCCCACGACCTGCTGACCGACGTGTTGCTGCACCGCGGCGGCGTGGTCGAGGTCGGACAGGTGCTGGCCGAGGTGCTCGGCGGCCACGTCGAGGCGTACGACGAGGACGACCGCCAGCTCGCCGGGCAGCCGGCCGCGCCGCCGGACGGTCTGGCCGACGCCGTCGCCCGGGCCCGGACCTCGGGACGTTGCACCCGCACCGACGCGGGGGTCTGGGTCGCCGCGGCCACCGCGGGCGACGAGCACCTCGCCACCCTGGTGCTGCGCACCGACGGCCCGATGGGGCTGCCCGAGCGGCGCACCCTGGAGCGGGCCGCGCTCGTGACGGCGATGGTGCTGCTCTTCGGCCGCAGCGAGGCCGAGGCCGAGAGCCGGGTGCGCGGCGAGCTGGTGGCCGACCTGCTGGCCGCCCGGTCGCAGGACCCGGAGCGGCTGCGGGTGCGGGCGCGGCAGCAGGGGGCCGACGTGGACGGCGACCTGGCCGTGGCCGTCGCCCGGCACGCCTCCGAGCGCGCCGGGCAGCGCGTCGTCGGCAGCCTGGCGCGCGAGCTGCGCGGGCTCGGGACGGTCCACGAGGGCCAGGTGGTGCTGGTCGCGCGCGCCGAGCCGGTGGCGCTGGGGGAGCAGCTCCGCGACCGGCTGGGCGGTGCCACCGTCGGGGTCAGCCACGTCGAGGGCGGGCTCACCGGGGTGGCCGCCGCGTGGCGGGAGGCCCGCCGGACCCTGGGGGTGCTCTACCGCCTGGGCCGCACCGGCGAGGTGGGTGACCCCGCAGCGCTGGGGCTGGCCCGGTTGCTGCTCGGCGACAACGGGCCCGCGGAGGTCGAGGAGTTCGTCGACCGCACCATCGGCCCGCTGCTGCGCTACGACGCCGAGCGCGACACCCGGTTGGTCGAGACGCTCGCGGTCTGGCTCGACGCCAGCGGCGGCCTGCGCGACACCGCGGAGCGGCTGCACGTGCATCCCAACACCGTCACCCAGCGGCTGGACCGGGTGGGCCGGCTGCTCGGCCCCGACTGGCGCCAGGGCGCCCGGCGGCTCGACGTGCACCTGGCGGTGCAGACGCACCGTCTCCGCGACCTCATGTGACCCGGGCACACACATCCCGCTGGATGGTGGTCCCCGTCACATGGCCACGCGGCGGTGACCCGCCGTAGCGTCCCGGGGCATGACCTCCCTCACACCCGGTGCGCCCGAGCTCGCCGGCCGGACCGCCCTCGTCACCGGCGCGGGCAGCGGCATCGGCCGCGCCGTGGCCGAGACCCTGGCCGACCGGGGCGCCACCGTGCTCGCGCTCGACGTCGACGGCGACCGGGCCACCGAGGCCGCCCGGGCCGTCGGCGGCGAGGCCCTCGTGGCCGACCTGTCCGACCCGGCCGCGATCGACGCGCTCGGGCTCGGCTCGCGCGGCATCGACGTGCTCGTCAACAACGCCGGCATCCAGCACGTCGCCCCCGTCGAGGAGTTCGACCCCGACCGGTTCGCGCTGATCCACCGGATCATGCTGCAGGCGCCGTTCCTGCTCGCCCGCGCCGTCCTGCCCGGGATGTACGCCGCGGGGTGGGGTCGGCTGGTCCACGTCTCCTCGGTGCACGGCCACCGTGCCTCGGCGTACAAGTCGGCCTACGTCAGCGCCAAGCACGGGCTCGAGGGCCTGTCCAAGGTCCTCGCCCTCGAGGGCGCCGCGAAGGGCGTCACCAGCAACACCGTCTGCCCCGGCTACGTGCGCACCCCGCTCGTGGAGGGCCAGATCGCGGACCAGGCGCGCAGCCACGGCATCCCCGAGGACGAGGTCCTCGACACCGTCCTGCTCGCCCGTACGCCGGTGAAGCGGCTCGTCGAGCCCGACGAGGTCGCCCGCACCGTCGCCTACCTCTGCGGCCCCGGCTCGCAGTCGGTCAACGGCTCCTCCTTCCTCATGGACGGCGGCTGGACCGCGCAGTAGCGCCGGCCGTCCCCACCACAGCCCCCGCACCACCACGCACCACCCGTCTGCACCGCACCACCGCCCACACCACAGGAGATCCACCCATGTCAGCACCCACCACCGGGGCCACCAGCCCCCAGACCGAGAAGCCCGGACCGGGCATCGTCAAGGTCGTCTTCGCCAGCCTGATCGGCACCGCCGTCGAGTGGTACGACTTCTTCCTCTACGGCTCCGCCGCGGCTCTCGTCTTCGGGGTGCTGTTCTTCCCCGAGGGCGACGAGGTCACCGGCACCCTGCTCGCGTTCGGCACCTACGCCCTGGGCTTCGTCGCCCGACCGCTCGGCGGCGTCGTGTTCGGCCACTTCGGCGACCGGGTCGGCCGCAAGAAGATGCTCGTCACCTCGCTGCTGATGATGGGCATCGCGACCTTCGCGATCGGCCTGCTGCCGACGTACGCCACCATCGGCATCGCGGCGCCGATCCTGCTGCTGGTCTGCCGGCTGGTGCAGGGCTTCGCCGTCGGCGGCGAGTGGGGCGGCGCGGTCCTGATGGCGGCCGAGCACGGCAAGGACAGCCAGCGCGGCTTCTGGTCGTCGTGGCCGCAGGCCGGCGTGGCGCTGGGCAACCTGCTCGCCACCGGCGTGCTATTCGTGCTCGCGGCCTTCCAGAGCGACGCCGCCTTCGAGGCGTGGGGCTGGCGGATCCCGTTCCTGCTCTCCGCCGTGCTCGTGCTGATCGGCCTGTGGGTGCGCCTGTCGATCGAGGAGTCCCCGGTCTTCAAGGAGGCCCACGCCGAGATCGTGGAGAAGAAGCAGGAGGCCAACCACATCCCGATCCTGGAGGTCTTCAAGAACTACCCCCGCGAGGTCTTCTCCGCGATGGGCATGCGCCTGGCCGAGAACACCAGCTACTACATCTTCACGATCATCGTCATCACCTTCGTCACGACGTACGACGGACAGGAGCGTGGCCCGATCCTGCAGGCGCTGCTGATCGGCTCGGTCGTGCACTTCGTGTGGATCCCGATCGTCGGCGCGGTGTCCGACGTGGTCGGCCGCAAGCCGCTCTACCTGGCCGGTGCCGTCGGCGTCGCCGTGTGGACGCTGTTCTTCTTCTTCCCGCTGGTCGAGAGCGGCACCCAGGGCAACCTGATCATCGCCGTGGTCGTCGGCCTGATGCTGCACGGGCTGATGTACGCCCCGCAGGCGGCGTTCTTCTCCGAGCTGTTCGGCACCTCGGTGCGCTACACCGGCGCCTCGGTGGGCTACCAGCTCGCCTCGATCCTGGCCGGCGCCATCGCCCCGATCGTGGCGCTGAAGCTGCTCGGCTCGGTCGAGGAGTCCAACACCTTCGCGGTCGGCCTCTACATCACCGTCACCTCCGTGCTGACGATCATTGCCGTGCTGGCCGCCAAGGAGACCCGCAACACCTCGCTGCGCCACGACCGCGTGGTGCGGGGTGCGCACGACTGATCCGTCCGGGGGCCGGGCCTGCCGGTTTCCCAGGTGATGAACCCGAGCTGCCTCTCCGCACACGGCACGTCGTGTGTGGAGAGGCAGTTCTGCGTGCGAGGAGGCAGCTTCCCTTCATCACCTGGGAAACCGGATCACCCCGCCGGGCGCTCGCCCGCCGCGGTCCGGTCGGCGACCTCGGTGACGCGGCGGGCACGGGTCGCGGGCCGCTTGGCGCCGACGAGGTGCACCAGCGCGGCGCGGCGGGCCGAGCGACCGAGCGCGTCCCACGTCGCACGGGCGCTGCGGTGGTCGAGGGCCGCGGCCAGGTCGTCGGGCACGACGAGGTCCTCCACGTCGTCGAGCAGCGTCCAGGAGCCGTCGGCGACCGCGGCGTCGACCACCGCCTGCCCGGCCGGGCGCATCCGGCCCTCGTCGTGCAACCGGGAGAGGCGCTGCTTGTTGGGCCGCGACCAGCCGCTGCCCGGACGTCGACGCGTGAACCACATCATCGTGCGCTCGTCGTCGAGGCCCTTGGAGGTGGCGTCGATCCAGCCCTGCGCGAGGGCCTCGAGCACCAGGTCGTCGTACGACGGGGCAGGGCGACCCGTCGACCGCTTCCACCACACCACCCACACGCCGGTGCCGCGGTCGTGGTGGACGGCGAGCCAGTCGCGCCACTGCTCCGCGCGCTCGACGTGGAGCTGCTCCCCGTCCCGGACCGCCATGGCCCGACGCTAGCCTCGACGCCGATGTCCGTCACTCCCGAAGCACCCCTGGTCTGGTACGTCAGCTACGGCTCCAACATGGCCGCCGACCGCCTCGCGGCCTACCTGGCCGGCGGCGTCCCGGCCGGGGGTCGCCGCGCCAACCCCGGCGCCCGCGACGCCACCCCGCCACGACGGAGCGAGCCGGTCGACCTCCCGGGCGCGCTCTACTTCGCGGGCGAGTCGCCGCAGTGGGGCGGGGGAGTGGCGTTCTACGACCACGACGCGACCGACCGCGGCCCGACCGCCGCGCGCGCCTACCTCGTGACCGCCGCGCAGTTCGCCGACGTGGCGGCGCAGGAGATGCATCGCGTGCCCGCCGAGGGGGATCCCGTCGAGCAGGTGCTCCTCGACGGCTTCGAGGGCCGCCACGAGGTCGGGCCCGGGCGCTACGAGACGTTGCTCGAGGTGGGGCGGCTCGAGGGGCTGCCGCTGCTGGTCTTCACCTCGCCGCACGGCATCGACGCGGTGCCGCACACGCAGCCGGCGCCGCACTACCTCGCGATGCTCGCCACCGGGCTGCGGGAGTCGCGCGGCTGGGACGAGGCGCGCTTCGCGGCGTACGTCGACCGCGTCCGCGGCACCGTGCCGCCTAGCTGAAGGTCGAGGCGGCGACCACCCGGCCGTCGCTGTCGGTGACCTCGAAGCCGGCGGCCCGGTCGCGCAGCACCGCGCTGTTGAGGTTGCAGTCCATCTCCCGGGCGCCGGTGCCGACGAACTCGCCGGCCGGGTAGCGCCGCCCGCCCGTGCCGAGGACGTCGACGCGGTAGCGCCCGCCGTCCTCGAAGCCGCTGGCGCGCAGCTTCACCTCGACCCCCCAGGTGTGGTTGACCAGGGCGGCGGAGGCCTGCACCCCGGGCGCCTCGTCGCGGATCCCGACCGCCTCGGTGGGCACCGAGGGGGTGGTCGGCGTGGGGTCGTCGCGCAGCGCCTGGACACCGAAGGAGAGCACCAGGGCCAGGGCGGCCGCGACGCCCGCGACCCCCGCCGTCCGCGCCCACGTCGTACGCCGCTCGGACCGCGCCGCGAGCTCCACGGTGCCCACCACCCGGTCGGCCAGGCCGGGCGGCACGTCGCCGGCCGCCGGGGCGGGGCGCACGCGCAGGTCGGCCAGCGCCGCTGCCACGGGGGTCAGCTCCCCCAGCTCGGCGGTGCAGGTGGCGCACCCGTCGAGGTGCTGCTCCAGCCGGGCCGCGGACGCCTCGTCCAGCTGGCCCAGCACGTAGGCGCCCAGGTCGGTCCGCAGTCGTTCGTGCTCGTTCACGGTGACACCTCCATCTCCTCCATCACCACGCGCAGCGCCTTGAGGCCGTAGAAGACCCGGCTGCGCAACGTGCTCGCCGGGATGCCCAGCTCGGCCGCCACCTCGTCGTAGGACCGGTCCAGCAGGTAGGTCTGCTCCAGCGCCACCCGGTGGTCCTGGCCCAGGCGCCGCAGCGCCTCCTCCACCAACCAGCGGTGCACCAGAGCCTCCCACGCGTCGGGCCCGACCTCGGGCGACTCCGCGAGCGTCTCGTGGTCGGCCAGGCTGCGCAGCCAGGGCCGGGCGCCACGGGCACGGTGCAGGTCGACCACGACGTTGCGGGCGATCCCGAAGAGCCAGGTGCGCAGCGCGGCGACCTGGGGGTCGTAGCGCTCCCGGGCGCGCCAGGCCCGCAGGAAGGTCTCCTGCACCGCGTCCTGCGCCAGCCCGACGTCACCCAGCCCGCGCAGCGCGAAGCGGTAGAGCTCGCCGCCGTGCGCGGCGTACGCCTCGCGCACCCCCTCCTCCCGCGAGAAGGTGGGGGCGCGCGAGGTGCGGCGGGTCAGCGCCATCGGGTCGGGGTGGCTCCCTGCGTCAGCGGCGGAACGGGACGGAGACGTCGCTGACCTGCAGCGACCTCGGGAACGAGCCCGTGCGGTCGGCCTCGCCGGTGAGCAGGTCGACCTCGTAGAGACCGTACGCGCCGCCCACGCTGAGCGCCGCCCAGCCGCGGTTCTCCTGGTCGATGTCGAAGCCCGCGTCGGTGCCGGCGTCGACGCCCAGCTTGCCGGTCGCGGACAGGGTGCCGGCGTTGGCCGGGACCTGGGTGACGACCTGGTCGAGGGCGGTGTCGATGTCGAACAGCGTCGTGGCCGTGGCGCCGTCCAGGTCGTTGTTGGTGTACGCCGCACCCGTCACGCCGGTCCCGGTCGCGGCGGGGGCCGTCGGCGTCGCCGGGTAGGTCAGGGTGCCGTCGACGATGGTCGCGCCACCGGGGTTGACGTCGTGGCGCAGGTTCTGGCCGGTGTCGCTGATGACGCGCAGCCGGTCGGCGGCGGGGTTGAAGTCGACGCCGAAGGTGGAGCCGGCCAGCGCGACCGTGAGCTGGCTGACCTTGGTGGCCACGGCCCTGCCGCTGATCGTGTAGACGCCGCCGCGGTCGCCCACGCCGTAGAGCTTGCCGTCCTGCACGCGGTGGTCGATGCCGACCAGGCGGGTGTCGCCGCTCAGGCCGCTGACCTCACCGACGACGCGCGGCTTGGAGGGCTTCGTGGTGGAGAACGACACGAGGGTGTCGCCCGCGAGGCCGACGGCGGTGGTGCCGCCGTGGCGGTGGCCGTGCGAGCGGTCGGAGTCGCGTCCGCCGGCGACGGCGGGGCCGAGGGGCAGGACGAGCGCGGCGGCGATGCCGCCGGCGACGAGGACGGTGGAGGTGCGGTGCATCGTGGAGCTCCTACGGGTCGGTGGAGTGTGCGTGCACCCGTGGGTACGGCTCGGCCCCCGCCCGTGTTGAACGGTCGGCGACTTTTCTTTCCGAGGTCCCACGGGCTGGGACGGTCGGCGCCATGGCCGACCTCGGAGGGATCCCCGCGTGGCTGCTCGGCGTGCCCTGGTCGGCTTCGCCAACCTCGCCAACCTCGCCAACCTCGCCAACCTCGCCGTCGCCGGCCTGGTCGTGGCCATCTGGCGCCGGCCGTGGGTCGGCGGAGCGTCATACGTCCTCGTCGCTCGGCCGACCACGTCGTATGACGCCACGGGGTGCGTCATGCGGAGCGGTGGTCGGGTCGACCGTTCCGTATGACGCGCGCGGTCGGGATGGTCGTGGTCGGCCTGTGGACCTCGGTCAGCGCCGCCGTCAACGCCGAGCTGATCCCCGGCCACGTCCGCGCCGCGGGCATCGGCTTCCCCTACCCGCTGACGGTGGCGCTGTTCGGTGGCACCGCGCCCTACGTGGGGACGCTGTTCACCACGCTCGGGAACCCGGGGCTGTTCGGGTGGTACGTCGCGGCGCTGTGCCTGGTCTCGCTCGTGGTCTACGTCCGGATGCCCGAGACGGCGGCCCGTCCGCTCCCCGAGTAGTCGGCGAGAGGACCCGTGACCCGGGTCACACCGCGTGGCTAGGGTGCCGGGCATGGAGTCCTACGCCGCCGGAGAGACCACCCCGCCGCTCATCGAGCAGACGATCGGGGCCAACTTCGAGGCGGCGGTGGCGGCGTACCCCGACCACGAGGCGCTGGTCGAGCACGCCACCGGGCGGCGCTGGACCTACGCCGAGCTCGACCGCGACGTCGACGCCTTCGCCCGCGGGCTGATCGGCGCCGGCATCGCCAAGGGCGACCGGATCGGCGTGTGGGCGCCGAACTGCGCGGAGTGGACGATCGCGCAGTACGGCTCGGCCAAGGCCGGCGCGGTGCTGGTCAACGTCAACCCGGCCTACCGCACCCACGAGCTGTCCTACGCGCTGCAGCAGTCGGGGATGCGGCTGCTGGTCAGCGCGGAGAGCTTCAAGGGCAGCGACTACCGCGCGATGGTCACCGACGTGGTGGCCGCGGGCGAGGCCGGCTCGCTGGAGCGCACGGTGCACATCGGCACCGAGGAGTGGGACGCGCTGCTGGCCGACGGGGAGGGCCTGCCCGCGGACGCCGTGGCCGAGCGGATGGCGACGCTGTCGCCCGGCGACGCCATCAACATCCAGTACACGAGCGGCACCACGGGCTACCCCAAGGGCGCCACGCTGAGCCACACCAACATCCTCAACAACGGCTTCTTCACCACCGAGCTGGTCAACTTCACCGACGCCGACCGGCTCTGCATCCCGGTGCCCTTCTACCACTGCTTCGGCATGGTGATGGGCAACCTCGGCTGCACCACCCACGGGGCCACGATGGTGATCCCCTCGCCCGGGTTCGACCCCGAGACGACGTTGCGCTGCGTGGTCGAGGAGCGCTGCACGGCGTTGTACGGCGTGCCGACGATGTTCATCGCGATGCAGAACCACCCCACCTTCGCCGAGCACGACCTGTCGGGGCTGCGCACCGGCGTGATGGCCGGGTCGATCTGCCCGGTCGAGGTGATGAAGCACTGCATCGACGACATGCACATGGCCGAGGTGTCGATCGCCTACGGCATGACCGAGACCTCGCCGGTGTCGTGCCAGACCCGTGCCGACGACGACCTGGAGCGGCGTACGGCCACGATCGGGCGGGTCCACCCCCACGTCGAGGTCAAGGTCGTCGACCCGGCCACCGGCGAGACCGTCGAGCGGGGCACCCCGGGCGAGCTGTGCACCCGCGGCTACTCGGTGATGCTCGGCTACTGGCAGGACGAGGAGAAGACCGACGAGGCCATCGACGCGGACGGCTGGATGCACACCGGCGACCTCGCCGAGATGCGCGAGGACGGCTACTGCAACATCGTCGGCCGCATCAAGGACATGGTCATCCGCGGCGGGGAGAACATCTACCCCCGCGAGATCGAGGAGTTCCTCTACACCCACCCCGACGTCGAGGACGTCCAGGTGATCGGCGTCCCCGACGAGAAGTACGGCGAGGAGCTCTGCGCCTGGGTCAAGCTGCGCGCCGGTGCCTCGCCGCTCGACGCGGCCGGCGTCCGGGAGTTCGCCACCGGCAGGCTCTCGCACTACAAGATCCCGCGCTACGTGCTGCTCGTCGAGGAGTTCCCGATGACCGTCACCGGCAAGATCCGCAAGGTCCAGATGCGCGAGGAGACCACCCGCCAGCTGGGCCTCGGCGCCGGGCACGCCTGAGGCGACCGCGCCGGCGTCGCCGAGGAGGGCGGTCGGGAGCATCTGCGGCATGCTGGGGAGATGATCGACCGGATCCTCGCTGCTGCGGGCCGCGTGCTCGGCAGCTGGGCGCCCGACCTGGGCCACGACCTGCCCGAGCCCTCGGGCGCCGCGAGGCTGAGACGGTTCGGCGTCCCGCTCGTGCTGCTCGCCGTCCTCGTCCAGAGCGCCGTGCACCTCGTCAACCTGGTGGTCTTCGACCTCGGGATCGACCTCCTCAACCTCGACATCGACGGTGGGGTCTTCTCGTGGGCGTCGGTGGTCGTCACGTTCGCGGTCGCCTTCCAGCTGCTGGTGCTGGCAGCGCAGGCAACCCGACGCGCCGCGCTCCTGGTGGCGGTCGCGGGGGCGGTCGCCTTCCTCTCGCTGGACGACTCGGTCCAGCTGCACGAGCGGGTCTCGGAGTGGAAGACGCAGCTGGGGCCCATCGCCCACTTCTCACGCACGTTCTGGCCCCTCGTCTACCTCCCCCTCCTCGCCTTCGTCCTCCTCGTGCTGCTCGCCCTCGCCACCAGGATGAGACGGGCCGAGGGGCGGCTGGTGGTGGCGGCGCTGCTCGGCCTGGGTGCGGCGGTGCTGCTCGAGATGGCCTCCCCGGCACTCTTCGCCCTCGGGTTCGACCACGGCCAGATCGGCTACGAGTGGGAGGCCGTCGTCGAGGAAGGACTCGAGCTCGGAGGCTGGGCCCTCATCGCCCTCGCGCTGGCCGCGGCGTCCCTGGTCGCGCGGTCCGGGCCTGCCTCGCCCTCGCCGGGCCGGGCCGACCGACCGGACCAGCAGGGCCAGCCGACCTCGTAGGTTGGACCGGTGAGCACCGACCCCACCCCCCACGAGTCCGTCACCCGCCTGGCCGAGGAGTACTGGCAGCACCACCTCGCGACCAACCCGACCAGCGCCCACCTGATCGGCGACTACCGCGCGCCGGGGGAGTTCGAGCGCGGCGACCGGGCGTCGGAGGACGCCGACGTCGCGGCGCTGCGCGACCTGGCGCAGCGCGCCGAGGCGGTGCCCGCGGACGGGCTCGACGAGCAGGACCGGATCACCCGGGCCGTGCTCCTCGACGATGCCCGCTCCCGCTCGGCGCTGCTCGAGGAGCGGCTGGCCGAGATCGCGGTCGACCCGATCTTCGGGCCGCAGGTCACGATGCCGCTGCTCGCCGGGATGCTCGCGCTGCCGACCCCGGAGGTCGCCGAGGCGCTGGTGGACAAGTACGCCGGCGTCGGCCGCTCCTACCGCGAGGCCGCCCAGCGGCTCCGCGAGGGCGTCGCGGCCGGCCGGCTCCCGGCCGCGTTCGCGGTCGAGGACACCCTGGTGCAGCTCGAGCGGATCCTCGGCACCCCCGTGGCCGACGACGGCCTGCTGCTGACCACCCGCCCGCCGGACGGGCTCGACGTCGACGGCTGGAAGGCGCGGCTGCGCCAGGTCGTCGAGCACGAGGTCCGGCCCGGCATGGCGGCCTACCGCGACGTGCTGCGCGACGAGCTGCTCGAGCACGCCCGCTCCGACGAGCGGGTCGGCCTGACCCACCTGCCGGGCGGCGACGCGTCCTACGCCGCGGCACTGCGCTACTTCACCACGACCGACAAGAGCGCCCAGGAGATCCACGACCTCGGGCTGGAGACGGTGGCCGCGCTGGCCGAGGAGTACCGCGCGCTCGGTCCCGACGTCGTCGGGACCGACGACCTCCAGGGGATCTTCGACGCGCTGCGCACCGACCCGGCGCTGCACTTCGAGCGCGGCGAGCAGCTGGTGGAGGCCTCCGAGGTCGCGATGGCGCGCGCCTGGGAGGCGATGCCGGACTGGTTCGAGGTGCTCCCGCAGGCGCCCTGCGGCGTCCAGGGCACCACCACCGGTGCCAAGGCGTTCTACTTCCCTCCCGCCTCCGACGGCAGCCGTGGCGGGACGTTCTTCATCAACGTCGAGGACCCGTCGTCGTGGGGCACCTTCGAGCTGGAGTCGATGGCCTTCCACGAGGGCATCCCCGGCCACCACCTGCAGCTCACCATCGCCGGCGAGCTCACCGGCGTGCCGGAGTTCCGCAAGCACCTCCACAACGCGGCGTACGCCGAGGGCTGGGGCCTCTACACCGAGCGGCTGGCTGACGAGATGGGGCTCTACTCCGGGCCCGTCGACCGGATCGGCATGCTCGCCGCCGACTCGATGCGCGCCTGCCGGCTCGTCGTCGACACCGGCATGCACGCGCTCGGGTGGAGCCGCCGCGAGGCGATCGACTACATGGTCGCCCACTCGCCGCTGCGGGAGTCGATGGTGCGTCCCGAGATCGACCGCTACGCCGTCACGCCCGGCCAGGCCTGCTCCTACATGGTCGGCCGCGTGGAGATCCAGCGGATGCGCGCCGAGGCCCAGGCGCGGCAGGGGGAGGGCTTCTCGGTCAAGGCCTTCCACTCCGCGGTGCTCGACTCGGGCTCGCTGCCGCTCGGCGTGCTCGACGACGTGGTGCGGAGCCGGCTGTCGTGACCACCGGGGCCGGCACCCCGGGCGCGGCCGGCGCGGTCGGCGGCGACCGCTGGCTGGCCGCGGAGCTCGACCGGCTGCTGCGGTTCGCCGAGGCGGCGGCCGACCCGGACGGCGGGTTCGGCTACCTCGACGACGACGGGCGCCCGGTGCCGGGCCGGCCGCTGGAGCTGTGGATCACCTGCCGGATGACCCACGTGTTCGCCCTCGGCCACCTGCTGGGGCGTCCCGGCGCGGCCACGCTGGCCGACGTCGGGCTGGCGGGGCTCCGGGGCCGGTTCCACGACGCCGAGCACGGCGGCTGGTGGGCGCAGGTGGACGCCGAAGGCCCGTTGACGACCGCGAAGACGGCCTACGAGCACGCCTTCGTGGTGCTGGCCGCCTCCAGCGCGGCCGCCGCCGGTCGACCCGGCGCCGGCGAGCTGCTGGCCGACGCGGTCGCGGTGCTGCTGGACCACTTCTGGGACGACGACGCCGGGATGCTGGTGGAGGAGTGGGACGCCGCCTGGACCGCGCTCGACGGCTACCGCGGCGTCAACGCCAACATGCACGGCGTCGAGGCGCTGCTCGCGGCCGCCGACGTGCTCGACGACCCGACCCTGCGCGAGCGGGCCGGGCGCATCCTCACCCGCGTCGTCCACGACCTCGCCCCGGCCCACGACTGGCGGATCCCCGAGCACTTCGACGCCACCTGGACACCGCTGCCCGACTACCACCACGACCAGCCCGCCCACCCCTTCCGGCCGTACGGCGCCACCATCGGCCACTGGCTGGAGTGGTCCCGGCTGACGCTGCACCTGCGCGCCGCGCTCGGCGCCGACGCGCCGGCCTGGATGCTCGACCACGCCGTCGGGCTCTTCGACGCCGCGGTCCGCGAGGGCTGGCACGCCGACGGCGCCGACGGGTTCGTCTACACCGTCGACTGGGACGGCCGCCCGGTCGTGCGCCAGCGGATGCACTGGGTGGTCGCCGAGGCGCTCGCGGCCGCGGCGGCCCTGCACGAGGCGACCGGCGAGGCGTCGTACGCCGCTCACGAGGCCGCCTGGTGGTCGTACGCCGAGACGCACCTGCTCGACCACGAGCGCGGCTCCTGGCACCACGAGCTCGACCCCGGCAACCGGCCCAGCGCCACTACCTGGGCGGGCAAGCCCGACGTCTACCACGCCGTCGGGGCCACGCTCGTGCCCCGGCTGCCGCTCAGCCCGACGACGTCGGTCGCGCTGCGCGACGGCCTGCTGCGCGGCTGAGCCGCCGCACCACGAGCACCCCGAGCGCCGCGACCGCGAACTCCTGGGGGAGCCGGCGCACCGACTCGCGCTGGATGCCGCGGTGCCACTCGTCGACGGCCGCCGGGAACGGGGAACGGCCGAAGAACAGGGTGCTGGGCTTGTCGGCGTCGGGCAGGCACGCGCCCGCCATGCCGGCCAGGACCCGCACGCGGGCGGACGCCTCGGTGGTGCGCCACACCCAGGCCATCGCGCCCAGGCCCACCAGGCCGTCGGGCACCGCGACCTGGAGGAAGATCCGGTCGTCGCCCCAGTGGGGGACCGTGTCGATCGCGAAGTGCGAGGCCACGCCCAGCGCGAACGCCGAGACCGGACCGGGGGCCGCACGGCCGACCAGCGCGCCGGACAGGACGTGGTTGGTGATCAGCACACTGCGAATCTAGGGGGCCGACCCTGGCCCGTCGCGGACCCGGGACACGGACGTAGCCTGGAGTCGTGGACGAGCAGCTGGTGGTCGGGTTCGACCTCGACATGACGCTGATCGACACCGTCCCCGGCTTCGCGGCGACGCTGGAGGTGCTCGGCTCCGAGCTGGGCGTGGACCTCCCGGTGGCGGAGCTGACCGGCAACCTCGGCCCGCCCCTCGACCTGCTGCTGGGGCCGCACCTGCCCGCCGACGAGGTGCCGGCCGCCATCGCGCGGTTCCGCGAGATCTACCCCGGCACCGCGGTCGTCCCGACCCCGGCGACCGCGGGCGCGGCGGAGGCCCTGGCCGCCGTACGCCGCCACGGCGGCCGCACGCTGCTGGTCACCGGCAAGTTCACCCCCAACGCCCGGCTGCACGTCGAGCACCTCGGCCTCGACGTCGACGTGGTCGAGGGCGAGGTGTGGGGCGGGGCCAAGGGCGAGGTGCTGCGCCGCCACGGCGCCCACCTCTACGTCGGCGACCACGTCCACGACGTCGAGGGCGCGCAGGCGGCCGGCGTGCCCAGCGTCTCCGTGCTCACCGGCGGCTGCACGGCCGAGCAGCTGCGCTCCGCCGGCACCGACGTGGTGCTCGACGACCTGTCGGGGTTCCCCGCCTGGCTCGACGACTTCGTGCTGCAGGCCCGGCTCGAGCGCCTGGCGGCGTCGCTGCGCGCCCACGAGCGGGTGCTGGTGGCGTTCAGCGGGGGAGCCGACAGCGCGTTCCTGCTGGCGGCCGCCGTGCGCGCGCTCGGGCCCGACCGCGTCGGCGCCGCGACGGCGTACAGCAGCTCGCTGCCGCTCTCCGAGCGCGACCCGGCCCGCACCTTCGCCGAGTCGCTGGGGGTGCGGGTGCTGACGCCGCAGACCCACGAGATGGACCGCGAGGGCTACCGCGCCAACGCCGGCGACCGCTGCGCCTTCTGCAAGTCCGAGCTGCTCGAGGTGCTCGGCCCGCTGGCCGCCGCCGAGGGGTACGCCGTCGTGGCCACCGGCACCAACGCCGACGACGCCCGCGCCGGGTTCCGCCCGGGCATCGCCGCCGCGGCCGACCGCGGCGCGGTGACGCCGCTGCTGGACGCCGGCATCACCAAGGAGCAGGTGCGCTCCGCCTCGCGGGCGTGGGGCCTGCCGACCTGGGACAAGCCGGCCGCGGCCTGCCTGTCCTCGCGGGTGGCCTACGGCATCGAGATCACCCCGTCGCGGCTGGCTCGGGTCGAGCGCGCGGAGGCCGACCTGCGGGCCTCGCTCGAGACGGCCGGGCACGCGGTGCGCGACGTGCGCGTGCGCGACCTGGGGGAGACCGCCCGGGTCGAGGTCGATCGCGACCTGGTCGACGAGGCCGCCCACCACCTCGACGTGGTGCGGGCCGCGGGCTTCGACGCGGTCGAGGTCGACCCGCTGGGCTTCCGGTCCGGCTCGATGAACGCGCTGCTCCCGGACCCCGAGCGCTGGCGCTGAACTGCGTGGCCGCCCCGGCCGACCACCCACTACGCTGGGCCGTCGCGGCCTCCAGGACCGCGACCCACCCCCGACGCACAGAGAGGCCGCTGCGGTGCCCACCGGAAAGGTCAAGTGGTACGACGCCGAGAAGGGCTTCGGCTTCCTCTCGCGCGAGGACGGCGAGGACGTCTACGTCCGCTCGTCCAACCTGCCCTCGGGGGTCGAGACCCTCAAGGCCGGCACCCGCGTCGAGTTCGGCGTGCTCTCGGGCCGCAAGGGCGACCAGGCCCACCAGGTGCGCGTCCTCGAGGCGCCGGCCTCGGTGAGCCAGAACCGCCGCGCCGCCCAGCGCCGCAAGCCCGACGAGATGGTCACCATCGTGGAGGACCTGATCGGGCTGCTCGAGGGTGTCGAGCAGGGCTACCGCCACGGTCGCCACCCCGACGCCCGCACCGCCAAGCCGACGGCCAAGCTGCTGCGCGCGCTCGCCGACGAGCTGGAGCTCTAGGACCCGGGCTGTCCGCAGCCGGGTCTAGGGTCGCTCGCATGGCGATCAGCGAGCAGGACCGGCAGCCGTTGCGTTCCCAGGAGGTCAGCGACGGCCTCCCCGACGGGTGGCGGCTGCTGCTCGGCCAGGTGGTCGTGCGCTACGCCACCGGCGACTTCA
Organism: Nocardioides aurantiacus; assembly: GCF_003752505.1. NCBI lineage: Bacteria > Bacillati > Actinomycetota > Actinomycetes > Propionibacteriales > Nocardioidaceae > Nocardioides > Nocardioides aurantiacus. The sequence goes on along the minus strand of NZ_RKHO01000001.1, from coordinate 3,164,112 downwards.
CCACCGGCGCGCGGCTGGTGAAGCGCGTCGCCGAGCTCGCCGACGAGGCCGACCACCACCCCGACGTCGACCTGCGCTACCCCCACGTGACCGTGGGGCTGAGCAGCCACGACGTCGGTGCGGTGACGCGCCGGGACCTGCGGCTGGCGGCGGCGATCGCCGCGGCGGCGACCGAGCTCGGTGTCGAGCCCGGCCAGGTCCCCGACACCCTCGAGCTCGCGCTCGACACCGCCGACCAGGACCGGGTGGCGCCGTTCTACGCCGCGCTGCTCGGCTACGACCGGTCCTCGCCCGACGACGTGGTCGACCCGGGCTCGCGCGGGCCGTCGGTGTGGTTCCAGCACAGCGACTCCTCCGAGGCCGGCCGGCAGTGCTGGCACCTCGACGTCCGGGTGCCCCACGACCAGGCCGAGGACCGGCTGCGGGCCGTGCTCGGCGCCGGCGGTCGGTTGGTCGACGACGAGCGGGCACCGGCCTTCTGGGTGGTCGAGGACCCCGAGGGCAACCGGTCGTGCATCACCACCTGGCAGGCGCGGGACTGACCGGCGTGCGCCGTGGCCGGGGTGTCCGACATCCGGGACCGGCGTCCCACTCCTTGGGACGCCGGTCACACTGGGTTGAGCCCTGACGGGGGTGGGGGCATGCTGGAGCCATGCGTTCCGACCTCCTCGTACGCACGCGACGCGTGAGCTGAGTCCCCAGCCGGACTCGCGGCCACGCGTCGACCCCTCGTCAGCCGACCGGCTCGAGGGGTTTTTTGTTGCCACCGAACCACCTGACGACCGACGAAGAGATGAGCAGATGAGCGAGCAGCACGCGGGTCAGACGACACGTCCCAACCCCGGTCAGCGGCTGGCCCAGGGCGTGGCGCAGGGCCCCGCGGTCCCCGAGGCGCCCACCGTGACCGGCGCCCAGAGCCTGATCAAGTCGCTGGAGCACGCGGGCGTGACCGACATCTTCGGCATCCCCGGCGGCGCCATCCTCCCGGCGTACGACCCGCTCTTCGACTCCTCCATCCGCCACATCCTGGTGCGCCACGAGCAGGGCGCCGGCCACGCCGCCCAGGGGTACGCCGCGGCGACCGGCCGCGTCGGCGTGTGCATGGCGACCTCGGGCCCCGGTGCCACCAACCTGGTGACCGCGCTGGCCGACGCCCACATGGACTCGGTCCCGATCGTGGCCATCACCGGTCAGGTCGGCGCCAGCATGATCGGCACCGACGCCTTCCAGGAGGCCGACATCCGGGGCATCACGATGCCCATCACCAAGCACAACTTCCTCGTCACCGACCCGGCCGACATCCCGCGCGTCGTGGCCGAGGCGTTCTACATCGCCTCGACCGGTCGTCCGGGCCCGGTGCTCGTCGACGTCGCCAAGTCGGCGCTCCAGGCGACGACCACCTTCGTGTGGCCGACCGAGCTGAGCCTGCCCGGCTACCGGCCCGTCACCAAGCCGCACGCCAAGCAGATCCGCGAGGCCACCCGCCACGTCCTGGAGGCCCGCAAGCCGGTCCTCTACGTCGGGGGCGGCGTGATCCGCGCGGACGCCTCGGCCGAGCTGCTCGAGCTCGCCGAGCTGACCGGCATGCCGGTCGTGACCACGCTGATGGCGCGCGGCGCGTTCCCCGACAGCCACCCGCAGAACCTCGGCATGCCGGGCATGCACGGCACCGTCGCGGCCGTCGCGGCGCTGCAGAAGAGCGACCTCCTGATCAGCCTCGGCGCCCGCTTCGACGACCGCGTCACCGGCAACCTCGACTCGTTCGCCCCGAACGCCAGGGTGGTCCACGCCGACATCGACCCGGCGGAGATCGGCAAGAACCGCATCGCCGACGTCCCGATCGTGGGCGACGCCCGCGAGACGATCAGCGAGCTGGTCACCGCGCTGCGCGCCGAGCAGCAGCAGGGCCGCACCGGCGACTACGCCGGCTGGGTGAGCTTCCTGACCGGCGTCAAGGAGCGCTACCCGCTCGGCTACGACACCCCCGAGGAGGGCCTGGCCCCGCAGTACGTCATCGAGCGGCTCTCGGCCATCGCCGGTCCCGAGGCGGTCTACGTCTCCGGCGTCGGGCAGCACCAGATGTGGGCGACGCACTTCGTGCAGTACGAGCACCCCCGCACCTGGCTCAACTCCGGCGGCCTGGGCACCATGGGCTACGCCGTCCCCGCCGCCATGGGCGCCAAGGTCGCCCGACCCGAGGCGGTCGTGTGGGCCATCGACGGTGACGGGTGCTTCCAGATGACCAACCAGGAGCTGGCCACCTGCACCATCGAGGGCATCCCGATCAAGGTCGCCCTGATCAACAACGAGTCGCTCGGCATGGTGCGGCAGTGGCAGACCCTGTTCTACGAGGGTCGCTACTCCAACACCGACCTGCACTCCAAGCGGGTGCCCGACTTCGTCAAGCTGGCCGAGGCGTACGGTGCCGTCGGCCTCACCTGCGACGACCCGGCCGACGTGGACGCGACGATCCGCAAGGCGATGGAGATCAACGACGTGCCGGTCGTGATCGACTTCCGGGTCGAGCGCGACGCCATGGTCTGGCCGATGGTCGCCGCGGGCACGTCCAACGACGAGATCAAGTACGCCCGCGACCTGGCCCCCGACTTCGAGGAGGACGACCTGTGAGCACCCCACGAAGCTGCGGGCTCCTCCCGCTGCGCTCCTTCCGCCCCCACCTTCGCGAGGACCCCGTCCGATGACCACCCACACCCTCTCCGTCCTCGTCGAGAACAAGCCGGGCGTGCTGACCCGCGTCGCGGCGCTGTTCAGCCGCCGCGGCTTCAACATCGACTCGCTGGCCGTGGGCCCGACCGAGCATCCCGAGATCTCGCGGATGACCATCGTGGTCAGCGTCGAGGGGCTCCCGCTCGAGCAGGTCACCAAACAGCTCAACAAGCTGGTCGAGGTGCTCAAGATCGTCGAGCTCGACTACCGCGAGGCCGTCACCCGCGAGCTGCTGCTCGTCAAGGTCCGCGCCGACGCCGAGACCCGCGGCCAGGTCGTCGACGCGGTGCAGCTGTTCCGCGCCAAGGTCGTCGACGTCGCCCCCGACGCGGTGACCATCGAGGTGACCGGCAACTCCGACAAGCTCAAGGACTTCCTCGCGGTGCTGGAGCCCTTCGGCATCCGCGAGCTCGTCCAGTCGGGCATGGTCGCCATCGGCCGCGGCAGCCGCTCGATCTCCGAGCGCACCGTCCGCCCCGTCCCCGTGCCGGTCCCCGTGGCCACCGCCGTCCGCGGCTGAGCCCGCCCCCCACATGTAAATCGGGGTTATGGACGCTCAACACGGCTCCTGCCGGGCCGAGACCGTCCACCACCCTCGCGAAGTCAGATCCACCCCTACCGAAGGAGAAGCCCCCCGTGGCTGAGATGTTCTACGACGACGACGCCGACCTGTCCCTGATCCAGGGCAAGAACGTGGCCGTGATCGGCTACGGCTCGCAGGGCCACGCCCACGCGCTGTCGCTGCGCGACTCGGGCGTCGACGTCCGCGTCGGCCTGCAGCCCGGCTCGAAGTCCCGCGCCAAGGCCGAGGCCGAGGGCCTGCGCGTCGTGACCCCCGCCGAGGCGGCCGAGGAGGCCGACGTCGTGGTGATCCTCGCCCCCGACCAGCACCAGCGCACGCTGTACGCCGAGGAGATCGAGCCGCAGCTCGCCCCCGGCGACACCCTGGTCTTCGGCCACGGCTTCAACATCCGCTTCGGCTACATCACCCCGCCCGAGGGCGTGGACGTGTTCATGGTCGCCCCCAAGGGCCCCGGTCACCTGGTGCGCCGCGAGTACGTCGACGGGCGCGGCGTACCCGTCCTCGTCGCCGTCGAGGCCGACGCCTCCGGCACGGCCTGGGACCTCGCGCTGTCCTACGCCAAGGGCATCGGCGGCCTGCGTGCCGGCGGCATCAGGACGACCTTCACCGAGGAGACCGAGACCGACCTGTTCGGCGAGCAGGCCGTCCTGTGCGGCGGCGCCTCGCAGCTGGTGCAGTACGGCTTCGAGGTCCTCACCGAGGCCGGCTACCAGCCCGAGGTGGCCTACTTCGAGTGCCTCCACGAGCTGAAGCTGATCGTCGACCTGATGTACGAGGGCGGCATCGCCAAGCAGCGCTGGTCGGTCTCCGACACCGCCGAGTTCGGCGACTACGTCTCCGGCCCCCGCGTCATCACCCCCGACGTCAAGGCCAACATGGTCGAGGTCCTCGAGGACATCAAGAACGGCGCGTTCGCCGAGCGGTTCATCACCGACATGGACAACGGCTCCCCGGAGTTCACCGAGTTCCGCAAGAAGGGCGAGTCGCACCCGATCGAGTCGACCGGCCGCGAGCTGCGCAAGCTCATGGCCTGGGTCAAGAGCCACGACTCGGACTACGTCGAGGGCACCTCGACGCGCTGATCGACCCGTCGCTCGTCGACGGATCCCCAGGTCCGCCTGGGAAGCAGACGCTCCGCCGGGACCACGGTCCCGGCGGAGCGTCCGTGTCTCCGGCGCAGTGCCGGGCCGAGCAGCCGCCGTACGCCGCTTGGGCGACCCGCGACACTGGCCCCATGAGCCAGCTGGACACGCCCGCCCGGAGCCGACGGATGGGGCTGGTGCCGGCCGGCGTGGCGATGGGCGTGCTCGTCGTGGTGCTGTGGGTGCTCGAGGGGGTCGACCAGGCGACCGACAACGCGCTGGACCCCTACGGCATCGAGCCGCGGCAGCTCGACAGCCTCGACAACGTGTTCTACGCGCCGTGGCTGCACGGCGGCTACGCCCACCTGGTCTCCAACACGGTGCCGTTCTTCGTGCTGGGCGTGATCGTGCTGATGGACGGCTGGGGCCGCTGGCTGCGCACCAGCCTGGTCGTGGTCCTGGTCTCCGGCGCCGCCGTGTGGCTGTTCTCCCCGCCCGGCTCGCTGACCCTGGGCGCGAGCGGGGTCGTCTTCGGCTGGCTGACCTACCTGATGGTCCGCGGCTTCTACTCCCGCAGCCCCGGCCAGGTGGCGACCGGGGTGGTGCTGTTCCTGTTCTACGGCGGCCTGCTGTGGGGCGTGCTGCCGACCGACGCCGGGATCTCCTGGCAGGCCCACGCGGGCGGGGCGCTCGGCGGGCTGCTGACGGCCCGCTCGGCCCGGGGTCACCGACCCGACTAGGCGCCGGCTCCCCGCAGGACGCAGCCTGGCCCCAGGGCTACTTCACCTCCGACCGCCGCACGAGCAGCACCCCGACGGTGAGGGGCAGGACCAGCCAGAGCAGTCCCGAGACGCCGAGGTGGGCCCACTCGGTGGCACCGAGGTCGCCCTCGTAGAGCAACGTCGAGGAGTACTGGAAGTCGATCCAGCCCTGCACGTCGGCGAACCACGACTGGTAGGCCGCGAGCAGCCCGAACATCGTCGGCAGCAGGAACCAGTAGACGACGTAGGCCGTGATGGCCGCCGGCGAGCTGCGCAGCAGCACTCCGAGGGTGAAGCCGACGAGCAGCCCGAGCACGTTGGCCAGCACGATCATGGCGAGCTGCTGCACCGAGGAGTCCCAGACCGGGTCCACGCCGTTGATCGCCGCGCCGAGCAGGTTGCCCAGCGCGCCGATGCCCATCGCGAGCACCATCGAGACCACGCCGACGGCCACGGCGACCACGCCCTTGGCCAGCAGCACGCGCCCGCGGTGCGGGACGAGGGTGAAGGTCGTCAGGCCGCTGCGCTGGGACCACTCGCTGGTGACCGCGAGGACGGCCACGACCGGCAGGAGCAGCGCCATCGGGAACCCGACGGCCTGGGCGAAGCTGCCGTAGACCTGGGCCGAGTCGGGGGCGAAGACGATGACCGCGGCGGTGGCCAGGGTGGCCGCGATGCCGATGCCGGCGAGCAGCCAGAACCCCGAGCGGGTGTCGAAGGTCTTGCGCGCCTCGACCCCGAGCAGCCGGGTGAACGGGATCGGCGGCAGGTCGGGCCGCGGTGCGGCCAGGTCGGTGGGCGTCGCCTCGGCGGACCGGGGGACGGCGGTGCTGGCGGTGGTGGCGGTGCTCATGCTGCGACTCCCTCGCGCTGGCTGGAGGCGGTGAGCTCGAGGAACATCTCCTCGAGACCCGCGCTGTCCGCGGACCGGAGCTCGGTCAGCGGCACCCCGGCGGCGTGCGCGACCGTCCCGATGCGGGCGGTCTCGGCCGTGGCCAGGACGGCGCCGTCGGGCGCCACGGTGTGCTCGATCCCGGCGCCGGCCAGGGCGGCGGCGAGCGCCGTCGCGTCCTGGGCCCGTACGACGCTCCCGGCGCCGGCGAGCAGCTCGGCCTTGGTGCCCTGGGCGACGATCCGGCCGTGGCCGATCACGACGAGGTCGTCGGCGACGACCTCGATCTCGTGCAGCAGGTGCGAGGAGAGGAGCACGGTGCCGCCGGCGTCGGCGTACCCCCGGAGCAGGTCGCGCATCCAGCGGATGCCCGCGGGGTCCAGGCCGTTGGCCGGCTCGTCGAGCACCAGCACCCGGGGGTCGCCGATCAGCGCGGTGGCGACGCCGAGCCGCTGCCGCATGCCGAGGGAGTAGTGGCGCACCCGCCGCTCGGCCTCGCGGTCGGTGAGGCCGACCCGGTCGAGCATCTCCTCGACGCGGGCCCGGGGGAGGCCCATGGTGGCCGCGGCGATCCGCAGGATCTCCCGACCGGTCCGGCCGGCGTGCTGGGCGGAGGCGTCGAGCAGGACCCCGACCTCGCGGCCGGGGTTGGGCAGCTCGGCGAAGCGCCGCCCGTCGATCGTCGCCGTCCCGGAGGTGGCGGGAGTCAGGCCGACCATGACGCGCATGGTGGTCGACTTGCCGGCGCCGTTGGGACCGAGGAACCCGGTCACGCGGCCCGGACGGGCGGTGAAGCTGACGTCGTCGACGGCGGTGAAGCCGGCGTACCTCTTGGTCAGGGACTCGATGCTGATCATGGCTGCAGCCTCGCCGCTACCGGGCCCGGCCACATCGGGTGACGCCCTGGACCCACCCCTGGGACCGACCCCGGTCACCCCCGGGGTCGGGTCAGGGTCGGGGGTGGGTGACGCGGTCGGCGCGGAAGACCTGGGAGGGCTCCTCGTACCACCAGGTGTGCACCCCGAGGTCGCGCATCCCGATGGCGGCGGCCACCGCCCGCGACGGGTGGTTGGTGACGTGGGTGAGCGCCCACACCTCCTCGAGGCCGTGGTCCAGGGCGCGGCCCAGGACCGCCGCGGCCGCCTCGCGCGCCCACCCCTGGCCCCAGCTGTCGGGGTGCAGGTGCCAGCCGATCTCGACCTCGCCGGCCTCGGCGTCGGGGAGCTCGAGGGTGAGCACCGACCCGACCGGGACCCCGGTGGCGCGTGGCACGATCGCCCAGAACCCGAGCGGGGGCGTGGTCGAGCGCGCGTGCTGGCGGTCGATGGCGGCGTGGGCGGCGTCGAGGTCGGCCATCGGCCTCGGCGGCCCGTCGTCGAGCCACTGCACCACCTCGACCCGGCTCAGGATGTCGAGCAGCCGGTCGGCCTCCTCGTGCCGCCAGGGACGCACGTCGAGCCGCTCGGTCGCCACCACCACGTCGTTGTGTCCGCTCACGGGAACAGTCGACCACCCCGAGCGGTTGGGACGCACGTGAGAATCGAGATCTGGTCTGACGTCGTGTGTCCCTGGTGCTACGTCGGCAAGCGCCGGCTCGAGACCGCGTTGGCGGCCTTCGAGCACGCCGACGACGTCGAGCTGGTCTACCGGTCCTTCCAGCTCGACCCGGCGGCCCCGCTGGTGCCCACCGAGACGGTCGCCGCGTCGTTGGGCCGCAAGTACGGCGGCGGCCCGGCCGCCGGTCAGAAGATGGTCGACCAGATGGAGGCCGTCGCCGCCGAGGAGGGGCTGCTGTTCCGCCTGGGCGAGGCCCAGCACGTGGGCACCGTCGACGCCCACCGGTTGCTCCACCTCGCGCTGGAGGACGGCCCGACCACGCAGGTGGCGCTCAAGGAGGAGCTGCTGGCGGCGTACTTCGTGCGTGCCGAGAACGTCGCCGACCACGACGTGCTGCGCGCCGCCGCCGCGACGGTCGGCCTCGACACCGCGCGCGTCGAGGAGGTCCTCGGGAGCCGGGAGTACGCCGACGCGATGGAGGCCGACATCCGGCAGGCCGCGGCGTACGGCGCTACGGGCGTGCCGTTCTTCGTCGTCGACGGCCGCTACGGCATCGCGGGCGCCCAGCCTGCGGAGACGTTCACGCAGGTGCTGACCCAGGCCTGGGACGACACCCACCCCCGGCTGCAGACGGTCGGCGGCACCGACGAGGCCTGCGGGCCCGACGGCTGCGCGATCTGACCCGCCCCGGACCCGACCGGCTCGCCCCCGTCCTCGCGTAGGCTGGCCGACGCGCACAGCGTCGTGCCCCTCACCCGTCAGGCCCTACGTCAGGACTGCCGTGACCACCACGCCTGCACCCCCGCCGGCCCGCCGGCCCGTCGTCCTCGTCGCCGAGGAGCTCAGCCCGGCCACGGCGGCCGCGCTCGGCGACTCCTCCGACGTGCGCCGCTTCGACGGCGCCGACCGCGCCGCGCTGCTCGCCGCGCTGCCCGAGGCCGAGGCGGTGCTGGTGCGCTCGGCGACCCGGATCGACGCCGAGGCGCTCGCGCTGGCGCCCCGGCTGCGCGTGGTGGCCCGCGCCGGGGTCGGGCTGGACAACGTCGACGTGCGCGCGGCCACCCAGGCCGGCGTCATGGTGGTCAACGCGCCGACCTCCAACGTCGTCAGCGCGGCCGAGCTGACCGTGGCGCTGCTGCTGGCCGCCGCTCGCCACGTGGGGCCCGCCCACGCCGCGCTGGTGCGCGGCGAGTGGGAGCGCGGCCGGTTCACCGGCACCGAGCTGCACGGCAAGACCGTCGGCATCCTCGGCCTGGGCCGCGTCGGCGTGCTCGTCGCGCAGCGGCTGGCCGCCTTCGGGATGCAGGTGATCGCGCACGACCCCTACGTGCGCGCCGGCAAGGCCGCGCAGATGGGGGTGCGGATGGTCGGGCTGCAGGAGCTGCTGCGTGGGTCCGACGCCCTGAGCGTCCACCTGCCGCGCACCGCGGAGACCGTCGGGATGGTGGGGGCCGCGGAGCTCGCGCTCGCCCGTCCCGGCCTGATCCTGGTCAACGCCGCGCGCGGCGGCATCGTCGACGAGGCAGCCCTCTACGACGCGCTCAAGACCCGTCGCATCGCCGCAGCCGGCCTCGACGTCTTCGCCGAGGAGCCCGCGACCGGCTCGCCGCTGCTCGGCCTCGACAACGTGGTGGCCACCCCGCACCTCGGCGCCGCCACCCACGAGGCGCAGGAGAAGGCCGGCCTGGCGGCCGCGCGGTCGGTGCGGCTGGCCCTGGCCGGCGAGCTGGTGCCCGACGCCGTCAACGTGCAGGGCGGCTCGATCGCGGAGGTGGTGCGACCCGGGATCCCGCTGGCCGAGAAGCTCGGCCGCATCTTCACGGCCCTGGCCGGCGAGGTCGCCCAGCAGGTCGACGTCGAGGTGCGCGGCGAGATCGTCGACCACGACGTCAAGGTGCTCGAGCTGGCTGCGCTCAAGGGCGTCTTCGCCGACGTCGTGGGGGAGACGGTGTCCTACGTCAACGCCCCGCTCCTGGCCGCCGAGCGCGGTGTTGAGGTGCGGCTGGTGACCGAGTCCGAGAGCCCCGACCACCGCAACCTGATCACCCTGCGCGGCACCCTCGCCGACGGGTCCTCGGTGTCGGTGTCGGGCACCCTGGTCGGCATCACCCAGCGCGAGCGGGTCGTCGAGGTCGCCGGGTTCGACGTCGACCTCGAGCCCAGCGACCACCTCGCCTTCCTGCGGTACGCCGACCGCCCCGGCGTGATCGGCACCGTCGGCGGCATCCTCGGCCGCGCCGGCGTCAACATCGCCGGCATGCAGGTCTCCCGGGACCGCCGCGGCGGCCACGCCCTGGTCGCGCTCTCGGTCGACTCCTCGGTGCCGGCCGAGGTGCTCGAGGAGATCCGCGTGACGATCCAGGCGGAGACCGCCCGGACGATCGACCTGTAGGACCGGCCCACCCACCACCTACTGCGTCTCGGCCTCAAGGGTGTCGGCGATCTTCTGGGCGTCGGTGCGCGGGGCCGGGAGGGCGCGCAGGGTCGAGCCCTGCGTGGGCAGCGGGTTGTCGAAGGTCTGCCGCATGCCGCGCACGCCGTCGTCGACGACGAAGCTGGCGCGGGTGAAGACCGGCTGGTCGGGGATCTTGACCCGCGTCACGCAGCGGTAGTCGACCTGGAACGACTCCGGCGTGATCCGGGTGTTCACGTAGCCGCGCAGGTTGGTCCAGAACCGCAGGTTCGGGTTGTACGCCGCCCACGGGTGCTGTCCGGTCGGCTCGTCGTACCCGTCGCCGCCGGAGGTGACCGAGGAGCAGACGAACTCCGAGCCCACGACGGGGGAGTCGGGCGCCCGGAAGTCCTGGAGCACCTCGGAGGCCCAGTGGGCGTGGACGTCGCCGGTGAGCACGACCGGGTTGCGCACGCCGGCGTCCTGCCAGGACCGCACCACACGGTCCCGCGAGGGCCGGTAGCCGTCCCAGGAGTCCATCGAGACGGTGTCGTCGGGGGTCGCGGTGCTGTCGCGGCGGCCGAAGAACACCTGCTGGCCGAGCACGTCCCAGCGCGCCTGCGACCGGGAGAATCCGTCGGCCAGCCACCGCTCCTGCTCGAGGCCGGGCAGGGAGCGCTCGGGGGCGTCGGCGTCCGCGCAGTCCTTGTAGCCGTCGCCGCAGGCCTGGTCGTCGCGGTACTGCCGGGTGTCGAGCATGTGGAAGCTGGCCAGCCTGCCCCAGCGCAGCCGGCGGTAGATGGAGATGTCCGGGCCACGGGGGACCGAGGCCCGGCGCAGCGGCATGTTCTCGTAGTACGCCTGGAACGCCGCGGCGCGTCGGGCCGGGAGCGCGGCGCTCTCCGCGGGCTTCTCGGCGACGTCGTCGGCCCAGTTGTTGTCGACCTCGTGGTCGTCGAGGGCCACCAGCCACGGCGCCACGGCGTGGGCGGCCTGGAGGTCGGCGTCGGACTTGTACTGCGCCAGCCGCTGGCGGTAGCCGGCCAGCGTCGTGGTCTCGGGCCCACGGTGGTCGCGGACGTTGCCGCCCGGGGCGACGTAGCCCCCGGCCCGGTACTCGTACTGGTAGTCGCCCAGGTGGAGCACCAGGTCGGGCTGGTCCTCGGCGAGGCGGCGGTAGGCGGTGAAGAAGCCGTGCTCGTACTGGCTGCAGCTGACGAAGGACATCGCCAGCGCGCTGCCCAGGGAGTCGTACGCCGGCGCGGTCCGGGTGCGACCGACGGGGGAGACCCACCGACCGACGCGGAAGCGGTAGAAGTACTCCGTGCCCGGCCGCAGCCCTGACAGCTCGACGTGCACCGAGTGCGCCGCGCCGGCGGTGGCCCGGACCGTGCCCGAGCGGACACCGCGCCGGAACCGCTCGTCGCGCGCGAGCTGCCAGCGGACCTCGTAGTCGCGCTCGGGCATCCCACCCAGGCCCGAGTCGTCCAGGGGGTCCACGGCCAGCCGGGTCCACAGCACGACGCCGCCGGGGCTGGGGTCGCCGCTGGCGACGCCGAGCGTGAAGGGGTTGCGCGCCAGCGGAGGCGAGGCGGCGCTGGCCCGCGAGTCGAGCACGGCAGGGCGGGGGCCGAGCAGGCCGCCGGCGGTGACGACGGCGCCGGTGACCAGCCCCGTCCTGACGAGCGTACGGCGCGTGGGCGCGGCGAGCGGGGTCCGAGAGATGTCCATGGCGCGAGCCAAGACCCCCGTGGGGACGGGTGGCCGACCCCTGGGTGAACGTCAGGCCACCAGTCCGGGGGTGGCGCGGCGGGGCCGCGGGTAGGGGTCGGCCAGCGTCTCGCGCCAGGCGGGGGCGAGCCGCTCGATCGCGGCCGTGAGCACGTGCGCGGGCTGGGTGAACGGGATCCGCACGAACCGGTCGAGCCCGCCCTCGGGCGCGAAGCTCGGTCCCGACGCGAGCAGCACGCCGTGGCGCTCGGCCCGCGGCACCAGCGCCGTCGAGAGCGCCTCGGGGAGCTCGCACCACAGGTTGAGCCCGCCCGTCGGTCGGGTCGGGCGCCAGTCAGGCAGGTGCGTGGCGAGCGCGAGCAGCGCCGCGTCGCGGGAGGTCCGCAGCTGCTCGCGGCGGTGCGCCAGCAGGTCCTCGCCGTCGCGCAGCAGGTCGGCGGCCACGAGCTGCTCCAGGGGCGAGGTGCCCAGGTCGAGGGTGAGGCGCGCCCGGAACACCGCGTCGGCGCGGGCCGCCGGCACCCGGATCCAGCCGATCCGCAGCCCGCCCCAGAACGGCTTGCTGACGCTGCCGACGCTCACCGCGTCCGCGGCGTACGACGCGAACGGTGCCGGCATCCGCTGCCCCTCCAGCGGCAGCATCGCCATCGACTCGTCGACCACGGCCGTCGTCCGGGTGCGGGCCAGCGCGTGCGCGACCCGCTCGCGCGCCTCGTCGGGCAGCAGCGAGCCGGTCGGGTTGTGGAAGTCCGGGATGAGGTACGCCGCGCGCGGCACCACCTGGCGCAGCGTCGTGGTCATCGCCTCGGTGTCGGTCTCGTCGCGCGGCACCTCGACCCCCACGACGCGGGCGCCGCTCCCGGCGAGCGTGGCGATGGCGTTGGGGTAGGTCGGGCTCTCGGTCACGGCCCGGTCGCCGGCCCCCAGCAGCGCCCGGGCGGCGATGGCCACCCCCGCCTGGGCGCCCGGCACGACCATCACCTGGTCGGGACCGGTGGGCAGCCCGCGGGCGGCGTAGGCGTCGGCGACGGCCTCGCGCAGCACCGGCAGCCCGGTGGGGAAGTAGCCCGGCCCGGCGAGGTGGCGGGGCAGCTCGGCCACCGCCCGCTCGTAGGCCGCGAGCAGGCCGGGTCCCGGCAGCGGGGCCGCGCAGGTCAGGTCGGCCTTGCCGTCGGGGTGCTCGGTCAGGCGCAGCAGGTGGTCGTCCTGGCCACGGCGCCCGGCCGGCAGGTGGGCGACGCTGCCGGACCCCTGTCGGGAGACCAGGAAGCCGTGGTCGCGCAGCTCGGCGTACGCCCGGGCCACGGTGGTGCGGCTGACCTCGAGCGCCTCGGTGAGGTCGCGCTCGCTGGGCAGGCGCACGCCGACGGGCACGCGGCCGTCGGTGATGAGCACCCGCAGGCCCTCGGCCAGGCCGCGGTAGGCGGGGGAGCGGTCGAAGTCGCCGAGCAGGGTGGCCACCCGGGAGGCGGCGAGGTGACGGGACATGCAGGCCAGTGAATCACGATTGGCCATGTCCAACCAGGCCACTTCTGATTCAGGATGGAGCCATGACGACCTGCCCCACCCTGGACGGGACCGCGCCGACCGCGCGGCGCGACCGCCGCCTCGCCGCCCTCGGCCCGGTCGCCCAGCTGCGCGCCGGACGGCTCCCGCGCCGGCTGGGCCAGCTGGCCGTCGGCCTCACGCTGTACGGCGTCACCCTGGCGATGGTCATCCGTGCGACCCTCGGCAACTCCCCGTGGGACGTGCTGCACCAGGGCTTGGCGCGCTACCTGCCGATGTCGATCGGCACGGCCGTGATCGTGATGAGCCTGCTCGTGCTGCTGCTGTGGATCCCGCTGCGCGAGAAGCCCGGCCTGGGCACGGTCGCCAACTCCTTCGTCGTCGGCCTGGTCGCCGACCGGGCGCTGGCCGTGCTGGCCGCGCCCGACGAGCCGTGGCTCCGGGTCGTGCTGCTGGTCGGTGGTGTGGTGCTCAACGGCCTGGCGACCGCGCTCTACATCGGCTCGCAGCTCGGCCCCGGTCCCCGGGACGGGTTGATGACCGGGCTGCACCGTCGTACGGGCCTGCCGGTGGGGGTCGTCCGCACCGGCATCGAGGCCACGGTCGTCGCGCTGGGCTGGCTGCTCGGCGGCGTCGTCGGTCTCGGCACCCTGCTCTACGCCCTCGCCGTCGGCCCGCTGGTGCAGCTGATGCTGCCCTGGTGCGTCGTCGAGCTCCCCGACACCCCGGCTCGCTGAGGGCCGTCAGCGACGGGTCGCGAGCAGCACCGCCGCGTCGGGGGCGACCATCACCTCGACGGCGGTGAACCGCTCGTCGGTGAGCCAGGTCTCGCGCAGCACGTCGACGCGCCCACCGGTGATCGGCGGCCAGAACTCGCACGGGGTGAAGTCGTCGAGCACCACGATGCCGCCCGGCTCGACGAGGTCGGCCACGGCCTCGGCGCTCGCGTCCTCGGGGACCGAGGGGTCGAGGAAGAGCAGCGAGTAGGGGCCCTTGTTGCGCAGCGTCGACCAGTCGGCGGCCAGGACCTCGACCTGCGGGTCGTCGGTGAAGATGTCCTGCGCCGCGGTGGCGAGCGTGGGGTCGAGCTCGGCGGAGAGGATGTGGGCGCCGGGGCGCACGCCCGACCGCAGCCAGGCCGTGCCGACCCCGCAGCCGGTGCCGAACTCGGCCATGATCCCGCTGCGGGTGGCGGCGAGCGCCGCGAGCAGGCGGCCGGTCTCGTTGCGGCAGAAGGACACGTAGCCGGCCCGCCGGGAGACGTCGAAGGCCCGGGACACGATCGGCGGCAGGTCGGGTGGGGCACTCATGTGACCAGTCTCGCAAATCGTGGCCACCGGCCCCGGTGGCGAGAATCCGTCTCACTCAGTGGGACGGATCATCCGAGGGGTGGTCACCGCGGACGAGCGGGGTCAGGCTGGTCCGACCATGCGGAACCAGTGCGTACTTATTCGCTGCCGTGGCGGGGCCTGACTGACGGGCCACCTCGCCGCGGAGTCCGGCGTACGCACACGCCACTGACGGCCTGTCACCCTCTCCGCGAGCGAGACAGAGACGTCCACCCCTCACCTCTCGCCGGACGGGCCTCCTCCGCGTGATCCGTGGTTGTCGAGACCGTCCACCTCCCTCGCGTCGATCCACATCCGATCCGCGAACCAGGAGACACGACGATGTACGACCTCTACCCCGAGTGGGGACCCGCCAAGAACAACCCCGAGAGCCCCACCTACCGGGCCCTCCAGACCGCGCTCGACCTGCGGGACGGCGGCGGGCAGCGGCCCGACGACAACTAGCATCGCCCGCATGCCCGATGCCCCCGTGACCCCCGACGCCTCCCGCTCCGTCCAGCTCGCCGTCATCCCCGGCGACGGGATCGGGCCCGAGGTGACCGCCGAGGCCCTGAAGGTGCTCGAGGCCACGCCCACCGGCGTGAAGTTCGAGCCCACCCGCTACGACCTCGGCGCCGAGCGCTACCTCGCCACCGGCGAGGTGCTGCCCGACACGGTGCTCGAGGAGGTACGCGCCCACGACGCGATCCTCCTCGGCGCCGTCGGGGGGAAGCCGGGAGACCCGAACCTCCCGCCCGGCCTCCTCGAGCGCGGCCTGCTGCTGCGGCTGCGCTTCGAGCTCGACCACTACGTCAACCTGCGCCCCTCGCGCATCTTCCCCGGTGCGGCCTCACCCCTGGCCGATCCGGGCGAGGTCGACTTCGTGGTCGTCCGCGAGGGCACCGAAGGTCCCTACACCGGCAACGGCGGCGCCCTGCGCGTCGGCACCCCGGCCGAGGTCGCCACCGAGGTCTCGGTCAACACCGCCTTCGGTGTCGAGCGCGTCGTCCGCGACGCCTTCGCCCGCGCCCAGAAGCGTCGCCGCAAGCTCACCCTGGTCCACAAGACCAACGTGCTCGTCCACGCCGGCGCGGTGTGGTGGCGGCTCGTGCAGGAGGTCGCGCCGGAGTTCCCCGACGTCACGGTCGACTACATGCACGTGGACGCGACGATGATCCACCTCGTCACGAACCCCTCGCGCTTCGACGTCCTCGTCACCGACAACCTCTTCGGTGACATCGTCACCGACCTCGCCGCCGCGATCACCGGCGGCATCGGCCTGGCCGCGAGCGGCAACGTCAACCCCGACCGCACCACCCCGTCGATGTTCGAGCCGGTCCACGGCTCGGCGCCCGACATCGCGGGCCAGGGCACGGCCGACCCGGTCGCCGCGATCCTCTCCGGAGCGCTGCTGCTCGAGCACCTCGGCCTCGACGACGCGGCCGCCGCGGTCGAACGCGCCGTCGTCGAGGAGCTCGCCGCCCGCACCCCGGGCGCCCCGGTCGTCACCGCCGAGGTCGGCGACTCGGTCGCCGCCCGCGTCGCCGGCTGAGGCCGGCAGGGCGGCCCGACGACCCCACCCGGACAGCCCCGACCCGAGAGATACCGTGCCCCCATGACCCTCGACATCTCCGTCACGACGTCGACCTCCCCGCGCAGCGACGCCGAGCTGGCCGAGATCCTGGCCAACCCGGGGTTCGGCACCCACTTCACCGACCACATGCTGACGGTGGAGTGGACCCCGGAGCAGGGCTGGCACGACGCGCGGGTGACGGCGTACGGCCCGCTCAGCCTGGACCCGGCGACCGCGGTGCTGCACTACGCCCAGGAGATCTTCGAGGGCATGAAGGCCTACCGTCACGACGACGGGTCGGTCTGGACCTTCCGTCCCGGCGAGAACGCCGCGCGGATGGCGCGCTCGAGCCACCGGCTGGCGCTGCCGGTGCTCGATCCCGAGGACTTCGTGCGCTGCGTCGACGCGCTGGTCGAGGCCGACCGACGCTGGGTGCCGGAGGGCACCGGCGAGAAGAGCCTCTACCTGCGGCCGTTCATGTTCGCCTCCGAGGCGTTCCTCGGCGTGCGGCCCTCGCAGCACGTGACGTTCATGGTCATCGCCTCGCCGGCCGGGGCCTACTTCAAGGGCGGCGTGAAGCCGCTGTCGCTGTGGCTGACCGAGGACTACACCCGTGCCGGCCGCGGCGGGATGGGTGCGGCCAAGACCGGCGGCAACTACGCCAGCTCGCTGGTGGCGCAGCAGGAGGCCAGCGCGCACGACTGCGACCAGGTCGTCTTCCTCGACGCCGCGGAGGGGAAGTACGTCGAGGAGCTCGGCGGCATGAACCTGTACTTCGTCCACGCCGACGGTCACGTCGTCACCCCCGAGACCGGCACGATCCTCGAGGGCATCACGCGCTCGGCCATCATCGAGCTGGCCCAGAAGAAGGGCCACCGGGTCGAGGAGCGCAAGTTCGCCATCGACGAGTGGCGCGAGGGTGTCGCGTCGGGCGAGATCACCGAGGTCTTCGCCTGCGGGACGGCCGCCGTGGTCACGCCCGTGGGCACACTGCGCTGGGACGGTGGCGAGGTCAGCGGCCAGGCCACCGAGGAGGCCGGTCCGCTCACCCTGGAGATCCGCCAGGACCTGGTCGACATCCAGTACGGCCGCGCCGAGGACACCTTCGCCTGGATGCACCGGGTCGTCTGAACCACCCGCGGGTGACCGCGGGGTCGGCCCCGGAGGTGTCCGGGGGCAGGGGGCGCTACGCCGTCGCGGCGTACGCCGCCCGCAGCTCGTCGTAGCCGTCCCAGAACTCGTCCCACGGCAGCGCGTCGCCGTCGACGTGGGCGGCGAGGTACTGCAGGTGGCGGTGCCAACCCGCGGCGTACGACGCCGGGTCGTCGAGGTCCTCGTGAACCACCGTGACGCGGGTGCCCTCGGGGAGCACCTCGAGGTCGAAGCCGACGGTGCTGCGCGGCTCGTCGGGGAAGTCCCAGGTCAGCGCCAAGCGGCGGGGCCGCTCCCAGCGGCGCACGGTGTGGCGCGAGCGCTGGCCGCGCGAGTGCTCCAGCGCGAAGCCGGGGCCGGGGCCGGGGTTGCCCTCCACGACGCGACCCAGCCAGGTGGCCAGGCTCATCGGGCGCACCAGCGCGGTCCAGATCCGCTCGGGCTCGGCCAACACGTCGATGCTGACGCGGGCGGTGCGGTGCCGGGCGGTGCCGGTCGGGTTCCCGACCGAGGCCTCGGCGGGAGTCTCGGTCGTGCCCTCGTCGGTGGTCATGAGGACCGAGCCTACGTCGAGCGTCGCCGCGGGTGTCGCGCAGGTCACGACACCGGCGCCGACGACGGGGCCGGCGCCGGGCCGCGGGCTACCGTGTGCCGGTGACCAGCAGCGCACGCCGGGACGAACCGGAGGAGCACGTCGGTCCCTACCGGCTGCTCGCCCAGCTCGGCGAGGGCGGCATGGGCGTGGTCCACCTCGCGATGGCCCCCGACGGCAGCCGGGTGGCGCTGAAGGTGCTGCGTCCCCACGTCATCGGCGACCGCGAGGCCCGCGAGCGGCTCGCGCTCGAGGTCAGCTCGCTGCGCCGGATCCGCAGCCCGCGCATCGCCGAGATCATCGACGCCGACCCCGACGGCCCGATGCCCTACGTCGTGACGCGCTACGTCCCCGGCCTCTCGCTCTACCACCACGTCGACGAGGAGGGTCCGGTCCAGGGCCGCGACCTGCTCCACGCCACCGCGTGCCTGGCCGAGGCGCTGCAGGCGGTCCACGACGTCGGGGTGCTGCACCGCGACGTCAAGCCGACCAACGTGCTGATGGAGGGACGCTCGCCGGTCCTCATCGACTTCGGGCTGGCACGGGTCTCCGACGACCCGCGGCTGACCCGCACCGGGTGGCTGCTGGGCACGCCCGGCTACCTCGCCCCCGAGGTGCTCTACGGCGAGGACGCGTCCGCCGCGTCCGACGTCCACGCCCTCGCGGCGACCCTGGTCTTCGCCGCGACCGGCCGATCGCCGTACGGCGGGGGACCGTGGATGGGCGTGATGGACCGGGTCCGCCGCGGCGAGCACGACCTGACCGGGGTGCCCGAGCCGGTGGCGGGGCTGCTGACGGCGTGCCTGGCGACGGAGCCCCACGAGCGCCCGACGCTGCGCGAGATCCGCGACCGGGTCGGTCAGCTGCAGGCCGGCCAGGAGCCGCGCGCCGCCCGGACCGGGAGCCGCCCGGCCCCGGCGCCGGAGCAGTGGACGATGCCGTTCGCGGCGGCCGGTACCGCGGCCGCTGCCGCGCCCGACCCGGCTCCCGAGGCCACCCCCACCGGCGCGCCCGCCGCCGGTCACGCCGCTGCTCCCGTCGCCGCGTCGTACGCCGACCCGGCGACCACCGAGATCCCCGCCTACCGCGAGGCGACCCCCTACCAGGAGCCGCCGGCCGCGCGGCCCGAGGCGGCCACCCAGGTGCTCGCCCCGGCCCGCCCCACCCCGACCTCCCCGCCCACGACCTCCCCGCCCACGACCTCCGCGCCCACGACCTCGGTCCCGCAGACCGACCCGACCCGCGCCACCCCGCTGCCCGCCGGTCCGCCGCCGTGGCTGGCGCCGACGCCGCGCGAGGCGAGCCGGCCGCAGCGGCTGCTCCAGCTCGTCGGGCTCGGGGCGCTCGCCGGGTCGGTCGTGGCCTACGCGCCCTACCTCGGCACCGCCCTGGTCGGACTGGTCGTGCTGGTGCTGCGCACCGCGTCGGTCACCCGCCAGCGCCACGAGCGCCGCCGCCGGCTGCGCGGCCGCGAGCGCTGGTGGGACGTGCCCGCCTCGGTCGTCGCCTCCCCGGGGTACGCCGCCGTGGCCCTGGTCGGCGCCGTGTCCGGAGTGGTGGTCGCCGCCGTCGTGGCCCTGGCCGCGTTCTCGGTCGGCTACCTGCTCCAGCAGCCGCTCAGCACCTGCCTGGTCCTCGCCGGCGTCGGCTTCGTGCCGACGTTGTGGTGGGGTCCGGGGTCGCAGCGGCTGCGCGAGACCACCCGGGCGACGGTCACCCGCACCGCGCGGACGGAGTTCGTCGGCTGGTTCGTCGGCGTGATGGCGCTGCTCGGCGCTGCGGTCGTGCTCGGCCTGCTGTTCTCCGGCGGCCCCAACTGGGCCCCCGGCGTCGGTGCTCCCTGGCGCTAGCCGTCCTCGGCACGGACCGACCCGAACGGACCCGGACGGGCCCGCGCGCCCCGACACGGGTCGCGCAGCGGTTCCCGGGGCGTTCCGCCACCGGTTCGGCTGAGTCCGCAGAACCGGTCTAGTGCGCAGAATCCGGGCAGTTCACCTATCCCGGCCAGCACGCCACGATACGGACATGAGTCCCCGTCGTACGTCGGTAGCGCCGGCCGCCCTGCTGAGCGCCGTCGTGCTCGCGGTGCTGGCGGGCCTGCTGGCCCCGCTCGCCCCGGCGTCCGCCGCGACGAGCCCCGCGGTGACCCCGGCCGTCGCCCCGGCCGTCACCCCGGCCGCCACCCCGGGCCGCGACGACGCCGACGGCGCGGACGCCCTGCACCTCGGTGACGACGCGGTCCACGCGCGCACCTCCGGCACCGCCCGGGCGGCCATCGCGTGGCGCGGGTCGCGGCTCTACGTCCGCGAGACCCTGCCGGCCCGGTGGGACTGGAGCCTGCGCACCGCCATCGCCACGTGGAACGCCTCCGGCTCGCGGATCACGCTCGTCCGCACGACCAGCCGCCGGGTCGCCCAGGTGACCGTGTCCTACGGCGACACCGGCGGGGCGGCCGGCCTGGCCACGGTGGGACGCACCCGCGGCGCGTTCGTCGAGCTCAGCTCGGCGTACCGCGTGGCCGATGCCACCAGCGCCCACACCCGCGTCGAGGTGATGAACGTCCTCGCCCACGAGCTCGGCCACGTGCTCGGCCTGGACCACACCACCACGGCCTGCTCGCTGATGGCCCCCGTGCTCGACGTCGCCGGGTGCGGCGTGGTCGCCGCGGAGCACCCCGGCGCCTACGGCTGCCGGACCATCGACGCACCGCTGGCCTCCCGCCTGGTGCGGCTCTACGGCGGCTCCCCGCGGGTTGCCCCGCGGGGCTGGTGCCTCATCGACCCGCTGCCCGGGAGCCTCGGCGGGGTCGACATCTCGGTCCGGGCCGGCGGCCTCGCGGTCACCTGGCGGCCGCCGACGTCGGTGCCGGCCGGGTCGCTCGTCGAGCTCCGGCTGTGGACCGGCGACTGCGCCCAGCAGCCGGTCGACGTCGTGCGCGAGTTCGCGCCGGTGTCCGCAGGCGCCTGGGTCGAGCCGTCCGGGCTCGACAGCGACTGCGTGACCGTCGGGCTGGTCAACCGCTACGGGCTGGCCCGCACGCTCACGGGCGGGATCGTCTCCGCGGGTGCCGTCGCGGTGGCCCCGGTCGCGCCCGCCGCGCCCTGACGCGTCGTACGCCGGACCGGATGCCGGTCGGGCGTTCCGAGCGCCGGACATCCGTGGCAGACTCGCCGCCATGCAGCACCGCACCCGCATCATCGCCTAGCGCGACGGCCCCGCTCACCTGGCCGTCGCGCCGACCTCTCGTCCTCACGGGGGGTCTTTTTCTTTGCCCCGGCACGTCCCCCGCACACTCCCGCACCCCGAAGGACCTGGTCCATGACCCCCACCGGTGACCTGTTCCACGTCTACGACACGACGCTGCGCGACGGTGCCCAGCAGGAGGGCCTGACCCTCTCGGTCGCCGACAAGCTCGCGGTCGCGCGGCACATCGACGGGCTCGGGGTCGGGTTCATCGAGGGCGGGTGGCCGGGGGCCAACCCCCGTGACACGGAGTTCTTCCGGCGGGCCCGCGCGGAGCTCCACCTCGAGCACGCCCGGCTGGCGGCCTTCGGTGCGACCCGGCGCGCGGGCCTGGCCGCCGCCGACGACCCGCTCGTGGCCGCGCTGCGCGACTCCGGCGCCGGCGTGGTGACGCTCGTGGCCAAGTCGCACGACCGCCACGTCGAGCTGGCCCTGCGCACCACGCTGGCCGAGAACCTCGCGATGGTGCGCGACACCGTGTCCCACCTGCGGGCGGAGGGACAGCGCGTCTTCCTGGACGCCGAGCACTTCTTCGACGGCTACCGCGACAACCGCGACTACGCCCTCGAGGTGCTGCGCACCGCCTTCGAGGCCGGCGCCGAGGTCGCCGCGCTGTGCGACACCAACGGCGGCATGCTGCCGGGCTGGGTCGGCGACGTGGTGCACGACGTCGTGGAGACCACCGGCGTCCGCGTCGGCATCCACTGCCACAACGACACCGGCTGCGCCGTCGCCAACACCCTGGCCGCCGTCGACGCCGGCGCCACCCACGTGCAGGGCACGCTCAACGGCTACGGCGAGCGCACCGGCAACGCCGACCTCGTCACGGTCGTGGCCAACCTCGAGCTCAAGCTCGACCGGCAGGTGCTGCCCCCCGGCCTGCTCGCCGAGGCCACCCGGGTCGCGCACGCCGTCGCCGAGGTCACCAACGTGCCGCCCGCCTCGCGCCAGCCCTACGTCGGCACCTCGGCCTTCGCGCACAAGGCCGGCCTGCACGCCAGCGCCATCAAGGTCGACCCCGACCTCTACCAGCACATGGACCCCGCGGGCGTCGGCAACGACATGAGGCTCCTGGTCTCCGACATGGCCGGACGGGCCTCGATCGAGCTGAAGGGGCGCGAGCTCGGCTTCGAGCTCGGCCCCGAGCTGGTGCAGCGGGTCACCGGGCGGGTCAAGGAGCTGGAGTCGCGCGGCTGGACCTTCGAGGCGGCCGACGCGTCGTTCGAGCTGCTGCTCCTCGAGGAGGTCGAGGGGACGCGGCCGTCGTACGTCGAGGTGGAGTCGTGGCGCGTCATCACCGAGACCCGGGTCGCCGCCGACGCGCTGTCCGAGGCGACGGTCAAGCTGCGGGCCGGGGGCGCCCGGATCGTGGTGACCGGCGAGGGCAACGGCCCGGTCAACGCGCTGGACTCGGCGCTGCGGCAGGCGATCAGCCAGCTCTACCCCGAGATCGTGAAGTTCGAGCTGATCGACTACAAGGTCCGGATCCTCGACCAGGGCCACGGCACCGACGCGATCACCCGGGTGCTCATCGAGACCACCGACGGCCAGGGTTCGTGGGTCACCGTCGGGGTGGGGCCCAACGTCATCGAGGCGTCCTGGCACGCGCTCATCGACGGCCTGACCTTCGGGCTGCGCCGCCACGACGCCTGACCCGGCTGCCGCCGTGGGTGCCTCCCGCTAGATTCACGCGCACCACCCCGGGCGAGCGGCCCGGCGACCCCGAGAGGCCACGCGATGACGGACGTGAAGCAGCACAAGATCCTGCTGGACGAGGGCGAGATGCCCACCCGCTGGTACAACGTGCTCCACGACCTGCCCACGCCCCCGCCGCCGCCGCTGCACCCCGGCACCGGCCAGCCGATCGGCCCCGACGACCTCACGCCGCTGTTCCCGATGGCGCTGATCGAGCAGGAGGTCTCCACCGAGCAGTACCTCGACATCCCCGAGGAGGTGCTCGACGTCTACCGGCTGTGGCGGCCCAGCCCGCTGTTCCGGGCGCACCGCCTCGAGAAGGCGCTCGGCACCCCGGCGCGGATCTACTACAAGTACGAGGGCGTCTCGCCCGCCGGCTCCCACAAGCCCAACACCGCCGTGCCGCAGGCGTTCTACAACAAGCAGGCGGGCATCTCGAAGCTCACCACCGAGACCGGTGCGGGCCAGTGGGGCACGTCGCTGGCGTTCGCGTGCGCGCAGTACGACATGGAGTGCGAGATCTGGCAGGTGCGGGCGTCGTACGACCAGAAGCCCTACCGCCGGATGATGATCGAGACCTTCGGCGGCACCGTGCACCCCAGCCCCTCGGAGCTGACCGAGGCCGGCCGGGCGATCCTCGCCGAGCACCCCGACTCCACCGGCTCCCTCGGCATCGCGATCAGCGAGGCGGTCGAGGTCGCCGCGCAGGACCCGACGGTCAACTACGCCCTCGGCAGCGTGCTCAACCACGTGCTGCTGCACCAGACGATCATCGGGGAGGAGGCGCTGCTCCAGCTGGCCAAGGTGGGGGAGACCCCCGACCTGCTGGTGGGCTGCACCGGCGGCGGCTCCAACTTCGGCGGGCTGATGTTCCCGTTCCTGCGCGAGAAGTGGGCCGGGCGGATGTCGCCCGAGGTGCGCGCCGTCGAGCCCACCGCCTGCCCGACCCTGACCCAGGGCACCTACGCCTACGACTTCGGCGACACCGCGGGCATGACGCCCCTGATGAAGATGCACACGCTGGGCCACGACTTCGTGCCCGACCCGATCCACTCCGGTGGGCTGCGCTACCACGGCATGAGCCCGCTGATCAGCCACCTCTACGAGACCGGCGAGATCGGCGCGGTGGCCAAGCCCCAGTCGGAGTGCTTCGCCGCCGGTGTGCTCTTCGCCCGCACCGAGGGCATCGTCCCGGCGCCCGAACCGACCCACGCGCTCGCCGCCGCGATCGAGGAGGCGCTGCGCTGCAAGGAGACCGGCGAGGAGAAGGTCATCCTCACCGCCCTGTGCGGCCACGGCCACCTCGACCTCCCGGCCTACGCCTCCTACCTCGCCGGCACCATCGAGGACACCTCCTGGGAGGACGACGCCCTCCAGTCGGCCGTCGCCGAGGCGCTGACCAAGCTGCCGCAGCTCTCCTGAGCCACACGACCGCCCGGCGATCGGGCTAGCGTCGGGCCATGGCCGAGCTGCACGACCTGACCGCCCTCGAGCAGGGAGCCGCGATCCGGGCGGGGGAGACCACCAGCGCCGAGCTCGTCGAGCACTACCTGCGACGCATCGAGACCGAGCCGTACGGCGCCTTCGTCACCGTCACCGCCGACCGGGCGCGGGCCGCGTCGACCGACGGGGACGGTCCGCTCGCCGGGGTGCCGACCGCGGTCAAGGACCTCAACCTCACCGCCGGCGTGACCACCGAGCTCGGCTCCGCGGCGTACGCCGGGTTCGTGCCCGACGTCGACGACGAGGTCGTGCGACGGATCGGGGTGGCCGGGATGCCGGTGCTGGGCAAGACCGCGACGCCCGAGTTCGGCTCGCCCTGCTACACCGAGCCCGAGGGTCGGCCGCCGGCCGTCACGCCGTGGGACCCCACCCGGATGGCCGGGGGCTCCAGCGGGGGAGCGGCGGCCGCCGTCGCCGCCGGCCTGGTGCCGGTCGCGCAGGGATCCGACGGCGGCGGGTCGATCCGGATCCCGGCCAGCTGTTGCGGCCTGGTCGGGCTCAAGCCCAGCCGGGGCCGGATCAGCGCCGCCCCGACGTACGGCGACCCGGTCGGGCTCTCGACCAGCGGCACCCTCGCCCGCACCGTGCGCGACGCGGCGGCGCTCCTCGACGTGCTCGCCGGCCGGGCCGTCGGCGACCCGTCGTGGGCGCCCCCGCCGGCCACGCCGTTCCTCGCCGCGTGCGACCGGGAGCCGGGCCGACTGCGGGTGGCGCGCTTCGTCGATCCGGTCATCGCCGACGTGGCCGTGGACCCCGGGTGCGTCGCGGCGTGGGAGGAGCTGAGCGCCCGGCTGGAGGCGCTGGGTCACGAGGTCGTCGACGTGCCCTCACCGCTGCCCCACGAGGCCGTGCCCGTGTTCGAGACCTGCTGGTCGGTGCTGACCGCGCAGTCGGTCGTCGGCCTGTCACCGGAGCAGCGCGCGGTCATCCGGCCGCTGACCCGGTGGCTGGCCGACCGCGCCGAGGAGGTCTCCGGGGTGGCGTTCGGGCTGGCGATCGGCGAGCTGCGACGGCTCGCCGCCGGGGCGCTGACCCGGCTCGCGGCGTACGACCTCGTGCTGACGCCGACGCTCGCCTCCCCGCCGCTCCCGGTCGGCGCGATCCGCGACGACGCCGACCCCGCGGCCGACTTCGAGGCGCAGAAGCAGTTCACGCCGTACACCTCGCTGTGGAACCTCACCGGCAGCCCCGCGGTCTCGCTGCCCACCCACCACACCCCCGAGGGCCTCCCTGTCGGCACGATGCTCGCCGCCCGCCCCGGCGAGGAGGCGCTCCTGCTGTCCGTCGCCGCCCAGGTCGAGGCGTCGTACGCCGAGGAGGGGCGCGCCTGGCGCGACCGGGTGCCGCCCGGGTGGTGAGGGGCGTCGGGCGGCGGGATCGGTGTGGCCGGGCGCCCGGGACGTCCGTGCGCACGGCGCGGTCCACCGCCCGCAGCCCCACCGCTCGACGAGCCGCTACCCCGCGCGGTGGGACGTGGCGCCCGCACCGACCCGGACCCGCGGTCCCTCGACGGTCAGGGCGGCGATGGCGGTGGTGATCGGGACGGCGAGGACGAGGCCGATGCCCGAGGCGAGGGTGCGGACGATCTCCTCGGCGATCTCCTCGGTCGAGACCAGCGAGAGGGCGGGACGCTCGTAGAAGTAGAGGAGCAGCAGCACCGACAGCGCCGCGCCGGAGTAGGCGAACACGACGGTGTAGATGGTCGAGGCGATGTGGTCGCGGCCGATCCGCATGGCGCGCGAGAACAGCTCGGCCCGGCCGAGCTCGGGGGCGACGCCGCGCAGCTCCCAGACCGAGGACGCCTGGGTGATGGTGACGTCGTTGAGGACGCCGAGGCCGGCGACGATCACCGCGCAGGTCAGGAGGCCCTGGAAGTCCAGGTCGGTGACGAAGGTCGAGAGCAGCGACCCGGTCTCGTCGCTGACCCCGCTGAGCCGGGTCCGGTCGATGGCCAGCACGCCGATCAGGGCGGTGACGGCGACGCCGAGCAGGGTGCCGGCCAGCGCCGCGCTGGTGCGGATCGACAGGCCGTGGGCGAGGTAGAGGACGACGTACATGATCGCGGAGGAGCCGACCACCGCCACGAGCAGGCCGTCGGACCCCTCGAGCAGCGCGGGCAGCATGAACCGCACCAGCACGAAGGCACCGAAGCCCAGGCCCACCAGCGCCAGGACGCCGCGCAGCCGGGCGACGGCGGCGACCGCGAGCACGAAGGCGAGCGCGAGCCAGCCCACCGGTGCGTTGCGGTCGACGCTGAAGAAGGAGAACTGCTGCTCGGTGCCGGTCGGCTCGGCGCCGCTGTCGGGCAGCTGCATCACCTCGATGCGGTCACCGGCGCGCAGCCCCGAGCTGCTGACCTCGGGCGGCACCTGGATCGAGATCCGCTCGCCCTCGCGGCTGCCCGAGAGCACGGTCGCGCGGACCGCGCCGCAGCGCTGGCCGTCCTCGCCGCCCTGCGCGCTGGCCTCCGCGCTCTCGCAGGCCGGGGCGACCGCGGTCACGTCGGCCTTGTGGAAGGTCACACCGGGGGCCGCGAACGCCGCGCTCGGGTCCTCCACCTGGGGGTCGCCCGACGGCCAGAGCAGCACCAGCCCCAGCACGGTGGCGAGGCCCGCGACGGCCAATGAGACCAGCAGGGCGACACGCGCGGCGGGCCGGACGGCCACCTCGGCCAGGTCGGCGGGGTCGTGGACGTGCGAGTGGCTCACCGGGGGCCTTCCGGGCGGGCGGTCATGGCGGGGGCCAGTGGACCACACCGGCGCGGCCGCACCGGGACGCTGCCGCCGCTGCGGCGGCAGCCGCGGCCGGCCCGAGGACCCGCAGCGCGTCGTCGACCTCGGGTTCGCTCAGGAGGTGCCGGTCCCGACGGACCGCGCAGGGCGACCGACCACGTCGGAGCCCGCGGGACCGCTCGTGCGCCCGGGCCAGGAGCCGGTCGGAACCGGTCCGGCCGGCTCTGCCACGGGGTGCTCGGCGGCGGCGAGCAGCCGCTCGCACCACGTGACGAGCGCCGCCCGCAGCGGGGCGCCGCGCTCGGCGAACCCGCGCTGCGCCGCGGCGTACTCCTGCTTGCCCTCGACGGTCTCGATCCGCACCGGGGTGTAGCCGTGCCCGGCCAGGTCGTACGGCGAGGCGCGCATGTCGAGCTCGCGGATGTCCCACGCCAGCGCGAAGCAGTCGGCCACCAGCTCGCTGGGCACGAGCGGGCTGAGGCGGAAGGCGTGCTTGTAGAGGTCCATCCCCGCGTGCAGGCACCCCGGCTGCTCGTACGCCGCCCGGTCGTCGCGGCCCGGCGAGAGGGTGTTCAGCGGCCGGGCGGTGTCGGTGAAGAAGCGGAACGCGTCGAAGTGCGAGCAGGCGATCCGGTGCCCCTCGACGACCGCGTCGGTGCCGGCGCCGCCGAGCCGCAGGGGCAGGTCGTGCCGGGTGCCGTCGTCGGGCAGCCGGTGCACCATCGCCCACTCGTGCAGCCCGAAGCACCCGAGCGTCGCCGGCCGCCCCTGGGTGGCCACCAGCAGCCGGTGGATCGCCTCCACCACCGGCCGCTGCTTGGCGAGGTGGTCGCGGCCGACGGATAGTCCGAGACGTTCGGCACCGTCGGAAGGGGACGTGGGGGTGCCGAACGTCTCGGAGTATCCCCGCGCACCGTCGAACTCCGGCGCGTCCAGCAGCACCACCCCCCAGCCCGGGTGCCAGCGGCGGAGCGCGGCGGGGCGCTGGGAGTAGTAGGTGAACAGGAAGTCGTGGACGGGGTGCTTCTCGCCGCTGCGGCGGCGCTCGAGGTGGGGCTGCACCCAGACGTCGACGCGCTCGGCGTGCGCGCGGGCACGCGCCTGCCAGGCGTCGCGGGCGAGGATCTCCACAGGCGACGACGGTAGTTCCTCCGGCCCCGTCGGCGCTCGGTAGGCTCACGTGGTGCGTATCGCCAGGTTCACCACCGGGGACGACCCCCGCTTCGGGCTCGTCACCGGAGACGTCGACGACCACGGGATCCCCGACGAGGACTCCCTGATCACCGCGCTGGTGGGTGACCCGCTCTACGTCGGCCTGCAGCCGACCGACGAGCAGGTCCGCCTCGCCGACGCCCGGCTGCTGTCGCCGGTGCTGCCGCGCAGCAAGGTGGTGGGCATCGGTCGCAACTACGCCGCCCACGCCGCCGAGCTGGGCCACGACCTGCCCGAGGAGCCGTTGATGTTCCTCAAGCCCAACACCTCGGTGGTGGGCCCGGGCGACCCGGTGTTCTACCCCCGCCAGACCGAGGAGCTGCACTACGAGGGCGAGCTCGCCGTCGTGATCAGCCGGATCTGCCGCGACGTGCCGAAGGAGAAGTGGGCCGACGTGGTCCACGGCTTCACCATCGGCAACGACGTCACCGCGCGCGACCTGCAGCGCAAGGACGGCCAGTTCACCCGGGCCAAGGGGTTCGACTCCTTCTGCCCGCTCGGCCCGTGGGTCGAGACCGAGCTCGACGTCAGCGACCTGCGGGTGCAGACCTTCCTCAACGGCGACGTGAAGCAGGACGGCCGCACCAGCGACCTCATCTTCGACGTCCCGACGCTGATCGCCCACGTCACCAGCGTGATGACGCTGCTGCCCGGCGACGTGATCCTCACCGGC
Organism: Nocardioides aurantiacus; assembly: GCF_003752505.1. Classification (NCBI taxonomy): domain Bacteria; kingdom Bacillati; phylum Actinomycetota; class Actinomycetes; order Propionibacteriales; family Nocardioidaceae; genus Nocardioides; species Nocardioides aurantiacus. The sequence goes on along the minus strand of NZ_RKHO01000001.1, from coordinate 3,135,178 downwards.
ACCCCCGAGGGTGTCGGTCCGATGGAGGCCGGTGACGAGGTCGAGGTCGTCGTCCAGGGCATCGGCAGCCTGACCAACAAGGTGGTACGCCGATGAGCACCGACTCCGTCCTGGGTGACCTCGCCCCCGAGCAGGTCCGGGTGCGGTTCCCCCCGAGCCCGACCGGCAACCTCCACGTCGGCAACGTCCGCTCGGCGCTGTTCAACTGGGCCTTCGCCCGTCACCACGGCGGCACCCTCGTGCTGCGCATCGAGGACACCGACCTCGCCCGCAACACCCCCGAGGGCTACGCCTCGGTGATGGACGCCCTGGCCTGGCTCGGCATCGACTACGACGAGGGCCCGGGCGTCGGCGGGCCGTCCGGCCCCTACCTGCAGTCCGAGCGGTTCGACACCTACCGCGACGTCGTCGCGCGGCTGCGGGAGTCGGGAGCGGCGTACGACTGCTACTGCACCAACGAGGAGGTCGAGGCGCGCCGCAAGGCCTCGGGCTCCAAGGTCCAGGGCTACGACGGCCACTGCCGCGCGCTCACCGACCAGCACCGCGCCGCCCTCGAGGCCGAGGGTCGCAGCCACGTCGTCCGCGTGCGGATGCCCGACCGTCCCATCGTCTTCGACGACCTGGTCCGCGGCGAGGTCACCTTCCTGCCCGAGCACGTGCCCGACTTCGCGATCGTGCGCGCCAACGGCGACCCGCTCTACACGCTGGTCAACCCGGTCGACGACGCCCTCATGGGCATCACCCACGTGCTCCGCGGCGAGGACCTGCTCTCCAGCACCCCGCGCCAGGTCGCGCTCTACGAGGCCCTCGAGGCGATCGGGATCGGCACCGGCGCCCCGCGCTTCGGCCACCTGCCGATCGTGATGGGGGAGGGCAACAAGCGGCTCTCCAAGCGCGACGCCGGCTCGGGCCTCGCGGAGTACGTCGAGCGCGGCTTCCTGCCGGCCGGCCTGCTCAACTACCTCGCGCTGCTCGGCTGGGGCATCGCCGAGGACCGCGACGTGTTCACGATGGCCGAGATGGCCGAGGCCTTCGACATCCGCCGGGTCAACCCCAACCCGGCCCGCTTCGACCTCAAGAAGCTCGAGGCGATCAACGCCGCCCACATGCGGCTGCTGAGCGTGCAGGAGCTCGAGGAGCGGCTGCTGCCGTTCCTGGTCGAGGCCGACCTCGTCGCCGACCCGCCGACGCCCGAGGAGCAGCTGAAGCTCACCGAGGGGAGCGTGCTGGTCCACGAGCGCGTCGGGACGCTGGGGGAGGGAGCCGACATGCTGGCCTTCCTGTTCCTGGACGAGCCGGTCTACGACGAGGCCGACGTGGCCAAGCTCCTCTCGGGCGACGGCGGCCGCATCGTCGAGGCATCCCACGACGCGCTGGCGGCCCTCGACGACTGGACCACCCCGGCCATCGAGGAGGCGCTGCGCGCGGCGCTGATCGACGGGCTCGGCCTGAAGCCCCGCGTCGCCTTCGGGCCGGTGCGGGTGGCCGTGACCGGGCGTCGGGTGTCGCCGCCGCTCTTCGAGTCCCTCGAGCTGCTCGGGCGGGAGGCGTCGCTGGCCCGGCTGGCCGGGGCGCCCCGTCCCGAGGCGCCCGCCTCGTGAGCGCGGGCTACCCGCCCCCGCCGTACGCCGGGCCGCCCGGCTACCCCCCGCCGCAGGGTCCGCCCCAGGGTCCGCCCCAGGGGACGCAGCAGGGTCCGCCGCCCGGGTGGGCCCCACGCCCGAGCCACCCGCACCCCGAGCCCCGCTCCTACCCCCTCATGCTCCGCACCTGGAGCTATGCCTGGTGGCGCCCGGTGGTCGGCATCCTCACCATGGTCGTGGGCGGCCTGATCGTCTTCCCGCTCGTGCTGATCCCGATCCTGTTCATCGGGGTCGCCCTCGAGGGCGGGGAGGGCTCCTACGGCGACCGGGTCGAGGCCGCGGCGTCGCTGACCTCGGTCACGCCCAGCTCGATGCTCTACCTCAACCTCGCGCTCGCGTCGCTGACCGTCCTGGCGATGCTCATCGTGCGGGTCGTCCACGGCATGCGGCCGAGGTGGCTGGCCTCGGTGCGGCCGGGCATCCGCTGGCGCTTCCTGTGGGCCTGTGCGGGCCTGTCGGTGGTCGCCCTGGTCGTCTCCACGGCGATCAGCCTGCTGCTGCCCGCCGGGCCGCAGGACACCGTCAGCGGGCAGGCGGCGTTCCCGACGGGGCAGCTGCTCGCCACCACCGTCGTGATCCTGCTGACGACGCCGCTGCAGGCCATCGGGGAGGAGTACGCCTTCCGGGGCTACCTGATGCAGGCCTTCGGCTCGCTCCTCGGCAATCCCTGGGTGGCCCTGGTCGCCACCTCGGTGCTGTTCGCCTTCGCCCACGGCGCGCAGAACTTCCCGCTGTTCTTCGACCGGTTCGCCTTCGGCATGATCGCCGGGACCACCGTGATCCTGCTCGGCGGCCTCGAGGCCGGCATCGCGCTGCACGTGGTCAACAACCTGGTCGCGTTCGGCTTCGCGATCGCCTTCGACCAGCTCTCCGGGACCCTGACGGTCTCCGAGGCCTCGTGGTGGCAGCTGCCCGTGACCGTCGTGCAGAACGGCCTCTACCTCGTGCTGGTGCTGGTCGTGGCGCGGCGGATGGGCCTCGAGCGGACCAGCAGCCCGCCCCAGGTGGAGCGGGGCGGCGTACCTCACACCGTCTGAGGGCGCCCCCGATTGGTGGCGCCGGAGCCGGATGTGTATCTTTGACCCTCGGTTCGCCCCACAGCCTCCGGGCCTGACAGGCGGACCGATCCCATGGGGTATGGGGTAATTGGCAGCCCGACTGGTTCTGGTCCAGTTAGTCTAGGTTCGAGTCCTAGTACCCCAGCGATGTCACGGATTTGGTGGCTGGTTCAACCAGCCGATACAGTTCCGCTGGCTCAGGCCCCCGTTGTGTAGTGGCCTAGCACGCCGCCCTCTCAAGGCGGTAGCGCGGGTTCGAATCCCGTCGGGGGTACCACCCAGCAGCCCGGTCTCGCAGAGGCCGGGCTGCTGTGCTTGCCGGGCTCGTGCGTGCGCGTCCGATTCCCGCGAGGACCGGGTCGGGTCGGCAGGCACACTGGTGCCATGACCGGCACCGACACCGAGTGGGAGGCGCGCTACCGCGCCGTGCAGGGGCGCGACCGCCGCTTCGACGGCATGTTCTACACCGCGGTCCGCACCACCGGCATCTACTGCCGCCCCTCCTGCCCCGCGATCACCCCGCGCCGGCACAACGTCACCTTCTTCCCGACGGCGGCGGGGGCCCAGGACGCCGGCTTCCGGGCGTGCCGGCGGTGCCTGCCCGACGCCACCCCGGGGTCGCCCCGCTGGGACGTCGTGGCCGACGCCGCCGGCCGCGCCATGCGCCTGGTCGCCGACGGGGTCGTGGAGCGCGAGGGCGTCGAGGGGCTGGCCTCCCGGCTGGGCTACTCGGTGCGTCAGCTGCACCGCGTCGTCACCGGGGAGTACGGCGCCGGGCCGCTCGCGCTGGCCCGGTCGCGCCGCGCGCAGACCGCCCGGGTGCTGATCGAGACCACCGACCTCCGCTTCGCCGACGTGGCCTTCGCCGCCGGCTTCACCAGCGTGCGGCAGTTCAACGACACCGTCCGCGAGGTGTACGCCGCCTCGCCCACCCAGCTGCGCGCCGCCGCCTCCGGGCACCGCCCCAGCCTGGTGCCGGGCACGCTGCACACCCGGGTCGCGGTGCGCGAGCCGTTCGCGGCGGCCGACCTGCACTGGTTCCTCGCCGTGCACGCCGTGCCGGGCCTGGAGGCGGTGGGCGAGGACTGGTACGAGCGCTCGCTGCGGCTGCCGCACGGCCCGGGCGTGGTCCGGGTCGACCTCAGTGGCCGTACGCCGGGCGTGGTGCCGTGCACCCTGACGCTGGCCGACACCCGCGACCTGGCGCCGGCCACCGAGCGCGCCCGGCGGCTGCTGGACGCCGACGCCGACCCCCTCGCGGTCGACGCCGCGCTCGCCGAGGACGAGCTGCTGGCGCCCCTGGTGGGTGCGCGTCCGGGCCTGCGGGTCCCCGGCCAGCTCGACGGCGCCGAGGTGGCCGTGCAGACCGTCCTGGGGCAGCAGGTGAGCCTGGCCTCGGCCCGTACCGCCGCCGCCCGCCTCGTCGAGCGCTGGGGCGACCCGCTGGGCCTCGAGGGCCCGCACGAGGTGACCCGGCTGTTCCCGTCGCCGGAGACGCTGGCCGCGCTCGACCCGGAGGACCCCGAGGTGCTCCGGATGCCGCGTGCCCGCGCCCGGGCGCTGACCACGCTGGCCGGCGCCCTGGCCGACGGCACGGTCGTGCTCGACCGCAGCGTGGACCGCGCCGAGACCCGGGCGGCGATGACCGGCCTGCGCGGCATCGGCCCCTGGACGGCCGACTACGTCGCCATGCGCGCCCTCGGCGACCCCGACGTCTACCTGCCCACCGACATCGGCGTGCGCAACGCCGCCACCGCGCTCGGGATCGACGACGTCACCCGGCGCAGCGACGACTGGCGACCGTGGCGTTCCTACGCGCTGCTGCGGCTGTGGTCGGTCGTGCTCGACCAGCTCCGCGAGCGCGAGCAGCGCCGCGACACCACGAGGAGGCACCCGTGAGCACCCACGACACCCTGGCCACCGCCCCCGACGGGGCGGCCGACGAGGCGGCCGCCGAGCCGGCCCGCGGCGACGCGAGCAGCGCCTGGACCGAGGTCGGCTCGCCGATCGGGCCGCTCCGCCTGGTCGCCCGCGGCGAGGCGCTGCGGGCCATCGGGTTCAGCCCCTGGCCGCCGGCCGAGGTCGAGGCCGTGGGCGAGCGCGACGACGACCTGCCGGTGCTGCGGCGCACGGCCGAGCAGCTCGCGGCGTACTTCGCCGGCGACCTGCGCGAGTTCGACCTCCCGCTCGACCCCGGCGGCACGCCGTTCCAGCAGCGGGTGTGGGCCGAGCTCGCTCAGATCGGCTACGGCACCACCACGTCCTACGGCGAGGTGGCCCGCCGCCTGGGCATGACCCACGCCGCCTCCCGGGCGGTCGGGCTGGCCAACGGCCGCAACCCGATCCCCGTCGTGGTGCCCTGCCACCGCGTCGTCGGGGCCGACGGCCGGCTGACCGGCTACGCCGGCGGGCTGGAGCGCAAGCAGCTGCTGCTCGACCTCGAGCGCCCCGGCCTGTTCGAGGTCGGCCCCCCGCCGCACCGCGACTCCGACCTGCCCGAGGGTGGGTCGCCGGTCGAGGGTCCGTCCACGACCGGCTAGGGCGGGAAGGACTCGTCGCGGTAGCGCTGCAGCAGCTCGCGCACCTTCTCCTCGTCGCGGTCCGCGAGCGGCACCAGGAGCTCGGCCACCACGTCGGTCAGCTCGGCCACGCGGCGCTGCAGCCGGCGGTTCTCGTGCACCGCGGCCTCGACCTCGCGCAGGCGTTCGGGCAACGAGAGCAGGGCGGCGATCCGGCCGCGCCGCACGGGCGGTGCCCCGTCGAGCACCAGACGTCCTCCGGCGGTCGCGCGGATCGTCGTACGACGGCTGCGCACCGCGTCGCTGAAGCGGCTCACGGGGTCTCCTCGGGGGTGGCGGTGACAGGACGGGGCGGGCGGGTCGGGCGGAGGTGGTCCCAGCGGACCTCGAGCCGGGACACCCAGGGGTCGTCCGCGCCGAGGACGTCGTGCCCGGCGACGTGCTCCTCGTGGGTGACGCGCCCGCCGGCGGCCTCCACCTCGGCCCGGAGCGCGTCGGTGGAGACGCGCGAGACCATGCCGCCGAGCCGGTCGGGGGGCAGGTCGGCGCGGGTGGCGGCCTGCTCGAGCAGCAGCGCGCCGCCGCGACGCAGCGCCATCGAGCACACCCGCCACAGGTGGGTGCGGGCCTCCAGGTCCAGGCACCCCAGCAGCCCCCGGGCGCAGAGCCAGGGCGGGGACTCCTCGCGCGCCAGCTCGGCGCCGGCGACGAGCGCGGTGCGGGCGTCGTTCAGGCTCAGCACGCGTACGTCGGGCGCGGCCGCGCCCGCCCGGGCGATCCGCCGCCGCGAGTGGGTCAGCGCGGCGCCGGCGTAGTCGAGGGCCGTCACGCGGTGTCCGCGGCGGCGGAAGAAGGCGGCGTCGCGGCCGGTGCCGGACCCGACGTCGACGACGACGGCCCCGGCGGGCACCCGCTCGGCGGCCCACCGGGCGAAGTCGCTGCCGCCCTTGGGCAGGTCGGGGCCGCGGGAGCGGTAGAGCTCGTTCCACTCCGCCACCCCGTCGCGGGGGCCGCGCAGCCAGCCGTCGAGGCGCCAGATGCCGGCGGCCGGGTCGAGGGGGACGAAGGCCGGGTCGGGCACCCGCCAGGAGTCGCCGTACAGGAAGGCCAGCACGCGCTCGGGATCGGCCGGCGCGGCCAGCTCGACGCTCTCCAGCACCACCGTGGAGGCCGGGGTCAGCGCCTCGGCGGGCAGGGCGCCGCTGCGGCCGCCGAGCTGGTAGTACACGCCGTTCGCGTGGAAGGCGCCGAACACGTCGATCTGGACGACACGACCGTCGTCGAGCCGGAGGAACAGCTTGAGGTCGGCGCCCGACATCCGCACGACCTTCCAGCCGAGCCGGCGCAGGCCCCGCTCCATCGCGAAGGACTCGCGCACCACGTCGACGGGGTGCGCGTGGTGGCTGTAGTAGGCCAGGTCGGCGTCGGAGTCGTGGCCGATCATCCGGCCGTCGCGCACCGCGCCGAGCAGGCAGCCGTAGCTGAGGTGGGCGTCGACGCCGAGGTGGTCCCGCAGGTCGGCCAGCGCCCGCGCCGCACCGAGGGCGACCTGGCGGCGCCCGTCGTCGGAGGTCTCGGAGAAGACGCGGGTGAGGTGGTGGGCCCGGTCCACGGCCAGCGGGTGGCCGTGGCGGTCGACCAGCCGCAGCGGCTCGGCGACCCCGCCGAAGCGGACCACCTCGTCGAGGTGCAGCACGGTGCCGGCGGCGTCGGTGACCCGCACCCGGGTGGTGCCGCGCAGCCTCTCCCCGAGGACGACCGGCCAGGCGACGCGGCGGGCGCCGCCCACGACGTCGCCGTCGCGGCGGGGCGTGAACGACCACACGAACTGGTCCTCGAACCGCACCACCACCGAGCCCTCGACGTCGGGCACGAGGAGACCGTCGTCGTCCACGGCCGCACCCGACCCGCGCCCGCGCACGTCGGGGAGCGGCATCGGGGCCTCCAAGGTGAGGGCGGACGACCGGGAAAAGACCATCAGGACACTACAGTTCACCGGCCCCGAAGGGGTGAGCCCGCGCCGTGCGCCGACCCTGTGACTAGTCGGAGGAGGAGCGGCGCAGCGACTCCGAGAGCCGCTCGGCCGCGGCGAGCACCGCCGGGGCGTGCATCCGCCCGGGCTGGCGCGAGAGCCGCTCGAGGGGGCCCGAGACCGACACGGCTGCGATGATCTTGCCGCTGGGGGAGCGCACCGGGGCCGAGACCGAGGCCACGCCCTGCTCGCGCTCGCCGATCGACTGGGCCCAGCCGCGGCGGCGGATGCCGGCCAGGGCGGTGGCGGAGTACGCCGCGTGCTGCAGCCCGCGGTGCATCCGCTCGGGGTCCTCCCACGCGAGCAGGACCTGCGCGGCCGACCCGGCGCGCATCGTCAGCTGCGACCCGACGGGGATGGTGTCGCGCAGCCCGCTGGGGCGCTCGGCGGCGGCGACGCACACGCGGTGGTCGCCCTGACGGCGCCACAGCTGGGCGGACTCGCCGGTGATGTCGCGCAGTCGCGCCAGCACGGGGCCGGCGGTGGCGAGCAGGCGGTCCTCGCCCGCGGCGGCCGAGAGCTCGGAGAGCCGGGGCCCCAGGACGAACCGTCCCTGCATGTCCCGTGCCACGAGCCGGTGGTGCTCGAGCGCGACCGCCAGGCGGTGGGCCGTGGGGCGCGCCAGACCGGTCCCGGCCACGAGACCGGCGAGGGTCGCCGGGCCGGACTCGAGGGCCGTGAGCACGAGGGCGGCCTTGTCGAGCACGCCCACTCCGCTGGAGTTGTCCATGATGTAATACTGCCGTCTCAGATGTTGGGATGCAAAGCCGCGGGATTTCGCGGCGGCGCCGGACTTGTCGTTCAGTTGGATCCAGGACGCCGGCGAGGGTCCGCAGGCGTTCAGCATGTGAAACGAGAGGGGTCGGAAGAGGTCATGGCCACAGCAGCCGGGAATACCGAGGTTGGCGGCACACCGCCACGCACGTTGTCCGAGAAGGTGTGGGACGAGCACGTCGTCCGCAGTGCCGACGGCGAGCCGGACCTGTTGTTCATCGACCTCCACCTCATCCACGAGGTGACCAGCCCGCAGGCCTTCGAGGGCCTGCGGCTCGCCGGTCGCGGCGTACGTCGGCCCGAACTGACCCTGGCCACCGAGGACCACAACGTGCCCACGGTCGACTGGGACAAGCCGATCGCCGACCCCGTCTCCCGCACCCAGGTCGACACCCTGCGGGCCAACGCCGAGGAGTTCGGGGTGCGCCTGCACCGGCTCGGCGACAAGGAGCAGGGGATCGTCCACATCATCGGCCCGCAGCTGGGCCTGACCCAGCCGGGCATGACGATCGTGTGCGGCGACAGCCACACCTCCACGCACGGCGCCTTCGGTGCGATCGCCTTCGGCATCGGCACCTCCGAGGTCGAGCACGTGCTCGCGACCCAGACGCTGATGCAGACCCGGCCCCGGACGATGGCCGTCACCGTGAACGGCTCGCTGCCCGAGGGCGTCACCGCCAAGGACCTCGTGCTCACGCTGATCACCCACACCGGCACCGGCGGCGGCCAGGGCTACATCGTGGAGTACCGCGGTCAGGCCATCGAGGAGCTCTCCATGGAGGGCCGGATGACCGTGTGCAACATGAGCATCGAGTGGGGCGCGAAGGCCGGCCTGATCGCCCCCGACCAGACCACCTTCGACTACATCGAGGGCCGGACCGAGGCGCCGAAGGGCGCCGACTGGGACGCCGCGGTGGAGCACTGGACGAGCCTGCGCACCGACGACGACGCCCAGTTCGACGCCGAGATCGTCCTCGACGCCTCGACCATGACGCCGTTCGTCACCTGGGGCACCAACCCCGGCCAGGGCGTGCCGCTGGGCGGCGCCGTCCCCGACCCCGCGTCCTTCGAGGACGACGACGACCGCGTGGCCGCCGAGAACGCCCTGCGCTACATGGCCCTCGAGGCCGGCACCCCGATGCGCGAGGTCGCGGTCGACACCGTCTTCGTGGGCTCGTGCACCAACGGTCGCATCGAGGACCTCCGTCTGGCCGCCGGGATCCTGCGCGGTCGCACCGTCGACGCCGACACCCGTCTGCTCGTCGTCCCGGGCTCGGCCCGCGTGCGGCTGCAGGCCGAGGACGAGGGCCTCGACGTGATCTTCAAGGAGGCCGGTGCGGAGTGGCGCGGCGCGGGCTGCTCGATGTGCCTGGGCATGAACCCCGACCAGCTCGCCCCCGGCGAGCGCAGCGCGTCCACGTCCAACCGCAACTTCGAGGGCCGCCAGGGCAAGGGTGGTCGCACCCACCTGGTCTCCGTCCCGGTCGCCGCCGCCACCGCGGTCCGCGGCACGCTGTCCTCGCCCGCCGACCTCGAGCCCGTCGAGACCCAGGAGGCCTGAGCCGTGGACCCCTTCACCACCCACACCGGGGTCGGCGTACCGCTGCGGCGCAGCAACGTCGACACCGACCAGATCATCCCCGCGGTCTACCTCAAGCGGGTGACCCGCACCGGCTTCGAGGACGGGCTGTTCGCCGCCTGGCGCAACGACCCGGAGTTCGTGCTCAACCGTCCGGAGTACGCCGAGGGCTCGGTCCTCGTCGCCGGGCCCGACTTCGGCACCGGCTCCTCGCGCGAGCACGCGGTGTGGGCGCTGCAGAACTACGGCTTCCGGGCCGTGATCAGCTCCCGCTTCGCCGACATCTTCCGCGGCAACTCCGGCAAGGCCGGGCTTCTCGCCGCCCAGGTCGACGAGAAGGTCGTGCAGCGCCTGTGGGACCACCTCGCGGAGCACCCGGGTGCGACGGTGACCGTCGACCTCGAGACCCGCACCGTGCGTGCGGGGGAGGGCCCCGACGCGATCGAGGACTCCTTCGACATCGACGACTACACCCGCTGGCGGCTGCTCGAGGGCCTCGACGACATCGGCATCACGCTCTCGCACGCGGACGACATCACCGCGTTCGAGCAGCACCGGCCGTCCTGGAAGCCGGTCACCCAGCACTGAGCCGCCACCTCGGACGCCTCGTTGTGGTGCGCGTCACGACCCCCTAGCGTGCTCTGCACGGCCGGGCACGAGGCCCCGTCGGTGCGTCCGCGAAGGGGACCAGCGTGAACAAGAGCCAGCTGATCGACACCCTGGCGGCACGGTTCGAGGGCAACCGCAAGGCGGCGGCCCACGCCCTCGACTCCGTGCTCGACACGATCACCCGTGAGGTGGCCAAGGGCGAGAAGGTCGCCATCACCGGCTTCGGCTCGTTCGAGAAGCGCGTCCGCGGAGCCCGCTGGGTGCGCAACCCCTCCACCGGCGCGCGGATGCAGTCCTCGGAGAAGGCCGTGCCCGCCTTCAAGCCCGGAGCGCAGCTGCGTGACGTGGTGTCGGGGGCCAAGAAGCTGCCCGCGCTGACGCTGGCCGCCGTCGAGGCCGCCGCCCCCGCCGTCGCCCAGCCCGCCATCGCCCAGGCCGCGGCCGTCGCCCGCCGGGCCGCCGGTGGCGGCTCCTCCGACTCCACGCCCGCGACGAGGTCGACGACGAAGAAGTCGCCGGCCAAGAAGTCGACGACCACGAAGTCCTCCGCCGCCTCGTCCCCGGCGAAGAAGTCTCCCGCCAAGAAGTCCTCGGCGAAGAAGTCCCCCGCCAAGAAGTCGACGGCGAAGAAGTCGACGGCGAAGAATTCGCCGGCCAAGAAGTCGACGACCGCGAAGTCCTCCGCCGCCTCGTCCCCGGCGAAGAAGTCCTCGGCGAAGAAGTCGACGGCGAAGAAGTCGCCCGCCAAGAAGTCGACCACCGAGAAGTCGGCGGCGAAGAAGTCCGGCAGCTGAGGCGGTAGTCCCTGACGTTGTCGCCCTGGAACCACCCCGGGAGGGGCGCGAACGTCAGGGACCACCCGGTCGGCCCGGGGCTACCCGGCCGGAGTGACGCCCAGGGCGGCGCGGGTGTGGACGCCGACGCCGAGGTCGAGGGCGGCCCGCAGGTCCACGTCGGTGTCGACGTCGCGACGCAGCGTGGGGACCTCCGCACGCACGGGCGCCGCGCCGGACACCTCGTGGCGCGCGGCCGAGCCGTCGCCGAAGCGGGGGTCGAGGTCGGTGCCGGGGCCCGCGGCGAGCAGCGTCGTACCGGTGCCGTCGGCGTCCGCGACGTACCACCGCGCGTGCAGCCCGGCGCCGAGCGCCGTGTCGAGGTCGGAGGTGCGCAGCGCGGGGAGGTCGGCGAGCAGGGCTGCGACGCCCAGGCCCGGGTGACGCAGCCGCACCTCGCGCTCGGCGACGCGCAGCGCCAGGTTGAGGTCGCCGTCGCCCTCGTCACCGATCGCCTCGCCGAAGCCGTCCTCGTCGGTGACCACGTAGGTGTGCGCGACCGACGCGCTGCTCCGGACGGCGGCGAGCGCGTCGAGGGCGAAGGCCCGCATCAGCAGGTCGCGGTCCGGCCGGGGCGAGAGCCGGGTCTTGGCCCGGGCCAGGGTCTTGACCGGGACCAGCAGGACGAACGTGGACATCCGCCCGATCATCCCAGAGCGGCAGACCCGGGCGACACCGCCGCCCGGCGATAGGCTCGCGTCCGGCGCGGGCCCAGGCAGGGCCCGGCGGCAGGAGAACGGTGTCCGAGACGCACGACGAGGTGCGTCGGTGGGAGGTCAGGTGAGCGTCGGGTGACGAAGGTCCGCAGGCTGCAGGAGCGACGCGGCTGGGCGTGGACCGTGGTCGTCTCGATCGTGAAGCCGACCCTGGTGCTCACCACCAAGCGCGACTGGATCGACGGCGAGAAGGTGCCGGCGACCGGTGGCTGCATCGTGGTGGTCAACCACGTCTCCCACCTCGACCCGATGACGTTGGGCCACTTCCTCTACGAGCACGGCCGGCTGGTGCGCTACCTCGCCAAGGACGCGCTGTTCCGCACCCCGGTGCTCAAGCACATCGTGCGCGACGCGGGCCAGATCCCCGTCGCGCGGCAGACCGACCGGGCGGTGAGCGCCTACGACGCCGCCGTGGAGGCCGTACGTCGGGGCGAGTGCGTCGGCGTCTACCCCGAGGGCACCATCACCCGCGACCCGGACGGCTGGCCGATGCGCGGCAAGACCGGAGCCGCGCGGATCGCGCTCGCGACCGGCGCGCCGGTGGTTCCGATCGGCCAGTGGGGCGCGCAGGAGGTGCTGCCGGCGTACACCGCGAGGCCGCACGTGCTGCCCCGGCGTACGACGCACTACAAGGTGGGCGACCCCGTCGACCTGCAGGACCTGGCCGGGCGCGAGCTGACCCCCGAGGTGCTGGCCGAGGCGACCGACCGGATCATGGCCGCGATCACCGTGCTCGTGGCCGACCTGCGGGGCGAGCCCGCACCCGCCGTACGCTTCGACCCGTCGACCACCGGCGCGCGCGTGATCGGCAACCCCCACCACAAGAAGCGAGGGCGTCGATGACCAAGGTGGCCGTGTTCGGTGCCGGTTCGTGGGGCACGGCGTTCAGCCGGGTGCTGGCCGACGCGGGCAACGAGGTGACGATCTGGGCCCGCCGCGAGGAGGTGTGCGCCTCGATCAACGAGCAGCACGAGAACCGGGAGTACTTCCCCGGCATCGAGCTGCCGGACACCGTGCGCGCGACGACCGACCCGGGCGAGGCCGCCTGGGAGGCGGAGTTCGTGGTGCTCTCCGTGCCCTCGCAGAAGCTGCGCGAGAACCTCACCACCTGGACCGGCGTGCTGCCGCCCGACGCCGTGTTCGTCTCCCTGATGAAGGGCGTCGAGCTCGGCTCGACCAAGCGGATGAGCGAGGTCATCGCCGAGGTGACCGGCGCCGGCCCCGAGCGGATCAGCGTCGTCAGCGGTCCCAACCTCGCCCGCGAGATCGCGCTGCGCGAGCCCGCCGCCAGCGTCGTCGCGTGCGCCGACGAGGACGTCGCGCACCGCGTGCAGCAGCTGTGCCACACCCAGGCGTTCCGGCCCTACCGCAGCACCGACGTGCTCGGCTGCGAGCTCGGCGGCGCCTACAAGAACGTCATCGCGCTGTGCGTCGGCATGGCGGTCGGCCTGGGGTTCGGTGACAACACCACCGCCTCGCTGATCACCCGCGGCCTCGCCGAGACCGCCCGGCTCGCCCAGCGCCTCGGCGCCGACCCGATGACGCTGATGGGCCTGGCCGGCCTCGGTGACCTCGTCGCCACCTGCTCCTCGCCGCTGAGCCGCAACCGCACCTTCGGCGAGAAGCTGGGCCAGGGGATGACCACCGAGGAGATCATCGCCTCCACCCGCCAGGTCGCCGAGGGCGCCAAGTCGTGCGCCTCGATCTACGACCTCGCCGCCAAGCACGGCGTCGACGCCCCCGTGGCCGAGCACGTCGACCGTGTCGTCCGGGGCGAGATCAGCGCCCGCGACATGATGTACGCCTTCATCGCGCGCGACACCAAGCACGAGAAGGACTGACCGCCGGGCGCTGCGGCCCGTCGTCCGGACATGGGGGTCCGGCGGGCCTGGTGCGGCGTGGGCGCGGATGACTCGGACGTGGGGGTCGCCAGCGACCGTGGTGTCCCGGTGAGCGACCGGTTCCTCGGACGTCGGGGTGACCAGAGTCCAGGACGTACGCCGCGGGGCGGCGTACGGACGAAGGACGCGTATCGGGCGACGGGTGCAGCGAAACTGCCCACGAACGCCCGGTTCGCCCCTTCCGGAGGGCAGTTTCACCGGCTAGCCGGTGAAACTGCCCCACGGACCTACCGCCCCGCCACGTCCAACGCCTGGGAGAGGTCGTCCCAGAGGTCCTCGACGTCCTCGATGCCGACGGAGAGGCGGAGGAGGCCGTCGGGGATGGTGGGCGCCTCGGCCTGCCAGCGGCGGCGGCGCTCCAGCGTCGACTCGACGCCGCCGAGCGAGGTGGCGTAGACCCACAGCCGGGTGGAGTGCTGCACCAGGTCGGCGTGGTCGCCGGTGGGCAGCACGATCGAGACCATGCCGCCGAAGCCGGGGTAGCGGACCTCGGTCAGGTCGGTGCGCTCTCCCAGGCGGCGCACCAGCTCCTGGGCGTTGGCCTGGGCCTTCTCCACGCGCAGGTGCAGCGTGCGCAGGCCGCGCAGCGCCAGCCACGCCTCGAACGTGCCGGGGATGGCGCCGAGGAGGTCGCGGCGACCCTTGAGCACCCGCAGCAGCTCCTCGTCGCGGGTGACCACGGCGCCCATGAGGACGTCGGAGTGGCCGGAGAGGTACTTCGTGGCCGAGTGCACGACCAGGTCGACGCCCCACTCCAGCGGCCGCTGCAGCACCGGCGTCGCGAAGGTGTTGTCGACCACGACGTAGGCCCCGGCCGCGTGGGCCGCCTTCGTGATCGCCTCGACGTCCACGACCTCCATCGCGGGGTTGGACGGCGACTCCAGCCACACCAGCGAGGCGTCGTCGCAGGCGGCGACGACGGCGTCGAGGTCGGTCATGTCCACCAGCACCGGGGCCACGCGCTCGCGCAGCTCGAGGTCGTTGAGCTGCATCACGGTGCCGGTGTAGGAGTGCCGCGGGGCGACCACCTTCTGGCCCTGCCCGACGAGGTCGAGGATGGTCGCCACGGCGGCCAGGCCGCTGGAGAAGGCCAGGCAGCGGCCGCCCTCGAGGGTGCCGAGCGCCTGCTCGAAGGCGTCCCAGGTCGGGTTGGCGTAGCGGCCGTACTCCAGGTCGCCGCCCGCGACGTAGGTCGAGGCCATCGTGATCGGGGTGTTCAGCGGCTGGTCGGGCTCGTGGGGCGGGCGGCCGACGTGGACGGCCTGGGTGGCGGGGCGCATCGGTCCAGCCTAGGAAGCAGGCGGTGGGGCGCGCGGTGCGGGTCCGGTGCCGCGTCCGGCGTACGCCGTAGGGTCGCCGCGTGACCAGCGAGCAGCCAGCACCCGCCCGTCGGCCCCGGGTGGCCGTCGTCTTCGGAGGTCGGTCGAGCGAGCACTCCATCTCGTGCATCTCGGCCGGCAGCGTCATCGCGGCGCTCGACCCCGAGCGCTACGACGTGGTGCCCGTCGGCATCGCCACCGACGGCCGCTGGGTGCTGGAGTCCGCCGACCCCGCCCGCCTCGCCCTGGGTCCCTCCGGCGAGCTGCCGACGGTGACGGGCGACCGTGAGGTCACGCTGACCGCCGGGCAGGGCCTGGTGGTGACCGACGCCGGCGACGTCCCGGAGGTGCTCGGCCAGGTCGACGTGGTCTTCCCGGTGATGCACGGGCCGTGGGGCCAGGACGGCACGCTGCAGGGGCTGCTGGAGATGACCGGGGTCCGCTACGTCGGCGCCGGCGTCCTGGCGAGCGCGGTCGGCACCGACAAGCACTTCATGAAGCAGGTCTTCAGCGCGGCCGGGCTGCCGGTGCTGCCCTACGTCCTGGTCCGGCCCCGGACCTGGGAGCGCGACCCCGGTGCGGTGCGCGAGGCCGTCGCGGCGCTGGGCCTGCCCGTCTTCGTCAAGCCGGCCCGCGCCGGGTCGAGCTTCGGCATCAGCCGGGTCGACGACCTCGCCGACCTCGACGCGGCGATCGAGGAGGCGCGGCGACACGACCCCAAGGTGCTCGTCGAGGCCGCCGCGGTCGGCGCCCGCGAGATCGAGGTCGGCGTGCTGGAGGGCCTCGACGGCGGCGACCCCGAGACCAGCGAGCTGGCCGAGATCACCGTGGGTGCCGAGCACGCGTTCTACGACTTCGAGGCGAAGTACCTCGAGCAGAGCTTCACCCTGCCCGCCTCGGTGCCCGAGGAGGTCCGGGCCCAGGTGCGCGCGCTGGCGGTGCGGGCTTTCGAGGCGCTCGACGTCGAGGGCCTCGCCCGGGTGGACTTCTTCGTGATGGCCGACGGGCGGGTCGTGGTCAACGAGGTCGAGACCATGCCGGGCTTCACCGCCACCTCGATGTTCCCGCTGATGTGGCGGGAGTCGGGCCTGGACTACCCGGCGCTGGTCGAGCGCCTCGTCACGCTGGCCGCGCAGCGCGAGACCGGCCTGCGCTAGCCGCGCAGGCCCGGGTGGTCCCGGGTGGCCCCAGGGTCTCGGGCGGGCTCGGGTGGTCTCGGGCGACGGGACCTCGTCCGGCTCAGCTGCAGGGCTCGTCGGGGTCGGGCGTGCGGCCCTGCGCGCGCAGCGCGTCGGAGAGGTCGGTGAGGATGCCCTGGGGCGGGCGCAGGGCGGCGGGGACCGCCACCTCGACCCGGGGCAGCGAGCCCATCGAGGTCGCCACCACGTCGGCGCCCTGGTCGGTGATCTGGCCCTCGGGCACGAACCACAGCACGCCGTTGATCTCCTGGCACGTCGAGAGCGGCGTGAAGTCGGCGGGGCTGCCGACGCCGCAGCGCAGCACCACCGGCGGGTCGCCCCACGCGGCCGCCAGCGGGTTGCCGGAGACCTCCTCGCGGGGCTGGTCGCCGACGGCGTCGGGGAGGTCGTCGACCAGGCGCTCGCAGGCCCGCCGCTCGGCGGCGGGCAGGGCGCCGTCGGTGCGGCTGGGGGAGACCTCGACGCCGCCGCCGCAGCCGGCCAGCAGGGCCCCGAGCGCGACGACGCCCGCCACCACGAGGGGTGACGGGCGCCGGGGTCGCGCGGTGGTGCTCAGCGCGTTCAGATGTGGACGACCGGGCAGGTCAGGGTGCGGGTGATGCCGTCGAGGGTCTGCACCTTGGCGACCACGAGCTTGCCCAGCTCGTCGACGTTGCGGGCCTCGGCGCGGACGATCACGTCGTAGGGACCGGTGACGTCCTCGGCCAGGATGACGCCCTTGATGTCGGTGATCTGCTGGGCGACCTCGGCGGCCTTGCCGACATCGGTCTGGATCAGGATGTAGGCCTGGACGACCATGTGCACTCCCTCAGGTCAGGTGTCGGTGGCGGTGCTGCTGCCCCCGGACCCGGTCGACCGGGGAGCACCTCGGGGCAACCTACCCGACACCCGCCCCGCGTGGAACTCGGCCGTCCCCGAGGTCCCGCGGACCCGTCTGGTGGGATGGCGCCATGACCTCACCGCCTCCGTTCGCGCCCGGGTCGACCCTCGCCGACGTGGGGGAGTTCGGCCTGGTCGGCTCGTTCACCACCCGCTTCCCCCAGGGCGACCACGTGTACGTCGGGCCGGGGGACGACGCCGCCGTGCTCCGCACCCCGCGCGGCCACGTGGTGGTCTCCACCGACGTGCTCGTGGAAGGCCGGCACTTCCGCCGCGAGTGGGCCGACGCCCGCTCGATCGGGCGCAAGGCGGCCGCGGCCAACCTCTCCGACGTCAACGCGATGGGCGGCCGCGCCCACTCCCTCACCGTCGGCCTGGCCGCTCCGGCCGACCTGCCGGCGCAGTGGCTCAGCGACCTCGCCGACGGCATCGCCGAGGAGGCCGGGCTGGTCGGCGCGAGCATCGTGGGGGGCGACCTGACCACGGGCAGCGAGGTGGTCGTGGCCGTCACCGTGCTCGGCACCTGCGACCAGGCGCCGGTGCTGCGCAGCGGCGCCCGCCCCGGCGACGTGGTCGCGCTGGCCGGTCGCCAGGGCTGGGCCGCGGCCGGACTGGCCGTGCTGACCCGCGGGTTCCGCTCGCCGCGCGCGCTCGTCGAGGCCTTCCAGCGTCCCGAGCCGCCGTACGACGCGGGCGCGGCCGCCGCCGTCGCCGGCGCCACCGCCATGATCGACGTCTCCGACGGCCTGCTCGCCGACCTGGCCCACGTCGCCGAGGCGTCGGGGGTGGCCCTCGACGTGCGCCGCGACGCCTTCGCGCTGGCCGAGCCGATGCGCGCGGTCGGGGCGGCCCTCGGGGTCGACCCGCTGCGGTTCGTGCTCGGCGGCGGGGACGACCACGCCATCGCGGCGACCTTCGCCGCCGACGCGACCCTGCCGGACGGCTTCACCGTCATCGGCACGGTGGCCGAGCCGGGGGAGCCCGGACCGGTCGTGACCGTCGACGGGGCGGCGTACGACGGGCCGAGGGGCTGGACCCACTTCGCCACCAGCAGCTGAGCCCGGGGAGGCCCGAGCGGCCCGGGGAACAGCACGACGCCCCCGACCCGGAGGTCGGGGGCGTCGTCGCGGACGTTCAGGCGGTCAGCGGGTGACCTTGCCGGCCTTGAGGCAGCCGGTGCAGACGTTGAGACGCTTGGGGGTGCCGTTGACGGTGGCACGCACGCGCTGGATGTTGGGGTCGAAGCGGCGCTTCGTGATCTTGCGCGACCACGGGCGGTTGTTGCCGAAGCCGGGCTTCTTGGCGCAGATGTCGCAGACGGCAGCCACCGTGCACTCCTCGGGTAGGACTGGGAAACGAGAGTCAGGGGTCCGGGGCGACGCCGCCGGACAACCGCACGAGAATAACTCAGCCCGGCCTCCGGACGGAAATCGAGCGATCCACCCACTACGGTGAGCGCTCCTGACCAGCGGTGGAGGAGGGGAGCGGGGCGTGACGGCGAACCAGCACGACGACCGGCAGGGCCGCCGCGACGACGTGGCCACCTTCGACCTCGTGACCGTACGCCGGTTCGCCGACCTGGCCGTCGAGGCGCTGGGGGCCGCCCGCGAGGAGGTCGACGCCCTCAACGTCTACCCCGTGCCCGACGGGGACACCGGCACCAACATGTTCCTCACCGTGGAGGCGGCCCGCGAGGCGCTGCTCGCCCGGCTGGAGGAGCAGCCCGACGACCTCCGGGGCGCCATCCGGGCCTACGCCCACGGGGCGCTGCTGGGCGCCCGCGGCAACTCCGGGGTGATCCTGAGCCAGCTCGTCGGCGCCCTGGTGCGGCGGATCGGCCGGGCGGGGCCGGGCGACCGGTCGGCCGCGGTGTTCGCCGACGGGATGCGCCTGGCCGTCGACGCGGCGTACGACGCGGTCGGGACGCCGGTGGAGGGCACCATCCTCACCGTCGCCCGCGCCGCCGCGCAGGCCGCCGCCGTGGCCGTGGAGGAGCCCGGCGCCCGGCTCGGTGACGTGGTCCACGCGGCCGCGCGCGCCTCCCGCGAGGCGCTCGGCCACACCCCCGAGCAGCTGCCCGTCCTCGCCCGTGCCGGGGTGGTCGACGCCGGTGGCCGCGGGCTGTGCGTGGTGCTCGCCGCGATGGAGTCGGCGGTCACCGGCGAGCACACCGTCGCGCCGCTGCACGTCCTGGGCTCCCCGCACCTGCCGGTGGCCGCGCTGCCGACCGGGGACCTGACGGCCGACGGGCCGGCGTACGAGGTGATGTACCTCCTCGCCGCCGACGACGCCGCCGTGCCCGCGCTGCGCGCCGAGCTGGCACCGCTCGGCGACTCGCTGGTCGTGGTGGGCGGCGACGGCTTGTGGAACGTCCACGTCCACGTCGACGACGTGGGCGCCGCGATCGAGGCCGGCATCCGGGCCGGCACGCCGCGTCGCGTCGAGGTCGTCCACTTCGCCGAGCAGGTCGAGCGCGCCCGCGCCGGCCGGGCCGGGCGGGCCGGCGACGACGGGCCGCGCGGCCGGACCGTGCTCGCCCTCGCGCTGGGGCCGGGGCTGGCGGCGCTGTTCCGGGAGGCCGGTGCCGAGGTGCTCGAGGTCACCACGACCCGGCGCCCCACCAGCGCCGACCTGCTGCGGGCGGTGCTCGACTGCCCGGCGGAGGAGGTCGTGGTGCTGCCCAACCACGCCGGCACCGTCGCCGTGGCCGAGGCGGCCGCCCACGAGGCGGCACAGCGCGGCCGCCGGGTCGTGGTCGTCCCCACCCGCGCCCAGGTGCAGGGCATCGCGGCGCTGGCCGTGCACGAGCCCGGCCGCTCGCTCGACAACGACGTGGTGCACATGACCGACGCCGCGCGAGGTGCGCGTCACGGCGCGCTCACCGTGGCCACCGAGCCGGCCATGACGACCGCCGGCCCCTGCTCCCCGGGCGACGTCCTCGGAGCGGTGCAGGGCGACTTCGTGATCGTGGGCGAGGACCTCTTCGAGGTGGCCACCGGCGTGCTGGAGCGGCTGCTCGGCACGGGCGGCGAGCTGGTCACCCTGGTCGCGGGCGCCGAGGCGGGGGACCTGGCGCAGGCGTGCGAGCACTGGGTCGGCCACGCCCACCCGGGCGTCGACGTGATGGTGCTGGCCGGCGGCCAGGAGCACTACCCCCTGCTCGTGTCGGTGGAGTGAGCCACCATGGTCGGCGTGGAGGTGACCTGGGAGAGCCCCGTGACGGCGGTGGGCGGCAAGCACGCGGCCAAGCTCGCGAAGCTGCCGGGCATCGCGACCGTCGGCGACCTCGTCGCCACCTACCCCAAGCAGCACGTGCAGAAGGGCTCGCTGAGCCAGCTCGACGAGCTCACCGCGGGTGACCTCGTCTCCTTCGTCGGCGAGGTCGCGAGCGCCCGGCAGTTCAGCTACCAGGACAAGCGCACCCGCCGCACGGCCTACCGCCTCGAGGTCCGGGTCCGGGCCGAGGACGGCGCCCTGCTGATGACCTACTTCGACAAGGCCAAGCACACCGCCGACTGGCGGCTGCAGACCGAGCTCCCCGTCGGCCGCGTCGGGGTGTTCAGCGGCCGGCTGAAGTGGTTCCGCGACGAGTGGCAGCTGACCAACCCCGCGTCGCGGCTCTACGAGGAGGGCGACGACGCGGTCGACACGATGCCCGACCTGATCCCGATCTACAGCTCGGTCGGCGGCATCACCACCTGGCAGCTCGAGGAGACCATCGAGCTGGCGCTGACGCTGCTCGACCGCGTCCCCGAGGTGCTGCCGCCCGCGGTGGTGCAGTCGCGCGACCTGCTGCCCACCCGTCAAGCGCTGCGGTGGATCCACCGGCCCGACACCCGTGCCCAGAAGGCGATGGCCGAGAAGCGCCTGAAGTACGACGAGGCGTTCGTCGCCCAGAGCGTGCTGGCCCGGCGCCGGCTGCTCGTCGAGGGCACCGTCGCCAACCCGCGTCCGGGCCGGCCGGGCGGCCTGCTCGACGCCTTCGACGCCCGGCTGCCGTTCGCGCTCACCGAGGGCCAGGTCCGGGTGGGGGAGGAGATCGCCGAGGAGCTCGCGCGCGACCACCCGATGCAGCGGCTGCTCCAGGGCGAGGTCGGCTCGGGCAAGACCGTGGTCTCGCTGCGCGCGATGCTGCAGGTCGTCGACTCCGGGGGGCAGGCGGCCCTGCTCGCGCCCACCGAGGTGCTCGCCCAGCAGCACCAGCGCTCCCTGGAGAGGATGCTCGGCGAGCTGGCCCAGGGCGGCATGCTCGGCGGGTCCGAGCACGGCACCCGGGTGGCGTTGCTGACCGGGTCGCTCGGGGCGGCGGCCCGGCGTACGGCACTGGCCGCCGCGGCAGGCGGCGAGGCCGGCATCGTCATCGGCACCCACGCGCTGCTGGAGGACCGGGTCCAGTTCGCCGACCTCGGCCTCGTCGTCGTCGACGAGCAGCACCGCTTCGGCGTGGAGCAGCGCTCCGCGCTGGGCGCCAAGGCCGGCACGCCGCCGCACGTGCTGGTGATGACCGCGACCCCGATCCCGCGCACGGTGGCGATGACCGTCTTCGGCGACCTCGACACCTCCACCCTGTCCGAGCTCCCGGCCGGGCGCGGCGAGGTGCAGACGACCGTGGTGCCGATCCGGGCCCGGGCCGCCTGGCTCGAGCGCGCGTGGCAGCGGGTCCGCGAGGAGGTCGCCGCCGGCCACCAGGCCTACGTCGTGGCCTCCCGGATCGACCCCGGCGACGACGAGGTCTCCACCGCGGACGCCCCGGCCGGTGCGCCCGAGGACGCGCCGCGCACCCTCTACGCCGTCGACGAGCTGGCGCCCGAGCTGGCCGAGGGCCCGCTGGCCGGGTTGCGCGTCGAGGTGCTGCACGGCCGGATGCCGCCCGAGGACAAGGACCGCGTGATGTCGGCCTTCGCGGCCGGCGAGGTCGACGTGCTGGTGTCCACGACCGTCATCGAGGTCGGGGTCGACGTGCCCAACGCGACCGTGATGGTGATCCTCGACGCCGACCGGTTCGGCGTCTCCCAGCTCCACCAGCTGCGCGGCCGGATCGGCCGCGGTGGCCACGCCGGCCTCTGCCTGCTCGTCACCGCCGCCGACCCGCTCGGCCCGTCGATGGAGCGGCTGCTCGCCGTGGCCGGCACCCGCGACGGCTTCGAGCTCTCGCGCATCGACATGGAGCAGCGCCGCGAGGGCAACGTGCTCGGCACCCAGCAGAGCGGCGGCCGGGCCGGCGGGCTCAAGCTGCTCTCGGTGCTGCGCGACGAGGCCGTCATCGCCGACGCCCGCGAGGCGGCCTTCGAGGTGCTGCGCGCCGACCCCGCGCTCGTCGGCTCGCCCGACCTCGCGGCGGCGGTGCGGCGGCTCGAGGACTCCGAGCAGGCCGAGTACCTGGAGATGACGTGACCCGGCTGATCGGCGGCGCCGCGGGCGGTCGGAGGCTCCGCACCCCGCCGGGGTCGGGCACCCGGCCCACCAGCGACCGCGTCCGCGAGGCGATGTTCAGCTCGCTCGAGTCGGCCCTCGGCAGCCTGGAGGGCCTGCGCGTCCTCGACCTGTACGCCGGGTCGGGGGCCCTCGGCCTCGAGGCGGTCTCGCGCGGGGCGCAGGTGCTGACCAGCGTGGAGTCCGACCGGCGCACCGCCCGGCTGGTGCAGGACAACGCCCGGGAGCTGGGGTTCGCCATGGTCGAGGTGGTCGCGCTCCCGGTGGCCCGCTTCCTGGCGCAGCAGCCGCGGGCGGCGTACGACCTCGTGCTGGTGGACCCGCCGTACGCCGTGGCCGAGGTCGAGCTCGGCCAGGTGCTCCACCTGCTGACCTCCCACGGGTGGCTCGACGCCGACGCCGTGCTGGTCGTGGAGCGGTCCGCGCGCAGCCCCGAGCCGGCCTGGCCGCCGGGGTGGGGGAGCGAGCGCCGGAAGGACTACGGCGAGACCACGCTCTGGTACGTTCGCGCCGATCCCGGCCGGCCCGACGCCGGGGAGTCCCACTGCGTCACCGAGCCGTGACCGACCGAGGAGACGACCAGTGCGCCGAGCCGTGCGACGAGCCGTGTGTCCGGGCTCCTTCGACCCGGTGACCAACGGTCACCTCGACATCATCGAGCGCGCCTCGCGGCTCTTCGACGAGGTCGTCGTGGCCGTGGGCGTCAACAAGTCCAAGTCCTCCGCGCGGCTGTTCAGCCCCGAGGAGCGGATGGCGATGCTCGAGCAGGTCGTCGAGCCGTTCCCCAACGTCTCGGTCGCCGGCTTCGAGGGCCTGCTCACCACCTTCTGCGCCGACCACGACGTGCAGGCCATCGTCAAGGGCCTGCGCGCGGTCACCGACTTCGACTACGAGCTGCAGATGGCGCAGATGAACGCCTCGCTGACCGAGGTCGAGACGGTGTTCGTGCCCTGCAGCCCGGAGTACTCCTTCCTGGCGTCCTCGCTGGTCAAGGAGGTCGCGACCTTCGGGGGCGACGTCTCGGCGCTCGTGCCGCCCGACGTGCTCGAGCGGCTGACCGCGCGGCTGGCCGAGCGCGCAGCCGCCGCCGACGGGTCCTGAGCCCGTCCCCGCCCCGCGGTCCGGGTCGGGGTGGTGCGTTTTGGCCCCGCGGTGCCTGCACCGGTAGAGTCCAGCAGGTTCTGCCTGTACCACGACGGAGTTGACCTCTTGCGCACCCTCGACCCGAGAGCGCCGCTCGTGCTCGACACCCGCGAGCTCGGCCGCCGCCCTGGGACCCAGCGCACCAAGTCGACCTCCGTCGAGGCTCCGGCAGGACTCGGCATCGACGTCCTGGGCGTCCCCGAGGGCAGCACGGTCGACCTCGACCTGCGCCTCGAGGCGGTCATGGAAGGCGTGCTGGTCACCGGGACGGCCACGGCCGACCTCGAGGGCCAGTGCGTGCGGTGCCTGGAGCCGATCGACGAACGCATCACGGTCGACCTCCAGGAGCTGTTCGTCTACGACGACGACCACGGCGCCCCCCGCGGGGACGACGAGGACGCTGATGTCAGCCGGCTCGAGGGCGACCTGCTCGACCTCGAGCCACTGCTGCGGGACGCGGTCGTGCTCGCACTGCCCTACCAACCGTTGTGCCGGGACGACTGCCCGGGCCTGTGCGTCGAGTGTGGCGCGCGGCTCGCGGACGACCCGGACCACGGGCACGAGGACCCGATCGATCCCCGCTGGGCCGCCCTCGGCGAGGTCGCCGTGGCCCAGGAGGTCCCCGCGGACCGACCGCAGGACTGACCAGCACCACCCGAACCGCACCACCCCACCAGCACCACCTGAGACCCAAGGAGCAACCGTGGCCGTCCCCAAGCGGAAGATGTCGCGCAGCAACACCCGTCACCGGCGCTCGGCCTGGAAGGCCGTGGCGCCGTCGCTGGTGACCTGCAGCAACCCCGCGTGCGGCAGCAAGCACCTGCCCCACCGCGCCTGCCCCGAGTGCGGTCAGTACGGCGCACGCGCCGACCGCCGTCAGGTCCTCTGACCACGTCCGGCGACATGACGACGTCGGCAGCCGGTCGGGCGGCGGCCGACGACCTGCGTGAGGCGCTCGGGGACCCCGTCCTGGACCCCGAGCTCCTTGGGCTCGCCCTCACCCACCGCTCCTACGCCTACGAGAACGGCAACCTGCCGACCAACGAGCGCCTGGAGTTCCTCGGCGACTCGGTGCTCGGCGTCGTCGTGACCGAGACGCTCTACCGCGGCCACCCCGACCTCTCCGAGGGTCGATTGGCCAAGCTGCGCGCGGCCGTGGTCAACGCCCGCGCGCTGGCCGAGGTCGCCCGCACCATCGGGCTCGGCCCGCACATCCACCTCGGCAAGGGCGAGGAGAGCACCGGCGGCCGCGAGAAGGCCTCGATCCTCTCCGACACCGTCGAGGCCCTGATCGGGGCGGTCTACCTCTCCGGCGGCTTCCCGGCCGCGGCCGACGTGGTCCACCTGCTCTTCGACCCGATGCTCGAGGCGGCCGCCGCGCTCGGCGCCGGCCTGGACTGGAAGACCAGCCTCCAGGAGCTCGGTGCGCTGCACGACCTGGGTGTCCCGGAGTACGTCATCGAGGCCGAGGGCCCCGACCACATGAAGACCTTCACCGCCCGCGTCCGCGTCGCCGGCCGGCTCCACGGCCACGGGGTGGGGCGGTCGAAGAAGGAGGCCGAGCAGCAGGCGGCCGAGGCGGCCTACCGCACCCTGCACGCGGAGCTGACGGCCCCGCCGGCCGTCGTCGCCGACGAGCCCGACCCCGCCGTCGGCTCGGACGCCTGACCCGCCCGTGCCCGAGCTGCCCGAGGTCGAGGTCGTCCGTCGCGGTCTGCAGACCCACGTCGTGGGCCGCACCGTCGCCGACGTCGAGGTGCTCCACCCCCGTCCGGTGCGCCGTCACCTCGCCGGCGCCGACGACTTCGCCCAGCGGCTGCGCGGTCGCACCGTCACCGGGGCCCACCGCCGCGGCAAGTTCTGGTGGCTGGCCCTCGACGACGGCGACGCCGTGCTGGGCCACCTCGGCATGTCCGGCCAGGTGCTGGTGCAGCCCGCCGGCGCGCTCGACGAGCGTCACCTCCGGGTCCGCTTCGCGCTGGTCCCCGAGACCGGGGCCGACGCGGGCGCGGCGAGCGAGGTGCGCTTCGTCGACCAGCGGATGTTCGGCGGCCTGCTCGTCTCGTCCGGGGGAGCGGTGGTGCCGCCCGAGCTCGCGCACATCGCGCTCGACCCGCTCGACCCCGCCTTCGACGACGCGGCCTTCGTGCGCCGCGTCCGGCGCAGCGAGTCGGGGGTCAAGCGGCTGCTGCTCAACCAGGCGGTCGTCTCCGGGGTCGGCAACATCTACGCCGACGAGGCGCTGTGGCGCGCCCGGGTGCACGGCGAGCGCCGCGGCTCGCGGCTGCGGGTCCTCGACGTCCAGCGGGTGCTCGACGGCGCCCGCGAGGTGATGGGCGCAGCACTCGACCAGGGCGGCACCTCCTTCGACGCGCTCTACGTCAACGTCAACGGGGAGAGCGGCTACTTCGACCGGTCGCTGGAGGCCTACGGGCAGGAGGGCCGGCCGTGCTCGCGGTGCGGCACGCCCGTGCGGCGGGTGGCGTTCACCAACCGTTCGTCGTACTTCTGCCCGGTGTGCCAGCCCCCGCCGCGCTCGCGATCTTGATGCCGGAGGCTCCGGCGTGAGACTCTTCTAGACGGCCCGATCGGGCCTGAGCACGGACGTTCGGAAGGCACACACCACATGGCCAAGGCGCTTCTCGGTTTCTCGACCGGCACCGATCCGCACCTCGTCCACCGACTCACGGCGGACAACCGCGTCCTCCGGCAGCGGGTCGCGGACCTCGAGGACCTGGTCCTCCGGCTCCAGCAGGAGAACGACGCGCTGGCCGCCGTGGCCTCCGCCTCGGTCGACGAGGCCGTCGCCCGCGACGGCTCCCTCAGCCGCGCCTGAGCGACCCGCCGGTCCTCTCCGCCGCGCGGCGGTTAGGCGATCCGACGCTTATGGGTTTAAAGTCTAGTCGATTACTAAATTTGATCGTCTGACACAGGAGCCAGCCCCGTGGAACGTCTCTTCGTCTTCGCCTTCGTCGGCCTGCTCGCGCAGGTCATCGACGGGTCCCTCGGCATGGCGTACGGCGTCACTGCCTCGACGCTGCTGCTCGCCAACGGCGTCGCCCCCGCCGTGGCCTCGGCCTCGGTGCACCTCGCCGAGGTGGGCACCACGGCGGTGTCGGGCTTCTCCCACTGGCGCTTCGGCAACGTCGAGTGGGGCGTGGTCGCCCGGCTGGCGGTCCCGGGCGCGATCGGCGCGTTCGTCGGGGCCAGCGTGCTCTCGAACCTCTCGACCGAGTCGGCGACGCCCTGGGTGGCCGTGCTGCTGCTCCTGCTCGGCGTCTACATCGTGGCGCGGTTCGTGTTCGGCAAGAAGCCGGTCGTGGTCACCCGACGGCCCGGCACCCGCTTCCTCGCCCCGCTCGGCCTGTTCGCCGGCTTCGTCGACGCCACCGGCGGCGGCGGCTGGGGTCCGGTCGCGACGCCCACGCTGATCTCCAGCGGTCGGCTGCACCCCCGCAAGGTCATCGGTTCGGTCTCCACCGCGGAGTTCGCGGTCACCGTCGCCGCCAGCGTCGGCTTCCTGATCGGCCTCGGCAGCGAGGCCATCGACTGGCGCGTGGTCGGCGGCCTGCTGCTGGGTGGCGTCGTCGCGGCACCGTTCGCGGCGTACCTCGTGCGGCACGTCTCGCTGCCCGTCCTGGGCGCCCTGGTCGGCAGCGTCATCCTCATCACCAACTCGCGCACGCTGCTGCGCGCCTTCGACGCCGAGAGCGCCGGGGCGTACGCCGTGCTGGGCGTCGTCGCCGCGACCCTGCTCGCCATCGCGGTCCGTCGCGCCCGCGGCGAGCACACCGAGGTCATCGAGGCGCTCGAGGGCGACGAGCCGGAGCCGGAGAAGCAGCCCGTCTGAGCCCGCCGCTCCCGCAGCGCGCACGACGCAGCACCTCCACGAGGCCCCGCCCGGGCGACCACCCGGGCGGGGCCTCGTGGCGTGGGTGGGTGCGCGGACGGCTGCTGGGCGCCGGTCCACGACCGGCGCGGCGTGACGGCGCCGCGCTGGACCGACCTGGCCCGCTCCGCGGACCTGCTGCGCGGGCCCGACGACGACCGCGTCGACCTCCCGGGGGTGCGGTTGCCCGCCCGACCCGTGTTGCCCCGGCCGAGGACGGGTGCCAGCATCGACCCTCGTGCCCGTCGCCGTTGCTGGACTCCTCGAGCGGGTGTTCCCACCCCGGATGGGGACCTCGTTCCGGTGGCTGGTCGGTGCCGGCTGGGCGAGCAACCTCGGCGACGGCATCGTCATCGCCGCGGGTCCGCTGCTGGTCGCCTCGGAGACGCGTGACCCGTTCCTGGTCGCGATGGCCTGGACGCTGGGGTTCGCCCCGCCCCTGCTCCTCGGCCTGCTCGCGGGCGTGGTCGCCGACCGGGTCGACCGCCGGCTGCTGATCACCGTCGCCAACCTGTGCCGCGTGGTGCTGGTGGGCGCGCTGTCGGCCACGGTCCTCACCGGGCACGTGAGCATCGCCGTGGTGCTCGTCGCGCTGTTCTGCGTGGGAGTGGCCGAGACCTTCGCCGACACCACCTCGGCGACGCTGCTGCCGATGCTGGTGGACCGGGAGGACCTGGGGACCGGCAACGCCCGGCTGCTGGCGGGGGTGGTCACCCTCAACCAGCTGGTCGGCCCGCCCCTGGGGGCGCTGTTGTTCGGGCTGGGTCGCGCCGCACCGTTCCTGGTGCAGGTGGTGTGCGTGCTCGCCGCGGTCGTGATGGTCCGCCGGCTGCGGCTGCCGAGCCACGGCCGGCGGGGGACCACCCGGACGACGTCGGTGCGCCGCGACATCGCCGACGGGCTGCGGTGGGTGCGCCACCACGCGGCGGTGCGCACGCTCGTGCTCACCATCGTGACCTTCAACGTCACCTTCGGGGCGGCCTGGTCGGTGCTGGTGCTCTACTCGCTGGAGCGGCTCGACATGGGTGCCCTCGGGTTCGGCCTGCTCACCTCGGCCCTGGCCGCCGGCGGCATCCTCGGGACCTTCTCCTACGGCTGGCTGGAGCGCCACGTCAGCCTGGGCAACATCATGCGGGTCGGGCTGGTGGTCGAGACGCTGACCCACCTCGGGCTCGCCCTGACCACCACGCCCGCCGTCGCGCTCGCCATCTTCTTCGTCTTCGGCGTCCACGCCTTCGTCTGGGGGACCACCTCGGCGGCCGTCCGGCAGCGGGCCGTGCCGATGGCGATGCAGGGTCGGGTGCAGAGCGTCTACCTCATCGGGGTCACCGGCGGCATCGTGGTGGGCTCGCTGCTGGGCGGCGTGATCGCCTCGCGCTGGGGCGTCACGGCACCGTTCTGGTTCGCTTTCGGCGGCTCGGCGGTGTTCCTCGTGCTGATCTGGCGGCAGCTGGTCCACATCGCCCACACCGACGCGCAGGAGCCGGCCAGCACCTAGGGTGTGGCGCGTGTGGGACGTGGTGGAGCGTCTGGCAGGAGCCTGGGCGCTGGTGAGCGCGGGCGTGTTCCTGTCCTTCTCCACCTTCGTGATGTCCGGGCTGGGTCGGCTGGGGGCCGACGAGGGCGTCCACGCCATGCGGCAGGTCAACATCGCGGCCCCGCGGTCGCCGCTGTTCATGGCCACGCTGTTCGGGCCCGGGCTGCTCAGCCTCTCCGTCGCGGTCCACGCCCTGCTCGTGTGGCAGGGGGAGCGGTCCGTCCTCGAGCTGGTCGGCGCTGCGACGTACGTCCTCGGGGTGGTGGGCGTGACGGTGGGCTACCACGTGCCGCGCAACGTGCGGCTGGAGTCGATGGACGACGAGGCGGCCCACCGGGAGTGGCGCCACTGGGCCCGCCGCTGGACCGGGGCCAACCACGTCCGCACCGTGAGCGCGCTGGTCGGCGGCGTGCTGATGCTCCTGGGCAGCCGCTGAGGCAGCCGTCGCGCCAGCCGTCGGGCACCCGCGTCCGGCCCCGGCACGCCTGCCCGACACGGCGGCCCTCCGCGGGTAGGGTCGGCGGCGCGCTGCTTCCCCGGCGCGGCACAGCACGGTCCGGCCCCGCCCCACGGTGCGCCGGGTCGGGGGCCGCGTCCAGCGCCGAGGGCCGGTCGACCACAGGGAGCAGACGTTGTACCTGAAGAGCCTCACGCTCAAGGGCTTCAAGTCCTTCGCCTCCGCGACCACGCTCCAGCTCGAGCCGGGCATCACCTGCATCGTGGGCCCCAACGGCTCGGGCAAGTCCAACGTCGTCGACGCCCTCGCCTGGGTGATGGGCGAGCAGGGCGCCAAGTCGCTGCGCGGCGGCAAGATGGAGGACGTCATCTTCGCGGGCACGGCCGGACGGCCGCCGCTGGGTCGCGCCGAGGTCGCGCTGACCATCGACAACACCGACGGTGCGCTGCCGATCGAGTACGCCGAGGTCACCATCAGCCGCACGATGTTCCGCAACGGCGGCTCGGAGTACGCCATCAACGGGCACGGCTGCCGGCTGCTCGACGTGCAGGAGCTGCTCAGCGACTCCGGCATCGGCCGCGAGATGCACGTGATCGTCGGCCAGGGCCAGCTCGACTCCATCCTGCGCGCCACGCCGGAGGACCGGCGCGGCTTCATCGAGGAGGCCGCGGGCGTCCTGAAGCACCGCAAGCGCAAGGAGAAGGCGCTGCGCAAGCTGGAGTCGACCTCGGCCAACCTCGCCCGGCTCGGGGACCTGCTGGTCGAGATCCGGCGCCAGCTCAAGCCGCTGGGGCGGCAGGCCGATGTGGCCCGGCGGGCCGCCGTCGTCCAGGCCGACGCCCGCGACGCCCGGGCGCGGCTGCTCGCCGACGACCTGGCCACGGCCCGCCGCTCGCTGGAGCAGGAGCTGGCCGACGAGACCGTGCTCGCCCAGCGGCGCGCCGACGTCGAGCAGGCCCTGACCGCCACCCGTGAGGCCGAGGCGGCGCTGGAGGAGGCGCTGCGCGAGGACCTGCCCGCGCTGGCCGCGGCGCAGGAGACGTGGTTCGGGTTGTCCGGGCTGCGCGAGCGGCTGCGCGGCACCGCCTCGCTCGCCGCGGAGCGCGTCCGCAACGCCGCCTCGCAGCCCGAGGTGCCGCAGGGCCGCGACCCCGACGAGATGGAGGCCGAGGCCGCCCGCGTACAGGTGCAGGAGGACGAGATCGCCGCCGAGGTCGCCCGCCACCGGGCGGCGCTGGACGGCGTGGTGAGCGGTCGCCAGGCCGCCGAGACCGCGGCCGCCGCCGAGGACCGCCGGGTCGCGGACCTGCAGCGCGCCGCCGCCGACCGTCGCGAGGGCCTCGCCCGGCTCCAGGGCCAGGTGGGCGGCCTCCGCAGCCGGGTCGCCGCCTCCGAGGAGGAGGTGGGCCGGCTCGGCGAGGCCCGCGCCCAGGCGCTGTCGCGCGCCGAGCGGGCGCAGCAGGACTTCACCTCGCTGGAGTCCCGGGTCGCGGGCCTCGACGCCGGCGAGGAGGGCCTCGACCACGAGCACGAGGCCGCCACCGCGCTGCTGCAGGACCTCGACGACCGGCTGGGCAAGCTGCGGCTCGACGTGACCGCGGCCGAGCGTGAGCGGAGCAGCCTGACCGCGCGCCGGGAGGCGCTGGAGGTCGGGCTCAACCGCAAGGACGGCACCGGTGCGCTGCTGGCCGCCACGGACCAGGTCACCGGCCTGCTCGGGTCGGTCGCGGCCCTGCTGAGCGTCCGGTCGGGCTACGAGACCGCGGTCGCGGCCGCCCTGGGCGGTGCCGCCGACGCGGTCGCCGTCTCCGACGTCGGGGCCGCGCTCAGCGCCATCGACCACCTCAAGGACGACGACCTCGGCCGCGCCGGGATGCTGCTGGCCGGGTCCGTCCCGGACGGGGTCGACCTGCGGCCGGCGCCGGTCGGCGACCTGTTCACCGGGGCGACGTACGCCCTGGACGTGGTGGAGTGCCCGAGCGGGCTGCGGCCCGCCCTGGAGCGGCTGCTCGCGGGCGTCGTGGTCGTGGACGACCTCGCGGCCGCCCGCTCGCTGGTCGACCGCCAGCCCGGCGTCACCGCGGTGACGCGGGACGGCGACCTCCTGGGCACGCACTTCGCGGCGGGCGGCTCGACCAGCCAACCCAGCCTGATCGAGGTGCAGGCGGCCGTCGACGAGGCGGCCGAGCAGCTCACCGCCGCCTCCCACACGCTCGAGCGGCTCGGCTTCGACGTCGCCACCTTGGAGCGCGAGCGCGAGGAGGCCCGTCGGCGGGTCGACGTCGCCCTGGCCAAGCTGCACGAGTCCGACGCCACCCTGGCCGCCGTCGCCGAGGAGCTCGGCCAGTACGGCTCCCAGGTCCGCAACGCCAAGGCCGAGGCCCAGCGCCTCGCCGAGGCGGTCGCCAAGGCCGAGGCGGGCCGGGTCACGGACCTGGAGGGGCTGGCCGCGCTGGAGACGCGGCTGCGCGAGGCCGAGCACGCGCCGGAGGAGGACCCCGACACCGACACCCGCGACCGGCTGGGGGAGGAGGCGCGCACCGCCCGGGCCGCCGAGACCGACGCCCGGCTGGCGCTGCGCACCAGCGAGGAGCGGGCCCGGGCCATCACCGGCCGGGCCGAGGGCCTGCGCCGACGCGCCCGGTCCGAGCGCGAGGCCCGCGCCGCCGCGGTCGCCCGCCGCGAGCAGCTGCTGGCGGAGGGGCGGGTCGGCGAGGCCGTCGGCCACGCCGTGGGCGTCGTCCTGGCCCGGCTCGAGGAGTCCGTGGAGCGCGCCGCCGCCGAGCGGACCCGGGTCGAGCAGGCCCGGGCCGGGCGCGAGACCGAGCTGCGCGAGACACGGGTCCGGCTGCGCGACCTCGGCCGCGAGCTCGACGAGCTGGTCAACGAGAGCCACCGCGACGAGATGGCGCGGGCCCAGCAGACGATGCGGATCGAGCAGCTCTCCGAGCGGGCGCTCGAGGAGCTCGGCCTCGACCCCGACGCCCTCGTGGCCGACTACGGCCCCGAGCAGCCGGTGCCCTCCACCGTCGAGGTCGCCGAGGGCGAGGAGCCGCCCGAGCCCACCGCCTACGACCGCGAGGAGCAGACGGCCCGGCTCCGGCTGGCCGAGCGCGCCCTGGCGCAGCTGGGGCGCATCAACCCCCTCGCGCTGGAGGAGTTCTCGGCCCTGGAGGAGCGCCACCGCTTCCTGACCGAGCAGCTCGAGGACCTCCGCGGCACCCGCAAGGACCTCCTCGACATCGTCCGCGAGGTCGACGAGCGCGTCGAGCAGGTCTTCACCGAGGCGTACGCCGACGTCAGCGCCGCCTTCGACCAGACCTTCGCCCGGCTGTTCCCGGGCGGCGAGGGCCGGCTGGTGCTGACCGACCCCTCCGACATGCTCACCACGGGTGTCGAGGTCGAGGCCCGCCCGCCGGGCAAGAAGGTCAAGCGGCTCTCGCTGCTCTCCGGCGGCGAGCGCTCGCTCGTGGCGGTGGCCTTCCTCGTCGCGCTGTTCAAGGCCCGCCCCTCGCCGTTCTACATCCTCGACGAGGTCGAGGCCGCGCTCGACGACACCAACCTCGGCCGGCTGCTGGAGATCTACGAGGAGCTGCGCGAGAGCTCGCAGCTGCTCGTGATCACCCACCAGAAGCGGACGATGGAGGTCGGCGACGCGCTCTACGGCGTCACCATGCGCGGAGACGGCGTCTCGGCGGTGATCAGCCAGCGGCTGCGCGAGAGCGAGCCCGCGTGAGCGCGTCCCGCCCGGGGCCCCCGGCCCGCGAGGAGTACGCCGTGTGGCGGCTGGCCACCACCCGCTGGTCCGACGACGACGTCTACGGCCACATGAACAACGCCCGCTACTTCGACCTCATCGACACCGCGGTCAACGCCCACCTCGCCGAGGCGACCGGGGTCGACATCCGTCGCCTCGACGCGGTCGGGGTGGTGGCCGAGGTGGGGTGCCGCTACTTCCGCGAGATGGGCTACCCCCGGCCCGTCGACCTCGGCCTGGTCGTCGACCGGGTCGGCACGTCGTCGGTGACCTACCGGGTCGGGCTGTTCCAGGGCGACCCGGACGGCGAGGGCGCCACGGCGGCGGCCGAGGGGCGGTTCGTCCACGTCTACGTCGACAACACCGGCGCCGGCCGCGACGTACGCCCGCTGCCGGAGGCGGTGCGGGACGCCGTGACCCCGCTGCTGCGGGAGACGCGCGGGGCCTAGGGGGATTTGTCGGTCGTGGCGGGGTCTGTCACGCTCGAGCGGAACCGCTTCGACTCTTCCCCGACGAAGGAGCCCTCATGGGAACCATCGTGGTCGTGGTGCTGCTCGCCCTCGTGCTGGCCACCGCTGTCATCGTGTACGCCGCCTACCCCTACCGCGGCGAGGCCACCCCGGTCTCGCCCCGCATCGGCGAGGTGATGAGTCGCGGCGTCAGCTCGCTGCCCACCATCGACGTCGCGCACGCCGAGGACGACGCCCGGGAGCACGCCGCCTCGCGCCGCTGAGCAGGCGTCTGTTTGGATCGACGCATGATCTCCGGTGTCACCCTGTACGTCGTCATCGCCGTCGCCCTGCTGGTCCTGGCCGGAGGCATCGGCCTCGTCGCCTTTGTCAACGGGCGCAAGCAGCCCAAGCCCCCGGTCGAGGGGCGCGGCGGCGGCGTCATCACCGAGGAGCGACCGCCCGGCACGCCGGACCCGGCGCTCGAGCCGGAGCCCGAGACCCCGGCCGACACCGGTGCGACCCGGCTGCTCGAGCGGCCCGAGGGCACGGCCGGCCGGCTGGTTTGGCTGCGTCAGCGTCTCTCGGGGTCCCAGGGCGGCCTGGGCCGCGGCCTGCTGCTCCTGCTCTCCCGCGACCGGCTCGACGAGGACACGTGGGAGGAGATCGAGGACACCCTCATCACCGCCGACGTGGGCGTCGGGCCCACCCAGGAGCTCGTCGGTCGGCTGCGCACCCGGCTGCGCGTCGAGGGCGGTGCGAGCGAGGCCCGGGCGGTGCTGCGCGAGGAGCTGCTGACGCTCGTCGACCCCTCGATGGACCGCCGGATCGCCGTCACCGGCGCCGAGGGCAAGCCGGGCGTCGTGCTGGTCGTCGGTGTCAACGGGGCCGGCAAGACCACCTCGGTCGGCAAGCTGGCCCGGGTGCTCGTGGCCGAGGACAAGACGGTCGTCCTGGGGGCGGCCGACACCTTCCGTGCCGCTGCCTCCGAGCAGCTCAGCACCTGGGGCGAGCGCGTCGGCGTCGACGTCGTCACCGGCCCCGAGGGCTCGGACCCGGCCAGCGTCGCCTTCGACTCGGTGCGCACCGGCGTGGAGCAGGGCGTGGACGTGGTCGTGGTCGACACCGCCGGCCGGCTGCAGAACAAGGCCGGGCTGATGGACGAGCTCGGCAAGGTCAAGCGGGTGGTCGAGAAGCAGGCGGCCGTCACCGAGGTGCTGCTGGTGCTCGACGCCACCACCGGGCAGAACGGCCTGGTCCAGGCCCGGGTGTTCCGCGAGGCCGTGGACGTCACCGGCATCGTGCTGACCAAGCTCGACGGGTCCGCCAAGGGCGGCATCGTCGTGGCGGTCCAGCGCGAGCTGGGCGTGCCGGTCAAGCTGGTCGGCGTGGGGGAGGGGGCCGACGACCTCGCGCCCTTCGACCCCGCCACGTTCGTCGACGCGCTGCTCGACCCGGCGTAGGGGAGCGACCCGGGTCCGGGGTTCGCTCAGGCGCTGACGCCGACCATCACGAGGTCGACGAGTGCGTCGAGGTCGGCGATGGTCGGCGGCGGGGTGCGCATCACGGTGGCCATCACGACCAGGCCGGTGAGCAGCCGGACCGCCGCCTCCACGGGCACGTCGGGACGCAGCTCGCCGCGCGTCCAGGCGCGCTCGAAGACCTGCTCCGCGCTCTCGGCCGCCCGGCGGCTGGCCTCGCGGTAGAGCGCGGCCATCCGCTCGTCGC
Organism: Nocardioides aurantiacus; assembly: GCF_003752505.1. NCBI lineage: Bacteria > Bacillati > Actinomycetota > Actinomycetes > Propionibacteriales > Nocardioidaceae > Nocardioides > Nocardioides aurantiacus. The sequence goes on along the minus strand of NZ_RKHO01000001.1, from coordinate 3,099,724 downwards.
GCATCGACTCGCGCACCAGGGTGCGCAGGTAGTCCCCGCCGGCCGGGGAGTTGGCGAAGACCAGCGTCGCACGGAACGCCTCGACGAGGTCGCCGCGCAGGCTGCCGGTGTCCGGCGTGGGCATCTCGTCGCGGTAGAGCTGCTCCATCGCCGCGACGGCGAGGTCCTCCTTGCGCGCCCAGCGGCGGTAGACCGTGGCCTTGCCGACGCCCGCGTTGCTCGCGACCTCGTCGACGGTCATCGAGTCGAAGCCGCGCAGCAGGATCAGCGCGGAGGCAGCGGCGAGGATGCGACCGTCGGCCTCCGGGTCACGCGGCCGGCCGCGCTTGCGGCGGACGGCGGGGGGCCCCGTCAGGGCTTCGGTTCGGGTGCCCGTCCGGGCGTCCGTCGCAGTGGCGTCCACGAGTGAAGAGTAATGTCCGATTAATACACGTATACCCGGTTTACGCAAATCTCGTCGTTCACGTAGTCGTAACACCGGGGACCCAAGCGTGACACCGCCGAAACACCGGTCACAGGTCGGCGAAACCTCGCGCACGCAGAGTTCACGCCACCGGGACCGCGCCGGCCGACGATGCCGTCGGTCGGGGCGCGGTCCGTGCAGTCCACTCACCACTGGAGGTCCCATGGATACGGGCGATACCGCCTGGGTGCTCACGTCGGCAGCCCTCGTGCTGCTGATGACACCCGGCCTGGCGTTGTTCTACGGCGGCATGGTCCGCGCGAAGAGCGTGCTGAACATGATGATGATGAGCTTCGGAGCGCTGGCCCTGATCAGCGTCCTCTGGATCCTCTACGGCTACTCGATGGCGTTCGGCAACGACCTCGGTGGCGGGCTGCTCGGCGACCCGACCGAGTTCTTCGGCCTCAAGGGCCTGATGAGCGAGGACTCGCTCGTCTTCACGGTCCCCTCGCTCGCCTTCGTGGGCTTCCAGGCCGTGTTCGCGATCATCACGGTCGCGCTGATCTCGGGCGCGATCGCCGACCGGGCCCGCTTCGGCCCCTGGATGCTGTTCGCCGGCATCTGGGCCACGGTCGTCTACTTCCCCGTCGCGCACTGGGTGTTCTCCTTCGACGAGGGCACCGCCCCCGTCGGCGGCTGGATCGCCAACAAGCTCGCGGCCATCGACTTCGCGGGCGGCACGGCCGTCCACATCAACGCCGGTGCCGCCGGTCTCGCCCTGGCCATCGTGCTCGGCAAGCGCCTGGGCTGGAAGCGCGACCCGATGCGGCCGCACAACCTGCCGCTGGTGATGCTCGGCGCCGGTCTGCTGTGGTTCGGCTGGTTCGGCTTCAACGCCGGCTCCGCGCTGGGCGCCAACACCATCGCCGCCGTCACCTGGGTCAACACCCTGGGTGCCACCGCTGCCGCCGCCCTGGGCTGGCTGCTGGTGGAGAAGCTGCGCGACGGTCACGCCACCTCGCTGGGTGCCGCCTCGGGCGTCGTCGCCGGCCTGGTCGCGATCACCCCGGCCTGCTCCGCGGTCAACCCCGTCGGTGCCCTGGTCCTCGGTGCGATCGCCGGCGTGCTCTGCGCCCTCGCGGTCGGCCTGAAGTACCGCTTCGGGGTCGACGACTCGCTCGACGTCGTCGGCGTCCACCTCGTGGGCGGTCTCTGGGGCACGATCGCGGTGGGCTTCTTCGCCACCTCGAACGCCCCCGCGGGTGTCGACGGACTCTTCTTCGGTGGCGGCGTCGACCAGCTGTGGCGCCAGGCCGTCGGGGCGTTCGCCGTCCTGGCGTACTCCTTCGTCCTGACGATGGTCATCGGGCTCGCGATCTCCAAGACGATCGGGTTCCGCATCGAGGAGGACGACGAGGTCGAGGGCATCGACTTCACCGAGCACTCCGAGACCGGCTACGACTTCGTGTCGCGCTCGGGCGGTTCCAGCATCCTGAGCGGCGGTGCCCTCAAGCCGGGCGCCCAGGCCGACGCCGAGGCGAGGGGGGTCAACGCATGAAGCTCGTGACCGCGGTGATCAAGCCGCACAAGTGGGAGGACGTCCGCGCGGCCCTCGAGGCCTTCGGCGTCACCGGGATGACGGTGAGCGAGGTCAGCGGCTACGGCCGGCAGAAGGGTCACACCGAGGTCTACCGCGGGGCGGAGTACGACATCGCCCTGGTGCCCAAGATCCGCATCGAGATCATCGTCGACGACGCCGACGTCGAGGACGTGTCGGGGATCGTCGTGAAGGCCGCGCAGACGGGCCGGATCGGTGACGGCAAGGTCTGGGTCTCGCCGGTGGAGTCGGTCGTCCGCGTCCGCACCGGCGACCGCGACGAAGCCGCCATCTGAGGCGATCCGATGACGACGCCCGCAGGGGTGCCACCGTGCTGGTCACGGTCGGTGCCGCTGCGGGCGTCGTGCGCGTCCCGGCGCTTATGTCGCCGGACGCGCAGGACTGAGAGGGTGGAGCCATGAAGATCCTGACGGCGGTCATCAAGCCGCACCGGTGGGACGAGGTCCGCACCGCGCTCGAGGCGGTCGGCGTGACCGGCATGACGGTGAGCGAGGTCAGCGGCTACGGCCGGCAGAAGGGCCACACCGAGGTCTACCGGGGCGCGGAGTACGACGTGTCGCTGGTGCCCAAGGTGCGCCTGGAGGTCGTGCTCGAGGACGCCGACGTCGAGGCGGTGACCGAGGCGGTCGTCGAGGCGGCCCGCACCGGCCGGATCGGAGACGGCAAGGTCTGGGTCTCCCCGGTCGAGTCCGTGGTCCGGGTCCGCACCGGCGACCGGGACGGGTCGGCGCTCTGAGCACCGGGCCGCGCGCGTCCCTGCCGGGGGCGCGCGCGTGACCGACGCGGAGCGCGCCGCGCGGACCCGCTCGGCCGACGCGCTGTGCCTGGAGGCCTTCCGCGCGGCCGGCTGCCCCGAGACCGGGGTGGCGCTGGTGGCCGTCGGCGGCTACGGCCGCGGCGAGCTCGCGCCCCACAGCGACCTCGACGTGGTCCTGGTGCTGGCCGACGACGTCGAGGTCGGCGCGTGGGCGGGGGACCTGTGGTACCCGCTCTGGGACTCCGGGTGGACCATCGACCACGCGGTGCGCACGGTCAGCGAGGTGCTCGCGCAGGCGGCGGCCGACCTGCGGGTGGCGGCCGGCATGCTCGACGTACGCCACCTGGCGGGGGACCCGGGGCTGACGCTGCAGCTGCGCACCGCCGTGCTGACGCAGTGGCGCCGCGACGCCCGCACCCGGCTCGGCGAGCTGCGCGAGCTGGTGCTCGAGCGCGGTCGGCGCAGCGGCGAGCTGGCCCACGCCTCCGTGCCCGACCTCAAGGAGTCGGCCGGCGGCCTCCGCGACGCCACCGTGCTCAAGGCGCTGGTGGCGAGCTGGGTCGTCGACGTGCCCCACGGCGAGCTCGAGCGCTGCCGGGTGGCGCTGCTCGACGTGCGCGACGCGGTCCACGAAGTGGCCGGACGGGCCACCGACCGGGTGGTGCCGGAGTACTGGCCCGACGTGGCGCAGGCGCTCGGCCTGCCCGGTCCCGACGCCGCCCAGGCGCACACGCGCGGCCTGGCCCGGCGGCTGACCCACCTCTCGCGGCTGGCCTGGCGTCGCGCCGAGGCCACGTTGCGCGAGCCCCACCCGACCCGGCGCCGCGCCCCGCAGCTGACGCGGGTGGCCCCCGGTGTCGCGCTGTCCTTCGAGGAGGTCGTCCTGGACCGGGGCGCCCCGGTGGCCGAGGACCCCCTGCTGCTGCTCCGGTGCGCCGCCGAGGCCGCGGAGCGCGACCTGGTGCTCGCGCCCCCGACCGTGGCGCGGCTGGTGCGCGAGGGCGCCCCGCTGCCCGACCCGTGGCCCGACGGTGCCCGCGACCTGCTGGTCCGGCTGCTCGCCGCCGGCCCCGGCCTGCTCGGCGTCTGGGAGACCCTCGACGAGACCGGGGCGCTTGAGTCGGTGCTGCCCGAGTGGGAGCGGGTGCGGCTGCTGCCGCACGCCTCGGCGATCCACCGGTTCACCGTCGACCGCCACCTCGTCGAGACCTGCACCGAGGCGGCCGCGCTGATCCGTCGGGTCGCCCGGCCCGACGTGCTGATGGTGGCCGCGCTGCTGCACGACATCGGCAAGGGCCAGCTGACCGAGCACTGCGTCGCCGGCGAGCCCATCGCGCGCCGGATCGCCCAGCGCATCGGCTTCGACGCCGACGAGGTCGACCTGGTCGGCGACCTGGTGCGCTGGCACCTGCTGCTGCCCGAGACCGCCACCACCCGGGACCCCGACGACCCGGCCACCGTCGCCCTGGTCACGGCGCGGGTGCGCGACCGCGAGGAGCTGGAGCTGCTCGCGGCGCTGACCGAGGCCGACGCCCGGGCGACCTCGGACAAGGCCTGGACCCGCTGGCGGGCCTCCCTGGTCGCGGGTCTCGTGCGCCGCGCGGGGGCGGTGCTGGCCGACGAGCCGCTCCCGGCCGACGAGGTCGACCGCGTGGAGGTGCCCGCGTCGGTCCGCGAGGACCCGCGCGCGGTGGCCGTCACCGTGGAGGAGGTCGCCGACGGGGCCCGGGTGCAGGTCGTCTCCGGCGACCGGACCGGCCTGCTGGCCGACGCCGCGGCGATGCTCGCCCTGCAGCGTGTCTCGGTCCGCGCCGCGCGGGCCTGGACCCAGGACGGCGTCGGGGTCTCGGTGTGGGACGTCGTGGAGTCGGGCCTCGACGAGATCCTGCTGCGCCAGCGTCTCGAGGCCGTCGTCGACGGCCGGGTCGACGCCGCCGCCCGGCTGCGCCGCCCCACCCCGGTGCGGCTCGAGCCCACGGTGGCCGTGCGCACCGACGCCTCCACGACCGCCACCGTCGTCGAGGTCCGCTCGGCCGACCGGCCGGGCCTGATCCACACCGTCTGCTCGGCCCTGGCCCGGATGGACGTCTCGGTGCGCTCGGCCCACGTCTCCACGCTCGGGCCCCAGGCCGTGGACGTCTTCTACGTGCAGGAGGCCTCGGCCGGAGCGCTGTCGGAGGAGCGGGCGGCCTCGGCGGCGCACGCGGTGCGCGAGGCCCTCGTCACGACGTACGCCCCCTCGGGCGCGGGAGCGGCGGGTCCGGGGCGGGGCTAGGCTGGCCGTCCGGCGTACCGGCCCCCCGGGGCGTCGCCGCCCCTGACGTCGTCACCCGAGGAATCGCCCACCGTGTTCGCCACGCTCTCCGACCGCCTCTCCGACACCTTCAAGAACCTCCGCGGGAAGGGTCGGCTCTCCGAGGCCGACATCGACGCGACCGCGCGCGAGATCCGGCTCGCGCTGCTCGAGGCCGACGTCGCGCTGCCGGTGGTCAAGCAGTTCGTGGCCTCGGTCAAGGAGCGGGCACGCGGGTCCGAGGTCAGCGGGGCGCTGAACCCGGCCCAGCAGGTCATCAAGATCGTCAACGAGGAGCTCGTCGGGATCCTCGGCGGCGAGACCCGGCGGCTGCGGTTCGCCAAGCAGCCCCCGACCGTCATCATGCTCGCGGGCCTCCAGGGCGCCGGCAAGACGACGCTGGCGGCCAAGCTCGCGCTGTGGCTCAAGGGCCAGGGCACCAGCCCGATGCTCGTCGCGGCCGACCTCCAGCGCCCCAACGCGGTCAAGCAGCTCCAGGTCAACGGCGAGCGAGCCGGCGTCACCGTCTTCGCCCCCGAGCCCGGCAACGGCGTCGGCGACCCGGTCGCGGTGGCCCGCCGGGCCATCGAGGAGGCCAAGCGCACCCTGCACGACGTCGTCATCGTCGACACCGCCGGCCGGCTCGGCATCGACGCCGAGCTGATGCAGCAGGCCGCTGACATCCGCGACGCGGTCCAGCCCGACGAGGTGCTCTTCGTCGTCGACGCGATGATCGGCCAGGACGCGGTCAACACCGCGCAGGCCTTCCTCGACGGTGTCGGCTACGACGCGGTCGTGCTGACCAAGCTCGACGGCGACGCCCGCGGCGGCGCGGCCCTGTCGATCGCCTCGATGACCGGCAAGCCGGTCATGTTCGCCTCCAACGGCGAGAAGCTCACCGACTTCGACCTCTTCCACCCCGACCGGATGGCCTCGCGCATCCTCGACATGGGCGACCTGCTCACCCTGATCGAGCAGGCCGAGAAGACCTTCGACGCCGACCAGGCCGCCAAGGCCGCAGCCAAGCTCCAGGGCCAGGGCGGGGAGTTCACCCTCGACGACTTCCTCGAGCAGATGCAGCAGGTCCGCAAGATGGGCTCGCTGACCAAGATGCTCGGGATGCTGCCCGGCATGGGCCAGTTTCGCGAGCAGCTGGAGAACTTCGACGAGCGCGAGATCGACCGGATCCAGGCGATCATCCAGTCGATGACGCCGGCCGAGCGGGCCAACCCCAAGATGATCGACGGCTCCCGCCGCTCGCGCATCGCCAAGGGCTCCGGCCGCGCCGTCAGCGACGTCAACCAGCTCGTCGACCGGTTCTTCGAGGCCCGCAAGATGATGCAGCAGATGGCCCGCGGCGGCGCCCCGGCGATGCCCGGCATGCCCGGCGTCGGGATGGGCAAGAAGGCCAAGGGCCGCCAGGCGCCGCAGCCGCGCAAGGCCAAGGGTCGCCGTCAGTCCGGCAACCCCGCCAAGCGCACCCCGGCGCCCGCGGCCGACACGACGCCCGAGGCGGCGCCCGGCGCGGCCTTCGGCCTCGGTGCCGGCCAGGGCGGCGAGGAGTTCGACCCCTCGCAGTTGCCCGACCTGTCCAAGTACCTCAAGTAGCCGCGACCGGGCGGCCCGTCACCGCAGGCGGACCCGGGTGACGGTGCCGCCGTCGGCGCAGACGCTGCAGGTCGTGACGTACGCCGAGGACCCGCGCACCGCCACGCCGTAGGGCGCGGCCAGGCCGGAGGCGACCGTCGTCGGCGCCGTCGACCCGGGCGGCACCCGCACCAGCGAGCCGGTGGGCAGCTGGCCCTCGGGCGTGGCCAGCAGGCCGCCGTCGGCCAGCTGGACGGCGTACAGACGACCCTTGCTCCAGGTCAGGTCGGTGACGTTGGTCAGGCCAGAGGCCCAGACCGTCGGCGCCCGGCCGGGCACCACCCGGTAGATCCGGGCGCCGCCCTTCGGGAACGGGAAGCCGGTCAGCTGGCTGACGAAGTAGGAGCCGCGCGGCCCGGGCGTGACCGAGGTGGGCACGGCGTCCATCGGGACGGGCGGACCGCCGAAGGGGTTCGCCACCTCACGCTTCGGGAACGTCGCCACGGTGGTGACCCGGCCGAACCGGGCGCGCACCAGGCTGTTGCCGCCGGCGTCGGTGACGAGCAGCCCGCGGCCGGTGCGGGTCAGTCCGCCGGGGTTGCTGTCGGGAGCCGGGTCGCCGGTCTCGGGATCGACGCTGCCGTCGGGGTTCACGTCCTGCTCGTACGCCGCCAGGTCGGCGTACACGAAGGGCGCGCTGCCGAGCCGGCCGGCCAGGACGGTGCCGAGCTGCCGCCGCGCGGGCGGGGTGAGCCGGTTGCGGAAGGCCTCGTCGCCGCCGAGCCCCATCGAGATCCGGTAGTGGCCGCGTCGGTCGACCGAGACGTCGGTCGGGCCGGTGGCCTGGGCGCCCCCCTCGCCGGCCAGCGACGGCAGCCCGGTGACGACCCGGCGCTGCCGGCCGCCGGCGACCATCGTGACGGCGCCGCTCGCGCCCAGGCAGATCTCCTCCTGCTCGGCGCCTCCCACGCAGGGGCCGCTGCCGCCCTGGCCCGACTCGGCCACGAAGAGCCGGCCGCGGCGGTCGAAGGAGAGCTGGCGGGGGTTGTCGAGACCGGTGGCGACCACGGTGCGGCCGTGGCGCTCGGACTGCTCGGCGGCGGCGGTCGTCCCCGCGGTGGCCGGTGGGGTCAGGGCCACGGCGGCGGTCGCGAGCGCGGTGCCGAGCAGGGCGGTCAGGTGGAGGGGTCGGACGGTGCGTGACATCGGTGGCTCCCGGAGCGGTGTGACGTGGATCCCACACCGTGGACACGAGCATTTCGAGACCGCAACCCCGGTCTAGGTCGCGAAATGCGGTCATAGCCGGGCCAGTCGCGACACTTCGCCGGCGTCGTACGACGTCCTGGGTCGCGATAGCGTCCCCGCCATGGCAGCGCAGCGATTCGCCGGCCCGGTGCTCCCCGACGGCGAGACCCGGGACCTCTACGTCGTCGACGGGCAGGTCACCTACGAGCGGCAGCCCGGCGCCGACACCGTCGCCCAGGGGTGGATCGTGCCGGGGCTGGTCGACGCCCACTGCCACCTCGGCCTCGACGACGACGGTGCCCTGGGTCAGGCCGAGACCGAGCAGCAGGCGATCGACGACCGCGACGGCGGGGCGCTGCTGATCCGCGACTGCGGCTCGGCCGCCGACACCTCGTGGATCCACGAGCGGGACGACCTGCCGCGGCTGGTCCGGGCCGGGCGGCACATCGCCCGCACCCGGCGCTACATCCGCAACTACGCCCACGAGGTCGAGCCCGAGGAGCTGTCGGCGTACGTCGCCCAGGAGGCGCAGCGCGGCGACGGCTGGGTCAAGCTGGTGGGCGACTGGATCTCCCGCGACAGCGGTGACCTCGCGCCCTCCTTCGGTCCCGAGGCGTTCGCCGACGCGATCCGCACCGCCCACGAGCACGGCGCCAAGGTGACCGCGCACTGCTTCGGCCACGAGGTGCTCGGCGGCCTGATCGACGCCGGCATCGACTGCGTGGAGCACGGCACCGGACTGACCCCCGACCTCGTGGAGCGGATGGTGGCCGGGTCGGTGGCGCTGGTGCCCACGGTGATGCAGCTGGAGAAGTTCCCGGAGTACGCCGAGGCCGGGGCCGCGAAGTTCCCCGACTACGCCGCCACCATGACCGACCTCCACGCCCGGCGCCGCGAGACCCTGATGAACGCCCACGAGGCGGGTGTCGCGCTCTACGCCGGCTCCGACGGGGGCGGGCTGTCGCGGCACGGCAACCTCGCCGGCGAGGTGGTCGCCCTGCACGACCTCGGGCTGAGCACCGAGGAGGCGCTGGGCGCGGCGTCCTGGCGGGCGCGGGAGTGGCTCGGCCTGGACGGCTACCTGCAGGAGGGCACCTCGGCCGACTTCGTGGTCTACGACGCCGACCCGCGCGAGGACCTCACGGTGCTGCGGCGCCCGACCGCCGTCGTGCTGCGTGGCCGCGTCGTCGCCTGACCCCGCTCCCGGGCTGGTCGCCCGGCTCCGGGCCGCCGGCTGCGTGTACGCCGAGGACGAGGCCGCGCTGCTGCAGGGGACCGGCGCCACCGGACCGGTCCTCGAGGCCCTGGTGGCCCGTCGGGTCGCGGGGGAGCCGCTCGAGCAGGTGCTGGGGTGGGCGGAGTTCGCGGGGCGGCGGGTGCGGGTGCTGCCGGGCGTCTTCGTGCCGCGCCGGCGCACCGGGGCGGTGGCGGCGCTGGCGGTCCGGCTCCTGGCCGACCACGCCGCGCCGGTCGTGGTCGACCTGTGCTGCGGGACGGGCGCGCTGGCGCTGGTGGTCGGCGAGGAGGTGCCCGGCGCCGAGGTGCACGCCGCCGACCTCGACCCCGTCGCGGTGGCCTGCGCCCGGCTCAACCTCCCGGGGGCGGGCGTCCACGAGGGCGACCTGTTCGCGGCGCTGCCCGGCCGGCTGCGCGGTGGGGTCGACCTGGTGACCTGCAACGCGCCGTACGTCCCGACGGGGTCGATCGCGCTGCTGCCGCCCGAGGCCCGCGACCACGAGCACCGCGTCGCGCTCGACGGCGGCACCGACGGCCTCGACCTGCACCGTCGCGTGGCGGCCGCCGCCCCGGACTGGCTCGCGCCCGGCGGCGCGCTGCTCCTGGAGACGAGCGAGGACCAGGCCCCCGGGTCCGTGGCGGCCTGCGTCGCCGCGGGGCTGGACGCCGAGGTCGTCACCACCCGCGGGACGGGCTCGACGGTGGTGCTGGCGCGCCGCCCGGTCCACCGTGGTGTCCGCGGGGGGACCGCGGTGGTCGGGTGGACCACAGCACGGTGGTGACGACCAGGACCACGAGGCCCACGCCGCCCAGCGCCAGCGGGCCCAGGATCGTCAGCACCAGGCCGATCGCGAACCCCGCACCCAGCGGGCTCCCGATCCGCAGTTGCTCCACCGGGGCCTCGCACCCCACCCGGACCTCCGCGGTGGTGGGGCTGGTGAAGGTCGAGACCCCCGTCCAGGTCGTGCCCATCGTCGTCACCGTGGTGGCGACGGTCGTCGGGCGCAGCGGCAGCTCGCGGCCCCGGCCGTCGACGACACGGCACCGGGGCGCGGGCTCGCCCGCGGGCACGAACAGCATCCGTTCCTCCCCGACGGGCACGCCGGCGCTGATCGGCTGCCCCGGCCCGGGCACCAACGCCACCACGTCGGTGTCGGTGCCGCGGCCGACCGTCGTGACCAGCCCGACCACGAAGACCACCGCCGCCAGGGCCAGCAGCACGCCCCCGACCGCGAACCAGCCGCGACGCGGCCGGGGCCTGGCCGGCAGGGCGTCGTACGGGGGCGGCGGGACCTGCGGTGACGGCTGGCTCACCGCTGGATCGTCGCACCGCACCGGCGTCGAGGTGGCTCGATTCGGTCGTGGTGGGCAGGGCGTGGCAGAATCACCGGCTGAGTCGTACGCCGACCGGGCCCTCTCACCCGTCCGGTGCACGCCATCGGGTCCCACCGCCCTGTCCCCACGGGGTCGAGGAGGACCCAACCACCACACGAACCGTCAAGGAGACACCACACACGTGGCCGTCAAGATTCGCCTCAAGCGCATGGGCAAGATCCGTCAGCCGTTCTACCGCGTCGTCGTCGTCGACGCCCGGAAGAAGCGGGACGGCCGGGTCATCGAGGAGATCGGCAAGTACCACCCCAAGGAGGAGCCCTCGCTGATCGAGATCACCTCCGACCGGGCGCAGTACTGGCTGGGTGTCGGCGCGCAGCCGACCGAGGCCGTCGAGGCCCTCCTGAAGGTGACCGGCGACTGGCAGAGCTTCAAGGGCCTGCCGGGCACCGAGGGCACCCTGCGCGTCAAGGAGGCCAAGCGCGACAAGCAGGAGCTCTTCAACGAGGCCCTCAAGGACGCCGCCAACGAGCCCAAGGGCGCCGCGGTGACCAAGAAGTCCACGAAGAAGGCCGACAAGGCCGAGGAGACCCCCGCCGCGGAGACCCCCGCGGCTGAGGAGACCCCGGCCGCCAAGGCTCCCGCCGAGCAGGAGTCCGCCGAGAAGTCGGAGGCCTGAGCCGATGCTGGCCGACGCCCTCGAGCACCTCGTCCGCGGTGTCGTGGAGCACCCCGACGACGTCGTCGTGCGGGACAAGCAGCTGCGTCGTGGCTCGATCCTCGAGGTCCGGGTGCACCCCGACGACCTCGGCAAGGTGATCGGCCGCGGCGGCCGCACGGCCACCGCGTTCCGCACGGTCGTGTCGTCGCTGGCCGGCCGCGAGGGCGCCAGGATCGACTTCGTCGACGTCGACCGTCGGCGCTAGGACACCCCCGAAGGCACCATCCCGGACCTGTCCGGGGTGGTGCCTTCGCCGTGCACGACAGGAGTGAGCGTGGTCTCGACAGGTTCGACGGGCTCGGCCGGCGAGGGCGGCTCGACCGGTGACTGGGTCGTCGTCGGTCGCGTGGGCCGCGCCCACGGCATCCGGGGCGACGTCGCCGTGGACGTCCGCACCGACGAGCCCGAGCGGCGCTTCGCCGACGGCGCCTCGCTCCGCACGCCCACCGGACGGCTGACCGTGGCGAGCTCGCGGATGCACTCCGGCCGGCTGCTGGTCCGCTTCGAGGAGCTCGCGGACCGGACCGCCGCCGAGGCGGCGCGCGGCACCGAGCTCCGGGTCCTGGTCGACCCCGCCGAGAGCCCGGCCGACCCCGAGGAGTTCTACGACCACCAGCTGGTCGGCCTGCGGGTCGTCACCACCGACGGCGCGGCCGTCGGTGAGCTGCTGCGCGTGGAGCACCACGGCGCCCAGGACCTGCTGGTCATCGGCACCGACCGCGGCGAGATGCTGTTCCCCTTCGTGGCCGCGCTCGTGCCCGAGGTGGACCTCGACGGGGGCCTGCTCGTGCTCGACGACGCCCCCGGCCTGCTGGACCTGGAGTAGGCGTGCGCGTCGACGTCGTCTCGATCTTCCCCGCCTACCTCGACGCCCTGGACCTCTCGCTCCCGGGTCGGGCCCGGCGCGCGGGGCTGCTCGACCTGCACGTCCACGACCTCCGCACCTGGACCCACGACCGGCACCGCACCGTCGACGACACCCCCTACGGCGGCGGCGCCGGCATGGTGATGAAGCCCGGCCCCTGGGGCGAGGCGCTCGACGCGGTGGCCCCTGACGGCGCCACGCTCGTCGTGCCCACCCCGTCCGGTCGGCCCTTCACCCAGGCCGTGGCCGCGGACCTCGCGACGCGCGAGCACCTGGTGGTGGCCTGCGGCCGCTACGAGGGCATCGACCAGCGGGTGGTCGACGACGCCTCCGGCCGGCTCGAGGTCCTCGAGCTCTCCGTCGGCGACTACGTCCTCAACGGGGGCGAGGTCGCGGCGCTGGTCGTGGTCGAGGCCGTCGTGCGGCTGCTGCCGGGGTTCATGGGCAACGCCGACTCGCTCGCCGAGGAGTCGCACGCCGACGGCCTGCTGGAGTACCCCGTCTACACCAAGCCCGCCTCCTGGCGCGGCCACGACGTGCCCGAGGTGCTGCTCTCCGGCGACCACGCGCGGATCGCCGCGTGGCGCCACGACCAGTCCGTACGCCGCACCGCCGAGCGCCGACCGGACCTGGCCCACCCCGCGCAGGCCCTGGGGGCCGCCGACCTGGACGGCCTGCTGCGGGCCGCCACCGTGGGCGACGCCGGAGAGCTGTTCACGCTGCAGCGCGCGTGCTGGGTGCAGGAGCAGCTCGCCAACCCCGGGACCCGCATCCCGGCGCTGCACGAGGACCTCGACGACGTGGTGGCGTGGCTGGGGGAGTGGACGACCCTGGTGGTGCGCAGCGGCGGCCGGCTGGTGGCCGCGGTGCGCGGCCGGCTGGTCGGGGGCACCACCTGGGACGTCGGTCGGCTGATGGTGGCGCCCGACCTGCAGGGGCGTGGTCTCGGTCGGGTGCTGCTGGCGGCGATCGAGGACGCCGCGCCGGACGCGGCGAGGGAGCTCGTGCTCTTCACCGGCGCCGGGAGCACCCGCAACCTGGCGATGTACCGCAAGGCGGGCTACCGCCTGGTGCCCGACGCGACGGCGCCTCCCGGGGCCGTCGTCCTCGGCAAGCGCCGCCGCGCCCGACCGGCACAGCCGCACTAGCGGTCCACGAACCCGCCGAACCGGAGCCCGCGGTGCGCCGCCAGCCGCTCGGCCTGCTCGGCGAGGTCGGTCCGGTCGGGCAGGGGCGCCCACTCCTCCACGAGCAGCCGCAGCACGCCGCCGCTCGCACGCGGCCGCCAGCTGCCCTGCAGCTCGTGGCCCACGAGGACCGCGCCGGGGCGGCCGAGGGTGCGCCACACGTCCTTGCGTACCGCCTCGTCGGGCACGAGCAGGTCGCGGTCGCGGGCCTGGAGGTGGAGGTCGAACGGCGCGAGCAGGCGCACGGCGCCGCCCGACGGCGGGTCGGCGAGCGCGTCGCGGTCGGCCTCCAGCGCCCAGCGGCGCTCCCCGGCCACCGACACCTCGACCACGTCCCCCGGCCACCGCCGGCGCACCTCGGCGACGGGGGCGTCGACGTAGGCCGCCACGAGCTGCGGGGTGGTCGGGCCGAGCAGGTGCAGGGCGGCCCGGACGGGGTCGAGCGCCGGGTCGGGGTCGTCCGCCGGCCCCGACCAGCCGGGCACCGGCTCGAGGACCGGGGGCGAGGTGCCCGGCCGCAGCTCGAGGCCCGCCTGGAGCGCGGCCAGCCGGAAGGTCTGCTCGTGGACGTGCTCGGCGTCGCACGGCCGGCACCAGCGCAGGTAGGGCGGCGGCAGCCGTCGGCCGAGCTCGGCCGACAGCGCGCCCTTGACCGTCGGCTGCTGCACCACGTCGGCCATCTCCTCGGCGACGCGGGCCAGGGCCCCGCGGACCTCGAGGCCCGCGGCACGCAGCGGCCGGGCCGCGTCGAAGATGCGCTTGCCGGCGTCGGCCTCGGACCAGGGCGCCACGGCCGTGGCCACCTCGGCGACCTGGGCGCGACGGTGGACGTGGGGAGCGCCCCGCAGCGTCCAGGCCGTGACCAGGGCCGCCGGGTCGGGCTCGCAGCCCCGCAGGGCCAGCGCCCAGCCCGCCCCGTCGGTCCCGGTGTCCTGCACGCCGAGGTCGAGGACGGCGGCGTCGGAATGCGTCCCGGGGCGGTCCAGCTGCTGCACGTGGACGCGGTGGCGCAGCACCTGCTCGCGGGTCAGCTCCATGGAAGAGGATCTACCAGGTCGCGCGGACGGTGGGTGTCCGCTGATTTCGTCGTACGCCGCCCCGCGTGGCAGAATCTCCCGTTGGCCCGGCTGCCACGGTCACCTGCCACAGGGGGACGACCGGATCGGCGTACGACGGGTCGACCATTCATTCGAGACACCTATCCGTGGGTGACCTGTGGCAGTCACGAGGAGACACACATGACCAACGTCATCGACACGCTCAGCAGCGCCGTCAAGCGCGACGACGTCCCCGCCTTCCGGGCCGGCGACACCATCAAGGTGCACGTCAACATCGTCGAGGGCAACCGCGCGCGCGTGCAGGTCTTCCAGGGCGTCGTGATCAAGGTGCAGGGTTCCGGCATCGGCCGCACCTTCACCGTCCGCAAGGTCTCCTTCGGTGTCGGCGTCGAGCGCACCTTCCCGCTGCACTCCCCGATCTTCGAGAAGATCGAGATCGTGACCCGCGGTGACGTCCGTCGCGCCAAGCTCTACTACCTGCGCAACCTCCGCGGCAAGGCCGCCAAGATCAAGGAGCGTCGCGAGTCCTGACCCGCGCGCGACATCACCGGCCGGCCCCTCGTGGCCGGCCGGTGGTGCGTCCGGACGACGACCGGAGCAGGCGCGACGCCCCGCCGCTTGCTCCCCGACGGTTAGGCTCCCGAAGGTGACCAACGTGGACGAGGCGGCCCCGGCGCCCGAGAGCCCGGGAGGTCGCCGGCGGTCGTCGCGGTCCCGCAAGCCGATGCCGCTGTGGCAGGAGAGCGTGCTGCTGCTCGGGCTGGCGCTCGTGCTGGCCATCGTGATCAAGACGCTGTTCCTGCAGGCGTTCTACATCCCCTCGCCGTCGATGGTCCCGCAGTTCGTGGAGAACGACCGGATCCTGGTCCAGAAGGTCTCCTACTGGGGCTCGGGCACCCCCGAGCGGGGCGACATCGTCGTCTTCGCCGATCCCGGCGGCTGGCTCGACCCGGCCGACTCCGCCGGCCCCACCAGTCCGGTCAGCAAGGCCCTGGAGCGCGTCGGCCTCTACCCCGCGGGCGGTCACCTCGTGAAGCGGGTGATGGCCGTGGGCGGTGACCACATCGTGTGCTGCGACGACCGGGGTCGCATCACCGTCAACGACCAGGCGCTGGACGAGAAGGCCTACCTGCCCGAGGGCACGGCCCCCTCCGACATCACCTTCGACAAGACGGTGCCGGACGGGCACCTGTGGATGATGGGCGACAACCGTGGCGCGTCCTACGACAGCCGCGGCCACATGGGCGGTCCCGGCGGTGGCTTCGTCGACCAGGACCTCGTCGTGGGCAAGGTGTTCTCGCTGATCTGGCCCTGGGACCGCGCCGAGCTCGTCCACCGCCCCGCCACCTTCGCCGACGTGCCCGACCGACGGTCGGGCACCTCCTGAGGCGTGCGGTGACGACCCTGCCCCGCGGTGCCACCGTCCGGCGCGACGCCGGTCTCTACGGCTACGAGCGCGCGCTGCGCCGGGTCGGGCTCGCGCCCGTCGCCGGGGTCGACGAGGCCGGTCGCGGGGCGTGCGCCGGGCCGCTGGTCGCCGCCGCGGCGATCCTGCCCGAGGGACGGGCCGGCATCGTCCCGGAGCTGGCCGACTCCAAGCTGCTCACCGCCCGGGCGCGCGAGCGGTGCTACGCGCAGGTGGTGCGGCGGGCGACGGCGTGGTCCGTGGTCGTCGTGCCGCCGGGGGAGTGCGACCGGCTCGGCATGCACGTCGCCAACGTCGAGGCGTTGCGCCGTGCCCTGGCCAGGCTGACCACGCGTCCGGCGTACGTCCTGACCGACGGGTTCCCCGTGGACGGGCTCGAGGTGCCGGGCCTGGCGATGTGGAAGGGTGACCGGGTCGCCGCGTGCATCTCGGCGGCCTCGGTCATCGCCAAGGTGACCCGGGACCGCATCATGGCCGAGCTGCACGAGCACCACCCGGCGTACGACTTCGCCACGCACAAGGGCTACATCACCGACGAGCACGCCGCCGCGCTCACCGAGCACGGTCCCAGTGCGGT
This sequence comes from Nocardioides aurantiacus, assembly GCF_003752505.1. Lineage (NCBI taxonomy): Bacteria > Bacillati > Actinomycetota > Actinomycetes > Propionibacteriales > Nocardioidaceae > Nocardioides > Nocardioides aurantiacus. Next base: position 3,083,419 of record NZ_RKHO01000001.1, on the reverse strand, counting down.
GCACCGGATGCGCTTCGTCAACGTACGGCGCGCCGCCGGGATCGTCGACGCACCACCGCTCACGCTGGAGCCGCAGCTGTTCGAGGTCGACGACGGCTCCGCGACCGGACCCCGACCCACCCGTCACGACCTGCAGGAGGCAGTGCGATGAGCGCCGAGGATCTCGAGAAGTACGAGACCGAGATGGAGCTCACCCTCTACCGCGAGTACCGCGACGTGGTGGGCATCTTCAAGTACGTCGTGGAGACCGACCGGCGCTTCTACCTGTGCAACCAGGTCGACGTGAAGGCCCGCACCGAGGCCGGCGACGTGTTCTTCGAGGTGACGCTGACCGACGCCTGGGTCTGGGACATGTACCGCCCCGCCCGCCGACTGGCCAAGAACGTCAAGGTGCTGACCTTCAAGGATGTCAACGTCGAGGAGATCAGCCACAGCGAGATCGAGCCCCCCAAGGTCTGAGGACTGGACTGCACCAGCACCCACCCTCCTTCCAAAACCCCTCGAAACGGGCATAAGCCGCCCTATTCTGGCTCCGCAGGCCCCCGCCTGCCCCAGGAGACGAGGCGGAGCCAGGTGGACCGGACCCGACGCCCACGCGGCGAGCACGGCGCGGCGGCGGTGGAGTTCGCCTTCATCATGCTGCCGCTGCTGGCCATCGTGTTCGGGATCATGCAGTACGGCTTCTACTTCTGGTCGATGCAGGGCGGGGCGGACACCGCGCGGTACGCCGCCCGGCTGGCGTCGGTGGGCTCGGCTGCCTCCTGCGGCGACTTCCGGACGCAGGTGGCCGACAGCCTGGGGTCGATCAGCTCGGACCCGACCGAGGTCTACGTGACGCGCGACTACGTCGGCACGGGCGCGGTCGGGTCGGTGGGCAGCACCGTGACGGTCACGGTCGAGTTCCGCAGCTACGACCTCAACCTGCCCTACGTGCCCTTCATCGACGACGGCAAGGTGACCTCGCGTGCGAGCGCCCGTGTCGACTTCGCCCCCGCCGCCAGCTACTCGGGATGTGTCCGTGCGAAGCCGTGACGAGTCCGGCGCCACCGCCATCGTCGTCGGCGTCCTGGCCCTGCTGCTCTTCATGATGGCCGGTCTGGTCGTCGACCTGGGCAACGCCTGGGCGCGTGGTCGCACGGTGCAGAAGCAGGTCGACCTGTCGGCCGTGTCGGCCGGTGCGTCCCTGCCCATGGGGCCACGCGCCGGCCACACGAAGGCCGACGTCGCACGGCAGGTGGCGGAGTACCTGGTCAGGAACGGGACCGTGGGTCAGGAGCACGCCTTCGACGCCGACGCCACGCCCGGGAGCCTCGACACGGGGGTCGTGTCCCAGGTCGAGGCGGACCTCCTCGACGGCGACCCGCGCAACGGCGACCTGCACTTCTACAAGACCCGCGCCCACGCCACGGCGGGCACGCCCGAGTGCCTGGAGGCCGACGGCCCCTGCCCGGTGATGACGGTCGTGGCCCCCGCGGCACGCGTGGGCTTCGGCTTCGCGACCGTCTTCGAGGACGTCGACGGCTCGACGACGGTGCAGCGACGGGCGACGGTGGAGATCCGGACGTCCCTGCCCCGCAAGGAGGACATGCTGCCGTTCTGGCTGCCCAGCGGCTGCGGCTACGGGCCCACCCACGCCGACACCACCAACGGCCACGGCGGACCGGCCCCGTCCTCGGCCTGGACCCTCCCGCGTGGCGCGGTCGCGCCCGACCTGGTGGGTGCCCCCGCAGCCGCCCCGACACCGGAACCGACGGCGGACCACCGGGTCGGCGGCACCGCGTTGAACACCGTCGTGGCCGGCAGCGTCAGGACGCTGAGCGGCTACTCCGTGACCGGGGTGCCCCCGCAGTACAAGAAGGTGTCGCTGCGGGCCTTCGCCCCCGACGGCACGAGGTACGTCGACTTCTCCGCCCAGACCGACGGCGACGGCGCCCTGCCGGCCATCCAGCTCGGGCCCAACGACGTGACCGGCACGACCGGCGACTGGTACCTCTTCGCCGTGGCCGCCAAGGACAACGGCCAGTTCGCCTACTCGGCCAACAGCCTGGTGATCCGGGTCACCGGGACGCCGCCCGTCACCAGCAGCCCGACGCCCACCGCGATCCCCACGCCGACCCCCACGCCTTCGGTGACCACGTCCAGCTCGCCCACCGCGAGTGCCACCGTCACCACCACCCCCGCCCCGACGGCGACGACCACCACCCCGGCCAGCGTCGACAACGGCTGCGTGGGCCAGGACCGCGGCAACTTCGGCCAGCTGGAGAGCCCGCGGGCCGACGAGAGCAACGCGCAGAGGGCCTTCGCCCGCAACGTCGCGGCGGGCCTGGACCACCAGCTGCGCACCTACACGTTCCCGCCGACGCTCGCCGAGACCAAGGACTGCGGCTCCGGTGCCTCGACGCTTCCCGGTGCGAGGCTGGACACGCAGGGCGGTGCCGCCGGCGACGGCGCCAACTGCATCCGCGGCGACACCGGCAACGACGGGCCCAAGACCTACGACGGCCTGGTCGCGGGCGTCGACACCCTCCGCGGTCGGCTCGACGCGGCCAACGGCACCACCACCTGCGCCGGTCGGAGCAACCTGACGGTGGGCGGCAGGCTCGTCAACAACGACTCGCTCCGGTGCTTCCTGCGGGGCTCCACCACGCTGGCCGACATCGCCTCCGACACCGGGGTGACCGACGCGATGCTCGACGAGTCCATCAAGCGCTCGCCCCGCTTCGTCTACCTCCCGGTCGTCTACCCCAACGACCGGGCCCAGAAGGGCTACCAGCCGATCCGCGGCTTCGTGCCGGGATTCGTCACGGAGGAGACGGTGACCGCAGGCCCCAACGACGCCTCGGGCCACGTCAACGGCCTCGAGATCAACGGCAACTCGGTCAAGGTGCTGCACGTCTTCACCTTCAACCCGGCCGCCGTGCCGACGACGGAGACCGACGAGACCGTCAGCTACGACGCGGCGGTCGAGGACACGATCGTCCGGCTCGTCGGCTGACCCCGCCGCCTGCCCCGGCCTCCACAGCCGCGCCCGCGGCCGGCTCCGTCCACAGCTCCACGCGTCGAGCAGCCACGCGACCACGGTCAGGTGTCTGCTGCCCCCATGACCGGAGAGCGCAACAGGAGCCTGGGCCAGTACGGCGAGGGGCTGGCCGCCCGTCGCCTCGTCGAGGCGGGCATGACCGTGGTCGACCGCAACTGGCGGTGTGACGCCGGCGAGCTCGACCTGGTGCTGCGCGACGGCGACGTGCTCGTGTTCTGCGAGGTCAAGACGCGCCGCTCCGCGGCGTACGGCCACCCGCTGGAGGCGGTCGACGCCACGAAGGCGCAGCGGCTCCGCCGGCTCGCCGCGCGCTGGCTGGAGGCGCACGACGTGCGCCCGGTCGGCGTGCGCATCGACGTGGTCGGGGTGCTGATGCGCGACCGCGGCGTGGCCGACGTGGAGCACGTGCGGGGGATCGGCTGATGGTCGCCACCACCCACACCGTCTCGCTGCAGGGCACCGTCGGCCACGTCGTGGACGTGCAGGTCGACCTCGCCGCCGGCGTCGTCGGCACCTCCCTCGTGGGGCGGCCCGACACCTCCATCAACGAGGCGCGCGACCGGTGCAAGGCCGCGATCGGCAACACGGTCTTCGACAGCGACAAGCGCCGCTGGCCCAACACCCGCCGCGTGACGATCCTGCTCTCGCCGACCGACCTGCCCAAGCGCGGTCCGCACTTCGACCTGGCCATCGCCGTGGCCGTGCTGGCGGCCGCCGACCCGACGATCCCCGCGTCGTCGCTGCGGGGCACCGCGCTGGTGGGGGAGCTGACCCTCGACGGCCGCGTCCGCTGCGTCCCCGGTGTGCTGCCGATGGTGATGGCTGCGGCTGCCCGCGGCATCCACACCGTCTTCGTGCCCGAGCCGCAGGTCGACGAGGCGCGGATGGTCGAGGGCCTCAGCGTGTTCGGCATCCGCTCGCTCGGGCAGACGGTGGCGCTGCTGGCCGGGGAGGAGGTGCCCGACGCGCCTCCCGTGGAGGCGATGACCGGGCCGCCGCTGCTGACCTGGCGCGGCGAGCAGCGCCTCGACGACCTCGACCTCGCCGACGTGCTCGGCATCCCGGACACGCGCTACGCCGTGGAGGTCGCCGCCGCGGGCGGGCACCACCTGCTGCTCACCGGCCCCAAGGGGTCGGGCAAGACCACGATCGCCGAGCGCATCCCGGGGCTGCTGCCCGACCTCACCGACGCCGAGTCGCTCGAGCTGACGGCCGTCCACTCCCTGTGCGGCTCGCTGCCGCCGGGCTCGACCCGGATCGTCCGCCCGCCGTTCCGCAACCCCCACCACTCGGCGTCGCGCAGCGGGATCCTCGGCGGGGGCACCGGGCGGGTGCGTCCCGGCGACGTCAGCAAGGCCCACCTGGGCGTGCTGTTCCTCGACGAGTTCCCGCTGTTCCCCTCCGACGTCGTCGACGCGCTGCGCGAGCCGCTGGAGGCGGGCGAGATCTCGATCTCCCGGGGTGAGGACGACGCCACCTTCCCCGCCCGGGCGATGTTCGTCTTCGCCTCCAACCCGTGCCGCTGCGGCGAGTACCACCCCTGGGCGCGCGACCACCGCTGCACCTGCTCGGAGCAGGCGCGCCGCGAGTACCGCGCGAAGGTCTCCGGCCCGGTCGCGGACCGCATCGACATCACGCGCTTCGTCGAGCCCGTCCGCGACGGGGCGGCGGGCAGCCTGCCCTACGAGCGTCCCGAGTCCTCGGCGGAGGTGCGCGTCCGGGTGGCCGAGGCGCGGCGGCGGCAGGCCGAGCGCTACGCCGGCCTCCCGTGGCGGCTCAACGCCCACGCCCCGGGCCCGGTGCTGCGCGAGGAGTGGCCGCTGGCACCGGCCGCCGCGTCCCGGCTCGAGGACGAGGTGATGCGCGCCCGCCTCACCCGGCGCGGGGCGGTGCGCGCACACCGGGTCGCCTGGTCGGTCGCCGACCTGGCCGGGCTCGAGCGGCCCGGCGCCGAGGAGCTCGACGTCGCCCTGCGGCTGCGCTCGGCGGCCCCGCTGCTGGTCGGCAGCCTGCCGCGGTCGGTGCAGGGGAGGACCGCGTGAGGGGCGAAGCGGACGAGCGGCTGGCCCGGGTGGTGCTCTCCCGCATCGGCGAGCCGGGTGACCCGCGGCTGACCGATCTGGTGCACGAGCTCGGGGCCGCGACCGTGCTCGGTGGGCTGCTCGACCAGGCGGCGGCGGGCGAGCTCGCGGCCGACCTGCGCGACCGGCTCGCCTCCGTCGACCCCGGGCGCGAGCTGGAGTCGGCCGCCCGGCGTGGGCTGCGGTTCGTGGTCCCCGGGGACGACGAGTGGCCCGAGGGCCTCGACGCCCTCGCCCTGGCGCCCCACCTGCACGAGCGCGGTGGCGTCCCCGTCGGGCTCTGGTGCCGCGGGCCGCTCCGGGTCGACGAGGCGGTGGCGCGGTCGGTCGCGGTGGTCGGCTCCCGCTCGGCCACGACGTACGGCGCTGCGGTGGCCACCGACATCGCCGCGGTCCTGGCGCGCGAGGACTGGACGGTCGTCTCGGGCGCCGCCTTCGGCATCGACCAGGCCGCCCACCGGGGCAGCCTGGCGGCCCGTGGCCCGACCGTGGCGGTGCTCGCGTGCGGCGCCGACCGGGCCTACCCGACGGCCCACCGCGCGATGATCGACTACGTCGCCGACGTCGGGCTCGTCGTCTCCGAGGCGGCCCCGGGCGCTGCGCCCACCCGGATCCGGTTCCTGGCCCGCAACCGGCTGATCGCGGCGCTGGCCCGTGGGACGGTCGTGGTCGAGGCCGCGGTGCGCAGCGGGGCCCTGAACACCGCGAGCTGGACGCAGGGGCTCGGTCGCGTCGTCATGGGGGTGCCCGGGCCCGTGACCAGCGCGCCGTCCGCGGGCGTGCACCAGATGGTCCGGGCCCGCGACGCCCTGCTCGTCACCTGCGGCGAGGAGGTGCTGGAGGCGGTGAGTCCCGCAGGCAGCTTCGCGCTGGCCGAGCCACGCGCGCCGGAGGCCGCCCGGGACAGGCTCACCGCCCGCGAGCGCCAGGTGCTCGACGCCGTGCCGCTGGTGCGTGGTGCCGACGCCCGCTCGGTGGGGCGCACCGCCGGCCTCTCGCTCGCTCGCACGCAGGAGGCGCTGCTCGTGCTGCACCGCGCCGGACTGGTCGAGCACGGGCTCGGCCGCTGGCGGGTGCGCGACGGCGACCACGAGCTGCCCGGCCTCGACGCGCCTGCGGGCCCCGACGAGCCGTCCTCCCTACGCTGAGGCGGTGGCCGGTCGCGACGAGGACGAGCAGCGGGAGCTGGACGAGCCGGGGCTGCCCGAGCCCTTCGCCCGGGTCCTCGGCGACTACGAGCGGCACCTGCGGTCCGAGCGCGACCTGACCGCCCACACGGTGCGTGCCTACCTCGGCGACGTCACGAGCCTGCTCGAGCACGCCGCGGCCCTGGGACACGTCGAGCTCGACCAGCTCCAGCTGCGCACGCTGCGCAGCTGGCTGGCCAGGCAGCAGACCCTCGGCCGGGCCCGTACGACGATCGCCCGGCGCGCGACCGCCGTGCGGGTGTTCACCGCGTGGGCGCGGCGTACGGGCCGGACCGCCGAGGACGTCGGCGCCTCCCTGGGCTCCCCCAAGGCCCACCGCACCCTGCCGGCCGCCCTGAGCGCCGAGCAGGCCCGACTGCTGCTGGACGCCGCCGCCGAGCGGGCCGACGACGGCAGCCCGGTCGGGCTCCGCGACGTCGCGGTGCTCGAGCTGCTCTACGCCTCCGGCATCCGGGTGGGTGAGCTGTGCGGGCTCGACGTGGACGACCTCGACCGCGAGCGCCGGGTGGTGCGGGTGCTGGGCAAGGGCCGCAAGGAGCGGACCGTGCCCTACGGGCTGCCGGCCGACCGCGCGCTGGGCCGGTGGCTCGGCGCCGGACGTCCGGCGCTGGCCGTCAGCGGCTCCGGGGCGGCGCTCTTCCTGGGCGCGCGGGGCGGGCGGGTCGACCAGCGGGCCGTCCGCACGCTGGTGCACGCCCGTCTCGCCGACGTGCCCCACGCTCCCGACATGGGGCCGCACGGCCTGCGCCACACCGCGGCGACCCACCTGCTGGAGGGCGGCGCCGACCTGCGCACGGTGCAGGAGCTGCTCGGCCACGCCTCGCTGGCCACGACGCAGATCTACACCCACGTGAGCAGCGAGCGGCTGCGCTCGGCCTACCGGCTGGCGCACCCGCGAGCCTGAGCCGCGCTCAGACCGCCATCGGCAGCAGCCGCACGGGACCACCGCCGACCAGGGTCAGCGGGTCGAGGTAGACCTCGCCCCGGCGCAGCCCCCAGTGCAGGCACGCGGCGGGGAGGCAGTGGCTCCCCGCCAGCGCCAGTCGGCCGACGACCTCGCCGCGGGAGACCTGCCGACCCACGGGGACGCGGGCGGCCACGGGCTGGTAGGTCGTCCGCACGCCGCCGTGGTCGACGACGACCACGCCGCGGCCGGCGACGGTCCCGGAGAAGGAGACCCGGCCCGGCAGCGCCGCGCGGACGGCCGACCCCGGCGAGCCGGCGAGGTCCACGCCTCGGTGCCCCGCCCCCCAGCGCACGGCCGGCGGGTCGAAGCCCGCCACGATGCGCGGGCGGGGGAGGAGGGGCCACGCGCCGTCGTGGGCGGGGGCCGGGGTCGGCTCCCACCACGCGGCGCCGGCGGCCGGGACCGGGCCGGTGAGCAGGGCGGCCAGGGACGCCAGGCCGGACAGGACGACCACGAGGGGGAGGAGCCGGGTGCGGGAGGTCATGCGTGCCAGGCTCGGCCCCGCCGCCGCGCGGCGCCAGGGCCACCGCCCGGGCTGTGGACGGACGGCCCCGCGGCAGGCCCTGTGGACGTTTCGACATCCCTGTGCCCCCGGCCTAGACTGGCCGGAGCAACCCATCCGTGGGTTGACTTCGCACGCTCGTCGACCGTGCCACCGGTGCCCTTCCGCTCCGGTGGAGCACCACGGGCGAGGCCCTCGGTCCCACCGCAGCCCGCTGCGGTGGGTGGGGTCCCGCACGAGCGTCAGGGCAGGCCACCCCGCACCCGCGGGCCCCTGCGAGAACTGACCACGGCCCACGCGCGCCCGCGTGCGGGGCCACGAACAGGAAAGAAACAGATGGCAGTCGTCACCATGCGCCAGCTCCTCGAGAGCGGCGTCCACTTCGGGCACCAGACCCGTCGCTGGAACCCCAAGATGAAGCGCTTCATCATGACCGAGCGCAACGGCATCTACATCATCGACCTGCAGCAGTCGCTGTCCTACATCGACACGAGCTTCGCGTTCATCAAGGACACCGTCGCCAAGGGCGGCACGATCATGTTCGTGGGCACCAAGAAGCAGGCCCAGCAGGCGATCGCCGAGCAGGCCACGCGCGTCGGGATGCCCTACGTCAACCAGCGCTGGCTCGGTGGCATGCTCACCAACTTCCAGACGGTGCACCAGCGGATCAACCGCCTCAAGGAGCTCGACGACGTCGACTTCGACGCGGTGGCCGGCTCCGGTCGCACGAAGAAGGAGCTGCTGCACATGCGTCGCGAGCAGATCAAGCTCGACAAGACGCTCGGCGGCATCCGTGACATGACCCGCACCCCCTCGGCGGTGTGGATCGTGGACACCAACAAGGAGCACCTCGCCGTCGAGGAGGCCCGCAAGCTGCGGATCCCGATCATCGCGATCCTGGACTCCAACTGCGACCCCGACCTGGTCGACTTCCCGATCCCGGGCAACGACGACGCGATCCGCGCCGTCTCGCTGCTGACCCGCGTGGTCGCCGACGCCGTCGCCGACGGCCTCATCTCCCGCTCCGGCGCCAAGACCGGCACCGACGCGGGCGTGGGCGCCGACGAGCCGCTGGCCGACTGGGAGCGCGACCTGCTGCAGGGCCAGGACGGCGAGAAGGTCGAGAAGGCCGCCGTCGCCGCGACCGGTGGCGACACCGCGACCGAGGCCACCCCCGCGACCGAGGCGACCGGCGCCAGCAGCGAGGCCGTCGAGGCCCCCGCCCCGGCGACCGAGGCGCCTGCCGAGGCCGCTGCGGAGACCCCCGCCGAGGAGTCCGCCGCCGTGGAGAACACCGCCGAGACCTCGACCGAGGCCCCGACCGAGAACACCGCCGACGCGGCCGCCGAGGCGGCCCCCGCGGAGACCGAGAAGAAGGAGGACTGAGCGTGGCGATCACCGCCGCCGACGTCAAGAAGCTCCGCGACCAGACCGGCGCGGGCATGATGGACAGCAAGAAGGCCCTCACCGAGGCCGACGGCGACTTCGAGAAGGCCGCCGAGCTGCTCCGCATCAAGCTGGGCAAGAAGGCCGCCGAGCGCGGCGCCGAGCGCGAGGCCACCTCCGGCCTCGTGGTCTCCTCCGGGGGCGCGCTGGTCGAGCTCAAGAGCGAGACCGACTTCGTCGCCAAGAACGCGGACTTCGTCGCCACCGCCCAGCGCATCGCCGAGGCGGCCGACCAGGCCCGTGCCGGCGACGTCGAGACCCTCAAGGGTGTCGAGCTGGACGGCAAGACCGTGGGTGAGGTCGTCGCCGACCTCGCCGCCACCATCGGCGAGAAGATCGAGCTCGGCGAGGTCGCCCACTTCGAGGGTCAGTCCGTGGTCTACCTGCACAAGCGTGCGGCCGACCTGCCGCCCGCCGTCGGCGTGCTCGTGGAGTACGACGGCGCGGACGCCGACGCCGCGCGCGGTGCCGCGATGCAGATCGCGGCGATGAAGCCGCAGTACCTCAGCCGTGACGAGGTGCCCGCCGAGGTGGTCGACAAGGAGCGCGAGATCGGCGCTGCCATCGCCCGCGAGGAGGGCAAGCCCGACCAGGTGATCGACAAGATCGCCGAGGGTCGTCTCAACGGCTTCTTCAAGGACGTCGTCCTGCTCGACCAGGCGTCGGTCTCGGAGAACAAGAAGACGGTCAAGGCCGTCCTCGACGCCGCCGGCGTCACCGTGAAGCGGTTCGCCCGCTTCGAGGTCGGCGCCTGACGCGCTGAGTCATCCACGAAGGGCGTCGTCCAGCGGACGGCGCCCTTCGTCGTGCTCGGCCACGACCCGGCGCGGACGCCCCGGCCACCGGTTTCCGGCTCGGGGTGAGCGTCGAGTAGGTTCCCTGGGGTCGGGACCACGGGTAGCGAAGGGATCGCGCATGGCGTACGAGCGGGTGCTCCTCAAGCTCTCCGGTGAGGTCTTCGGAGGCGGCAAGGTCGGTGTCGACCCCGACGTGGTGCGCGGCATCGCGCGCGAGGTCGCCTCGGTGCAGCAGGCCGGCGTCCAGGTCGCGATCGTGACCGGCGGCGGCAACTTCTTCCGCGGCGCCGAGCTGCAGCAGCACGGCATGGACCGCGCCCGGGCCGACTACATGGGCATGCTCGGCATCGTCATGAACTGCCTGGCCCTCCAGGACTTCCTGGAGAAGGAGGGCGTCGAGACGCGGGTGCAGACCGCCATCACCATGGGCCAGGTCGCCGAGCCCTACATCCCGCGCAAGGCGATCCGCCACCTCGAGAAGGGCCGGGTCGTCATCTTCGGCGCCGGCGCGGGCCTGCCCTACTTCTCCACTGACACGGTCGCCGCCCAGCGGGCGCTGGAGACCAAGTGCGAGGTCGTGCTGATGGGCAAGAACGGCGTGGACGGGGTGTACGACGCGGACCCGCGCACCCACCCCGATGCCGTGAAGTACGACGAGCTCAGCTTCGACGACGCGCTGCGCCAGGGCCTCAAGGTCGCCGACGCCACCGCGTTCGCGCTGTGCATGGAGAACAGGCTGCCCATGGTCGTGTTCGGCATGAGTCCGGAAGGCAACATCCTGCGCGTCGTCCAGGGTGAGAAGATCGGAACGCTCGTCAGCGCCGGACCCGGCAGCGACGGGCGCCACCCACGCTAGGAGAGAAGAACCCCGTGACGATCAACCAGTCCCTGACCGACGCCGACCAGCGCATGGCGAAGGCCGTCGAGGTCACCCGCGAGGAGTTCGCCGCGATCCGCGCCGGCCGGGCCAACCCGCAGATGTTCTCCAAGCTGACCGCGGACTACTACGGCACGCCCACCCCCGTGCAGCAGATCGCCTCGTTCACGGCGCCGGAGGCCCGGATCATCCTGGTCGCGCCGTACGACATGAGCGCGCTGCCGGCGATCGAGCGCGCCATCCGCGACAGCGACCTGGGCGTGAACCCCTCCAACGACGGCAAGATCATCCGCTGCGTCTTCCCCGAGCTGACCGAGGAGCGCCGCAAGGAGTACATCAAGATCGCCCGCGCCAAGGCCGAGGACGGCAAGGTCTCCGTGCGCAACATCCGCCGCAACACCAAGCAGGCGCTGGAGAAGCTGGAGAAGGACGGGGAGGTCGGCAAGGATGACGTCACCGGCGCGGAGAAGAAGCTCGACGGGACCACCAAGAAGCACGTCGACCAGATCGACGAGATGCTCAAGACCAAGGAAGCCGAGCTGCTCGAGGTCTGAGGACCTCCGAGCACTCGCCCGTCCGGCCCGTCGCCCCGTGACCCAGCCGCCGTCGCCTCAGCAGCAGCCCGAACAGCGGCCCCCGCAGCCGACCGACCCCGTCGACCACCCGCCCGCCGAGGCCGTGAAGACCTCGCGTGCAGGTCGCAACCTGCCCGCAGCCATCGCCTCGGGCGTCGGGCTGGGCGCGGCGATCATCCTCTCGCTGGTGATCTGGAAGCCGGCGTTCATGCTGATCGTGGTCGCCGCCGTCCTGGTGGCGGTCTGGGAGATGCACCGGGGCCTGCAGGCGCGCGGGATCGACCTGCCGCAGGAGCCGTTGATGCTCGGCGGCTCGATCATGGTCGTCGTCGCCTTCCTCGGCGGGCGTGACGACGGGCCCGACGCGCTCATCACCGCCACCGCCGTCACCGCCCTGGTGACGATGCTGTGGCTGCTGCGCCGCGGGGTCGAGGGCTACGTCCAGAACGCCACCGCCTCGGTGTTCACGCTGATCTACATCCCGTTCCTGGGTTCGTTCGTGGCGCTGCTGCTCGCCGAGGACGGCAGCGACGGCGTCAAGGGGATCGTGACCTTCGTGGTGATCACCGTCGCCTCCGACATCGGGGGGTACGTCGCCGGCGTGCTGTTCGGCAAGCACCCGATGGCACCGGTGATCTCGCCCAAGAAGTCGTGGGAGGGGTTCGCCGGGTCGGCCCTCGCCTGCGTCGCGGCGGGCGTCCTGCTCGTCGTGCTGCTGCTCGGCTCCGACTGGTGGATCGGCGTCCTGCTCGGCCTGATCGCCGTCGTGATGGCCACGCTGGGCGACCTGTGCGAGTCGGTGATGAAGCGCGACCTCGGCATCAAGGACATGAGCCAGATCATCCCGGGTCACGGCGGTCTCATGGACCGGCTCGACTCGCTGCTGGCCACCATCGCCCCGATCTGGCTGGTGCTGCACTACCTCGTCTTCTAGTCGAGCTCCCGCGTCGCTGCCCAACGGGTGGGACGCAGGGTCGCGTTTCGGTCGTACCGGCGTGACGGCGACTCGGAAGTGTCTAGGATGCGGGGTCTCGCCGTCCTGGTCGGCAGAGCGCTCGGAACCCTGGAGTGACCATGACGCCCACCTCGTCCGGTCGGCCGTTGCGGCTGCTGCTGCTCGCGGTGCTGGCGCTGGCACTGGTGATCAGCGGGACCAGCACGGCCGAGGCCGCCAAGCGCCGGGTGTCGGTCAGCCTGGACAGCGGCACCCGTGCCGGTCTCAAGGGCGACCGGGTGCGGGTGACCGGCGTCGCCAGCGCGCCCGCTCGATCCACGGTGAGCCTGCAGCGCAAGGTGGGCTCGTCGTGGAGGACCGCGGCCAGCACCCGCACCACCTCGGTGCGGAGGTTCGGCTTCGACGTGACGCTCAGCAGCACCGCGAGCTTCCGGGTGCGCTACGCCGGCAGTCGCTCCTACGCCGCCGCGGTGTCCCGGTCCTTCACCCTCTCCGCGCTGTCCTGCACCTCGCGCTCGGCTCCGGCCAACGGCACCGAGGTCCTCTTCAACCGGCCCGGTGGGACGGGCGCGTCCACCGCGGCGCGGAAGATCGCGCAGACCATCTGCTCGGCGCAGCGTGGGTCGCGCATCGACATCGCGATGTACTTCATCCGCTACTACGCCAGCTCGTGGACCGAGGCCAACCTGATCGTCGACTCCCTGGAGCGGATGGCCCGCTACCGCGGCGTGAAGGTGCGGGTGCTGCTCGAGGGTCGTCTGGTCCGCCCGGGACTGGAGCTGCGGGCCAGCTACCTCAAGCTGCGCACCTTCGCCGACGTCGTCACCTGCGACTTCGGGTGCCACAGCGTCGTCCCGGTCAGCACGACCGGGGGCACGCAGGGCATCCAGCACCACAAGTTCATGACGATCACCGACATGCGTTGGGCCGGCGACGTCGACCCCCTGGTGCTGAGCTCGACCGGCAACTGGAGCCGCGCCCAGTTCAACAACAACTGGCAGAGCACGGTCCTGCAGTACGACGACCCGGTGCTGACCCGGGAGTTCCGCGTGCAGTTCGAGCAGCTGCTCAGCTGCGCCGACGCGTCGCGCTGTGGGAGCTGGGCCACGGCCCGACGCAGCTTCGGTGCGACCGCTGAGGGCTACACGATGACCCTCGGCAACGGGGTGTGGGCCGAACCCAGCGCCGAGCGGCCGGGCACGGCGGGTCGCGGCAGCAGCGTCAGCTTCTCCCCGCAGCACACCTCCGACCGGATGGCCTACGCCCTGGAACGCTTCTCCTGCACGGCGACCCACCGGACGGTCCGGGTCGCCCAGATGTTCGTCACGCCGAGCCGACCGCGCATCCTCGACGCGCTGGCGCGACTGCAGGCCCAGGGATGCGACGTCCGGGTCGTGGTCAACCAGCCCGTCGGGACGGCGCAGACCGCCGGTGTCGCCCGGATGCTCCAGGACGGTCTGAACGTCCGCTGCACCACCGGGGTGCACGAGAAGCTGATCGCCATCGACGGCGTGGACGGCCTGGGGCGCGTCGACCGGAGCATCTGGACCGGGGCCCAGAACCTCGGCTACAACGCGCTGAGGCGCAACGACGAGGCCGTGCTGCGCCTGTCCACCGCGGCTGCGACCGGGACCTCGCGGACGGCGATCGCCGGCGCGCACACCGCCTACCTGGGCTACTGGGACCAGATGCGCGCCACCACCTCGCGCTGTGCCACGGTGCCTTCCACCGCCCGCCTCGACCCCTCGGTGGTCGGGCCCGGGACGGCCGAGCTGAGCCGCCTCGCCGACAGCCTCACCAGCGACCCCGACGACGTGGTCCCGCCTCAGTAGCCGCCCTCCGGGGCCTCCATCTCGGCCCGCACGCCGAGCAGGCGCACCGGTCGGTCGTCGTCCAGCGCGGCGAGCAGGTCGGCTGCCGTCGCGGCGACCAGCTGCGCGTCGTACGTCGGGGTGGGGAGCGTGCGTGAGCGGGTCACGGTGGAGAACGGCGCGAACCTGACCTTGAGGTGCACGCGGACGCAGGCGCGTCCCTCGGCGCGGACGTCGTCGACGACCCGGGTGGCCAGCTCGAGCAGCGCCGCCCCGACCTCCGGCCCGGGCTGCAGGTCGCGCTGGTAGGTCGTCTCGCGGCCGTGGGCGCGGGCCACCCACGGGGTGTCGTCCACGACGTCGGTGCTCACCCCGCGTCCCAGTCGGCCCAGGTAGGGGCCGGTGCGGGGACCGAACTCCGCGGCGAGCACCCCGTCGTCCGCCGCCGCGAGGTCGCGGACGGTGGCGATGCCGAGCGCGGCCAGCCGCGCCGCGATGCGGCTGCCCACGCCCCACAGGTCGCGCGCGGGGCGCTCGCCCATGACCGCGAACCAGTTCTCCCGGGTCAGCCGGAACCGGCCGCGGGGCTTGCCGAGGTCGGTGGCGGTCTTGGCGCGGACCGTGGTGTCGCCGATCCCGACGCTGCAGTGCAGCCCGGTCGCGGCCAGGACCGCCTCCTGCGCGGCGCGGGCCCACGCCTCGGGGTCGTCGGTGGTGACGCCGACGAACGCCTCGTCCCAGCCGAGCACCTGCACCACGGCACCCGGTTGGGCGCGCAGCGTGTCCATGACGACCGCCGAGGCCGCGTCGTACGCCGCGTGGTCGCTGGGCAGGAGGACGGCGTCCGGGCAGCGTCGTACGGCGGTCTTCAGCGGCATGCCCGACCGCACGCCGTGCTCGCGCGCCTCGTAGCTCGCGGTGGCCACCACCGCCCGCTCGGTCGGGTCGCCGCGTCCGCCCACCACCACCGGCCGGCCGGCGAGCTCGGGACGGCGCAGGACCTCGACCGCGGCGATGAACTGGTCCATGTCGACGTGCAGCACCCAGGGCACGGGTCCATGATGGCCCCGGGAGGACGCCGGCGGGCCCCAGGATGACGTCGGGTACCCGGGTCGTCCTGAGTACCTGCACCCATGACGTCGCCCCGTGACCCCGGAAGGATCACGACATGGATCCCGCCGACGCCCGGTTCCAGGCCTTCGGACCCGACCACCTCGCGTGGCTCGTGGTCTGCCTGGTCGGGTGCGCGGGAGCCGTGTGGCTGGGACGACGGCTCCGTGCTCGGGGGGTGGAGCCGTCGTTCCGGCGCGCGGTGGCGGTGCTGCTGGTCGTGACCACGGTGCCGCTGCAGGTGCTGCAGCTGCTGCCCGGCGACTTCCGGCTCGGCACCTCGCTGCCGCTGCAGATCTGCGACCTGGCCTGGATGCTGGCGGCCTGGGCGCTGTGGACGGGACGTCGGCGCCCCGCCCAGGTGCTGCTGCTGTGGGGCGTGACGCTGGTGCCGCAGGCGGTGCTCACCCCGGCGCTGGTGGAGACGTTCCCGGACCCCCGCTACCTGATGTTCTGGTCGATGCACCTGCTGACGATCTGGTCGGCGGTCCACCTCGGTGCCACCGGTCAGGGCCGTCCGAGCTGGCGCGGGCTGCGCGTCGCCGTGGCGGCCACGCTGGCGTGGGTGGTCTCGGTGATGGTGCTCAACGCCGCGATCGGCACCAACTACGGCTACCTCAACGGCAAGCCGTCGGGTGGGTCGCTGCTCGACCTGCTCGGTCCCTGGCCGGCGTACGTCGTGGCGGAGGTCGGGGTCGTGCTCGTGGTGTGGACGGTGGTGACGGCCGCCGTGGCAGGGTGTCGCCCACGCGGCGGACGCGTCCCGGAAGGAGCGGCGGTTGTTCCCCACCCTCGGTGACCTGCTGGGCGTCCCGCTGCCGGTCGACACCCACGGCACCTTCGTGGCGCTGGGGGTCGCCGTGGCGGTCGGCGTCTTCGTCGTCGAGGCCCGCCGGCGCGGGCACACCGACGACCGGCTGCTCGTCGTGGTCACCGGTGCGCTGGTCGGCGGCGCGCTGCTCATGCGGCTCGGCACCTGGCTGCAGCACGCCGACCTCCGCGACAACGCGACGCTGGTCGAGCAGTGGCTGCGCGGCAACCGCAGCGTCCTCGGCGGCCTGGTCGGCGCCTGGCTCGGGGTGCACGTGGCCAAGCGGCTGGTGGGCTACCGGCTGCGCACCGGCGACCTGTTCGCCCCCGCGGTGGCGCTCGGGATGGCGGTGGGGCGGGTCGGCTGCCTGCTGACCGAGCCACGTCCGGGCGGCGGCACCAACTGGTCCTTCGTCCCCGAGATCGGCTTCCACGTCGCGAGCTTCGCCGTGGTCTGGTGGTGGCTGCGGCACCGGTCGCTCCCCCCGGGCGAGCTGTTCGTGTGGTGGGTCGCGGCGTACGGGATCTTCCGGTTCGTCATCGAGCTCTCCCGCGGCAACGAGGTGGTGTGGGCCGGCCTGACCCGGCCGCAGCTGTTCCTCGCCGTCACCGTCCCGCTGGTGCTGCTGCGCATCGCGCTGCGGTGGCGCTCCGGCGCCTACCGCGGCCCCACCGGCACCACCACCGAGGAGCTGGTCGCCCGATGACCGCACCACCGACCGGTCCGGTCCCGGCCCGCGGCCCGGGGATGCCCCTGCGCGGCGACCGGGTCCACCGCTACGTCAACGCCTTCTGCCCGCTGTGCCACGAGGAGCGGCCCGACCGGCCGCTCGCCGAGGTGCAGCGGCTCTCGGGCTGGCTGGTGGAGCGTGACGGCCGCATCTGGCTCGAGCGCGGCTGCGCCGGCCACGGCCTGGTGCGCACGCTGTACGACGAGTCGCCGGAGATCCTGACCTACCTCGAGCAGTGGACGGCGCCGACCAAGGTCCACACGCCCGACCTGGTCGGCAACTTCGCGCCGGTGCCCGCGGCCTACGAGCACGGGCTGCCGGAGATGCAGACCCAGCACACCTGCATCCTGCTGGAGGACCTGCTCGACCACTGCAACCTCAAGTGCCCGACCTGCTTCGCCGCCTCGGCGCCCGCGCTGGCCTCGGTGGCGCCGCTGGAGCAGGTGCTGGCCTCGATCGACGCCCGCCTGGCCCGGGAGCGCGGCCGCATCGACGTGCTCATGCTCAGCGGCGGCGAGCCGACGCTCTACCCCTGGCTGGCCGAGCTGCTCGACGCCGTCGCCGCCCGTCCCGTGGTGCGGGTGCTGGTCAACACCAACGGCCTGGCCATCGCCCGGGACGACGACCTGCTGGCGCTGCTGACGCGGCACCGGGAGCGGGTCGAGGTCTACCTGCAGTACGACGGGGAGTCGGCCGAGGCCTCGGTCCACCACCGCGGCGCCGACATCCGCCGCTTCAAGGAGCGTGCCGTCGAGCGGCTCTCGGGCGCCGGCATCTTCACCACGCTGACCATGACCGCGGCGCTCGGCGTCAACGACGACGAGATCGGCGTGGTGCTCGAGCGCGCCCTGGACACGCCGTACGTCGGGGGCGTGACCATCCAGCCGGTCTTCGGCTCGGGCCGCTCGGCCGGCCTGGACCCGATGGACCGGCTCACCCACACCGGGGTGCTCGCGCGGCTGGAGGAGCAGACGGCCGGGGTGGTCACCTGGCGCGACCTGACCGCGCTGCCGTGCTCGCACCCGCACTGCTGCTCGGTGGGCTACCTGCTGCGCGACGACTCCGGCAGCTGGCGCTCGCTGGTCTCCCTGGTCGGCCACGAGCGCCTCAAGCAGTGGCTCGACCTCGAGCCCGACGTGCTGGCCAACCGGATCGCCGACGACGCCATCCCCGACCAGCTGCGCGGCGTGGTCAAGCAGTCGCTGCTCGACCTGCTCTCGGAGCAGTCGTCGCTGTCGCACCCGAGCATGGGCTCGATCTGGAAGGACATCTGCACCGCCTGCGACCTCGGCATCGGCACGCTCACGACACTGGCCGCCTCGCGCCTGCCCGGCGGCCACCAGCGGCTGCGGCGGCTGCTGGGGGAGCGGGTGCTGCGCGTGACGGTCAAGCCGTTCATGGACATGAACACGATGATCGAGGAGCGGCTCACGCAGTGCTGCGTGCACGTCGCCACCGTCGGGCGCGACGAGGCGGGGGAGCCCGCCCACCAGTGCGCGCCGTTCTGCGCGGTGCAGGCGTGGGCGCCGCTGTCGCGCAGCCGGATCTCGAGCGCGGCCGGGCTGCCGCTGGTGCCGCGGTGAGCGACCCGCGGCAGGTCGCGCCGCCCCACGAGGAGGCGCCGGCGCACGAGTCGTTCGACCCGCTGCGGCTGTGCGTCTACGCCACCGTGGCCCTGCTCGCCTGGCTGCTGGGTCCCGTCGCGCTGCTCGGGTTCGCGGTGCTCGGCGCGGTCGGCTACACCCGCGCCCGACGGGCCGGGCTGCTCCGGTCCCGCTGCAGGCTCGGCGACACCCGGCTGGTGATCGCCTACCTGGTCGCGCTGGCGGTCGCCGGAGCGGCCGGCACGGCGTACGCCCTGACGGGCGGGCACGTCGGTGTCTGACCCCCTCGCCGTCCCACGACCCCACCGGGAGGACCACCGATGAGCCAGCAGCCGCCGCCGCCGTACGCCGGTCCGCCGGTCCCGCCCGGCAGCCCGCCGCCCGGTCACCCGGGCCGTCCGGGGCTCAGCAACAAGGCGAGGTTCTGGATCGGCTTCGCCCTCGCCGCACCGCTGATGTTCGTGCTGGCCTTCCTCACCTCGATCCCCTCCGCCGTGCTGTCGGCGCTGCCGTCGGTGGACCCCGCCGTCGGAGGTGTCGCGCAGCTCGCCGTCGGCGTGCTGGAGCTCGTCGGGCTGGTGGCGGCGCTGGTGGTGGAGCGCACCCGCTGGTGGGCCATCGGCTTCCTCGCCGGGGCGGCGACGGTGCTGATCGTGCTGGCCGGGGCGTGCGTGGTCATCCTGGTCGCCGTGCTCGGCTCGTCGGGCTGAGCCGCGTGACCCAGGTCGCTCGATTGGGGTGCGGCACGGGTCCGGTGGGAGGATGGACCGGCTATGAGTGAACCCCTCAAGACCCTGCCCCTCGTCTTCGAGGAGCCCCCGCGCCGCGGCAAGCCGCCGCGCCACCTCGCCGACCTCACGGCCGCCGAGCGCAAGGCGCGCCTGGAGGAGCTGGGCCTGCCGGGCTTCCGCGCCAAGCAGCTCTCCACCCACTACTTCTCGCGCCTGGTCGACGACCCGGCGCAGATGACCGACCTGCCGGCCAGTCAGCGCCAGGAGCTCGTCGACGGGCTGCTGCCCCACCTGATGACCCCGCTGCGCACCCTCGAGGCCGACAAGGGCACCACGGTCAAGACGCTGTGGAAGCTCTTCGACGGCGCGCTCGTGGAGTCGGTGCTGATGCGCTACCCCGGCCGCGTCACGATGTGCGTCTCCAGCCAGGCCGGCTGCGGCATGGCCTGCCCGTTCTGCGCCACCGGCCAGGGTGGTCTGCAGCGCAACATGTCGACCGCCGAGATCGTCGAGCAGGTCGTCGCCGGCGCCCGGGCGCTCGCGCGTGACGAGGTCGCCGGTGGTCCCGGCCGCGTCTCCAACGTGGTGTTCATGGGCATGGGCGAGCCGATGGCCAACTACAAGGCCGTCATCGGGGCCGTGCGCCGCCTCACCGACCCGACCCCCGACGGCCTGGGCATGTCGGCCCGCGGCATCACCGTCTCCACCGTCGGCCTGGTCCCGCGGATCAACCAGCTGACCGAGGAGGGGATCCCGGTCACGCTCGCGCTGAGCCTGCACGCACCCGACGACGAGCTGCGCGACGAGCTGGTGCCCGTCAACACCCGCTGGAAGGTCGCCGAGGCCGTCGAGGCCGCCTGGAACTACGCCCGGGTCACCAAGCGCCGCGTCTCCATCGAGTACGCCATGATGCGCGGCATCAACGACCAGGCCTGGCGCGCCGACCTGCTGGGCGACCTGCTCAACTCCTACGGCGACTGGGGCTGGGTCCACGTCAACCTGATCCCGCTCAACCCCACGCCGGGCTCGAAGTGGACGGCCAGCGACCCCGCCGACGAGCGCGAGTTCGTCCGCCGCCTCGAGGCCAAGGGCGTCCCCACCACCGTGCGGGACACCCGCGGCAGCGAGATCGACGGCGCCTGCGGCCAGCTGGCCGCGGTCGACGACTGACCCGGGGTCGCGAGGTCCGGTCCGGGCTCCCCGAGGGGTCGCTCCGACCGTCTCGACGCCCCCACCGGGAATGACTCGGGTGGGGCAGCTGGTTGAAACCTGCATGACTACTCTCGCCATCATCGGAGCAGGCAAGGGGCTCGGCGCTGCCGTCGCCCGTCGTTTCGGCAAGGAGGGCTTCGCCGTCGCCCTGATCTCGCGGCACCAGGGGCGCCTGGACGCGCTGGCCAGCGAGCTGGAGCAGGACGGGGTGCAGGCCAAGGGCTTCACCGCCGACGTCCGCGACCCCGACAGCATCGCCGCCGCGCTGGAGCAGGTGACCGAGACGCTCGGGCCGATCGAGGTCCTGCAGTACAGCCCGCTGCCGCAGAAGGACTTCATGCGCCCCGTGCTGGAGACCACGCCGGCCGACCTCCGCGGTCCGGTCGAGTTCTCGATCTACGGCCCCGTCGCCGCCGTCCACCAGGTCGTCCCGGGCATGCGGTTCCTGCCCGAGGGCGCCAAGCCCAGCATCCTGTTCGTCAACGGCGGCTCGGCGGTCAAGCCGGGTCGCAACGTGACCGGCACCTCGATCGCGTTCGCCGGACAGAAGGCCTACGTCGACCTGCTGCACGAGGTGCTCGGCGAGGAGGACATCTACGTCGGCCAGCTGATCATCGGTGGCGCCATCGTCGCCGGTGACGCGGAGAAGGACCCCGACGTCCTCGCCGACCGCATCTGGAAGCTCCACGAGCAGCGCGACACCCTGCGCGACCAGGTCTCGGAGGACTGAGCGACCGGCGCCGCGTGACGGCCACCGGTCGTTCACCGGCACGTCCGCGCGGCCGGGCGGTCCGGACACCCGCCGTTCCTAGCGTGCGGGTTCGTGGACACCGTCGTACGTCTCCCCGCTGCCCGGATCCCCGCCCTGGCTCCTGCCCGGCCGCTGCGCGTGCTGGTCGTCACCGAGTCGTTCCTGCCCCAGGTCAACGGCGTCACCAACTCCGTGCGCCGCGTCCTGGAGCACCTGCGCTCCCACGGCCACGAGGCGCACCTGGTGGCCCCCTCCGGGCCCGGGTCCTACGCCGGGGCGCCGCTCCACCGGGTCCGCAGCGTGGCGATGCCGACCTACCGCGACTTCCCGGTGGGGGTCGCCACCCGGGCGCACCTGCGCCGGCTGGTCGACGAGGTGATGCCCGACGTGGTGCACCTCGCCTCCCCGGCGTGGCTCGGGCACCAGGCCGGTGAGGCCGCCCGCAGCCTGGGCGTGCCCGTGGTCGCGGTCTACCAGACCGACCTGGTCGGGTTCGCCGAGCGCTACCCGTTCCCGGGAGCGGCGTCGCTGATGCGGGCGCTGACCCGGCGGGTGCACGGCCCGGCCGACCGCACCCTGGCCCCCAGCAGCGCCAGCCACGAGCAGCTCGCCGGCCTCGGGATCCAGCGGGTGCACCGCTGGGGCCGCGGCGTGGACACTGAGCTGTTCGACCCGCGTCGACGCACGGGCGCGCTGCGCGAGGAGCTGCGGGCCGGCGACGACCTCCTCGTGGGGTACGTCGGTCGGCTGGCCGCCGAGAAGGAGCTGGAGCTGCTCCGGGGCGTGCACGCCCTGGCCGGCGTACGGCTGGTGCTGGTGGGGGGAGGCCCCGAGGAGGCGCGGCTGCGACAGCTGCTGCCGCGGGCGTCGTTCCTCGGCGTGCGCCACGGTGAGGACCTCGCCCGCGTGGTGGCCTCGCTGGACGTCTTCGCCCACACCGGCAGCACCGAGACCTTCTGCCAGTCCGCGCAGGAGGCGCTGGCCAGCGGGGTGCCGGTGGTGGCGCCGCGCGCCGGCGGACCGCTCGACCTGGTGGTCGAGGGCCGCAACGGCTTCCTCTTCGACCCCGGCTCCGCGGCCGGGCTGGCGGGCGTCGTCGAGGCGTTGGGCGCCCGGCCCGCCCTCCGGGCGCGGCTGGCGGACGCGGCCCGGCGTAGCGTGCTCCACCGGTCGTGGGAGGCCGTCAACGCCGAGCTGCTGGAGCACTACCGCGCCGTGGCCGTCGCCCCGAGCAGCCGCGCCAGCGCCTGAGCCGTGCGGTCGAGCGACGTGAGCCTCGTCTCGGGGCCCTGGGAATCGGTGGACACGGCCCTGGGGTCACGGGAGACTCACCGGTAACACGTTCGTCGACGAGTGAGGAGGCCCCCGGATGGCCGAGGAGCTGGACCCCGAGAAGCTCGGATCGTTGAACCGGCTGGAGAGCCTGAGCCAGAAGGACCTGAAGAAGGTCGTCAGCAGGGGCAGCCACGTGCGGCTGCCGGCCAACTGGTCGCTGATCTGGGAGAAGACCCCCGGCGACAAGGCCTACCTGATCGTCGAGGGCGAGGTGTCGGTCCGCAAGAACAAGCAGGAGGTCACCCGCCTCGGTCCGGGCGACGTCATCGGCGAGATGGCGATCGTGGGCCACAAGCTGCGCTCCGCGAGCGTCGTCAGCCTGACCCCCGTCGAGGTCGTGCACTTCACCAAGGAGGCGCTGACCAGCCTGCTCGACGAGGTGCCCGCCTTCGGCGACGCGCTGCGCGGCACCACCGAGGACCGCCTGGGCGCACCGGCCGAATGAGCCCCGCATGACCCGCCCGTCGCCCCACCGGTGAGCGAGCACGCCGGCCGCCGCGAGCTGGCGGACCTGCTCGAGGTCTTCCTGCTCGGCGAGGAGCCGTCGCTGACGGCGACCCAGGTCGCCGAGCAGGTCGGCATCCCCTACGAGGACGCCCGCGTGCGCTGGCGCTCGCTGGGGTTCTCCGAGGTGGACCCCGACGAGGTCGCCTTCACCCGGGCCGACCTCGACGCGCTGCGCCTGACCCAGGAGCTCGTCGAGCTCGGGGTGGTCGACGAGGAGGACCAGTCGGCCCTGGTGCGGACCATGGGCCGCAGCTTCGCCCGCCTGACCGAGTGGCAGCTCGGTCTGCTCGCCCGGGTCGTCGACGTCGACGAGATGAGCGTCGAGGAGCTCACGGCGGTGATGGAGCGCATCACCCCCGCGGTCGAGCAGCTGCAGAGCTACGTCTGGCGCCGGCACACCGTCGCCACCGCGAGCCGGTTGCTGCTGGCCGACGCCCCGGAGGCGAGCGGTGACGACGACGCGGGCACGGACTCCGAGGGCGTGCTGATGGGCGTCGGGTTCGCCGACATCGTCGGCTTCACCCGGCAGAGCCGCTCGCTGAGCCGGCGCGAGACCGCCCGGCTGGTGGACCGCTTCGAGGAGCGGGCGCTGGAGATCGTCAGCGCGCACGGCGGCCGCATCATCAAGTCGATCGGTGACGAGGTGCTCTTCGTCGCCGACCGGCCCGAGGACGTCGCCGCGATCGCGCTCGAGCTCGTCGAGGAGACCGACCGCGACGGCGACTTCCCCGAGCTGCGGGTGGGTCTGGCCTGGGGTCGGGCGCTGGCGCGCTTCGGCGACGTGCTCGGTCCGGTCGTCAACCTGGCCTCCCGGCTCACCGGCACCTCGCGGCCCGGCCGCGTGCTCGTCGACCGGGCCCTGGCCGAGGAGCTCCAGGACCGCGACGGGCTCAAGCTGCGCCGGGTGCGGCGTACGTCGGTCAAGGGCTACCGCCGCCTCGAGCCGTGGTCGCTGCGCCGCGGCGACCGCTCAGCCGAGCAGGACCGAGGCCGCGTCGGCGGGGTCGTCGACGAGGACGACGGAGCGGGCCATGGGACGTCCGTCGGCGAGGGCGCGCAGGAGCGGCCAGACCGGTAGCACCTGCGTCCAGTGGTGCTCGCCCACGAAGACCATCGGCGCGACGTCGTCGGCATCGGCGTAGTAGTTGGTGCACGCCGCCTGGAAGACCTCCTGCACCGTGCCCGCGGCGCCGGGCAGGTAGACGATCCCGTCGCGGCACTTCTCCAGCAGCACGTCCTCGCGGATGGCGTTGCGGAAGTACTTCGCGGTGCTGGTGGCGAACACGTTGGGCGGCTCGTGGCCGTAGTGCCACGTCGGGATGCCGACCGAACGGCCGCTGTCGGGCCGGTCGTCGTGGCCGGTGACGGCGGCCAGGCCGGTCCGGGCCCAGGACCCGATGTCGGGGGAGTACGACGGGACGGCGGCCACCTCCGCGAGGGCGGCGTCGAGCACCTCGGGCGGGCTGTCGCCCAGCCGGGCGCCCAGGTTGCCCGCCTCCATCGCGCCCGGTCCGCCCCCGGTCGCGACGGTCAGCCCGCCGGCCGCGAGCCGGTGGGCGAGGCGGGCGGCGGCGCCGTACACCTCGTCGGTGCGGCTGACGGCGTGGCCACCCATCAGCCCCACGACGTGGTGGCCGCGCAGCCGCTCCTCGAGCGCGTCGTCGACCGAGGCGTCGTGGATGGCCATCGCGAGCTGGTCGGCGAGCCGGCCGCGGTGGGAGCGGCGCGACCAGCCGTAGACGCGGGCGTCGAGGGTGCCGGGGTAGCCGCCGTCGTCGAGGCCGGCGTAGAGCTCCTCGGGGGTGTAGAGGTGCGGGCGCCACGGGTCGAACGGGACCCCCGGCACGTCGGGGAACACGAGCGCGCCGCCGTCGCGGAGGTGCTGCTCGAGGTCGGCGGACATCGTGCCGCCCAGCACCAGGGCACCGGCGGGGTCCAGCGCCAGCAGCGCGTCCTCCTGGGCGGAGGCGTCGACGTCCTGGAGCTGCCAGCCGGCCATCGAGCCGCCCGCCCCCGCCTGCTGGACCGCGCGGGCCAGCTCGTCGGGGGACTCGATCTCGTGCCAGTTCCGGCTGCCGCTGCGGGTCACCGGGCGATCATGCCGCAGCGGTGGGCGCCGCGCGGCTCCCGGCTAGCGTGGTCCCATGCGCAGCCGCTCGGTGACCAACGTCAGCTGGGACCTCCTCGACGCCCCCGTGATCCACGGCCGCGGCGAGGACCCGTTCCTGGAGGCGGCCGCCGGGCGCACCTGGACCCACGCCCGGCTGCTCGAGGAGGTCGCCGCGCTCGGCGGCCTGCTGCACCACCTCGGTGTCGGCCCCGGCGTCCCCGTGGTCGTCGACCTCGCCGAGGACCACGCCGTGGAGGCGGTCGTGGCCGCGCTGGCCACGGCCCGGGTCGGCGGCGTGGTCCGCACCGACGAGGACCCCGCCGCGCCGGTCGCGGTGGTCTCCGGCGGCACCGACGCGGCTCCTGACGGACGCACCCGGCTGGTGCGGACGCGGGAGGGCGAGGTGGCGGTCGAGCCCGACCTCGACTGGTCGGTGATGCTGCGCGCGGGTCGCACCGACCCGGCCGCGTGCCAGGTGCTCGAGCCCGGAGCGGCGTACTCCCCGACGCGGAGCGTGGTCGAGCAGGCCGAGGCCCTGGCGGCCGAGCCGGCGCCGTACGCCCCCGAGGCGCTGCGGCGGCTGCTGCAGGTCTGAGGCCCGGTCCTAGGGTGGGTGCCGGGCCGCGCGCAGACGGGCCCGCGACGACGCCGTCCACCCGGAAGGACCCCGCATGAGCACCCACCCCGACGCCCGACGCGTCCTGGACGCCGCCCCGCGACAGCTCTACGTGGCGGGCGCCTGGCGTGACGCCGAGGGCGGCGCGACGATGCCGGTCGAGGACCCCGCCACCGGCGAGACGCTCTGCGAGGTGGCCGACGCGAGCGTCGCCGACGGGGCGGCCGCCCTCGACGCCGCCGTCGCGGCGCAGCGCGACTGGGCGGCGACCCCGCCCAACGAGCGCTCGGAGGTCCTGCACCGCGCCTTCACGCTGATGCAGGAGCGCAGCGACGACCTGGCGCTGCTGATGACGCTCGAGATGGGCAAGTCGCTGGCGGAGTCCCGGGGCGAGATCGCCTACGCCGCGGAGTTCTTCCGCTGGTTCACCGGCGAGGCGCTGCGCATCGACGGCTACTTCAAGCAGGCCGGCAACGGGCAGAGCCGGGTGCTGGTGATGAAGCAGCCGGTCGGCCCGTGCCTGTTCATCACGCCGTGGAACTTCCCGGCCGCGATGGGCACCCGCAAGATCGCCCCGGCCATCGCCGCGGGCTGCACCATGGTCGTCAAGCCCGCGGAGCAGACGCCGCTGTCCATGCTGGCGCTGGCCAGGCTGCTCGAGGACGCCGGACTGCCCCCGGGCGTGCTCAACGTGGTGCCGACCTCCTCTTCCAGCGAGCTGGCCAAGCCGCTGATCGCCGACCCGCGGCTGCGCAAGCTCAGCTTCACCGGCTCGACCGAGGTCGGCCGCACCCTCATCGCGCAGGCCTCCGAGCAGGTGCTGAAGACCTCGATGGAGCTCGGCGGCAACGCGCCCTTCGTGGTCTTCGAGGACGCCGACCTCGACGCCGCCGTCGAGCAGGCGATGGTGGCCAAGATGCGCAACATGGGGGAGGCCTGCACCTCGGCCAACCGGTTCCACGTGCAGGAGTCCGTCGCCGAGGAGTTCGCCGCGAGGCTGACCGCGAAGATGCAGGCGCTCACGCTCGGCCACGGCGCCGACGAGGGCACCGACGTCGGTCCGCTCATCGACGCCGACCAGCGCGGCAAGGTCGCCGAGCTCGTCGACGACGCCGTCTCCAAGGGCGCCACGGCCGTGACCGGCGGCGGGATCCGCGACGGGGCGGGCTACTTCTTCGAGCCGACCGTGCTGACCGGCGTACCCACGGACGCGCGGCTGCTCAAGGAGGAGATCTTCGGGCCCGTCGCACCGATCGCCACCTTCACGACCGAGGAGGAGGCGGTCGCGGCGGCCAACGACACCGA
Organism: Nocardioides aurantiacus; assembly: GCF_003752505.1. Classification (NCBI taxonomy): domain Bacteria; kingdom Bacillati; phylum Actinomycetota; class Actinomycetes; order Propionibacteriales; family Nocardioidaceae; genus Nocardioides; species Nocardioides aurantiacus. The sequence continues at coordinate 3,056,338 of NZ_RKHO01000001.1, read as the reverse complement.
GTTCGGCCTCGTGGCCTACCTCTTCACCCGCGACCTCTCCCGCGCGCTGCGGGTCAGCGAGGCGCTGGAGACCGGCATGATCGGCCTCAACCAGGGCCTGGTCTCCAACGCCGGCGCCCCCTTCGGCGGCGTCAAGCAGTCGGGTCTCGGCCGCGAGGGCGGCAATGAGGGGATCGCGGAGTACCTCGAGACCAAGTACGTCGCCGTCAAGCTCTGAGGTCGCTCCGCTGCGTCAGGAGCCGCGGCGGCGGGAGACCAGCTCGAAGGCGGGGCCGACGGTGCGGTCCCAGATCGCCGGGGCGAGGTTGAAGGCGAGCAGCATGGCGTAGTTGCTCCAGGCCGTCTGCACCGAGCGGGTCGGCGTACGACGTCCGTGGGCGTGGCGCAGCACGGCGCGGGCGGCGCGTTCGGGGGAGATGGTCGGCGGGGGCGGGGTGTTGACGCCGCCGGCGGCGTCGAGCGCGCTGCCGTAGATCGGGGTGTCGACGCTGCCGGGGGCGACGTGGACGATGCGGACGCCCGGGGTGTCGAGGTTCTCGATGTGCAGCTGGCGCGCCAGCGCACGGACGCCCCACTTGCTCACGACGTACGGCGTCATCTCGGGCACGTTGATGTGGCCCAGCAGCGAGCCGACGAGGACGAGGGTGCCCTCGCCCTGCTCCCGGAGGACGGGTACGACGTGGCGCGCGACGTTGGCGGCCCCCAGCAGGTTGGTCGAGACCACCGAGTCGAAGTCCTCCGGCGTGGTGTCCTCGGTCCGGCCGTAGCTGACGACGCCGGCGCAGTGCAGCACCGCGTCGAGCCGACCGGTCGTGCGGACCACCTCGGCGACGGCGTCGGCCACGGCGGTGTCGTCGGCGACGTCGGCCGCGACGACGGTGGTGCCGGAGGCGCCGGCGGCCGCGCACTCCTCGGCGACCTCCTCCAGCTTCTCCTTGCGCCGCGCGAGGAGGGCGACGTGGTCGCCGGCCTCCGCGGCCTGGACGGCGGTGGCGCGGCCGATGCCGCTGGAGGCGCCGGTGACGAGGACGGTGCGTGAGGTCATGGGTGATCTACCTGTCCGTAGGGTGCGAGGGGTGACGACTGACGAGGGTGTGGCGGGTCCGGGGTGCGTGCTGATGGTCGTGGGCGGGACGTCGGGGATCGGACTGGCCGTGGCCCGTGCCGCGAGCGCCCGCGGCGACGTCGTCGCCGTGGTGGCCCGCGACGCCGGCCGGGTGGCCGAGGTCGCTGCGGGGCTGCCGGGCCCGGCGCTCGGCATCGCCGCCGACGTGGTCGACGGCGTGGCCGTGGAGCGGGCGGTGGCCGAGGTGCTCGAGCGCCACGGCCGGCTGGACGCGGTGGTGACGACGGCCCAGGTGATGGCCTACGGCGACGTCGAGGAGGTGCCGACCGAGGTGGTGCAGCGGGTGGTCGACACGGCCGTGATGGGCACCCACCACCTGGCCCGGCAGGTGCTGCCGGTCTTCCGCCGCCAGGGCGGCGGCACGCTGGTGGTGGTCAGCTCGTTGCTGGCCGAGATCGCGGTCCCCTCGATGGGCGTCTACAGCGCCGCCAAGTGGGGCCAGCTCGGCCTGGTGCGGGCGATGCAGGCCGAGACCCGTCACGAGCGCGGCATCCACGTCTGCCTGGTCAAGCCCGGGGCCATCGACACCCCGATCTACCACCAGGCCGCGTCGTACGCCGGGAGCCGCGGGTCGGCGCCCCCGCCGGTGATCACGCCCGAGGCGGTGGCCACGAAGTGCCTGGCGATGCTCGACCGGCCGCGCCGGGCCGCGGACGCCGGGCCGGTCAACAAGCTCGCCGTGCTCGGCTTCCGCTACCTGCCGTTCGTCTACGACCGCATCTCGGGCCCGCTGGTCGACCGGGTCGCCCTGCGCGGCCCGAGCACCGACGACGGCCCCGGCAACGTCTTCGCGGCCGACACCGGGCGCGAGGGGTTGCGGGGCGGCTGGACGCCGGTGGGCCGGCTGCGCCGCGCCGACGGGAAGGCACGCTGGCGCCGCCGTCGCTGAGGCGGCGTACGGGTGGGACACGGGGTCGCTCGCTCCTGTCGGGAGCCGCAGACGACGGAGCGCCGTCCCGGGCGGGCCGGGCCGGCCGGCGGTGCAGGGTGGTGCGGTGCTCCGTCGCGTCTGGGGCCGCGGTGGTGGAGCGGGGCTGGACTCTCCAGCGTAGCCAGCGGTGCGTGAGGCACCCGCCGGCGTCGGCTGCCACCATGGGGCGGTGAGCAAGCGCCGTGACGTCGTCATCCTCGGGTCCACCGGCTCGATCGGCACCCAGGCCCTCGACGTGGTCCGGGCCCACCCCGACCGGTTCCGGGTGGTGGGGCTGACCGCCGGGGGGTCGCAGGAAGAGCTGTTCGAGCAGCAGGTCGCCGAGCTCGCCCCGGCCTTCCACGGGCTGGGGGAGGACGCCTCGGTCGAGGCGGCCGGGCTGGGGTGCGACGTGGTCCTCAACGGCATCACCGGCGCCGTCGGGCTCCGGCCCACCGTGGCCGCGCTCGAGGCCGGCAACGTGCTGGCGCTGGCCAACAAGGAGTCGCTGATCATCGGCGGTCCGGTCGTGACCGACCTCGCGGCGCCGGGCCAGATCGTGCCGGTCGACAGCGAGCACAGCGCGTTGGCGCAGTGCCTGCGGGGCGGCGGCGCCGCGGAGGTGCGCCGCCTCGTCCTCACCGCCAGCGGGGGACCGTTCCGCGGCCGGACCCGCGACGAGCTCGCCGAGGTGACCCCCGAGCAGGCGCTGGACCACCCCACCTGGGCGATGGGCCCGGTCGTGACCATCAACTCCGCGACCCTGGTCAACAAGGGCCTGGAGGTGATCGAGGCGCACCTGCTCTTCGGCATCCCGTTCGAGGACATCGAGGTGGTGGTGCACCCCACGAGCGTCGTGCACTCGATGGTGGAGTTCACCGACGGCTCGACCCTGGCCCAGGCGAGCCCGCCGACCATGCTGATCCCGATCGCCCTCGGCCTGGCCTGGCCCGACCGGGTGCCCGGCACGGCGCCGGCCGTGGACTGGACGACCGCGCAGACGTGGGAGTTCTCCCCGCTCGACGACGAGGCCTTCCCCGCGGTGCGGCTGGCCCGCGAGGCCGGCACCCGCGGTGGCACCGCCCCGGCGGTCTACAACGCCGCCAACGAGGTGTGCGTGGAGGCGTTCCGGCGGGGCCGGCTGCGGTTCGTCGACATCGTCGACACGGTCGCCCTCACGCTGCGGGCGCTGACCGCGCACGACGTACCCTCGCAGCAGCCAGCGGCCCGGCTCACCGTCGACGACGTGCTCGCCGCCGACCGCTGGGCCCGCGACCACACCCAGAGCCTGCTGAAGGACGCCCCTGCATGACCGTGCTCCTGTTCGTCCTCGGCGTCCTCGTCTTCGTGGTCGGGCTGCTGGGCTCGGTGGCCCTGCACGAGGCCGGGCACCTCATCCCGGGCAAGCTGTTCCACGTCAAGGTCACGCAGTTCATGATCGGCTTCGGCCGCACGCTGTGGTCGCGGCAGCGCGGCGAGACCGAGTACGGCCTCAAGGCGATCCCGCTCGGCGGCTACTGCAAGCTCGTCGGGATGGTCCCGCCCAACGCCGACGAGGGCGCCACGGCGACGATGGTCCGCAGCCGGCCCACCGGGATGTTCGCCCAGCTCGCCAGCGACGCCCGGGACGCGGAGTACGAGCACGTCGACGCAGCCGACCACGGCCGCCTGTTCTACGACAAGCCGTGGTGGCAGCGGCTGGTCATCCTGGGCTCGGGCGTGGCCATCAACCTGGTGCTCGCGTTCGTGCTGTTCGCGATCACCTTCATGGGCTACGGCGTCTACCAGGCCACCACGACGGTCTCCCGGGTCTCGGAGTGCGTGATCGCGGTGACCGCGGTGACGGCCGACCAGCCGCAGCGCGACTGCACGGCCGAGGACCCCGCCTCGCCCGCCCGGGAGGCCGGGTTCCGGCCCGGTGACCGGTTCGTCTCGATCAACGGCGAGCCGGTGCGCACCTGGCGCCAGACCCAGCAGGCGATCCGTGGCAACGGCGAGCGGACCGCCGCCGTCGTGGTCGAGCGCGACGGTCGCGAGGTCACGCTGCGACCCACCACCACGGTCACCACCCAGGTCACGGACGCCGAGAAGCCGACCGAGGTCTCCGAGGTCGGGTTCCTGGGCGTGGTGCCCACCCAGGAGCGGGAGCGCCAGGACCTCGGCTACGTCGTCTCGGTGATGGCCGACGGGACCTGGCAGACGCTGAGGACCATCGGCACCCTCCCGGCGCGGGTCTGGGACGCCGGCCAGGCCGCGCTCGGTCTGGAGGAGCGCGACCCCAACGGCCCGATGAGCGTCGTGGGCGCCGGCCGGGTCGCGGGGGAGCTGGCCTCGGAGGACCGGGTGCCCGCGCTCGACCGGTTCTTCGCGATCATCACGCTCCTGGCCGGGCTCAACCTGTTCCTCGGCCTGGTCAACCTGGTGCCGCTGCCGCCCTTCGACGGCGGCCAGATGGCCACCACGCTCTACGAGACGGTCCGGCGGGCGTTCGCGCGGCTGCGCCGCCGGCCGGATCCGGGAGGGGTCGACGCGGCCAAGCTGCTGCCCGTCACCTACGTGATGGCCTCGGTGATCCTGGTGGTCAGCCTCGTGCTGGTGGTCGCCGACGTGCTGGCCCCGATCACCCTCTCGTGACCCGCTCCTAGACTGGGGCCATGACTTCTGTGTCCCTCGGCATGCCGGCGGCCCCGCCGCCCGTGCTGGCCCCGCGTCGCCCCACCCGCCAGATCCAGGTGGGCAAGGTCGGCGTCGGCAGCGACCACCCGGTCTCGGTGCAGTCGATGACCACGACGCTGACCTCCGACATCAACGCGACGCTGCAGCAGATCGCCGAGCTGACGGCGTCGGGCTGCGACATCGTCCGCGTGGCCTGCCCCTCCCAGGACGACGCCGACGCGCTGCCGGCGATCGCCACCAAGTCGCAGATCCCGGTGATCGCCGACATCCACTTCCAGCCCAAGTACGTCTACGCCGCCATCGAGGCCGGCTGCGCCGCCGTACGCGTCAACCCGGGCAACATCCGCAAGTTCGACGACCAGGTGAAGGAGATCGCGCGGACCGCCAAGGACCACGGCACCTCGATCCGGATCGGCGTCAACGCGGGCTCGCTCGACAAGCGGATCATGGACAAGTACGGCAAGGCCACGCCCGAGGCGCTGGTCGAGTCGGCGGTGTGGGAGGCCTCGTTGTTCGAGGAGCACGACTTCCACGACTTCAAGATCTCGGTCAAGCACAACGACCCCGTGGTGATGGTCCGCGCCTACGAGCTGCTCGCCGAGGCCGGCGACTGGCCGCTGCACCTCGGTGTGACCGAGGCGGGCCCGGCGTTCCAGGGCACCATCAAGTCGGCCACCGCGTTCGGCGCGCTGCTCTCGCAGGGCATCGGCGACACCATCCGCGTCTCGCTCTCGGCCCCGCCGGTCGAGGAGGTCAAGGTCGGCATCCAGATCCTGCAGTCGCTCAACCTGCGCCCCCGCAAGCTCGAGATCGTCTCCTGCCCGTCGTGCGGCCGCGCCCAGGTCGACGTCTACAAGCTGGCCGAGGAGGTCACCTCCGGCCTCGAGGGCATGGAGGTCCCGCTGCGCGTGGCCGTCATGGGCTGCGTGGTCAACGGTCCCGGCGAGGCCCGGGAGGCCGACCTCGGGGTGGCCTCGGGCAACGGCAAGGGCCAGATCTTCGTCAAGGGCGAGGTCATCAAGACCGTGCCCGAGAGCCAGATCGTGGAGACCCTCATCGAGGAGGCGATGCGCATCGCCGAGACCATGGAGGCCGAGGAGGGCGCGTCGGCCCAGGTGAGCGTCAGCTAGGTCCGGCAGGCCGGCGTACGTCGGTGGGCGCGGCCGTCGTCGGTCCGGTTTCCCAGGTGATGAAGGGAAACCGGGTCCTCGCACACGGTGCGACGTGTGTGAGGAGGCAGTTCGGGTTCATCACCTGGGAAACCGGTGCCCGTCACCACACCGTGTAGAAGAGGTGCTGCACGACCAGGGCGGTCAGCAGCTGCAGCGCCAGGCCCCAGCGTCGCCACCGCTCGGGCAGCAGCGCGCAGGAGACGAGCAGCCAGGGCATGAAGGGCAGCCAGATCCGCTCGACCTCGGCCTTGCTCATCCCCGACGCGTCGGCGGCGGCGACCATCAGGACCCCGGCGGCGGCGAGCAGCAGCGGCGCCCGGTGGCGGCGCAGCCCCTCGCGGGTGGTGGCGAGCAGGTGGGCGACCCCGGCCCCGACGAGCGGCCCGGCGCTGAGGAACAGCAGTGCCAGGTTGGCCCAGCGCCAGTAGTCCTCGGGCCGGTCCTTGGCGATGCCCTCCTCGTAGCGGTCGACCAGCACGGGGTAGTAGTCCCACCACGCCCAGCCCGCCGCGGCGAAGCCGAGCACGACCACGAGCGCGCTCGCCGCCGCGACCGGCAGCGGCAGCCACGACCGTGCGGCGAGCAGCACGGCCACCGCGACGACGCCGAGCAGCGGGAGCCCGTAGGACATCATCACCACGGTCCCGAGGAGCAGCCCCGCGAGCGCCGACCAGGCGAGCGCGGGACCGCGGCGGGCGGCCGTGGCACCGAGCGCGAGGCAGGCGATGCCCCAGGCGCCGAGGGCGGCGAAGACCGCGTCGCCGGAGACCGCCGCGAACACCGCGGTGGGGGCCAGCACCAGGAACGGCGCGGCACGGCGCGCGGTGCCCTCCGCGTCCAGCGCCCGCAGCGCGACCATCACGGCGGGCGCGGTGCTGGCCGCGACCAGCACCACCACGACGCTCGCGGCCAGGTCGCCGCCGAGCCCGACGCGGACCAGGCCGACGAAGAACAGCAGCGCCGCGGGCGGGTGCCCCGCGACGTGGGTCGGGAACGCGCCGTCGGAGTAGAGCGGCATGCGGCTCTGCCAGGTGTCGAGCAGCGCCGGGACGTCGGTGACCTCGCGGGCGGTGACGAGGTACTCGTAGGGGTTGCCCAGCTGCCGGGTCAGGCCCTCGCTGCCGTCGACGAGGGCGAGCGAGCACAGCCACCCCAGCCCCACGGCGTACGACGTCAGCAGCAGCGTGCGCCAGGAAAGCCGGTCGGCGACCCGGGCGGCGTACCTCCAGGCGAGCAGGGCCAGCAGCACCGCGGGAGCCGTGCCGGGGCCCCACCACTTCGGCTCCCAGAGCCCGTGCAGCGGCGGCACCTCCCGGTCGGAGGCGTTGCGCGGGGCCCGCGGGTAGACCTGCTCACCGCTGTGGCCCGGCCACCAGAACGCCCACACCACGACGCCCACCGCGGCCGCGAGGCCCACCCAGGGGAGCAGCCGGGAGAGCAGCGGGCGCCAGCCGTCCGCCCGGTGGTGGTCGGGGTGGGTGGCGCGGTCGGTCACGGCCGAAGCATCGCAGGACGGCGGTGAGGGACGTGCGGGGTCAGCCGGCGACGCGCAGGCCGCGCTCGATCGTGCGCTGCGCGGTGCGCGCCTTGCGCCAGGCGGCGCTCTCCTGCGACAGGAAGGCCAGGTCCTTCTTGGTCTTCGCCACCGACTTCTTCACCGTGGGGTCGATCGCGGTGGCCTGCTGCCAGCCGGCGAGCTGGTCCTTCTCGGCCCGTGGGGCCTGCTTCTGCAGCGTCGTCAGGGCGGACCGGACCGCGGCGCGGCTCGGGGGCTTCTGCGTGCCCTTGCGTGCCTTCGGCGGGGTGTACGCCGCGGCGTCCTCGGCCAGCCGGTCGTGCTGGTAGAGCACGTCGTAGCGGCGCAGCGAGCTGCTGAGCTCCTCCAGGGCGGTGACCTGGGCGCGCTGGGTGTCCAGCGTCTTCTCGCAGTCCGAGGCCGAGGCGCTGACGGCGTAGTAGTCGAGGGTCGCGGACACGCTGGTCCACCGGCCGGCGATCGCGGAGGGGTGCTCGTCCTGCGACCGGTCGCCGACCTCGTCGGCCAGCTCGCGCCACTGCGTGCGGCACGCCGCGTCCTGCGGGTCCACCTTCTCGGCGGCCGGCTCGGCCCTGCCGCCGTCGCCGCCGTCGCCGTCGCTGCCGCCGCCGCACCCGGCGAGCACACCGCCCATCAGGGCCAGCGCCAGCAGGGGGACCGGCAGCCGGTGGCGGGGGTGAGCCCAGGGGTGAGACATGGCCACACCGTAGACCTCGCGCGGGTCTGCTGACTCCCGAACCCGGCGACCCCCGTTGCCGTAGGCTCCCCGCGTGGTCCGGACGAGCCAGAGCGTGCGCGTGCTGGGCCCCTCCGACGTGACGGCCGCGCTCGCCGTGGTGGCCCGGGACCCGGTGGCCAACGTCTTCGCCGACTACCGCACCCGCATCACCCAGCTCGACCCGCGCTGGCTGGGCGGCGAGATGTGGGGCTACCACGAGGGTGACGAGCTCGTCTCGCTGTGCCACGTCGGCGCCAACCTGGTCCCCGTCGCCGCGAGTGCCGCGGCGTGCGAGGCGTTCGCCGAGCGGGCCACCCGCAACAGCCCCCGCAGCTCCACCATCGTGGGGCCGCGCGACGCCGTCGAGGTGCTCTGGGCCGGGCTGGAGGACAGCTGGCCCCGCCCGCGCGAGCTGCGCTGGGACCAGCCCCACCTCGTCACGACCCGGGCGGCCGACATCGCGTGCGACCAGCAGGTCCGGCGTACGACGCGCGAGGAGGCGGCGGTGCTCTACCCCGCCTGCGTGGCGATGTACACCGAGGAGGTCGGGGTCTCGCCCGAGGTCGACGGCGGCCGCGACCTCTACCGCGCCCGCGTGAACCAGCTCGTCGGCCGCGGCTGGTCGTTCTCCCGCATCGAGGACGGCCGGGTGCTGTTCAAGGCCGAGGTGGCGTGCGCCAGCCCGAGCGCCTGCCAGATCCAGGGCGTGTACGTCGACCCCGAGCTGCGCGGACAGGGGCTGGCGGCCGCCGGCATGGCGACCGTCGTGGCCACCTGCCTGCGCGAGATCGCCCCGGCGGTCTCGCTCTACGTCAACGCCCACAACACCGCCGCGCGGGCGGCCTACGCCCGGGCCGGGTTCGAGCAGACCGACACCTTCTCCACCATCATGTTCTGACCCGAGGAGCGCGACGTGACCCACCTCGGCCCGCTGCTGACCGGCCCGACCCACCGCCGCGAGCCCGGTCGTCCCGACCTCGGGGTGCTCGGCCTGGCCGCGGCGTTCGCGTCCTCGGGCGTGGTGCACCTGGTCCGCCCGCAGACCTTCGAGCCGATGGTGCCCCGGGTGCTGCCCGCCCGTCGCGGCCTCGTGTACGCCAGCGGGGTCGCCGAGCTGGTGTGCGCCGCGGGGCTGCTCCACCCGCGCACGCGCCCCGCCGCCGGCTGGGCGAGCGCGGCGCTGCTGCTCGCGGTCTACCCCGCCAACCTGAAGATGGCCGGCGACGCCCGTCACAGCGACAGCACGGCCGTGAAGGCGGCCACGTGGGCCCGGCTGCCGCTCCAGCTGCCACCGCTGCGGGTCGCGCTCAGGGCCGCCCGTGCGGGTCGTCGGACCCGCTGAGCCGCGCCCGCACCCAGGTCACGAGCAGGGTGCCGGTGGCCGCCAGGACCACCAGCCGCGCGAGCAGCGACCAGGCGGTGACGGGCTCCGGCCCGGCGTACGCCACCAGCCACTGCCAGACCGGCACGACGCCGACCAGCGCGACCAGCAGGAGGCAGGCGGCGCCGGCGGCGAGCCCCCACCCCGGCTTCCGGGCGAGCCCGGGACGCCCTCCGGCGTGCGGTCTGGGGCGCGCCAGGGGACGTCGGCGGTGGCGACCGTCGTCGTGGGTCGGCGGCAGTCCCGCCTGCTCCGCTTGCCGTTCCCGGTGTCCCACCTCGCCCAGCCTAGGACCCGTCCCGGTCGCTAGCCTGTGCCGGTGACAACACCCCACGTCCTCCGCATGTCCTCGCTGTTCGTCCGCACCCTGCGCGAGGACCCCGTCGACGCCGAGGTGCCCAGCCACCGGCTGCTCGTCCGCGCCGGCTACATCCGCCGCGCCGCCCCCGGCATCTACACCTGGCTGCCGCTCGGCCTGCGGGTCTTCCGCAAGGTCGAGGCGATCGTGCGCGAGGAGATGGACGCGATGGGCGCCCAGGAGCTGCAGTTCCCCGCGCTGCTGCCGCGCGAGCCCTACGAGGCGACCAACCGGTGGACGGAGTACGGCCCCAACATCTTCCGGCTCCAGGACCGCAAGGGCGGCGACTACCTGCTCGGGCCGACCCACGAGGAGATGTTCACCCTCGTGGTGAAGGACCTCTACTCCTCCTACAAGGACCTGCCGGTCTGGCTCTACCAGATCCAGACCAAGTACCGCGACGAGGCGCGTCCCCGGGCCGGGCTGATGCGCGGTCGCGAGTTCGTGATGAAGGACAGCTACTCCTTCGACGTCACCGACGCCGGCCTCGAGGCGTCCTACGCGGCGCACCGGGCGGCGTACGTGAAGACCTTCGACCGGCTCGGCTTCGACTACGTCGTCGTCAGGGCCACCAGCGGGGCGATGGGCGGGTCGCGCTCGGAGGAGTTCCTCGCGAGCAGCGAGGTGGGGGAGGACACCTACGTCCGCTGCACCACCTGCGACTACGCCGCCAACGTCGAGGCCGTCCAGGTGCGCCCGCCCGCCCCCGTGCCGTACGACGACGCGCCCGCCGCCCACGCCGAGCAGACGCCCGACACCCCGACCATCGCCACGCTGGTCGACCACCTCAACGAGGCCTTCCCCCGCGAGGACCGTCCCTGGCACGCCGGCGACACCCTCAAGAACGTCCTGGTGGTGCTCAAGCACGCCGACGGCACCCGCGAGCCGCTGGCCATCGGCGTGCCCGGTGACCGCGAGGTCGACCAGAAGCGCCTCGAGGGGATGCTCGAGCCGACCGAGGTCGCGCCGATGGACGAGGCCGAGCTCGCCCGCCACCCGGCGCTGGTGAAGGGGTACATCGGCCCCGGAGCGCTCGGCGCGGACCACGCCTCGGGCATCCGCTACCTGCTCGACCCCCGGGTCGGCGAGGGCACCCGCTGGGTCACCGGCGCCGACGTGCCCGGCAGCCACGTGGTCGACCTGGTGGCCGGCCGCGACTTCACCGGCGACGGCACGATCGAGGCGGCCGAGGTGCGCGACGGCGACCCCTGCCCGAACTGCGACGACGGTGTCCTCGAGACCGCCCGCGGCATCGAGATGGGCCACATCTTCCAGCTCGGCCGCAAGTACGCCGAGGCGCTCGACCTCAAGGTGCTCGACGAGAACGGCAAGCTCGTCACGGTCACGATGGGCTCCTACGGCATCGGCGTCTCCCGCGCCGTCCCCGTGATCGCCGAGGACAACCACGACGAGCTCGGCCTGGTCTGGCCGCGCGAGGTCGCCCCGGCCGACGTGCACGTCGTGGCCACCGGCAAGGACGCCGCCGTCTTCGAGGCCGCCGCCACGCTCGCCGAGGGTCTCTCGGCCCAGGGCGTCGAGGTGATCTACGACGACCGGCCCAAGGTCAGCCCCGGCGTGAAGTTCAAGGACGCCGAGCTGATCGGGGTGCCCACCATCGTCACCGTCGGTCGCGGCCTGGTCGAGGGCAACGTCGAGGTCAAGGACCGTCGCACCGGCGAGCGCACCGAGGTGCCCGTCGGCGAGGCCGTGGCGCACCTCGTGGAGGTCGTGCGCGGCTAGCGTGCGGGTCTGCCGCGGTTGCGGTGGGCAACGATCCGGTCTCGGGGGCTGGTGCCCGTCGTACGCCGCGGCTTACGGTCGAGGTCCTCTCGGGAAGGAAGACCCATGACTCGCACGCTCCTGCGCGCCGCCTTCGCGGCCGCGCTCGCCACCACCCTCACCACCGGGGCGGCCTCCACGGCCGCCGCCCCCGTGGCCTCCGCGTCGGGGGCCACGAAGGCCGCCGACTGCGTCGAGCACACCGACGCCGACCATGCCGGGCACGCCGACGAGGCAGGCGCCTCGGCGCGGGTCCGTCCGGGCCAGGCCGGCTCCAAGGCGGACACCCGCGAGGTGAGCAGGACCGAGCAGCGGGCCATCGACGCCCGGACCCGGAAGATCGTGCAGGACAAGCGGGCCGACCGCACCACGGCGGCGGCGGGCAACAGCATCGCCAGCATCCCGGTCTACGTCCACGTGATGGTCGGCAACAACAACGCCGGCAACGTCAGCGACGCGCAGATCACCCAGCAGGTCGCCGTGCTCAACCAGACCTACGGCGGGGCCGACGTCAACGGCGCCGGGCTCGACACCGGCGTCGCCTTCCGGCTCGCCGGCACCGACCGCATCGTGAACAACTCCTGGCACCAGGACAAGCAGAGCTCCCAGTACCGCGCCAAGACCCGCCAGGGTGGCAAGAACGCGCTCAACATCTGGCTCGTCGAGTTCGACTACCTCGGGATCGCCACCTTCCCGTGGGACTACAGCAAGCAGCCCAGGATCGACGGCATCCGGGTGCAGTACTCCTCGCTGCCGGGCGGTCCGGCCACCAACTACAACCTCGGTGAGACCGCCACCCACGAGGCCGGCCACTGGCTCGGGCTCTACCACACCTTCCAGGGCGGCTGCGCCGACCCGGGCGACTCCGTGAGCGACACCCCGGCCCAGGCCTCGCCCTCCACGGGGTGCCCCACCGGCCGCGACTCCTGCCCGGCGCCCGGCCTCGACCCGGTCCGCAACTACATGGACTACAGCTACGACAGCTGCTACACCACGTTCAGCGCCGGCCAGGACAGCCGGATGGACCAGATGTGGACGGCCTACCGGGCCTGAGGCCGCGGCTCCCGTCCGGTCCCGTGGGACCCACCACCGGCCGGACGGGAGCCCACCCGCCCCACTAGCCTGCCGCCATGCAGCCCGAGGCCGTCATCTTCGACTGGGGCGGGACGCTGACCCGCTGGCACGACGTCGACTTCCACGCCGAGGCGCTCGCGCTCGCCCACGCGGTGACCGGCTCGAGCCACCCACCGCACGTCCACGTCGATGCCCTGCAGCGCGCCAACCAGGTCATCTGGGGACGCAGCCGCGACCACCAGCGCAGCTCGACCGTGGCCGACCTGTTCGACGAGGCCGGGCTGCCCCACGACCCGGAGCTGCTGACCCACTACCGCGAGTTCTGGGAGCCCCACACCGCCACCGACCCGCAGGTGGCGCCGCTGCTCGCCGGGCTGCGCGAGGCGGGGGTCCGGGTCGGCGTGCTGTCCAACACGATCTGGCCGCGGGCCTGGCACGAGGACTTCTTCCGTCGCGACGGGGTGCTCGACCTCCTCGACGGCGCCGTCTACACGAGCGAGGTGTCCTGGACCAAGCCCTCCCCGGAGGTCTTCCGCGCGGCGATGGCCGCCGTCGGAGCGACGGATCCCGCGCGCTGCGTCTACGTCGGCGACCGGCTCTACGACGACGTCTGGGGTGCGCAGAACGCCGGGCTGCGGGCCGTCCACGTGCCGCACAGCGTGATCCCGACCGAGCAGGTCGGCCACTCCGAGGGCGTGCCCGACGCGGTCGCGCACGAGCTCGCCGACCTGCCCCGGCTGATCGCCGACCTCTGAGCGGCACGAGCCCCGGAGCGGCGTACGCCGTGCGCGGGACGTGACCTGCCGGACATCTCAGGTCTCCGGGACGAAACGTTCTCCTGGTTCGGTGGCGTGGTCCCGTCACCGAAGCAGAGGAGCACCCCCGTGCCCGCTCACCCCGCCCTGCCGTCCCCCACCGCCTCCCTGGCCCGCCGCTCGATGCTGCGTGCGGCAGCGGTCGGCGCCCTCGGCGCCGCCCTCGTGACGGGGGAGCAGGGAGCCGCGAGCGCCGCGCCGTCGCCCCGGTCCCGACCGCTCCAGGTGCTGCAGCCCGGCGTCGGTCGCACCCGGGGACGCTACGTCCGGGCGAAGGCCGACGAGGTGCTCTGGGGTCGGCTGCCCAACCGCGACTCCGAGCCGGTGGCCGTGGTGCGCTCCGGCGACGTGGTCACCCTCGACACGATCTCCCACGAGGGCCTGCTCGAGGACCAGGGCCAGGATCCCCGTCAGTTCTTCGAGCAGTACGGCGTCCCCGAGCGCGCCGTGCTCCGCGACGCCGTCGAGGTGGCCGCGCGCACGCGGCACGACGGACCCGGCCCCCACGTCGTGACCGGCCCGATCGCGGTGCGTGGCGCCGAGCCCGGCGACGTGCTCAAGATCGAGGTGCTCGACCTCCCGCTGCGGGTGCCGTACGGCGTGATCTCCAACCGCCACGGCAAGGGCGCCCTGCCGGGGGAGTACCCGGAGCAGTTCGAGGGCGACCCCGCGTCGCGGCGCTACTTCAACGAGGGCGGCAACATCAGCGTCTTCGCCGCCGCGGAGCGCTCCCGCGGCGGGCTGCGCGGCCGGCTGCCCGGGTCGGTGCCGGTCGGGTTCGACCTGCACCCCTTCATGGGCATGATGGGCGTGGCCCGGGACACCTCGGCCCTGGTGGACTCGGTCCCGCCGACCGACGCGGGCGGCAACATCGACATCAACGACCTGACCGTGGGCTCCACGCTCTACCTGCCGGTGCAGGTGCCCGGCGCGATGTTCTACAGCGGCGACCCCCACATGGCGCAGGGCGACGGCGAGGTGGCGCTGACCGCGATGGAGGGCTCGCTGCGGCCGACCTTCCGGCTCACGGTGGTCAAGCGGGGCTCGCGCGGTGCTCCGCGTCCCGCCTTCGACGGCCCGTTCGCCGAGACCCCCGACCACTGGATCCCGATCGGGCTGAGCGACCCCGACGGCCCGGAGAACGGCGGCAACGCCACCAGCCTGGACCTCGCCATGAAGGCCGCCGTGCGGCAGGCGCTGGCCTTCCTGACCGACGAGCTGGGCATGGCCGGGCCGGTGGCCTACGCCTACCTGTCCGCGGCGGCCGACTTCCAGTGCTCGCAGGTCGTCGACCGCACGACCGGCATCCACGCGCTCATCACCAAGGCCGACTTCGGGCGCTGAGGCCGGGTCAGCCGGACGCGCCGCCGGTGAAGTTCCACGAGGCGAGGTGCAGGGCCGGGCAGGAGAACCGCGGCGAGGTCGCGGTGTAGGTGTCGCCGGGGACCGGCGTCGCCGTGCGGCCGACCGCGCGGACGTTGCCGGGCGCCAGCGCGGCGGCGTAGGCCTGGGTGAACCGGAAGTTCGCGACCGGCGCCGTGACCTGCCCGTCCTCGACCAGCCAGACGCCGTTGCGGGTCAGCCCGGTGATCGACAGCGTGCGGGGGTCCAGGACGCGGGTGTACCAGAGGTCGGTGACGAGCAGTCCCCGCTCCATCCCGGCGACGAGCTCGGCGACCGAGGCGTCGGCCACCACCCCGTCGGCCTCGGCGGCGACGGCGTCGAGGCCGCCCGTCGGCACGATGCCGAGGTGACGGGCCGACGGGCCGGCCCCGAACCGGTTCTCGGCGTCGTGGCCGGTGCTGCGGGCACCGTCACCGGCCTCGGCGGCAGTACGGCGGTCGTGGGTCACCGCGACCGTGCGGCCGCCCTCGACCAGCACGAGGCGCTCGCGCGGCGTGCCCTGGGAGTCGAAGGTCAGCCCCACCGCCAGCGGGTCGTCGACCACGCTGATCGCCGGGTCGAACTGGTCGGCGCCGACCCGCACGAAGGACCGACGCTCGTTGACGGCCTTGCCGTTGAAGGCGGCGAAGGCGTAGTTGGTCAGCAGGTCGGACACGGCGTCGGGCTCCAGGACCACCTCGTAGCGGCCCGGCTCGAGCTCGACGGGGTCGGTCCACGCCCGGGCCTTGGCCGCGGCACGGGCGCCGAGGGCGGCTCCGTCGAGGTCGGCGAGCCGCAGCGGCATCAGCCGGGCCACGCCGTCGGCACGACCCTCGGTCGCCTCGGCGCGGGCGACCCCGGCCAGGCCGCACTCGGCCGCGGCTCCCGAGACCAGCTGGCCCGCGGAGCTCGCGAAGGCGGTGCGGCTGGAGGTGGTCCGGCAGTAGCCGGCCGTCTCGAGGCCGCCGGCGCCCTCGACGAACCCGCGCACCACGGCGGCGCGGTCGTCGGGGGAGGCCTGGGCCGTCGCCGCGTCGGGCGTGGGGGCGGTCGCCGGGTCGACCGACCCGGTCAGCCCGGGCCAGGTCGGGTCGTGCGGGGCGACCCGGGCGGACGCAGCCACCCGCTCGACCAGGCGGGCCAGGTCGTCGTCGCCGACCACCGTGGCCGAGCCCGAGGTGGTGCGGCCCTCGTGGTGGACCACCAGGCGCACCGTGGTGACGTCCTCGGCGACGTTCTGGTGGATCACGGACTCCGCGAAGCGGGTCAGCCCCATCTCGTGGCGGGCGACCTCGGCCCCGACCTCCGCGCCGGCCAGGGCGCCGGAGGCGAGCTCGACGGCGCGTGCGGCCAGCGTCTCCTGGGTGCTCATGCCCGCACCCCCACCCGCACGCCGCGGAACCGGGCGGGTGCCGCGGGGTGACCGGTGTGACCGGTCTGTCCGGGCTGGCCCTTGCCGCAGTTGGGGGTGCCCCAGGCCACCGACTCGCTCGAGAGCATGTCCATCGAGGCCCAGAAGCGTGGGCCGATGCCGGTGTAGGTCGGGTTGCGCAGCAGCCGACCCTGGACGCCGTTCTTCACCTCGTAGCCGACCTCGGTGCCGAACTGGAAGTTCAGCCGGCGGTCGTCGATCGACCACGAGCGGTTGCTCTCCATCAGGATCCCGTCGTCGGTCGCGGCGATGATCTCCTCCAGGGTGTGCGGACCGGGCTCGAGCCCGACGTTGGTCATCCGCACCATCGGCAGTCGCGACCAGCCGTCGGCCCGGACCGAGCCGGCGTGGTCGAGCCCGGCGGCGGCCGCGGAGTCGCGGCCGGCAAGGACGCCCACCCACACCCCGTCGCGGACGGCGTCGCGCTTGACCGCGGGCGAGCCCTCGTCGTCGTAGCCGAAGGACCCCAGCGCGCCCGGGATGGTCGGGTCGACGGTGATGTTCATCAGCTCCGAGCCGTACTGCAGCGAGCCGAGCCGGGAGAGGTCGAGCCAGGAGGTGCCGGCGTAGGCCGCCTCCCAGCCGAGGATGCGGTCGAGCTCGATGGCGTGGCCGACCGACTCGTGGATCTGCAGGGCGAGCTGCTCGGAGCCCAGGATCAGGTCGGTGGTGCCGCTGGGGCAGGCGGGCGCCGTCAGCAGCTCACGGGCCTCGGCGCCGACCCGGGCGGCGTTGGCCTCGAGGTCGATCTCCTCGACGAACTCCCAGCCGCGGGTGGCGAACTGGCCGCGGGAGGCGGGGTAGGAGCGGCGCTGGGTCTCGTGCTCGCCGATGGCGGTGGCCTGGATGCCGGCCCCGCTCTCGCGGACGTGCTGGTCGATGCGGTGGCCCTCGCTGGAGACGAACCACTTGCGCGTCTCCCAGATGTCGTAGGACCCGGTCGCGAGGTCGGCGCCGTGCTCGAGCATCGTCTGCGTCGCCCGGACGAGCAGGTCGCCCTTGGTCGACAGCGGCACCTCGAACGGGTCGGTCACGCACTCGCTGGCCCACGAGCCGACCGAGGCCTCACCGGGGATCATCCCGCGGCCCTCGCGGCTGACCAGCGCGCTCGCCCGGGCGATCTCGGCGGCACGGGTGCCGGCGTCACGCAGCGACCGGTCGCCCAGGTCGGGCGTGGCGAAGAAGCCCCAGCCGGACCCGACCAGCGCACGGACGCCGATGCCGGAGTCGGCGTCCTGGGTGACGTCGTCGACGTCGCCGTCGCGGGCCGACATCGACTCGTAGCGCCGGTGCATCAGCCGGGCGTCGGCATAGCTCGCTCCGGCGTCGAGCGCGGCCTGGACGGCCGCCTGGGCGGCATCGAACTCGCTCATGTCCTCGACCCTAGACGGGCCGGCCGACAGCGCCGGGGCCCCCGGTGCCGGTCCGCGTGGGGGCGACCCGGGAGTCAGCCGAGCCCGGGGAAGTCGGTCGGCGGCTCGCCGAACCCGAGGCCGCGGACGGCGGTGGCGTCGAGCCCGTCCATGGCCGCCAGCCGGTCCTCTCCCGCCGTGTGGGCGACGGCCTCGCCGTAGGTCAGCGCCACCCGGCGCTCCAGCGTGCGGGCGACGGCCTCGATCTCCTCGGGCGTCGAGACCGGTCCGGGCGGGGCGTAGTCGGTCTCGCTCGCGACCGGGTCGACGCCGCGCCGGGCCAGCCGGGCGACCAGGTCGTCGCGGGCGGTGCGGTGGTCGGCGTACGCCTGCTCGAGGCGGGCGAACAGCACCGGCTCAGCCGACGCCGAGGCCCGTGCCCCGAGCAGGCCGTAGAGGTAGACCGACGCGTGCTCGGCGGCCAGCGCCTTCTGCAGCGCCTCGACCGGGGTCACGACGCCGGCCAGGTGGCGAGGCGCTGCTGCACGCCGGCGCCCATGCTCGCCAGCAGCCGGGCGAACTCGCCGCTCTGCGCCTGCGCGGCCAGCGTGGCCAGGCGGTCGTGCAGCTCCTGCTCCCGCTGCTCCAGGGCGCGCAGGGCGGCGGGACGGCGGCGGGGCACGGCGTACGGCCTGGCGGGGGTGCTCGGGTCGGCACCCGCCGGGACGGCGTCGACCAGGGAGGCCTCGTGAGCCCGATGCATCGACCCGACGGGGTCGAGCCGGGAGGCGAGCCCGGGGAAGCGGCGGGTGGTCGCGGCCAGCGCGCGGCGGGTCGCCCGCAGCTCGGCGAGGGCGGTGGTCGCGACCGCGACGTCGGGGGCGGGCCGGCGTGGCCGGGGTGTGTCGTCCCCGCGCAGCGGCGTGTCGACCGAGCAGCCCGGCAGCACGGTGGCGGCCGCCCCGACGGCCAGCCCGCCGGTGACCAGCGTGCGACGCGAGAGCGTGCGCCGCGTCGGGCTCGGGTCGACCACCCGAGCATCCTAGGGGCGGCGGCCGCCCGCCCGACGCAGCCGCCGAGCGTGCCCCACCGGGGCGTTAGGGTGGCACTCCACAACAGCACAGCAGGGAGGGTCTGGGACATGACTGCGTCCGACACCAGGGATCGCCTCGCTGAGGAGCTCGTCGCACCCATGCTCGCGCTGGGGCTCGACCTCGAGGCCGTGGACGTCTCCGCCGCCGGCAAGCGCCGCGTGCTGCGGGTCGCCGTCGACAAGGACGGCGGCGTCACCATGGACGAGATCGCGGAGGCGACCCGCGAGGTCTCCCGCGTGCTCGACGAGCGCGGCCTCATGGGCGAGCGCGCCTACACCCTCGAGGTGTCCTCGCGCGGCGTCGACCGCCCGCTCACCCTGCCGCGCCACTGGCGCCGCAACGTCGGCCGCCTGGTCAGGGTCACGCTGCCCGGCGAGGACGACGTGACCGGCCGGCTGGTCGGTGCCGACGAGCAGGGTGCCGACCTCGACGTGGACGGCACCGCCCGTCGCGTCGGGTTCGACGAGGTCACCAAGGCCAAGGTCCAGATCGAGTTCACCAAGCACGAGGAGTCCTGATGGACATCGACATGAACCTGCTGCGCATGCTCGAGCGCGAGAAGGAGATCCCCTTCGAGGTGCTGGTGGAGGCCATCGAGCAGGCGCTGCTCACGGCGTACCAGAAGAGCAACGAGGCGCAGGAGCACGCCCGCGTCCAGCTGGACCGCAAGTCCGGCCACGTCACGGTGGTGGCCCAGGAGCGCGACGCCGAGGGCGAGGTCGTGGGGGAGTACGACGACACCCCGGCGGGCTTCGGCCGGATCGCCGCGACGACCGCGAAGCAGATCATGCTGCAGCGGCTGCGCGATGCCGAGGACGAGCGCAAGTTCGGGGAGTTCGCCGGCAAGGAGGGCGACATCGTCTCCGGCGTCATCCAGCAGGGCCGCAACCCCGACGACGTCATGGTCGACCTGGGCTCGCTCGAGGCGCTGCTGCCCGCCGGCGAGCGCGTCCCGGGGGAGGACTACTCCCACGGCACCCGCATCAAGTGCCTGGTGGTCAGCGTCCGCAAGGGCATGCGCGGTCCGCAGGTGATGCTCTCGCGCACCCACCCGAGCCTGGTCAAGAAGCTCTTCGCGCTCGAGGTGCCCGAGATCGCCGACGGCACCGTCGAGATCGCCGGCATCGCCCGCGAGGCCGGCCACCGCACCAAGCTCGCGGTCCACACCCAGGTGCCGGGCGTCAACGCCAAGGGCTCGTGCATCGGCCCGATGGGCCAGCGCGTGCGCAACGTGATGAACGAGCTGCACGGCGAGAAGATCGACATCGTCGACTGGTCGGACGACCCCGCCACGCTGGTCGGCAACGCGCTCAGCCCGGCCCGGGTCTCCCAGGTCACCGTCGTCGACCTCGCCGCCCGCTCGGCCCGCGTCGTGGTGCCCGACTTCCAGCTCTCGCTCGCGATCGGCAAGGAGGGCCAGAACGCCCGCCTCGCCGCCCGCCTCACCGGCTGGCGCATCGACATCCGCTCCGACGAGGCACCGACCGACTGACCGGGAGGCCCCGAGATCCGGTTAGGGCTGGGGCGAGCCGCCCGGTAGAGTGGCCCACGGTGGTTTTCCAGCAGGACACGCAGCGCGGCGACGGACCCGTCCGGACCTGTGTCGGGTGTCGGCAGAAGGCCCCCAAGCGCGAGCTGTTGCGGGTGGTCGTCCGTGCGGGTCCCGATGGCCAGGCCCCCTGGCACGTCGAGCCCGACCCGGTCGGCTCCGCACCGGGCCGCGGGGCGCACCTGCACCCCACGGTCGCGTGCCTGGCGCTGGCCGAGCGCAAACGTGCTTTCACCCGGGCCCTGCGGCATGATGCTCAGGCCCGAGCAGCACTCAGCCTCGACCGGCTGCGCCGGCACCTCGCACCGCACGACGCACCACCAGCACGCGCGACACCAGCACAGACCCAGTCAGCACCCATCCGGAACGGGAGCACGAGCTCATGAGCCTGCGATGAGACCCCTCGCAATGAGTACCGCGCGATGAGCAAGCACATCAACTAGCGGTTCGCTGCCCTCCTGGACGGGCTCGGACCAGGAGGAAATCCGTGGCAAACACCCGAGTCAGCGATCTCGCCAAGAAGTACGGCGTGCCCAGCAAGGAGGTCATCACCCTCCTCGGCGACCTGGGCGAGTTCGTCAAGGCGCCGTCGTCGGGCATCAACCCCCTCGTCGAGAAGCGCTTCAACGACACCTACGGCAGCGAGCTGAAGGCCAAGGCCGACGCCGCTGCTGCCAAGAAGGCCGCCAAGAAGGCGCCGTCCGCGACCCCGTCGGCCCCTGCGGCCCCGGCTCCCGCCGCCCCCGCGGCTGCGGCCCCCGCCGAGGCACCTGCCCCCGAGGCCCCCGCGCCGGAGGCTCCCGCGTCCCCGGCCGCGCCGGCCGCCGAGGCGCCCGCCCCCGAGGCTCCTGCCGCCGAGGCCCCGGCGTCCCCGGCCGCCCAGGCGCCGTCGGCCGCACCCGTCCGACCGGGTCCGCGCCCGGGTCCCCGGGCCAAGCCCGCCCCCGAGCCCGCGGCCCCGGAGGCACCCGCCCCCGCGGCGAGCGCCCCCGCGGCCCCGGCCGCCCCCGAGAGCCCCGCGGCTCCCGAGGCGCCCGCCGCCCGTGAGGGTGGCGAGGAGGAGCGTCCCTCCGGTGGCGCCGGCTTCAAGCCCGGCCCCCGGCCGCCCCGTCCCGGCGCCCCGCGTCCGGGCAACAACCCGTTCAGCTCCACCCAGGGCATGGGTCGCCGCCCGGCGCCGCGTCCGCAGTCGGGTGCGCCCGCCGCTCCCGGCGACGACGCCCAGCGTCCGCCCCGGCCCCCGGCCGGTCGCGACGGCATGCCGCGTCCCAACCCGGCGATGATGCCCAAGTCCCCGGCCGCCTTCGGTGCCGGTCCCGGCCGTGGTGGCCCCGGCGGCCCCGGTCGCGGTGGCCCCGGTGGTCCCGGTCGCGGTGGTCCCGGTGGCGCCCCGGCGCGCGGTGGCCCTCCCGGCCGCGGCGGCTTCGGCGGCGGCCCGGGCGGTGCGCCCGGTGGCGGTGCCCCCGGTCGTCCCGGTGGTCCCGGTCGGGGTCGTCCCGGCCAGCGCGGCAGCACGCAGGGCGCCTTCGGTCGCCCCGGCGGCCCGTCGCGTCGCGGTCGCAAGAGCAAGCGCGCCCGTCGTCAGGAGTTCGAGGCCATGCAGGCCCCGACGATCGGCGGCGTGCGGGTCCGCAAGGGCGACGGCGAGACCGTCCGCCTGGCGCGTGGCGCCTCGCTGACCGACTTCGCCGAGAAGATCGGCGTCGACGCCGCCTCGCTGGTGCAGATGCTGTTCCACCTGGGCGAGATGGTCACCGCGACCGAGTCGGTCAACGAGGACACCCTGCAGCTGATCGGCGACGAGCTCAACTACGTCGTCGAGGTCGTCTCCCCGGAGGACGAGGACCGCGAGCTGCTCGACTCCTTCGACGTCCAGTTCGGCTCCGACGAGGGCGACGAGGACATGCTCGAGGCGCGGCCGCCGGTCGTCACCGTCATGGGTCACGTCGACCACGGAAAGACCAAGCTGCTCGACGCGCTGCGCAGCGCCAACGTCGTCGACAAGGAGGCCGGTGGCATCACGCAGCACATCGGTGCCTACCAGGTCGCGGCCGAGGTCGACGGCGACGAGCGCTACATCACCCTGATCGACACCCCCGGTCACGAGGCGTTCACCGCCATGCGTGCCCGTGGTGCGCAGGCCACCGACATCGCGATCCTCGTGGTCGCGGCGGACGACGGTGTCATGCCGCAGACGGTCGAGGCGCTCAACCACGCCAAGGCCGCCAACGTGCCGATCGTGGTCGCGGTCAACAAGATCGACGTGCCTGCGGCGGACCCGACCAAGGTGCGCGGCCAGCTCAGCGAGTACGGCCTGGTCCCCGAGGAGTACGGCGGCGACACGATGTTCGTCGACGTCTCCGCCCGGGAGCAGCTCAACCTCGACAAGCTGCTCGAGGCCGTCGTGCTCACCGCCGACGCGTCGCTCGACCTGCGCGCCAACCCCGAGCAGGACGCCCAGGGCCTGGTCGTCGAGGCGCACCTGGACCGCGGTCGCGGTCCGGTCGCCACGATCCTGGTCCAGCGCGGCACGCTGCGCGTGGGCGACTCGATCGTCGCCGGTCCGGCCCACGGCCGCGTCCGCGCGATGATCGACGAGCACGGGGACAACATCGAGGAGGCCTACCCCTCGCGTCCTGCGATGGTGCTCGGTCTCTCCGGCGTCCCCGGTGCGGGCCAGAACTTCATCGTGGTCGAGGACGACCGGATGGCCCGCCAGATCGCCGAGAAGCGCGAGTCCCGCGAGCGGGCGGCCATGCAGGCCAAGCGCCGCGTGCGTCGCAGCCTCGAGGACTTCATGGCCTCCATGGAGAAGGGCAAGAGCCAGGAGCTCAACCTCATCCTCAAGGGCGACGTGTCCGGTTCGGTCGAGGCCCTCGAGGACTCGCTGGCCCAGATCGACGTCGGCGACGAGGTCTCGCTGCGCGTCATCGACCGCGGTGTCGGTGCGATCACCGAGACCAACGTCGACCTGGCCGCGGCCTCCGACGCCATCATCATCGGCTTCAACGTCCGCCCGCAGGGCAAGGTGACGGAGATGGCCGACAAGGAGGGCGTGGAGATCCGCTACTACTCGGTGATCTACCAGGCCATCGAGGAGATCGAGGCGGCGCTCAAGGGCCTGCTCAAGCCCGAGTACGAGGAGTCGACCCTGGGCCAGGCGGAGATCCGTGCGATCTTCCGCAGCTCCAAGATCGGCAACATCGCGGGCTGCATGGTCACCGGCGGCGTCATCCGACGCAACGCCAAGGTGCGCCTGATCCGCGACGGCTCCGTGGTCCAGGACAACCTGGACCTGGCTTCGCTCAAGCGGGAGAAGGACGACGCCTCCGAGGTCCGCGAGGGCTTCGAGTGCGGTCTGGTCCTGCGCGGGTTCAACGACATCAAGGAGGGCGACATCGTCGAGGCCTTCGAGATGAAGGAGATCCCGCGGAGCTGATCCCCGCGGCACGTCGTACGGCTGCAGCACCGGTCGTCCCGGCGGCGGTTTCCCAGGTTCGCCTGGCAGACCGCCGCCTGGCCGGTGTTGCGACACCGGCCAGGTGACGGATTCCCAGGCGACCTCGGGAAACCGTCGACGGCCCCAGGCACAGAACAGGACCCACCATGGCAAGCCCCCGCGTGCGCAAGATCGCCGACCGCATCAAGGTGGTCGTGGCGGAGATGCTCGAGCGCCGGATCAAGGACCCCCGACTGGGGTTCGTCACCGTGACCGACGTGCGCGTCTCCGGTGACACCCAGCACGCCTCGATCTTCTACACCGTCCTCGGCGAGGAGTCCGACCACGAGGGCACCGCCGCGGCGCTGGAGTCGGCCCGTGGGCTGATCCGCTCCGAGGTGGGCAAGCAGCTCGGCATCCGGCAGGTGCCGACGCTGGAGTTCGTCCGTGACGCCCTGCCCGAGACCGCGCGTGAGATCGACGACCTGCTCGAGCGGGTCCGCGCGGCCGACGCGGAGGCGGCGCGACGCGCCGCCGAGGGGGCGTACGCCGGGGACGCGGACCCCTACAAGAAGCCGCGCGAGCCCGAGTCCGACGACGACGACCTCGGCGAGGGCCCTGAGGACGAGCACGAGGACGACCCGCGGGCGTGAGCCGTCCCGACGGTCCCGACGGACTGGTCGTCGTCGACAAGTCCGGGGGCATGACCTCCCACGACGTGGTCTCCCGGACCCGTCGCATCCTCGGCACCCGCAAGGTCGGGCACGCCGGCACGCTCGACCCGATGGCGACCGGCGTGCTGGTCCTCGGGGTCGGCCGCGCCACCCGGCTGCTCGGCCACCTGCAGCTGGCCGACAAGACCTACGACGCCACGGTGCGCCTCGGCGCGAGCACGACCACCGACGACGCCGAGGGCGAGGTGCTGGCCACCGCGCCGGTCGCGGGGGTCGAGGCGGGGGCCGTGCGGGAGGCGCTCGCGGGCTTCGTCGGCGAGATCGACCAGGTGCCCTCGGCGGTCTCGGCCATCAAGGTCGACGGCCGCCGCGCCTACGACCGGGTGCGGGCCGGCGAGCAGGTCGAGCTCGCCTCGCGGCGGGTGACGGTCCACGCGCTCACCGTCCACGACGTACGCCGCGCCGCCGTCGACGCCCACGAGGTGCTCGACGTCGACCTGACCCTGCACTGCTCCACCGGCACCTACGTCCGCGCCGTCGCGCGCGACCTGGGGGAGCAGCTCGGCACCGGGGGCCACCTCACCGCCCTGCGTCGTACGACGGTGGGCCCGTTCTCGCTCGACGTGGCCCGCACCCTCGAGCAGCTCGAGGCCGAGCCGGAGGTGCTGCCCATCGCCGCGGCCGCCCGCCGCGGCTTCCCCGCGGTCGACCTCGACGAGACGCGGGCGGCCGACGTGCGCGTGGGCCGCAAGCTCGAGCTGGAGCTCGGCAGCCCGGGCCCGGTGGCGCTGTTCGCGCCCGACGGCACCTTCCTCGCGCTCTACGAGCAGGCGGGGCCACAGGCCCGGGCCGTGGCCGTCTTCGTCTGAGCGGACGCCAGTAAGGTTCGTCCGTGCGCATCTGGCGATCCCTGGACGACGTCCCCGCCGACCTCGCCGCCACCGTGGTGACCATCGGCAACTTCGACGGCGTGCACCTCGGCCACCGGGCGGTGCTGCGTCGGACCCGCGAGCTGGCCGACGAGCTGGGGCACCGCGTCGTCGCCGTCACCTTCGACCCGCACCCCATCGCGGTGCTGCGGCCCGACCACGCGCCGCAGCCGCTGACCGAGGTCGGCACCCGCTGTGCCCTGCTCGCCGACGCCGGGGTGGACGACGTGTTCGTGCTCCCCTTCGACCGCGAGGTGGCGGCCTGGACGCCCGAGGAGTTCGTGCAGCGCGTGGTCGTGGACGGCCTGCACGCGAGGGCGGTCGTGGTCGGCGCCAACTTCCGCTTCGGTGCCCGCGCCGCCGGGGACGTGACGTTCCTGCGCGAGTTCGGGCGCGAGCACGGGTTCACCGCCGAGGGCATCGAGCTCGACGGCGGCCCGCAGGTGTGGTCCTCGACCTACGTCCGCACCTGCCTGGCCGCCGGCGACGTCGAGGGCGCCGCCGAGGCGCTCGGTCGCCCGTTCTCGCTCGTCGGCCAGGTGGTCCGCGGCGACCAGCGCGGCCGCGAGCTCGGCTACCCCACGGCCAACGTGCCCACCCACGGCCTCGCCGCCCCTGCCGACGGGGTGTACGCCGGCCGGCTGCGCGTGCTCGACGAGGGCGACCCGCTCCACGGCGCGTGGCTGCCGGTCGCGATCAGCGTCGGCACCAACCCCACCTTCGAGGGCGAGCGCGACCGCCGCGTGGAGTCCTACGTGCTCGACCACGAGGGGATCGAGCTCTACGACCGCACCGTGGAGGTGACCTTCACCGCCCGCATCCGCGGCATGGTCCGCTTCGACGGCGTCGATGAGCTGCTGGAGCGGATGGCGCTCGACGTCGAGCGCACCCGCGAGCTGCTGGAGGGCACCGCGTGAGCGAGGAGCAGCCGCCCACCGTCCCGTTCAGCGCCGGCCCCGAGCAGCCCGAGCAGCCCGAGCAGCCCGGCCGACCCGGCCAGCCCGGCCAGCCCGGTCGGCTCCGTGGCCGTCCGCGTGCCACCTCGCCCGAGGACGACCGCTGGTTCGTCGAGCACGGCCTGCCGTGGTTCGTGCCCGAGCGCCGCGAGCGGGCCCACCGGGCGCTGCACGACCCCCGCCTGCTGGTGGGCCTCGTCGGCGTCGCGCTGCTCAGCCTGCTCGGCGGCATCGCGCTGGCCTGGCTGGCCGGGACGCCCAGCCTGGCCCCCGCCTCGCTGCTGACGGTCACCGGCCTCGCCGCGGCGGCGTACGCCGGGACCAAGCTGGGGGCGTGGCCGATCGCCCGCTGGGCCGGCCGCCACACGCTGCGCAGCCTGCACCTGCTGCTGCCCCTGGTGACCCGGGCGCTGCCGCTGCTGCTGCTGTTCATCACCTTCTTGTTCATCAACGCCGAGGTGTGGCAGCTCTCGGCCAACCTCGACGGCGGCGTGCTCTGGCTGACGGTGCTGATGTTCGCCGCGATCGCCGTGGTGTTCCTGCTGGCGCGGCTGCCCGAGGAGCTCGACCGGGTGGGTGACCAGGTCGACGCCCCGCAGATCAGCGGGCTCGAGCGGGCCAACCTGGTGCTCGTGCTGATGGTCGCCCAGGCGGTGCAGGTGCTGCTGCTCGCGCTGTCGGTGTTCGCCTTCTTCATGGTCTTCGGCGGCCTGGTGATGACCCACGGCGTGCAGGAGGCGTGGACCGGCCAGGACTCGATCTCGGCGCTGCCGTGGGCCGACAACCTCTCCGTCGAGCTGGTGCAGGTCTCGGTGTTCCTCGCGGCCTTCTCGGGGCTCTACTTCACCGTCTACGCCGTCACCGACGAGACCTACCGCGAGCAGTTCTTCACCGAGATCAAGGCCGAGCTCGACCGCGCCGTGTCCTCGCGCGCGACCTACCTCGCCGCCCGGGGCGACTGAGCGGGCAAAACTGCCCGCGAGACCGGGCATTCCGGACGTCGGAGGGCAGTTTCCCCGGTTAGCCGGTGAAACTGCCCGAGGTCAGCCAGGCCGCGCCGTACGCCGGCAGCAGCACCGCCCCGCCGCGCACGACCGGCTGCTCGCCGGTCGTCCGGTCGACCAGGTCGGCGGGGTCGAGCCCGACGGAGTGCAGCACCTCGACGGGCACCGGGCGGGGCGAGCCGGTCACGTTGTAGGCGCCCAGCATCGGTCCGAGGGGGTGGCGCCGCAGCACCAGCAGCACGCCGGGGTCGGCCGGGTCGAGGACCTCGGCGCCCACCGAGGCGTGCAGGTGGGGCAGGCCCCGGCGGGCCGCCACGAGCTGCCGCAGGTCGTCGCCGATGCCGTGGGCGTCGCGCGGCGTCGAGCCGTCATCGGGCCACGGCATCAGCGGCCGGTGCACCCAGCGGTTGTCCTCGGCGTGCTCGGGGACCTCGTCCCAGGCGGCGTCGTTGACCAGCCCGAGCTCGTCGCCCATCCAGATCACGGGCAGCCCGCCGAAGCCGAGCACCAGGGCGTGGGCGAGCCGGATCCGGGCCGGGGCGTCGGGGTCGCCGGCCTCGAGGCCGGCGAGCGAGGCCAGCGACCCGGAGATGCGCCGGTCGCGGGTCTCCTCGTTCTCCTGGAACACCAGGCCGCGGGCCCAGGAGCCCGGGAAGTCGCCGGAGTAGAAGTCGGAGAGGAAGGCGCGGTGGCCGTGGCCGGTGATCCCGACCGCCGCGGCGTCACCGTCGTCGACGGCCCAGCCGATGTCGTCGTGGCAGCGCGCGTAGGTCACCCACGCCGTCGTCGAGGGCGGGGCGGGGAGCTGCTGCAGCGCGCGGCTGGCGAGCCACACGTCGCGGGTGGCCAGCATCGACCACAGCTGCACCATCAGGCTGTTGTGGTAGGCCAGGTCGCTGACCTTGCCGTGGTGGGCGCCCTGGCCGAGGTAGGCCACGAGGTCCTGCGGCCCGACGATCGCCTCGGCCTTGAACAGCACCGCCGGCGCCGCGATCCGGGCCACGGTGCGCAGCGCCTGCGTCAGCGCGTGCACCTCGGGCTGGTTCTGGCAGCTGGTGCCCATCCGCTTCCAGGTGAAGGCGATCGCGTCGAGCCGGAACACCTCGACGCCGTGGTTGGCCCAGAAGCAGATGATGTCGGCGAACTCGCACAGCACCGCGGGGTTGGACCAGTCGAGGTCCCACTGGTAGTCGTTGAAGGTCGTCCACACCCACGCGTCGAGCCCGGCGTCGTGGCTGAAGCTGCCGGGCGCGAAGTCGGGGAACACCTCGGGCAGCGTCTGCTCGTAGGCGTCGGGGAGGTCGCGGTCCTCGAAGACCAGGAAGTAGTCCCGGTGGTCCTGCTCGCCCGCCACCGCACGCCGGGCCCAGTCGTGCTCGCGGGCCACGTGGTTGAGCACCAGGTCGAGGCACAGGCTGATGCCGCGGCTGCGCAGCTCGGAGGTCAGCCGGGCGACGTCGTCGACGGTGCCGAGGTCGGAGCGCACCGTGCGGTAGTCCATGACGGCGTAGCCGCCGTCGTTCGGCGCGGGCCGAGGCGTGAGCAGCGGCATCAGGTGCAGGTAGCGCACCCCCAGCTCCTGGAGGTACGACGCCCGGGCGGCCACCCCGGCGAGGTCGCCGCCGAACCGCTCGGCGTAGGCCGCGTAGCCCACGACGTCGGGCCGCTGGAACCAGTCGGGCGCCAGCGACCGCTCGAGGTCGAGCGCGTGCAGCTCCTCGGACCGGGCGGCGAACGCCCGGGCGGCGAGCAGCACCAGCCGGTCGCCGACCGCGGCGGGCGCGTCGTACAGCGGGCGCAGGGCGGCGTCGAGGTCGGGTCGCCAGCGTGCGACCCGGGCCTCGAACAGCTGCCGGCGGTGCGCGGGGAGCGGGGCCAGGACCTCGTCGAGGCCGGGGACGGCGGCGCGCGGCTCAGGCACGGGAGGAGTGTGCCGGGGTCGGCTCGGTGACCGCCGCGGCGGCGTCGTGCCCCGTCCCGTCGTCGTGGGCGTCCGCCGGCGCGAGCGTCACCGGGACGCCGTTGAGCGCGGCGTTGCCGGAGACGTCGAGGCGCTCGGGGTCGGTCAGGTCGTTGACCGAGACGCCCGCGACGCCGTTGGCGTGCGCGAGCCGGGTGCCCGCGTTGCCCGGACCGCCGTGGCCGTAGCCGTGGGGCAGCGAGACCACGCCGGGCATCACGTCGTCGGTGGCCTGCACCTCGGTGATGACGCTGCCGACGCGCGAGGTGATCCGCACCCGGTCGCCGTCGGCCAGCCCGTGGGCGGCCAGGTCGTCGGGGTGGACGAGGAGCTGGTGGCGCGCCTTGCCCCGGGTCAGCCGCGGCGTGTTGTGCATCCAGGAGTTGTTGGTGCGCTGGTGGCGGCGGCCGATCAGCAGCAGCTCGCCCTCGGCCGCCTGCGGGGCGTCGAGGCTGCGGCGGAGCCGGTCGAGGTCGGCCAGCACCAGGTCGGGGGCCAGGTGCACCAGCTTGTCGCGGGTCTGCAGCCGGCCGGGCAGCACCGGGCGCAGGGCGCCGAGGTCGACGCCCTCGGGGTGGGCGCGCAGCGCGCGGAGCGTCGTACGACGGCCGGCGAGGAGCAGCAGCTCGACGAGCCGGGTCGGGCTGGTCCGCAGCACCGCGGCGTCGGCCACGCGCCTGAGCCGCGCCGTGCCACGGGCGGGGCGCCGCCCGGTGATGCGCAGCGCGAGGTCACGGAAGATCTCCCAGTCGTGGCGCGACCCGGCCGGCTTGGGCAGCACGGCGGGGGAGAACCGCGCGGTGTTGCGCACCGCCAGCGCGTGGAAGACCAGGTCGTAGTGGTCGCGTTCGAGCGCGGTGGTCGGCGGCAGCACCACGTCGGCGTGCCGGGTCGTCTCGTTGAGGTAGATGTCGACCGACACCATGAAGTCCAGGCCCTCCAGCGCGCGGGAGAGCCCGGCGCCGTCGGGCGTGGAGAGGACGGGGTTGCCGGCCACCGTGAGCAGCGCCCGCACCTGGCCCTCGCCGGGGGTGGTGATCTCCTCGCGCAGCGCGCTGACGGGCAGCTCGCCGGAGAACTCCGGCAGCCCCCGCACCCGGCTGCGCCAGGCGCCGAGGTGGCCGCGGCCCACCAGGCCCCTGCCGACGACGTCGATCGCCGGCTCGGTGAACATCACGCCGCCCTCGCGGTCGAGGTTGCCGGTGAGCACGTTGAGCAGGTGGACCGCCCACTGGCCGAGCGACCCGAAGCCCTGCGTGGACAGGCCCATCCGGCCGTACGCCGCCGCGCGCCCGGCCGCAGCGAAGTCGCGCGCCAACCGGCGGATCTCCTCGGCCGCGAGCCCGGAGACCGCCGCCGCCCGCTCGGGCGTCAGGTCGGCGACGGCCAGCCGGACCGCCTCGACGCCGCGGACGTAGGACGGCACGTCGGTGAGGTCCTCGGCGAGCAGCGTGTGCACCATCGCGAGCAGCACCGCGGCGTCGGAGCCGGGCCGCACGAAGTGGTGCTCGTCGGCGACCGCGGCGGTCTCGGTGCGACGCGGGTCGAGCACGATCATCCGGCCGCCGCGCGCCTTGAGCTCGCGCACCCGGGCGGGGAAGTCGGGCACCGTCATCAGCGAGCCGTTCGAGGCCATCGGGTTGGCCCCGACGACGAGGAACAGCTCGGTGCGGTCGAGGTCGGGCACCGGGATCATCAGCTGGTGGCCGTAGAGCTGCCACGCGAGCAGCTGGGCGGGGAGCTGGTCGACCGAGGTCGCGCTGTAGGTGTTGTGGGTGCGCAGCGTCTTGGCGAGCCGGACCCCGTGGGTCATCGCGCCGAGCGAGTGCACGTTGGGGTTGCCGAGGTAGACGCCGACCGCGTCGCGACCGTGCTGCTGCTGGGTGTCGGCGAGTCCGTCCGCGGCGAGCCGGACCGCCTCGTCCCAGGAGATCTCCTCCCACGTCGCGTCGGCGCCACGGCCGACACGACGCACGGGGGTCCGCAGCCGGTCGGGGTCGGCCTGGACGTCGGCGATGGCCACGCCCTTGGGGCAGACGTGCCCCCGCGAGAGGGGGTCTCCCGCGTTGCCGCGCACGCCGGTGACGGCGGGGCCGTCGGGACGCTGCTCGATCGTGAGCACCAGCCCGCAGATCGCCTCGCACAGGTTGCAGGCGGTCAGCCGGGTCGTGCTCTCGGGATCGGTGGGGGCCGTCGTCATGCCCGGCATCCTCGCACGCAGCGCCGCCGCCCCGAGGGCCTCGAGGACGACTCCGCAGCGGCGCCGGCGCCGCGGTCGGGGGAGTGGCGCGACGCGGGCGTCGAGGAGCTGCGGAGCACCCGCTGACCCACGCGTGAGAGCCCTCTCACGCTGACCTCACCCGCACCTCACGCGCCACCGGGAGTGTCCTCCTCGTCAGGGAAGACCACCCCACAGGAAGGCACGACCATGGCACGCTCCACGATCCTCGCCTCGCTCCAGCCGGCCCGGATGGCGCGCTCGGCGCGCTCGGACAGCTCCGACGACCAGCGTCGCCGCCGGCGTCGTCGGCGCCGCCGGATCATGCGGCGCCGGCGGTTGCGTCGCCGTCGCGCGGCCCGCAGCCGCAGCACCGACTGACGGCACGGCACCACCGCAGGCACAGGTCCGGGCGGGTGGCTCGATCAGGGAGCCACCCGCCCGGACGGCCATTCGAGCACGCACCGGCAACCCACGGCGAGGACGCGAGAGATGACGACGAGGTGGCAGCGGGCCGGCGCCCTGCTCCGGCCCCAGCACGACGACGCCCCGGTGGTCGAGGAGGCCCCCGGGCTCACCCTCGCCCAGGTCGTACGCCGGTTCTGGCCCGACCTGCGGCCCTACTCCCGCCACCTGCTGCTCGGGCTGGCCCTGCTGGCCGCGGCGCCGGCGGTGGAGGTGGTCGAGATCCTGCTGTTTCAGCGGCTCGTCGACGACGTCCTGGTGCCCGCCTCCTTCGAGGCGCTGCCGCTGCTGGTCGCGTTCTACCTCGGCCTCAACCTGCTCAGCGCCGGCGTCTCCGGCGCCGACGACTACCTCTCCACCTGGATCACCCAGCACTTCCTGGTCCGGCTGCGCGGCCGCTCCTTCGCCCACGCGCTCGCGCTGCCGCTGCCCCGGCTGGCCCAGCGCCGCCTCGGCGACGTGCTGCAGCGCCTCAGCGGCGACATCGCGCAGGTCGAGACCTTCATGGTCGGGCAGCTCAGCGAGGTCGTCGGGACCGCGCTGCGGCTGCTTTTCTTCGTCGGCGCGCTGTTCTACCTGCAGTGGGAGCTCGCGCTGGCCTCGCTGGTCGTCGTGCCCGCCTTCTGGTGGGTCTCCTCGCGCTTCGCCCACCTCGTCAAGGACCTGAGCCGGGAGCGGCGCCGCCGGGGCGGGGCGCTCGGCTCGGTCACCGAGGAGAGCCTCGGGAGCGCGGCGCTCGTGCAGACCGCCGGCGCGGAGCGCGAGACCGAGGCGGCGTACGACCGGCAGAACCGCGCCATCATGGCCGCCGAGCTCGCCTCGAGCCGGGTGCGCGCCGTCTTCCTGCCCGTGGTCGACCTCGTCGAGCTGCTCGGCGTGCTGCTCGTGGTCGCCCTGGGCGTGTGGGCGCTGGACTCCGAGCGGCTGACGCTCGGCGGCCTGCTCGCCTTCCTCACCCTGCTGGTGCAGTGCTACCGGCCCGCCCGCGACCTCGGCGACCTGCTGCCGGAGATGTTCGCCGCCTCGGCCGGGGTCGAGCGCGTGGTCGAGCTGCTCGACGAGCCCGCGCCGCAGGACCGTCCCGGGGCGACCGCTCTCCCGCGCGGTCCCGGCGCGGTCAGCCTGCGGGGCGTCACCGTGGGCTACCCCGGGACCGGTCGCGACGTGCTCCGCGACCTCGACCTCGAGGTCGCCGCGGGCGAGCGCGTCGCGCTGGTGGGCCCGAGCGGTGTCGGCAAGTCGACGCTCGCCTACCTGCTCACCCGTCACCTCGAGCCCGGTGCGGGCAGGGTGCTGCTGGACGGGCACGACCTGGCCGAGCACACGCGGGAGTCGGTGCGGGCGTCGGTCTCGATCGTGCTCCAGGAGACGCTGCTGCTCGACGCCAGCGTCCACGACAACGTGGCCCTCGGCAGCCCCGGAGCCTCGCGGGCCGCGGTGCGCGACGCCGTGCGCCGGGCGGGGGCCGAGGAGTTCGTCGAGCGCCTCCCCGGGGCGTACGACGCCCGCGTCGGCCAGCGGGGCCGGCTGCTCTCCGGCGGCCAGCGGCAGCGGCTGTGCGTGGCCCGGGCGCTGCTCCGCGACGCCCCGGTGCTGGTGCTGGACGAGCCGACGACCGGCCTCGACGACGAGGCGGCCGCGCGGCTGCTCGGGCCGCTCTCGGCCGAGCGCGGCCGCACCGTGCTGGTGCTGACCCACGACCCGCGTGTCCTCGCCCACGTCGACCGCGTGATCGACCTCGCCTCGCTGCAGGCGGTGCCGGCGTGAGCGGCCGGCGGGCGGCGGTGGTCCCGGCGGGCACGGTGCCGCCGGGGGAGCAGGTGCTGCCGGGGCAGGTCGTGGTGGCGCTGCTCGCCCACGGCCGCCGCATGGACACCTACGACGCCCGCGACCTCGACCGCGGCTGCCGCAGCGTGGTCAAGGTGCTGCGCGCGGACCGGCGCCACGAGCCGCGGGTCGTCGCGGCGACCCGACGCGAGGGCGAGGTCCTCTCCTCGCTCGCCCACCCCCACCTCGTGCGGTGCTACGAGGTCCACGAGGAGCCCCCGGCGCTGGTCCTGGAGGTGCTCGGCGGCGCCACGCTGGCGGCGCTGGTCGAGGACGAGCCGCTCGGCCTCGCCGACACCGCCGGGCTGGGGCTGCAGCTGGTCTCGGTGCTGGGCTACCTGCACCGCCACGACTGGCTGCACCTCGACGTCAAGCCCGCCAACGTCGTGGTCGACGGGGGCCGGGCGACGCTCATCGACCTCAGCCTCGTCGGACGACCGGGGGAGGGACGACCGGGTGCCGGCACCCGCGGCTACCTCGCGCCCGAGCAGGCCCGTGGCACCGGCCTCGGTCCCGCCACCGACGTCTGGGGGCTGGCGGTGACCCTGGTCGAGGCCCTCACCTCGGACCTGCCCCACGGCGACGAGGCGACCTGGGACTCCCGGCGGCGGCTGCCGGTGCTGCACCGACGTGCCCCCCGGGCGCCGCGGCTGCCGGCCGGCCTGGTGCCCGCCGACGTGGGCGACCTGCTGCTCGCGTGCCTGCGCCCCGACCCGGCGGCGCGGCCCACCCTGTGCGACGTACGTCGTGTCCTGGAGGCCCACGCGCACGCGTGAGGCACGATTTCGGGTGCGGTGCCCTGCGCTGATAGCCTTGAGCAGTTGCCCAGGGCCGGTTCCCGGCCCGGGCGACACTGCCGTGCAACGGCCGCGGACCAGTAGTGCCCGGGTGAACAGGCCCCGGCGCGCCGCGCAACGAGACAAAGAGAGACGGGTAGTTCGTCGTGTCGATCGGTACAGACGCCGAGACCAAGAAGAAGATCATCGCCGAGTACGCCACCGTCGAGGGCGACACCGGTTCCCCCGAGGTGCAGATCGCGCTGCTGAGCCACCGCATCTCCCACCTCACCGACCACCTGAAGACCCACAAGCACGACCACCACAGCCGGCGTGGCCTGCTGCTGCTGGTCGGCCAGCGCCGTCGTCTCCTGAACTACCTGGAGAAGACCGAGATCGCGCGCTACCGCTCGATCGTGTCCCGCCTCGGCCTGCGACGCTGACACCCCGAACGGCTCACCCTCCCGGGTGGGCCGTTCGTGCTAGAACACAACTACATCCCTGATCCCCCCAGGAGTGGTCCGCGAGCCCTGCGGCCCGGTCCTCGGTAGTAGGGATTGGTGTCCTCGTCGGAGGACCGACGCCAGCAGGTCAGCACGTCCGTGACCAGCGGCACGCCTCCCGGACACCAGTCGCTTCGATCGAAGATCGGCCACGACGCGGCCTCGGATCGCTTCGCCAACGAAAGCGACGATCTTTTGACCGACACCACAGGAACCGACGTCTTCGCCGTCGAGACCGTCATCGACAACGGCCCCCACGGCCAGCGCACCGTCAAGTTCGAGACGGGGCTGCTCGCGCGCCAGGCCGCCGGCGCCGTCACGGCGTACCTCGACGACGACACGATGCTGCTCTCCGCGACCACCGCGGGCAAGCACCCCAAGGACCACTTCGACTTCTTCCCCCTGACGATCGACGTCGAGGAGCGGATGTACGCCGTGGGCCAGATCCCCGGCTCGTTCTTCCGCTCCGAGGGCCGGCCGGGCGAGGACGCGATCCTCACCTGCCGCCTCATCGACCGCCCGCTGCGGCCCACCTTCAAGAAGGGCCTGCGCAACGAGGTCCAGGTCGTCATCACCGTGATGGCGCTCGACCCCAACCAGCCCTACGACGTGCTCGCGATCAACGCGGCGTCGGCCTCCACCCAGCTCTCCGGCCTGCCGTTCTCCGGCCCGGTCGGCGGCACCCGCGTCGCCCTGATCGACGGCCAGTGGGTCGCGTTCCCCACCCACGCGCAGCTCGAGACCGCCGTGTTCGACATGGTCGTGGCCGGCCGCGTCACCGAGACCGGTGACGTCGCCATCATGATGGTCGAGGCCGAGGCCACCGAGACCACCTGGGAGCTCGTGCAGTCGGGCCAGCAGGCGCCCACCGAGGAGGTCGTGGCCCAGGGCCTCGACGCCGCGAAGCCCTTCATCAAGCAGCTGTGCGAGGCGCAGGCCGAGCTGGCCAAGCAGGCCGCCAAGCCCGTCCAGGAGTTCCCGATCTTCCTCGACTACGAGGACGACGTGTACGCCGCCGTCGAGTCGGCCGTCAAGGACGACACCGCCTCCGCGCTGACGATCGCCGGCAAGCAGGAGCGCGAGGAGCGCCTCGACGAGGTCAAGGCCTCGCTGCTGGAGCAGGTCGCCGGCCAGTTCGAGGGTCGCGAGAAGGAGGTCGGCGCCGCGTTCCGCTCGCTGACCAAGTCGCTGGTCCGCGAGCGCGTGCTGCGCGACAAGGTCCGCATGGACGGCCGTGGCCTCACCGACATCCGCACCCTCTCGGCCGAGGTCGAGGTGATCCCGCGGGTGCACGGCTCGGCGCTGTTCGAGCGTGGCGAGACCCAGATCCTGGGCGTCACCACGCTGAACATGCTCAAGATGGAGCAGCAGCTCGACACGCTGTCGCCGGAGAAGCACCGCCGCTACATGCACAAGTACGTCTTCCCGCCCTTCTCCACCGGTGAGACCGGTCGCGTGGGCTCGCCCAAGCGCCGCGAGGTCGGCCACGGTGCGCTCGCGCGTCGTGCGCTCCTGCCCGTGCTGCCCAGCCGCGAGGAGTTCCCCTACGCCATCCGCCAGCTCTCCGAGGCCATGGGCTCCAACGGCTCCACCTCGATGGGCTCGGTCTGCGCCTCGACCCTGTCGCTGCTGCAGGCCGGTGTGCCGCTGCGCGCCTCGGTCGCCGGCATCGCGATGGGCCTCATCTCCGGCCAGGTCGACGGCAAGGACGAGTTCGTCGCCCTCACCGACATCCTGGGCGCCGAGGACGCGTTCGGCGACATGGACTTCAAGGTCGCCGGCACCAAGGAGTTCGTCACCGCGCTGCAGCTCGACACCAAGCTCGACGGCATCCCCGCCGAGGTCCTGGCCGGTGCGCTCACCCAGGCCCGCGACGCCCGCCTGGCGATCCTCGAGGTGATGGCCGAGGCCATCGACGGTCCCGAGGAGATGTCGGTCCACGCGCCGCGCATCATCACCGTGCGGGTCCCCGTCGACAAGATCGGCGAGGTCATCGGCCCCAAGGGCAAGGTCATCAACCAGATCCAGGACGACACGGGCGCGACCCTGTCGATCGAGGACGACGGCACCGTCTACATCGGCGCCGTCAACGGTGAGGCCGCCGAGGCCGCGCGTGCCGCGGTCAACGCGATCGCCAACCCGACGATGCCCGAGGTCGGCGAGCGCTACCTCGGCACCGTCGTGAAGACGACCAACTTCGGCGCCTTCGTCTCGCTGCTGCCCGGCAAGGACGGCCTGCTGCACATCAGCAAGCTGCGTGCGCTGGCCGGCGGCAAGCGCGTGGACAACGTCGAGGACGTCGTCTCGGTCGGCCAGAAGCTCCAGGTCCAGATCTCCGAGATCGACGACCGCGGCAAGCTCTCCCTGGCCCCCGTGGTCGAGGACTCCGACGCGGCCGACGACGAGGGCTCGGAGCCCGAGACCGCGTGACGAACCCTGCTGCCACGCCGGCGGGCTCCTTGCCCGCCGGCGTGCGCCGCACGGTCGTGCCGGGCGGCCTGCGCGTGGTCACCGAGCACGTGCCGGGCGTCCGCTCGGCCGCGGTCGGCGTCTTCGTGCAGGTCGGCTCGCGCGACGAGGCGGCCGAGCTCAACGGCGCCTCGCACTTCCTGGAGCACCTGCTCTTCAAGGGCACCCCGACCCGGTCGGCGATGGACATCTCCACCGCCTTCGACGAGGTCGGCGGCGAGTTCAACGCCTACACCGCGCGTGAGTACACCTGCTACCACGCCCGCGTCCTCGACGAGGACCTCCCGATGGCGCTCGACGTGCTCGGCGACATGCTCACCTCCTCCCACGTCGCGGGCGAGGACGTCGAGGCCGAGCGTGAGGTCATCCTCGACGAGATCGCGATGCACGACGACGACCCCGACGACGTCGTTCACAACCTCTTCGCCGAGACCGCGTGGGCCGGCACCCCGCTCGCGCTGCCCATCGCCGGCACCGCCGAGTCGATCCGGGCCCTGACCCGCGACCAGGTCGAGGGTTACTACCGCACCCACTACGTCGCCGCCTCGACGGTGGTCGCCGTGGCCGGCAACGTCGACCACGACGACGTCGTGCGTCGCGTCACCGCCGCGTTCGCGGGTCGCGGCTTCCTCGGCACCGACGCGTCCCCGCGTGGGCCCCGCATCGCCGAGGCGCCCCGCGACTTCCGCGTCGGGGAGGTCTTCGCGACCCGTCCCTTCGAGCAGGTCAACCTCGTGCTCGGCGTGCAGGGCATGACCCGGTCCGACCCCCGGCGGCTCACCCTCAATGTGCTCAACGCCGGCCTCGGCGGCGGCTCCAGCTCGCGGCTGTTCCAGGAGGTGCGCGAGAAGCGCGGCCTGGCCTACTCCGTCTACTCCTTCGGCCTGGGCTACTCCGACGCCGGCATGGTCGGCGTCGCCGCCGGCTCGCTCCCCGGCAAGGCCGACGAGCTGCTGCGCGTCGTGCGCGAGCAGGTGGCGCTGGTGGCCCGGCACGGCCTCGACGACGACGAGGTCGAGCGTGGCAAGGGCCAGGCCCGTGGCGGCCTGGTGCTCTCGCTGGAGGACACCGGTTCCCGGATGACCCGCCTCGGCGAGGCCGAGCTGTTCCAGCGCCGCCTCCGCTCCGTCGACGAGGTCCTCACCCGCATCGAGGCGATCACCCCCACCGACGTACGCACCCTCGCGGCCGAGGTGTTCTCCCGCCCGCAGACGCTCGCGACGGTGGGGCCGGCCTGAGGGGCAGTTTCACCGGCTAGCCGGTGAAACTGCCCGTGGGAACGGGCATAACGGTCAGGCGCGGGCAGTTTCGGCGCCGGAGCCGCCCGATTCATCCCTCTGTCGTACGCCGCGGCGCAGCCGGCGCCCGCACGGCACCGCGCCGCACTGCACGTCGAACCGCCGCGGGTCGATAGCCTCGCCTGCGTGACGACGAAGGTGGGCGTGCTGGGCGCGCTGGGCAAGGTCGGTCGTGAGGTCTGTGCGGCCGTCGAGGCGGCCGAGGACCTCGAGCTGGTCGCGCGGGTCGATGCCGGGGACGACCTCGCGACGCTGACCGAGGCGGGCGCCGAGGCGGTGGTCGACTTCACCCACCCCGACGTGGTGATGGACAACCTGCGGTTCTGCGTGGAGCACGACATCCACGCCGTGGTCGGCACCACCGGGTTCGACGACGACCGGCTGGCCACGCTCGGCGGGTGGCTCGAGCAGCACCCGGCCACGGGCGTGCTGATCGCCCCCAACTTCTCGGTCGGGGCGGTGCTGATGATGCGCTTCGCCGCGGAGGCGGCGCGGTTCTACGAGTCGGTCGAGATCGTCGAGCTGCACCACCCGGACAAGGCCGACGCGCCGTCGGGCACCGCACGTCGTACGGCGCAGCTGGTGGCCGCCGCCCGCGCCGAGGCCGGTCTCGGCGCCCCGCCGGACGCCACCAGCACCGCGCTCGACGGGGCGCGGGGAGCCGACGTCGACGGGATCCGCGTCCACGGGCTCCGGATCCGCGGGATGGTCGCCCACCAGGAGGTGGTGCTCGGCGGGCTGGGGGAGACCCTGACCATCCGGCACGACTCGATGGACCGTGCCTCGTTCACCCCCGGCGTGCTGCTCGGGCTGCGGCGGGTCGCCGACCACCCCGGCCTCACCGTGGGCCTGGAAGCCTTCCTCGACGCCTGAGGACGCCGGCACACGCCGGCACGCATCGGCACGCGTCGGGGACGCGCAACTCTGCACGAACGTGCAACGCACCATCGTGCACCCGCCAGCCCGGTGCCAGGAGGCCGCTCCACGGGCACGCTGGAGGAGCCCCCGGGAAGCCCTCCCGGATCTCTTCCTCCTCCTGCGAATCGAGCAGCTGCATGCGTCCCACCACCGCCTTCCTCAGCGCTGCCGCTGTGGCCCTGGCCTCGGCCGCGGCCGCGGGTGCCCAGGTCGCGCCGGCCACCGCCGCCTCCGGCCCCTCGGTCACCGCCGACCCGTCCGGCGCCCGCGTCGACCGGGCCCGGGCCGCCGTCGAGGCCCACCCCGGCGCGACCCGCTACGCCGCGTCGCAGCAGCTCGAGGCGGTCGACACCGTGGTCGACGCGGACGGCACCAGCCACGTCCGGTTCCAGCGCAGCTACCGCGGCCTCCCGGTCGTCGGCGGCGACCTCGTCGTCCACCAGGGCCCCTCCGGCGGCTGGAAGGGCGCGAGCCAGACCCTCGCCGACGACCTGACCCTCGCGGTCACCCCGGCCGTCGGCAAGGCCGCCGCCGGTGCGAAGGCGCTGGCCCCCAGCAAGGTCACCCGCGCCATCGCCGGCGAGGAGCTCGAGGGCAGCTCGCTGGTGGTCGACGCCCGCGGCGCGCAGCCGCGCCTGGCCTGGAAGGTCATGAGCGGCGGCACCCAGGCCGACCAGACGCCCAGCCGCCTCGCGACGTACGTCGACGCGAAGACCGGTCAGGTCATCCGCACCGAGCAGGAGATCGTCAACGTCGACGGCTCCGGCCAGACGCTCTACAGCGGCAGCGTCCCGTTGAGCGTCACCCCGTCGGGGTCGTCCTACCAGCTCAAGAACGCCGGCGTCCGTGGCGGCACCTACACCACCGACATGAAGAACAAGCAGGACTCCTACATCTGCCAGGTCACCGGCAGCGGCTGCTCCAACGGCACGCTGGTCACCTCCTCGACCACGACGTTCGGCAACGGCACCAACGCCAACCGGGCGAGCGCCGCCGCCGACGCGCAGTACGGCAGCAACGAGACCTGGGACTACTTCGCGCAGGTCCACGGCCGCAACGGCATCTTCGGCAACGGCACCGGCTCGCTCAACCGCGTCCACTACGGCAACAGGTACGTCAACGCCTTCTGGGACGGCTCCAAGATGACGTACGGCGACGGCGACGGCACCAGCTTCGGCCCGCTCGTCTCCCTCGACGTGGCCGGCCACGAGATGAGCCACGGCGTCACCGAGAACACCGCCGACCTCACCTACTCCGGCGAGTCCGGCGGCCTCAACGAGGCCACCTCGGACATCTTCGGCACCCTGGTGGAGTTCTACGCCGCCAACGCCAGCGACCCGGCCGACTACTACATCGGCGAGGAGTTCGACCTCGCCAAGGGCGTCGGCTTCCGCCGGATGGACAATCCCTCCTCGGACGGCAGCTCGCTGAACTGCTACTCCTCGACCGCCGGCACCGCCGACGTGCACTACTCCTCGGGCATCGGCAACCACTTCTTCTACCTGCTCGCCGAGGGCTCCGGCTCGAAGACCATCGGCGGCAAGCCCCACGCGTCGACGACCTGCAACGGCTCGTCGGTGACGGGGATCGGTCGCGACGCAGCGGGCAAGATCTGGTTCCGCGCGCTGTCGGTCTACATGACCTCCGGCACGAACTACGCCGGGGCCCGCACCGCCACGCTGAACGCCGCCCGTGACCTGTACGGCGCGTCCAGCACCCAGTTCACCACGGTGGCCGCCGCCTGGAGCGCGGTCAACGTGTCCTGACCTTCCTCCCCCCTGGAAGGTCAGGATTCCCCCGGACGGGGGGCCCGTGTTGGGCACACGTGGCCCCCCGTCCACCCTCCCGACCGCCGGTGCGTGTCCGGGCCCCTCTCGGGTGGCTCGGAACCCCGGCGGTCAGGTGCGTCCGGGGGCTCTCAGTCGGAGAACGACGTGTGCAGCCGGACCTGCTGCAGCGTCACGGCGCCGTCGCCGAGCAGGTCCAGCGTGCGGTGCGCCCCGTCGGGTCCCCACCCGGCCTCGGTGAGGAAGGCCCGCAGCGCGTCGTCGCGCGCCGGCAGCCAGGTCACCGCCCGCGTGAAGCGGTCGGCCACCAGCGTGTCGGCGGCGGCCTGGAGCAGCCGCGAGCCGTGGCCCGCGCCGCGCACGTGCGGGTCGACGGTGAGGTCGGTCAGCTCGCCCGTCGCGACCGGGTCGCGGTCGGGGTCGGCCGTCGGGCCGGTGAGCACGAACCCCGTCACGGTGTTGCGCTCCAGCGCCACCAGGGTGCGCTGCCGGGCGTCGGCGGGCCGGGCCAGCGCGTCGCGCCAGCCGGCGGCGAGCTGCTCGGGGTCGAGGGCCGCCAGCACCTCCTCGGGCAGCAGCTCGGCGTACGACGTCCGCCACGCGCGGACCTGGACGGCCGCGATCGCGGGGGCGTCGTCGGCCCAGGCGACACGGGCTGAGACGTCGGCACTGCTCACCGGGCCATCCTGGCACCGACGGTAGGTTGACCCCATGCAGGCCTACCTCGACCTCCTCCGCCGCGTGCTGGAGGACGGCGTCGAGAAGTCCGACCGCACCGGCACCGGCACCCGCAGCGTCTTCGGCCACCAGCTCCGCCTCGACCTCGCCGCCGGCTTCCCGCTGGTCACCACCAAGAAGGTCCACACCCGCTCGGTGTTCGGCGAGCTGCTGTGGTTCCTGCGGGGCGACACCAACGTGAAGTGGCTCCAGGACCGTGGCATCTCGATCTGGGACGAGTGGGCCGACGCCGACGGCGACCTGGGCCCGGTCTACGGCTACCAGTGGCGCTCGTGGCCGACCCCCGACGGCCGCCACGTCGACCAGGTCGCGCAGGTGGTCGAGCAGCTGCGCCGCGACCCCGACTCGCGGCGCCACCTCGTCTCGGCGTGGAACGTCGCAGACATCCCCGACATGGCGCTGGCGCCGTGCCACGCGCTCTTCCAGTTCTACGTCGCCCCGCCGGCGGCGCCGGGGGAGCGGGGCCGGCTGTCGTGCCAGCTCTACCAGCGCTCCGCCGACGTCTTCCTCGGCGTGCCGTTCAACATCGCCTCCTACGCGCTGCTGACCCACATGGTCGCCCAGGTCGTCGACCTCGAGGTGGGCGACTTCGTGCACACCTTCGGCGACGCCCACCTCTACCTCAACCACCTCGAGCAGGCCGAGCTCCAGCTCACCCGCGACCCGCGGCCGCTGCCGACGCTCCACCT
This sequence comes from Nocardioides aurantiacus, assembly GCF_003752505.1. Lineage (NCBI taxonomy): Bacteria > Bacillati > Actinomycetota > Actinomycetes > Propionibacteriales > Nocardioidaceae > Nocardioides > Nocardioides aurantiacus. The sequence continues at coordinate 3,013,332 of NZ_RKHO01000001.1, read as the reverse complement.
CGACCCCCGCGTGCGCGAGCTCGACGCCTTCGACCTCGAGCACGTCCGCCTCGAGGGCTACGACCCCCACCCGGGCATCCGCGCCCCCATCGCGGTCTGATGGGTGAGCGGCCGGTGACCCGGGTCGTGCTGGTGGCCGCGCGCGCCCGCAACGGTGTCATCGGCGCGACGGGCGGCATCCCGTGGCGGATCCCGGCCGACTTCGCCCACTTCAGGCGCACCACCGTGGGCCACCCGCTGGTCCTCGGCCGCGCCACCTTCGAGGGCATCGGCCGCCCGCTGCCCGACCGGCAGAGCATCGTGGTCACCAGCGACCGGGGCTGGGCCCACGAGGGCGTGCTCGTCGCGCGGTCCTTCGAGGAGGCGTTGGAGGTCGGGGCCGGCCTGGACGAGGTCGTCAACGTCGGCGGCGGCGGTCGGTTGTACGCCGAGGCCATCAGGTTCGCGACCGAGCAGGTCCTCACCGAGGTCGACCTCGCCCCCGAGGGCGACACCCACTACCCCGACTTCGACGAGGGCGACTGGGCCGAGACGCGCCGCGAGGAGCACCTCGACGACGACCCGGCCTGGACGATCCGCTGGCTCGAGCGCCGCTAGGCCCGACCGCTCCGGCCGCCCGCCACCTACGGTGGCGCCATGGACCTGCGCATCTTCGTCGAGCCCCAGCAGGGCGCCACCTACGACCAGCAGCTCCGGGTCGCCCGGGCCGCGGAGTCGCTCGGCTTCGGGGCGTTCTTCCGCTCCGACCACTACCTCGCCATGGGCGGCGACGGGCTGCCCGGTCCGACCGACGCGTGGGTGACGCTCGCCGGCCTGGCGCGGGAGACGACCACGATCCGGCTCGGCACCCTGGTCAGCTCGGCGACCTTCCGGCTGCCCGGCCCGCTGGCGATCACCGTGGCCCAGGTCGACCAGATGTCGGGCGGCCGCGTCGAGCTGGGGCTGGGCGCGGGCTGGTTCGAGGCCGAGCACGCGGCGTACGGCATCGGGTTCCCGGCCGTGGGCGAGCGGTTCGACCGCCTCGAGGAGCAGCTGGCGGTGGTCACCGGGCTGTGGGCGACGCCCGAGGGGGAGTCGTTCGACCACCCGGGGCCGCACTACCCGGTCACCGGCTCGCCCGCGCTGCCCAAGCCGGTGCAGCGCCCGGGACCGCCGATCGTGGTCGGCGGCACCGGCAAGCGCCGCACCCCGGCCCTGGCGGCGCGGTACGCCGCGGAGTTCAACCTGCCGTTCGCACCGCCGGACGTGACGCGCACCCAGGTCGGGCGGGTCCGCGACGCCTGCGCGGAGATCGGCCGCGACGCGGACGAGCTCACCTGGTCGGTGGCCCTCACGGTCGCCGCGGGCCGTGACGACGCCGAGGTGGACCGTCGCGCCCGGGCCGCGGGCCGGGCGCCCGAGGAGCTGCGCCGCAACGGCCTCACGGGCACGCCCCAGGAGATCGGCGAGCAGCTGGGCCGCTACGCCGAGCTGGGCGTCACCCGCGCCTACCTGCAGGTGCTCGACCTGGACGACCTGGACCACCTCGAGCTCCTGGGGGAGCTGGTCGGCAGGGACTGAGATCTCCGTGCGGACCCGGGGTGCCCGCGGGGCCCCGGGCCGCTAGGCCAAGGGGCGGCCGTCGGCGTCGGGGACCTTGCGCAGCAGGATCAGGATGAAGTCGATCAGCGACCAGATGCCGCAGCCGCCGAGCGTCAGCAGCTTGAGGATGCCGAGGCCGGTCTGGCCGAGGTAGAACCGGTCGACGCCGAAGCCGCCGAGGAAGGCCGAGAGCAGCGTGGCGGTGAGCCACTCGCGGTGGCTGAACAGCCCCGGCAGCTGCTTGGCCGGGAACCAGCCGCCCTGGGTGGACTCCCGCAGGGTCGCGTCGCCCTTGAGCTGGCCGGCCAGCGCCATCTGCTGCAGCTGCTGGAAGCCGTAGGGGCCGTACTCCTGGCCGAGGTGGGCCAGCATGAAGCTGCCCTGGGTCGGGGCGGGGACCCCGGGCTGGCCGTAGCCCTGGTCGTAGCCGCCCTGGCCGCCGCCGTAGCCGCTGCCTGCCTGGCCGCCTCCGGCGTGGGGGTCGTACGACGGGTCGGGCTGGTCGCTCTGCGTCATGCGGCACAAGATACGCGCCACGGCTGCCGTGCGCCTGCGACTCGCGACGGTCCGCGTCCCGGATAACGTAGGGCCCATGAGCCTGCCTGCCGCGCCCTTCGGCCGCGTGCTGACCGCGATGGTCACGCCCTTCACCGCCGACGGTGCCGTCGACCTCGACGGGGTCGCCGCGGTGGCCTCGCACCTGCTCGACCACGGCAACGACGGCGTCGTCGTCAGCGGCACCACCGGTGAGTCGCCCACGACCACCGTCCCCGAGGACACCGAGATCCTCCGCGCCGTCAAGGACGCCGTGGGCGACCGCGGCACGGTCGTGGCCGGGGTCGGCACCAACGCCACCGCCCACTCCGTGGAGCTCGCCGTGCAGGCCGAGAAGGTCGGCGTCGACGCCGTGCTCCTGGTGGCGCCCTACTACAACAAGCCCGGCCCGGCCGGCATGCTGCACCACTTCACCGAGGTGGCTCGCGCCACCAGCCTGCCGGTGATGCTCTACGACGTGCCCGGTCGCACCGGCCAGGCGATCGCGCCCTCGACCTACGAGGCCGCCCGCCGGCTCGAGAACGTCACCTCGGTCAAGAGCGCCACGGGCAACCCGCTCGACGCGGTCGCGCTGCGGCAGCTCGGCTACGACGTCTACGCCGGCGACGACAGCCTGCTGCTGGGCTACCTCGCCCACGGCGCCTGCGGCGTGGTCTCGGTGGCCGGCCACGTGGTCGGCGAGCAGCTGCGCCGCGTGGTGGAGCAGTTCGGCTCCGACCCGGCGGGCGCGCTCGACACGTTCACCACGCTGCTGCCGGTGTTCGACGCCGTCATGGGCGTGCCCAACTACGGCGCGACGACCGCCAAGGCGGCCCTCGAGCTGCTCGGCGTCCTCGACGGACGCCACGTGCGGGGCCCCCTGGTGCCGCTCGACGACGACGAGGTCGCGGCCCTGCGGGCCGTGATCCAGAAGGCAGGACTCCTGTGAGCCACCCCCACCCCGAGCTGTCCGCCCCGCCGCCGCTGCCGAAGGGCGGGCTGCGCGTCGTCCCCCTCGGCGGGCTCGGCGAGGTCGGTCGCAACATGACCGTCTTCGAGTACGACGGCCGGCTGCTGATCGTCGACTGCGGGGTCCTCTTCCCCGAGGAGAACCACCCCGGCGTCGACCTGATCCTCCCCGACTTCGACTACATCCGGGACCGGCTCGACACCGTCGAGGCGCTGGTCCTGACCCACGGCCACGAGGACCACATCGGCGCCGTGCCCTACCTGCTCCGCGAGCGCGAGGACATCCCGTTGGTGGGGTCCAACCTGACCCTGGCCCTGCTCGGCTCCAAGCTGCGCGAGCACCGGCTGCGCAACACCGTCAAGGCGATCGTGGCCGAGGGCGAGACGATCAGCTTCGGCCCCTTCGACCTCGAGTTCGTCGCGGTCAACCACTCCATCCCCGACGCGCTCGCCGTGGCGATCCGCACGCCGGCCGGCATGGTGCTGCACACCGGCGACTTCAAGATGGACCAGCTGCCGCTCGACGGCCGGATCACCGACCTGCGCGCCTTCGCCCGGCTGGGGGAGGAGGGCGTCGACCTGTTCCTCACCGACTCCACCAACGCCGAGGTCCCCGGCTTCACCACCACCGAGTCCGACATCGCGCCGGTCCTCGACGGCGTCTTCCGCACCAGCAAGCAGCGCATCATCGTGGCCTGCTTCGCCTCCCACGTGCACCGGGTGCAGCAGGTCATGGACGCCGCCGCCGCCCACGGTCGCAAGGTGGCCTACGTCGGTCGCTCGATGGTCCGCAACATGGGGATCGCCCGCGACATGGGCTACCTGACGGTGCCGCCCGACCTGCTGGTCGACGCCAAGGCCCTGGCCGACATGCCGCCGGAGAAGGTCGTGCTCATCTCGACCGGCTCCCAGGGCGAGCCGCTGTCGGCGCTGAGCCGGATCGCCCAGAACAGCCACCACTTCGTCCACCTGGTGCAGGGCGACACGGTCGTGCTCGCCTCCTCGCTGATCCCGGGCAACGAGAACGCCGTCTACCGCGTCATCAACGGCCTCGCCCGCGGCGGCGCCCACGTGGTCCACAAGGGCAACGCGCTGGTCCACGTCAGCGGCCACGCGAGCGCGGGCGAGCTGCTCTACTGCTACAACATCGTCAAGCCCCGCAACGTGCTCCCGGTCCACGGCGAGATCCGGCACATGCTGGCCAACGCCGCCCTGGCCCGTCGCACGGGCGTGCCGGCCGACCGGGTCGTGATCGCCGAGGACGGCGTCGTGGTCGACCTCGTCGACGGGCGCGCCAAGGTCACCGGCAAGGTCGACTGCGGCTACGTCTTCGTCGACGGTAGCTCGGTGGGCGACATCACCGAGAGCGACCTCAAGGACCGCCGGATCCTGGGCGACGAGGGGTTCATCTCGGTGATCGTGGTCGTCGACTCCCAGACCGGCAAGGTGGTCAGCGGGCCCGAGATCCACGCCCGCGGCTTCGCCGAGGACGACGCCACGTTCGCCTCCATCACCGGCCCGATCGTCGACGCCATCGACCGGGCGGTCTCCGAGGGCACGACCGACACCTACCAGCTGCAGCAGACCATCCGCCGGGTGGTCGGACGCTGGGTCAGCGGCACCCACCGCCGCCGGCCGATGATCGTCCCGGTGGTCCTGGAGGCCTGACCCGCGACCGACCTGCGGGAATGGCCCCCCAGTGCCATGCACGACGGGGGGCCCGGCGCGTACCGTCGGGTAGGAGGATCAGCAGTCAAACCGGACAATGCCACCTAGACTGGTCCTACAGGTCGCCCTCGTCCTGCCGTCGAGATGGGTAGGGGAAACACCCGATGCACCTCACAGAGTCCCCTCGGGCCGAGGGGATCCGTCGTCTGTACGAGCTGATGCTGCGCGTCAACAGCTCGACGGACCTCTCCGAGGTGCTCGACGAGATCGCCCGCGGTGTCGTCGAGGTCCTCGGCTACGGCATCGCCGCCATCGCCCGGCTCGAGGGCGAGACGTTCGTGATGACCACCGTCGCGGGCCCGGTCGAGGTCCAGGAGCAGATCATCGGCCGTCGTACGCCGGTGGCCTCGATCTTCAACGAGTTCGCCCAGGCCGACGAGTGGGGCGTGCTGCGCTTCGTGCCGCACGACCGGATGCCCGACGCCCTCGAGGAGTCCGCCTGGGTGCCGGAGTTCGAGCCCGACGCCCGCCCCGACGCGTGGCACCCGCTCGACGCGCTCTACGCGCCGCTCTACTCCGCGACCGGTCAGCTGCTCGGCAACATGTCGGTCGACCTGCCGCCGGGCAACCGCATCCCCAACCGCGAGGAGCGCGAGCTGCTCGAGATGTTCGTGGTGCAGGCGGGCCTGGCGATGTACAACGCCCAGCAGCGCGAGCGGCTCAGCGACCAGGTGCGGATGGGCGAGATGCTGCGCGCCGTCTCCTCGGCCGGCCAGCTCGCCGAGCTCGACGTCTCGCTGCGCGAGGCCGCGCAGGCGGTGGCCCGGGGGCTGCGCACCGAGCACCTGTGGATCCGCTGCTTCCCCAACGGTGACCTCGGCCAGCTCGAGCAGTCCGCGGCGTACCCGCCCGACGAGCGCGAGCAGGCCGCCGACCTGGTGCAGGTCAAGGCGCAGCTGGCCTCGCGGGCCGCGCGCCTGGGTCGGCCGGTGGTGGTGACCGCGCGGACGTCGTACGAGCTGGCCACGCACCTGGACCCCGACCAGCAGCAGCACGTGCTCGGGCTGCTCGACGAGAACCCCGACAAGAGCCTGATGTTCGCCCCGGTCGGGCTGGGTCGCGAGCTGCTCGGCTACGTGCTGCTCGCCCGCGACGACGGCGCGCCCTGGAGCGACGACGAGCAGGACGCCGTGATGGAGGTCGGCCGGACCCTCGGCCGGGTCGTGCTCAACGCCCGGCTCTACGACCGCGAGCGCCACCTGGTGGGGGAGCTGCAGGAGCTCGACCGCTACAAGGGCGAGCTGATCGCGACCATCTCCCACGAGCTCAAGACGCCGCTGACCTCGATCATCGGCCACATCGAGCTGCTCGAGGACCTCGACACCGGCATCTCCTCGGTCGACGCGATCTCGCGCAACGCCGACCGGCTCAACCGGCTGGTGCAGAACCTCCTGAACTACTCCCAGGTCCAGGACAAGCGCGAGCGGGTGCGGGTGCCGGTCGACCTGCGCGCGCTGGCGGCCCAGAGCATCGACCTGATGGCGATGCCGGCCGAGCAGGGCTCGGTGACGATCGGGGTCTCGGTGCCCGACGCCGAGGTCCTGGTCACCTGCGACCCCGACGAGCTCGGCAAGGTCGTGGACAACCTGGTCAGCAACGCCGTGAAGTACACCCTGCCCGGCGGTGCGGTCGAGGTCTCGGTCGGCCAGGACGGGCCGCTGGCCTTCGTCGAGGTCGTCGACACCGGCCTCGGCATCTCCGCCGCCGACCAGGTGCAGCTGTTCTCGGCCTTCCACCGCTCCTCCAACCCCGAGGCGCTGTCGATCCCCGGCACCGGCCTGGGTCTGGCGATCTCGCGCCGCATCGCGCAGATGCACGGCGGCGAGATCCTGGTCTCCTCCGAGCTCGGCCGCGGCAGCAGCTTCCGGCTGCGGCTGCCGGTGCGCGCCCAGGACGACCAGCAGCCGACCGGTGCCATCGGCGGCGGACCCACCGGCGCCCCCACCCGCGTCCCCCCCGGCGTCCCCACCGGGGCCCCCGAGGGGTCCGCGGCCCCGTTCCCGCCCGAGGCGATGGCGCACCCCGGCGGCACGGCGCGGTCGCAGGCCTCCTGACCGTCCGGCGTGTGACGCGCGGGACGGGAGTGGTGCGCCGGTACATTCGCGACCATGGCGACCCGTACGTCTTCCCCGCCGGGGTCGCGCAGCTCCACCTCCTCTGCCCGCAAGACCGGCAGCAAGGGGGCGGGCACGCGCACCCGGTCGTCGGGAAGCAGCACCCGCAAGGCCCCTGCCCGTGGCAAGGGGCCGGCCAAGGGCCGTGGCCGGGCGGGTCGCCCGGCACCCCGCGCGGTGCGCAACGGCACCGGACCGGTCGCCCGGGTCTTCCTCGCGCTCGCGCGCGTGCTCGTCACCGCCTGGCTGGGCCTGGCCCACGCCGTCGGTGGCGCCGTCCGCAGCCTGGGCCACTCCGCCGGTGAGCTGGAGCCCGAGCACCGCCGCGACGGCGCCGGGCTGCTCCTGCTCGGCGCCGCCCTCGTGGTCGCCGCCGCCGTGTGGTGGCAGCTCCCCGGCGGCATCGGCGACTTCACCCGCGCGGTGGTCGCCGGGTCCGTCGGCCTCCTCGCCTGGTTCGTGCCGCTGCTGCTCGCCGTGGTCGCCTGGCGCAACCTGCGCGACCCCGAGCGCAACGGTCCCGCCGGGCGGCAGGTGATCGGCTGGGGTGCGCTGCTCTTCGGCGTGCTCGGCATCGTGCACATCGCCAACGGCTCCCCGGCCCCCGAGCTCGGCGACACCCGTCCGCTGCAGCAGGCGGGTGGCGCCATCGGGTTCGTGGTCTCCAAGCTGCTGCTCGACCTGCTCCAGTCGGTCTACGTCGTGGTGCCGCTGCTGGCCCTGGTGGCGCTGTTCGGAGTGCTGGTGGTGACCGCTACGCCCGTCTACCAGATCCCGGCGCGCTTCCGGGAGCTCGGCGAGCGGATCATGGGCACCCACCCCGACCAGCTCGACGACGAGGACCGGGACGAGGGCTCCCCGCGCGGCCGTCGCGGCCGGGTCGACGACGAGATCGACCCGGAGATGGGCGACCCGGCCTACGACTCCCCGGTGCTGGAGGAGCGCGAGGTCAGGCGTCGCTCGCGACGCCGGGTCGAGAAGGACCCGGAGTCGGACCCGCAGAAGGACCACGAGATCGACCTCGACCTCACCGACGGGACCGACGGCACCGACGGCACCGACGGCGCCGCGCCTGCCCGCGCCGCGGTCGCCGAGCCCGCCGCCAAGGAGGCCCTCGAGCCGCCGCCGCACACGCCGCTGCCCGCCCGGGTGGAGCAGCTCGCGTTGTCCGGCGACGTCACCTACTCGCTGCCCGACAGCGAGGTGCTCAAGCCCGGCTCGGTGCACAAGGCCCGCTCCAAGGCCTCCGACGCGGTCGTCGACCGGCTGACCCGGGTGCTCGAGGAGTTCGACATCGACGCCCAGGTCACGGGCTACACCCGCGGCCCCACGGTGACGCGCTACATCGTCGAGCTCGGCCCGGCCGTCAAGGTCGAGAAGATCACCGGCATCGCCAAGAACATCTCCTACGCCGTGGCCTCGGCCGACGTGCGGATCCTCAGCCCGATCCCCGGCAAGTCCGCGGTCGGCATCGAGATCCCCAACAGCGACAAGGAGGTCGTCTCCCTCGGCGACGTCCTGCGCAGCCAGATCGCCCGCAACGACCACCACCCGATGGTCTGCGGCCTGGGCAAGGACGTCGAGGGCGGCTTCGTGGTCGCCAACCTGGCCAAGATGCCCCACCTGCTGGTGGCCGGCGCCACCGGCTCGGGCAAGTCCTCGTTCATCAACTCGATGATCACCTCGCTGCTGATGCGGGCCACGCCCGACGAGGTCCGGATGATCATGGTCGACCCCAAGCGGGTCGAGCTGAACGCCTACGAGGGCATCCCGCACCTGATCACCCCGATCATCACCAACCCCAAGAAGGCGGCCGAGGCGCTGCAGTGGGTCGTGCGCGAGATGGACCTGCGCTACGACGACCTCGCCAACTTCGGGTTCCGGCACGTCGACGACTTCAACAAGGCGGTCCGCGCCGGCAAGGTGCAGGTGCCGCCCGGGAGCGAGCGCGTGCTCGCGCCGTACCCCTACCTGTGCGTGATCGTCGACGAGCTCGCCGACCTGATGATGGTCTCCCCGCGCGACGTCGAGGACGCCATCGTGCGGATCACCCAGCTGGCCCGTGCGGCCGGCATCCACCTCGTGCTCGCCACGCAGCGGCCCTCGGTGGACGTGGTCACCGGCCTGATCAAGGCCAACGTGCCCTCGCGGCTGGCCTTCGCGACCAGCTCGCTCGCCGACAGCCGGGTCATCCTCGACCAGCCGGGCGCGGAGAAGCTGGTCGGCCAGGGCGACGGGCTGTTCCTGCCCATGGGTGCCTCCAAGCCGGTGCGCGTGCAGGGCTCGTGGGTCACCGAGGCCGAGATCGCCCAGGTGGTCGCCGACTGCAAGCAGCAGCTCGAGCCCAGCTACCGCGACGACGTCACCGCGCCCGCCGCCTCCAAGCGCGAGCTCGACGACGACATCGGCGACGACATGGAGCTCGTGGTCCAGGCCATCGAGCTGGTCGTGTCGACCCAGTTCGGCTCCACCTCGATGCTGCAGCGCAAGCTGCGCGTCGGCTTCGCCAAGGCGGGCCGGCTGATGGACATCCTGGAGAGCCGCGGGGTGGTGGGCCCCAGCGAGGGGTCCAAGGCCCGTGACGTGCTGATCAAGCCCGACGACCTCGACGAGGTCATCGTCGCCATCCAGGGGGAGCAGTGAACGCACCGACGAGCATCACACCCATCGGGGTCTCGGTCCGCCAGGACGCCAGGATCGCCGCCGTCGTGGCGCTGCTGTCCGGGGTCCTGACCGTGGCGTGGTTCGCCCGGGCGCTCGGCACCGCGGACCCGTTCGACTGGGTGTGGTGCCTGGTGCCGGCCGCGGTCGGGCTGCTGCAGCTGCTCGTGGTGCGGGACGCCCGCTCCCCGCTGCTGGTCGCCGACGAGCTGGGCGTCCGCGTCCGTCGTGGCGTCACCTGGCACGGCGTGCAGTGGGAGTCGGTCGACCGCGTCGAGGTGCGTTCCGGCGGCCGGTGGCTCTCCGACGGCCGGCTCGTGGTCCACCCGCGGGTGCGTCCGGCCGACCCGCTCGCCGCCGCCGAGGAGGGTGCTGCCGACGACCTCGCCGTGGAGCCGGTCGCGCTGCGCGCGCTGTCGGTGCCGCTGGGCCCGACCACCCGCATCGACTACGACGGACTGACCGGCGACCTGGTCGCCGACCTCGACTCGCTCGGCCAGGGCCGGGTCCCCGTGCTGGTGCTCACCCGCCCGGTGCGCGAGGCCCGCGCGGCCGAGCCGGCCGAGCCCGCCGAGGCGACCGCCGACGAGCCCGTCGAGCGGCCCGCCGAGCGGCCCGTCGAGGAGGCTGCCGGCACGCCCGTCGTGGCGCCCGTCGTGGCGCCCGTCGCCGTGGATCCCGAGCCCGAGGTCGAGCCCGAGCCCGAGCCCGAGCCCGAGCCCGAGGAGGGCGTCGCGGCGTACGAGCCGGTCGACCCGACCCGCGCGCCGCGCCCGGCCACGCGCGCCGAGGTCCGTCGCGAGTCCGTACGCCGCCTGCCCGACCCGCCCACCGTGCCGGCCCAGCGCTCGCCCGGCGGTCCGGTCCTGGTGGCCCGCATCGACGACGCCGCGAGCCGCGAGGTCGTGTCCGCCGGGTGGGGCGAGGACCAGGCGCACCCGGTGGCCGAGCCCGTGATCGGCCCGCTCGTCGCGGCGGCGCGCCAGCGAGCCCGGCTCAGCATCGACACGCTGAGCGAGCGCACCCGGATCCGGCCGCACGTGCTGGAGTGCATCGAGGTCGACGACTTCGAGGCCTGCGGCGGCGACTTCTACGCCCGGGGCCACCTGCGGACCCTGGCCCGCGTCTTCGGCCTCGACCCGGCCGAGCTGGTGGACCTCTACGACCGCCACTACGCCGTGGCCGAGATCGAGGCGCGGCAGGTCTTCGAGGCCGAGCTGGCCACCGGGATCGGCGGCGGGGTGCGGACCGCCTCCTCGGGCCCGCGCTGGAGCCTGCTGGCCGCCAGCGTGCTGGCCCTGGTCGCGATCTGGGGCGTGGCCCGCGTGTTCAACGACACCCCGCAGGAGCTCGTCAGCCCCGCGCCCGACGTCGTCGACGTGGCCGGCCTGGCCAGCGGCGAGGACACCGAGGCGGCGCCGGAGTCCACGCTGGCGGCGCTCTCGCTGTCGGCCCGGGGCGCCTCGCCCCAGGTGGTCGTGCGCGACCGCGACGGCAAGATCCTGCTGGCCTCGCGCCTGGCCGACGGGTCGCAGCAGCAGGTCATCGGCCTGGCGCCGTTCGACGTCACCTCCAGCAACGGGCAGGCCGTGACGGTCACCTACCTGGGCAAGAAGCGCGGCACCGTCGGCGAGGGCGAGCAGCCGGACAACCGGCAGTTCGGCTGAGCGCGGGGCGTCCGTCATACTCGACGAGGCCCATGACTACCTCTGACACCGCCTCCGCGCCCACCGCCCGCCCGCACGCCCCCACGACCGTCGCGATGGTCACGCTGGGCTGCGCCCGCAACGAGGTCGACTCCGAGGAGCTCGCCGGCCGCCTCGAGGCCGGCGGGTTCGTGCTCGTCGAGGACCCCGAGCAGGCCGAGACGGTGGTCGTGAACACCTGCGGCTTCGTCGAGGCGGCCAAGAAGGACTCCGTCGACACCCTGCTGGCCGCGGCCGACCTCAAGGGCAGCGGCGCCACCACCCAGGCGGTCGTCGCCGTGGGCTGCCTGGCCGAGCGCTACGGCGCCGACCTCGCCACCTCGCTGCCCGAGGCCGACGCGGTGCTCGGGTTCGACGACTACCCCGACATCGCCTCCCGGCTCCGCGGCATCCTCGCCGGGGAGCAGCAGCACCCCCACACGCCGTCGGACCGCCGCAAGCTGCTGCCGATCTCGCCGGCCGAGCGCACCGACGCGCCGGCCTACCAGCCCGGCCACGGCGAGCGACGTCGCCTCGACAGCGGTCCGATGGCCCCGCTCAAGCTGGCCTCGGGCTGCGACCGGCGCTGCACCTTCTGCGCGATCCCGGCGTTCCGCGGCTCCTTCGTCTCCCGGCGGCCCTCCGACGTGCTGGCCGAGGCGCGGTGGCTGGCCGACCAGGGGGCCCGCGAGCTGTTCCTGGTGAGCGAGAACTCCACGTCCTACGGCAAGGACCTGGGCGACCTCCGGCTGCTCGAGACGCTGCTGCCCGAGCTGGCCGCGGTCGAGGGTGTCGAGCGGGTGCGGGTCTCCTACCTGCAGCCCGCCGAGACGCGGCCCGGGCTGGTGCAGACCATCGCCGGCACCCCGGGTGTCGCGGCCTACTACGACCTGTCCTTCCAGCACGCGTCCAACCCGGTGCTGCGCCGGATGCGCCGCTTCGGCGACAGCGAGTCGTTCCTCGGCCTGCTCGAGCAGGCCCGGGCGCTCGCGCCGCAGGCCGGGGCCCGCTCCAACTTCATCGTCGGCTTCCCGGGCGAGACCGAGCACGACTTCGAGGTGCTGTGCGACTTCCTCGCGCAGGCGCGCCTGGACGCCATCGGTGTCTTCGGCTACTCCGACGAGGACGGCACCGAGGCCGAGGGCTTCACCGACAAGCTCGACGAGGACGTCATCGCCGAGCGCGTGGAGCACCTGACCGCGCTGGCCGAGGAGCTCAGCGCCCAGCGCGCCGAGGAGCGCGTCGGCGAGGAGGTGCTGGTGCTCGTGGAGTCGGTCGACGACGAGGAGGTCGAGGGCCGCGCCGCGCACCAGGGTCCCGAGGTCGACGGCAGCACGCTGCTGAGCGGCGACCTCGCCGGGATCGCGGTCGGTGACATGATCCGGGCACGCGTCGTCGCGACCGACGGCGTCGACCTCGTGGCGGAGGTCGCGGGCCGAGCAGCGGGGGAGGCGGGTCGATGACCGACAGCGGACGCACCGTGAGCAACTGGAACGTCCCCAACGCCCTGACCACGCTCCGCATCGTCATGGTGCCGTTCTTCGGCTGGGCGCTGCTGCACGACGGCGGTCAGGACCTCACCTGGCGCTGGGTGGCCTGGGCGCTGTTCGCGGTCGCGATGCTGACCGACAAGATCGACGGCGACCTCGCCCGCAAGCACGACCTGGTGACCGACTTCGGCAAGATCGCCGACCCCATCGCCGACAAGGCGATGACCGGCATGGCCCTCATCGGCCTCGCGATCATCGCCGACTTCCTGCCGGCGTGGCTGTGGTGGACGGTCACCGTGGTGGTGCTGGTGCGCGAGTGGGGGGTGACCGCGGCGCGGCTCTCGGTGGCCCGCGAGGTCGTGATGCCCGCCAAGCAGAGCGGCAAGGTCAAGACCACGATGCAGGTGGTGGCGCTGGGCGGCTTCGTCGCGCCGTTCGGGCTGCTCGAGGGCGGCCTCGAGACCATCGGCGACGCGCTGTGGTGGCTCTCCGCCGCGGCGCTGCTGGTCGCCGTGGTGCTCACCCTGACCTCCGGCTGGGAGTTCGCCCGCGACGTCGTACGGCACCGGGCGGGACGCCCGACGACCGCGGAGCGCCAGGCCCAGGACTGATCCCGGCTAGGGGTCGGTGCGCCGGCGGTCGCGGTAGGCCCGGACGTTCTCCCGGTTGCCGCACCCGCCCTCGCAGAAGCGGCGTGAGCGGTTGCGGGACAGGTCGACGACGACGTCCTCGCAGTCGTCGGCCGCACAGGTCTTGAGGCGGTCCAGCTCGCCCGAGCGGACCACGTCGATCATCGCCATCGCCGCCTCGACGGCCATCCGCTGGTCGAGCGGGGCGTGCTGCGGCACGGCGTGGACGTGCCAGCCGAGCCCGTCGTGGTCGACGAGCTGGGGAAGCGCTCGGGCCTCGGCGAGGATCTCGTTGATCCGGGCGACCAGGGACGCCTCGTCGAGGTGCCACAGCCGTCGCAGCCCGGGTCGCAGCGCCCGGACGGCGTCCAGCTCGCCGGCGTCGCCCAGCCTCACGCCGTACCAGCCCTGGTCGTCGAGGAAGCGCGCCAGGTCGTCGCGGGTCTGCAGCGTGTCCTCGCCCGACCCGCCCTCGGGGTCGGTGTTGACCAGCGCGGCGGCCGCGGCCAGCGCCATCTGGGTGTCATGGGCGAAAGTCATGTTGACTCCTGACGTCTCGTCTTCCTAGAGTAACTGGTGTCCGACACTTTGACTCCTGACGACGTGAGAGGGGCCCGCCATGGCGCTCCCCGAGACCCTGCCCGGCACCCCGAGCGGGACCCGCCCCGACGCGCGCGGTGACGCCCGGCCGTCCGGACGCGGCCGCGGCCTGGCCGGCGGGGGCCTGCTCGTGGCCCTGGTCTCGGCCGCCACCTTCGGCACCTCGGGCCCGTTCGCCAAGTCGCTGCTCGAGACCGGCTGGACCCCCGGGTCCACGGTCTTCCTGCGCATCGCCGGGGCGGCGCTGCTGCTCCTGGTGCCCACCGTGCGCGCGCTCTCGGGACGCTGGCACCTGCTGCGCGGCTCGTGGCGCCAGGTCCTGGTGTACGGCGCGATGGCCGTCGCGCTGCCGCAGCTGGCCTTCTTCTACGCCGTGGACACCCTCTCGGTCGGCGTCGCCCTGCTGCTGGAGTACCTCGGGCTGGTCCTGGTCGTCGCCTACCAGGCCGTCGTGCGCCGGCGCTGGCCCGCACTGCCGACGCTGGCCGGCATCGTGCTGGCGGTCAGCGGCCTGACGCTGGTGCTCGACCTGCCCTCGCTGCTGCAGGGCGGCCAGGTCGAGGTCAGCGGCGTGGGCGTCGCCTGGGGCCTGCTCGCGGCGCTGGGCCTGGCGTCGTACTTCGTGATGTCGGGCGCCTCCCACGACGACGCGCTGCCGCCGCTGGCCCTGGCCGGGTCGGGCCTGGTGGTCGCCGCGGTGGGCTTCGGCGTGCTCGGCCTGCTCGGCGTGCTGCCGATGACCTTCCGCACCGACGACGTCGAGCTGGCCGGGGCGGTGCTGCCCTGGTGGGTGCCGGTCCTCGAGCTCGGCGCGGTCGCCGCCGCCACGGCGTACGTCACCGGGATCGTGGCGGCCCGTCTGCTCGGGGCCAAGGTCGCGTCGTTCGTGGGGCTCTCGGAGGTGCTGTTCGCCGTGCTCTTCGCGTGGCTGCTGCTCGGCCAGCTGCCGGGCCTGGTGCAGCTGGCCGGTGGGCTGCTCATCCTGGGTGGCGTGGTCGTGGTGCGCCTGGAGGAGCCCGACGGCCCGTCGGCAGGGGACGAGCCGGTCGTCGCCGGCTCAGGCGGAGCGCCGGTGCCCGTCGCCGTCGAGCCCGTCGAGGCGCGGCGTGGTCCGCGGGCGCACGGGGCGGACGACCCCGGCCGCTGACCGGTGGTGGCGCACCACCCCGTCGAGCGCGAACGCGTCGACCTCGCGCCGCCGCACCGTCACCTCGACCCCGGCGGCGCCGTCGCGCAGCAGCAGGCTCCACGCGGGGTCGGTCGGCCGGCCGCTGAGCTCGGCGACCACGGCCGCGTCGGCGAGGTCGAACCGGTGCTGCCGCCGACCGCGGTGCAGGCTCACCACCGTGCCGTGCACCCGGACCACGCGGGGCGCGCTCGCGAGCACCGCGAGGGCCACCGCCAGGGTCACCAGGACCCCGAGGCCCAGCTCGGCCAGGTGCGCGGGGGAGGGGCGGGTGAGCCCGCGCAGCGCGAGCACCGCGCAGCCGGCGACGGCCATCACGAGCAGCAGCGTCAACGCCGCTCGACCGTGGTCCGGGGCGGTCCACTCGGCCCGGCGCACGGGCGCCGTCGGATGGCCCGGGCCGGTCGTGGGGCCGGTCGTGGGGCCGGTCTGGTGGCTGGTCCGGTTGTGGTCGGTCGAGTCGTCGGGCACGCGCATGTCTCTCCCCCTGCCCACCGCGGTGGGCACCTCCTGGTCCGTGTCCACCCGGCCTGGGCAGGACCGGGGTGATGGACGGGACCTCCGCCAGTGTGGGGGTCGGTGGCGCCGACGGGAACGCACGACGGTGACGGGTGGCCCGTGGACTAGACCTGGACGGGCTAGCGTGCAGGCATGGCACGCGCCGACGAGCCCGAGGAGCCGACCACGACCGCGGGTCTCGCCGCCGTCGCGGACGACCTCTACGCGGGGCACGTCGAGCAGTTCGTGCCGCGTCGCGACGCCGCGGTGCGCGCGGCCAAGCAGGCCGGCGAGCCGGCCCTGGCGCGCGACGTGGGTCGGCTGCGCAAGCCGTCGGTCGCGGCGTGGGCGGTCAACCTGCTGGTGCGGGTGGAGGCGGAGCAGATCGACCAGGTGCTGGCCGTGGCGGCCTCGCTGCGCAGTGCGGCGGAGGCGCTGGACGGCGACGAGCTGCGCGCCCTGACCCGGCAGCGCCGCCAGCTGACCGCGGCGCTGGCCACGACCGCCCGCAGCCGCGCCCGCGACGAGGGCACGCGGCTCTCCGAGGCGGTCGTCGAGCAGGTCGAGGACGTGCTCACCGCCGCCATGCTCGACCCGGTGGCCGCACAGGTGGTGCTGACGGGTCGGCTGGTCCGTTCCTTCACCTCGACCGGCGTCTCGGACCTCGACGTGGCCTCGGTCGTGGCGGTTCCCGACGCGCTCGGGGTGCGGGCCACCCCGCGGGAGCCCGAGGGGGACGCCGACCCCGCGCCGCCGACGCTGACGCTCGTGCCCGACGACGGACGGGCGCGGCGCGAGGCCGAGGAAGCGCTGGAGCAGGCGACCGAGGAGCTGGACGCCGCCCGGGCGGAGCACGACGAGGTCGCGGCGTCGGTCTCGCGCCTCGACGCGCGTCGGCTGCAGCTCCAGGGCGAGGCCGAGGAGCTCCGCCGCCGCCTCGCGGAGTTCGAGGACGAGGTCGACCGCTGCGACGAGGAGCGCGAGGAGTCGCAGGAGGCGCTCGACGACGCCCGGGCCGTGCTCGACGAGGCCGTCCGCGAGGAGGAGCGCGCCCGCACCGCGCTGGACGACCTCGGCCCGGCCTGAGCGGACGACCCCGAGCCCTGGGTTTCCGTCCGCAGGTGTGGAACGATCCAATGCGTTTGAGCCACCAGACACGAGGAGAGCAGATGCGCGTCGGAGTCCTGACCGGAGGCGGGGACTGCCCCGGCCTCAACGCCGTGATCCGGGCGGTCGTCCGCAAGGGGGTCTCGGAGTACGGCTACGACTTCGTCGGCTTCCGCGACGGCTGGAAGGGCCCGCTCGAGGGCGTGACCACCGAGCTGGGCATCCCGCAGGTGCGCGGCATCCTGCCCCGCGGCGGCACGATCCTGGGCTCCTCGCGCACCAACCCGTTCAAGGTCGACGACGGCGTGGAGCGCATCAAGGCCAACCTCGCCGAGCTCGGGGTCGACGCGCTGATCGCCATCGGCGGCGAGGACACCCTCGGGGTCGCGACCAAGCTGCACGACCTGGGCGTCAACGTCGTCGGTGTGCCCAAGACGATCGACAACGACCTCAACGCCACGGACTTCACCTTCGGCTTCGACACCGCGGTCAACATCGCGATGGAGGCCATCGACCGCCTGCACACCACGGCCGAGTCGCACCACCGCGTCCTCGTGGTCGAGGTGATGGGCCGTCACGCGGGCTGGATCGCGCTGCACGCCGGTCTCGCGGGCGGGGCCAACGTCGTGCTGATCCCCGAGAAGCCGTTCGACATCGAGCAGGTCTGCGCGCTGGTCGAGCGTCGCTTCGAGGACCACTTCGCACCCATCCTGGTCGTCTCCGAGGGCGCCGTGCCCGTCGAGGGCGGCGAGATGAGCCTTGTCTCGGGGGAGAAGGACGCCTTCGGGCACGTCCGGCTCGGGGGCATCGGCGACCGGCTCGCCAGCGAGATCGAGCACCGGACCGGCAAGGAGGCCCGCGCCGTCGTGCTCGGGCACGTGCAGCGCGGCGGCACGCCGACCGCCTTCGACCGGTGGCTGGCGACCCGCTTCGGGCTGCACGCCATCGACGCGGTCCACGACGGCGACTTCGGCACGATGATGGCGCTGCGCGGCACGCACATCGAGCGGGTCCCGCTCATCGAGGGCACGGGCGAGCTCAAGCTGGTCGACCCGGCGGAGTACGCCGAGGCCGAGGTCTTCTTCGGCTGAGTTGTTCCCGCGGCGTCACGCGATGATGACGGTGGCGTGACCACGGCGCGTCGTACGCCGAATCGCTGGTCAGCAGGCGTGTCGTGGTCCACGATGGCCGGAACCGCTCACGTCGGAGGACCGTCATGGCCAGCAGCACCTCGGAACAGACCACGAAAGACCAGCCGGACCTCAAGCGGGTGATGGGGCCGGGTCTGCTGCTGCTCTTCATCGTCGGCGACATCCTCGGCGCGGGCGTGTACGCCGTCACCGGCCAGCTCAGCGGCATCGTCGGCGGCATCGTCTGGCTGCCGTTCCTGGTGGCCTTCCTGGTGGCCTCGTTGACGGCGCTGTCCTACCTCGAGCTGGTGTGCAAGTACCCCCGCGCCGCGGGCGCCGCGCTCTACACGCACAAGGCCTTCGGCATCCACTTCGTGACCTTCCTGGTGGCCTTCGGGGTGATCTGCTCGGGCATCACGAGCGCCGCCACCTCCTCCAACGTGCTGGCGCAGAACCTCGCCGGCGGGTTCGTCGCCAACGGGTGGCTGGACGCCGAGCCGAGCACCGGCGTCATCACCGGCATCGCGATGGCCTTCATGCTGCTCCTCGCGCTGATCAACCTGCGCGGCGTCGGGGAGTCGGTGAAGTTCAACGTGCTCCTGACGCTGGTCGAGGTCACCGCCCTCGCGATCGTCATCGGCGTCGGGTTCTTCGCGATGTCCCAGGGCAACGTCGACTTCAGCCGCGTGGTCACCTTCGAGGACTCCGGCGACAAGGGCCTGTTCCTCGCCGTCACGGCGGCCACCTCGATCGCGTTCTTCGCCATGGTGGGCTTCGAGGACTCGGTCAACATGGTCGAGGAGACCAAGGACCCCGCCCGCATCTTCCCCCGCGCGCTGCTCACCGGCCTCGGCATCGCGGTGATCATCTACATGCTCGTGGCGGTCTCGGTCGTCTCCGTGCTCACCTCCGAGCAGATCGCCGACGCGTCCGAGGGCCGTGCGCTCCTCGAGGTGGTCCGCGTCGGTGCCCCGGACTTCCCGATCGACCGGGTCTTCCCGTTCCTGGCCGTGTTCGCCGTCGCCAACACCGCGCTGATCAACATGCTGATGGCCAGCCGGCTGCTCTACGGCCTGGCCAACCAGGACGTGCTGCCCCGGGTGCTGGGCAAGGTCTCGCGCACGTCGCACGCGCCGTACGTCGGCATCGCCTTCTCCACGGTCCTCGCGCTCGCCCTGATCGTCTACGTCTCGAGCCGTGCCGAGGACGAGGTCGTGCTCAACCTCGCCAGCGTGACCTCGCTGCTGCTGCTCGTGGTCTTCCTCATCGTCAACGTCGCCTGCCTGGTGCTGCGTCGCGACCACTCCCACGAGGGCGGGTTCCGCTCCCCGGGGTTCACCCCCGCGGTGGCGGCCGTGCTGTGCGCCTTCCTGGTCGGCCCGTGGGTCGACCGGGGCGCGCTGGTCTACCAGATCGCCGCGGTGCTCATGCTCATCGGCGTGGTCCTCTGGGTCGTCACGATGTTCGTGCACAAGCCCGAGGGCGGTCGCTTCCGCGACGTCGAGCACCTGGGGGAGTGACAGGGCTCCCGGCCCGCGCCGGCCGGGAGTCCACCGCGGGGTCGCGTTTCGGCGGGTCGCCGGGAGCGCCGTACCCTGGAGCGGTGTCCGTCCCGTCTGTCCCGTCCCTGGCCGAGCTGCACGCCCTCGCCCCCGCCCAGCAGCCGAGCTACCCCGACCGCGCTGCCGTCGACGCCGCCGTCACCCGGCTGCGCCAGATGCCGCCGCTGGTCTTCGCCGGTGAGTGCGACGAGCTGAAGGCCAAGCTCGCCGCCGTCGCGCGCGGCGAGGCGTTCCTGCTGCAGGGCGGCGACTGCGCCGAGACCTTCGCCGGCGTCACCGCCGACAACACCCGCAACAAGCTGCGGGTGCTGCTCCAGATGGCCGTCGTGCTGACGTACGCCGCCTCGGTCCCGGTGGTCAAGCTCGGCCGGCTCGCCGGGCAGTACGCCAAGCCGCGCTCCTCGGACCTCGAGACCCGGGGCGACGTGACGCTGCCCGCCTACCGCGGCGACGCCGTCAACGGCTTCGACTTCACCCCCGAGTCCCGGGTGCCCGACCCGAGCCGGCTCGTGGACGTCTACAACGCCTCCGCCGCCACGCTCAACCTGGTCCGCGCCTTCGTGACCGGTGGCTACGCCGACCTGCGCCAGGTCCACACCTGGAACACCGACTTCGTGCTGGGCTCGGAGGTGGGCCGCCGCTACGAGCAGCTGGCCGCCGAGATCGACAAGGCGATGTCGTTCATGGAGGCCATCGGCGTCGACGTCGACGAGCTGCGCCGGGTCGACTTCCACTCCAGCCACGAGGCGCTAGTGCTGGAGTACGAGCACGCGCTGACCCGCACCGACAGCCGCACCCAGCTGCCCTACGACGTCTCCAGCCACTTCGTCTGGATCGGCGAGCGCACCCGCCAGCTCGACGGCGCCCACGTGGAGCTGATGAGCCGGATCGCCAACCCGATCGGCGTCAAGCTCGGCCCCACCACCAGCTCCGACGACGCCATCGCGCTCGCCGCCAAGCTCAACCCGACCAACGAGCCGGGCCGGTTGACCTTCATCACCCGGATGGGCGCGGGCAAGATCCGCGACCACCTGCCGCCGCTGCTGGAGAAGGTCCACGCCGCCGGCGTCGAGGCCGCCTGGGTCTGCGACCCGATGCACGGCAACACCTTCGAGGCGTCCTCGGGCTACAAGACGCGTCGCTTCGACGACGTCATCGAGGAGGTCCAGGGCTTCTTCGACGTGCACCGCGCCGTCGGCACCTGGCCCGGTGGTCTCCACGTCGAGCTGACCGGTGACGACGTCACCGAGTGCGTCGGCGGCGGCGAGGAGCTCAGCGAGGCCGACCTCGCCGGGCGCTACGAGTCGGTGTGCGACCCGCGCCTCAACCGGGTGCAGAGCCTCGAGCTGTCGTTCCTGGTCGCGGAGATGCTCCGGAAGGCCTGAGCGCCAGCAGGGCGACCGCCGTCGGCGGGGCGAGCACCGCGGCCAGGCTCCACGGGGTGACGACGGTGCCGACCACGGCGTGGGCGACGCCGAGCCAGACCAGCGTCAGCAGCGCGACGGTGCCCGCGATCGCGCCGGCGGCGACCCGGGTGCCGCGACCGCCGTGGTGGAGCAGCGCGAGCACTCCGGCGGCGATCACCAGACGCACGAGCACGCCCGCAAGTCCCAGCACGTCGGGACGCAGCTGCTCGGCGTACGCCGGGTCGAGGGTCAGCCGACGTCCGGCCAGGGCCAGCAGCGCGAGCAGCAGCCCCACGGCAGGAACGGTGAGGAGCACCAGCCCGGCGGTGAGAGCCGGGTCGGCGTACCTCCCGCTCGGCGGTGGCTCCGGGTCGCTGCCGACGGCGATCCCGCCCGCGAGCAGCAGCAGCGAGGTCGCGACGACCCACGACAGCGGGCTGGCCTCCTGGGCGTACCAGTCGCCGGAGGTGACGGTGCCGAGCAGCACGAGGACGAGCAGGCCTGCGAGCGAGGCGCACCCGAGCACCGCGCCGGCGCCCGGGCGACCCAGCACGAGAAGGCCGGCGGCGAGCGTCGGGACGACGAGGGCGCTCAGCAGGTAGACCGACATCGGCCCCAGCCCGAGCCCCGCCGGCAGGGTGGTCGGCGAGAGCCGCACCTCCCGGACCACCTCGGTCGCCGGGTCGAGCAGACCGACCACGACGAGCGCCGTCGCGGCGTACCGGCGCCAGAGGACCGCCCCGGGCGTCCGGTCGGGCCGGCGGGGGAGCAGGGCCGCGACGGCCGCCGCCAGGAGCAGGCCGAGCGTGGCGGCGGCCGGCCGGTAGGGCACCTGGAGTTCGGTGAGCTCGGGCTGCGAGCGCACGGCGGGCAGCAGGACGAGCACCGCCCCCAGGACGAGGAGCAGCCGCACGACGAGCAGCACGCCGGCCCGGGGCGTGGTCGTCACCACCGCGGCCACGTGCACCGACCCGACGGCGGCGAGCACCAGCGCGCCGGCGACCAGCGTGGCCGGGCCGACCTCGGAGAGCGAGAGCAGGTCCCAGGCGATCGCGGCCGCCACCAGCAGCAGCGCCACCAGGTCCAGCACGGGGTCGCGCAACCCGGAGGGTGCCGGCTCCGCTGCGGAGCCGGTCGTGGGTGGGGTCGGTGCGGTCGTGGTCATGGTCCCCCCGAGGAACGTGCCGGTCGTGGGGTCCATGGTCGCGGCTCCCCGCCGCCCGCGCGGGTGGTTCTCCACGTTCGCTGTGCCAGGGTGGGTCCGTGCCCCGCACCCACGCCCTGGTGGGCGACCACCTCGAGTTCTGGCGCGAGCGCCACCTGTGCACCGTGACCACGCTGCGACGTGACGGCTCCCCGCACGTCGTGCCGATGGGCATCGCCGTCGACCCCGACGCCGGTGGCACCGGCGGCTTCGCCTGGGGGATCACCTCGGGCAGCTCCCAGAAGGTCGTCAACCTCCGCGCCGGTCTGGACCCCCGGGTCGCGGTCTGCCAGGTCGACGGCCGTCGCTGGTCGACCCTCGAGGGGACCGCCGAGGTGCTCGACGACCCGGACTCGGTCGCGGAGGCGGTGCGTCGCTACGCCGAGCGCTACCGCCAGCCCCGCGAGAACCCCGCCCGCGTCGCGCTGCGCATCACCCTGACCCAGGTCATCGGCAACGTCTGACCGCGACCGGGCACTTCTGCTGAGCCAGGAGCCGCCGACCGGGCGCTTCTGCTAACCCGGGAGCCGCCGACCGGGCGACTGTGCTCAGCCGAGGCCGAGCACGGAGATCGTCTGCTCGGCCATCCGGCGCTCACCGAGCGCGTTGGGGTGCACGATCACGGGGTTGGTGGTGCCGACGACCGGCTCGACCCAGCGGGTGCCGATCGGCTGGCAGGCGTCGTGGCCCTCGGAGACGCCGCCCAGGTCGACGTACGTCGCTCCGGTCGCCGCCGCGGCGCGGGCGACCGCGTCGTTGAGCGTGGCCTGCAGGCTGCGCAGGTAGGGCACGTCGCCGTCGGCGATCGGCAGCTGCGGGAAGCAGCGGCCGCTGCTCGGCACGATCCACGGGTAGCCCAGGATCGCGACGCGGGCGTCGGGCGCCTTGGCGCGGACGTCCTGGAGCGCCCGGACGAGCGCGGGGTAGGTCGTGGTGCGGATGGTGTCCTCGAAGGAGCTGCCGTAGCGGTCCCGGCACGGGCTGCCGCGACCGGCGGTGCTCGCCCCGGCGGTGCCGCACCTGGTGATGGCGCCGATGAAGACGCCGCTGTCGTTGCCGCCGATGGTCATCGTGACCAGCTCGGTGCTGCTGCTCACCGCGTCGAGCTGAGGCGCGATGCCGGGGCCCTGCGACTCGCGGAAGTCCTTGGTCTCGGCGGCGCCGCAGGTCACGTCGCGCACCGGGGTCGCGGTCGTCGCGGCGATCACCTGGGGGTAGTTGCGGGTCGAGCGCAGGCACTGCGGCGGCGCGGTCGGGCTGACCGGGAGCACGCCGGAGGCGGCGCTGTAGGAGTCGCCCAGCGCGACGTACAACGGGTCGGTCGGCGTGGATCCGGTCGTCGCCGTCGAGGCGGGCGCGGTCGTGACCAGGCCGGTCGTGACGGCGGCGGCGAGGCCGAGGGACAGGGCGGTGAGGTGGCGGCGCACGGGAGCTCCAGGGATCGGGGTCCCCAGGTGCAACGCGGGGGAGGGCCGGACGTTACGGACGCCACCCTGCACGCACCTGCCCGGTCGGCGTCGTGGTGCTGCGCAGAGCCGCCCGGTCGGTGTGCTGGGACCGAGCAGGAGTGCCCGGTCGCGGAGGCGTTCGCTGTGGGCGGACGTCGTGGGGGAAGCGGTGCGCCCGACCCGAGGTTGAGCCGGACAGACTCAAGAATCGGAGACCCCCATGACCGACGTGCAGACCCTCCCGCTCCTCTCCCTGCCCGACACCGTGGTGCTGCCCGGGATGGTCGTCCCGGTCGAGCTCGACGCCGACACCCGCCCCGTGGTCGACGCCGCGCGGGCCGCGGCCGACGACGACAGCGGTGCGGACCCCGGGGCGACGCTGCTCCTCGCGCCGCGGCTCGCCGACCGCTACCCGACGTACGGCGTGGTGGCGACCGTCGAGCAGATCGGCCGCCTCCCCGGCGGCGCCCCCGTCGCCGTGCTGCGCGCCGGTGCCCGCGCCCGGATCGGCTCGGGCGTGCCCGGTCCCGGTGCGGCGCTGTGGGTCGAGGCCGAGCCGGTCGAGACCGACGAGCCGTCCTCGCGGGCCCACGAGCTGGCCGAGGACTACCGCAAGGTCGTCATCGCCATCCTGCAGCGGCGCAACGCCTGGCAGGTCATCGACAACGTGCAGCGGATCACCGACCCCTCCGACCTCGCCGACCTCGCCGGCTGGGCGCCGTACCTCTCCAACGAGCAGAAGCGCGAGCTGCTCGAGACCGCGGGTGTCGAGGAGCGGCTGACCCGCGTCCTGGCGTGGGCCCGCGAGCACTTCGCCGAGCTCGAGGTGACCGAGAAGATCAGCGAGGACGTCCGCGAGGGCATGGACAAGCGGCAGCGCGAGTTCCTGCTCCGCGAGCAGCTCGCCGCGATCCGCAAGGAGCTGGGCGAGGGCGAGCCCGACGGCACCGAGGACTACCGCGCCCGGGTCGAGGCCGCCGACCTGCCCGACGACGTGCGCGACGCCGCGCTGCGCGAGGTGGGCAAGCTCGAGCGGGCCAGTGACCAGGCCCCCGAGGCCGGCTGGATCCGCACCTGGCTCGACACCGTCCTGGAGCTGCCGTGGTCGGTGCGCACCGAGGACACCACCGACGTCGCCGCCGCCCGCGCCGTGCTCGACGCGGACCACCACGGCCTCGACGACGTCAAGGACCGGATCACCGAGTACCTCGCCGTGCGTGCCCGCCGCGCCGAGCGCGGCCTGCAGGTCGTCGGGGGGCGTGGCTCCGGCGCGGTCCTGGCCCTCGTCGGTCCTCCCGGCGTCGGCAAGACCTCCCTGGGCGAGTCGGTCGCGCACGCGCTCGGCCGGAAGTTCGTGCGGGTGGCGCTGGGCGGCGTCCGCGACGAGGCCGAGATCCGCGGCCACCGCCGGACCTACGTCGGGGCGCTGCCCGGCCGCCTGGTGCGGGCCATCTCCGAGGCCGGCTCGATGAACCCCGTCGTGCTGCTCGACGAGATCGACAAGGTCGGCTCGGACTACCGCGGCGACCCCGCGGCGGCGCTGCTCGAGGTGCTCGACCCGGCGCAGAACCACACCTTCCGCGACCACTACCTCGAGGTCGACCTCGACCTGTCCGACGTGGTCTTCCTGGCCACCGCCAACGTCGTCGAGTCCATCCCCGACGCGCTGCTGGACCGGATGGAGGTCGTCACCCTCGACGGCTACACCGAGGACGACAAGGTCTCGATCGCGCGCACCCACCTGCTGCCCCGGCAGCTGGAGCGGGCCGCGCTCGACGAGGCCGAGGTGGTCGTCGAGGACGAGGCGCTGCGATCGGTCGCCGCGTCGTACACCCGGGAGGCGGGGGTGCGCCAGCTCGAGCGGGCCCTGGCCCGGGTGCTGCGCAAGGCCGCGACCCGGCTGGCCTCGGGCGAGGCGGCCCCGCTGACGGTGGACGCGAGCACGCTGCGCGACTACCTCGGTCGGCCGCGGTTCACGCCCGAGACGGCCGAGCGCACCGCCGTGCCGGGTGTCGCGACCGGGCTGGCCGTGACCGGCACCGGCGGCGACGTGCTCTTCATCGAGGCGACGTCGATGCCCGGTGAGCGCGGGCTGCACCTGACCGGCCAGCTCGGCGAGGTGATGAAGGAGTCGGCGCAGATCGCGCTGTCCTACCTCCGCGCGCACGGCGCCGAGCACGGCGTGGACGCGACGGCGCTCGACCGCAGCCTGCACCTCCACGTGCCCGCCGGGGCGGTGCCCAAGGACGGTCCGTCCGCGGGCGTGACCATGGTGACCGCGCTGGCCTCGCTGGCGACCGGTCGCCCGGTGCGCCACGACGTGGCCATGACCGGTGAGGTGACCCTCAACGGGCGGGTGCTGCCGATCGGCGGGGTGAAGCAGAAGCTGCTCGCCGCGCAGCGGGCCGGGGCGACGACGGTCTTCATCCCGGCGCGCAACGAGCCCGACCTCGACGACGTGCCCGCCGAGGTGCTGGAGGCGCTCGACGTGCGGCCCGTGGCCGACGTGGCCGAGATCCTGGCGCTGGCGCTCGAGGACGCGGCGGCGGGCGAGCCCGAGAGCCCGCGGACGGCCGGCTTCACCGCCGCCTAGGGTCGACCCACCGGTACGACGGACCGGGGCTGTCGGAGGCGCGTGGCAGGGTGTGACGGGTGAGCGACCCGGACCCCACCAGCGCCCCCGACGGCCCCGACGCCGTCTCCGCCGACCCGCTGCACGACCTCGCGGCCTACGTCGCCCTGCCGCGCGTCGGCGGGCTGGCGCTGTCTCCCGACGGCACCCGACTGGTCACCTCGGTGCAGACCCTCGACCCGGCGGGTGCCCGCTGGGTCAGCGCGCTGTGGGAGGTCGACCCGGCCGGCGAGCAGCCGGCGCGCCGGCTGACCCGCAGCGCCAAGGGCGAGGGCGGTGCGACCTTCGCCGCCGACGGCTCGGTGCTGTTCACCTCGGCGCGCCCCGACCCCTCCGCGGAGGACGACGAGGAGCAGGCGCTGCTGTGGCAGCTGCCCGCCGGTGGCGGCGAGGCCCGGGTCGTCGCCTCCCGCCCGGGAGGCGTGGGCGACGTCCGGGTCGCGCGCGACGCCGGCACCCTGGTGCTGTCCTCGGCCACCTTCCCCTCCTCGACCGACGAGGAGTCCGAGGCGCGCACCCGCAAGGCGCGCAAGGACGGCAAGGTCTCGGCGATCCTGCACGAGGGCGCCGGGGTCCGCTTCTGGGACCACGACCTCGGCCCCGACCACCCCCGGCTCTTCGCGGGCACCCTCCCCGGGGGCGAGGACCGGGTCGAGCTGCGCGACCTGACGCCGGGTGCCGGCCGCGGCCTGGAGAGCTTCTACTCCGAGGCCCACGACGTGAGCCCCGACGGCACGACCGTCGCCGCGACCTGGGCCGTGCGCGAGCGGGGCGGGCTGCGCTCGGCGATGGCGCTGGTCGACGTCGCGACGGGCGAGCGACGGCTGCTCCTGGACGACCCCGAGGTCGAGTTCGGCTCCCCGTCCTTCAGCCCCGACGGGGCCACGCTGGCCGTGACCACCGAGCGCCGCTCCACCCCCCACGACCCGGGCGACGTCCGCCTCGCCGTGGTCGACCTCGCCAGCGGCGAGCTGCGCGACCTCAGCGGCGACTGGGACCACTGGCCCGCGGGCGAGCTGCGCTGGACGCCCGACGGCTCGGCGCTGCTGCTCCACGCCGACGAGGACGGCCGCTCGCCGGTGTTCCGCTGCGAGGTGGCGACCGGCGTGTTCACCCGGCTGACCCACGACGACTTCGCCTACTCCGACGTGCAGGTCGGCCCCGACGGCCGCGTGGTCTACGCCCTGCGCACCTCCTACGCCGAGCCCGCCCGCCCGGTCCGCCTCGACGCCACCACCCCCGACCAGGACTCCGTGCCGCTGCGAGGGCCGGCCGAGCCGCCGGCGCTGCCCGGCACGCTGGTCGACGTCGAGGCCACCGCCGCCGACGGCACCCGGGTGCGGTCGTGGCTGTGCCTGCCCCACGGCGCGTCGGCCGACGCCCCTGCCCCGCTGCTGCTGTGGATCCACGGCGGCCCGCTGGGCTCGTGGAACGCCTGGTCCTGGCGCTGGAACCCGTGGCTCGCCGTGTCGCGCGGCTACGCCGTGCTGCTGCCCGATCCGGCCCTGTCGACCGGCTACGGGCTCGACTTCATCGCCCGGGGCTGGGGCGCGTGGGGCGGGGCGCCGTACACCGACCTGATGGCGGCCACCGACGCCGCCGTCGCGCGCGACGACGTCGACGAGACCCGCACCGCGGCGATGGGCGGCTCCTTCGGTGGCTACATGGCCAACTGGGTGGCCGGGCACACCGACCGCTTCGACGCGATCGTCACCCACGCCAGCCTGTGGGCGCTCGACCAGTTCGGGCCGACCACCGACGCCCCGTGGTACTGGTCGCGCGAGATGACGCCCGAGATGGCGGCCGAGAACTCACCGCACCGCTTCGTCCAGGACATCGTCACCCCGGTGCTGGTGATCCACGGCGACAAGGACTACCGGGTGCCGATCGGGGAGGGGCTGCGGCTGTGGGCCGACCTGGCCGCGCACGCCGAGGCCGAGGACGGCTCGATGCCGCACAAGTTCCTGCTGTTCCCCGACGAGAACCACTGGGTGCTCACCCCCAACCACGCGCAGCTCTGGTACGCCACGGTCTTCGCCTTCCTCTCCCACCACGTGCTGGGGGAGGAGTGGGTGGTGCCCGACCTGCTCGCCTGACCCCCGTGCCCGTCCCGGCGGGTGGCCGCTCCTAGGCTCGATCGCATGATCGACCTGCGCTCGGACACCGTCACCCGCCCCACCCCGGCCATGCGGCGCGCGATGGCCGAGGCCGAGGTCGGCGACGACGTCTACGACGAGGACCCCACGGTCCAGCAGCTGCAGGAGCGGGTCGCCGACCTGTTCGGCTTCGAGGCGGCGCTGTTCACCCCGACCGGCTCGATGGCCAACGTGCTCGCGGTGGCCGCCCTCGTCGGCCCGGGCGAGGAGGTGCTGTGCGAGTCGCGCTCGCACATCCTGCGCGCGGAGCTCGGTGCCCACGGTGCGCTGCTCGGCATCACCAGCCGCACCTGGGTCGAGGAGCGCGGCCAGCTCGACCTGCCGACGGTGAAGTCGATGTACGCCCCCGACATGGGTCCGTTCTTCGTGCGCACCACCGCGATCGCGGTGGAGAACACCCACAACTTCGCCGGCGGCACCGTGCTGCCGCTGGCCGACCTGCAGGAGCTGCGCGGCTGGGCCGACGAGGTGGGGGTGGGCGTCCACGTCGACGGCGCCCGCATCTGGAACGCCCACGTCGCGACCGGCACCCCGCTGCGGGAGTACGGCGCGGTCGCCGACGCCATGGCGGTGTGCCTGTCCAAGGGGCTCGGGGCCCCGATCGGCTCGCTGGTCCTCGGCACGACCGAGGCGATCGAGGTGGCCCGGGTGCGCCGCAAGCGGATGGGCGGGGGGATGCGCCAGGTCGGCGTGCTCGCCGCCGCCGGGCTGCACGCGCTCGACCACCACCTCGACCGGCTCGCCGACGACCACGAGCACGCCCGGCTGCTCGCCGAGGCGTGCGGTCAGGACCCCGCCCTGACGGAGACCAACATCGTGGTCGTCGAGGCGCCCGACGCCGCGGCCGTCGTCGCGGCGGCCCGGGAGGAGGGCGTCCTGATCGGCGCCGTCGGCCCCACCCGGGTGCGGCTGCTCACCCACCTCGACGTCAACCGCGACGAGGTCGAGCGGGCCGCGACGGTGCTCTCCCGGCTCGTCGGCTGACGGTCGGGGGGCCTAGGCCCGACGCCCGACGACCGGCGTCAGGCGGCGTACGGCGGAGGCCAGCTCGCGCAGGTCGGCGCCGACCAGCGCCTGCGGGCCGTCGCACAGGGCGTTCTCCGGGTCGGGGTGGACGTCGACGAGCAGGCCGTCGGCGCCGACCGCGATCGCGGCGCGCGAGAGGGGGACGACGAGGTCGCGGCGACCGCCGGCGTGCGAGGGGTCGACGATGACCGGCAGGTGGCTGGACGCCTGCACGACCGGGACCGCGGAGATGTCGAGGGTGTTGCGGGTGGCGGGCTCGAAGGTGCGGATGCCGCGCTCGCACAGCACGATGTCGAGGTTGCCGCGCTGGGCGACGTACTCCGCGGCCATCAGCCACTCCTCGACGGTGGAGTTCATGCCCCGCTTGAGCAGCACCGGTCGGCCCGCGTCGCCGACGGCCTGGAGCAGCCCGAAGTTGGCCATGTTGCGCGCGCCGACCTGCAGCATGTGCGCGTGCTCGGCCACCAGGGCGACGTCGCGGGCGTCGACCACCTCGGTGACGACCGGCAGCCCGGTGGCGCGACCGATGTCGGCGAGGATCTCCAGGCCCTGGGGGCCGAGGCCCTGGAAGGAGTACGGCGACGTCCGCGACTTGAAGGCTCCGCCGCGCAGCAGCCGGGCTCCCGCGGCACGTGCCATCTCGGCCGCCTCGAGGGTCTGCTGGGCCGACTCCACGGCGCAGGGGCCGGCGATGAGGGTGAAGGTGTCGGGGCCGATCGCGACCTGGGCGCCGGGCTCGCCGACGTGGACCGTCGAGCGGTCGGGGTGGTGCTGACGACTGACGAGCTTGTAGGGGTCGGAGATGCGGTGGACCGCCTCGACGCCGGGCATGCTGCGCAGGTTGAGGCCGTGGAAGGACTCGATGTCGCCGACCAGCCCGATGATCGTGCGTACGACGCCGCGGCTCACGAACGCGCGACCACCGGTCCCCTCGACGCGGGACGTGACCCGCGCGATCTGCTCCTCGGTGGCCTCCGGCGACATCACCACGACCATGCGGCGAGCGTAGGACGCTCACGTCCGCATGACGGACATCGTTATCAGGATGCGGACCGCTGAGTCCGGATCGTGACCTCGTCGCCGGACCTACCGGACGAAGGGGTCAGACGATGCTCAGCGTGACGGTGCTGCCGCGGGGTGCCCGGCCGCCGGCGCCGGGGTCGGTCGCCACGACGTACTGCACCCCAATGTAGAGGCTGGACTCCTCCACCTCGACGTCGAAGCCGGCCGCCTCGAGCCGGGCGGTGGCCGCCGCGACGCCCATGCGCACCACGTCGGGGACCTCCACGAGGACCGGTCCCTTGCTCACGGTGAGCTCGACGGTGTCGCCCTTGAAGGCGGTGCCGGAGTCGGGGGACTGGCCGATCACGGTCTCGGCGTCGACGCTGTCGCTGTTCTCCTCGCTCACCTCGACCTCGAAGCCGCGCTTCTCCAGCGCCGCCTGCGCCTCGTCGGCGTCCTCGCCGGTCCAGTCGCGCACCGTGATCGGCCGGGGGCCCTTGCTGACCACGAGGTCGACGGCCGCGTCGCGGCGCAGCGCGGTACCGGCGACGGGGTCGCTGGTGACGACCTGGCCCTTGGGGACCTCGGGGGAGAAGCGCTCGACGGCCTCGCCGAACCCGAGCCGCGCGTCGAGCAGGGCCTGCTGGGCGGCGTCGAGGGTGCGGCCGGCGACCGCGGGGACGTCGTGGCGCTCGGGCCCGCGGGAGAGCACGGCCACGACGGTGCCGTCCTGGAGGACGCGGCCGCCCGGTTCGGGGTCGGTGGCGACGATCCGGCCGCGCGGCACGGTCTCGCTGTACGCCGGGTCGCCGACCCGCAGGTCGAGGCCGGCCGCCTCGAGGCGCGACTCGGCGGCCGCCTGCGAGAGCCCGAGCACCGCCGGGGCGTCGGTGTAGCGACCGACGCCGAACCACCAGCCGGCGCCGGCGGCACCGGCGGCCAGGAGCAGCACGAGCAGCAGCGCGACGGGGCCGCGTCCGCGACGGTGGCGACGCTCGTGCGGCCACTCGTCGTCGTGGTCCTCGTCGCGGCCGTCGCCACCCGGGCCGCCGACCAGCCGCTCGCTCCCCCAGCCCGGGACCCCGTCGTCGCCGCGGCGCTGCTGGGGCGGCCGGGGCGGGGCCAGCAGGGCGCCGCGTCCACCCGACCCGTCGGGGGACCGGTCCTGCTCCTGGTCGTAGACGGTGTCGACCCCGAGGTCGTCGCGCCGGACGGTGCGGGTGTGCTCGTGGTCGTCGGCCGAGTCGGTCAGGTCGGCCCGGTCGGTCAGGTCGCTCCGGGCGGCGCGGGCCGCCTCGGCGGGGGCGAGGATGTCGGGGATCTCGTCGGTGGTCGCGGCGTCGAGCTCCTCGACCACGCCGCCGGCCGAGCGGGCCAGGGCGACGGGGGCGAGGTCGGTGGTCAGCTCGTCGTCCTCGAGCACCCCCTGGTCGAGGGCCAGCCGGACCCGGCGTACCTGCTGGAGGAGGACCTGGGCGTCCGCGGGCCGCAGCGCCGGCTCGCGCGAGGTGGCCCGCGCGACGAGGGCGTCGAGGTAGGCCGGCAGCCCTGGGACCCGGCTCGACGGGGGCGGGACGTCCTCGTGGACGTGCTTGTAGGCGACCTGGATCGGGTTCTCGGCCTGGTGCGGCTTGCTCCCGGTGAGCAGCTCGAACAGCACCACGCCGGCGGCGTACACGTCGGTGCGTGCGTCGGCGGTGCCGTCGACAACGAGCTCGGGCGCGAGGTAGGAGACGGTGCCGATGAGCACCCCGCCGGTCGCGGAGTGCTGGGTCTCGGCGTTGACGGCCCGCGACAGCCCGAAGTCGGCGACCTTGACGCGGCCGTCGTCGGCGAGCAGCACGTTCTCGGGCTTGACGTCGCGGTGGACGATGCCGGCCCGGTGGGCGGCGGCGAGCGCGGAGAGGACCGGCTCGACGAGCGCGAGCGCCCGGGCCGGCTGGACGGGCGCCTCGGAGCGGATCAGGTCGCGCAGCGTGCGCCCGGGCACCAGCTCCATGACGAGGAACAGCGTGCCGTCGTCGTCGCCGGTGTCGAAGACGGCGGTGACGTGGGGGTCGGAGAGGCGGGCGGCGGAGCGGGCCTCGCGCTGGAAGCGGCGCACGAACTCGTCGTCGGCGGCCAGTCCCTCGTGCATCACCTTGACCGCGACCGGCCGGTCCAGCCGCAGGTCGACGGCCTCGTGGACGGTGGCCATGCCGCCGCGGGCGATCCTGGCGCCGAGGCGGTAGCGCCCGTCCAGGACGCGCCCGGTCAGGGCGTCACGGGTGCGGTCCACGGTGTCCTCCGGCGCGGGTGGGGAAGAGAGCCCGACTG
Source organism: Nocardioides aurantiacus (assembly GCF_003752505.1). Classification (NCBI taxonomy): domain Bacteria; kingdom Bacillati; phylum Actinomycetota; class Actinomycetes; order Propionibacteriales; family Nocardioidaceae; genus Nocardioides; species Nocardioides aurantiacus. The sequence continues at coordinate 2,980,668 of NZ_RKHO01000001.1, read as the reverse complement.
ACCAGCCACTTTACGGTGCGCGGGGGCCCCGGCCCGGGACCGTGCGCCCCGTCGGCGTGGAGTCGCGGGTGGGGGGCTCGGTTTCCCAAGGTCGCCTGGGAAACCGGCGCCGCGCCGGGACCACGGCTCCGGCGCAGCAGCAGGATCTACGGCCGAGTACGCCGCTCCGGCGATCGGGTGGGAGCATGGGCCGGTGAGTGACGACGACACCGCCGACGCCCCGCCGGCCGACCTCGACGCCCTCGTGGGCGAGTGGTGGGACTGGAAGCAGACCGCCGAGGCGCTCGGCGTGACGGTCAGCCGGGTGCGCACCTGGATCCGTGAGCACCAGCTCGCCGCCGCCGTGCCGCGCCCGAAGGCCGGCCAGCAGGTCCCCGCCGCGCTGGTCATGGACGGCGAGATCGTCAAGGGCGTTCCCGGGCTGCTGACGCTGCTGCACGACGGCCACTACGACGACCTCGAGATCCTGACCTGGCTCTTCACCGAGGACGACACCCTGCCGGGCCGTCCCATCGACGCGCTGCGCGAGAACCGCGGCTCGGAGGTCAAGCGCCGCGCCCAGGCGATGGCCCTGTCCTGATGGCCCTGTCCTGACGGCCCGCCTCCTGGGGCCCGGGCTCAGACCGTGCGCTGCGTGGCCTGCTCGGCCAGCCCGGCGAGGGCGGTGCGGGCGCTGTCGGTGACCTCGGCGCGCTCCAGGGCGCCGAGCGCCGTGCCGGTCAGGTGCTCGATGACCTGCTCCAGCTGCGCGAGCGCCCCGCTCGCGCTGATCAGGTCGCGCAGCTCGGCCACCTGGTCGGGATCCAGCGGCGTGCCGAGCGCGGCGTCGAGACGTCGGCCCTGCTCCGGCGGGAGGGCGTCGAGGGCGAGGGCGACCAGCACGGTGCGCTTGCCCTCGACCAGGTCGTCGCCCGCGGGCTTGCCGGTCGCGGCCGGGTCGCCGAAGACGCCGAGCACGTCGTCGCGCAGCTGGAAGGCCTCGCCGAGCGGGAGCCCGAAGCGGGTCAGGTCGGAGACCTGGGCCGCCGTCGCGCCGCCGAGCGCCGCGCCCACGTGCAGCGGCCGCTCGATGCTGTACTTCGCCGACTTGTAGCGCAGGACCGTCATCGCGGTGTCCACGTCGGCGGTGCCGCGGGCCTGCGCGGAGACGTCGAGGAACTGGCCCGTCACCACCTCGCTGCGGGTGAGGTCGAGGAAGCGCAGCGCCTCCAGCACGCGCTCGGCCGGCAGCCCTGAGGTGCGCAGCAGCTCGTCGGACCAGCTGAGCAGCAGGTCGCCGAGCAGGATGGCCGCCGACGCGCCGTACTCCACGGCGCCGCCGCGCCACCCCTGCTCGCGGTGCAGCCGCTCGAACGCGCGGTGGGTCGAGGGGTGGCCGCGCCGGGTGTCGGAGGCGTCCATGAGGTCGTCGTGCACCAGAGCGCTGGCGTGCAGCAGCTCCAGCGCACCGCATGCCCGCAGCAGCGCGGTCTGCGCCGCGTCGTCGAGGGGGGCGTCGTCGATCGCGTGGTGGCCCCACCAGCAGAAGGCGGCGCGCAGCCGCTTGCCGCCGGTGACGCTGGTGCGGGCGTGGGCGACGAGCCGGTCGGCGTCGGGCCCCAGCTCGGCCAGCCAGGCGGCCTGCGCGTCGACGAAGTCGAGGAGCGTGGACTCGACCGAGGTCCGGAAACCGGCGGTGTCCCACGCTGCGTGCGGCACGGTCACCGGGTGAGCCTAGCCCCGTATCCTCGCAGCATGTCCGGGACCCCTGCGCGCATCGGCGACCTGCTCGGGAGCGGACAGCGCTCGTTCTCCTTCGAGTTCTTCCCGCCCAAGGACGAGGCGGGCGAGGACGTCCTGTGGCGCTCGATCAGCGAGCTGGAGCCCCTGCAGCCCTCCTTCGTCTCCGTGACGTACGGCGCGGGCGGCACCACCCGCGACCGCACCCTGGCCATCACGGCGCGGATCGCGCAGGAGACCTCGCTGCTCCCGATGGCCCACCTCACCTGCGTCGGCCACACCACCGCCGAGCTGCTCGACATCCTCGCGGCGCTCCGCGGGTCCGGTGTCGGCAACGTCCTGGCGCTGCGCGGCGACCCGCCCGGTGGCCCGGGGACGGCGTTCGAGCCCACGCCCGGCGGGGTCGACTACGCCAACGAGCTGGTCGAGCTGGTGCGGCGCAGCAGCGACCTGTGCGTCGGCGTCGCCGCCTTCCCCGAGGGCCACCGCGACGCGGCGACGCTCGACGACGACGTCGCGGTGCTGCGCGCCAAGCAGGACGCGGGCGCGGAGTTCGCCGTCACCGAGATGGTGCTGCGCGCCTCGGACTACCTCGGGCTGGTCGAGCGCGCCGGGGCCGCCGGGGTCACGATCCCGATCGTCCCCGGCATCATGCCGATCCTGGGCATCACCTCGATGACCAAGATGGTGGAGCTCTCCGGGCGCGACATCCCCGAGGAGGTCCGGTCCCGCATCGAGCCGCTCGCCGACGACCCCGCGGCCGTGCGGTCCGAGGGCATCGCGATCGCCACCGAGCTGTGCGACGACCTCCTCGCCGAGGGGTCGCCGGGCCTGCACTTCTACACGCTCAACCGCTCCAAGGCGACCCGCGAGATCTGGTCGGCGCTGTCGCTCAGCGCCTGACCGGTCGCCCTCAGGACGCCGGGCCGACCGCCTGCGCGACGAGCGAGGCCGAGAGACCCACGGCGGCGATGCCGGCCCCGGGGTTGGCGCTGGCCCCGGCGAGATAGGTCCCGGCGACCGGCGTACGAGGTCCGAGGCGGTGGGCGACGGTGCCGCGGCCCTCCCACAGCACGCCGTACGGCGAGCCGCCGTAGGTGCGCACCTGCTCCAGGGGTGAGCGGTCGACCTGCACGACCACCTGGTCCCGCACGCGGACGCCGAGCCGCGCCAGCGCCGTCACCGGGTCCTCGCTGATCCGGCCGCGCGCGAGCAGCGTCCAGGCGTGGTGGCCGGCGGGCGCGACGCCGCCCGTGCGCACCACCAGGGTCGGGTCGCCGTGGAAGACCGTCTCGCGGGGGAGGTCGGGCACCTCGCCGGCCAGGCCGACGTGGGCCACCACCGGCGGGATCACCGGGTTGGTCCGGCGCACGTGGGAGGCGAGCGCCGGGAGCTGGCGCGGGTCGACAGCCACCACGACGACGTCGGCGTCCAGGTCGCCGGCGTCGGTGCGGACACCGCGCACCCGGCCGTCGCGGACCTCGAGGTCGCGCACGCGGGTGCCGAGCTCGACCTGCACCCGCCGGGTGGTCAGGCGGGCGGCGAGGGCGTCGGTGAGCCCGGCCATGCCGCCGGGCAGCGTCCAGGAGCCGAAGTTCTGCTCGACGTAGCTCCACAGCCCGACCCAGGCCGGCACGTCGCGCAGCGCGTGGCCCTCCAGCAGGGCGGCGGTGCCGGCCAGCAGCCGGAGCCGCTCGTCCTTGCGGAAGGTCGAGCGCAGCACCTTGTGCAACGTCAGCCGGGTGCCCAGCAGCGCCTTGGCGTGGTCGCCGGCGAGGTCGCGGGAGAAGGGCCGCTCGAAGTAGTCGCGGCGCAGTGCGGCCCAGTCGTCGGCGAACGCGTCGACGTGCTCGACCCAGGCCGTGCCGGCGCCGGGGCCGAGCGCGGCGTCGACCGCCGCCAGCTGGTCCGCGCGCCCCGCGGGAAGGTCGAGCTCGGTGCCGTCCTCGAAGCGGTGCCGGCGCAGCGGGGTGAGCGGCACCAGCTCGAGCTCGCGCTCCAGGGGGCGGCCGGACTTGCGGAACAGGTCGCGGGCGACGGCCGGCAGCAGGGTGTGGGTCGGTCCGGCGTCCCAGGTGAACCCGTCGCGCTCGACGCGGCCCTGGGCGCCACCGAGGGTGTCGCGGGCCTCGAGGACGGTGACGTCGTGGCCGAGCTTGGCCAGCCGGGCGGCGCTGGCGAGGCCGCCGTACCCGCCGCCGACCACCACCACCCGTGCCATGGCGGTCACCCTAGGGGGCGGTCCCCCGCGGGAGACCCGGCGGCGTCAGGCCTCGACGTCGACCTCGGTGGCGCCGGTCATCCGCAGCAGCTCCTCGGCGGTGGCGCTGAACACCGCGGCCGGGTGGCCGGCCGCCGCCCACACCACCTCGTGGCGCCGCAGCCACGGGTCGAGGTAGGTCGGCACCGGTGCCGGGTGTCCCAGCGGCGAGACCCCGCCGATCACCTGCCCGGTGTGGTGCCGCACGAAGTCGGGCCGCGCCCGCTGCAGGGCGGGTACGCCGATCCGGCCGGCCACCGCCGCCGTGTCGACCCGGTGCGCCCCGCTGGTCAGGAGCAGCAGCGGGGTGCCCTCGGCGGGTCCCGTCGCCCCGGGAGCTCCGGGCACCGCGAACAGCAGGCTGTTGGCGATCGCCCCGACCTCGCAGCCCAGGGCCTGGGCCGCGAGGGCGGCCGTGTGCACCCCCTCGGGCAGCACCACGACCTCGCCGGTGCCGCCGCGGGCGGCGAGGGCCTCCCGGAACCGGGTGATCGCGGCGTGCTCGGTGACCGGGTCGCTCATGGCGGGCACCGTACCGGCCCGTCCGACGCTTGACGGGTTGTCGGAGGGCGGGTGTACCTTGGGGTTGTTCGAACAGGTGTTCGATCAGCCTCGGTGGGGGACGACCTCGACCCCCGTCCTCCACCGGGGCACCCAGCGGGTCGAGACGGCTGCGAGAAGACGAGGAGCACGACGTGCGGCGTTACGACGACCCGGTGGAGGTCCGCAAGGGTGCGGAGGAGGACCCCGAGCAGTTCCTGTGGCGGGGGCGGCTGTGGCAGGTGCGCGAGGTGGTGGCGCACTGGGTGGAGACCGGCGCCTGGTGGGCCCGTCCGGCGGCCGGTGAGGACACGGGCGGCGCGGTCACCGACCTGCTCCGCGAGCAGGAGGTCTGGCGGGTGACCGCGGCCCGGGGAAGGGTCGCGGCGCTGGCGGCGGCTGCGGGTCGCGGCGGAGCCGGTGGCGACGCCGACCCGGGCTACGGGGTCTTCGACCTCGTCTTCAGCTGGTCCGACGGCAGCTGGCAGCTCGCCCGGGCGATGGACTGAGGGGGCCGACCGTGAGCGCTGCCGTCGACTACTCGCCGCCGGCCTTCCTGCCGGCCGCCACCCACGCCTACCTCGAGCGGGCCGCCACCTCGTTGCGCGAGGCGATCACCACCGCCGGGGTGCCCGAGCGCTACGCCCAGGCCCACGTCTCGGCGCTGCGCGCCACGGCCGCCCTGCTCGCGGCGCGGGCCCGACCCACCACCGGTCGCCGGTCCCGGCAGAAGAACGCCTGGGTGCTGCTGGCCGAGGTCGCCCCCGAGCTGGAGGAGTGGGCCACGTTCTTCGCGGCGGGCGCCGCCAAGCGGGCTGCGGCCGAGGCGGGCTCCCGGCGCGCGGTGACCCCGCGGGAGGCCGACGACCTCGTCCGCGACGCCGACCGGTTCCTGGCGCTGGTCGAGACCTCGCTCGGGTTGACCGAGCACGCTCCCATCCGTGTCGCCTGAGCCGGGCCGCTCGTGTCCGACCCCTTCGTGCACCTGCACGTCGCGTCCGGCTACTCCCTGCGCTTCGGCGCCTCGCACCCCCACGTCCTGGTGGAGCGCGCGGCGGAGCAGGAGATGGACGCGCTGGCGCTGACCGACCGTGACGGCACCTACGGCGCGGTGCGCTTCGCCAAGGCCGCCGCCGCCCACGGGGTGCGGCCGATCCTCGGCGTGGACCTCGCGTTCCGGCCCGAGCCGGTCGGCCGGGCCGGCCCGGCGTCCCGCACGCCGGTGCGCGGCGGCGCCGACCGCGACCTCCGGCTGCCCCGGGTGGTCTTCCTGGCGCAGGGGCGCCGTGGCTGGGCGGCGGTGTGCCGGCTGGTCTCGGCGGCCCACGGCGCGGCCCTGGCGGACGGGACGGGCCGCGGGTCGGCGCCGGGCGAGCGGGGGGCGCCGGCGTGCAGCGCGGGGCTGGTCGCCGAGCACGTCGCCGGCGAGCCGGTCCAGGTGCTGCTCGGACCCGCCTCGGAGCTCGGCCTGGCGGCAGCGCGCCGCCGTGACGACCTCGCCGAGCAGGTGCTGGCGCGGTGGGTCGACCTCGTGGGACCCGGGCAGCTCGCGGTCGAGCTGACCTCCCACCGGCTGCGGGGCGACGGTCCGGGCACCTCGGTCCACGCCGCGCGGATGCTGGGGGTGGCCTCGCGGCGCGGTCGCCGGGTCCCCGTGGTGCTCAGCAACGCCGTCCGCTTCGCCGACCGCCTCGACGCCCCCACCACCGACGTCCTCGACGCCACGCGTCGGCTGGTCCCGATGGACCTGCGCCACCTCGACCGGCGCAACGCCGAGGGTTTCCTGAAGTCCGGCAAGCAGATGCACGAGGTCGCCGAGGAGGTGTGCCGCCTCGCCGGCACCAACAGCGCGACCGCGCTGCTGGCCGGCACTCGGGGGGTCGCCGACCGGTGCGTGCTCGATCCCCGGGCCGACCTCGGTCTCGGCGAGGTCCACTTCCCCGAGTTCGAGCTCTCCACGACCGTCGTCCCGGCCGGGGTGGGGGCCGAGGGGCCTTCCGACGCGGTGCTGCGGGCGCGGTGCGAGGCCCGCATCGGGTGGCGCTTCGGCGACGTGGGCCGCCAGCGGATCTGGAAGCGGCTCGACGACGAGCTCGAGACGATCCGACACCTCGGCTACGCCTCCTACTTCCTCACCGTCGGTGACGTCACCGAGATGGTCCGCGGGCTCGGCATCCGCAGCGCCGCCCGCGGCTCGGGCGCCGGCAGCCTCGTCAACTACCTGCTCGGCATCTCCGGGGTCGACCCGATCCGGCACGGGCTGCTGATGGAGCGCTTCTTGTCCCCGCGGCGCCGCTCGCTGCCCGACATCGACGTCGACGTCGAGTCCGCGCGTCGGCTCGAGGTCTACGACGCGATCCTGGAGCGCTACGGCCGCGAGCGCTGCGCGACGGTCTCGATGATGGACACCTACAAGGTGCGCCACGCCATCCGCGACGTCGGAGCCGCGCTGGGCATGCCGCCGGGCGAGGTGGACGCCCTCGCCAAGGCCTTCCCGCACGTGCGGGCCCGCGACGCGCGGCTGGCGCTGCGCGACCTGCCCGAGCTGCGCGCCCTGCGAGACGCCTCCTCGCTCGGCTCCCCAGGTCGGGCCGGCCCGGCCCGGGCCGCAGGGGAATGGGGGAGCCTCGACCTGTTCTTCCGGCTGGTGGAGAGCCTCGACGGCCTGCCCCGCCACATCGCGATGCACCCCTGCGGCGTCCTGCTCTCCGACCGCAGCCTGCTCGAGCGCACGCCGGTCGAGCGCAGCTTCCTGGGCTACCCCATGAGCCAGTTCGACAAGGACGACGTCGAGGACCTCGGCCTGCTCAAGCTCGACGTGCTCGGCATCCGGATGCAGTCCTCGATGGCCCACGCCGTCGCCGAGATCGAGCGGGTGGAGGGACACCACGTCGACCTCGACGACGAGACCCAGGTGCGCTTCGACGACCCGACGACCTACCGCGTGATCTCCAGCGCCAAGACGCTCGGGATCTTCCAGATCGAGTCCCCGGGCCAGCGTGAGCTCGTCGGCAAGTCCGGCATCGAGGAGTTCTCCGACATCATCACCGACATCTCGCTGTTCCGGCCCGGGCCGGTCAAGAGCGACATGATCACCCCCTACCTCGAGGCCAAGCAGGGCTGGCGGCTGCCCCGCTACCTCCACGACGACCTGCGCCCCATCCTCGGCGACACCCGCGGCGTGGTCGTCTTCCACGAGCAGGTCATCGAGATCATCGCCCTGTTCGCCGGCTGCTCCTACGCCGAGGGCGACGAGTGGCGCCGTGCGCTCGGCGACCGTGACGGGATGGCCGAGACGCGGGCCTGGTTCTTCCCCCGGGCGCTGGGCCGGGGCTACGACCTCGGGGTGGTCGAGCAGATCTGGAAGGTGATCGAGGCCTTCGCCTCGTTCGGGTTCTGCAAGGCCCACGCGGCCGCCTTCGCGCTGCCGACCTTCCAGTCGGCCTGGCTCAAGGCCCACTACCCGGCCCACTTCATCTCCGGGCTGCTGACCCACGACCCGGGGATGTATCCCAAGCGGCTGATCCTCGACGACGCCCGGCAGCTCGGCATCGCGGTGCTGGGCCTCGACGTCAACGCCAGCGCGGCGACCTACACCGTGGAGCGGCTGAGCGAGGGCTACGGCATCCGGCTCTCGCTCAGCGAGGTCCGCGGCATCACCGACGCCGAGGTCCGGCGCATCGTGGCCGGTCGGGAGGGCGCGCCGTACGCCTCGCTGACCGACCTGTGGCAGCGCGCCCGGGTCTCCCGCCCGGTCGTGGAGCGGTTGGTGCAGGCCGGTGGCCTCGACAGCGTCCACGGCCTCGACGGGTGCGAGGGCGGCGGTCGACGTCACCGGGTGACGCGGCGCGACCTGCTGCTCGAGGTCGGCGACCTCGACCGGCTGCAGCGGGCCGCCGCGGGCGCGGAGCTGCGCCGGGCGCGTGGTCTGGGCCGCACCCGGCGGGCCGGGGCCGCCGCCGACGACACGGTGCAGCTCGCCCTCGACCTCGGTGGTCCCGCGCCGCAGGTCAGCGGGCTGCCCGAGATGACGCCCGCCGACCGGGTGCGCGCCGAGCTCGACGTCCTCGGGCTCGACGTCAGCCGGCACGTGGTCGACTTCCACGCCGAGTTCCTGGACCGGCTCGGCGTGACCCGCTCGGCCGGTCTGCTCGGGGCGCGCAGCGGTGCCGAGCTGCTGGTCGCCGGGGTCAAGGTCGCCACGCAGACCCCGCCGATCCGTTCGGGCCGGCGCGTGGTCTTCCTGACCCTGGACGACGCCACCGGGCCGGTCGACGCCACCTTCTTCGAGGACGTCCAGGGTCCCTACGCCGCGACGGTGTTCGGGTCCTGGCTGCTGGTGGTCCGTGGCGTGCTGCGCCGCACCGGCCGGCGGGGCGTCTCGCTGCGCGCGACCGGGGCGTGGGACCTCGGAGCGCTGCAGGACCTCGGGGAGGCCGGGGGGATGGCCGCGGTGCACGACGAGCTCGCCCGCGTCCCGCGCGGCTCCGGCCCGGCCGGGTCGGGGCAGGACGGGGCCGCGGGCGACGCCGGCCCCCGCCGGGTGATGGTGCACACCAGCGGGTTCCGGACGTCCCCCTACGCCGACGTCGCGCCCGCCGGCAGCCGCGCCGGAGTGGTGACCGGTGAGGTGGCGCGCACGCTCTGGCACCGCAGTCCCGGGAGCGCCGGGTGAGCGCCCCGCGACCCGGCCCCGGGCCCGTGCTCCGGGCGCTCCTGGGGGACCGGCACCCCCTAGGGTGGGCGCCATGGAGCGCCCTCTCGAACGCCGCAACGCCGTGCGCACCGCCGTCGTGTGGGACGCCGTGCAGGCGGTGCTCGACGGTGGCAGCCGACGGGTCCTCGACATCGGCGGCGGCACCGGCGGCTTCGCGGTCCGGGTGGCCGCGCTCGGCCACGACGTCACCGTCGTCGACCCCAGTCCCGACGCGCTCGCCGCGCTCGGGCGCCGGGCCCACGACGAGGGCGTGGCGGGTCGCGTCACCGGGGTCCAGGGCGACCTCGGCACCCTCGCCGAGGTGGCGCAGGACGTCGACCTGGTGCTGTGCCACGGCGTGCTCGGTCTCGTCGACGAGCCGGCGGTGGCGCTCGCGGCGATCGCCGGGGTGCTGCGCCCCGGGGGCACGCTCTCGCTCCAGGTGGGGCAGCGCCACGCGGCCGTCCTGGCCCGTGCCATGGCCGGCCACTTCACCCAGGCGCGTGACCTGCTCACCGCCGACGGCGGGGGCACCGCGACCGAGCGCCGCTTCACCGCCGAGGAGCTGCGCGACCGGCTCGGCGCAGCCGGGTTCGACGTCACCGCGGTCCACGGGGTCCGGGTCTTCACCGACCTCGTGCCGTCCTCGCTGCTCGACCTCGAGCCGGGGGCCGGCGCGGCGCTGCTCGAGCTGGAGCGGGCGGTGGCCGAGCGTCCGGAGTACCTCACCGTCGCCAGCCAGCTCCACGTGCTCGCCCGGCTCACCCCCGCCCGGCCGGCCTGACCCCACGGGACCGACCGGCCCGACCGGCCTCCCGCGCCGGAGCGGCGCACCGGACCGGGGGCCCCGGTGAGCCCGGCGGGCCCGCCGGGCTCACCGGGGCGTCCGGGTGCCGGCGCACCGGCGGACCCGTCGTGGGACTGCCCGATCCTGCACGTCGACATGGACGCCTTCTTCGCGTCGGTGGCCACCCGTGACCGGCCCGACCTGCAGTCGGTGCCGGTGATCGTGGGCGGTGGCCACCGGGGTGTGGTGCTCGCCGCCAACTACCCGGCCCGGCGCTACGGCGTCCGGTCGGCGCTCCCGATGACCCGGGCCCGGCGGTTGTGTCCCGAGGCGGTCGTGCTGCCCCCCGACTACGGCGACTTCGAGAGCGTCTCGTCCTCGGTGATGGAGATCTTCCGCCAGGTCACCCCGGTCGTCGAGGCGGCCTCCCTCGACGAGGCGTTCCTCGACGTCTCCGGGGCGACCCGGCGCCTGGGCTCACCGCGCCGGATCGCCGAGCACGTCCGGGCCCGCGTGTCGGACGAGCAGCGGATCACCTGCTCGGTCGGGGTCGCCGGGACGGTCGCGGTGGCCAAGCTGGCCAGCCGGCGCGCCAAGCCCGACGGGGTGCTGGTGGTGCCGCCCCGCGAGGTGACCCGGTTCCTGCACCCGCTCGACGTGGGGGAGCTCTACGGCGTGGGGGAGAAGACCCGCGACCAGCTGCACCGGCTCGGGCTGCGCACGGTGGGCGAGGTCGCCCACACGCCGGTGGCCACGCTGCAGCGCGGCATCGGCAACGCGGCCGGTGCCCACCTGCACCACCTCGCGTGGGGCACCGACCGGCGCACCCTGACCCCCCGCCGTCCGACCCACGAGCCCGACCGCAGCATGGGCGCCGACGAGACCTTCGGCCGCGACACCGACGACCGGGCGGTGGTGCTCCGCGAGCTGCTCCGCCTCTCGGCCAAGGTGACCAGCCGGATGCGGACGGCCGGGGTCGCGGGCCGCACCGTCACGCTGCGCGTGCGGTTCGCCGACTTCACCACCCTCACCCGCTCGCGCACCCTCGGCGACGCCACCGACGTCACGGCCGAGGTCCACGCCACTGCGGCCGGCCTCTACGACGCGCTCGGCCTGCAGCGGGCCCGGATCCGCCTCGTCGGGGTGCGGGTGGAGGGGCTGGTGCCACGGGAGCAGGTCCAGCGCCAGCTCGTCCTGGGGGCTCGCGAGCGGGGCTGGGAGGACGCCGACCGGGCGGTCGACGCGGCCGCCAGCAGGTTCGGCGGCGGCGCCGTGCGCCGGGCCACGCTGCTGCAGGGGGACCGGCCCTGACGCCGGCACCGGGATCGGGTCGGGCTCCTACCACTGATCTGGCCACTATTTGTGATCTCGGCTACCGCCACGCCCACCGCCTGCCTAGACTTGACGCACCGACACCGACCGCCCCCTGCACAGGGACGGTCACCGGGTCATTCACCGGGCCCATCACCGGGCCAGCCACGTGGGAGGACGCCGTGCCACTCTCCGAAGAGGAGCTCCGCCTGCTCGAGCAGATGGAGCAGGCGCTTGCGCAGGAGGATCCCAAGTTCGCCTCCACGCTCCGGGGCAGCGCCCTCGAGCGCACCGCCAAGCTCCGCACCGTCGGGGCGGCCGCGGTGTTCGCCCTCGGCATCGGGATGCTCATGGGCGGCGCGGTCGCCCAGCAGATCTGGCTCGCCGTCCTCGGCTTCCTGGTGATGCTCGCCTCGGCCACCCTCGGCCTGGCCGCGTGGCGCGGGCGTCACGCCCCCGCCGCCCAGCAGCCCAGGAGCGGCGAGGAGCAGCTCTTCGACTTCGACGACCACCCGCACCGCTTCGGTGTCATCGAGGGCGGTCGTGCCACCAAGCGCAGCAAGGGCCCCAAGGCCCCCCGCCGCTCCGGACGCTCCAGCACGCCTCGCCAGGGCACCTTCATGCAGCGCATGGAGCAGCGCTGGGAGCGTCGCCGCCAGCAGGGCTACTGATCCACCGCGTCACCGGTGTCGTCCGCCGGCGATGACCTGCCGCGACGCCGTCGCGCGTACCCCGGTCCTGCGACCGGCGACGACCTGACCACCAGGCGCAGCCGCCACCGCCCCACGCCTAGCGCGTCGTGAGCGAGGCGGGCCACCAGCGTCGGCGCCAGCGGGCCACCCGCCCCTCGTCCGTACGACGCAGCAGCCGCTGCCACGTCGCCAGCGTGTCCCGGACGTCCTCGGTCCGCACCGCCTGCCGTACGCCGCCCGCTCCGGAGTAGCGGTCCCGCTCGACCTCGACGAGCATCGCCTCGAGCCGGCTGAGGTCCTGCGGGTCCGCGCCGTCGGCCTGCGCGAGGACGCGGCGGGCCTGTTCCCGCGGCGTCCGGGTGCTCGGCCAGTCGCGGCCCTCGTCGAGGACCACGGCGCGCAGCTCGGCCCAGGCGTCCTCGGCGGTGGGCCCGTCGGGGCTGCCGGAGGCCCCGCCGAGGCGCCGGTCTCGCTGGCGTCGCCGCACGAGCGTCGGACCGCCGGCGAGCAGGACCAGCGCGACGGGCACGAGCAGCGACCCCCAGGGCAGCGGGCCGCCGCCACCGGAGCCGTCGGCGGCGTCCTCGGGCAGCTGCTCGGGCTCGGGGGCGGCCTCGGGGGACGCCTCGTCCGAGGGGGTGGGGGCGGCGGTCGGCTCGTCGGGCGACTGCCGGGTGTAGCTCGGGGTGGCGCCGGTGCGCCCGCCCGGGGTGGGCTCGAAGCGGACCCAGCCGGCGCCGGAGAAGTAGAGCTCGGGCCAGGCGTGGCGGGTGTCGGAGGTGTAGAGGAGCCGGCCGTCGGGCTGCTGCTCCGGCGACAGGAAGCCGACCGCGATCCGGGCGGGGATGCCCAGGGTGCGCGCCATGGTGGCCATGGCGGCGGCGAACTGCTCGCAGTAGCCGATGCGGTCGGTGGTGACGAAGTCGGCGAGCAGCTGCATGCCCGAGCCGTTGCGCTGCTCCAGCGAGTAGGTGAAGCCGCCGGAGGTGCGGAACCAGTCCTGTAGCGCCACCGCCTGCGCGAACGCGGTGTCGGCGCCCGCCGTCACCTCGCGCGCGGTCTGGGCGATCACCGGCGGCAGGTCGCGCGGCAGCGCGGTGCCGGTCTCGCGGACGCTGGCCGGCGGCCGCAGGGCGGAGTCGAGCTGGGCGGCGGTGACGCGGGGGGTGAACGAGCGGGCGGCGTACTCCAGGCCCTGGGGGGCGCGGCCGCGGACCAGCGCCACGTCGAAGGTGCGCTCGTCGTAGCGCCAGTTGCCCTCGACCGCGATCTCGCGCAGCGGGTAGGGCAGCGGGAGCCAGCTGGTGGAGTAGGCCGACGCCAGCTCGAAGTCCCAGTCGGCCTCCGGACCGCCCGTGCCGGCGGCGAGGCCGGGCGGGCCGGGCAGCACGCCGTCGGCCAGGTTGTCGCTGGGCAGGTCGCGCTGGGAGGGCCGCCACTGCTGGCCGGTGAAGCTGTCGAGCACGGTCGTGCGGAGGTACGCCGTCTGGTCGGCGTCCGTGCGTGCGTAGACCAGCGGGGTGGCGGTCTGCTCGATCAGCTCCCGACGCAGCGAGATGAAGGGGTTCACGGTCGTGTTGAGCCGGATGTCGCCCGCGCCGGTGCCCGGGCCCTCGCCGGTGCCGTCGTCGGGCAGGGCGTCGCTGACCGGCACCAGCGGGGCCACCAGCAGCGCCAGGGCGACCGCCGCGAGCGAGACCTGCCAGACCAGGCCGCGACCGGGCTCGGCCACGGTGCGGCCGTCGTCGGGGCCGCGTCGCGGCAGCGCGTCACGACCGCGGGCCCACCGGTCGTGACGCTCCGCCGCGAGCAGCCGCACGAAGAGCAGGGCGACGACGACGAAGACCGGCAGCGCGAGGTCCTCGAGCAGGATCGTCACCGGGACGCTGAGGGCCACGAGCAGCGGGAGCGCCGCCAGCGGCGGGCGTCGCAGGCCCAGCGCGAGCACGTCGACGGCGTACACGACGAGCAGCCCGCACGCCGCGAGCAGCGCCTGCGTCGAGGTCGCGAACGACTCCACCGGTGCGGCGTAGTAGTTCAGTGCCCGGGCGCCGTTCTCCACCAGCACCGCCAGGCGCTGCAGCGAGGCGCCGGTCGGCACGACGCCCAGCAGCGACTGCCCCGAGGCGAAGAAGAGGTTGAGCAGCAGCACGCCGAGGACCGCCTGCACCGCCGCCACGGCGTACGACGCCACGCGGGCCAGCCGCAGCAGGCTGCCGACGAGCGCCAGCACCAGCCCGCCGACCCCGACGGGGACCAGGAAGCCGGAGGGCTCGGCGATCATGCCGCTCCACGAGAACAGCGCCACCCAGGCCGCGAGGAAGCCGACGACCGCGGGCACCGGGCGCCAGGGACCGCGGGGGCGGGGAGCCGGGGAGGCCTCGGACGGGGGGCCGGTGGTGGCGCTGCCGGCGGGAGGGGCGGTGGTGGTCATCGGCCGAGCTCCTGCCAGGTCGCGCCCAGGGAGCCGCCGCGGGCGAGGGTGGCGGCCCGCCAGCCGTGGCGGCGGAGCTCGGCGGTCGGGGTGGTGCGTCCGGCGACGCGGGCGGTGGTCGACCACGAGTCGACGTCCAGCACCACGGCGTACGCCGCGTCCCCGGCCGTCGCGAGCCGGCCGAGCGTGCGCCGGTCGGCGTCGTCGAGGTCGCCGAGGACGGCCAGCAGCAGGCCGCCGTGCTGGCTCTCGTCGACCCAGTCGGTGGCCAGCGTGCCCTGCCGCGAGCCGCGCAGCACCGCGAGCCGCTCCAGCTGCTCGTGCACGCCGAGGCTGCCGCGCCCGGCTTGCCACTCCGGGGACGCGCTCGCGCCGGCCGCCGTGACCAGGCGCACCTCGAAGCCCTGGGCCGCGAGGTGCTGCACGAGCGAGGCGGCGACGCTGACCGCGGCCTCCCAGGAGGAGTCCTCGCCGCGGCCGCGGTGGTTGGCCAGGCGGTGGTCGAGGAGCAGGGTGCAGCGCAGCTGCCACTCCTGCTCCTCGCGGCGCACCATGAGCTCGTCGTTGCGGGCGCTGCTGGGCCAGTGGATGCGACGCAGGTCGTCGCCGAGGCGGTACTCCCGGATGGTGACGTCCGGGCTGCCGCCGCCGAGCAGCTCGCGGGCGCGGTTGTCACCGGTGCCGGCCCACCGGCCGGTCAGCGGGATCCGCGGCAGCGGCACCGTGCGCGGGGTGACGAGCAGCGAGTCGCGGGAGTCGAGCTCCTGCTCGAGGTCGACCATGCCGAGGGCGTCGGCGACGTGGACGTGCACCGGCCCGACGGGGAACCGCCCCCGGGCGGTGGTGCGGATGAGGTAGCCCAACGTGGTGCGGCCGCCGGTGGGCAGCGGGTCGACGACGAAGCTGCGCCGCGAGCCGAGCTCCTCGGGCAGCCCCTCCTCGACGAGCAGCCGGCCGGTGGTGCGGCCGTCGTTGCCGAGCGCCACCTCGACCTGGGCGGTGCCGCCGGCCTCGACCCGCAGCGAGCTGAGGTTGCGGCGCACCCACACCGTGCGCGGCGTACGACGCACCAGCAGCCAGGCCACGAGCGGGACCGCCACGGCCAGCAGCCCCATCCGCACGAAGTCGCGCTCGCCGACCTGGATGCCGCAGAGGACGGCCGCGACCCCGGCGGCGAGGAAGCAGCGACCCCGGAGGGTCAGGTCACGCACGCCTGCTGCCCGCACCGGAGCCGGAGGCGGGGCCGGGGACCGGCACCTGCGCGAGGATCTGCTCGACGACCTGCAACGCCTTGCGGCCGGCCATGGTCGACTCCATGGTCAGCAGCAGCCGGTGCGGCAGCACCTGGGTGGCCAGCTCGCGCACGTCGTCGGGCAGCACGTAGGAACGGCCCTGCATCGCCGCCCACGTGCGGGCGGCGCGGACCAGCTGCAGCGTGGAGCGCGGCGAGGCGCCGAGGCGGAGGTCGGGGGAGCGGCGCGTCGCGGTGGCCAGCGCCACGGCGTACTGCTGGACGGCGGGGGAGACGTGCACCCGCCCGGTCACCTCGATGAGCTTGCGCACCTCGGCGGCGTCGGTGACCGGCTCGAGCTCGTCGATCGGGCTGGTGCCCTCGCGGGCCGAGAGCATCGCGATCTCGGCCGACTCGACGGGGTAGCCCATCGAGAGCCGCACCATGAACCGGTCGCGCTGGGCCTCGGGCAGCGAGTAGGTGCCCTCCATCTCGATGGGGTTCTGCGTCGCGATCACCATGAACGGCGACTCCAGGCCGTACGTCGACCCGTCGACGGTGACCTGGGCCTCCTCCATGCACTCGAGCATCGCCGACTGCGTCTTGGGGCTGGCGCGGTTGATCTCGTCGCCGACGACGATGTTGGCGAAGATCCCGCCGGGCCGGAACTCGAAGAGCCGGGTGTCCTGGTTGAACACCGAGACGCCCGTGACGTCGGAGGGCAGCAGGTCGGGGGTGAACTGGATCCGCCGGACGCTGCAGTCGATGGAGCGGGCCAGGGCCTTGCTCAGCATCGTCTTGCCCACGCCTGGCACGTCCTCGATCAGCAGGTGGCCCCCGGAGAGCAGCACCACGAGGGCGGTGCGGGCGATCTCGGGCTTGCCTTCGATGACGGTGGCCACGTTGGCCTGGACCCGCTCGGCGACGAGGCGGACCTCGTCGACCCCGTCCACCCCGCCGGAGCCGTCGCCGCGCGGGCCGGTGCTGCCACGGCCCTGGGTCGTCACGTCGCTCACCACTCGTCCTCCACCTGCTCCACGTCGCTCCACCACCCACCACGCACCACGGCGGTCGGGCGACCTCGTCGCGGCGTACGGGCGGGGCTGGCCACCAGTGAACCCCATGGGGCCACACCGGGCCACGGGTCGCGCCGCCGCTCCCGCCCCACCGGCGGCCGGCCCCCAGGGAGCCCCGACCTGCGACGACGCGGGGGAAAGGGGTGGGTGGGGGCGTGAAAGTGGTTGCTGGTGGAGGGAAGTGGTGTAAAGTGGAGCGCAGTGGAGGAACCAGGAGTCCTCGGGGTCGGCGAGGGGAGCAGCAGATGTTCTCCGGCACCTACACCCCGAAGCTCGACGAGAAGGGGCGCCTGTTCCTCCCGGCGAAGTTCCGCGAGGAGATGAAGGAGGGGCTCGTGATCACCCGTGGCCAGGACCGCTCCCTCGACCTCCGCACCCGCGCCGACTTCGACGTCTTCACCGAGAAGTTCAAGAACGCCTCGCAGACCGACGCCCGTCTCCGGGCCTACGGCCGGATGCTGTTCGCGCTCGCCTCGGAGCAGGTGCCGGACAAGCAGGGCCGCGTCTCGCTGACCCCCGAGCTGCGGGCGTACGCCGGGCTCGACCGCGAGGCCGTGGTCATCGGCATCTACGACCGCGTCGAGATCTGGGAGCCGTCGGCCTGGACCCGCTACACCGCGGACCAGGAGATGGCCTTCGCCAACCTCTCCGAGGAAGTCTTCCCCGGCTTCTGAGTCCTGCTCCACCCCGCACCACCGGCACAACTCCACAACTCCACAGCGAGATCGCAGGGCGAGGCTCACGTCCGCTCATCCCCGGCCGTCTGACGCACCTTCCCCGGTGTCAGAAGGCCACCTCTTCCCTCCACGGGACGAGCGGACGGAGAACCTGGCCCTGCGATCCCGCCGCGCTGCCGCACCCGGCAGCACCCACGCACCAGCAGCGCTCCACCGAGGGGGTCGACACCGTGAGCACCACGCACACCCAGCGCACCGCCGCGGAGGTCCCGCCCCCGGCGCCGGTCCCGGCGGTCGCCGCGTGCGCCACGAGGCCCGCGACCAGGTCGCGGTGATGGCCTTCTCGGCCGTGGCCTCCTGCGGGCTCGCCCTGCTGCTGATGCTCCTCGTCCAGGTCGCCGGCTAGGTCCGCGCCGCCCATGCCGAACCCCAGCCACGTCCCGGTCATGCTCGACCGGGTCGTCGCGCTCCTCGCGCCCGCCCTGCAGCGCCCCGGAGCGACCTTCCTCGACGCCACCCTGGGCCTCGGCGGCCACACCGAGGCCGTCCTCGAGCGCTGCCCCGAGGCCCGGGTCGTCGGCGTCGACCGCGACCCCCACGCCCTCGAGCTGGCCGGCGAGCGGCTCGCGCCCCACGCCGAGCGGCTGACCCTGGTCCACGCGGTGTACGACGAGATCCCCGACGTCCTCGACGACCTGGGCCTGGCCCACCTCGACGGCGTGCTGTTCGACCTCGGGGTCTCCTCGATGCAGCTCGACGTCCGCGAGCGCGGGTTCGCCTACGCCGAGGACGCTCCGCTCGACATGCGCATGGACGACAGCGTCGGTCGCACCGCCGCCGACGTGCTCAACACCTACGACGTGGGCGACCTGGCCCGCGTGCTGAGCCGCTACGGCGAGGAGAAGTTCGCCCGCGCGATCGCCCGCGCCGTGGTCAAGGCGCGCGAGACCGAGCCGTTCACCCGCTCGGCCCGCCTGGTCGAGCTGCTCTACGACACCATCCCGGCGCCCGCGCGGCGTACGGGAGGACACCCGGCCAAGCGCACCTTCCAGGCGCTGCGCATCGAGGTCAACGACGAGCTCGGCGTCCTCGAGCGCGCCGTGCCGGCCGCCGTGGCCGCGACGCCGGTCGGGGGCCGCGTCGTGGTGATGAGCTACCACTCGCTCGAGGACCGCCTCGTGAAGCGTGTCTTCACGGCCGGCACGAGCTCCACCGCCCCCCACGACCTCCCGGTCGTGCCCGCTGACCTCGAGCCGCCGCTGCGCTCGGTCACCCGCGGGTCGGAGAAGGCCACCGCCGAGGAGATCGCCCAGAACCCGCGAGCCGCCTCGGTGCGGCTGCGCGCCGTCGAACGTGTCAACACCAACCGGGGAGACCACGCCGCATGAGCACCTCGTCCTCACAGGCCGCCAGCGGCCGCCGCCTGCCCCGCTTCGCCGAGGCCGCCGTCGAGCGGGCCCGGCTCACCGTCGTCCCCGCGCGGTCCCTGGGCCGCACCCAGGCCGCCCGGACGCCGTTCGCGGTGCTCGTCCTGGTCGTCCTCGCCGGTGGCGTGGTGGGCCTGCTGATGTTCAACACCCAGATGCAGCAGACCTCCTTCGCCGCGACCGCGCTGCAGGACCGTGCCACCGAGCTCACCGCCCGCAAGCAGGCCCTCGACCTCGAGCTCGACGGGCTGCGCGACCCCCAGCAGCTGGCTCAGTCCGCGCGCGACCTCGGCATGGTCGCCCCGCAGACGCCGGCCTTCGTGCGGCTCAGCGACGGCCGCGTCCTGGGCACGCCCACCCCGGCGGGAGGCGGCGACGCCGTCCAGGTCACGCCCGGTCCGTCGAAGAAGCCGGCCGAGATCGAGCGGCGCACGGTCATCGTCGAGGCGACCCCGCGCGCCGCCGCCGACGCCACCCCCTGAGCCGATAGACAGAGCACACCGCCCACCCGCCCGGGCTGACCGGGCCCGCGACCCCCGGAGCCACCTGTGAGCCCAACCCGCCGTTCCTCGCGCGGGACGACCCACCTCCGCCTCCGGGTGGCGCTGATCGGGGTGGCGATGCTCCTCTCGCTCTTCGCCGGTCGGCTGGTGCAGATCCAGGGGATCGACGCCGCGTCGTACGCCGCCCGCGCCGAGTCCTCCGGCCTGGTGACCCTCGACCTGCCGGCCAAGCGCGGACGCATCCTCGACCGCAACGGCGAGCCGCTGGCCGAGTCGGTCGCCGGCCTCATGGTCGTGGCCGACCCGCAGACCACGGCCCCCAACGCCGACGCGATCGCCCGGATCCTGGCCGACCGGCTCGACCTCGACTACTTCGAGGTCCGCGAGACGCTGACCGAGAAGGACACGCGGTTCGCCTACGTCGCCCGCCGCATCCCCTCCACGCTCGCCTCCTCCGTCGTCGCCGAGCTGCGCGAGCAGGAGCTGACCGGCATCGACACCCGGCCCGACCCGCTGCGCAGCTACCCCTCCGGCGACGTGGCCGGCAACGTGATCGGGTTCCTCGGCGAGGACGGCAAGCCCGCCGCGGGCCTCGAGCTGGCCTTCGACACGCTCCTGGCCGGCAAGGACGGCCGCGAGACCTACGAGGTCGGCGGCGGCAACCGGATCCCGCTCGGTGACAACAGCCGGGTCGCGCCGGTCGACGGCAAGGACCTCCGGCTCACCATCGACCGCGACGTGCAGTGGTACGCCCAGCGCGTGCTGTGCAACACCGTCCAGACGGTGCAGGCCGAGTCCGGGGTCGCGATCGCCATGGACACCCGCACCGGGGAGCTGCTGGCCCTGGCCGACTGCACGGGCACCACGCCGGGGATGACCCCGGCCCAGGTCGCCGAGGCGCAGCGCAAGCTCGTCTCGACCGCGGTCTCCGACGTCTACGAGCCGGGCTCGGTGCAGAAGGTGCTCACCTTCTCCTCGCTGATCGACGACGGCAAGGTCTCGCCCGAGACCAGGCTGACCGTGCCCGGCGAGCTGCCGGTGCTCGACCGCGTCATCGGCGACTGGTTCGACCACGGCACGCTCAAGATGACCGTCGCCGGCGCGCTGGCGCAGTCGAGCAACATCGGCACCGCCATCGCCGCGGGCCAGTTCACGCCGCAGGAGCTGCACGACCACCTGACCCGCTTCGGCCTCGGCCAGAAGACCGGGGTCGGCCTGCCCGGCGAGAGCCGCGGGCTGCTCACCGACGCCTCGCAGTGGTCGGTGCTGAGCCGGGCGCAGATCGCGTTCGGCCAGGGCATCTCGGTCAACGCCCTCCAGATGGCCGCTGCCGTCAACGCCCTCGGCAACGACGGGGAGCTGGTCGAGCCCAGCATCGTCGAGGGTCGCCAGCGCACGTCGGCGGGCCAGGAGGTCGGCACCGCCACCGCCACCAAGCGCCGGGCGGTCAGCAGCGAGGCCGCCCGCAAGACCGCCGAGATGATGGAGCTGGTCACCACCCCCGACGTCGGCACCGCTCCCGGCGCCGGCATCCAGGGCTACCGCGTCGCCGGGAAGACCGGCACCGCGCAGCAGGCCGGCGGGGAGTGCAAGTGCTACGCCATGGGCGGCAAGGCCGTCTCCTTCGGCGGGTTCGCCCCGGCCGACGACCCCCGCTTCACCGTCTACGCGATGGTCAACAAGCCCAAGATCGGCGGCAGCGGGGCCGGCACGACCGGTCCGATCTTCCGCAAGATCCTCGCCTACCTGCTCCAGAAGTACGCCGTGGCGCCGACCGGCGCCCTCCCGCCCAGCATCCCCACGGAGTGGAGCAGCGGCCAGGACCTCGGTGTCCCCTCGCCCAGCAGCCTGCGTCCCGGGCAGGGCGAGGTCGACAGCGACGACCTCGAGGGCGGGTCCGACGGGTCCGGTGCCGCCTCGGACGGCACGGCCGCCGGGTCGACCAGCGGCACCGAATAGGTAGCCTCGACCGGTGCCCGAGCCCGAGACCATCCCCACCCGCCCGAGCTCGTCGCCGCCGCTCTCGCTGGGTCAGGTCAGCGCCCTCACCGGCGCCGAGCTGTCCCCGGCCGGCACCGACGCCGTCGAGGTGACCGGGCTGACGCTGAGCTCGCAGCGCGTCTGCCCCGGTGACGTGTACGCCGCCCTGCCGGGCGCCCGCACCCACGGCGCCACCTACGTCGCCCAGGCGGTCGCCGCCGGCGCGGTGGCGGTCCTGACCGACGCCGAGGGGGCCGCGACCGTGCGTCGTGTCCTCGCCGAGGAGGCCCCGGGCCTCCAGGTCCCGCTGCTGGTCGCCGAGCGGCCCCGCGCCGTGCTGGGCGCCCTCGCCTCGCGGGTGTACGCCGACCCGGCCCGCGCGCTGACCCTGGTGGCCGTGACCGGCACCCAGGGCAAGACGACGACCACCCGGCTGCTCGAGGGCGGCCTGACCGCCGCCGGGGTGACCGCCGGGGTGGTCGGCACCGTCGGCACCCGCATCGCCGGTCAGGACGTCCGCTCCACCCTGACCACGCCCGAGGCGCCCGACCTGCACGCGCTGTTCGCGGTGATGGTCGAGCGCGGGGTCGAGGCCTGCGCGATGGAGGTCTCCAGCCACGCGCTGGTGATGGGACGCGTGGACGGCGTGGTCTTCGACGCCGCCGCCTTCCTCAACCTGGGCCGCGACCACCTCGACTTCCACCGCGACCTCGAGGACTACTTCGCCGCGAAGGCGTCGCTGTTCACCCCCGAGCGCACCCAGCGTGGCCTGACCAACGTCGACGACGAGTTCGGCCGCCGGCTGCTGCGGGTGGCCTCGGTGCCGATGGCGACCTTCTCCGCGACCGGTGCCGACGCCGACTGGCGCGCGGTCGACGTGGTCGGCGAGCCGGGCGGCTCGGAGTTCACGGTGCTCGGCCCCCGCGGCCTGCGGCTGCGGGCCCGGGTGCCGATCCCGGGGGCGTTCAACGTCGCCAACGCCCTGTGCGCCATCGCGGTCGCGGGCGAGGCCGGGCTGGACCCCGAGGTCGTGGCCCGCGGCATCTCCGCGTCCGGCGGGGTGCCGGGCCGGCTGGAGCGGGTCGACGCCGGCCAGCCCTGGCTCGCGGTCGTCGACTACGCCCACAAGCCCGACGCCGTGCAGGCCGCGATGGACACCCTGCGCCCGCTGACCCGAGGACGCCTGGTGCTGGTGATCGGCGCGGGCGGCGACCGCGACACGGGCAAGCGCCCGGTGATGGGCGAGATCGGCGCCCGGCTGGCCGACGTGCTCGTGGTGACCGACGACAACCCGCGCAGCGAGGACCCCGCCGCGATCCGGGCCGCGCTGCTCGCCGGCGCCGCGGAGGTGCCCGCGGCCGACCGGGCCGAGGTGCTCGAGGTCGACGGCCGCCGCGAGGCGATCCGTCGGGCCGTGGCGCTCGCGGGGCCCGGCGACACCGTGGTCGTGGCCGGCAAGGGCCACGAGACCGGGCAGGAGGTCGCCGGACAGGTGCACCCCTTCGACGACCGCGACGAGCTCCGGGCCGCGATCGCGGGAGCGCTGCGGTGATCGAGCGGACCCTGGCCCAGGTCGCCGAGACGGTGGGCGGCGTGCTGCACGACGCCGACCCCACCTCGGTGGTGACAGGCCCCGCCTTCCTGGACACCCGCACCCCCGAGCCCGGCGGCCTGTTCGTCGCCTTCGCCGGCGAGAACGCCGACGGCCACGACCACGCGGCCGCGGCCGTGGCGGCCGGCGCGGTCGCCGTGCTCGGCACCCGTCCGACCGGGGTGCCCACCGTCGTGGTCGAGGACGCGCAGGCGGCGCTGCAGCAGCTGGCGCGCGCCGTGCTGGACCGCCGCCACCGCGACGACCGCGAGCTCGGCCGGCTCCCGCTCAGGGACCCCGAGGCCCTCGTGGTGGTCGCCGTCACCGGTTCCCAGGGCAAGACCAGCGCCAAGGACATGCTGGCGCGGGTCCTGGCCGACGCCGGCCCGACCGTCGCGACGGCCGGGTCGTTCAACAACGAGCTCGGCCTGCCCCTCACCGTGCTGCGGCTGACGACCGGGACCCGCTACCTCGTGCTGGAGATGGGGGCGCGGGGGATCGGTCACCTCACCGAGCTGTGCGCGATCGCGCCGCCCCACGTCGCCCTCGTGCTCAACGTGGGCAAGGCCCACCTCGGCGAGTTCGGGTCGCAGGCCAACATCGCGCAGGCCAAGGGCGAGATCGTCGAGGCGCTGCGCCCCGGCCACGGCGTCGCGGTCCTCAACGCCGACGACCCCCTGGTGACCGGCATGGACGCGCGGGTCACCGACGAGGCCGGTGTCGAGGCGGTCCGCTTCGGGGCCGGCGACGACGCCGACGTGCGGGTGGGCGACCTCGTCCTCGACGACCTCGGCCGACCCGCCTTCGACCTCGCCCACGCCGGCGCGACCGAGCGCGTGGAGCTGCGCCTGCTCGGCGCCCACCAGGCCACCAACGCCGCGGCCGCCGCCGCGGTGGGGGTGGCGGTCGGGCTCGGGCTGCCGCAGGTCGCGGCCAGCCTGCGCGGCATCGAGGCGCTCTCGCGCTGGCGGATGGAGCTGACCGAGCGGGCCGACGGCCTGGTCGTGGTCAACGACGCCTACAACGCCAACCCCGACTCGATGCGGTCGGCGGTGGAGACGCTCGCCGGCATCGGCGCGCGCTCGGGCCGTCGTACGGTCGCGGTGCTGGGGGAGATGCGCGAGCTCGGCCCCGACGCCGCGGCCGAGCACCGGGCCGTCGGTGCCCTGGCCGCGCGGCTGGGCCTCGACGCGGTCGTGGTGGTGGGCGAGGGGGCGGCCGGCATCGCCGACGCGCTCGCCGACGCGGGCCACCCGGCGACACACCACGTCCGGGGCGTGGCCGAGGCCTCGGCGTGGTTGCGCGAGAATGTCCGCGGTCCGGACGTGGTGCTGGTGAAGGCATCGCGGTCCGGCCGCCTCGAGCAGGTGGCCCAGACGCTGCTCGAGGACCACGACGCGCCGACCGCCGGCGCGCGTCGAAAGGAGGGTGGGCGTTGAGAGCGATCCTGCTCGCCGGCGGCCTGTCGCTGGTGCTCACCCTGGTGGGCACGCGCTACGCCATCATCGTGCTCGCGCGGCACGGCTACGGCCAGCTGATCCGCGACGACGGCCCCACCACGCACCACACCAAGCGCGGCACGCCCACCATGGGCGGCCTGGTGATCGTGCTGGCCTCGGTGCTGTCCTACCTCGCGGCGTGCCTGGTCACCGGTCGCACCCCCAGCGCCTCGGCGCTGCTGCTGATGTTCCTGTTCGTGGGCCTGGGCACGGTGGGCTTCCTCGACGACTACATCAAGATCTCGCGGCAGCGCAGCCTCGGGCTGCGCAGCCGGGCCAAGTTCATCGGGCAGACCTTCGTCGCGGTGGCCTTCGGCGCCCTGGCGCTGGCGCCGTGGTTCGAGGACTCCCGCGGTCAGACGCCCGCCGGCCAGACGATCTCGCTGATCCGCGACCCGAAGGACCTCACCCTCCCGGCGATCGTCGTGGTGCTGTTCATCTGGCTGCTCATCGCCGGCACCAGCAACGCCGTCAACCTCACCGACGGCCTCGACGGGCTCGCCGCGGGTGCATCGGTGATGACCTTCGGCGCCTACACGCTGGTCAACATCTGGCAGAACAACCAGTGGTGCGGACGCGAGCCCGGCCCCACCTGCTACGAGGTGCGCGACCCGCTCGACCTCGCGATCTTCGCCGCGGCGATCACGGGCGCCTGCTTCGGCTTCCTGTGGTGGAACGCCTCGCCGGCCAAGATCTTCATGGGCGACACCGGCTCGCTGGCGCTCGGCGGGGCCCTGGCCGGCCTGGCCGTGCTGACCCGCACCGAGTTCCTGCTCGCGCTGCTCGGCGGGCTGTTCGTGATCCAGACCCTCTCGGTGATCCTCCAGGTCGGCTTCTTCAAGGCCACCAAGGGCCGCCGGCTCTTCCGGATGGCACCGCTGCACCACCACTTCGAGATGCTCGGCTGGGAGGAGATCACCGTGGTGATCCGCTTCTGGCTGATCGCGGGCATCTTCGTGGCCGCCGGTCTCGGCCTGTTCTACGCCGAGTGGGTGGCCGGCGTATGAGCCGCCGCGACGTTACCGATCTCGGTCGCGCCGACGAGTGGGCCGGGGTGCGCGTGGTCGTGGCCGGCTTCGGGGTCTCGGGGTACGCCGCGGCGGACAACCTGACCTTCCTCGGCGCGACCGTCACCGCGCTCGACGAGTCGCAGGCCGGGGACCGCGTCGAGCGGGCCCACCTGCTCGACAGCCTCGGCGCCACCGTCCGGCTGGGGGAGGGCAGCACCGCCACCCTGCCCGAGGACGTCGACCTCGTCGTCACCTCGCCCGGCTGGTCGCCCACCTCGCCGCTGCTCGCCCAGGCCGCCGCGCGCGGGGTGCCCGTCTGGGGCGAGGTCGAGCTGGCCTGGCGGCTGCGCGACCCCGAGCGGCCCGCCCCCTGGCTGGCCGTGACCGGCACCAACGGCAAGACCACCACCGTGCAGATGCTCGAGGCCATGCTGCGCGCCGGCGGCCTGCGCACCGTCGCGGCCGGCAACGTCGGGCTGCCGATCGTCGAGGCGGTGATGGACCCCGACCCCTACGACGTGCTCGCGGTCGAGCTCTCCAGCTTCCAGCTGCACTGGACGCACTCGGTCGCCGCGCAGTCCGCGGCGGTGCTCAACGTCGCCGAGGACCACCTGGACTGGTACGCCGGCCCGACCGCGATGGCCGACTACGCCGCCGACAAGGGCCGCGTCTACGAGCGCGTGCAGCGGGCCTGCGTCTACAACGTCGCCGACCCGGTGACCGAGCAGCTGGTGCGCGACGCGGACGTCGTCGAGGGCGCCCGGGCGATCGGCTTCACGCTGGGCACCCCCTCGGTCGGGATGGTCGGCGTCGTCGACGACGTGCTCGCCGACCGCGCCTTCGTGCCCGACCGCGAGACCAGCGCGGCCGAGCTGTGCACCGTCGGCGAGCTGGCCAGCGACGCCCCGCACTACGTCGCCAACGCACTCGCGGCGGCTGCCCTCGCGCGCTCGCACGACGTGTCGCCGGCGGCGGTGCAGCAGGCGCTGCGATCGTTCCGGCCCGACGGCCACCGGATCGCCGAGGTGGCCGTCCTCGACGAGGTGCGCTGGGTCGACGACTCCAAGGCCACCAACCCCCACGCGGCGCTCGCCTCGCTGCGCGCCTACGACCCCGTGGTCTGGGTGGCCGGCGGCCTGGCCAAGGGCGCCCGCTTCGACGACCTGGTGCAGGCGGTCGGAGACCGGCTGCGCGGCGTCGTGCTGCTCGGCCGCGACGCCCCCGTGATCCGGGACTCGCTGCGGCGACACGCGCCCGATGTGCCCGTGATCGAGGTGGCCGCCGGGGAGGATGCGGGGCAAGGACCGATGGACCGCGTCGTCGCGGGTGCCGCGTCCCTGGCCAGGCCGGGGGACACGGTGCTGCTGGCGCCGGGGTGCGCGTCCATGGACATGTTCGCCGACTACGGCGCCCGCGGTGACGCCTTCGCCGCCGCGGTGCACCGCCGCCGGGGGACGAGCAGCTAGCGGCCCCCTCCCCGGGGAGGCCCGAGGAGGAGCCCGGTGAGCGTCACCAGCCAGACCCGGCCACCGGCGGCCCCGGCTCCCACGAGGACGACCGGTCCGCGAGGCCGGGTGGCCGGGGCGCTCGCCCCGCTCGCCGACCGCTGGCGCGTGGTCAAGCGCAGCCTGGAGCGGCCGCTGACCTCCTACTACCTCATCCTCGGCGGCACCTCGATGCTGCTGGCGATCGGCCTGATGATGGTGCTGAGCGCCTCGAGCGTCTACTCGTTCAAGGTGCACGACAGCAGCTACTACATCGTGCTCAAGCAGCTCACCTGGGTGGCGATCGGGCTTCCCGCGGCCTGGGTCGCCAGCCGGATCGACCGCCGCTGGCTGCGCCGGCTGGCCTGGCCGGCGGTGGGCCTGGCCGTGCTGCTGCTCGCGCTGACCCAGACCAGCCTCGGCTTCGCGGTCAACGGCAACCGCAACTGGCTGGCCCTCGGGCCGCTCACGGTGCAGCCCTCGGAGATCGCGAAGCTCTCGGTGGTGCTGTGGGCCGCCGACGTCTACGCCCGCAAGGAGCGGCTGCTCGGCAACCCGATGCAGGCGCTGGTGCCGGTCGCCCCGGTCGTGGTGATGATCTCCGGCCTCGTCGTGTTCCAGCGCGACCTCGGCACCGCCCTCGTGCTGTTCGCCATCCTGCTCGGCATGCTCTGGGTGGTCGGCGTGCCGGCCCGGCTGTTCGGCCTCGCGCTGTCGATCGTGGGCGTCGCGGCGTTCTACCTCGCGGCGAGCAACGCCGAGCGGCGTACCCGCCTGACGAGCTTCATCGACCCCTTCGCCGACTTCCAGGGCGCCGGGTGGCAGGCCGGTCACGGCCTGCTCGGCATGGCCAGCGGCGGCCTGCTCGGCAAGGGCCTCTCGGCCAGCCAGCAGAAGTGGGGCAGCCTCCCGGAGGCCCACACCGACTTCATCTTCGCCGTGCTCGGCGAGGAGCTCGGCCTGGTCGGC
This sequence comes from Nocardioides aurantiacus, assembly GCF_003752505.1. Classification (NCBI taxonomy): domain Bacteria; kingdom Bacillati; phylum Actinomycetota; class Actinomycetes; order Propionibacteriales; family Nocardioidaceae; genus Nocardioides; species Nocardioides aurantiacus. The sequence continues at coordinate 2,952,782 of NZ_RKHO01000001.1, read as the reverse complement.
ACGCTGCTCGTGCTGGCGCTCTTCGGCGCCGTGGCGTACGCCATGATCCGGCTCGCCATCAACACCGCCGACCCGTTCGTGCGCTACGCCTCGGCCGGCATCTGCATCTGGCTGATGTCGCAGACCCTGATCAACATCGGCATGGTGCTGGCCCTGCTGCCCGTCATCGGCATCCCGTTGCCGCTGGTCTCCTACGGCGGCTCGGCTCTGGTGCCCTCGCTGGTGGCGCTCGGCCTGCTCGTCGGCTTCGCCCGCGACGAGCCCGAGGCCCGCGCCGCTCTCCGCGCCCGCCGGCGCGACCGGTCGCCCCGCGACGACGACGCCACCACGCCCCGCAGCGGCGTTCCCGCCGTCCTGGCGGGCGGCCTGCGCTCGCGCCGCCGCCCCACCGAGCGGGGCCGGGCGTGAACCACGGACCCCACCGCGTGCTGCTCGCCGGGGGCGGCAGCGCCGGTCACACCTCGCCCCTGCTGGCCACCGCCGACGCCCTGCGCCGTCGGCTGCCCGACGTCGAGGTGACCGCGCTGGGCACCGCCCGCGGCCTGGAGACGCGGGTCGTGCCCGAGGCGGGCTACCCGCTCGAGCTGGTGCCCGCCGTGCCGCTGCCGCGCCGGCCCAACGCCGACCTGCTGCGCACCCCCGGCCGGGTGCGCGCGGCGCTCACCGCCACCCTCGAGGTGCTCGACCGCGTCCGCCCCGACGTGGTCGTCGGCTTCGGCGGCTACGTCTCGGTGCCGGCCTACCTCGCCGCCCGCCGTCGCGGCCTGCCGCTGGTCGTCCACGAGGGCAACGCGCTGCCCGGCATCGCCAACAGGCTCGGCGCGCGGCTGACGCCCTTCGTCGCCACGTCGTTCCCCGGCACCGAGCTGCCCCGTGCCCGCCACCTCGGCCTCCCGGTGCGGCGGATGGTCAGCACCCTCGACCGCGCCGCCCTGCGCGCGGAGGCGCTGGCGCACTTCGGGCTCGCGGCCGACCGGCCGGTGCTGCTCGTGACCGGCGGCTCCCAGGGTGCGCGCCGGCTCAACGAGTCGGTCGCCGCCGCCGCCCCCGCCCTCGCCGCGGCGGGGGTCCAGGTGCTCCACGTCGTCGGTCCGCGTGGCGAGGCCCACCCGGCCCTGACCGAGGAGCAGCGCGAGCACGGACCGGCGTACGTCGTGGAGGCGTTCGTCAGCCGGATGGACCTCGCCTACGCCGCGGCCGACGCCGTGCTGTGCCGCGCCGGGAGCAACACCGTGACCGAGGTCTCCGGGGTCGGGCTGCCGGCGGTCTACGTGCCGCTGCCGATCGGCAACGGCGAGCAGGCCCTCAACGCCCGTCCCGTCGTCGACGCCGGGGGAGGGCTGCTGGTCTCCGACGCGGCGCTCACCCCCGAGTGGGTCGCCTCGGCCCTGCCCGACCTGCTCACCGACCCCGCCCGGCTGGCCGCGATGGGGGCGGCCGCGTCGGGCGTGGTCCCCCTCGACGCCGACGAGCTCCTCGCCGACCTGGTCGTGGAGGCCTGGCACACCCGGAAGCAGGCACGCCGATGAGGGTCCCCGTCCCCGACGAGCTGCTGCCGGCCGACCGGCTCGGCACGGTGCACTTCATCGGCATCGGCGGTGCCGGCCTGTCCGGCATCGCGCGCATCATGCTGGCCCGCGGCATCCGCGTGACGGGCAGCGACGCCAAGGACTCCCGCACCCTTGAGGCACTGCGCGCGCTCGGCGCGACCTGCCACCTCGGCCACGACGCCGCCCACCTCGGTGACGCCGACACGGTCGTGGTCTCCACCGCGGTGCGCGAGGACAACCCCGAGGTCGTCGGCGCCCGCGCCCGCGGGCTGCGGCTGGTGCCGCGCTCGGCCGCGCTCGAGTCGGTGATGCAGGGCCGCCGCGTCGTGGCGGTGGCCGGCACCCACGGCAAGACCACGACCACCTCGCTGCTGACCGTGGCGCTGCAGCACTGCGGCGCCGACCCGTCCTTCGCGATCGGTGGCGACCTCAACGAGACCGGCTCCAACGCCCACGACGGCACCGGCGAGCTGTTCGTCGCCGAGGCCGACGAGAGCGACGGCGCCTTCCTCGTCTACTCCCCGCACGCCGCGCTCGTGACCAACGTCGAGGCCGACCACCTCGACAACTACGGCACCGAGGAGGCCTACCGCGCCGCGTTCGACGAGTTCGTCGACCGCGTCGACCCCGACGGCTTCCTGGTGCTGTGCGCCGACGACCCCGGCGCCGACGCCCTGGCCGCCACCGCCGCCGCGCGTGGCCGCACGGTGGTGCGGGTGGGGGAGCGCGAGGACGCCGAGGTGCGGGCGGTCGACGTCCGCTTCGTCGGCTCCACCTCGAGCTTCACCGTCCTGGACCGCGGCGAGCGGCTCGGCCAGGTGCGCCTGCGCATCCCCGGTCGCCACTACGTGCTCGACGCCCTCGCGGCCCTGGCGTGCGGGCTCCGGCTCGGCTTCGACTTCGAGGCGCTCGCCGCGGGGCTGGGCTCCTTCAGCGGCACCCGCCGACGGATGGAGCTCAAGGGCGAGGTCGGGCAGGTGCGGGTCTACGACTCCTACGCCCACCACCCCAACGAGATCCGCGGCGACCTCCAGGCCGCGCGCTCGGTGGCCGGCGACGGGCGGCTGATCGTGGCCTTCCAGCCCCACATGGTCTCCCGCACCCGCATCTTCGGCCACGACATGGGCGTCGCGCTCGGCGCCGCCGACGAGGTCGTCGTGATGGACGTCTACGTCGCCCGCGAGGACCCCGAGCCCGGTGTCGACGGCGCGCTCGTCGCGCGCGCGGTGCCGCTGCCCGCCGACCGGGTCGTCTTCGAGCCCTCCTGGTCGGCCGTGGCCGGCCACCTGGTGGACCGGGCGCGTCCCGGCGACCTCGTGCTGACCCTCGGCGCGGGCGACGTCACCCTGCTCGGCCCCGAGGTGCTCGAGCGGCTCGCCGAGCGGGACGACGAGTCCCGTCCCGGGGGAGGCCGCTGATGCGGCTGCTGCCCCGGAGGTCCCGCGGTCCCGGGCGGTCCAGGTCGTCGGTGCCGTCCTCGACCGGCCCCGACGAGCAGACCGTCCGGATCGCCCTGGACGACCTCCGCCGGCGGCGCCACCACCAGGGGCGTCGTCGGACGATCGGGCGGGTCGCGCTCGGGCTGCTGGTCGTCGCCCTGGTCGGTGCGCTGGCGTGGCTGCTGCTTCTCTCGCCCTACCTCACCGCCCGCGGGGTCGAGGTGGCGGGCGCCGGGGTGGCCGACGAGGCCCGGGTCGCCCGGGCGGCCGAGGTCCCGTCCGGCACGCCCCTGGCCCGCGTCGACACCGACCTGCTGCAGCGACGTGTCGAGGCCATCCCGGCCGTGCGGCACGCGGAGATCTCCCGCAGCTGGCCCCACACGCTGCACGTCGAGGTCACCCCCCGCACGCCGGTGGCGGTCCTCGAGCGGTCCGGCGGCCTGCAGGCGCTCGACGCCCAGGGCGTGGTCTTCGGGTCCTACGACGCGCGCCCCGCCCGGCTGCCGCTGGTGGCCCCCGCCCGGGGCGTCGGCCGCGAGGCGGTCGTCGAGGCCGCGGGCGTGGTCGACGCGCTCCCGGCCGACGTGGCGCGCCGCACCCGCACCGTCGAGGTGGGCAGCGTCGACGAGATCACCCTGGTGCTGGACAGCGGCCGCCGCGTGGTGTGGGGGAGCGCGGAGCAGTCCGGCACCAAGGCCGAGGTGCTCGCCGTGATGCTGCCGCAGCTACCGCGCGGCGTCGACGAGATCGACGTCTCCGTCCCCGGCCGCCTCACCACCCGCTGACCCCGAGCTGCCGTGCCCGGACCGCTCGACCGGGGCCGGGCAGTCCCTGGCGTACGCGCCCCGCACGGGCCCCGTCCCGGGGCCAGGTCCTCAGGGAGTACGCCGCTCCCGGCCGCCCCCGCGGCCGCCCTCGCAGCCTCCAGTGGGCCGCCGTGCTGGCCGCCCGACCCACCCCGCCGGACGCGCATACACCACCCGACGAATTTCGCGGAATCTCGACGCGCCCCCGCGTGTCGATTCGGTCGGCCGGGCCCTCCCGCCTAACTTGATCCCACCGCCCCAGGTTGACATAACTATAACCCTCTACTTCAAGGTTAGAGTTCTGACCCTCCTGGGACGGACTTCCCCACAGGAACATCCGAGGTCGACCGACAACCGTCGGACGCACCACCACACAGTGAGAGGCACCGCCGTGGCAGCACCCCAGAACTACCTCGCCGTCATCAAGGTCGTGGGTATTGGTGGAGGTGGAGTCAACGCCGTCAACCGGATGATCGAGGTCGGGCTGAAGGGCGTCGAGTTCATCGCCATCAACACAGATGCACAGGCCCTGTTGATGAGCGACGCCGATGTCAAGCTCGACATCGGTCGCGAGCTGACCCGTGGTCTCGGCGCCGGTGCGAACCCCAGCGTGGGTGCGCAGGCCGCCGAGGACCACGCTGAGGAGATCGAGGAGGTCCTCAAGGGGGCCGACATGGTCTTCGTCACCGCGGGTGAGGGTGGTGGCACCGGCACCGGTGGCGCGCCCGTCGTCGCCAAGATCGCGCGCTCCCTCGGGGCGCTGACGATCGGTGTGGTCACCCGCCCCTTCGCCTTCGAGGGCCGCCGCCGCGCGACCTCCGCGGAGGAGGGCATCGAGGGTCTCCGCGAGGAGGTCGACACCCTCATCGTGATCCCCAACGACAAGCTGCTGATGATCAGCGACCGCAACGTGAGCATGCTCGACGCCTTCAAGCAGGCCGACCAGGTCCTGCTGCAGGGTGTCTCCGGCATCACCGACCTGATCACCACCCCCGGCCTGATCAACCTCGACTTCGCCGACGTCAAGTCGGTCATGTCCAACGCCGGCTCCGCGCTGATGGGCATCGGCTCGGCCCGCGGCGAGAACCGCGCCGTCGAGGCCGCCGAGCTCGCGGTCTCCAGCCCGCTGCTCGAGGAGTCCATCGACGGCGCCCAGGGCGTGCTGCTCTCGATCGCCGGCGGCTCCGACCTCGGCCTGTTCGAGATCAACGAGGCGGCCGCGATGGTCGCCGACGCGGTGCACGTCGAGGCCAACATCATCTTCGGTGCGACCATCGACGACGCGCTCGGTGACGAGGTGCGGGTGACCGTCATCGCCGCCGGCTTCGAGGGTGGCCGTCCCAAGCGTCGCGACGAGGGCCAGGGCCTGCGTCCGCGGCCGGCCCAGCAGAGCCAGGAGGAGACCCGTGCCGCGGCCCGGGCCCTGGCCGAGCAGCGCCGCGCCGAGCAGGCCGCCGCCGCTCCCCGCCGCGAGCCGGTCACGGTCGGCGCGCAGCGCTCGAACGACGCCGGCCAGCAGCAGGCCGCGACCCCCGCTCCGGAGCGACGCGAGCCCGCGCCGCAGGAGGGGTCGCGCGGCACCTCGGGCTGGGGCAGCCGCCCCGCCTCGACGCCGTCCCGCGAGGGCTACGGCGACGACCTCGACGTGCCCGACTTCCTGAAGTAGGTCACCCCCGGGTGTACTCCCACCGCAGCAGCACCGGCCCCGTCGACCTGGCGTTCACCGACAGGCACGACGGGGTCAGTGCTGCCCCCTTCGACTCGCTCAACCTCGCGCTGGTCGGCGAGGACGACGAGGCCGACCGCCGGCGCAACCTCGCGCTGGTGCTCGACGACTTCGCCCCGGGCGCCCGCGTCGCCGACATGGAGCAGGTCCACGGCCGCCGGGTCGTGACCACGGCCGGCGACGCGCCGCGCGAGCGCTGCGACGCCCTGGTCACCGACCAGCCCGACGTCGTGCTCGTGGTGCGGGTCGCCGACTGCGTGCCGGTGCTGCTGGCCGACGCCGCGGCCGGGGTGGTCGGCGCGGCCCACGCCGGGCGGCAGGGCCTGGCCGACGGGGTGGTCGACGCCTGCGTGGAGCAGATGCGCGCGCTCGGCGCCACCGACCTGCAGGCCTGGATCGGCCCGCACGTGTGCGGGCGCTGCTACGAGGTGCCGGCCGCGCTGCGTGACGAGGTGGCCGGCCTCGAGCCGGCCACGGCGGCGACGACGTCGTGGGGCACCCCCGCACTCGACCTCGGCGCCGGCGTCCGCGCCCGCCTGGAGCGGGCGGGTGTCGTCGTCCACGACGTCGCGCGCTGCACGCTGGAGTCGCCCGACCTCTACTCCCACCGCCGCGACGGCGCCCGGTCCGGCCGGTCGGCCGGCCTGGTGCGGAGGCGGTCGTGAGCGAGCGGGCGGACGACCTCGGGCGCCGGCTGGGCGAGGTCCGCGAGCGCGTCGACGCGGCGTGCCGCGCGGCGGGTCGCGACGCCGACGAGGTCACCCTCGTCGTGGTCACCAAGTTCTTCCCGGCCTCCGACGTGCGCGTCCTGGCTGACCTCGGCGTGCGCGACGTGGGGGAGAACCGTCACCAGGAGGCCGCGGCCAAGGCCGAGGAGCTGGCCGGGCTGCCGCTGCGGTGGCACTTCATCGGCGGGCTGCAGAGCAACAAGGCGGCAGCCGTCGCGACGTACGCCGACGCGGTGCACTCCCTGGACCGCGCCAAGCTGGTGAACGGGCTGAGCCGGGGGGCGACCGAGCGCGGCCGCGACCTCGACGTGCTGGTGCAGGTCAGCCTCGACCCGCCGGGGGCCGACGGGCGCTCCGGCGCCGATCCCGACCAGGTGGCCGCGCTCGCCGCGCGGGTGGCCGACGCCGAGGGCCTGGTGCTGCGCGGCGTGATGGGGGTCGCCCCGCTGGGGGGCGACGCCGGCGAGGCCTTCGCCCGGCTCGCCGAGGTGGCGGCCGACGTACGCCGCGACCACCCCGGGGCGAGCTGGATCTCCGCCGGCATGAGCGGCGACCTCGACGAGGCGATCGCGCACGGTGCGACACACCTGCGCATCGGCTCGGCGGTCCTCGGTCCCAGACCCGAGAGCAAGTAGTGTCCGAAACGCCTGCCGCCACCACGTGCGAGCGGGCAGATGAGCGTGACGAGAGCAGAGGAAACAGGCAATGAGCGCGATGCGGAAGATGGGCGTCTACCTCGGACTTCTCGAGGACGCCGAGGGTGAGTACGCCGAGCCCCGTGCCGAGCGCGACGACACCCGTCGTGCCCCGGCCCGCACGGCCACCCGCCTGGAGACCGACGTCGACGACGAGGACGACGTGGAGCGCTCGCGCCCCGTGGCCCACCTCGCCGAGCGCCGCCGTCCCGCCCCGCAGGCCCCGGTCCAGCGGACCGCGGCCCCGACCCCGACGGTGGCCCCGATGTCGCGCATCACCACGCTGCACCCCCGCACCTACAACGAGGCCCGCGTCGTCGGCGAGAACTTCCGTGACGGCGTGCCCGTGATCATGAACCTCTCCGAGATGGACGACACCGACGCCAAGCGTCTGGTGGACTTCGCGGCCGGCCTGGTGTTCTCGGTGCGCGGCTCGATCGAGCGGGTCACCAACAAGGTGTTCCTGCTCTCCCCGCCCAACGTCTCGGTCGCGGCCGAGGACAAGCAGCGCATCGCCGAGAACGGCTTCTTCAACCAGAGCTGAACCCCCTCCGGAGACGTTGGACCGACCCCCTAGGCTCAGCACGTGGTTGTCGTCGGCTCCGTCATCGATCTGCTGCTGACCACGTTCATCGTGCTGCTGTTCATCCGGCTCATCGTGGACTGGGTGCAGCTCTTCGCCCGTTCCTGGGTGCCGCGTGGCCCCGCGCTGGTCGTGCTCGAGGGCGTCTACACCGCCACCGACCCGCCGGTGAAGGCGCTGCGCCGGGTGATCCCGCCGCTGCGTCTGGGCGGCGTCGCGGTCGACCTGAGCTTCATCGCACTGCTGATCCTGTGCTACGTCCTGCGCGGGCTCAACCAGGCCATCCTGCTCCGAGGCTGACCCGCTAGGGTTCCACGAGCCCGTGATGGACGACGTGAGGATGCCAGGTGAGGTCATGCCGTTGACGCCCGAGGACGTGAGCACCAAGAGGTTCACCCCGACGCGGCTGCGCGAGGGATACGACCAGGGAGAGGTCGACCAGTTCCTCGACGAGGTCGAGGCCGAGCTGGGTCGCCTGCTCAAGGAGAACGAGCAGCTGCGCTCGCGCGCCGGCGCCACCGAGGCCGACGACGCGGCCACCGGCGCTCCCGCCACGCCGGCCGCCGTCCCGGCCACCAGCCCGGCTGAGACGCCCGAGGAGCCGGCCGCCGCCGAGGCGCCGCCGGTCTCCGGCGAGGCCGAGCAGACGGCCGCCGAGCCCCAGGCGACGCCTGCCGCCTCCGGCCTCCGCCCCTCCCCGCACGAGCAGATCCGGGTCACCACCTCGGCCGAGGCGTCCTCCGCGGCCACCCGCCTGCTCGAGCTGGCCACCCGCAACGCCGACGAGGTCGTCGCCGAGGCCCGCCAGGAGGCACAGGAGATCGTCGCCTCGGCCCGCACCGAGGCCGAGCAGCTCCAGGCCGAGACCCGGCAGCGGACCGACCAGCTCGACGAGGAGGCGCGCACCCGCGCGCAGAACCTCGACGCCGAGACCGAGGGCAAGCGCAGCCAGGCCCTGGCCGACATCGAGCGCGAGAAGCAGCGCCTCGACACCGAGGTCGACAACCTGCGCGCGTTCGAGCGGGAGTACCGCAGCCGGCTGAAGAGCTACTTCACCCAGCAGCTCGAGGCGCTCGACGGGCGCGGCGAGGGCGGGGAGCTCCCGGCCGGCCACGGCCACCCGCAGGACGACGCCGGGGCCTGAGGTCCCACGACGTACGACGGCCCCGACCGGGACTCCGGTCGGGGCCGTGGTGCGTCCGGACCCGGGCTAGACCCGCGTCACCGAGAACGCGATGCCGAGGTCGGCGTCGCGGTGGGGGAGGTCGTCGTCGGTGGCTGCCTGCTCGACCGTGGTGGCGAGCACCTCGGCGGCGATCAGGTCCTCGTGCTCGGTGACCGCGGGTGCGAGGTCGCCGTCGGCGTCGATGGCGTGCCAGCGCAGCACGATCCGGTCCGAGACCTCGAAGCCGGAGCCCTTCCGGGCCTCCTGCACCATCCGGACCACCTCGCGGGCCGTGCCGGCCCGGAGCAGCCCGGGGGTCAGCTCGAGGTCGAGCGCGACCGTCTCGCCCTGCTCGTTGACCACCGACCAGCCCTCGCGCGGCCGCTCGGAGAGGATGACCTCGTCGGGCAGCACCTCGACGGGCGCGCCGTCGAGCTCGACCGTGGCCCGGCCCTCGGCCGCCAGGGTCGCCGCCAGCGTCGCGGCGTCGGCCGCCGCGATCGCCGCCGCCACGCGCGGGGTGTCCTTGGCGAACCGTTTGCCCAGCGCGCGGAAGTTGCCCTTGGCGCTGTGGTCGACCAGGTCGGCCCCGGCGGCCGAGAGCGGCTCCACGGCGCCGACGTTGAGCTCCTCGGCGATCTCGCGCCGCAGCTCCTCGCCCAACCGGGCGTGTGCCCCGGAGGCGACCAGCGCCCGTCCCAGCGGCTGCCGCGTCCGGACCTTGGCGTCGGCGCGCGCGGCGCGGCCCAGCTCGACCAGCCGTCGCACGAGCAGCATCTGCGCCGACAGCTCCCGGTCGACGTACGACGCCTCGGCCACGGGCCACGTGGACAGGTGGACCGACTCGGCCAGGTCGGGCTCGCTGGCGGCGAACACGTCGCCCCACACCTTCTCGGTCACGAACGGCGCCAGCGGCGCCATCAGCTGCGTGACCAGGCGCAGGCACTCGTGCAGCGTGGCGAACGCCGACTCGTCGCCGGCCCAGAAGCGGCGGCGCGAGCGCCGGACGTACCAGTTGCTCAGGTCGTCGACGTACGCCGCGAGCAGCGACCCGGCGCGCTGGGTGTCGAAGCCCTCCATCGCCGTGGTCACCTCGGCGACGAGGTGGTGGGCCTCGGAGAGGGCCCAGCGGTCCATCACCGGGCGGTCGGCGACGGGCGGGGCGCTGCTGGCCCCGGGCGTCCACCGGGCGATGCCGGCGTAGAGCACGTGGAAGGCCACGGAGTTCCAGTAGGTCAGCAGGACCTTGCGGACGGTCTCCTGGATCGTGGTGTGACCGACCCGGCGGGCGGCCCAGGGGGAGCCGCCGGCGGCCATGAACCACCGCACCGCGTCGGCGCCGTGCTCGTCCATCAGCGGGATCGGCTCGAGGATGTTGCCGAGGTGCTTGGACATCTTGCGGCCGTCCTCGGCCAGGATGTGGCCCAGGCAGAGCACGTTGAGGTAGGACGACTGCTCGAAGACCAGCGTCCCGACGGCCATCAGCGTGTAGAACCAGCCGCGGGTCTGGTCGATGGCCTCGCAGATGAAGTCGGCCGGGTAGGCCTGCTCCAGGCGCTCGGCCGAGCCCTCGACGTGGGGATAGCCCCACTGTGCGAACGGCATCGAGCCGGAGTCGAACCACGCGTCGATGACCTCGGGGACCCTGCGGGCCTCCTGCCCGCAGGTGGGGCAGGCGAACGCGACGTCGTCGACGAACGGCCGGTGCGGGTCGAGACCGGACTGGTCGGTGCCGGTGAGCCCGGAGAGCTCGGCCAGCGACCCGACGCAGGTCTGGTGGTCCTCGGCGCAGCGCCAGATCGGCAGCGGTGTGCCCCAGTAGCGGCTGCGGGAGAGCGCCCAGTCGATGTTGTTGGTCAGCCAGTCGCCGTAGCGGCCGTGCTTGATGGTGGCGGGGTACCAGGTGGTCTGCTCGTTCTGGGCCAGCAGGTCGTCCTTGACCTCGGTGGTCCGGACGTACCACGACGGCTGGGCGTAGTAGAGCAGCGAGGTGTGGCAGCGCCAGCAGTGCGGGTAGCTGTGCTCGTAGGGCAGGTGGCGGAAGAGCAGCCCGCGCCGGGTGAGGTCTTCGACCAGGTCGGTGTTGGCGTGGCGGAAGAACTGGCCGCCGACCAGCGGCAGGCCGTCCTCGAACTCGCCGCGCGGCGTGACCGGGTTGACCATGGCGACGCCGTTGCGGCGGCACGAGGCGAAGTCGTCCTCGCCGAACGCGGGGGACTGGTGCACCAGCCCGGTGCCGTCCTCGGCGGTGACGTAGTCCTCGGCCACGACGTAGTGGGCGTCGGGCAGGTCGGTCGCGCCGTCGGTGCGGGCCGGCCACGACAGCAGCTCGAACGGGCGCTGGTAGGTCCAGCCCACCATGTCGGTGCCGGTGAAGCGGTCCTCGATCTCCCAGCCCTCGCCCAGCACGGACGCCACGAGCGACTCGGCCATCACGAGGGTCTCGACGCCGTCGGTGACGCTGACGTAGGTCAGCCCCGGTTGCGCGGCGACCAGCGCGTTGGACACCAGCGTCCAGGGGGTCGTGGTCCAGATCAGCAGGCTGGCGCCCTGCTGGCCGCCGGTCCCGGCGTACGGGCCCGAGGTGAGGGGGAGCCGCACGTAGACGCTCGGGTCTGTCACGGTCTCGTAGCCCTGGGCCAGCTCGTGGTCCGAGAGCCCGGTGCCGCAGCGGGGGCAGTACGGCGCGACCCGGTAGTCCTCGACCAGCAGTCCCTTGCCGTGGATCTGCTTCAGCGCCCACCAGACCGACTCGACGTACTCCGGGTCCATGGTGCGGTAGGGCTCGCGCATGTCGAGCCAGCAGCCCATCCGGTCGGTCATCTCCTCCCAGAGGCCGACGTAGCGGGTCACGGACTCGCGGCAGCGGGCGTTGAACTCCTCGATGCCGAAGGCCTCGATGTCGGGCTTGCCGGAGAAGCCGAGCTCCTTCTCCACGGCCAGCTCGACGGGCAGGCCGTGGCAGTCCCAGCCGCCCTTGCGGTTGACCTGGTAGCCCTGCATCGTCCGGAACCGCGGGAAGACGTCCTTGAAGGTCCGCGACTCGATGTGGTGCGTCCCGGGCCGGCCGTTGGCCGTGGGCGGGCCCTCGTAGAAGGTCCAGGTGTCGGCCCCGGCGTTGCGCGCCACGGACTTCTCGAAGATGCCCCGGTCCTTCCAGAACCCCAGCACCTCGCGGTCGAGCGCGGGCAGGTCCACCTGGGGCGGGACGGGGCGGTACGCGGGCGGTGCCCCGGTGGGGGCACCCGTCGGGGCGTCGGGCTGGGTCACGGTCGTCCTTCGGTCCGGTGCGGTGCTGACCGAAGGGACGAGGACCGGCCGGGCCGGGCCCCGCGGTACCACCCTCCTTGGCCGGCGCAGGTGCGTGCCGGCCCACTTCGTGGGTGACCCGGGAGGGTCCACCGCTGCCGGGTCTACTCCGGTCCCCGGTGGTGCTGGGAGCCGTTTCTTCCGGCGGCTCGGGGTGATCTTCGCCCCTGCCGTGCCACCGGGCTCCCACCGTCCCCGACTCGCTCCTGGCCGTGCAGAGGGGTACTCGTCCCGTCCACGCCGTGCGGTGGCACAACTCTAGCCGCGGTCGTGGACGCCGTGCGACCACGCCGTGGTTTGAAGGCGTCGGACCCGGCACATATCCTCTCGCCACACGTGCGCCGCTCCTGCGAGGAGCGCCAGGGGCACGCCACCGGCAGTGAAGACGATCGCCGCCGCACCGACGAACCAGACGACACGCTGCGTGTCACCGCCCGACCGGGTGCGTGCAGCTCGTACGACTCATGCGAAAGGCGACGCCCAACGTGGCTGACAAGGTGGTTGCTCCCCAGGACCTCGTGGTGCTCGAGAAGGAGAGCCCGTGGACCTCGGAGGAGCTGGAGCAGGTGCGCGAGCAGCTGCAGGACGACGTCCGACGCCTCACCGGCGAGCTGGCCGAGGTCGAGGGTGACCTGGCCGGGATGATCGAGAACTCCGGCGAGGGCTCGGGCCACGACCAGGCCGACGTCGGCTCGGCCTCGTTCGAGCGCGACCAGGAGCGTCAGATCGTCAACAACGCGCGCGACATGCTCGAGCAGAGCCAGCACGCGCTCGAGCGGATCGCCGACGCGACGTACGGCCAGTGCGAGATCTGCGGCAACGCCATCGGCAAGAACCGGTTGATGGCCTTCCCGCGGGCGACGCTGTGCCTGACGTGCAAGCAGCGCGAGGAGCGTCGCTGAGCGCGACCGGGCGTCCTGGGGACCCGCCGGCCGGTGACACGGTCGGCGCGGACCCCACCTCCGCGACGGCGGGGCGTCCCGCGCGGACGACCGGGCTGGCCCTCGCGGTCGGCGTCACCGGGCTCGTCGTCGACCAGGTCACCAAGGTGCTGGCCGTGCGCGAGCTCACCGGCCGCGAGCCGGTCGAGGTGCTCGGCTCGTTCCTGCAGCTGGTGCTGGTCCGCAACCCCGGCGCCGCGTTCAGCGCGGGCGCCTCGATCACCCCGGTGATCTCGGTGATCGCGATCCTCGCCACCGTCGTCGTGCTCTGGCAGGTACGCCGCGTCCGTCACCGTGCCTGGGCGCTGGCCCTCGGCCTGCTGCTCGCGGGCGTGAGCGGCAACCTCGTCGACCGGCTGTTCCGTCCACCCGGCCCGCTGCGGGGCCACGTCGTCGACTTCTTCGCGCTCCCCAACTGGCCGGTCTTCAACGTGGCCGACATCTGCATCAACGTCGCCGGCGCGCTGCTGGTGCTGCTGCTGTTCCGCGGCATCAACCCCGACGGCACCCGTCACGACGCCACCGCGGAGGCGGCCCGATGAGCGACTCCTCGGAGGAGCGCACCCTCGAGGTGCCCGAGACCCTGGCCGGCGAGCGGGTCGACGTGGGCCTGGCCCGCCTCTTCGGCGTCTCCCGCACCCGCGCCGCCGAGCTGATCGCCACCGGGCGGGTGCAGCTCGACGACGCCCCCGCCAGCAAGTCCGACCGGCTGCTGCCCGGCACCCGCCTCGACGTCAGCTTCCCGGTCGAGACCGACCCGCTCGAGGTGGTCGAGGAGCCCGTCGAGGGCCTGCACGTCATCCACGAGGACGAGGACCTCGTCGTCGTCGACAAGCCCGTCGGTGTCGCGGTCCACCCCTCCATGGGCTGGACCGGGCCGACCGTCGTGGGCCACCTCCGCGCCGCCGGTGTCCGGGTCGCGACCAGCGGGGCCTCGGAGCGGCAGGGGATCGTGCAGCGACTCGACGTCGGCACCTCCGGCGTCATGGTCATCGCCAAGAGCGAGCGTGCCTACTCCCTGCTCAAGAACGCCTTCCGGGAGCGCACGGTCGAGAAGGTCTACCACGCGATGGTCCAGGGCCACCCCGACCCGCTGCAGGGCACCGTCGACGCCCCGATCGGGCGCCACACCAGCTCCGACTGGCGGTTCGCCGTCCGTGACGACGGCAAGCCGAGCGTCACCCACTACGAGACCCTCGAGGCCCACCGGTTCGCCAGCCTGCTCGAGGTGCACCTCGAGACCGGACGCACCCACCAGATCCGGGTGCACATGCAGGCGCTGAAGCACCCGTGCGTCGGCGACCTCACCTACGGCGCCGACCCCACCCTGGCCCGACGGCTGCGGCTGGAGCGGCAGTGGCTGCACGCGGTGCGCCTGGGCTTCGAGCACCCCGGCACGAGGGAGCGCGTCGAGTTCGTGTCGGCGTACCCCGAGGACCTGGCGCACGCGCTCGAGGTCGTCCGTGACGGCCAGTGAGCCGACCCCGCCCGACCTGACCCTGCGCCCCGCGCGGCCTGACGAGGTCGCCGCGCTCACCTCGGTCTTCCTGGCGGCGCGACGGGCCGCGGCGCCCGACCTCCCGCTCCCGGTGCACGACGAGGACGAGGTGCGGTCCCACCTCGGGGCCGTCGTCTCCGACCCCGACCGCGAGGTGTGGGTGGCCGACACCGGCGGGTCGGTCGCCGGCTTCCTGGTGCTCACCCGCACCTGGCTCGACGACCTCTACGTCGACCCGGCGCACCAGCGACGTGGTGTCGGCTCGGCCCTGCTCGACCTGGCGCGCGCGCAGCGGCCCCACGGCTTCGGGCTGTGGGTGTTCGCGACCAACCGACCCGCGCGTGCCTTCTACGCCCACCACGGGCTGGTGGAGCTGGAGACGACGGACGGGTCGGCCACCGAGGAGGGGGCTCCCGACGTCCGGGTGGTCTGGCCGGGGGATCGGCCGTTGGCGCACCTGCGCGCGGCCATCGACGAGGTCGACGACCAGCTGGCCGAGCTGCTGGCGCGGCGTACGGCGCTCACGGCCGCGGTCCAGGACCACAAGGACGCCGCGAGCGGTGCCGGTGGCCACCGCGGCCGCGACGCCGGTCGCGAGGCCGAGATCGTGGACCGGATGTGCCGGCACGCCCCCGGACTGGAGCCCGAGCGTCTGGCGCGGGTGATGGACGTCGTGATCGGCGAGAGCATCGAGGCGTGGGAGCAGCGGACCGGCGCTGCGCCGTCGCGGTGAGCGCGGCCACGGGGGTCGACGACCTGCACCGCCCGGGCACCCCCGGGTTCGCCCGCCTCAACGGCGCGATGGTCCTGGCGGGTCTCGCGGCCTTCGGCATGCTGTACGCCGCCCAACCCGTGCTGCCGCAGCTGGGCGAGGACTTCGGTGTCGGCGCCGGCGCCGCGAGCCTCACCGTCTCCGCCACCACGGGGGCGCTGGCCCTCGCGGTGCTGCCCGCCGCGTGGGTCGGCCGTCGCTGGGGCCGTGGTCCGACGATGCGGTGGGGGCTGGTCGCCTCCGTGCTGCTGACCGCGCTGGTGGCCGTGGCCCCGGGGTTCGCCAGCCTGGTCGTGCTCCGCGTCCTGACCGGGCTGGCCCTCGCGCTGGTGGTCGGCGTCGCCATGGGGCACGTCGGGTCGGAGGTGCACCCGGCCGGGCTGGGGTCGGCCATGGGCCTCTACGTCGCCGGCAACTCCCTGGGCGGGGTGCTCGGTCGCCTGGTCACCGCCGGTGTGTCCGACCTGGGCTCCTGGCGGTGGGGCGTGGGAGCCCTGGCGCTGGGGGCGGCCCTGGCCACCGCGGCGTTCTGGCGACTCCTTCCCGTCTCGGTCGAGCCCGCCGCCGGCTCCGGGCCGCGGGGGGACGGTGCGGAGGCCGACCGGGTGCCGTGGCTCGCGCTGGTCGCGCTGCTCTCCGTGCCGTTCTGGCTGATGGGCGGTTTCGTCGCCGTCTACAACTACCTGGGGTTCCGGCTCTCCGAGCCGCCGTTCGACCTGCCGCCCGCGTTGCTCGGCCTGGTGTTCCTCGCCTACCTCGCCGGCACGGTGGCCTCGGCCGCGGCGGGCCGGGCGGCCGACCAGTGGGGGCGACCACGAGTCCTGGTCGTCGCCGTGCTGGTGATGGCCACCGGCCTCGCGATGACCGTGCCGGACCGCCTGGTGCTGGTGATCGTGGGGCTGGTGGTGCTGACGGCGGGGTTCTTCGCCGCCCACGCGGTGGCGAGCGGCTGGGCCCCGGTGGTGGCCGGACCCGCCGCGGTCCGGGCGAGCGCGGCGTACGTCATGGCCTACTACGCCGGCTCCAGCGTCTTCGGTCTCTGGGTGGGCGCCGCCTGGACGGGCGCCGGGTGGGACGGCGTGGCCGTGTCGGTGGGCCTGCTGGTCGCCCTCGCGGGCGTGGCGGTCGGGGTGGTGACCCTCGCTGGGGGACGACGTCTCGCGCCGGTCGTGGCAAGTCGACACGCACAGGAGCGGGACGTGCGCTAGCGCACCCCGTCCGAAGGGCCCCTCGATGTGCATCTGCGCCGGACCCGGTGTACTGTTCTGGATGTCGCCAGGGTGCGGCGGGACACCAGATTCGATCGGGTGGCCGGCCCCCAGGCAGACAGCTTCCACCGAAAGGATCCAGGTCTTGTCGTCACGCCCTCGGGGCGGACGACTCGCGGTCTGGCTCGTCGGAGGAAGCAGCCGGAAAGTCACTCAGGCCCCGATTTGACGGGCCGGACACGGACCGGTAAGTTTTACCGGGTTGCCCCGCAGCCGGTCGGAAACGATCTGCACGGTGCGCGCTTGATTCTTGAGAACTCAACAGTGTGTCAAAAGTCGACGAATTAATTTACCTGTCGGCTGTTTTCTGTGGCTCTCGTTTGTGGGGGTTGTGGGGGATGGTTGATGGTTCCTTTGGTAGAACGACGATGATTCTGGCAATTTGATTTGTCAGTGTTGCGTTTTTTTGCCGGGGTTTGGATTTTCTGTTTTTCAATGGAGAGTTTGATCCTGGCTCAGGACGAACGCTGGCGGCGTGCTTAACACATGCAAGTCGAGCGGTAAGGCCCTTCGGGGTACACGAGCGGCGAACGGGTGAGTAACACGTGAGCAATCTGCCCTGCACTTTGGGATAACCACCGGAAACGGTGGCTAATACCGGATATGACCTGGCGCGGCATCGCGTTGGGTGGAAAGTTCTGGCGGTGCAGGATGAGCTCGCGGCCTATCAGCTTGTTGGTGAGGTAATGGCTCACCAAGGCTTCGACGGGTAGCCGGCCTGAGAGGGTGACCGGCCACACTGGGACTGAGACACGGCCCAGACTCCTACGGGAGGCAGCAGTGGGGAATATTGGACAATGGGCGAAAGCCTGATCCAGCAACGCCGCGTGAGGGATGACGGCCTTCGGGTTGTAAACCTCTTTCAGCGCAGACGAAGCGAAAGTGACGGTATGCGCAGAAGAAGCACCGGCCAACTACGTGCCAGCAGCCGCGGTAATACGTAGGGTGCGAGCGTTGTCCGGAATTATTGGGCGTAAAGGGCTCGTAGGCGGTTTGTTGCGTCGGGAGTGAAAACTCAGGGCTTAACCCTGAGCCTGCTTCCGATACGGGCAGACTAGAGGTATGCAGGGGAGAACGGAATTCCTGGTGTAGCGGTGAAATGCGCAGATATCAGGAGGAACACCGGTGGCGAAGGCGGTTCTCTGGGCATTACCTGACGCTGAGGAGCGAAAGTGTGGGGAGCGAACAGGATTAGATACCCTGGTAGTCCACACCGTAAACGTTGGGCGCTAGGTGTGGGACTCATTCCACGAGTTCCGTGCCGCAGCTAACGCATTAAGCGCCCCGCCTGGGGAGTACGGCCGCAAGGCTAAAACTCAAAGGAATTGACGGGGGCCCGCACAAGCGGCGGAGCATGCGGATTAATTCGATGCAACGCGAAGAACCTTACCTAGGTTTGACATACACCAGAAGCCCCTGGAGACAGGGGTCTCTTTGGACACTGGTGTACAGGTGGTGCATGGCTGTCGTCAGCTCGTGTCGTGAGATGTTGGGTTAAGTCCCGCAACGAGCGCAACCCTCGTCTTATGTTGCCAGCACGTCATGGTGGGGACTCATAAGAGACTGCCGGGGTCAACTCGGAGGAAGGTGGGGATGACGTCAAGTCATCATGCCCCTTATGCCTAGGGCTTCACGCATGCTACAATGGCCGGTACAAAGGGCTGCGATACCGTAAGGTGGAGCGAATCCCAAAAAGCCGGTCTCAGTTCGGATTGGGGTCTGCAACTCGACCCCATGAAGTCGGAGTCGCTAGTAATCGCAGATCAGCAACGCTGCGGTGAATACGTTCCCGGGCCTTGTACACACCGCCCGTCACGTCACGAAAGTTGGCAACACCCGAAGCCAGTGGCCCAACCGTTTACGGAGGGAGCTGTCGAAGGTGGGGCGAGCGATTGGGACGAAGTCGTAACAAGGTAGCCGTACCGGAAGGTGCGGCTGGATCACCTCCTTTCTAAGGAGCATCTTGGCGCTGCCCCGTAGGGGTGGTGTCCATGGCAGTCGTTCGGGGCCGTTCGTGTCTCGCGTCTGTCAGCTGCTTGGTGGAACGTCGATTAGTTGGTGCAGGCCGCAGGCGCGGTCCTGGTCAGTACTGTCCGTCACTGGTTCGCTGGTGGTGGGCGTGGAAAAACTGGGGTCGTGTGCGTCGGTTAGTGCTTGACACACTGTTGGGTCCTGAGGGATCGAGTGGAATGACTCGGTTACCTTTGCGGCGCCTGATGCCTCGAACTGCCCGTGTGTTGGGTCTCCACTGTTGGTGGGGGTCTGGTGCGGGGGTCAGCGGGGGTTTTGTCAGGTGTTCCGCCCGCAGTTTGAGAACTACACAGTGGACGCGAGCATCTTTGTAGCAAGACAAGCTACTAAGGGCACATGGTGGATGCCTTGGCACCAAGAGCCGATGAAGGACGTAGGAGCCTGCGATAAGCCCCGGGAAGTTGGCAACCGAGCGTTGATCCGGGGATGTCCGAATGGGGAAACCCAGCTGGAGTCATGTCCAGTTACGCCCACCTGAACACATAGGGTGTGGTGAGGGAACACCGGGAAGTGAAACATCTCAGTACCGGTAGGAAGAGAAAACAACAGTGATTCCGAGAGTAGTGGCGAGCGAAATCGGATGAGGCCAAACTCAGGTCGTGTGATAGCCGGCAGGCGTTGCGGTTTGAGGGTTGTGGGGCCGCCTGGCTGGTTCTGCCGAACCAGCGCAGAGTAAGAAACTGATCGTGAAGTGGAAGTGGACTGGAAAGTCCCGGCGTAGAGGGTGATACCCCCGTATACGTAAGCGTTCAGCTCTGTGGCGTTACCCCAAGTAACACGGAACCCCTGAAATTCCGTGTGAATCTGGCGGGACCACCCGTTAAGCCTAAATACTCCTTGGTGACCGATAGCGGACAAGTACCGTGAGGGAAAGGTGAAAAGTACCCCTGGCGGGGAGTGAAATAGTACCTGAAACCATGTGCCTACAATCCGTCGGAGCTGAAGTCCATTTATGGACCAGGTGACGGCGTGCCTTTTGAAGAATGAGCCTGCGAGTTTGCGTTGTGTCGCGAGGTTAACCCGTGTGGGGTAGCCGTAGCGAAAGCGAGTCCTAATAGGGCGTTTGAGTGGCACGATCAAGACCCGAAGCGAAGTGATCTATCCATGGGCAGGTTGAAGCGCGGGTAAGACCGCGTGGAGGACCGAACCCACTTAGGTTGAAAACTGAGGGGATGACCTGTGGATAGGGGTGAAAGGCCAATCAAACTTCGTGATAGCTGGTTCTCCCCGAAATGCATTTAGGTGCAGCGTCGCGTGTTTCTTCCCGGAGGTAGAGCACTGGATGGTCTAGGGGGCCCACAAGCTTACCGAAATCAACCAAACTCCGAATGCCGGGAAGTGAGAGCGCGGCAGTGAGACAGTGGGGGATAAGCTCCATTGTCGAGAGGGAAACAGCCCAGACCATCAGCTAAGGCCCCTAAGCGGTGACTAAGTGGAAAAGGATGTGGAGTCGCACAGACAACCAGGAGGTTGGCTTAGAAGCAGCCACCCTTGAAAGAGTGCGTAATAGCTCACTGGTCAAGTGATTCCGCGCCGACAATGTAGCGGGGCTCAAGTCATCCGCCGAAGCTATGGCATTCATGCGTTATCCAGGCCCACTTTGGTGGGTCCAGGTGTGTGGATGGGTAGGGGAGCGTCGTGTGGCGAGTGAAGCGGCGGTGTGAACCAGTCGTGGATGCCACACGAGTGAGAATGCAGGCATGAGTAGCGAATGAAGAGTGAGAAACTCTTCCGCCGAATGATCAAGGGTTCCAGGGTCAAGCTAATCTGCCCTGGGTAAGTCGGGACCTAAGGCGAGGCCGACAGGCGTAGTCGATGGACAACGGGTTGATATTCCCGTACCGGCAAAACAGCGCCCCTGACGAGGCTGGTGATGCTAAGTGCCCGAAACCACCGGGACCCTTCGGGGCGATGGTGGCAGAGCGCATGACCCGATCCAGTAGTAGTCAAGCGATGGGGTGACGCAGGAAGGTAGTCCAACCAACGCGATGGTTGTCGTTGGCTAAGGGTGTAGGACGAGAGATAGGCAAATCCGTCTCTCATATAGTCTGAGACCTGATGGGGAGCCCGTATGGGTGAAGTGGATGATCCTATGCTGTCGAGAAAAACCTCTAGCGAGCTGTGCGCCGCCCGTACCCCAAACCGACTCAGGTGATCAGGTAGAGAATACCAAGGCGATCGAGTGAACCATGGTTAAGGAACTCGGCAAAATGCCCCCGTAACTTCGGGAGAAGGGGGGCCGGATCCGTTATCACACTTGCTGTGAGACGCGGTGATGGCCGCAGAGACCAGGCCCAAGCGACTGTTTACTAAAAACACAGGTCCGTGCGAAGTTGTAAGACGATGTATACGGACTGACTCCTGCCCGGTGCTGGAAGGTTAAGGGGACCTGTTAGACACATTCGTGTGTCGAAGCGGAGAACTTAAGCCCCAGTAAACGGCGGTGGTAACTATAACCATCCTAAGGTAGCGAAATTCCTTGTCGGGTAAGTTCCGACCTGCACGAATGGAGTAACGACTTGGGCGCTGTCTCAACCGTGGACTCGGCGAAATTGCACTACGAGTAAAGATGCTCGTTACGCGCGGCAGGACGGAAAGACCCCGGGACCTTTACTATAGTTTGGTATTGGTGTTTGGTTCGACTTGTGTAGGATAGGTGGGAGACTGTGAAGCGCTCACGCCAGTGGGTGTGGAGTCATCGTTGAAATACCACTCTGGTCGTATTAGATATCTAACCTAGGTCCGTTATCCGGATCAGGGACAGTGCCTGATGGGTAGTTTAACTGGGGCGGTTGCCTCCTAAAATGTAACGGAGGCGCTCAAAGGTTCCCTCAGCCTGGTTGGCAATCAGGTTTCGAGTGTAAGTGCACAAGGGAGCTTGACTGTGAGAGTGACAGCTCGAGCAGGGACGAAAGTCGGAACTAGTGATCCGGCGCTGGCATGTGGAAGCGGCGTCGCTCAACGGATAAAAGGTACCCCGGGGATAACAGGCTGATCTTCCCCAAGAGTCCATATCGACGGGATGGTTTGGCACCTCGATGTCGGCTCGTCGCATCCTGGGGCTGGAGTAGGTCCCAAGGGTTGGGCTGTTCGCCCATTAAAGCGGCACGCGAGCTGGGTTTAGAACGTCGTGAGACAGTTCGGTCCCTATCCGCCGCGCGCGCAGGAAACTTGAGAAAGGCTGTCCCTAGTACGAGAGGACCGGGATGGACGAACCTCTGGTGTGCCAGTTGTTCTGCCAAGAGCACGGCTGGTTGGCTACGTTCGGAAGTGATAACCGCTGAAAGCATCTAAGCGGGAAGCACGTTTCAAGATGAGGTTTCCCACCGGGTTAACCGGGTAAGGCCCCCAGTAGACGACTGGGTTGATAGGCCGGAGGTGTACAGCAGTAATGCCTAGCCGACCGGTACTAATAGGCCGAGGGCTTGTCCCTCAAAGATGTTGCGCGTCCACTGTGTGGTTCCCGAGTTACGGACGGGAACACGAGAAGTTTTTGTGTCCACTGTGTAGATAACTCCATAGAGTTACGGCGGCCATAGCGTCAGGGAAATACCCGGTCCCATTCCGAACCCGGAAGTCAAGCCTGACAGCGCCGATGGTACTGCGACCGGGAGGTCGTGGGAGAGTAGGACGTCGCCGGACAACACTTCACTGAGGGCCGCCCCCGACACCCGGGGGCGGCCCTCAGCTGTGTCATGCCCCGGGCAGCACGGCGTACGACGGTCAGGGCTGTGTCCCTGTCAGGGGTCGCTGCGATGCTGTCGTAGGGTTGATCCTCTTCCCCCCGCACCCCCTGGAGCCGGTGAGCTCCGGGCGGTGGCTGGTGTCCTGCCGAGACTCCGCGAAAGGGCTGATCGCGCTCCATGTCCTCCCCCCGGGACGGCTTCGTCCACCTGCACAACCACACCGAGTACTCGATGCTCGACGGGGCGGCGCGGCTCGGTGACATGTTCGAGCGGACCGCCGAGCTGGGCATGGATGCCATCGCCATGACCGACCACGGCAACGTGTTCGGGGCCTATGACTTCTGGTCCAAGGCCCGTGCGGCCGGCGTGAAGCCCATCATCGGGATGGAGGCCTACGCCACCCCCAACACCCCGCGCAACGTGCGCAAGCGGGTGCGGTGGAACGACGGTGGCGACGACGACGTCTCGGGCTCGGGTGCCTACACCCACATGACGCTCCTCGCCGAGACGACCGAGGGCATGCACAACCTGTTCCGGATGTCCTCGCAGGCCTACATCGACGGCTTCTTCTACAAGCCGCGCATCGACCGTGAGCTGTTGTCACAGCACGGCCGGGGCATCATCGGCACCACCGGTTGCCCCTCGGGCGAGGTGCAGACCTGGCTGCGGATCGGGCAGTACGACAACGCCCGTCAGGCCGCGTCTGAGTTCCAGGACATCCTGGGCAAGGACAACTACTTCCTCGAGCTGATGGACCACGGGCTCGACATCGAGACGCGCGTCCGCGACGGCCTGCTGCGCCTGTCCCGGGACCTCGGCATCCCGCCGATCGCCACCAACGACTCCCACTACGTGCGCCAGGAGGACGCAGGTGCCCACGAGCACCTGCTGTGCGTCTCCTCGGGCAGCACGATGAGCGACCCCAAGCGGTTCCGTTTCAACGGCGACGGCTACTACGTCAAGTCGCCCGGCGAGATGCGCCACCTGTGGCGCGACCTCCCCGAGGCCTGCGACAACACCCTGCTGATCGCGCAGCGGTGCGACGTGGAGTTCAACGAGTCGGCCAACTACATGCCGGCCTTCCCGTGCCCCGAGGGCGAGGACGAGACCTCCTGGATGATCAAGGAGGTCGAGAAGGGGCTGCGCTACCGCTACCCGCAGGGCATCCCCGACGACGTCCGGGCGCGGGCCGACTTCGAGGTCGGCGTGATCACCCAGATGGGCTTCCCCGGCTACTTCCTGGTCGTGGCCGACTTCATCAACTGGGCCAAGGACAACGGCATCCGCGTCGGGCCCGGTCGCGGTTCCGGCGCGGGCTCGATGGTGGCGTACGCCATGCGGATCACCGACCTCGACCCGCTGGTGCACGGCCTGATCTTCGAGCGGTTCCTCAACCCCGACCGCGTCTCCATGCCCGACTTCGACATCGACTTCGACGAGCGTCGCCGGGGCGAGGTGATCCGCTACGTCACCGAGCGCTACGGCAGCGAGCGGGTCTCGATGATCGTCACCTACGGCACCATCAAGGCCAAGCAGGCGGTCAAGGACTCCTCGCGGATCCTCGGCTACCCCTTCGCCATGGGGGACCGCGTCACCAAGGCCATGCCCGCCGCGGTCATGGGCAAGGACATCCCGCTCAAGCAGCTCTTCGACCCCGCCCACAAGCGCTACAGCGAGGGCGGCGACTTCCGCTCGCTCTACGAGGGCGACCAGGACGTCCGCACGGTCGTGGACACCGCGATCGGCATCGAGGGGCTCAAGCGGCAGTGGGGCGTGCACGCGGCCGGCGTCATCATGTCCAGCGAGCCGATCCAGAACGTCATCCCCGTGCTCAAGCGCGAGGCCGACGGCGCGATCATCACGCAGTTCGACTACCCGACGTGCGAGAAGCTCGGGCTGATCAAGATGGACTTCCTCGGGTTGCGCAACCTGACGGTCCTCGACGACGCGCTGATCAACATCGAGAACAACCGCGGCGAGAAGGTCGTGCTCGAGGACCTCGAGCTGACCGACCCGGCGACGTACGCCCTGCTGCAGCGCGGCGACACCCTCGGCGTCTTCCAGCTCGACGGCGGCCCGATGCGGGCACTGCTGCGCAGCATGCAGCCCGACGTGTTCGAGGACATCTCCGCGGTCGGCGCGCTCTACCGCCCCGGCCCGATGGGGGCGGACTCGCACAACAAGTACGCCCGCCGCAAGACCGGCCGGGAGCCGGTGGTGGCGATCCACCCCGAGCTCGAGGAGCCGCTGGCCGACGTCCTGGGCGAGACCTACGGGTTGATCGTCTACCAGGAGCAGGTGATGGCGATCGCCCAGAAGCTCGCCGGCTACTCGCTCGGACAGGCCGACATCCTGCGTCGTGCGATGGGCAAGAAGAAGAAGGAGGAGCTGGACAAGCAGTTCGCCGGCTTCTCCGCGGGGATGGTGGAGCGGGGCTACTCCGCGGCGGCCGTGAAGACGCTGTGGGACATCCTGCTGCCGTTCTCCGACTACGCCTTCAACAAGGCGCACTCCGCGGCGTACGGCGTGGTGTCGTACTGGACGGCCTACCTCAAGGCCAACTACCCGGCCGAGTACATGGCCGCGCTCCTGACCTCGGTCAAGGACGACAAGGACAAGATGGCGATCTACCTCAACGAGTGTCGCCGCATGAAGATCCAGGTGCTGCCGCCCGACGTCAACGAGTCGCAGGCCAACTTCACCCCGGTCGGGGAGGACATCCGCTTCGGCCTCACCGCGGTGCGCAACGTCGGCGCCAACGTGGTCGAGCAGATCATCGCCACCCGCCGGGAGAAGGGCCGCTTCACCGACTTCGCCGACTTCATGGGCAAGGTGCCCGCGCAGGTCTGCAACAAGCGCCTGGTGGAGTCGCTGGTCAAGGCCGGCGCCTACGACGAGATGAAGCACGGGCGGCGGGCGCTGCTCGCCGTGCACGAGCAGGCGGTCGACCAGTACGTCGACATCAAGCGCAACGAGGCGATCGGGCAGGACTCCCTGTTCGGTGGGCTCGACGAGGACGACGGTGGCTTCGGGGTCAGCGTCGCGGTGCCCGACATCCCGGAGTGGGACAAGTCGACGCTGCTGGGCCACGAGCGGGAGATGCTCGGCCTCTACGTCTCCGACCACCCGCTGACCGGGCTCGAGCACGTGCTCTCGCAGGCGGCCGACTGCACCATCGGTCAGCTGCTCACCGACGAGGACCGGGGGGAGAACTCCCCGGCCACGATCTGCGGGCTGATCACGGCCGTCACCCGCAAGATCACCAAGACCGGCAACGCCTGGGCCATCGTCACCGTCGAGGACCTCGAGGGGGCGATCGACGTGCTCTTCTTCCCCAGCGACTACCAGCTCGCGGCGACGCTGCTCGTCGAGGACACCGTGGTGGCCGTGCAGGGTCGGCTGGACCGGAGCAAGGACCAGCCCGAGCTGCGCGGCAAGAGCGTCTCGACGCCGGTGATGGAGGAGCGTGGGGTCGGCCCCGTCACCCTCAACCTGCCCGCGACCCGGTGCACGCCCCCGGTCGTGGAGCGGCTCAAGGAGGTGCTGCGGACCCATCCCGGCACCACCGAGGTCCGGCTCAAGCTGGTCGGCCGCCGTGGGACCCAGCTGCTGCGCCTCGACGACCGGCTGCGCGTCTCGGCGTCGCCGGCGCTCTACGGCGACCTCAAGCACCTGCTCGGCCCGGGGTGCCTGGGGTGAGCCTGCGATGATCCCCCGGTGAGCACCGTGCACCCGGGGGCCCCCGTCGACCACGACCGGCCCCGGCCCGACGTCGGTCACCCGGCCACGCCGCGCGAGGTCCTCCTCGACGCCGCCGTGGTGCTGGTGTGGTCGCTCGCGGCGGGCGTCGTCGGCGCACTGGTCTGGTGGCAGGTGACCCCGCTGCCGCAGGCGACCGCCACCCCGGACGGCCCCGCGCTCACCGCCCGCGAGCTGGCCGGCCAGGTCGCCGTCGACGGGTGGTTCGCGGTCGTCGCCGCGGTCCTGGGCCTGGTCAGCGGCGTCGTGCTGCTCGCCTGGCGCCGGCGCGACCCGCTGCTCAGCGTGGCGCTCGTGGTGCTGGGCGCGGCTCTCGCGGCCCAGGTCGCGACGCGGCTCGGCGGGGTGCTGGGCCCGGCCGACCCCGCGACCGTCCTGGACGGACGGGCCGAGGGAGCGCAGGCGCCGCTCCAGCTCGCGCTGCAGGCACCCGGTCTGGTCTGGGTCTGGCCGGCGGCCGCCGCGCTGGGGGCGCTGCTCCACCTGTTCGTGCTGCGCCGCGACTAGCAGCGCGGGCCCTCAGCTGCCCGACGAGGCCCGCGCCACCGGCGCCACGACGGCCCCGGCCAGCGCGACCAGGTCGGCGGGGCTGAGGCCGAGGTCGAGGCCGCGCTTGCCGCCGCTGACGTAGACGGTCGCCAGTGCCGTGACGGACGCGTCCACCACCGTCGTCAGCCGGTGGCGCTGGCCCAGGGGGGAGATCCCGCCCACGACGTAGCCGGTGCTGCGCTCGGCGGCCGCGGGGTCGGCCAGCGCCGCGCGCTTGCCACCCACGGCCGCGGCCAGGGCCTTGAGGTCCAGCCGCGTGGAGACCGGGACGACCGCCACTACGAGCCGCCCGTCGACCTCGGCCACGAGCGTCTTGAGCACCGCGGCCGGGTCCAGGCCCAGCTGCTCGGCTGCCTCGAGTCCGTAGGAGGCGGTCGCGGGGTCGTGGACGTAGGGGTGGCTGGTGAACGGGACCCCCGCCCGCTCGAGGGCGACGGTGGCCGGCGTACCTCCGGCGCGTCGGCGTGCCACGGCGCTAGTTGGGCGACCAGCGGGTGCGGGCGACCTCGGTCGCGGGCAGCGACGGGACCGCCCGCATCGCGCGCATCTCGTCGTGCAGCGTGTGGCGCAGCATGCCCAGGCGCTGCCGGGCACCGTCGGCCTCGAGCAGCGCCTGGCGCTGGGGCAGGGTGAGCAGGCAGGTGGTGGCCAGCGCGTAGGAGAGGTAGGCCGGGTCGTCGGGCATCTGGCCCGTCAGCACCGGCCCCCCGCGGAGCTCGGAGAGCTGGTCGCGGTAGCGCTCGAAGGCGGCGAGCGTGCGGGCCGCCTCGACCTCGGCCTCCGGCTCGTCGGTGTCGGTGAGCAGCTCGACCTCCCCGCGCAGGAACGGGCCGCTGCTGTCGTGCTCGGTGACCCGCATCCGCTGCCGGCCGATCACCTCGATGTCGAAGCGACCGTCGTCGTAGGCCTCGGCCTCGGTCAGCTGGACGAGCGTGCCGACCCGGTGCACCGACTGCGCCCCGTGGTCGCCGACCTCGTAACCCTCGCGGATCGCGACGATGCCGAAGACGCGGTCGAAGACCTCCTCGATCCCGAGCAGCTCGCGCACCATGGCGCGGTAGCGCTCCTCGAAGATGTGCAGCGGCGTCGCGACACCGGGGAACAGCACCGCGTTGAGCGGGAACAGCGGCACCGACGTCACCCTGCCAACCTACGACGCCGGCCGCGCTAGCGTGGCCAGGCGCACCCCGACACCGCTGGAGGCACTGTGGAGACCCGACGCCTGGGCCGGCTCGAGCACCGCTCGTCCGTGCTCGTCTACGGGGCGGCCTCGCTCGCCGAGGTCGACCAGGACACCGCCGACGCCTCGGTCGCCGAGGCGCTGGCGGCGGGCATCAACCACGTCGACGTCGCTGCGGCCTACGGCGACGCGGAGCTGCGGCTCGGCGCGATGATGGACGACCTCCGCGGCCGGGTGTTCCTCGCCACCAAGACCGGTCTCCGTGGCGAGGAGGAGGCGTGGGCGCAGATCAACCGGTCGCTGGAGCGGCTCCGGACCGATCACGTCGACCTGCTGCAGCTGCACGAGGTGGGCAAGCTCGCCGACCTCGACCTGGTCACCGCCGAGCACGGGTCGCTGCGCGCGGCGGTGCGGGCCCGCGAGGAGGGGCTGGTGCGTGCCATCGGCATCACCGGCCACACCCACGAGGCCCCGGCCACGCACCTCGAGGCGCTGCGCCGCTTCCCCTTCGACACCGTGCTCACGCCGCTCAACCGCACGCTCTGCCTCGTCCCGGGGTACGCCGAGGACTACGCCGCCCTGGTGGAGGCGGTCCGCGCCGACGACGTCGGCCTGATGACGATCAAGGCGGTCGCCCGTCGACCGTGGCCGGACGCCCAGCGCCGCTACGCCACCTGGTACGAGCCCTTCGACGAGCAGCCGCAGGTCACGGCGGCGATCTCGTGGGTCCTGGACGGCCACCCCGAGGTCACCGGCATCGCGACGGCGGGAGAGACCCGGCTGCTGCGGCAGGCCGTCCTGGCCGAGCAGCAGCGTCGCGACCTGGCCGCGGGGGAGGCCGAGGCGACCCTCGACCGGCTGGGTGCCGACGACTACTCCACGCCCTTCGTCGGGGCCGACGCCTAGGCGGTGGGCGCGGGGACGGCGCCGTCGTCCCGGGCACCTAGAATGGAGCCATGATCCGCCGCATCGACCTGCGGGACGGTGCCGCTGGCACCGATCCCGACTACCGCACCCTCGTGCCCCGCGCCGACTTCGACGTCGAGGCGGCGGTCCACGTGGTGCGCCCGATCTGCGACGACGTCCGCGACCGCGGGGTCGAGGCGATCCGGGAGTACTCCCGGAAGTTCGACCGCGTCGAGCAGACCGACATCACCGTGCCCCGCCAGGCGCTCCGCGACGCGCTGGCCGAGCTCGACCCGGCGATCCGGGCCGGGCTCGAGGAGTCCGTGCGCCGGCTGCGGCTGACCTGCGAGGCCGAGCTGGAGTCCGACGTCGTCACCGACCTCGGTCCCGGTGCCCGCGTCACGCAACGGCTGGTGCCCGTCGACCGCGTCGGCCTCTACGTGCCCGGCGGCGTGGCCCCGCTGGTCTCCAGCGTGCTGATGAACGTCGTCCCCGCCCAGGTGGCCGGGGTCGGCTCGATCGCGCTGACCAGCTCGCCGCAGGCCGACTTCGGTGGGCTGCCGCACCCCACGATCCTGGCGGCCTGCGAGCTGCTCGGCATCGAGGAGGTGTACGCCGTCGGCGGCGCCCAGGCGATCGCGATGTTCGCCCACGGGGCCGGCCCGTGCCGCCGCGTCGACCTGGTGACCGGGCCGGGCAACATCTACACCGTCTCGGCCAAGCGGCTGCTCAAGGGCCTGGTGGGCATCGACTCCGAGGCCGGACCGACCGAGATCGCGGTCCTGGCCGACGAGACCGCCGACGCCGGCCACGTCGCCGCCGACCTGGTCAGCCAGGCCGAGCACGACCCGATGGCCGCCTCGGTGCTGGTCACCGACTCGCTGCGGCTGGCCGACGAGGTCGAGGCGGAGCTGGACAAGCAGGTGGCCGCCACGCGCCACGTCGAGCGGGTCCGCACCGCGCTCACGGGTGTGCAGTCCGGCATCGTGCTGGTCGACGACGTCGAGCAGGGCCTCGCGGTCGTCAACGCCTACGCCGCCGAGCACACCGAGATCCAGACCGCCGACGCCGCGACGGTGGCCCGCCGGGTCCGCAACGCGGGCGCGGTGTTCGTGGGCCCGTGGGCGCCGGTTTCGCTGGGCGACTACTGCGCCGGTTCCAACCACGTGCTGCCGACCGCCGGTTGCGCCTGCCACTCCTCGGGCCTCTCGGTCCGGTCGTTCCTGCGCGCGATCCACCTCGTGGAGTACTCCCGCGAGGCGCTCGACGAGGTCGCCGGCCACGTCACGACGCTGGCCCACGCCGAGGACCTCCCCGGCCACGCCGCCGCCGTCGACGTCCGGTTCGACCGGTGAGCACCACCACCCCCGCGAGCACCCCCGTCGTCCCCGGCGACCTGTCCTGGGTGCCGCTGCGCGAGGAGCTGCGCGGGGCCTCGCCCTACGGCGCCCCGCAGCTCGACGTCCCCGTGCAGCTCAACGTCAACGAGAACCCCTACGGGCCCTCGCCCGCCGTGGTCGAGGACGTCGCCGCGTCAGTGGCCCGGGCGGCCACGACGCTCAACCGCTACCCCGACCGCGAGTTCGTCGAGCTGCGCGCCGGGTTGGCGGCCTACCTCTGCGCCGAGGCGGGGGTCGAGGTCGGCCCCGCGCAGGTGTGGGCCGCCAACGGGTCCAACGAGGTGATGCTGCAGCTGCTGCAGGCCTTCGGCGGGCCCGGCCGGACGGCGATCAGCTTCGCCCCGACGTACAGCATGTATCCCGAGTACGCCCGGGACGCCATGACCGGCTGGGTCGCGGGTCGCCGGCACGACGACTTCAGCTTCGACCTCGCCGAGGCCGAGCGGTTGATCGCCGAGCACCGGCCCAGCGTCGTGCTGCTGCCCTCGCCCAACAACCCGACCGGCACGGCGCTGCCCCACGACGTCATCGGCACGCTGTGCGAGCTGGTCGGCGACACCGGCGTCGTGGTCATCGACGAGGCCTACGCCGAGTTCCGGCGTGCCGGCACGCCCTCGGCCCTCGAGCTGCTGCCTGCGCACCGCAACCTGGTCGTGACCCGCACCATGAGCAAGGCGTTCGCGCTGGCCGGGGCCCGGCTGGGCTACCTCGCCGCCGCACCCGAGCTGTGCGACGCGCTGCGCGTCGTCCGGCTGCCCTACCACCTCTCTGCAGTCACCCAGGCGACCGCGCTGGCCGCGCTGCGCCACGCCGACGAGCTGCTCGGCCGGGTCGAGGAGCTGCGCGCCGAGCGCGACCGCACCGTGACCTGGCTGCGCGAGCAGGGGCTGGAGGTCGCCGAGAGCGACGCCAACTTCGTGCTCTTCGGCCGCTTCGCCGACCGGCAGGACGTGTGGCAGCAGCTGCTCGACGCCGGTGTGCTGATCCGCGTCACCGGCCCCGAGGGCTGGCTGCGGGTCTCCGTCGGCACCCCGGCGGAGATGCAGGCCTTCCGGAGCGCGCTCACCGCCGCGCTCGACACCACCACCGAAGGAGGCGGCCGATGAGCCGCACCGCCCGCATCGAGCGACGGACCAACGAGTCCTCGGTCGTCGTCGAGCTCGACCTCGACGGCTCCGGCCGCACCGACATCGCCACCGGCGTCGGCTTCTACGACCACATGCTCGACGCCCTCGGCCGCCACTCGCTGATCGACCTCAGCGTGCGCACCGAGGGCGACGTCCACATCGACGGCCACCACAGCATCGAGGACACCGCGATCGTGATCGGTGCCGCGCTGCGCGAGGCGCTCGGCGACAAGCGGGGGATCAAGCGGTACGGCGACGCGCTGGTCCCGCTCGACGAGGCGCTGGCGCAGGCCGTCGTCGACGTCTCCGGCCGCCCCTACTTCGTGCACTCCGGCGAGCCCGAGGGGCAGGTCTACGCCCTGATCGGCGGCTCCGGTGTGCCGTACGCCGGCTCGCTGACCGCCCACGTGCTGGAGTCGC
The DNA here is from genome assembly GCF_003752505.1 of Nocardioides aurantiacus. Taxonomy (NCBI): domain Bacteria; kingdom Bacillati; phylum Actinomycetota; class Actinomycetes; order Propionibacteriales; family Nocardioidaceae; genus Nocardioides; species Nocardioides aurantiacus. Next base: position 2,921,244 of record NZ_RKHO01000001.1, on the reverse strand, counting down.
TCGCCCACCACGCCGGCATCACCCTGCACGTCCGGGTGCTCGGCGGCCGCGACCCCCACCACATCGTGGAGGCGCAGTTCAAGGCCGTCGCCCGGGCGCTGCGCGACGCCGTGGCCCTGGACCCCCGCGAGACGGGCGTCCCGTCGACCAAGGGCGCGCTCTGAGCGCCGGTCAGGCTCCCTCGGCGGCCCCCGCCCCGGGCGCCCCGCGCGTGACCGTCCTCGACTACGGGTCGGGCAACCTGCGCTCGGTCGTCCGGGCCGTGGAGCGGGCCGGTGCCGAGGTGACGCTCAGCAGTGACCACGCCACCGCGATGGACGCCGACGGGCTCGTCGTGCCCGGCGTGGGCGCCTTCGCCGCGTGCATGGAGGGCCTGCGCGCGGTGCGCGGCCACGAGGTGATCGGCCGCCGGCTCGCCGGGGGCCGCCCGGTCCTCGGCATCTGCGTGGGCATGCAGATCCTCTTCGAGCGCGGCGTCGAGCACGGCGTGGAGACGGTCGGCTGCGACGAGTGGCCGGGCGTGGTCGAGCGGCTGCAGGCCCCGGTGGTGCCCCACATGGGCTGGAACACCGTCGAGGTGCCCGAGGGGTCGCGGCTGTTCGCCGGCATCGAGGGCGAGCGCTTCTACTTCGTGCACTCCTACGGCGTGCGCGACTGGACGCTGCAGACCAACGGCCGCACCCGCCCCCCGCTGGTGACCTGGGCCGAGCACGGCTCCGGCGACCAGCGCGACCGCTTCGTCGCCGCGGTCGAGAACGGCCCGCTGACCGCCACCCAGTTCCACCCCGAGAAGTCCGGCGACGCCGGCGCCGCGCTGCTGCGCAACTGGGTCGCGACCCTGCCGCGCGCCTGAACCGCCCCACCGACCCGCCACCTGCGAAGGACACGATGACCCAGCACCCCGCCAGCCAGATCCCCGCGCCGCACCTCGAGCTGCTGCCCGCCGTCGACGTCGCGGGCGGCCAGGCCGTGCAGCTGGTGCAGGGCGTCGCCGGCTCGGAGAAGCGGTTCGGCGACCCGGTCGAGGCGGCACTGCGGTGGCAGGAGGCCGGGGCGGAGTGGATCCACCTGGTCGACCTCGACGCCGCCTTCGGGCGCGGTCACAACCGCGACCTGCTGGCCCGCATCGTCGGCACCCTCGACATCGACGTCGAGATGAGCGGCGGCATCCGCGACGACGAGTCCCTCGAGGCCGCGATGACGGCCGGCTGTCGCCGGGTCAACATCGGCACCGCCGCGCTGGAGCAGCCGGCGTGGTGCGCCCGGGCGATCGCCTCGCACGGCGACCGGGTCGCGGTGGGCCTGGACGTGCGGGGTCGCACCCTGGCCGCGCGCGGCTGGACGCAGGAGGGCGGCGACCTCTACGAGGTGCTGGCCCGCCTCGACGCCGAGGGCTGTGCCCGCTACGTCGTGACCGACGTCAACAAGGACGGGATGCTCCAGGGCCCCAACCTGGACCTGCTGCGCGCGGTGTGCGCCGAGACCGACCGGCCGGTGGTCGCCTCGGGCGGCATCACCGAGCTCGCCGACCTCGAGGCGCTGACCGGGCTGCTGGCCGACGGCGTCGAGGGCGCCATCGTGGGCACCGCCCTCTACGAGGGCCGGTTCACCCTGCCCGACGCTCTCGACCTCACCTGGCCCGACCGGCCGCGGCCCCCGGCCGACCCGGCCGAGACCCCCGCGGACCTCCGGCCGTGAGCCTCGCCGTCCGCGTCATCCCGTGCCTCGACGTCGACGGGGGCCGGGTGGTCAAGGGCGTGAACTTCCAGTCCCTGCGCGACGCCGGCGACCCGGTCGAGCTGGCGCGGCTCTACGACGCCGAGGGGGCCGACGAGCTCACCTTCCTCGACATCTCCGCCTCCCACGAGGGGCGCTCCACCACGATGGAGATCGTGGCCGCCACGGCCGAGCAGGTCTTCATCCCGCTGACGGTGGGGGGCGGCGTGAGCAGCGTCGCCGACGTCGACCGGCTGCTGCGCTCGGGCGCGGACAAGGTGGCGGTCAACACCGCCGCGATCCGACGCCCCGAGCTGGTGGCCGAGATCGCGGACCGGTTCGGCAACCAGGTGCTGGTGCTCTCCGTCGACGCCCGGCGTGCCCCCGGCACCGACTCGGGGTTCGAGGTCACCACCCACGGCGGCCGCACCTCGGCCGGCCTGGACGCGCTGGAGTGGGCGGCCCGCGCCGCGGAGCTGGGCGCCGGCGAGATCCTGCTCAACGCCATGGACGCCGACGGCACGCAGGACGGCTTCGACACCGAGCTGATCCGCGCCGTACGACGTGAGGTCGGTGTCCCCGTGATCGCCAGCGGGGGAGCCGGGCGGGTCGAGCACTTCGCCCCCGCGGTCGACGCCGGGGCCGACGCCGTCCTGGCCGCCACCGTCTTCCACTTCGGCACCCTGCGCATCGGCGACGTCAAGGCCGCCCTGCGCGACGCCGGCCACCCGGTGCGCTGACCTCCGGCCGACCGGTCAGCGGCCCTGCGGCACCCAGCACCAGCCGTAGCGCTGGCCCTCGCGCCACTGCGGCCGGGTCGGCCACTCGAAGGACCAGGAGTAGCGCAGCGCCCCGTCGGCCCGCGACGCGGCGACGTCCTCGCAGGCACTGTCGCCGCGGTCGGTGACGGCGCCGTCGAGGTAGCGCGCGTCCGCCGGCAGGTCGACGGTGTCGATCGCGCGCCAGCGGTGGGGGTCGGCACAGGCGACGCGGCGGAAGCCCCGGGCGTCGGGCGCCGCGGTGCCGCAGGTCCCGAACCGGTCGAGCGCGCCGGGTCGGTCGAGGAGGCCGGTCAGCCGGGGTGGCAGCGGCAGCAGGCGGTCCTCGTCGCGCACGGCGACGACGTCGCAGCGGTAGGAGTCGGCGCCGGCGTCGGCCTGCTCCACCGACGGGGTGAACCACACCACCCGCAGCCGGCTCAACCGTCGCGCGGTCTCGTCGCCCCCGGCCCGCTCGAGCAGCGAGGCGGGGCAGGCCCGGGCGACCCGAGCGCGGACCGTCGCCGAGTCGACCGCGAGCAGGTGGCCGGCCTCGACCAGGGGCAGCATCCCGACCTTCACGGTCACGGCGGTGTGGCGGGTGCGGCAGCCCACGGGTGACGTGGTGTCGACCGGCACCGTGGCGCGGTCGAGCGTCAAGGAGCGGCACTCGCCGACGGCGGGGGCGGCGGGCGCGGGGGTGGCGCTGGGGGAGGAGGACGTCGACCCGCCCGACGGGGTCGCCGAGGACCCGGACGACGACGACGACCCCGACGACCCCGACGACCCCGACGACCCGGACGACCCGGCCCCGCCGGCACAGCCGGCCAGCAGGACGGTGGCGACCAGGGCTGCCAGCCCCTGCGCGACCGGGGGCCTCATCGGTCGGTCTTGGCCCAGCAGATCGACCGCCGGTTGCCCGCCTGCCACTCGCCCTGCTTGAACCACGTGAAGCCGAACTCGTAGTCCACCGGGTAGTTCATCCACGCCCCGACGGAGTCGGAGCAGAAGTCGCGGGTGCGGACCTGGGTGAGCCGCTCGCCAGGGTAGGGATCGCCCTTGTCGCCCAGCTTGATGGTGGTCACGGCCCGCCAGTCGTGCTTCTCCGAGCAGGGGACCTTGGTCGAGCCGAGCACGGTGGCGCCGGTCGCGCAGGTCAGCCACTCCTCGGGGGGCTTGGCGCGGAACAGGCCCTTGGTCGGCTCGGGCAGCGCGCGGTAGGCGGTGCTCTCCGTGGTCCCGCCGACCAGGTCGCAGCGGTACCACCGGGCGCCGTCGTCCCAGGCGCTCTCGGAGGGGCGGAACCACGCCCAGCTCAGCTGGATCCGCATCGCCAGGCTCTCGTCGACCCCGAGGAACTTCTCGAAGGCGGCCTCGCAGCGGGGGTAGATCCACTTGCCGTGGCCCCGGTCGTCGTAGCCGTCGCCCGTGGAGTCGGGGAGCGTGCCGATCGCGAACGTCTGCGCGGTGTGCTCGGACCCGCAGGCGACCGGCTCGGCGTCGTTGCTCGGGCTCTCGACGTCCTTCGGCACCAGCCGGTAGCAGGCGCCCAGCTCGGGCGGGTCGGCCCGGTCCGAGGCCGCCTTGGGGGCGAGCGGGGCGGAGGAGCAGGCCGAGAGCAGCAGGGCCAGCGCGAGCAGCAGCAGCAGCGGTGCTGCGCGCCGGTCGTGCCGGAGTGCCCCGGTCGGGTGCTGCGTCACCGGGGTCCCCTCTCGGTCGGCGCGGTGGGGCGATGCTACCGCCAGGTCACCTCACGCGACGCAAGTCCGCCTACCTCGTCCAGGACCCGGTCCGGGCGCCTTTGCCGCACCCGCGGGCCACCCCTCTAGACCGGGGCCCAGGACACGGTCGTGCACCGAGCGTGGGACCGTCCCGCGACCTAGGCTCCCGTCCCGACGGTGCTGGCACGGGTGCGGACGGGGGGACGGATGAAGGGCGTCATCTTGAACCTCGTCGAGGAGGCCGTGGTGCTGGCACACGGCGACGAGGTCTGGGACACCCTGCTGGAGCGGGCCGGTCTCGAGGGCGCGTGGACCAGCCTGGGCAGCTATCCCGACGAGGAGCTGCCGCTGCTGGTCGAGGCCGGTGCACAGCTGTTCGACGTCGCGCCCGAGGAGCTGGCCCGCGACCTGGGCCGTCACGCGGCGCGTGGCCTGGCGCAGCGACACCCCGAGCACTTCGCCCGCTGCGAGGACACGCTCGGCTTCCTGCGGACCCTCGACGAGGTCGTCCACCGCGAGGTCCGCAAGCTCCACCCGGACGCCTCACCGCCCCGTTTCACCGTCACCGAGGTCGCAGGCCCCGTGCCCGGAGGAGGCCGTGCCCTGGACGTGCACTACCGCTCCGCGCGTCGTTTGTGCTGGCTCGCCGTGGGCATGATCGAGGGCACCGGGACCGTCTACGGTGAGACGACCGAGGTGCGCCACCAGGTGTGCCAGCTCCACGACGCGCCCCAGTGCACGCTGCGCGTGACGACCAGGACAGGCTGATCGACCGCATGGAACTGCTCTCCTCCGAGACCTCGGGGTCCGCGGATCCCGTGACCGAGGTACGCCGCCTGCGCCGACAGCTGCGCCGCGAGCAGGCCCGCCGCCAGGCGGCCGAGTCCATCGGCGAGCGGGCAACCGCCGACCTCTACGACTCGGTGCGCGAGCTCCGCAGCGCCCAGGCCGAGCTGCTCGAGAAGGCCGACCAGGACCGCGTCGTCACCGAGCTGGCCCGCGCCCTGCGCCAGGACTTCGACTCCGCCCAGGTGGTCAACCGCGCCGCGGAGTCCGTCGGCCAGGCCACCATGGTCGACCGCTGCGACGTGCTGCTGGTCGACGCCGACCGCTACTCCGCCGTCCGCGGCTCGTGGACCGGGTCGGACGAGGCGGCCGACCTGCCGCAGCCCTCGTCGTTCGTCGACCTCCCGGAACCGCTGACCTCGTTGCTGCTCGAGGCCGCCCAGCAGCTGGTCCCGCTCCAGGTCGCCCACGTCGAGCAGGACGACCGGCTCGACGAGGCCGGCGCCGCCGAGGTGGTCGCGGCGCTGGGCGTCCTCGCCCTGGCGGCGGTCCCGATCGCGGTGGGCGACGAGGTGGTGGGGTGGCTGCTGCTGTCCTCGATCCGGCCCCGCGGCTGGCAACCCCGCGAGATCGCCATCTGCCAGGGCGTCTCGCACGACCTCGTCGCCTCCCTGGTGCAGGTGCAGGCCTTCGAGCAGCAACGCGAGTCGGTGCGCCGCCTCGAGGACCTGGACCGCGCCAAGGACGCCTTCATCTCCACGGTCAGCCACGAGCTCCGCACGCCGCTGACCAGCATCGTCGGCTACCTCGAGATGATGAGCGAGGGCGGGATGGGCGACCTGAGCGAGGACGTCTCGCAGGGCATCACGATCATCGAGCGCAACGTCGGCCGGTTGCGGTCGCTGGTGGAGGACCTCCTGGCGCTCTCGGCGTACGACGCGGAGCAGGTCAACCTCGACCTGCGGCCCCTCGACCTCGCGCTGGTCGTCGCCGACTGCCAGCAGACCCTGGCGCCCGCGACGCACGCCAAGCAGCTCGAGCTGGCGCTGGTCACCGAGGCCGCGCTGCCGGCGGTGGTGGGCGACCGGACCCAGCTGGAGCGGGTGGTGCTCAACCTGCTCAACAACGCGGTGAAGTTCAGCCACGACGGCGGGTCGGTGACGGTGCGGCTCAACCTGGAGGACGAGCAGGTGGTGATGCGGGTCGTCGACCGCGGCATCGGCATCCCGCTCGCCGAGCAGGACCGCCTGTTCTCCCGGTTCTTCCGGTCCTCGCTCTCGGTCGCCGACGAGATCCAGGGCACCGGCCTGGGCCTGGCGCTGGTGCAGTCGGTGGTGGAGTGGCACGACGGCACCGTGGAGATCGAGTCCGCCGAGGGGGAGGGCACGACGGTCGTCGTACGCCTGCCCCGGGCGGGCTGAGCCCGTCCTCCAGCCGGACCTCGTTGGCCCGGCGTTCGGTGCGTCGACCCCGGGCGTACATGCGGGCAGGATGGGCTCAGCACCCCATCGCTCTCGGAGGCTCCTCGTGACCGCTCGTGCCCGCGCCGCCGTACGCCGCACCGCCTCCCGCCGGACGGTCCCGCTCCTGGCCCTGGCCGTGGGGCTCGCCGGACTGGCCCTGCCCGGTGCGCTCGGCGCACCCGCAGGAGCGGCGGCCGCCGCCCCCCGCGAGACCGACCGCACGGTGCGCGACGTGGTGCGCTACGTCGACCCGCTGATCGGCACCGCGAACGGCGGCAACACCTACCCCGGCGCGGTGCGTCCGTTCGGGATGCTGTCCTGGTCGCCGACCAGCACCACGGGCGACCAGACCGACACCGGCGCCGCCAACGGCTACCAGTACGACACCACCCGGATGCGCGGGTTCGCCCTCACCCACGTCAACGGGGCGGGGTGCCACCCCGGCGCCGCGGGCGACGTGCCGATCTTCCCGCACGTGGGGGCGATGACGGTCTCGCCCAGCGCCGACAGCACCGACGCGACGTACGCCAGCGACTTCTCCCACGACGACGAGGTCGCCGAGCCCGGCCGCTACGCGCTGGGGCTGGCCAACGGCGTGCGCACCGACTTCGCGGCGACCACCCGGGCGGGCGTCGGCACGATCGCCTTCCCGCGCGGCGAGGAGGCCAACCTGCTCTTCCGGGTCTCCAACTCCCTCAACGGCAGCGAGGACGCCGACGTGCGTATCGACCGCCGCGCCCGCACCGTCAAAGGCTCGGTGCTCACCGGCGGGTTCTGCAGCCGGCGGGCCAACGGCGGCGGCAGCAACAAGTTCTCCTACTACCGGCTGCACTTCACGGCCCACTTCGACCGCGACTTCGCGCGCACCGGCACCTGGGTCGACGGCGACCTGCGACCGGGCACGACCCGGGCGAGCGGGGGCGAGGGCTACGAGACCGGCGACCTGCGACGCGGCCGCGGGTCGGGCGGGTACGTCGGCTTCGACACCTCCCGCGGCAACCGGCCGGTGACGATGCGGGTCGGCCTGTCCTACACCAGCGCCCGTGCCGCCGAGGCCAACCTGCAGGCCGAGGTCGGCCGCCGGGCGACGGTGCGCCGGGTGGCGGCCGCCGGGTCGCGGGCCTGGGAGGCCCAGCTGCGTCGCATCGAGGTCGCCGGGGGCACCCGGGACGAGCGCACCGCGTTCTACACCTCGCTCTACCACGCGGCGCTGGAGCCCAACGTGACCAGCGACGTGGCCGGCACCTACCCCGGGGCCGACCGGACCGTGCGCCGGCTCGGCCTCGGTCAGCAGGCGCAGTACGGCAACTTCTCGGGCTGGGACCAGTACCGCGCCCACACCCAGCTGCTCGCCCTGCTCAACCCCGACGTGGCGGGCGACTTCGCGCAGTCGCTGCTCAACCTCTCCCGGCAGCGGGGCGGCGTCTGGGACAGGTGGGTGCACGTCAACGGCGCCACCCGGGTGATGACCGGCGACCCCAGCGGCCCCACCCTGGCCGGCATGCACGCGCTCGGGGTGCGCAACTTCGAGGTCGGTGCCGCCCTCGACTCGCTGGTGCGACAGGCGAGCGTGCCGCACCCCGACGGCCTCTCCGACTACGGCTGCCCCGGCCAGTGCGCCGGGATGCGGCCCAACCTGGCGGAGTACCTCCGGCTCGGCTACGCGCCCCAGGACGACTGTCACTGCTGGGGTGGTGCCGCCGAGACCCTCGAGGACGCCACCGCCGACCACGGTCTCTCGGACTGGGCCGGGCGGCTGGGCCGCACCGCGACCCAGCGCCGCTTCGCGGAGCGGGCCGGCTGGTGGGAGAACACCTTCGACCCGGCGGCTACGCCCGAGGGCGGCTACCAGCGGGCACGCAACGCCGACGGCTCCTGGCTCTCGCCCTTCACCCCGGCCACCGGCGACGGCTTCGCGCAGGGCACGTCGGCGACGTACACCTGGATGGTGCAGCACGACGTGCAGCGCCTGGCCGAGCTGATGGGCGGACGGGAGCGCGCGGCCGAGCGGCTCGACGCGTTCTTCCGCACCCCCGACGGCGACTGGTCGACCACGGTCGACCCGCTGCGCTACGACCCGACCAACGAGCCCGGCATCCACATCCCGTGGCTCTACAACGCGCTGGGCAAGCCCTGGAAGACCCAGGAGACGGTGCGGGCCTACCTGCGGCTGGTCTACGGCACCGGCCCCACCGGCCTGCCCGGCAACGACGACCTCGGCACCATGTCGGCGTGGTACGTCTGGGGCGCCCTGGGGATGTACCCCCAGACCCCCAGCCGCGGCGAGGTGCTGCTCTCCAGCCCGACCTTCTCCCTGGCGCGGATCCACCGGGGTGGTGGTCGGACCATCACGGTCCGCGCCCCCGAGGCCTCCGCCGACGCGGTGTACGTCGAGGGGCTGCGCGTCGACGGTCGCCGCACCACCCGCAGCTGGCTGCCCGCCTCGGTGCTCAACCGCGGTGGCGAGCTGCGCTTCGACCTCGCCACCCGGCCCGACACCCGGTGGGGGACCGGCCCGCGCGACCTGCCGGTCGACCACGGCCGCTGAGCTGTGGGTAGGGTGGCACCGATGATGCGCAGCCTCCTCCTTCGCTGCCGCAGCGAGGTCTGACCCGCCGGACCTCCTCGCTGCGGAGAGCTCGTCGTGCCCGGCCCGCCCACCTGGGCGACCCGAGAGCGAACCCGAGGACACCCGATGACCCTGCAGCACTCAGGCTTCAGCAACACCCAGCGCGCGAGCGGCATGCCCGTGCAGCGCTACCGGCCGTTCCCGCCGATCGACCTGCCCGACCGCACCTGGCCCTCGCAGACCATCACCCAGGCGCCGCGGTGGCTCTCCACCGACCTGCGCGACGGCAACCAGGCGCTGATCGACCCGATGTCGCCCGAGCGCAAGCACCGGATGTTCGACCTGCTGGTGAAGATGGGCTACAAGGAGATCGAGGTCGGCTTCCCCAGCGCCAGCGAGACCGACTTCGCCTTCGTGCGCCAGCTGATCGAGCGCGATAAGGTGCCCGAGGACGTCACCATCTCGGTGCTGACCCAGGCCCGTGAGGACCTGATCGACCGCACCACCCAGTCGCTGGTCGGCATCCACCACGCCAACATCCACCTCTACAACGCGCTCGCGCCGATGTTCCGCAAGGTCGTCTTCCGCGCCAGCCGCGACGAGGTGAAGGACATCGCGGTGCGCGGCACCGAGCTGTTCATGAAGTACGCCGAGCAGAACCTCGGCCAGACCGTCATCGGCTACGAGTACTCGCCCGAGATCTTCACCAGCACCGAGCTGCCCTTCTCGCTCGAGGTGTGCGAGGCGGTCTCCGACGTGTGGCAGCCCGACGACGGGCGCGAGATCATCCTCAACCTGCCGGCCACGATCGAGGTCGCGACGCCCAACGTCTACGCCGACCAGATCGAGTGGTTCTCCCGCCAGCTGACTCGGCGCGAGCACACCACCATCAGCCTGCACCCGCACAACGACCGCGGCACCGCCGTGGCCGCCACCGAGCTGGCCCAGATGGCCGGTGCCGACCGGGTCGAGGGCTGCCTGTTCGGCCACGGCGAGCGCACCGGCAACGTCTGCCTGGTGACGCTGGGGATGAACCTGTTCAGCCAGGGCGTCGACCCGCAGATCGACTTCTCCGACATCGACGAGGTGCGGCGCACGGTCGAGTACTGCACCCAGCTGCCCGTCCACCCGCGCCACCCCTACGCGGGCGACCTCGTCTACACCGCCTTCTCCGGGTCCCACCAGGACGCCATCAAGAAGGGCCTGGAGGCACTCGAGCAGGAGGCCGCCGACGCGGGCCGCCCGGTGGGCGAGCAGCCGTGGGAGGCGCCGTACCTGCCGATCGACCCCAAGGACGTCGGCCGCACCTACGAGGCCGTGATCCGGGTCAACAGCCAGTCCGGCAAGGGCGGCGTGGCCTACGTGATGAAGTCCGAGCACAAGCTCGACCTGCCCCGTCGCCTGCAGATCGAGTTCAGCCGCGCGGTGCAGGAGCGCACCGACGGCGAGGGCGGCGAGATGGGCCCGGCCGCCATCTGGGAGGCCTTCCAGGGGGAGTACCTCAACCCCACGACGCCGCTGCGCCTGGACTCCGTGCACACCTCCTCGGCCGCGGGCGAGAAGGACCAGCTCGAGGTCGGGGTCTACGTCGACGGCGAGCTGCAGTCGCTGCACGGCTCGGGCAACGGCCCGATCGCGGCCTTCGTGGACGCGATCAACTCCCTGCCGCACGAGTTCGACGTGCGCGTGCTCGACTACGCCGAGCACGCGCTGTCCTCGGGCGGCGACGCGATCGCGGCGGCCTACGTCGAGTGCGCGGTGGGGGAGAAGGTGCTGTGGGGCGTGGGTCTGGACGCCAACATCGTCACCGCCTCGCTCAAGGCCGTCATCTCGGCGGTCAACCGGCGCTGAGGCGGCGTCCGGCTCACCCGGGCCGGACGGACGGCGTACGACGCAAGGGGAGCGTGACGCCGAAGGTGCTGCCCTGCCCGGGGGTCGAGGCGACGTCGATCCGGCCGTCGTGCGCCTCGACGATGGTGCGCACGATGGCCAGGCCCAGCCCGGTGCCCTGGATGGCCTGCTCCTGGACGGTGGCCGAGCGGTAGAAGCGGTCGAAGACCTGGTCGAGCTCGGCGGCGTCGATGCCGAGGCCGGTGTCGGTGACCTCCACCAGGGCGGTGCGGTGCTCGGGGGCCTGGCGCAGCCGCAGCGCGACCTGCCCGCCGTCGGGGGTGAACTTCACCGCGTTGGTGAGCAGGTTGGTGAAGGCGCGCTCCAGGTGGCTCGGCTCGCCGCTGACCGGCACCGGCTGGTCGGGGAGGTCCCAGCACGTCTCGAGCCGCCGGCCGGCGAGCGCGCTGTCGACCGAGGCGATGCTCTCCCGGACCACGTCGCGCAGGTCGAGGTCCTGGGTCTGCTCGGTGCGGCCCCCGGCGTCGGAGGTGGCGAGCAGCAGCAGGTCGTCGGCCAGCGAGAGCAGCCGGGCGCCGTTGCGCTCGACCACCTCGACGAGCTGCTGCTGGGCGGGGTCGAGGTCGCCCACGAGCCCGTCGAGCAGCATCTCGGCGCTGCCGATGATGCTGCTCATCGGGGTGCGCAGCTCGTGGCTGACGGTGGAGACGAAGTCGTCCTTGGCGTGGTCGAGCTCACGGAGCCGCGCCACGACCTGGCGCTCGCGGCGCAGCGCGTTGACCAGGATCTCCTGGCTGCGACGGGTGTCGGTGACGTCGTGGGCCACGAAGAGGTAGGCGAAGACCGTGCCGCGGCCGGTGGTGACCGGGTTGCTCGTCATCGAGATCCGCAGCGGTGAGCGGCCGTCTGCCAGGAGCAGCCAGTCACGCGTCTCCGGCGCGAGCTCGGACCCGCCCCCTGCCAGGAGGTCGGTCAGCGTGAGCGGGGCGTCGGCGTCGGCGGCCTCGACCCGCTGCAGGAAGTCGGTGAGCAGCCGGCCCTCGGCCCGCGCCGCGGGCAGGCCCAGCAGTCGCTCCGCGCCGGGGTTGAACAACGTGATCCGGCCGTCGAGGTCGGTCCCGACGAAGGCCATCGTGGTGGCCGACCGGAGCAGGTGGCGCACCAGCCCCGCGCTCTCGCGGGCGTCGGTGACGTCGGTGGCGCTGAAGACCAGCGTGACCGGCTCGCCGGGCCCGTTGGTGTGCACCGCGTTGGAGAACACCACGCTGCGGTGCTCGCCGTCGCGGGTCATCACCGTGGTCTCGCCGGAGCGGGGGAGCGAGGGCAGGTGGGCCACCAGCTCGCTGAACCGCAGCCGCTGGTGGGCCGGGACGAGCGTCTCCCAGATCGGCCGGCCGACGAGGTCCTCGGCGGAGTACCCCGTCATCTGGGAGGTCGCCGGGTTGGCCGCGATCACGGTGCCGTGCTCATCGGTCACCACGATCAGGCTGGAGGCGGTGTCGATCACCGCACGGGTGTAGGTGCGCTCCGCGCGCAGCCGCTCCTGCAGCTCCAGTGGCTGGGTGAGGTCGATCAGGTGCAGGGAGTACGACGCCTGCTCACCGGCGGTGTCCAGCAGCGAGAGGATGCCCTCGAGGCGGGTCCGGGGCTGGCCGACCACGCCCATGTCGCCCGACCACCCCTCGGCGCCGCTGCTCCCGCCGGCCCCGTCGAGGTCGAGCCCGGGGGAGGTCAGCAGCTCCTCGACGCCGCGCCCGACGAGCTCGTGCGCGGGACGGCCGAGCAGCCGGGCCGTGGCCGGGTTGGCCTCGGCGACCCACAGCCGTCCCTGCCGCCGGTGGACCAGCAGCACCGGCACCCGCGACTCGGTGAAGCTGCGCCGGAAGACGCGCTCGCTGGCCGCGGTGCGGGTCAGCGCCTGCTCGCGCTCCCGCATCGCCTGCACGAGTGGCAGTGCGATCAGGGCCGCGCAGATCAGGTAGACCTGGGAGACCAGGCCCGCGGTGGTCGCGTTGGCGGCGCCGAGCACCGGAAAGGGCCCCCAGCCCGCCGCGGTGCCCACCGAGACCACCACCGCGAGCCCGACCAGCTGGAGCACGACCGTGCGCACCTCGAAGCGGGCGGCCGCCCACACCAGCAGCGGCAGCGGCAGCAGGCCCAGTCCTGGGAGCAGGTCGCCGCCCGGGCCGAACGCGAGCGCGGCGACCAGCAGGAGCAGGCCGGTGTGCAGCGCGACCTCGCCGCGGCGACCGGCCGTGCCGCGGCGTACGTCCCCGAGCATGCCGAGCGGGCCGAGCAGCACCAGCGAGGCCAGGTGCGCGGGTCCGATCACGAGCGCGGTCGGGCCGAAGGGCCGGTCCAGCCCCACGGTGTAGCCCACGGCGACGACGGCGGCCGCGACCACGGCGCCCGCAGCCGAGGCCACCACCAGCAGCCAGGTGTCGACGAGGCGACGCAGCCGGCCGCCGGTCCAGCGCAGGAGCAGCACGAGCACGACGACCGCCTCCGCGGTGTTGCCCAGCGCGAACAGCACCGACAGCAGCGGCGGCCGCCCGGCGGTCAGGTTGGCGGCGGCCCAGGCCACCAGCAGGAGCAGCGCCGTCCACGGCCGTTCCCGCGGCTGGCAGGCGAGCAGGGCGAGCAGGCCGAACCCGGCCGCGGGCCACCACGAGACCGTCACGTCCAGGCTGGAGGCGGCCAGCAGCGCACCCACGCCGGAGGCGTACGCCGCGGCGACGAGGCCCGCCAGCAGCAGACGACGGCGGGTGGTCTCCGTGGGCACGCGGTGATTCTCACCCCTCACCCGCCCGGGGACGGCACGTTTGGTCCCCTCCGTGATCTGGACGAGACCGTCGCGCGGTTCGCGTGGGCCTGCCAAGGTGACCCCATGAGCCTGGTCTCCGAGCGCATCGGTCAGTTCTTCCACGACGGGCACCGCCTGGAGTTCACCGAGTACGGCGGCGGCGACCGCTGGGTGGTGCTGCTCCACGGCCAGCTGATGCCGCGCCGGATGCACCAGCCGCTGGCCCGCCACCTGGCCGCCCAGGGCCACCACGTCGTCACCCTCGACCTGCTCGGCCACGGCCGCTCCGACCGGCCCGACGACCCGCTGCTCTACTCAATGACCGCCTTCGGCGAGCAGGTGATCGCGCTGCTCGACGAGCTCGGCGCCGACACCGCGGTGATCGGCGGCACCTCGCTCGGCGCGAACACCTCGCTCGAGGTGGCGACCCTGGCCCCCGAACGGGTCCGCGGCCTGCTGCTGGAGATGCCGGTGCTCGACAACGCGCTCGAGGCGGGCATCCTCGCCTTCGCGCCGTTGCTGTTCGCCTCGCGCTTCGTCCCGCTCAGCGTCTCCGCGCTGCGGGCGGTGACCCGGGCGGTGCCGCGGGGCCTGGTGCCGTTCTGGACCGGCATCGCGCTGGACACGATGGACCAGCGCCCGGCGCCGATGGCCGCGGCCATCCACGGCATCTTCTTCGGCCGGATCGCGCCCTCGTCGCGGATGCGGCAGCGGATCCAGGCGCCCGCGATGGTGGTCGGCCACCCCAGCGACCCGATCCACCCCGCCGCCGACGCCGCGATGCTGGCCGGGGAGATGCCCCACGCCCGCTTCGTGGAGGCGCGCTCGATCCTGGAGTGGCGCGCCCGGCCCGCGCGGCTCAGCGGCCTGGCCTCGGACTTCGTCGCGGAGTGCTTCGCGCGCGAGGCGGTGCCGCGCAGCGTGGGGAGCTGAGGGGACAATGTCCCCATGCCCCTGTACAGCGACGAAGCGGTGGTGCTGCGCACCCACAAGCTGGCCGAGGCCGACCGCATCATCACGTTGCTGACCCGGGAGCACGGCGTCGTCCGAGCGGTGGCCCGCGGCGTACGACGCACCTCCTCGCGCTTCGGCTCCCGGCTGGAGCCCTTCACCCACGTCGACCTCCAGCTCGCCGTGGGCCGCAACCTCGACACCGTCACCCAGGCCGAGACGCGCTCGCCGTTCGGGTCGGTGATCTCGGCCGACTACGACCGCTACACCGCGGCGAGCGTCATGCTGGAGACCGCCGAGCGGCTGGTCAGCGAGGAGCGGCAGCCCTCGGTGCAGCAGTACCTCCTGCTCGTCGGGGCGCTGCGCGCGATGACCGCGGGGGAGCACCGCCCCGGTGACGTGCTCGACTCGTTCCTGCTGCGCTCGCTGTCGGTCGCGGGCTACGCCCCCTCGCTCTCGGCGTGCGCGAGCTGCGGCCTCGAGGGGCCGCACCGCGCCTTCAGCCCGGCGGCCGGCGGCTCGCTGTGCACCGTGTGCCGGGTCCCCGGCTCGGCCAACCCGGCCGGCGAGACGCTCACCCTGATGGGGGCGCTGCTGGCGGGCCACTGGGACGTCGTCGACGTCGCCGAGCAGCGCCACCGCAAGGAGTCGCGCGGGCTGGTCGCGGCGTACGTCTCCTGGCACCTCGAGCGCGGCCTGCGCTCCCTGCCCCACCTGAGCGAGACCTGATGCGGCGCACGTCGAGGCGGGCCGTGCCCGCGCGCACCGAGGTGCGCCGCCCCGACCCGCACCCCAGCGGTGCGACCGCGCCCGTGCTGCCGGCCGAGCTGGTGCCGCAGCACGTCGCGATCGTGATGGACGGCAACGGCCGCTGGGCCAAGGACCGCGGGCTGCCGCGCACGGCCGGCCACACCGAGGGCGAGTCGTCGCTGTTCGACGTCGTCGAGGGCGCGATCGAGGTCGGCGTGAAGGCGATCTCGGCCTACGCCTTCTCCACCGAGAACTGGTCGCGCTCGCCCGACGAGGTGAAGTTCCTGATGGGCTTCAACCGCGACGTGATCCGACGGCGACGCGACGAGATGCACGAGCTCGGGGTGCGGGTCCGGTGGGCCGGTCGGGCGCCGCGGCTGTGGCGCTCGGTGATCAAGGAGCTCCAGGTCGCCGAGGAGCTGACCCGCGACAACGACGTGCTGACGCTGACGATGTGCGTCAACTACGGCGGCCGGGCCGAGCTCGCCGACGCGGCGCGCGCCCTGGCGCAGGACGTCGCGGCCGGGCGCGTGAACCCCGACCGGGTCGACGAGCGCACCTTCGCGCGCTACCTCTACGTGCCCGAGCTGGCCGACGCCGACCTGGTGTGGCGCACCTCCGGGGAGCAGCGGCTCTCCAACTTCATGCTCTGGCAGGCTGCCTACAGCGAGCTGGTCTTCACCGACGTGCTCTGGCCCGACGTCGACCGCCGCCACCTGTGGGCGGCCGTCGAGGAGTACGCCGGCCGCAACCGCCGCTACGGCCAGGCCTGACCGCGTGCGGGTCGCCGTCCTCGCCGACACCCACGCGCCGCGGTTCTGGAAGGGCTGCCCGCCCGGGGTGGCCCGCGCCCTGGAGGGGGTCGACCTGGTGCTGCACGCCGGCGACGTGTGCACGCCGGGGGTGCTCGACGAGCTGGCGGCGTGGGCCCCGGTGCTCGTGGTGCGCGGCAACAACGACGGCGACGACGTCGCGGCGTGGGGTGCGCCGGACGTGCTCGAGACCGAGCTGGCGGGGGTGCGCGTGGCGATGCTGCACGACAGCGGACCGGCGAAGGGCAGGGGCGCGCGGCTGCGGAAGCGGTTCCCCGAGGCCGACCTCGTGGTGTTCGGCCACTCCCACATCCCGTGGGACGAGGTCCACGCGGGGCAGCGGGCGTTCAACCCCGGGTCGCCGACCGACAAGCGCCGGCAGCCGCGCCCGACGATGGGCGAGCTGGTGCTGACCGAGGGGCGGATCGTCTCGGCCAGGATCTTCCCGGTCGACCGACCGCGGGGCTAGCGTGCGACGGGTGAGCCGGGCACCCCACGAGAACGTCGCCACCGTGCTGGTGGACCCGTGCGTGCTCGCCGACCTCGAGCTCTCGCTGATGGCGCTGGACCTGCGGGTGTGGCCGGTCCGCACCGCCCCGATCTGCGAGGACGGCCCGCGCCAGGAGTTCCAGGTGCGGCGCCGGCTGCTGATGGGACGACGCGGCGCGTGGGACTGCGCGGCCACGTGGGTGCCGGTGTGGGTCGGCTTCGGCCCGACCTGGCGCACCGGCGACGAGCCGCTCCCGTGGGCGGCGCACGAGGCGCTGTGGGAGGCGCTCGGCCGGCGCGCCGAGCACGTCCGGTTCCACAAGCGGCTGGGCGGCGTACGTCCGCTGCCGCTGCCCGTCGACCTCGACGGCTAGGAGCCCCCCGGCGCGCGGAGCCGGTCGAGGAGCAGGCGCAGCGGGGGCCAGGCGTCGCGGCCGCGACGGGTGGCGGCGTACGCCGTGAGCACCACCCCGGTGCCGGCCAGGTCCAGCACGCGCACGCCCGGGCGGGTGGGCCGGTCGACGGGCAGCAGCCCGACCCCGAGGCCCTGCTCGACGAGGTCCTCGACCAGGTCGAGGCTGTCCAGGAAGTGCGTCAGGCGGGGGGAGAAGCCGGCGGTCGCCGCGAGGATCCGGACGGCGTCCTCGTCGGCGGTGTTGCGCGAGTTGACGATCCAGGGCCGGTCGGCCCAGCGACGCAGGTCGTGGGCGTCGCGGACCGGCTCCTCGGCCGGCACCGCCAGCCCCCAGGTGGTGCTCCAGAGCGGGACCAGCCGCAGGGTCGGGGCGACGGCGGCCGGGGCGAGGTCGTAGTCGTAGGTCAGCGCCAGGTCGAGGTCGTCGGACTCCAGCAGGGCGTGGGCCTCCAGCGGCTCGTGCTCGCGCACCGTGACCGTGACGCGCGGGTGGGTCGCGGCCAGGTCGCGGACCACCGGCAGCAGCGATCGTCGTACGCCGGTCGCGAAGCCGCCCACCCGCACCGTGCCCGCCGGCTCGGCGTCCGGGTCGAGGTCGAGCCGCGCGGCGTCGACGGCGGCCAGGATCGTCACGGCGTGGTCGGCCAGCCGCAGGCCCGCGGGGGTGAGCCGGACCCGGCGACCCACGGGCTCCAGCAGGTCGGTGCCGGCCTCGCGGGCCAGCGCGGCGAGGTGCTGGGAGACCGCCGAGGTGCTGAGCCCGGTCGCATCGGCCACCTCGCGCATCGAGCCCAGCCGGGAGAGCTCGAGCAGCAGCCGGAGCCGGCGTACGTCCATGGCGTCATCGTCCAGCGGGACTGGACGGTGTGTCCAGCACGCTCACGTGGACGCGGACGGTCGTGGTCGGGTGGACTGCTCGTCGTGAGCACCTCCACCCCCCTCGCCCCCGCGCACCCCGGCGGGCCGGCCGGGACGCCCGTCCTCGGCGGCTCCCGCGCCGGCGCGGCCATGGCGACCGCCTCGATGCTGTGCGTGCAGCTCGGGCTGGCGCTGTCGGTCGGGCTGATCGGCACCGTCGGTGCCGAGGGGGCCGCCTGGCTGCGGCTGGTGTGGGCCGGGGCGTTCTTCGCGCTGCTCGGCCGGCCGTGGCGGCTGCTGCGGTCGGGCGCGACGTCGCGCTCCACGCTCGCCGCCTGCGTCGCGCTCGGCGTGGTGACCGCCTCGGTGACGCTGCTGTTCATGCAGGCGGTGGCCCGGCTGCCGCTGGGCACGGCGAGCGCCCTGGAGTTCCTGGGCCCGCTCTCGGTCGCGGTGCTGCGCGGCCGGGGGAGCGCCCGCTGGGTGTGGCCGCTCGTGGCCGCTGCCGGGGTGCTGCTGCTGACCGAGCCCTGGTCGGGTCGTGCCGACCCGGTGGGCGTGGCCTTCGCGCTGGGGGCGGCGTGCTGCTGGGCGGCGTACATCCTGCTGACGCAGCGCGTCGGCGACCAGGTCGCCGGGCTCGCGGGGCTCTCGGTCTCGATGCCGGTCGCGGCGCTGGTCGGGACGGCGTACGTGCTGCTCACCGGGGCCGACGTGCTCGACCGGCTCACCCCGGGGCTGTGGCTGGCCGGGCTGGGCCTGGCGCTGCTGCTGCCGGTGGTGCCGTTCTCGCTGGAGCTGCTCGCGCTGCGGCGGCTCACCACGGCGGCCTTCGGCACCCTGATGTGCCTCGAGCCCGGGTTCGCCCTGCTGCTGGGGCTGCTCCTGCTCGGCCAGGTGCCCACCGGGCCGGCCGTGCTCGGCATCGGCTTCGTGGTCCTCGCCGGCGTCGGCGCCGAGCGGACCGGCGCCCGCCAGGTCGAGCAGCCGACCCACCCCGCCTGACCCGGCGGCGCGACCTCGGGGGAGGGGCCGGTGTGAGGGCTGTGACCTCCGGGGTACACATGGCGCATGGCGCTGCGACGCAAGACCCCCATGGACGACATCGACGAGAACGACCTGCACGTGGGGAGCCTCAAGCACGAGGCTGCCGGTGTGACCGCGGTGGCGGTCGCGATGAAGCGGTCGCTGCAGCAGATGGGCCCTTACCGCACGGCGCGGACCCTGCTCAAGCTCAACCAGGCCGACGGCTTCGACTGCCAGGGCTGCGCCTGGCCCGACCCCGACCCGGAGCACCGCCACACCGCGGAGTTCTGCGAGAACGGCGCCAAGGCCGTGGCCGAGGAGGCCACCAAGCGCACCGTGTCGCCCTCGTTCTTCGCCGAGAACAGCCTGGCCGACCTGCAGGACCGCAGCGACTACTGGCTGGGTCACCAGGGACGCCTCGTGCACCCCGTCGTGCGCCGCGCCGGCGGGACGCACTACGAGCCCATCTCCTGGGACGACGCGTTCGCCCTGATCGGCGAGCACCTGCGCGGGCTCGACAGTCCCGACGAGGCGGTGTTCTACACCTCCGGCAAGGTCTCCAACGAGGCGGCGTACGTCTACCAGCTCTTCGCCCGCAGCTACGGCACGAACAACATGCCGGACTGCTCCAACATGTGCCACGAGTCGACCTCGGTCGCGCTCGCCGAGACGATCGGCATCGGCAAGGGCTCGGTCAGCCTCGACGACGTCCACCACGCGAAGCTCATCGTGATCAGCGGCCAGAACCCCGGCACCAACCACCCGCGGATGCTCTCCGCGCTGGAGGAGGCCAAGCGCAACGGCGCCAAGATCCTCGCCATCAACCCGCTCCCCGAGGCCGGGCTGATGAAGTTCAAGAACCCCCAGACGGTCAAGGGCATGACGGTCGGGCAGGGCCTGGCCGACACGTTCCTGCAGATCCGGATCAACGGCGACCTGGCGCTGTGGCAGGCCATCGGCCACGTCCTGCTCGAGGCCGACGCCGCGGGCCAGGACGTGTTCGACCACGACTTCATCGACCAGTGCACGGTGGGCTACGAGGAGTGGGCCGCCGGCCTGCGCGTGCTCGACTGGGACCGCGTCGAGTCGGCCACCGGCCTGAGCCAGGCCCAGATCCGCGAGGCCGCGCAGATGCTCGTCGAGTCCGACGCGACGGTGCACTGCTGGGCGATGGGCATCACCCAGCACCGCAACTCCGTGGGCACCATCAAGGAGTTCGTCAACATCGCGCTGGCGCAGGGCAACATCGGCAAGCCCGGCGCCGGGCTGTGCCCGGTGCGCGGCCACTCCAACGTGCAGGGCGACCGCACCATGGGCATCTGGGAGAAGGTCCCCGACCACTTCCTCGACGCCCTCGAGTCCCACCACGGCATCACCCCGCCGCGCGAGCACGGGCTCGACACCGTCGACTCCATCCGCGCGCTGCGCGACGGCAAGGCCAAGGTGTTCGTGGCGATGGGCGGCAACTTCGTCTCCGCGGCACCCGACACCGTGGTCACCGAGGAGGCGATGGAGCAGGCCGAGCTGACCGTCCAGGTCACCACCAAGCTCAACCGCTCCCACGTGAAGTGCGGGAAGACCGCGCTGATCCTGCCGCCCCTGGGGCGCAGCGAGAAGGACCTCACCGGCGGTCGCGAGCAGCGCGTCACCGTCGAGGACTCCATGTCGGCCGTGCACGCGTCCAAGGGCCCGCTCCAGCCGGCCGGTCCGCACCTGCGCTCCGAGGTCGACATCGTCTGCTCGATCGCCGAGGCGACCCTGGGCACGAGCGGCCCGGTGCCGTGGAGCGACTACCGCGCCGACTACACCGAGATCCGGCGCGCCATCTCGATCACCGTCCCCGGCTGCGGGGCCTACGACGAGAAGGTCGACCAGCCCGGCGGCTTCGTGCTGCCCCACCCGCCGCGTGACACCCGCACCTTCCCCACCAAGCAGGAGAAGGCCGTGTTCAGCGTGGTCCCGATGAGCGTGCTGGAGGTGCCGGAGGGCCGGCTGCTGCTGCAGACCATGCGCAGCCACGACCAGTTCAACACCACGATCTACGGCCTCTCCGACCGCTACCGCGGCATCGAGAACGGCCGCCGGGTGATCTTCATGCACGAGGACGACATCCGCGACCAGGGCTGGTCCGAGGGCGACGTCGTCGACCTGGTCAGCGAGTGGGAGGACGGCACCGAGCGTCGGGCCGCGGAGTTCCGGATCGTGCGCTTCGACACCCCGCGCGGGTGCGCCGCGGCGTACTACCCCGAGACCAACCCGCTGATCCCGCTCGACTCCACCGCCGAGAGCAGCAACACCCCGACCTCCAAGGGGGTCATCATCCGGCTGGTGCCCCAGCAGCAGGACCAGGACGCCAGTGAGGGCCGGGGGGACGCGGTCGGCTCGGACGAGGGCCACAAGTCCGACGTCGAGCCGCACGTGATGAGCTGACCGGACCCGTGCGCGCCTGCCTGTTCTGCCAGGTGGCGGCGGGGGAGGCCGAGGCCTCGGTGGTGTGGGCCGACGACGACCTCGTCGCCTTCCTCGACATCCGGCCGCTGTTCAAGGGCCACACCCTGCTGGTGCCGCGCCAGCACGTCGAGACCCTGCCCGACCTGCCCGCGGCGCTGCGCGACCCGTTCCTCGTCGCGGCGCAGCGTCTGGCCACGGCGATGGTGGACGCGCTCGGTGCGCAGGGGTCCTTCGTGGCGATGAACAACACCGTCTCGCAGTCGGTGCCGCACCTGCACTGCCACGTCGTGCCCCGCACCAAGGGCGACGGGCTGCGGGGCTTCTTCTGGCCCCGCACCACCTACGCCGACGTCGCCGAGCGGGACACCTGGGCCGCGCGCCTGGCTGCCTCGTTAGAGTGACCGGCGGGTAACCACGGGCCGCACGGCCCGATCCGACCATCACTGAGGAGACCGACGACATGGGTCGTTTCGACGGACGGGTGGCCATCGTCACCGGCGCGGCACGAGGCATCGGCGCCGCCATCGCACGCCGCTTCGCCGAGGAGGGCGCCGCCGTGGCGATCCTCGACCTCGACGAGACGCAGGCAGCCGCGACCGCGACCGAGGTCGGCGGAGCCGCCGGCGCCATCGGCGTGGGCTGCGACGTCGCGAACGCGGCGTCGGTCGAGGCGGCCGTCGCGCGCGTGGTCGAGGAGCTGGGCGGCGTCCACATCCTCGTCAACAACGCCGGCATCACCCGCGACAACCTGCTCTTCAAGCTCACCGAGGACGACTGGGACCTCGTCATGGGCGTGCACCTCAAGGGCGCGTTCCTGATGAGCAAGGCCGTGCAGAAGACCTTCGTGGACCAGAAGTACGGCAAGATCGTCGGCCTCTCCAGCGTCTCGGCCAACGGCAACCGCGGTCAGGCCAACTACTCCGCCGCCAAGGCCGGTGTGCAGGGCTTCACCCGCACCCTGGCCCTGGAGCTGGGCAAGTTCGGCGTCAACGTCAACGCCATCGCGCCCGGCTTCATCGCCACCGAGATGACCGACGACACCGCCCGTCGGGTCGGCATGAGCGTCGAGGACTTCCGCGCCGCGGCGGCCGACCGCAACCCGGTCAAGCGCGTCGGCTTCCCCGAGGACATCGCGGCCGCCGCCGCGTTCCTGGCCAGCGACGAGGCGTCGTACATCACCGGTCAGACGCTCTACGTCGACGGTGGCGCCAAGATCTGACGTCGCCCCGGGCGACACCGCCGACCGCACCGGTCGGTGGACACGAGCGGGCCTTGCGCTGTTTGCGGGGCCCGCTCGGTCATGCTGCTGCCCATGACGCCCCCCGGACGCCCGTCCGCCGCCGTGCCGCGGCGCCGCGCGTCGCTCCTCGCCGGCCTGCTCGCCGCCGGGCTGGTCGGCCTGACCGCCTGCAGCGCCGCTCCGGACGCCGAGAAGGAGCCGGCGTCGCAGCCGGTGTCCGGCGGCACCGAGCTGGCTGCGCTGTGGCCGCTCACCGGCCGCCCGGTCACCGAGCGCACCCCCGACCACCCGGTCGTGGTGGCCAAGGTCGACAACACCCGCGCCAGCGCCCCGCAGGTCGGGCTGGCCCAGGCCGACCTGATCACCGAGGAGCTCGTCGAGGGCGGCATGACCCGGCTGGCGGTGATGTTCTACGAGGACGTCCCCGCGGTGGTCGGCCCGGTGCGCTCGATGCGTGCCACCGACATCGGGATCGTCAAGCCGACCCTCGGCATCGTCGCCGCGAGCGGCGCGGCGCCGTCGACGCTGAAGCGGGTGCGCGACGCCGGCATCGTCGCCTTCGACGACCTCACCGGCACCGGCTACTACCGCGACGCGGCACGGACCAAGCCCTACGACCTCATGGTCAGGCTGCCGGCGCTGGTCGCGTCGCTGAGCGAGGACCCCGTGGTGCCGCCGAGCTACCTGCCGTGGGGGAGCGAGGCCGACTTCCCGGGCGGGACCCGGGCGCGCAGCCTCGACGCGGTCTTCAGCGACGAGCACACCACCTCGTGGCGCTTCGCGCGCGGGAAGTACGTCAACGACAACAGCTTCGCCGCCCAGGGTCAGCGCTTCGACCCCGACACCCTGCTGGTGCTGCGGGTGCGGCAGCGCGACGCGGGCTACCTCGACCCCGCCGGCAACCGCGTGCCCGAGACGGTCTTCGCCGGGAGCGGCGAGGCGATGCTCCTGCACGGCGGCGAGCTGGTGCGCGGCACGTGGACCAAGCGTCGGCCCGGCGGGCCGTTGCGGCTGCAGACCGAGACGGGGCCGCTGAGCGTGCCTGCGGGGCGCACCTGGATCGAGCTGGTGCCCACCGACGAGGACGGCGGTCGGGTCTCGGTCGGTCAGTCGGGCTGACCGGGGTCGGTGAGCGTCACGCCCTGCTCGGCGAGCTGGCGGACGCCGAGCAGCAGGAAGCCGATGGCCGCCTCGACGCGTCGTACGGCCGCGGCGGGGTCGGGGGCGGTGCTCACGTCCTCGCCGGCCGCCTGCACGGCGCCGAAGATGATGCGGCTGAAGGTCTCGCGCATGGCGTCGTCGAGGTCGTCGCCGGAGACCTCCAGCACCCGTCCCACCACCTCGCGCACCAGGGAGTAGCTGGAGCGCTCCTCCTGCTCGCGGAACCGCTCGTGGCCGAGGATCGCCGGCCCCTCCTGCATCACCACGCGCTGGTAGGTCGGCTGCCGGACCACGACGAGGAAGGCGCGCAGGCCGGCCAGGGCGGCCTCCCACGGGTCGTCCACCCCGGCCACGGCGTCGCGGACCGTCTGGGTTGCGTCGGCCTCGACCTGCGCGAAGACCGCCTCGAAGACGGCCTGCTTGCCGCTGAAGTGGTGGTAGAGCGCGCCCTTGGTGAGGTCGGCCGCCGCGACGACGGCGTCCAGGCTGGTGCCGCGGTAGCCGTGCTCGGTGAACTGCGCCTGCGCCGCGTCGAGCAGGGCGCGGCGGGAGGAGCCGGTGAGACGCCGGCGCAGCGAGGCGGGGGACACCCGCGCAGCATAGGGCCGGGGGTGTGGGTGAGGTCACCCGCGAGGTCCGTGAACGGACCGGGGCGCGGGGTACATACTGAGAGTACGTACCTTCGGTATGTGAACCTTCACGGAAAGGTGCTTCCCATGACCCGCTCCCTCCCCTCCGTACGACGCGGCGACGTGCTGCGCTCCGTGGTCGAGGTGCTCGACCGCCGGCTCGACGGCGTCCTGCCGCAGGACGTCCGCGGCCTCGACCAGGCCTTCGCCGACGACCTCGACCTCCTGGGCGCGCTGACGCTGCGCTGGCACGCCCGGCTCGGGGCCCAGCTGGACCGCGCCCTCGACGTGCCGGTCGCCGACCGGCCGCGCGCCGTGGCGCTGGCCTGGGCCACCACGGCCGAGCAGATGCGCGGCGTACGACGGCTGCTGGACCGTGAGGCCGAGCACCCCCGCTCGCCCGAGGTACGCCGGCTGCTGGAGCGCTCCACCGCCGCCGAGCACGGCCTGCTGGCCCGTGCCGCCGGCGTGCCCCTCGCCTCGGTGAACGGCCGCACGCTGCTGGCCGAGGGCCGCGCGCTGGTGCGACCCGCCCTGGCCGATCGGATCCGGGCGCTCGTCCCGGCGTAGGTAGGATGCCGGGGTGAGCAGCCCACAGACACCCGGTTTCGGGACCGGCGTCCTGGAGGACACGCGCGTCGAGGAACGCACCGTGCCCACCGACTCCGGTGACCACGAGCGGTTCTCCCACTACGTGCCCAAGGCCAAGCTGATGGACGCCATGGTCAACGGCACCCCCGTCATCGCGCTCTGCGGCAAGGTGTGGATCCCCAGCCGCGACCCGAAGAAGTACCCCGTGTGCCCGTCGTGCAAGGAGATCTGGGAGACCATGCGCGGCGGCCAGGAGGGCGACGAGTGAGGCCCCGCCGCACGCTGGCCCTCGTGGCCGCGGCGGCGCTGGGGCTCACCACCCCCACGCTGCCCCTGGCTGCCCACGCCTCCGCGACCACCGACCTGAGCGCCGTCTCCGGCGCCGGGGCCTCGGCCGTCTCGGTCGTGCCCTGCCTCACCGGTGCCGCGCTGCGCGACCAGGACGTCCCGGTCTGGCGCCGTGGCCAGCTCGAGGACACCCCCACCATCACCGAGACCGACCTCCGGGCCGTCGTGCCGTCGGAGACCACCCGTCGTTCGATGCGGGCCGAGGTCGAGCCGGTGCTGCCGTCGCGCGTGACCGTCCCGGTCTACGTCCACGTCATCAAGGGCACCCACCCCCGCGAGCGCAACCCGTTCGGGCCCAAGCGCGTGGCCCAGGCGCTGCGCATCCTCAACAACGCCTTCGCCGGTGGGCAGGGTGCGCAGAACGCCCCCACG
Organism: Nocardioides aurantiacus; assembly: GCF_003752505.1. Classification (NCBI taxonomy): domain Bacteria; kingdom Bacillati; phylum Actinomycetota; class Actinomycetes; order Propionibacteriales; family Nocardioidaceae; genus Nocardioides; species Nocardioides aurantiacus. The sequence continues at coordinate 2,895,484 of NZ_RKHO01000001.1, read as the reverse complement.
CGCTACACCTTCGAGCTCGAGCGCACCGACTACACCAAGCGCGACGGCTGGTACCACGCCTACAACAACGGCCCCCGCGACGACCGGATGAAGCGTGCCCTGCACCGCGGCGGCGCCGACGCCCTCAACCTCTACCTCAACCGCGGCGGCGAGGACGGCCTGCCGGTGCTCGGGTGGGCCCGGTTCCCGTGGCGCGCGGCCGGCACCGAGCTGGACCACGTCAGCATCAACGTCGACGCGATGCCCGGGGGGCTGGCCCGCGGCTACAACTCCGGCGACACGCTCGTCCACGAGGTCGGTCACTGGATGGGCCTGTTCCACACCTTCCAGGGCGGCTGCGAGGGCAGCGGCGACCTCGTCGTGGACACCGCGGCCGAGGCCCAGCCGGAGTTCGACTGCACCGAGGGTCGCGACACCTGTCCCGACGATCCGGGCCTCGACCCGATCCACAACTTCATGGACTACTCGCTGGACGCCTGCATGACCGAGTTCACGGCCGGCCAGGTGCGCCGCATGGACACCGCCTTCGCGCAGTACCGGTCCGGGCGCTCTTGACCGAGGCTCACCCCCCGGCGCAGATCGACCTGTCGCCGGCGTACCCCGGCCGCGCGGCCTGGGGCACCGCCGGCAGCCTGCGCGCGTGGCAGACCGCAGCGCTGGCGTCGTACGCCGAGCGCAACCCGCGCGACTTCCTGGCGGTCGCCACCCCGGGGGCCGGCAAGACCACCTTCGCGCTGACGGTCGCCAACGAGCTGCTGCAGCGGCGGGTCGTGGAGCGGGTCACCGTGGTCGCCCCGACCGAGCACCTCAAGACCCAGTGGGCCGAGGCGGCGGCCAAGGTGGGCATGGCCCTCGACCCGGAGTACGGCGGCAAGAAGGGCCGCACCAGCGCCGACTTCGTCGGGGTCGCGCTTACCTACGCCGGTGTCGCCGCCAACCCCCTCGCCCACCGGATCCGGACCGAGCGGTTCAACACCCTGGTCATCCTCGACGAGGTGCACCACGCCGGCGACGCGCGTGCGTGGGGCGAGGCGGTACGCGAGGCCTTCGAGCCGGCGCGACGCCGGCTCGCGCTGACCGGGACGCCGTTCCGCTCCGACGTCAACCCGATCCCGTTCGTCACCTACGCGCCCGGCGAGGACGGCGTGCCGCGCTCGGTGGCCGACTACACCTACGGCTACGCCCACGCGCTGGCCGACCACGTCGTCCGCCCGGTGCTGTTCCTGGCCTACAGCGGCGCGATGCAGTGGCGCACCCGCGCCGGCGACGAGGTGGCCGCCCGGCTCGGCGAGCCGCTCACCAAGGACCTGACCGCCCAGGCGCTGCGCACCGCGCTCGACCCGACGGGGTCGTGGATGCCGTCGGTGCTGCAGGCGGCCGACCGCCGCCTGTCCGAGGTGCGTCGCCACGTCCCCGACGCCGGTGGCCTGGTGATCGCCACCGACCAGACCTCGGCCCGCGCCTACGCCCGGCTGCTCACCGAGATCACCGGCGACAAGCCGACCGTGGTGCTCTCCGACGAGAAGGCCGCCTCGAAGAAGATCGCCGCGTTCTCCGAGGACGGCTCGCGCTGGATGGTCGCCGTGCGGATGGTCTCCGAGGGCGTCGACGTGCCGCGGCTCGCGGTCGGCGTCTACGCCACGACGACCTCGACCCCGCTGTTCTTCGCCCAGGCGGTGGGGCGCTTCGTGCGCGCCCGCAAGCGCGGCGAGACCGCGTCGATCTTCCTGCCCTCGGTGCCGGTGCTGCTCGGCCACGCCGGCCAGCTCGAGCTCGAGCGCGACCACGTGCTGGGCCGCCGGATCACCGACGAGGACGACATCTTCGCCGCCGAGGACGAGCTGCTCGCCCAGGCCAACGCGAGCGAGGGCGCGAGCGACGACCAGCTCGGCGTCTTCGAGGCGATGGGTTCCGAGGCCCGGTTCGACCGGGTGCTCTACGACGGCGGCGAGTTCGGCCACGAGGGCGAGGTGCACGTCGGGTCGGAGGAGGAGATGGACTTCCTCGGCATCCCCGGCCTGCTCGAGGCCGACCAGGTGCGCGACCTGCTCCGCCACCGCCAGAGCGAGCGCGCGCGGCGTACGGCCTCGGCGGGACGGGCCGCCGCCTCCGCCGCGGCCTCGGGCGTCGCGGACCACGCCCCGCGCCAGGTCGCCACCCACGAGCAGCTCGCCACGATGCGCCGCGAGCTCAACGGCCTCGTCGCCGCGTGGTTCCACCGCACCGGCCAGCCCCACGGCATCACCCACGCCGCCCTGCGCAAGCAGTGCGGCGGCCCTCCCGCCGCCGCCGCCACCGCCACCGAGCTCGAGGCCCGGATCGAGAAGATCCGGGAGTGGGCGACGAAGGGGTAGGGGCGGCGGGCAGTTTCACCGGCCAGCCGGTGAAACTGCCCGCGGGACCGGGACGAACCGGGCAGCCACGGGCAGTTTCGGTGCGCCGGCGCCCGAATCGTCCGCTTCGCGCTGTCGGCCCGTGGAGCGTCGTACGGCGACGGCCCACGACGAGCTGGTACGACGCACCGGTGGCCGCTACTCCTCGCCCAACCGGACCGTGGAGCCGGGCGGCAGCGCCTGCACGATCCGCAGCCGCGCGAGCGCGGGGTGCTCGTCGAGCAGCTTGGCGCCGTTGGCGAGCGACCGGAGCGCCGCGGTCTCGGCCCGGGCCGCCTCGAGCTGGACGACCGCACGCTGCCGCCCGGTCACGACCTCGGCGTACGCCGACCGCACCTCGGCCGGCAGCACGACGTCCTTGACCACCACCTCGAGCACCTCGACACCGGTCGTGGCACCCGCACGCCGTGCGGCGGCGAGGAGCGGCTCGGCCGCGACGGTGCGCACCCGCGCGGCGACCTCGTCGAGCGGCAGCGCGGCGAGGACCTCCCGCAGCGCGACCTGCACGGCGAGGTAGACGACCTCGACCGGCTCCACGGCGGCCTCGACGTGGCGCACGGGGTCCACGACGCGCCAGCGCAGCACCGCCGAGACCTTCACGGCCACGCCGTCGGCGGTCGGCACCTCCTGGGTCGGCACCCGGGTGAGCTGCTCGCGCAGCTCGACGCGGCGCACCCGGCCCCGCCACGGGCGCGGGTGGCGCCCGGGGCCCAGGGCGGTGCTCGCGCGTCCGGCGCGCTGCACGACGAGGGACTCGCCGACGTGGACGGTCAGGGTGAGCAGGGACATGGCGGGACCTCCTCCGGGTCGCGACGGTGGGACGGGTGGGACGGGTGGGCGGTGCGGTCCGCGCCGGCCGGCGGCCACCACCGCGCGCGGGGCGCCCGCCGTCGTGCTGACTGGCGGGGCCGCAGGGCGTGCGGCGGCGTACGGCCACCGGCCGACGCGGAGGAGAGGAGTTGAACCTCGGGTGCGTGGTGTGCACCCTGCCTGAGCAGGACCCGGACGGCCGACGCGCGGGACGCGGGGCGCGGAACTCCGACCCCGGCCGCTGGCCTCTCCGCGGGAGAACGTACGACGATGCGGGGGCCGGCGTCACGGGTTTTCACCCGCGATGCGTCATGCGGGCTGGTCGCCGGAGTAGCCGGTTCGTACGACGCACCGACCCACCGCCCTAGGGGACAGATCTATCCCTCGAAGATCCCGCTGTAGGCGTTGAGCGCCGGCTGGCCGCCGAGGTGGGCGTAGAGCACGGTCGAGTCGCGGGGGATGTCGCCGCTGGTGACGAGGTCGACGAGGCCGGCCATCGACTTCCCCTCGTAGACGGGGTCGATGATCATCCCTTCGAGCCGCCCGCTGAGCCGGATGGCCTCGATCGTGGACTCGACCGGGATGCCGTAGAGGTCGCCGGCCCAGCCCTCCAGCACGGTGATCTCGTCGTCGCGCAGGTCGCGGCCGAGCTCGATCAGCTCCGCGGTGTGGCGGGCGATCCGGGCCACTTGGGCGCGGGTCTTCTCCAGCGTCGCGGAGGCGTCGATGCCGATCACCCGGCGCCGCCGTCCGGTGAGGTCCTCGAGCGCGGCGAAGCCGGCGACCATGCCGGCGTGGGTCGATCCGGTGACGGTGCAGACCACGACGGTGTCGAAGAAGACGCCCAGCTCACGCTCCTGCTCGGCCACCTCGAAGGCCCAGTTGGCGAACCCCAGCCCGCCGAGGCGGTGCTCCGAGGCGCCGGCCGGGATGGCGTACGGCGTGCCGCCGGACTCCTCGACCTCGCGCAGCGCGTCCTCCCACGAGGCGCGGATGCCGATGTCGAAGCCGCTGTCGTCGAGGCGCACGTCGGCGCCCATGATCCGCGAGAGCAGGATGTTGCCGACCTTGTCGTTGACCGGGTCGTCCCAGTCGACCCACCGCTCCTGCACGAGCCGGCAGCCCAGCCCGAGCTTGGCGGCGACGGCGGCGACCTGGCGGGTGTGGTTGGACTGGTAGCCACCGATCGAGACCAGCGTGTCGGCGCCGGAGGCGAGCACGTCGGGGACGATGTACTCCAGCTTGCGGGTCTTGTTGCCGCCGTACGCCAGGCCGGAGCTGACGTCCTCCCGCTTGGCCCAGACCGCGGCGCCGCCGAGGTGGTCGGTGAGGCGGTCGAGCCGGTGGACCGGGCTCGGGCCGAAGGTCAGCGGGTAGCGCTCGAAGTCGTGCAGCCTCATGCGGGGTGCTCCTCGGTGGTGGCGGGGTCGGTGGTAGTGGGGTCGGGGGTGGCGGGGCCGGTGGTGGTGGGGTCGGGGGTCAGGTCGACCAGGTGGTCGAGGCATCGCCAGGTCTCGCGCTCGACGGCGGCGGCGTCGTCGGCGCGGCCGGCGGCGAGGTGGTCGAGCAGCCGGGCGTGCCGGACGACCGAGTCGTGGCCGGCCAGCGAGGCGAAGCGCAGCCGTTCGGCGCGGCGTACGGACGGGGTGTGCTGGTCGAGGACGTCGGCCACGGCGCGGTTGCCGGCGACGCGGACGGGCACGCCGTGCAGCACGTCGTCGGCGGCGAGGGCGGCCTCGACGTCGCCGGCCGCGATCGCCGCGGCGAACGCCTCGCCGGCCCGGCGCATCTCCTCCAGGTCGGGCGCGGTCAGCAGGGGAGCGGCCTCGCGGACGGCCAGCTCGTGCATCGCCGCGACCACGGCGCTGGCCTCCCGCAGGGTGCGCGCGTCCGGGGTGGTGACCACGGTGGAGCGGCCGGGGACGGTGGCGACGAGGCCGGCGCGCTCGAGGCGGAGCAGCGCCTCGCGGACCGGCGTACGGCTGACCCCGAGCTGCTCGGCGAGCTCACCGTCACGCAGCTGCTCGCCCGGCGCCAGGTCGCCGCTGACCAGCGCGTCGCGCAGCCGGTCGTGGACGTCGTCGCGCAGCAGTCGCCGCGGGACGGGGGTGGAGGTGAGCGGCATGCAATATATTGCAGCACGGATCGGGCGGGCTGGCCAGTGGGGAGGGCGGTCCCAAGACGGGTAGTCCCTGACGTTCTGGCCCCGGATCGGTGCGAGGAGGGGCGAGAACGTCAGGGACTACCGGGCCGTGCGGGCGGGGTCCGGACGGCGGGTCGGTCAGTCGAGGTCGCCGACGAGGACCGCCTCGGCCTCGTCGCGCTGCGCCTCCTCGGCGGTCTCCCCGTGGCGGGTGGTGGCAGCGACGGTGCGGGCGCCCACGGCCAGCACCACGACACCGATCGCGACCATGACCGCGCCGAACCAGAACGGCGCGTGGACGTGCGGGGCGGCCTCGGAGCCGAAGAGCCGCAGCGCGACGTAGGGGCCGACGGCGCCACCGGTGAACCGGACGAAGGAGTACGCCGCGGACGCGACCGGCCGCTCGACCGGCGCCGCACCCATCACGGCCTCGGTGATGAGGGTGTTGTTGCTGCCGATGAAGGCACCCGAGGCGACGATCCCGACGATGACGACGGTCGGGTGGTCGGCCCAGATCGCCATCACCGCGAGGTCGGCGGTGAACAGCACGAGCGTGGCCAGGATGGCCGGCACGGTGCCGATCGCCCGCTGCACGAGCGGGGCGACGACCACGGAGACGAGGGCGACCAGCAGGCCCCAGCCGAAGTAGACCCAGCCGATCTCGATGATGCCGAGCTCGGGCAGCGCGAACGGGCCCGCGGCGAGGATGGTGAAGAAGCCGATGTTGTAGAAGATCGCGGTGACCGCGACGATCAGCAGCGGGGTGTGGGTGAGGGCCTTGAACGGGTCCGCGAGTGACGTACGACGCCCCGTCGGCGGGGTGCTCGGCAGGAAGATCGCCGTGCCGACGAGTGCGATCACCATCAGCACCGAGACGCCGAAGAACGGCGCGCGCCAGGACTGCTCGCCCAGGACCCCGCCGATGAGCGGGCCGGAGGCAATGCCGATGCCCAGCGCCGCCTCGAACAGGATGATCGCCTGACCGGTCGAGCCCCGGGCCGACATCACGATGGTGGCCAGCGCGGTGGCGACGAAGAGCGCGTTGCCCAGGCCCCAGCCGGCGCGGAACGCCACGATCGCGCTGACCGAGTCCGAGGCGCCGGCCAGCGCGGCGAACACGATGATGAGCACGAGCCCCGAGAGCAGCGTGCGCTTGGCGCCGATGCGGCTCGAGACGACGCCGGTGACCAGCATCGCGATGCCCATGATCGCCATGTAGCTGGTGAACATCAGCGAGACCTGGCTCGGCGTGGCGTCCAGCTGGGCGGCGATGGACTTCAGGATCGGGTCGACCAGGCCGATGCCCATGAAGGCGATGACGCAGGCGAACGCGACCGCCCAGACGGCGCGTGGTTGCTTCAGCATGACTTCCTCTGCAGGTGGTGGGTGGTCAGGAGACGAGCTCGCGCAGGACCGCCACCGCGGTGGCGAGGTCTTCCGGCGAGAGCCCGGCCGACGCGGTGCGGTCGGCGACGAGGGCGGCGTTGCGCGCGCGCACCTCGGTGAGCTGCGCCCGGCCCGCCTCGTTCAGCGCGACCAGGGTCGAGCGGGCGTCGTCGGGGTGGGGGGAGCGATCGACCCAGCCCTTGTCGGTGAGGCCCTTGACCAGCCCGGTCATCGTCGGCTGGCGGCAGCGGTCGGCCTCGGCGAGCGCGCTCACCGTGGCGGGTCCGAGCTCGTCGAGCAGGCTCAGCACGCGGGTGCTCGCGGCCGGGACGCCGACATCGTTGCGGCGTACGACGCGCACCAGCCGGGCGGTGAGGACCACCAACTCGTTGCTGAGGTCCTGCAGGTCATGGTTGCTCACGACAACTAGTATGCATAGGGAGGCTATCGAGGCGCAACCCTCAAAGGGCGCTATTCACTCCGAGTAGTCATTGTGTGTATAGTCGCGCCATGTCCACCGCCCACGTGCTGCTCGGGGTCCTCGCCGGAGGTCCCGCGCACGGCTACGACCTCAAGCGCGAGCACGATGCCCGGCTGCCCGGCGCCAAGCCGTTGGCCTATGGCCAGGTCTACGCGACGCTGGCGAGGCTCGAGCGCGACGGACAGGTCCAGGTCGCCGCCACCGAGGGCGGGAGCGGTCCCGAACGCACCGTCTACGCCATCTCCGAGGTCGGCGAGGAGGCGCTGCTCGACTGGCTCGCCACCCCCGAGCAGCCCGGCCCGTACGCCGCGGAGGAGCTGGTGCGCAAGACCGTCACCGCGCTGCGCCTGCATCGGGACGCCCGACCGTTCCTGGCCGCCCAGCGCGCGCTGCACCTCGAGCGCATGCGGGCCCTGGTCGCCGAGCAGCGCGCGGCGCCCGACGTCGAGGCGCGGATCGCGCTCGACCACACCATCGTCCACCTCGACGCCGACCTGAGGTGGCTGGACGACGCGGCCGCACGGGTCGCCGACGAGGGGAACGCACTGCGATGACCAGCTCTGCTGCGACAGGCGCCACGGCGCTGCTGCGGGCGCACGCCCTGCGCAAGTCCTTCGGCCGCACCGAGGCCCTGCGCGGCGCCTCGGTCGAGGTCGCCCAGGGCGAGGTGGTGGCCCTGACCGGCCCGTCCGGCAGTGGCAAGTCGACGCTGCTGCTGTGCCTGGCCGGGGTGCTCCGCCCCGAGGCCGGCTCGGTCACCCATGACGGCACACGGCTCGACGACCTGCCCGAGGCGGCGCGAACGCGGCTGCGGCGCCGCGAGTTCGGGCTGGTGCTGCAGTTCGGCCAGCTGGTGCCCGAGCTGAGCGCCGTGCAGAACGTCATGGTCCCGCTGCTGATGGAGCGGCACGGCCGCGCCGCCGCCCGCACCGCCGCGCTGGCGTGGCTGGACCGGCTCGGTGCCGGCGGCCTGGCCGACGCGCTGCCCGGCGACCTCTCGGGCGGGGAGTCCCAGCGGGTCGCGATGGCCCGCGCCCTGGTGACGGGGCCGTCGATCGTCTTCGCCGACGAGCCGACGGGTGCGCTCGACCGGGTCAGCGGCGAGGAGGTCATGGAGGTGCTGGTCTCGACCGCGCGGTCCACCGGTGCCGCGGTGCTGCTGGTGACGCACGACAACCGCGTCGCGGCGTACGCCGATCGCGAGGTCGTGCTGCGCGACGGTGCCGTCGAGGACCCGGCGGCCGTGCGGTGACGACGCTCGCGTTGGTGCTGCTGCTCCAGGGTGGTCGGCTTCGTCCGGCCCTGGTCGCAGCGACAACGGCGGTGGTGACCTCGCTGGCGCTCGTGGTGGTCGCCGTGCTGATGCTGCCTGCCGTTCCCGACGAGCTGCTATTCAACGTGGTTCAGGAACCCGGGCTGCGCTACGGCGCCGCGTTCGGAATGACCCTGCTCGTGGTGCCGCTGCTGCTCCTGCTCCACCAGGCGCTGCGGCTCGGCAACGCCGCGCGCCAGCGTCGTCTGGCTGGCCTGCGGGTCGCGGGGGTCACGGCCGGCGAGGCGCGGCTCCTGGGGGCGGGCGAGGTCGCGGTCCCGGCGCTGGTGGGTTCGCTGCTCGGGGTCGTGGGCTTCCACGTGCTGCGGTCGCTCCTCGGTGGCAATGCCGACGGAGGTCCGTCGCTGGTGATCGGCGACTACGGCTACTCGCTCGCGCTGGTGCCGACCTCGGTCTCCCCGACGTGGTGGATGGTGGTGCTGGTGGTCGTGGGGGTCACCGGCCTCGGGGTCGCGCTCGGCCTTCGCACCGGCTCGGGGGTCACCGACGCGCCCCACGGCGTGACGCGTCGTGGGGCGGCGTACGCGCCCCGTCACTGGGGCGCCTGGGTCCTCGCCGCCCTCGTGCTCCTCACCGTGGTCGCGGACCTGGTCCCGAGCGTCGCCTACGCGGTGCTGGACGGGGTGGGCACGCTCGTGCTCCTCGCGCTCACGGTCCTGGCGTTCGTCAGCACCGGCCCGTGGGTCGCGCACCTCGCCGGTCGCGTGGTGCAGTCCCGCGCGACCACGGTCCCCGCCCTGCTCGCCTCCCGGCGCCTGGTCGTGGATCCCCGGTCGGCAGGGCGCGCCGGCGCGGCGGTCGGAGGGGTCGGCCTGGTGGCAGGCGGGGTCGGGGTGCTGCTCGGGGACCTGGCCGCGACCGGCGGTGCGGACTTCTTCTTCGTCGTCTCCTACGCGCTCGTCGCTCTCGGTCTGGTGGTGAGCCTGGTGGTGGTGAGCCTGACGCTGGCGGTGCACTCCGTGGAGACGTTGACAGATCGTCGCCGTTCCATGGCCTCGCTGCACGCGCTCGGCGTGCCAGCCTCCGAGGTCCGGCGCTCGCAGCGGTGGGAGGGATACCTCGTCGCCGTGCCGATGTCGTTCGGTGGGGCGTTGCTCGGGACGTGGACCCTAGGAGGGTCCGGGCTCCTCGACGTCACGAACGGCCCCCTGCCCCTGCTCCTCGCCGCCGCGTGCGTCCTCGTGACGCCGCTGCTGGCCGCGTGCGCAGTGCGCGCCTCGGTCGCGGTGACCGGCCCCGTGGCGCGTCGGGTCGTCGACCCCGAGCACCTGCGCACCCCTTGAGCCGCCTGATCAAGCTGAGCCCGCCTGCCTAGGCTGGCGCGGTGTTCCTCCTCTTCGGCTTCGGCACCAAGCAGCGCCACCTCGGCCCGGGCGACTCCCGCGCCTGCCCGCGCTGCCACAACACGACACGGTGGGCGCGGATGCGGCAGTACCGCCAGTTCACCCTCTTCTTCGTCCCCGTCGCCCGGTGGAAGCGGCAGGAGCTCGAGGTGTGCGGCATCTGCGGCACCTCGGTCGTCGTCTGAGCGGGACGCCTCGGTCCTCCGGTGCGGCGTGGGGCGACCCTCGCTCCCGGTCAGGTCCTGATCACCCGGACGTCCGGGTGATCAGGAGCGGGCGACACACGGGCGCGGCACCTGGGGTGCACCGGCGACGCTGGTGCAGCAGTGGGTCCGCGGGCCGACGTACGCCGGGCGGCTGCGCCGGGGAGTCGGTCGCTCCGCCGGGGTTGTTGCTCCGACGCCACCCGGCGAGCCCCCCTAGAACGGAGGCCGCCCCGTCCCGCTGACCCGGAACCGACCCCAGGGGTCGCGGTCGGAGAGCCGGGCAGGCGCCTCGCCGTACACCGTGCGCAGCGTGACGCGCGACCCGGACCGGGCGTCGTCCAGGGAGTCGTCGGCCGCGACGCGGCCCCACCAGTGGAAGAGCCCGTCGATGGGCTGGAAGTGACCGCGCAGCCGCACCTGGACGGCGAGGCCGTCGAGGGTCGCCGGGCCGTCGTAGGACTCCTGGGGCTCGTGCGCCACCACGGTGTCGGGGGCTCCCGGCGCGCTCACTCGGCCACCAGCCGCAGCTTGCCCTGGCGGTCGACGACGACGCCGTGCTCGGAGGCGATGCCCTCGAAGGCGTGCCAGACGAACGAGCTGAGGTAGCGCGAGACCGCCGCGCGGCTCATCGTCCGGCGCCGCAGCCACCACTCGCCGGTGGAGAGGCCGAGCCCGACCAGGCCGTGCGCCCACGGCTCCGCGCCGGCGGCGTCGAGGCCGAGGTCGCGCAGCACGTCGCCCAGGGTGCGGGCGATGGTCGCGGCGACCATCTCCTTGCCGTCGGCCAGGGGGTCGTCGGTCGTGGGGTGCTCGACGAGCAGGAAGAACACGTGCGGGTGGGCGGCGATCAGCCGCAGGTAGACCTCGCACCCCTGCTCGACGCGCTCGCGGATCGGGGCGTCGGTCAGCAGCACCGGGAGCAGGCCGTCGATGACCTGCTGCGCGCCCCAGGCGCCGACGGCGCGGTAGAGGTCGTCCTTGTCGGCGAAGTAGCGGTAGAGCACCGGCCGGCTCACCCCGGCCGACGCCGAGACCTGCGCGATCGAGGCCCCCGGCCCGTGCTCGTCGATCGCGGCGACGGCCGCCTCGACCAGCTCGGCGCGTCGCGCCTCGCGGTGCTCGTCCCAGCGGGAGGCGCGGCCGTCCTCGGGGGAGACCAGGTCCTTGACCCCGTCCCGCACCCCGGTGCCGACGCGCTTGGCGGTGTCGGTGACGTCCTTGACGCGGCGTGTCATGGTCGTCACAGTAACTCAGTGTTACGGCAAGTAACAGTTACTTCGAGTCAGGAGTCCTGATGAGCCTCTCCGTCCCCGAGCGCCTGTTGAAGTCATCCGCGCGCCACTCCTACGACCCCGAGGTCGACATCGACTGGGACGCTCCGATCGACCCGACGCTGTGGGGGATGCAGCCCGAGCGGACGTCGCTCTACGGCACCGAGCTGTGGGAGGGCCTCACCCAGGAGCAGCGGATCACGCTGTCCAACCACGAGGTCGCCTCGATCGCGAGCGTCGGGCTGTGGTTCGAGCTGATCCTGATGCAGATGATGCTCCGGGACGCGTACGACGACGACCCGACCGCCGCGCACATGCACTACGCGCTGACCGAGGTGGCCGACGAGTGCCGGCACTCGACCATGTTCGGCAAGTCGATCGCCCACCTCGGCGTCCCGGCGTACGGCCCGCCCACATCGGTCCACCGCCTCGGCCGGCTCTTCAACGCGGTGGTGCGCGGGCCCTCGGCGTACGCCTCGATCCTGGTGGCCGAGGAGATCCTCGACACCTGGCAGCGCGAGGTGATGAAGGACGAGCGGGTGCAGCCGGTGACCCGGATGGTGGCCCGGATCCACGTGCTGGAGGAGGCGCGCCACATGACCTTCGCCCGGGACGAGGTACGCCGCCAGGTGGCGGGCCTGTCCGGGCTGGCGCTGCTGAAGCAGCAGGTGCTGACCGCACAGACCTGCTTCATGGTGGCCCGCTCGCTGGTCAACCCCGAGGTCTACCGCTCGGTCGGCATCGACCCGCGGGTGGGGCGTCGCGCGGCGCTCGGCAACCCGCACTACCGCGCCACGATGCAGTGGATGGGGGAGAAGCCGCTGGCGTTCCTGCGCTCGACCGACCTGCTGCCCGCCCACCAGGAGAAGACCTGGCGGGGGTCGCTGCTGCTGGGGTGAGACGGCTCAGCGGCGGTCGGGTGGCTCCGGGGGCAGCGGCTGCGGGTTGAGCTCGGCCAGCACGCGGTCCACGTCGAGGACCATCCAGCGCCGTCCACGTCCCCCGACGATGATGATCGAGGTCTCCTCGGCGGTGGTGGGTCGCTGGTCGTCGTCGCGGACCTCCAGCGGCGTCCCGGTGACCACCGCCTCCAGGACGTCGGCCTGACCGGCCGGCAGCGTCTCGAACAGGTCCTGCAGGTGAGCCTGCACGTGTCGGATGTCCTCGGTGCGTCCCATCGCGGGACTCCTCTCCTCGGGTCGACCGCAGGCCGCAGGCCCGTCCAGGTCAGATCCCGAGACCGTCGCTCCACTGTGCGCCCGAACGCCGCGCCGCACCAGCCCCCGAGGGCGGGGGCTAGCGTGGGGACCCCGGCCGACGACCACCCGAGGGACGATCCGCATGCCCCGCATGACACCGAGCACGGTCCGGCTGCACGGCCACGACCTGTCGTACGTCGACAGCGGCACCGGCCCCGTCGTGCTGTTCATCCACGGGATCCTGGGCTCGCAGCGCCAGTGGGAGCACCTCGTCGACCGGATGGACGACGACCACCGGGTGCTGCTGCCGGACCTGTTCGGCCACGGTGACTCGGCCAAGCCGATGGGCGACTACTCGCTGAGCTCGCACGCCGCGACCCTGCGCGACCTCCTCGACCGCCTCGGCGTCGACCGGGTGACGCTCGTGGGGCACTCGCTGGGCGGCGGCATCGCGATGCAGTTCTTCTACCTCTTCCCCGAGCGGGTCGAGCGACTCGTGCTGGTCTCCAGCGGGGGACTGGGCCGCGAGGTCAACCTGGTGCTCCGCGCCGCCACCCTGCCCGGTGCGGCGCAGGTGCTCGGCGTCGTCGCCTCCGCGCCCGTCCTGTCCCGCGTCGAGGCGCTCGGCCGCGGGGCCCAGAGGGTCGGGTGGAAGCCCGGCGCCGACGTCGCCGCCATCTGGCGTGGGTTCAGCACCCTCGGCGATCGGGGGAGCAGGGCTGCGTTCCTCTCCACCACGCGCGCCGTCATCGACTTCGGGGGCCAGAGCATCAGCGCCCACGACCACCTCGAGGACGCACCCCCGATCCCGACGCTGATCGTGTGGGGCACCAAGGACCACATGATCCCGGCCGCCCACGCCGTCGCCGCCCAAGAAGCGGTGCCCGACTGCCAGGTCGAGCTGTTCGAGGGCGCCGGCCACTTCCCGCACCTCGACGACCCCGACCGGTTCGCCCGGGTGCTGCGGGGGTTCGTTGCTGGTGGGCGGGCGTAGGCGCACTTCGCCCAGAATGGGGTACGCCTGAGCCGCGGCCCCCGCCCAGGATGGGGCGGCCTCGTAAATCCTCCCGCATCCGCGCGACCAGCTGTAAACGTCCGATCAACACAGGGCCGTGACAGTGCCGGACGACCTAGTTCACGGTTGGTACGGCACGTCATTGCCTGGCGACGGAGTAGTGGACTTTCGGTACGGGCCCGTGAGGGGTTGAACGCAGCCCACGTTGACGACCTGGCCAGCGCCCCGTCAGGCAGACTCCAGACATGCACTCAGACCGCTACGCGACTCCAAGCTTTCAGGGATTGCGTACGACCCTGCGTCCGCCCCGGGCCGTGGTGGTATTCAAGGGCGACGGGGACTGGCTTAGCCACGCAGCCCAAGCGATCTACGAATGCGGCCGTGTATGGGGCGGCAGCGGATTCATCCTTATCCCCCACCACAACGGCAGTGTTCTACCGGCACTCGTCAGGCTTGCTGCCGCGTTCGACCCCGACTACGTGTTGAATGCCCAAACGACGATCGGTCAGCATGAGGCCATTTACCCCGGCGACTTGAGGGTGAACAGGGACAACGGCGAGATGATGGTCGGGGAGCAACGGACCAACGCTTTGCGCCACTCGTTCGAGACGAGGATTCCCGACCCGGCCGCGCGGGCCGCTAGGGACCTCATCGCAAATGCGTGCACTCCACACCGCTACATGATCCCGCAACCCGACGGGAGCGAGGAGGCGCATGAGCAACTGCACGTCCTGAGCTTGAGTGACGACCGGTTCGGCGGCCACCAACCCCTCTCGCGTGCGCCGGTCGCGATGGGGGGAGAAACTCGCCTCGCCGCCGGCGTCCCGGGCGATATACAGGGGCTATGGGGGCTCGCGGCAGCCGTCCACTTCGGCCTTTGCGAACCTCCCGCCCTCCCCTTTGCCGACGCATCACCAGTCTCGTTCGAGGTTGCTAAGTCCGTCATGCGCCGGGCTCTTCCCTCTCGGCGACGCTCAGTTACGTTCAGCAGCGAGGGTGCGGCCTGGAACTCGGCATGGGCTATGAGCGAGTCCGGCACAGTACGGGTCCAGCCATGGCAGGCGAGCCGAAAACATAACCTCGTGGTCGTCGGCCGGTCCGCGGACGACTTCGCTCTAGCGCAGGGTTGGCATGTGCAGTTCGGCAACTCCTACTGGATCCCAGAACAGCCACCGATCGCCAAGAAGGTGGCCGACCAGCTGCTCTGGGGCCTGGGCCAAGACATGCTGTCGGAGACGGAGTACCGCGACCGCAAAGCCGTTCTCACAAGCGCAACACTGGACGAGAAGCAGCTCCAGGCCATCGCAGACGGCTGGGTCGAAAAGCGTGTGCGAGTTTTTACTTCCTGGGTCGACGACGATGGCGAGACCGTCACAGATCAAGAAGACGAGAAAGACCCCCCGGCTCCGCGCGTGATGAGCCCTGACGGTCTCGACTTCACTGAAGGGGGGGTTCTGGTCGTCCGCGATCAGTACGACGTTCCGCTCGCACTCCCGGCAACTACCGACGAACACGGACAGATCGAGCTGCTAGTCGATCTTCCTCCGTTAGCGCCGGCCCATCCGGACCTCGACTCCATCTCGGAGGTTACGTGGCAAATCGACGTCGACACCGCAGACTTCAAAGGTCCGCGGATGCGGGGCACGCCGCCCCACATCCTCCAGCACGGCGAAAACGCCCGGGAGTTTTTCGTGCGGTCGTCACGCAACGGGCTCTCCTGCTACTCGGCGAGTTGGGGCCTCATCCTGGCCGGATCAACACGCACCCAAGCGATGGCCAAACCTCGGCTGCAATTTCCGAGCGTCATTACCTGGACTGGCGCAATGGCCGCCGCCAACGGCTTCTCTACACGTTTTTCTCCGGCCGGTCAGCGAGTGGAAATTCTGCGTAGACTGTGGGGCGGTCGCCTCGATCTGATGCGAGCCTGGTCAGGCCCATTGCGTCCAGTGCTTTTGGCCTTTCACACGAATAAGAAGCGGACCTCCGACGCATTCCCTGCGCATGACGGAGTAGTGCTGCAAACCCCCGACGCCTACTTGTCCTTCGCCGGTATGGCACGGCTTTACGGCGCAGTTGACCAAGCGATCGCTGTCGAGCTGAGGGGGCAGGTCGACCACTTGTGCGCTCTCGGGGTTCTGCGTCGCGGGCTCATTCTGCGCTGTGGCTCATGCTTAGTATTCAACTTCATAACGGTAGATGACCTTCGCTCCACCAACGCGTGCCATCGGTGCGGTGCTGCGAACCCGATGTCCCACGAAAGATGGGGGATCCCGCTCGACGAACCAACCTGGTGGTACGACCTTCATCCAGCAGCGCGAGAACTACTCGCGGCAGACGCGGGCGTGGGCCTCCTTGCAGCCGACTACCTGCGCCGGAAGGGCCGAGCCTACGACGATGTAAGCGAGCTGGAGTTCCTTCGCGGGAACGATCCGGTAGCCGAGGCCGACTTACTTGCTGTCGTGGACGGACGCATAATTCTTGGCGAAGCGAAGGCGACTCCGAAGCTCGGTACCCGAAGCGAGCGCGCGGCCAAGGCAAGGAAGCTAGCGACGATCGCTACTGCCGTCAGGGCTGATGAACTACTGCTTTGCACTACCTCGGCGTCGGAATGGTCGACTGCTGACATTGCAGCGATCACCGACGCGCTTGGCGGGGCAATTCCCAATGTGGCAATGCGACCGCTAATCCGAACCATTACTAGGCTGGGCTCAACTCCGGTTGAGGGCTGAGCGCTCGGGTCACAGGCGTGACTCTGCCCGTTGCACGATACGCAGGAGCAGATCGGCCAGCTGGATCACTTCTGCAACTTCCACCGGATCATCGAAAAGAACCGCTCTGTGGCTGGCGGGGTTCTTGTAGGCTCCGATGGCACCGGCGAAGAGATCAGCGGTCGCCTGCTGCTCACCACCTTCGGCTCCGGGGTCGCGAAGCGCACCATCCCTCGGGTTGAAGGCTTTTCGCATGAGGTTCACCCCCAGGGACTCCTTCGGTAGTCCAGCAACCCGCCTTACCTCAACCTCGACGGCTTTCATCGCCGCGAACGACGCGGTTTCGTAGTCTCCGAGGGCGAAATTAGATCGAGCCGAGGATAAGGCGGGATGCAGATCTCCGGCGAGTCGATCGGCGGCCCACACCTTCGCGACAGCGTTCGGGTCGGCTGCAACTTCCGCGCCGGCTCTAGTCACGCGATGCCACCCACCGGGTGGATTCTGCGCCGACGGACCAACCAGCGCATGAGACTCCAACCACGACCAAGCATCGGACAGTCGCGCGAGCATGGGGTCCAAGTCCGGCGGTGGTGGAGTTCCATAGGGCTCGCGTTGTTTGAAACCCTGGACGATGTTGTTGAAGTTGGGCTCGCTGCTCAGCGACTGCAGCAGCCGCAAGCTCAAATTGGGCAATGGGAGATTGCGAACGTCCTCGTAAGCGAGTTGCATGGGGACCACGGTAGGCGAACGACTGACCAAGTCGCCGAGCATCACGACCGAGCACGAGGCAACCTGGACCGCCACGGTGTCCACTTCCTTACCGCCTACGTCGCAGGCGTCTGACCCATTCGGGGAGCTACCCCGCCTTGACTCGCCCTTTGAATGTGAGGCTAGGCGTATTACGGCAGCCGCTGGACGCTGTCCACAGGCTCATCAGAAGACCGCTACGCAGCAGGTGCGCCTAGGGTCATGACATGAACGATGGCCATCCGCGCTCCATGGGACGCCCCGGACGAGAACCGTTCCCGTTGGACGCAGCGACAACCCAAGAATGGAGCCAACTTGCCCTGTCTGCGCGGTGGAGTGGGCGGTGCTTGGAGCTTGTCGGCGACCCGGCGCCTCTCAGTCAACTGGCACTACTTAATGCGGACTATCCCTACGAGTTAGCGTCAGACTGGGTTCGTGGGTACCTAGACGCCGCTCTGGAGCACCTGCTGTATTGGGCGAATGTCACCGCTCCTCTGGTGGTGCATGCGGATGAACCCGTCGACCATGACTTCCGGCCGGTTCAGACCCTCTCTAGAGCCGCAGTGGAATCTGCTGCGCAGGCCGTTTGGATACTCGGCGGGAACTCGAGAGAAGAAGCGGCCAGGCGTCATCTCTGCCTGATTCGGTGGGATATTTCCGAGCAGCGAAAAAGCCTGCCAGTAGAGCACAAGCACAAGATGACGGCTGTTGACGACGCGCTTCTTGCCCGGGTCTCCGCTCGTTGGACGGCCGAGCAGTTGCGCCCACCGACCTATCTGGACGTGATTCGCTCCTCCTGCCGAACAATCAAACGCGATCCCGCCGAGGCAGAGGCACTCTGGCGGGCCTCGGCAGGATCGGCGCATGGAAAACGCTGGCCGTCTCTTGCTCTGCGCAATTACACCGTGGGCGAGGAATACCAGCCAGGTCAGCACCGAACACAAGCGATCCCAGACCCGGAGGCCATGACCGCGGTGCTGAAGCTCGCAGACGGGTTCGTGACGTGGGGCGTGCAGAAGTTCCTGGAATGGTCGGGCGCTGACTACCCTACGGTCCACGCCCAGGTGCACGAATGGCTTGCGGGAATTATTCCCCTCAAGGAAGAGTCGCAACGAGGGGAGCTTGTATCGGAGAATCCGTTCGCTTCGCGAGACGAGGCGCCGTCGTGAAGGTGCCACCGGTCGACGTGTAGAACCGCCGTGGTACCGGCCTGCCGAGGCGGGTCTGTGTAGTCAGGCGTTCTCGTGCCATCCGACGCGCGCCACGACGCCCGACCGAGACCGACTATCTCGAGGCGATCGCCAGCTAGCACCTGCGTTAGCAGCGCGTCTTGCCGCCGCCCGTCGGCACCAGTCGCAGGCCGAGGCGCCTTCAAGCGCCCGGTCCGCGCGCTGATCAGCGGGCAGATTCGACGGCACTGACGGGCGCTCGCGCTGACGGCGCCAATCTCGGCGTTGCTAGATTTGACGATATGAGCATCGCCAACAGGTGGCGCGTATACGTTCCACCGCCGCCTGCCCGCTGTTGTCGCCACTAGGCGGGGACTTTAATCCTCAACTCGAGCGAACGCCTCTTGTAGCTGATCCTCGGGCCAGGCGGCGTCGAGGAGTGGGCACGAGTAATGCGGGCCTAGGCGCTCGAGTTTTACATCGATAAAGAAGGACTTAGCTGCGCCGTGCAGCGCTTCGGGGATGAACAGAAACGCCACATCACTCGGCTTGAACGTCAGCCCGCCGGGAACGCGCCACTCGCGTTCCCACTCGTAGCGACTGAACAATGCGGACTCTGATGCAAGGTCCACAAAGGGCGTCGCGCGCCAGAGCTCGGCGTCAGTGTCCCGCAAGGCCCCCTGCTCTGCAGTTATTTTTCGCCAAAACTCGGCAAGTAGCGACGGCTCGTTCACGTACCAGACCCGCGCCCCACCTTTTTCAATCAAGACTGTCTGCTTGAAGCCAATTCCGTACTCACTACGATGCTCGACCACTCGCGCGAGCTGATCTAAGGGAACCTCGGACAGGCACACGGATTTTTGCGCACTTCCTAGAAAATCGAGTTCCGCCGCCACGCCGAATGGCCCGCTCGGCTTAAGGTAGCCCTGAGACAGGATCGACATCATCGACATATAGCCGTCGGTACCCCCCGCGCCGTCCTTTGTGAAATGCACGGCGTACTCTGACATGTCGCGCCATCCGGCGTGCCCACGGTAGCCCAGCAAGCTCGCTCCAGCCTTGAGAATGTTGGCGCAAAGCCGACCGTCCGACTATAGCGGATCTGGACGGGCCTGCGGGCCTTCTGTGTCGTGCGCATGCATCGATTCGCCGGCGCTGGACGCCAGAATATTCGGATCGCCGATGGCCGACCAACAGCATCAAGCCGAGCAGTAGTCGCCCCGGCGGAGGCCTACCGCGCACTGCGGCACGCGAGCCCCAGGATGGGCCGACCGGGCGCTGAGCCCCGACTAATCTCCAGCGCACGGAGAGACGTTGACCCCGGTAACACCGGTGAGAACGGCCGCACGGCCGACGGTAGTGACGACAACTGGATGCTTCCGCATGGAACTACACCGCGACGCCGCGACGTTCTATGCGGAAGCGGTTGAGGCCGAGGATGCAGAGGAGTTCGACCGGAGGGACAGGTGCGCACGAGCCGCAATCGTGTCCTCGGCTTTGGAGGGCCAGTTGAAGATGGCTGCCGCCGGGCATGCGGAGGCGCGTCGCGAGCGCCTAGAGCCGATTGTCCATGACACGCTGCGCCAGCAGGAACGGCCATGGATGAGCACGGCAGGGTTGTCACGCGACCTCGCCTCACGTCCCTGAAGACTCGTATCAGCTTCCTCGCGGCGTTCCTGTCTGGCAGGAACTGGACCGCGGTGGACGGTTGTGGCGGGACTTGCTGAAAGCCACCGAACTGCGCGACCGCTGCGTGCACCCAAAAACGTCCCTTCCCGCACGAGACCAGGCCCACTGAGGCCGCGCATGTCATCGACACAGTCGGTGCAGTACTGCGGGAGATTAGTCGCCTGACGGACCTGAAACCGCAGACTTGGGGGACCGACGTTGGGAATATACTGGAGTAGCTAGATAGGGCTCAGTCGGCCACCAGGTTCGCCGGGAAGCCCGCCGCCGACCTGCTAACGCGTTCGACCGCGGCCCTCGCTAGCGACCTGAAGCCAACCGGATCTGCGCGATGCGGGTTGTCGAGATGGGCGTCCTGCCGCCGCGGAACGGCGTCGGATCACCTCCGAGCGTCGCTTCTCGTTGCGTACCAGCATTGGCTTAAACGGATCGGTAGCCCTGAAGGTGTCTGAGCTCTGTGAATCTGTCCGTGATGAGCGCAAGCAGGTCGGCGCCTGAACGAAGCATGGCGAGCTCTTGCACCGTTAGCACAACAATCCGCGTGCCTTTAGCGAGCTGTCGGCGCACCTCCTCGTGACCACCACTCTGAACGTCACCCGAGAGTCCAGCCTTCGTAATCAACACACCATCGCGCCCTCCGCTGTTCCGGATCTTTTCTCCAAACCAGGCAACCTCGTTGGGGCTGGTCTTGGATCCTTCGTTCTTGCACTCGACGGGAACATCTCGGTCGTCGAAGGGCATCCCAGCTGGCTCTCGCGCGTGGCGGAGCCAAACGTCTTTTTCCTCTGTGCGCCCGATGTTGAATCGATTGGGATCGACCGTTTCAACGCCGGAAAGATCCTCCACCAAGAAGTGGACCAAGTCTGCAGCCGCTGGCCTCGCGCGGTCGTGCTTCCGGCAGCCTCGAGCGATCCGATCAAACTGGCAAGCGTGGCGCGGTCGTAGCTCATTTGGCGTGCGCCACGAGGTTGCGTCCTCGCATTAGAAGGGCAACGACCTCTTCGCGCGGCATACGTTCCAGAGTGTCTATCCCAAGCAGTGCAATCGCGGTCCCTTCAGTGCTGTGCCATTCGACCTCATGAAGACCCGGAACCACTACAAGACCCAACGAGATTTGGCCCCTAATCATGTACGTGCGCAATCCGGCGATGGCGCGACCGTGTCCACGACCGGTCAGGTCGCGGGCCTTCACCTCGACCAACACGGGGTTGGCCCAGTTCGGTAGATCCTCGACCCAAGCGGCGAGGTCTGGCACTCCGACGGCATTGCCAGGCCCCTGAGGCACGACCGACTCAGCGATGGGCGCAAGCGCAGTCGCGACGCGTCGTTCCGCTTCATCTGCAAAGGGACGTCGATTCTCTTCCGACCCCACGTGGGGGACCGTGTCCACCCGTGGGGACTTGACCATGAACAGATCGTGCAAGCGGGCGGCCAGTGACTGACTGGGGGCCTCCGCTGGATCCCAACGGACTTGGAAGATCGAGCGGAGGTCAGTCGGCAACTCGTACGGAGGATCGTTCTTGTCAACTAGTTGGAGGACCACCACGGGCAACCCCGCGCCGGCAGCCATACCGATCTCGAATGCCACATTCGAGGTGAGGCCTCGACTTGAGACAACCGCGAGTGCGCCGCTCGAACGCGAAAGGAGATCGACAGCCGCTTCACCGATGACACCCGCATTGTCGCTACTGCCGAAACCGCCAGGTCTGAGACCGGCAGCCCTCAGGAGTCGTTGTGCATTCACGAGGTCCTGCTCCGACGCAGCCGCGACGAAGATCTGCCTGGCGTCAGATTCGCTCATGCAGTCATTATCCGCGACCGGCTCAGTCGATGCCGGGCCATGCCAGGCCGCGTCCTGGGGACGAGGTCCCTTCGGCGGCGCCTCGCCGTAGATCCGCATAGCTCGGCACCTGCGTCATTCCGCCGCGTGCTGGACGCTATGCCAGACGAGCGTCTGCGTCGCTACTCCTTGAGATGGCCGCATGAGTTGCTCAACACCCCTGCCCCGGAATCTCCGTCGGACGGGTCTTGTGGGACGCGCACGCTCACGATACTGCCTCAGCAATGGCCCGTGTCCCGCCGAGGGTTCTTCAATCGGGACGGCGAGTCGCGGGTCGACTGGAGCGCTCGGACGTGACTGTGAGGCTTACGCGCGGCGTAGTGACGCGGAGGGCGAGGTGCCCTGGGTGTCGCGCTAGTAGCTCGCAAACCCTGTCGGGTTGGCGAACCCGAACTGGCATCCTCGTGGCCCGGGGCGCGGAGGACTCGATCGGATGACGTGAGGCGCCGTATGTTCGCGCCGGTTACTCACTTCGATGTCCGATCACGCAGCCGCGTAGACGTTCCGGCAGCCATGCCCCGCGACTTGGGCGTCTGGTAAACGGGAACGACGGTCAGCGGCGCCTTTCGGCTCACCCATCCGGAGAACAGGGACGAGCACAGTCCAACACCCGGATCGCAAGCGCTCTGGGAGACACTACCCACCGAGCCCAACGAGCCGGTCGACGCGCTCGGCGTCCTCACCCAGGATCTCGCTGCCCGAATGGGGTCGACGGCGACGAACATGTCCCACAACACCATCCGCTTCCGGGGATTGGTCGTTACGCGTCGATACGCCCATGGGTCGTCGCTGCATGTGTTTCGCTACGCGGGACGGGGGCAACGGTCGCTTTCGCGGCCCAGCAGTGAGTTGACCTGCCGCGCTCCTCAAACCTGGCCCGCGCCCCGGTGCTTGGGAGCGCGTCTTCCGACTGGCCTTGACGATGGTCTGTGAGACCAATAGGTTTGCAGTACAAACTTGATGGGAGGTGTGACATGAGGTTGTCTGCCAAAGCCGACCGCCTGCCGCTGGAGACCGTGGTGCGGGAGTACGAGAGCCTCAAGGGTCTATTGCTGTTGCCGACCGGTCTGGGGTTGGCCCTGGGTGCCGGTTTGGCCTCCGCCCTGCTCTGGAGTGGCCGCGAGTCGGGCATGGTGGCTCCGTTTGCGTGCCTCGTCGGCCTCGTGATCCAGGGGGTGGGGACGTGGTGGGTCGCCAGGTGGTACGACGATCACTTGGGGTCCGCGCGCGCAGACCGGCGCGACATGGTTCTTCCGGGCGTCGGGGCGGCCCTGTGCTTGCCGTTGATCCTCGTGAGCATTGGCCACGACTTCTTCTCCGGGTGGCCGGTGCTCCTCGCCCCGCCAGTGCTGGCCGGACTCATCCTGCTGCTCCTGAGGCACCAACTGCGACGCAGTGGCCTCACGAGAGGCCATCTAGTGGCCTGTGGGTTGCTGGGATTGAGCGGCTTACTACCCGCCGTGGTGCCCGTCGCCAATGGGCACCGCATCACATCGACATTCTTCGCCACCGGGCTCGCCGTCATCGTGATTGGTCTGCTCGACCACCGTCGGCTCCTGGCTTCGGTGGGCGGGTCTGGGAGACAGGGGGTGTGACCGTGCCGGAGCCCACCCCGGCGCAGACGGACCTGCCCGCAATCGACAAGGTCGTACACGAACCGGCTCGGATGGCGATCCTGTCGGTGCTGGACGCCGTAGCCGAGGCCGACTTCACCTTTTTAGAGACGATGCTCGGGCTCAGTAAGGGGAACCTCTCCAGCCACCTGACCCGCCTGGAAGTCGCCGGGTTGATCACGGTGAAGAAGTCCTTCCGCGGGCGCAGACAGCGCACGACCGTATGCATCACTGCTCAAGGGCGGCGCGCACGCAAGGAGCACTGGGAGCAGCTGGAGAGGTTGCACGACCTCATGCGCGATTGAGAGGGGCAACGCCCCAACTCTCTGCGTGGGCAGCTTCGCTTGCTGTAGGAACCGTCCGCCCGACTCCCTGTGACCGGCGAGCAAAGGCGTCGACCATCGGCACAGGACGTACAACAACCGGCGTCTGGGTCGTCACATCCGGCCGGTCGCCCACGTCCGGCTCTGGGCGGTCGCAGTCGTTCCCTTCGTGTCCCGCTGACCGATCCGCTATCGGAGCGGTTGTCCCGCATCTGGCACCCAACTAACGCCAGCCTTCCTCGCACGGAGCGCGGCGCGGGAGACTCCAGGGGTTCGTCCGTGGGAGGGTCGCCGTCTCCCCACGCCGTTGGCGACGTGGCTGAGCCTCTGCAGATCGGAACCAGCGATCCGACTGCCGCAGCGCTGACGCTCGGCGCGCTCGGCACACAGGCCCAGCGACTACCGTGGACTGACACTGCCGGTCTCTGCTCGAAGGTCTACGAGCCGGTCGTGCCTGATCGGCCACCGACGCTGAAAGGGCCCCGCGACCGTGTCCGCCCGACCGCGCCGCCAAACGGGCTCAACGCCGGCCTCTCAGCCGGGTCCATAACAGCCGCCGCCGGCCGTCGGATCTGCACACGATCTCCACACGACGTCGACCGTTGGGGCGGCTGCTGGCCGAGGCCAAGGACCCAGCGGCCGAACAGGCCGCCCTCGAGGCCCGTCAACCTACCGGCCGTCTGGTCGCCGCCGCCGAGGTGGCCGAGGCCATCGCCTACCTCGCAGGCCCCGGGTCGGCCTCGGTCACGGGAGTGGCTCTCGCTGTCGATGGGGGAATGTCCGGGTTGCGGGTCGGCTCAGGAGCGTGACGGCAGGGCGTGTCGAGGGCACCTCATCGCACCAAGGTGCTCCCTAACCGCACAGCCCCGTGGTTCGCAGTCTCTGCACCAGTGGACACGCGCGGAAGTGCGCTAGGTGCCCCCTGTCCTTCGCCGGAAGACGATGGGCTCGCGGAGCAACCCGGCGCGGGATCCCGTTTCGGGACTGGCAGTCCAACGTGCGTCAATCCGCCGCCTGCTGGCGTAACTTGAAAGCATTCGCTCACCCCGGAATATCGGCCTACCGCATCGTTTTGTATGTGGCCGTGGGCCTGCTGCAGCAAGCGGCCCGGGCTAGCGTTGGGGCGTTCAGTGCCCCGTCATGCCGGCAACGAACGCACCGCGTCATGCAGGAGTCACCACCGACGACGACGACCAGTCACTTGACCCTTTTCGCGACTGCGGGCTTGCTCGGCTTACTCGATAGTTCCTGAGGGGCACTTCGACGGCCTCCCGCTGCAAGACCCCTCGGGTCCAGTTCAAGGGGCCGTCGCCGTTGAGCAATCTGCCGCTCAAGTTGGCGTGCCTGTCGGGGACTCGACGATCTCGCGCAGCGTGGCGAGGTGCCGGTCGAAAGCGGCGCGCCCGGCTGACGTGAGTTCCAACCAGGTGCGGGGCCACTTGCCGACGTGACCTTTACGGATGGCGATGTAGCCAGCCTGTTCGAGGGTCGAGGCCTGGCGCGACAGGACTGAGTCGCTGATCTGCAGGGTGTCGCGGAGGAACCGGAACTCCAGCTCATCGGCCTGGGCCAGGCCGGCGAGAATGGAGAAGCGCACAGGCTGGTGGACCAAGTCGTCAAGGCGCGCCCGGGGGTGGGCGGTCACGTGGTGCGCCGAAGACGCTCGGCCCACAGCAGGCTCGGCACAGCGCCCACAACGCCTCCCAGGGCGAAGGCGTAGCCGATGCTGCCGTCGAGCAAGATCCCCAGGACGAAGAGCGCGGCGACGCCCCACGCTGCAAGCGTCCACTCCACCCACTTCGGAGTGCTCCGCTTCCGCACCTGGCGGTACCGACGCCAGTAAGGGATATGGGTGGCGACCATGACGCCGACCAGGAGCACCCACGCCACCGTCAGTGCCACCGCTGCGCCGCCGCTGCCGGCGTTGCCAGTGATGTCGAAGATCAGCCCGGCGAGCACGAACACGAGACCGGTCGCAAAGTACAGCGGGTGCTCCTGTGGGGCCCGTGCCCGCACCGCGGACTCGACCCCACTAGCTCCTTGCAGCATGGCTGCCGCATCCTGCCTGATGGGTTCCATCGCCCGCCCGCCTCTCGGTGTAAGTAGTTTACGAACAAGAAACTACTTGTTGGACGCGCTGTCAACGGGTCTTGTCCTCATCGGGCTGCGAACAGCACGCTGGGCCTGACTCCGATGTGCGTCACACCGCCGCTTGCAGGACGCACTCTGCCGAGATCCGAAGGTTCGGTGCGCAGATCAACGGCCCCATGCCACCCTGTGCCGGTGAACGCAGGCACGGAGTGGCGACGAGGGCATGGTGTCACCACGACGGCAGCTGTCGAGGGGTTCCCGGGCGGCCAGCCGTGCGGATAGTCGCGCTGCTGATCGTCGCGCTGCTGACCTCGGGTTGCGCGGCGGCCGAGCCGACGGCGTCCGAGGCACCCACCGCACCGACGCGATCCCCGTCCCCAGAACCGGTCGCGACGCAGACCGCCGAGGCGCCGACCCCCGCGAGGACGAAGGCTGCTGTCGAGCGCACCGGCGCTGCCGCCCGCGTGCCGCGCCGCGTCATCATCGAGCAGCTGGCCAAGCGCGCCGAGCGCATCGCTGCGTCCATGGCCACCGCCTCGCCCGAGGTGCTGCCCACCGACGTCGACCCCGACTCCAACCGCGGGCTCGGATATCGCTTGATGCTCCAGTTCGGCTTGCCGGCCGATCAGTGGCAGTACCTCGACGCGCTGTGGCAGCGCGAGTCCGGCTGGAACCACCTGGCCGAGAACGCCTCCTCAGGTGCCTATGGCATCCCGCAGTCGCTGCCGGGCTCGAAGATGGCGGACGTCGCTCCCGACTGGCGCACCAACGCAGAGACCCAGATCACCTGGGGGCTGGCCTACATCGCCGCGCGCTACGGCAACCCCCAGGGCGCGTGGGAACACTCGGAGCGCGTCGGCTGGTACTGACGGGGCCCCCGAGCGGTCGGGGCGAGCAGTGCCTGGAGGAGCACCCGTCCGGTCGGATCAACGTGTAGCTCGGTGCTGCGCGACGTCGGGCAGGGCCAGCCTTGTCCACCCACGTTGCACTGCTCCTTGCATGTGTCGCTCTCCCATGAGCCTCTTCGTCACCTGCCCTGTCGAGAGCATCGAGCGCGCGACCGCCTCGTACACCACCCTCGGCTGGACGCTGAATCCCGAGATGTCCGACCACAACGTCTCGTGCTTCGCGATCGCGCCGGAGCACTACCTGATGCTGGGGAGCCGTGAGATGTGCTGCCGTTCCATCACGAGCCAGACGAAGCACGCCTCGCCACCAGCTCACCCTGCCGCCGCGCCCCCGGATCCTGACGACTCGCAGTCCGCTCGACGACGAACCCCGCCTCCGCCAGCAGTACGCCGAGGGCGTCGGCCGACCAGTGGTAGGCGGTCAACACCGTGTGCTCGAAGGGCACGCCGGCCTCGCCGTCGAAGAAGCCCAGCAGCAGCGATCCGCCCGGGGCGAGGACGCGGGCGAGCTCGGACAGGGTCGCCGGCACGCTGGCCGGCGGGGTGTGGATGACCGAGAACCACGCGAGGACACCGCCGACCGACGCGGTGGCGACGGGCAGGGCGGCGAGGTCGGCGACGGCGAGGTGGAGGTGGGGGAAGCGCTGCCGGGCGGACGCCGCGAAGCGGGGCGTCCCGTCGACACCCAGCACCTCGCGTCGGCCACCGTCGGACAGCACGTCGGTCCAGTGACCGGGACCGGAGCCGGCGTCGAGGAGCCGACCGGTGGTGGCGTCGCGCCAGGTCGCGATCGTCGACCGGTCCTGCGGCGCCATCTGCGAGAGCGAGCCGAGCTTCTCGACGTACTCCTCCGCCCGGGCGTCGTACGCCGCGGCGACCTCGGCCCGGGTCATGCTCCGGCCACCCTCACGACGGGCGACCTCAGGTGGCCGCGGCGACCGCGCTGGCCACCAGGACGAGCGGCAGCGAGACGACCGCGCCGAGCGACGTCGCCAGGGTCAGCGTCTTCAGGCTGCCCTTGGTCGACAGGTCGAGCAGGGTCGTGAACATCCAGAAGAAGTTGCTGTTGACGTGGAGCGCGAACATCGCGCCCGAGGCGATCGACAGCGCGATCACGACCGGGTCCACCCCCAGCGACCCGACGATGGGGGAGATGATCCCGGCGGCGGTGATGGCGCCGACGGAGACCGAGCCGATGGCGAAGTGCAGCACGGCGGCGATCAGCCAGGCCAGCAGGATGCTGACCACGACCGGGGCGCTCTCGTCGGCGCTGAAGAGACCCTCGAGCGTCTTGTCCATGCCGCTCGCGGCGATCACGGCGCCGAGCGAGCCGCCCACACCGGTGACCAGCAGGATCTCGCCGGTCGTGTGGAAGCCCGCGGTGAGGACCTTGCCGACCCCGTCCGCGCCTGCGGAGGGCCGGACCAGGAAGAAGGCGATCAGCAGCCCGACGAACAGCGCGATGTTGGCGTCGCCGAGGAAGGTGACGACGGGGTTCGAGACCTCGGCCAGCCCCAGGATCGCGCCGGTGGCGATGAGCACGAGCGGCACCAGGATCGGCAGCAGCCGTACGCCGAGGGGCAGCCTCGACGCCCCCTGGACCACCGGCACCTCCTCGGACTCGTCGCGCGGCCGGCCGTCCTCGAGCACGACGTCCTGGTCGTAGTCGGTCTCGTCGTTCCACAGGCCCCGGGCCAGCAGCAGCCGGAACAGGAACGTCGTGATCAGCGCCGTGGCGAGCCCGATCGGCAGGCCGTAGAGCAGGTAGGTCCCGAGCGGGACGTCGAGCAGGCCGGCGATGGCGACCGCCGCGAGACCGGGCACGACGAAGACGTAGCCGGAGAAGATCCCGATGCCCATCGCGCCCGCCAGCCACGGCAGCCCGTGGCGCTTGTCGACGGCCGGCGCCGACTCCTTGGCCATGGGCGCGGCGAGCACCACCTGCACGTCGACGTAGATCGACGGGAAGATCACCGCGAGGGTGCCCGCCATGGCGTACGGCAGCTTGCCGCCCACCCGGCGGGCGAGGATCGCGACAAGGTCGCTGAAGGTGCCCATCGCGTGCAGCAGCGCGCCGATCAGCACGCCGAAGCCGATCAGCAGGCCGACCTCGGCCATGATGTCGCCGAACCCGCTGGTGATCTCCTCGACGGTGCCGGTGGCGCCCAGCCCGGTGGCGAGCCCGAGGTAGACGCAGGCCAGCAGCAGCGAGATGACCGGGTCGACCTTGAACCGGATGATGAGCAGGATCGCCGCCAGGATGGCGATGCCCGAGTGCACGATCTCCATGGGTGTTCCGTTCCTCGGCGTCGGGGACGTCGCTCCCAGGTGCGCTGGGTGAGCGGGGATGCGGGCCTTTCTACACGGCCACGCTCGGGGGAGGAGCCTGGCGAGCGCGCCGGCCCCGGCGCCGGGCCCGGCGGCGCGGCCCGCGGGCGTGCGAGAGTGCGGGTCGCAGCGGGTGCGACCGGACCCGCCCACGCACCCGACCGAGGAGAACGCGTTGATCTACATCACCGTCAAGAAGAAGCTGAAGCCCGGCACCGCGGACGCCTACCTCGCGGCGAGCCAGGCCTACACCGACGCCACGCGCGCCGAGCCGGGCAACAAGTTCTACGAGCACTACCGCAGCGTCGACGACCCCGACACGATCCTGACGATCGAGGCCTTCGACGACGCGGCCGCCGGCGAGGCCCACGTCGCCTCCGACCACTTCCAGCAGGGGGTGGACGGCGACGCCAAGCAGTACATCGCCGAGCGTCCCGACATCATGTACATCGACGCCGCGGACCGCGACGGCTGGGACAAGATGTCGGAGTTCTGAGCCGGACGGCGGCGCTCGCACGTCGGGGGAAGAAGGGGCGACCGGCGACGGTTGCGAGGACATGAAGAACATCGGCTTCCTGTCGTTCGGCCACTGGAACCCCTCGCCGCACTCGCACGTGCGCTCGGCCTCCGACGTGCTGCTGCAGTCGATCGAGCTCGCGGTGGCGGCCGAGGAGGTGGGCGCGGACGGCGCCTACTTCCGGGTGCACCACTTCGCCCGGCAGCTCGCGTCGCCGTTCCCGCTCCTCGCCGCAGCGGGCGCGCGGACCAGCCGGATCGAGCTCGGCACGGGCGTGATCGACATGCGCTACGAGAACCCGCTCTACATGGCCGAGGACGCCGGGGCCGCCGACCTGATCGCCGGCGGTCGGTTGCAGCTCGGCGTGAGCCGGGGGTCACCGGAGCAGGTGGTCGAGGGCTTCAAGTACTTCGGCCACGACCCGGGCGAGGGCAACGACCACGCCGGCATGGCGCGCGAGCACACCCGGGTGTTCCTCGAGGCGATCGACGGCAAGCGCTTCGCGCAGCCCAATCCGCGACCGATGTTCCCCAACCCGCCCGGGTTGCTCGGCATCGAGCCGCAGTCGCCCGGTCTCCGCGACCGCATCTGGTGGGGCGCGGGCAGCCGCAAGACCGCCGTCTGGGCCGGTGAGCAGGGGATGAACCTGATGAGCTCGACGCTCCTCACCGAGGACGCCGGGGTGCCGTTCCACCAGCTTCAGGCCGAGCAGATCCACCTCTTCCGGGAGGCGTGGCGCGCGGCCGGGCACGAGCGCGAGCCGCGGGTCTCGGTCAGCCGCAGCATCTTCCCGATCGTGGACGCCACCGACCACGCCTACTTCGGCGCCCAGACGCGCAGCGAGGACCAGGTCGGGCACCTCGAGGGTGGCCTGGCCCGCTTCGGCAAGACCTACGCCGGGGAGGTCGACCAGCTCGTCCGGGACCTGGCCGAGGACGAGGCGGTCGCGGCCGCGGACACGCTGCTGCTGACGATCCCCAACCAGCTCGGCGTCGACTACAACGCGCACCTGCTGGACAGCGTCGTGCGGTACGTCGCGCCGGAGCTCGGCTGGCGCTGAGGCGGGCTCAGGCCCGCAGCACCTCCACCCGCGTCTGCGCGAGGTCGGCGGGTCGGAGGACCCCTGGGGTGTGGACGTCCTGCCCTACGCCGGACGCCGCCCGGGACCCATGGTGAGGAGTCAGCTCACCCTCACTCTCACCGGTGGTGCCCCATGCGTCTCCTGCTTCGCGGCTGCGTGTTCCTGCTCGTCGTCCTGGTCGGCGTCGTGACCGTCCCGGCCACGACTGCCGCACCGCCGCCCACACCGACGCTCGTCGCCATCCGCGCCGCGCACCACCCGGGCTTCGACCGGATCGTCTACGAGTTCCGCGGAGGGCTCCCCACCAGCCGGCAGGTGAGGTACGTCGACTCGCTGACCGCCGACGGGTCGGGTGAGCCGGTGCGGATCGCCGGCCGCGCGGTCCTCAGCGTGCGGTTCGAGCCGGCGCAGGCCCACGACGCGGACGGCCCCACGGCGGCGGTGCGCAAGGCGTTCGCCCTGCCCAACATCATGACCACGGTGCGTGCCGGCGACTTCGAGGCGGTGACGACGTACGGCATCGGCCTCGCCCGGCGCACGCCCGTCCGGGTCACGACGCTGCGCCACCCGAGCCGGGTCGTGGTCGACGTCGCAGCGGCCTTCCCGACGGTGCAGCGCAAGGTCTACTTCCTGGACCGCGACAACTACGCGGAGGGCCGTCGTCCTTACTTCAGCGCACGACTGCGTCCGGTGCCCGTCCGGACGCCGGCCGTGGGTGTCATGGACCGGCTCTTCGCCGGGCCGCTGCCGGGGGAGAAGGCGGACGGGCTGGAGCTGCTCCGCTCCGGCGCGACGAGCTTCCGGGACCTCCGGATCGCCGACCAGGTGGCCCGGGTCCGGCTGACGGGCGGGTGCAGCAGCGGCGGGTCGACGGTGTCGGTGGCAGGTGAGATCGCCCCCACCTTGAGGCAGTTCCCGACGGTCGACTGGGTCAAGATCTACGACCCCGCGGGCCAGACCGAGACCCCCACCGGCCGTCGCGACTCCATCCCGGAGTGCCTCGAACCCTGACCTGCCCGGACGACAGCAGCCCGTGACCACCAGGTCACGGGCTGCCGGCGTAGCGGGAGGTCAGCGGGTCAGCTGTCCTTGCGCGCCTGCTTCTTGGTCTCGGTGAGCTGCTCGAGGCGCTCGGCGTCGGCGCGGGCGTCGTCGGCGGCCTTCTTCGACGCCTTCGCGTCGTCGAGCTCCGCCTTGGCCTCGCGCTGGGCGGCGGCCTTCTTGTCCTCGGCGCGCTTCTGCTCCGCGGCCTTCTGCTTCTCGACGGCGTCCTTGCGGGCCTGCGCCTTCTTGTCGGCAGCGGCCTTCTTGTCGGCGGCGACCTGCGCGGCCTTCTTCTCGGCCTCGGCCTTGCCCTTGGCCTCGGCGACGTCGGCCTCCTGCAGTCCGGAGGCGGCCTTGTCCTGGGCCTGCTCGCGCTGCTTGGCGGCCTTGCGGCGCGCGGCGGCGGACTTCTTGGAGGCCTCGCGGCGACGCTCGGCGGCCTCGGCCTCGAGCTGGGTGGCGGTCGCGAGCTTGGCCGAGCGCTCCAGGCGCTCGGTGCCGCGCTGGGTCAGCTGCTCGTTGAAGAGCAGCGTGCCGGCCAGCTTGTCGGTGGAGCCGACGACGCGGTCGAAGCCGAGACGCGCGGGGGCGTCGTCGGCGACCCGGCTGCTGAGCCGACGGTCGACGACCGTCAGGGGGAAGCGGGCGATCTCGTAGGGCAGGGCGATCAGGGTCTTGATCATGGGGTGGGTCCTCACTTCTCGGTGTCGGCGCGCAGCTGCGCGGCCTGTACGTCGGCCTGGGCGGCCTCGCGCTCGAGGCGCGCCTTCTCGGCAGCGGCCTGCTGCTCGGTGGCGTCGGCGGAGCGCACCTCGCGCTCCGCGTCCTGCAGGTTCTTCTCGGCGAGCTGCTCGGCGTCGCGCTCGGCCTGGGCGCGCTCGGCGGCGGCGAGCTGCGCGGCGGTGCGCTCGGCGTCGGCGTGCTCGCCCTCGCGGCGGTCCTCGACCTGGGACTCCGCCTTGGCGGCGTCCTTCTGGGCCTCGCCCTGCTCGCGGGCCGCCTCGCGGCTGGTCTCGCGGAGCTCCTGCGAGGCCTCCTCGCGCTTGGCGTCCGCGACGGCCTCGTCGGCAACGGCCTGCTTGCGGTTGGCCGCCTCGGCCTGCTGGAGCTGGCCCTCCTCGACCAGCTCGTCCTTCCCGGTCACGGCTCCGGCCACTTCCTTGGCCTTGCCCTTGACGCTGTCCAGCAGTCCTTCGCGTGCCTGTGCGGCGTTGTCGTTGCTCATGCCTCACCGTGCCCGGTGCGGGAGAGGCCGAGACGAGGGCGCGGTGTGACGTTGGTCCCGTTCAGGCGGCGCGCACGACCCGGTGGACGTCGACGGGGTGCGGCACCCGCGGCCCGTCGTACGCCGGGTCGGTGCGGGCCACGGCCGCGAGGTACTCCCGCACCAGCGGTCGCAACCGCGGGGTGAGCCGGCCCTGCACCGTGAAGTCGAGCACCCGGTCGCTCGCGCCGACGAGGTCGAGGCGCGCCGCCAGGGTGGTGGTGGGCTCGGGGCGCAGACCGGCGTCGGCGAGCCCGCGGGCGACGTCCTCGCTGAACCACTGCCGGTGCCCGGCAACCGGGGGCGCGAGCACGTCGGTGAGCGCGTTGAGCACGCCGCGGGGCCCGCTGAGCACGAGCAGCTCGCCACCCGGCCGCAGCAGGTCGTACGCCGCCCGCAGCGCGGCCGCGACGTCGGGCACGTAGTACATCGAGTGCACGAAGGTGACGACGTCGAAC
Organism: Nocardioides aurantiacus; assembly: GCF_003752505.1. Taxonomy (NCBI): domain Bacteria; kingdom Bacillati; phylum Actinomycetota; class Actinomycetes; order Propionibacteriales; family Nocardioidaceae; genus Nocardioides; species Nocardioides aurantiacus. Next base: position 2,862,127 of record NZ_RKHO01000001.1, on the reverse strand, counting down.
CGACCCGTCAGTCGGGCGTCGGCGAACGTCGCGACCTGCGACTCGGCGCTCAGCGCGTCGCAGCGCAGCCCCGCCATCGCCGCGGCCCAGGAATCCGCGCTGCCGGCCCACGGGTCGACCCCGACGTAGCGGACCGGGCGGGCCGGACGCGCGGCCACGGCCCTCGCGGCGACCCGGACGTCGAGCGCCCCGTCGCCGCAGCCCACCGACAGCACCGAGACCGGGCCGTTGGGACGACCGGCCAGCCGGGAGCACAGGTGGTCGGCGATCAGCGCGCGCTGGTCGGAGCGGGCCTCGAAGGCGGCGTGGTCGCGGGCGTACCCGTCGGGGGCCAGCGCCGGGAGCGGTCCGGCCCCGCGGTGCGCCTCGCGCAGCGCGTCCAGGAGACCGGGCCCGTCGTCCTGCCGCACCTGGGGCACGGGTCCCGGCGAGGGGGTCCGGGTTAGGTTGGTCACTTCCGGGAGTCAAGCACGCGGCCCATCACGGGTGCCGCGATCCGGCGACCGGGTGAGGGGCTCCCATGACCACCGGCGACACCGCCGCACGCAGCCTCGAGCACTGGAGCGAGGCGGGGCGCACCGGCATGGAGGCGTTCTACGCGTTGGCCACCGAGGACTACCGCCAGCTCGCGCTGGCCGCCGACTGGCGCACGTTGCTCGCCGAGCGCGCGCACGAGGGCTGGTCGCTGCTCGACGTCGCCTGCGGCAGCGGCAAGTGGCCCACGGCGCTGCTGCGCCACGCCGACCTGGCCGGGCTGCCCGACCTCGCCTACGACCTGCTCGACCCCTCGGAGTTCTCGGTGCAGGAGGCGAGGGGCGTGCTCCGGCCGCCCTTCGTCGCGCGCCACGAGCTGGTCACGACGCTGCAGGACCTGGCGCCCGAGCACACGGCGTACGACGTCGTCTGGGCCACCCACGCGCTCTACGCCCTGCCCCCGGCCGAGCTGGACGCCGCCGCGGAGCGCTTCGTCGGCGCGATCGCCCCGGGCGGGCTGGGCCTGGTCGCACAGGCCACCGCCACCTCGCACTACCTGGCCTTCTACGACGCGTTCCGCGCCGGCGTCCGCGACGCGACGCCGTACACCACCGCGGAGCAGGTCCGCGACGCCCTCGTCGGCGCCGGGGCCGACGTCCGCGAGCAGCGGGTGCGCTACCGCACCGGCACGAGCGACCGCACCGTCGCGGAGGGCTTCCTGCAACGCTGCGCCTTCGACACCGGGGTGTCGCTGGAGGAGATGGAGGCGGCGCCGGTGCTCGGCGACTACCTCGACTCCTGCCGCGACGCTGCCGGCTCCTACACCTTCGAGCACGAGGCGGCACTGCTGTGGCTGTGAACCCCGACGTCAACGAGCGGCTCCCCGCGCAGAACCGCGAGGGCGGGCTGGAGCAGGACTGGGCGGGCGACGACCAGGACTGGTGGGACTGGTACGTCACGCTCGCCGTCAACGAGCAGGCCCCGACCGAGCTCGTCGAGGGCCCCGGACTGCCGGAGGTCGAGGCGGCCTCCGACGAGCAGCTGGTCCGCGAGCTCGCCGAGCCCTACGACCTGCCGGACGCGGCCGTGGCGTCGTTCGCCCGCGACGCCTTCGTGCGGCTGCCGGGCGTGCTGTCGCCGGCCGTCGTGCGCCGCCTGGCCGAGCGCCTCGAGGAGCTGCTGCGCGCCGAGCACGGCGACGACGTGGCCGGCCGGTTCACGGCACTGGAGCAGATGTGGCTGCACGACGACCTGATGCGCGCGGTCGCGCTCTCGCCGCGCGTCGGAGGGCTGGCGGCGTCGCTGCTGGGCGAGCCCGGCGTACGGCTCTACCACGACAACGCCCTGTCCAAGGAGCCCGGCTGCGGCCGCACGCCGTGGCACCACGACGGCGAGCACTTCCCGCTGCAGACGGTCCAGGCGGTCACCGCGTGGATGCCGATGTCGGCCATCCCCGGCCGGATGGGGCCGCTGTCCTTCGCCCGGGGGCGCGACGTCCGCGAGCAGGTCGCCGACCTCGCCTTCGACAAGGTCGGCACGTCCTACGACGCCGCCGTCGCCGAGCGCTTCGCCGAGCGCGGTGTCGCGGTCGAGTCGCAGCCCTTCGCCGTCGGTGACGTGTCGTTCCACTCGGCGCTGTGCTTCCACACCGCCGGGCCCAACCTGACCACGCAGCCCCGCCGGGCGCTGGCCACGACCTACTTCGCCGATGGCGCCCGCGTCGTGGAGTCGCCCACGCTGATCAGCGGCACCTGGCGCGAGTTCCTCCCCGGCGTGGAGCCGGGCGGGCTCGCCGCCTCCGAGCTCAACCCCGTGGTCGGTGGGCACGCGGGCTGACCCACCGCGCGGACGAACGGTTGTCAGCCCACGCCCGGCGGGACCACAGTGGGCACCACCCCGGACGCGCCGGGACGACCGAGGAGGCCCCATGTCGACCGAGCACCGCCCCGCCCTCGTCCGCGCCACCCTCGCCCTCGAGGACGCGGCCGTCCTCGACGCGCCCGTCCGGGCGCTGCGGCCGCACGTCACGAAGCTCTTCGGCAGCGGGGTGCGCGGCCGGGTCCTGCGCGGCGACTGGCTCGGCCACGCCCTGCACCCGCTGCTCACCGACCTGGTGATGGGCAGCTGGACCTCGGCGACCGTGCTCGACCTCGTCGGCGGCCGCGACGCCGCCGGGTCGGCCCGGACGCTCGTCGCCACGGGGCTGCTCGCGGCCGGCCCGACGGCCTGGACCGGCTGGGCCGAGTGGTCCGGCAGCGGCCCACGCGACCAGCGGGTCGGGCTGGTGCACGCCGGCACCAACGCGGTCGCGATCGGCCTGTACGCCGCGTCCTACCTCGCCCGGCGCCGGGGCGACCACGACACCGGCCGCACCCTCGGCCTCGCGGGTGCCACGGTCTCCGGAGCGGGCGCCTACCTCGGCGGCCACCTCGCCGCGGCCCGGAAGGTCAGCAGCCACCACCCGGCCTACGACGCGGGCTGAGTCAGCGGTCCGTCCGCCCGACGTCGAGCCCGGCGGCGAGCTCGCGGTCGGTCTCCAGGTCGATCCCGGCGCGCTCACGCGCGGCGACCTTGAGCGGCACCAGGTAGCAGCCGTGCCGGGGGAACAGCGCGGTCGTGAAGACCGTGCCGCGGATGCGCACGGTCACCGGCACCTGGCCCCAGTACTCCAGCCCCCTGGCGGCGAGCTTGATGTCCTCGCTCTCCTCGGCCGGGACGCGCAGGAACCAGTACGGCGCCGGGCCGCGCCACTCCACGACCTCACCCACGAACTCGACGTCCACCCGGCGAGTATCACCCGGGACCCGGGAGGATGGAGCCCGACCGCGGCCCGACCCCCGCACCACGACGGCACCACGACCGCACCACGACAGGGAACCCACGTGAGCACCGGCACGACGAGCGTCTTCGCGCTCACCGAGCACCCGGCCAAGGCCGACGCGGCCCTGGTGAGCGCCGACGAGGAGCACTTCGCCGCGATCGGGCGCAGCATCGACGACGCGCTGGCCGACCTCACCGCGCGCCTCGACGAGGCCCGTCGAGCCCCCGGGGGCACCGGCCAGGCGGCGCTGGACCGCGACCAGGAGGTGCACCGGCTGGCGGCCCGGCTGCGCACCGTACGACGCTTCGGCCTCGACCTGTGCCTGGGCCGGATGGTGCCCGCCGACGGCTCCGGGGCGACGTACGTCGGACGCACCGGGCTGACCGACCGGGACGGTCGGCGGCTGCTCGTCGACTGGCGCTCGCCGGCGGCCGAGCCGTTCTTCGGCGCCACCCACGCCGACCCGATGGGGCTGGCCAGCCGGCGGCGCTACCGGTGGGGCAAGGCGCGGATCACCGACTACTGGGACGAGGTGTTCACCCCCGAGGGGCTCGAGGGGCACGCGGCCCTCGACGACCAGTCGGCGTTCGTGGCCAGCCTCGGCAGCAGCCGGTCGACCCGGATGCGCGACGTGCTCGGCACGATCCAGTCCGACCAGGACGCGATCATCCGCGCCGGGTCGCGCGGCACCCTCGTGGTCGACGGCGGGCCGGGCACCGGCAAGACGGTCGTGGCGCTGCACCGCGCGGCGTACCTCCTCTACTCCGACCCGCGGCTGGGCGACCGCCGCGGCGGCGTGCTCGTGGTCGGGCCGAGCCAGCCCTACCTCGCCTACGTCTCCGACGTGCTGCCGAGCCTGGGGGAGGAGGGGGTGCAGACCTGTACGCTGCGCGACCTCGTGCCCGAGGGGGCCTCGGCGCGGGCCGAGACCGACCCGGAGGTGGCGCGGCTCAAGGCGTCGGCCGCGATGGTGGGTGCGCTCGAGCCGGCGGTGCGGTTCCACGAGCAGCCGCCGCGCTCGACGGTGGAGGTCGCGACGCCCTGGGGCGACGTGCGGCTGCGGCCCGCCGACTGGACCGAGGCGTTCGGCGCCCCCGACCCCGGCACGCCGCACAACGAGGCGCGCGACGTGGTGTGGGACGCGCTGGTCGCGATCGTCGCCGACCGGCTCGCCGACACCAGCGAGGAGGAGGTGCCGCCCGACCTGCTCGCCCGGTCGCTGGCGGGCAACCACGAGCTCGTCGACGTCGTCGGCGGCTCCTGGCCGCTGCTGGAGGCCACCGACGTGGTCGGCGACCTGTGGGAGGTGCCGGCGTACCTCCGGCTGTGCGCGCCCTGGCTCGCCCCCGACGAGGTGCGGAGGCTCCAGCGCGAGGACCCGCAGGCCTGGACCACCGCGGACCTGCCGCTGCTCGACGCCGCCCGCCGTCGGCTGGGGGACCCCGAGGACTCCCGCCGCCGGCGGCGCCACGACGCCGTGGTCGCGGCCGAGCGGCTGCGGATGGACCGGGTGGTCGACGAGATGCTCCAGCAGGACGACGACGAGGGTCTGATGGCACAGCTGCGGCAGGACGGCATCCGTGACGCCCTGGTCGACGACGGCGAGCTGCGGCGCGCCGATCCCGACCTGCTGGCGGGACCGTTCGCGCACGTCGTGGTCGACGAGGCCCAGGAGCTCACCGACGCGGAGTGGCAGGGGCTGCTGCAACGCTGCCCGTCGCGCAGCTTCACCGTGGTCGGCGACCGGGCGCAGGCGCGGCACGGCTTCACCGAGTCGTGGTCCCAGCGCCTCGGCCGGGTCGGCATCGACCGGGTCCGGCTGGCCTCGCTGAGCATCAACTACCGCACGCCCGCCGAGGTGATGGCCGAGGCCGAGCCGGTGATCCGCGCGGTGCTGCCCGACGCCAACGTGCCCACGTCGGTGCGCGAGTCCCACCTGCCCGTCGTACGCCGCCCGCTCGCCGACCTCGACGCCGTGCTCGCCGACTGGTTGGACGAGCACCCCGAGGGCACGGCGTGCGTCATCGCCACCGGGCCGACCGGCCCCGACTCGGCGCGCGTCCGGCGGCTGACCCCCGAGCTGGCCAAGGGGCTGGAGTTCGACCTCGTCGTGCTGGTGGACCCCGCGTCGTACGGCGAGGGCATCGAGGGGGCGGTCGACCGCTACGTCGCGATGACCCGCGCCACCCAGCAGCTCGTCGTCCTCGCACCGGCGCCTGACAGGCTGGACGTGTGAGCGACCTTCCCCCCGACGACGACCTGCGACCCGAGGTGCGGTGGGCGACCCACGTCGGTCCCGACTTCCTCGCCCTGCAGCTCCCGCCCGTGCCCGTAGACCGGGACGGCGCGGCCCACGACGCCATGAAGAAGCTGTTCGGGCTGCGCGGGTTCCGTGCGGTCGTGGAGACCGACGAGCTCGACCTGCAGCCCGCCAACGGCTGCCTGCTGACCCGCACCGGCCGCACCCGCGCCGAGCTGCTGCTGCGCCTGGGAGGACAGGACGCCAGCCGGATCCCGCTGCACGGCCTCGACCGCGCCTGGCTCTCCCGGGCCGTGAAGGGGGGCCAGGCCGCGGTGCTGCTCGTCGAGGCCGCGGTGGGACCCGACGGGACCGTCACCCGCGAGGACCTGCGGCGCGACGTGGACGCGGGTGTCGTGCTGGCCGCGCTCGTGCCCGCCGGCGACGCCTGAGGGCGGGGGCGGGCTCGACCTGCCCGGTCGGATGACCGGTCGACCCGGCAGGACGTCGGGCAGCAGTCATCCGGTCCGGTCGTCGACCGCGAGCGAGCCGATCGTCTGGTAGAGCTCGTCGAGCCGCTCGGCCGGGGTGTCCGTCACCGAGGTGCCGATCGCGTAGAAGAGGACCGCGTAGGTCGTGTCGCTGCCCTCGGGGGTCCAGAAGAAGGTCCGCAGGCTGCCGCCGTCGGTGTCGGCCGCGGTGGTGACCATGGTCTTGTCGCGCACCTGCACCTCCTCGACCGTCGCCCCCTCCATGCCCTCGGTGACCGACTCGCCCTCCGCCTGGGCGGTGGTGCCGGCCTTGAACCCGATCGTCATCTCGTAGGTCTCGGCGCCCTCGCCGGACGTCGCCTGCTGGGCGGTCTCGGACTCGTAGCTCTCCGGGAAGCGCCACGTCAGGCGCTGGTCGGTGCCCTCGAACACCACCCCCAGCCTGGGACCGTCGAGCAGGTCCTCGCCCGGGTCGGCCAGGTCCTCGGTCGCGACGGCGTCGCTGCCGGAGGAGGACTCCGAGGGCTCGCTCGACGAGGTCGCCCCGCCGGAGCCGGACGGTTCGTCCGAGCCGGACCCGCAGGCGCCGAGGGCGGCGAGGAGCGCGAGCCCGCACGCGGCCGTGGTCAGCCGACGCGTGTGCATCCGAGACATGCCGTTCCCCCGTGGTGCCGTCCGGTCGTGGCGGTCAAGGTAGCAGCGGCACGGCCCGGCCCGACGCGGTTCGTCCTCGTGGACCGGGAACCGGCCCGGAGGCTAGTGAGGGACCTGCTGCAGCGTCCAGCCGTTGCCGTCGGGGTCCTCGAAGTGGGCGTAGAGCACCCCGCCCAGGTCGTCGACGTCGGAGACCTCCACCTGGCGCTCGAGGAGCGTCCGGCGTACGGCGTCCAGGTCGTCGACCGCGAGGTGCAGCCCCCGCAGCCGCGGGGCGTCGGGGTCGCTGATGCCGACGCCGATCACGATGGAGCAGGCCGACCCGGGCGGGGTCAGCTGCACCACCCGCATGCCGTTGCCGGGCTCGACGTCGTGGTCGAGCCCGAAGCCGACCTGGTCGACGTAGAACGCCGTGGCGACGTCGACGTCGGTGCACGGCAGCGGGATCAGCTCGAGCCGCATCTCCTGGGTCATCCGCGGAGCCCGGCGTCGATCTCCGACAGCGCCTGCGTCAGTCCGACCTGCGGGGCCCAGCCCCACGCGTGGGCGCGGTCGGCCGAGAAGCGTCCCGTCCAGGTCGGGCCGTCCTCCCACACCGGGTCGACGCCGAGGGCGCCGGTGACGGTGCCGAGGTAGTCGCGCTGGGTCGCCCGCTCGCCGGTGACGTTGAGCGGCGTGCAGCCGCCCTCGACGGGACCGGTCGCGGGGTCGGAGCCGCTGGGGATGCGGCCGGCGGCGAGGTCCGCGGCGACGGCGGCGAGGTCGTCGACGTGCACCCACGGGAAGGTGGCGTCGGGGTGGGCGCTGCGGGCGGACTCGTCGTCGCGGACCTGCGCGGGCCGGAGCGTGTTCCACACCGAGGTCTCGCCCGCGCCGAGGATGGCCGGCGGTCGGAGCAGCACCGTGGTGAGGCCGTCGACCTCGGCCAGCGCGCGGTCGGTGGCCAGCTTGGTCACGGGGTAGTCGCCGCCGTCCTCGCCCACCAGCGGCGACTCCTCGTCGACGTCGCCGGCCTCGGGGGAGCGGTCGTAGACGGCCGCGGTCGAGACGTGGACCAGCCGGGTCACCCCGGCGTCCCGGGCGGCCCGGGCCAGGACCGGCGTGCCCTCGACGGCGATGCGGTGCTGGGTCTCGAGGTCGGAGCCCATGGGGTGCACGGTGGTGACCACGGCGTCGGCGCCCTGCACCACCGTCTCGGCGAGGTCGGGGTCGAAGAAGTCGCCGACGTGCTCCTCGACGCCGGCGAGGTCGGGCGCGGTGCCGGCGCGGCGTACGACCGCTCGGACGGAGGCGCCCCGCTCGACGAGGGCCTCGACGGTGCGGGCCCCGACGAGGCCGTTGGCCCCCGTGACGACGACCACGGGGGAGGAGCCAGGGGAGGACGTGGTGCTGCTCGACTCGGTCATGTCCCCAGCCAAGCACGCAGCCCGTCGGGGTGGTCGAGGAGGTTGCGCGGCGACCGTCCCGAGGCTCGACGGGTCACGGACACGGGTCGGCCACGCCGAACTGACGATCAGTTCGTTCCGGCCGGGGGAGCGCGTCACGCTCACCGGCCCGCGCCCTGCTGCGAACTGATCGTCCGTCGGGTCCGCCCCGGGGGGAACGGCCCCGTTCAGTCGGTGAGCGCGGGCAGGACGCGGCCGGTGACCTCGCCCAGGGTGATCCGGCCGCCGAGCGCGCCGGGGGCGCTGGCGCGCAGGACGACCTCGGCGCCGTCGGGGAGGAAGCGCTCGCCGCGGTGCAGCTCGAGCAGCGAGCCGACCTGGTCGGGTGCGTCGCCGGAGATGGTGCCGCTGGCGTAGAGGTCGCCGGTGCGCAGCGAGGCGCCGTTGGCGGTCAGGTGGGCGAGCATCTGCGCGGGCGACCAGTACGTCGCGGCGTACGGCGGGCGGCTGACCACCTCGCCGTCGACCACCACCTCGACGGCCACGTCGTAGCCGGCGGGCTCGGCGACCGCGAGGTGCGCCGGCGGGGGCGGGTCCTGGCCGGGGAGCGGGACGCGGGCGGCCTCGAGCGCGGCGAGCGGGGTGACCCAGCCGCTGATCGAGGTGGCGAAGGACTTGCCGAGGAACGGCCCGAGCGGGCGGTACTCGAAGGCCTGCACGTCACGCGCCGACCAGTCGTTGAGCAGCGTCACGCCGAAGACGTGGTCGCGGAAGGCCGTGGTCGGCACCGGCGTCCCGTGCACCGAGGGGGCCCCGACGACGAAGCCGAGCTCGGCCTCCAGGTCGAGCTCCTCCGTCGGGCCGTACGACGGCCGCTGGCCCCGCGGTCGCCGGACGTCGGTGCCCGAGACGACGACCGTCCCGGCCCGGCCGTGGTAGCCGATCGGCAGCCGCCGCCAGGCCTCGGGGAGCGGGTCGGCGGCGTCGGGGCGGAACAGCCGGCCGACGTTGGTCGCGTGCTGCCGCGAGCAGTAGAAGTCGACGTAGTCGGCGACCTCGAACGGCAGCAGCGCCGCGACGTCGGCGACCGGTGCCAGCAGCGGCTCGACCCGGGCGCGACGGCCCGGGTCGGTCAGCGCCTCGACGACGCTCGCGCGCGTGCTCGCCCACAGCGCGGGGCCCCGGGCGAGGAACGGGCCGAGCGACGGCGCGGCGTGCACGGGGTCACCGGTGAGGCGGCCGAGGTCGAGCACCAGGTCGCCCACCCGGACCCCGACGTACGGCGTCCCGCCCGCCCCGACCACGACGGCCATCGGGAGGTGGTCGACGTCGTGCCCGGACCCGCTCGCGCCCTCGACCCACGAGACCGCCCCGGCCGCGGAGCTCACGGCAGGTCCCGCGCCGCCAGGTCGTCCAGGGCGGCGCCCAGGTCGGGCACCGCGACCGAGACGCACCACCGCCGCGTACGACGCGCGGCGTCCGGGTCGTCGCGGACCCAGGCCACGGCGGCGTCGGCGTCGGTGAGCGCGGCGGCGACCGCGGCCGGTCCGTCGCCGTCGAGCGCGACCCGCACCGCGTGCAGCGCCGTCAGCGCGTCGTCGAGGCCCTCGCCGAGCAGGGCGAGCGGCAGCTCGCGGTCGAGCGCCGCCTCGATCGCGGCGGCGGTCCCCGGGCCGGGTGCGTGGGTGAGCAGCACGCCGAGCTCGCGCGCGGCCAGCTCGTCGAGAGCGCCCAGCCACCCCGCGGTGGGCTCGCCCGTGAGCACCGGCAGCGCGACGTGGACCGCGAGGTCGTCGGGGGCGTCGGTCACGTCGAGCACCTGCACGACGCGTCGCGCGTTGTGGGCGAGGTCGGCCTCGTCGCGCAGGGCGATCTCGATCCGTCGTACGGCGAGGTCGCTGGTCGCCAGCGACCGCAGCGCGGCCTCCAGCATCCCCGCGCCGCCCGTCACGCGCAGGTGCACCGGCAGGTCGCCGCTGCGGAGGTGGGACAGCTCGCGGTCGGTCACCGCGAAGCCCCCGACGGCGTCGCCGAGGTCGCCGCGCCGCAGCGGCGCGTGCGCCCCGAGGGCACGGGCGAGGAGGAGTCCGCGCGGCGGCAGCACCGCCGCGTCGTCGAGCAGGGCGTGGCGCCACGGAGCAGGCATGTTGCGAGGCTAGAGGACGGCGGGCAGGGTGGCAGGCGTGGCTTACTACCGTTGCGTCGGCGACGTCCCGCGCACCCGGCACACCGCGTTCCGCGACGAGGCGGGCGCGCTGCGGTACGAGGAGCTGATGGGGGAGGAGGGGTTCTCCAGCGACTCCTCGCTGCTCTACCACCGCGGCGTCCCGTCGGCGATCGTCGACAGCCGGGTGTGGGAGCTGCCCGACCTGGCGACGCAGGCCAACCACCCGCTGAAGCCGCGTCACCTCCGGCTGCACGACCAGCCGCCCGGTGGCGACCCGGTGACCGGGCGGCGGCTCGTGCTCGGCAACGCCGACGTGCGGATCTCCTACGTCGTGTCGGGGGAGACCTCGGCGTGGTACCGCGACGCCGTCGGCGACGAGTGCGTCTACGTCGAGCAGGGCAGCGGCACGGTGGAGACGGTGTTCGGGGCGCTGGCCTACCGCACCGGCGACTTCGTGGTGGTGCCCCGCGCGACCACCCACCGCTGGGTGCCCGCGGAGCCGAGCCGGCTCTACGCGATCGAGTCGAGCAGCCACGTCGCGCCGCCGAAGCGCTACCTGTCCCGCTACGGCCAGCTGCTCGAGCACGCGCCGTACTGCGAGCGCGACCTGCACGGCCCCACCGAGCCGCTGCTGCTCGACGGCGACGGGGCGAGCGACGTCGAGGTGCTGGTCAAGCACCGCGGCCACGGGCCCGCCGGCATCGTCGGCAGCCGGCTGACCTACGCCACGCACCCGCTCGACGTGGTGGGCTGGGACGGCTGCCTCTACCCCTACACGTTCAACGTCGAGGACTTCATGCCCATCACCGGCAAGGTCCACCAGCCGCCGCCGGTCCACCAGGTCTTCGAGGCGGGTGGGTTCGTGGTCTGCGCGTTCTGCCCCCGCAAGGTCGACTACCACCCGCAGTCGGTGCCGGTGCCCTACTACCACTCCAACGTCGACTCCGACGAGGTCATGTTCTACGTCGGCGGCGACTACGAGGCGCGCAAGGGCTCGGGCATCGGGATCGGGTCGGTCTCGCTCCACCCGGGCGGCCACGCCCACGGCCCGCAGCCCAGCGCGATCGAGGCCTCGATCGGGGCGGAGTACTTCGACGAGCTCGCGGTCATGGTCGACACCTTCCGGCCGCTGGAGCTGGGCGAGCTCGCGCTGGCGGTCGAGGACCCGGCGTACGCCTGGACCTGGTCGGGCCGCGGCCCCGCGTGAGCACCTGGATCGGCTTCCTCCGGGCGGTCAACGTCGGCAAGCGGCAGTACCCCATGGCCGAGCTGCGCGCCGCGCTCACCGCGGCCGGGTTCGAGGACGTCGAGACCCACATCCAGACCGGCAACGTGCGGGTGCGCACCCGGATGCGCAGCCGGGAGCGGGTCGTGGCGGCGCTCGAGGCGGCGATGCTCGCCGACCGCGGCTTCGAGGTCCCGGTCGTGCTGCTGACCCCGGCCGAGCTGGTGCAGGTGGTCGCGGACGCCGACGCGGTGCGCGTCGAGCACGGCGACCCGGCCTGGCGCCAGTACGTCGAGCTGCTGGCCGACCGACCCGACGCGGCCGCCGCCGCGCTGATCGAGGGGGGCGTCCCCGGGGCCCGGGCCCTGGTGCGGGAGCGGGCCGTCCACCTCCTCTACGATGTCGCGTTCGGTGAGGCGAAGCCGCCGCGTGCCGCCGTGAACCGGGCGTTCGGGGTCTCGACCAACCGCAACCTCACCGTGCTCCGCACCCTCTCCGAGAAGTGGTCCCCATGAGTTCCCAGCAGTGGTGGCGTCACGCCGTCATCTACCAGGTCTACCCGCGCTCCTGGGCCGACGCCGACGGTGACGGCATGGGTGACCTGCCCGGCATCACCTCGCGGCTGCCGCACCTGCGCGACCTCGGCATCGACGCGATCTGGCTCTCGCCCTTCTACACCTCGCCGCAGCACGACGCGGGCTACGACGTCGCCGACTACCGCGACGTCGACCCGCGCTTCGGCACGCTCGCCGACGCCGACGCGATGATCGCCCGCGCCCACGAGCTGGGCCTGCGGATCATCGTCGACATCGTCCCCAACCACTCCTCGAGCGACCACGTGTGGTTCACCGAGGCGCTGGCCGCCGCGCCCGGCAGCCGCGAGCGGGCCCGCTACATCTTCCGTGACGGCAAGGGCCCCGACGGCGCCGAGCCGCCCAACAACTGGATCAGCAACTTCGGCGGCCCTGCGTGGACGCGCGTCACCGAGGCCGACGGGTCGCCGGGGCAGTGGTACCTCCACCTCTTCGACGTCACCCAGCCCGACTTCGACTGGGACAACCCCGAGGTCGGCGACGAGATGGAGCGCAACCTGCGCTTCTGGCTCGACCGCGGCGTCGACGGCTTCCGCATCGACGTGGCCCACGGCATGGTCAAGGCCGAGGGCCTCCCCGACGACGCCGTGCTCAGCCACGAGATGGTGGGACGCACCTCGGACCACCCGATGTGGGACCAGCCCGGGGTGCACGACATCTACCGCCGCTGGCGCACGGTGACCGACTCCTACGCCCGCCCCGGGGAGGACGCCGACCGGATCCTGTGCGCCGAGGCGTGGGTGACCCCGGCCGAGGCGCTGGCCGCCTACGTCCGTCCCGACGAGCTCCACCAGGGCTTCAACTTCCCGTTCCTGGTCACGCCGTGGCTCGCGCCGGCGCTGCGCGCCTCGATCACCGACTCCCTGGCCGCGGTGGCGCCCCACGGCGCCGTGCAGACCTGGGTGCTGTCCAACCACGACGTCGTCCGGCACGCCTCCCGGCTGGGCTTCGAGCCCACGCCCGGCCCGTCCCGCATGGGCGGCATCGGCCCCGGTGACCCGCAGCCCGACGCCGAGCTGGGCCTGCGGCGGGCCCGGGCGGCGACCGCGATGATGCTGGCGCTGCCGGGGTCGGCGTACCTCTACCAGGGCGAGGAGCTCGGCCTGCCCGAGGCCACCGAGCTGCCCGACGAGGTCCGCCAGGACCCGACCTGGTTCCGCTCCGAGCAGACCCAGTGGGGCCGCGACGGCTGCCGGGTCCCGATGCCGTGGGAGGGCGACGCCCCGTCGTACGGCTTCGGACCGACGGAGGCCTCCTGGCTCCCGCAGCCCGCGGCGTACGGCGAGCTGGCCGTGGACCGCCAGACCGGCGTCGAGGGCTCGACGCTCGAGCTCTACCGCACCCTGCTGCGGCTGCGCCGCGAGCACGGGCTCGGCGTGCGCGAGCTGTCCTGGGTCGAGGACGCCGGCGACCCCGAGCACGTCGTGGCCTTCGACCTCACGGCGGCGGGTCGGCCCGCCGTGCGCGTGCTGACGAACGTCGGTGGCGGCCCGGTGGACCTGCCCGCGGGCGAGGTGCTGGTGTCCTCCACCGAGGTCGGCGGCTCGTCCCTCCCGGCGGACGCGACGGTCTGGATGCTTGTGGAGGACCCCGCCCGCGGCTAGGTTGCTGTCTCCCCGTTGTGATCCAGGTCACGTGAGCGCGATCCCACTTCCGTGCGGGGGACCGAGGAGCAGCCATGCGTCGTCGTCCACGTCCTCAGCGCCTGGTGGGTGCCGCCGCCACCGGTGTCCTCGCCTGCGGCCTGCTCTCGGCCTGCGGCGGCGGTGACGGGGGCGTCCCCGTCATCAACCTGTACGGCGGTGCGTCCGCCGCCGGGTTCGACAAGATCATCGCCGACTGCAACGAGCAGGCCGACGGCGCGTACCGCATCGTCGGCAACCTGCTCCCGAGCGACGCCGACGGGCAGCGCGAGCAGCTCGTACGCCGCCTCGCCGCCGGGGACGACAGCCTGGACCTGCTGGGCATGGACGTCACCTGGACGGCCGAGTTCGCCGAGGCCGGCTGGATCCGCGAGCTGACCCCGGAGCAGGCCGACGCCGGCACGAAGGACACGCTCCAGCCGACCATCGACACCGCGATGTGGGAGGACAAGCTCTACGGCGTCCCCAAGCACACCAACGTGCAGCTGCTGTGGTTCCGCAAGTCGCTGGTGCCCGACCCGCCGACCACCTGGGACGGCGTGATCGAGCAGGCCAAGGCGCTCAAGGAGGAGGACAAGCCCTACGTCGTCGGCATCACCGCCGCGCAGTACGAGGGCTACGTCGTCGCCTTCAACACCATCCTGTCCTCGCTGGGCGGCACCCTGGTCAACGAGGACAGCACCGAGGTGACCGTCGACGACAAGACGGTGCAGGCGCTGGAGATCCTCAAGGGCCTGGCCGACAGCGGCGTCGCGAGCGCCTCGCTGTCCAACAGCCAGGAGCCCGAGATCTTCGCCCAGATGCAGAACGAGCAGGCCGCGTTCATCATGAACTGGCCCTACGTGCTCTCGGCGATGAAGGCCGCCAACGAGGACGTCGCCAACGATCTCGGCTACTCCGAGCTCCCCGAGTTCGCCGAGGGCGAGAAGCCCCGGGCCACGCTCGGCGGCATGAACTACGCGGTCAGCACCTACAGCAAGCACCCGGAGGAGACCTTCGACGCCGCGATGTGCCTGCGCACCCCCGAGCACCAGCTGGAGACCTCGCTGGAGTCCGGTGACCCGCCGGTCGCGCCCAGCGTCTACGAGGAGGCGGAGTTCAAGGAGGCCTACCCGATGGGCCCGGAGATGCTCAACGAGCTCGAGACGGCCGTCCCGCGGCCGATCACGCCGCTCTACCAGAACATCTCGACCATCGTGTCCAGCACGCTCTCGCCGCCCAGCCAGATCGATCCCGAGGCCACGGCCGAGGAGCTGAAGTCGGCCATCCAGGACGCCATCGACGGGAAGGGGATCCTGCCGTGAGCACCACCCTGCAGCAGCCGACCGGCGCCGACGAGGCGGTGGAGATCGCCAAGAAGCGCGCCAGCGACGGCAAGCGGGCCGAGCGCAAGCTGGGGATGCTGCTCTGCGCCCCGGCGGTCGTGTTCATGCTCGCCGTCACGGCGTACCCCATCCTCTACGCCATCTACCTGTCCTTCTTCCGCGCCGACCTGCGGCTGCCGGGGCAGAACGAGTTCGTCGGGTTCTCCAACTACGTCACCGTGCTGACCAGCCCGATCTGGTGGACGGCCTTCGGGCTGACGATGTTCATCACGGTCATCAGCGCCTTCCTCGAGCTCGTCTTCGGCATGATGCTCGCGGTGGTGATGCACCGGACCCTGGTGGGCCGCGGCCTGGTCCGCACCTCGGCGCTGGTGCCCTACGCCATCGTCACCGTCGTGGCCGCCTTCTCCTGGCGGTTCGCCTGGACCCAGGACATCGGCTGGCTCGCCGGCGACGCCGCGCCGCTGACCGACCGCTGGTCCTCGATCTGGATCATCATCCTGGCCGAGGTCTGGAAGACGGTGCCGTTCATGGCGCTGCTGCTGATGGCCGGCCTGGCGCTGGTGCCCGAGGACCTGCTCAAGGCCGCCTCGATGGACGGGGCCACCGCGTGGCAGCGGTTCTGGAAGATCACCGTCCCGCTGATCAAGCCCTCGATCCTCGTCGCGCTGCTGTTCCGCACCCTCGACGCGTTCCGGGTCTTCGACAACATCTTCGTGCTGACGAGCGGGGCCAACGACACCTCGTCGGTGTCGATGGTCGCCTACAACAACCTGATCCGCGGGCTCAACCTCGGCATCGGCTCGACGATGGCGGTGCTGATCTTCATCACCATCGCGATCATCGCGTTCCTGTTCGTGAAGCTCTTCGGGGCCTCCGCGCCCGGACAGGGGGAGTCGCGTTGAGCACCCCAGCCGACCACTCGCTCCGCTCGCGCTCGACAGGGGGCCCCGCATGAGCGCCGACACCATCACGCCCACCAAGAAGGCCGGCTGGGCCGCGGTCGACCTGATCGTGCTGCTCTACGCCTTCATCCCCGTCGTGTGGATCGTGTCGCTCTCGCTCAAGGGCGACGACACCCTCAACGACGGCAACTTCCTCGTCCGCAAGCCGACCGGGGAGGCCTACAGCGAGATCTTCGCCAACGAGGACTTCGTCCGGGCGCTCATCAACTCCATCGGGATCTGCGTGATCGCGACGTTCGTGGCGCTGCTGCTGGGCACCATGGCGGCGTACGCCATCGCCCGGCTGGAGTTCCCCGGCAAGCGGACCATCGTGGCGATGTCGCTGCTGATCTCGATGTTCCCGCAGATCGCGCTGGTGACGCCGATGTTCAAGATGTGGACGACGATCGGGATCTTCGACACCTGGCTCGGCCTGATCCTGCCCTACATCACCTTCGCGCTGCCGCTGGCGATCTACACCCTCTCGGCGTTCTTCCGGGAGATCCCGTGGGAGCTGGAGAAGGCCGCCAAGATGGACGGCGCCACGCCGTACCAGGCCTTCCGCAAGGTGATCGCGCCGCTGGCCATGCCCGGGGTGTTCACCACCGCGATCCTGGTCTTCATCGCCTGCTGGAACGACTTCCTGTTCGCGATCTCGCTGACCTCGACCAACAGCGCCCGCACGGTGCCCGCGGCGATGTCCTACTTCACCGGCGCGACGACGTTCGAGAAGCCCGTCGCCGCGGTGGCCGCCGCCGCGGTCATCATCACCATCCCGATCGTCATCTTCGTGCTGTTCTTCCAGCGGCGGATCGTCGCCGGCCTCACGTCCGGAGCGGTCAAGGGCTAGGGCCCGCGACCACCAACAAAGGAGCACCCCGTGGCTGAAATCGTCCTGGACCACGTCGTCAAGCGCTACCCCGACGGGGCCCTGGCCGTCGACGACTTCAACCTGACCATCGCCGACGGCGAGTTCATCATCCTGGTCGGCCCCTCGGGCTGCGGGAAGTCCACCACCCTCAACATGGTCGCCGGGCTGGAGGACATCACCCAGGGCGAGCTGCGCATCGACGGCAAGGTGGTCAACGACAAGGCGCCCAAGGACCGCGACATCGCGATGGTGTTCCAGTCCTACGCGCTCTACCCCCACATGACGGTGGGCGAGAACATGGCGTTCCCGCTGACCCTCGCGGGCGTCGACAAGGCCACCATCAAGAGCAAGGTCGACGAGGCCGCCACCATGCTGGAGCTGACCCAGCACCTCGACCGCAAGCCGGCCAACCTCTCCGGCGGCCAGCGGCAGCGGGTCGCGATGGGGCGCGCGATCGTCCGCAGCCCCAAGGCGTTCCTGATGGACGAGCCGCTGTCCAACCTCGACGCCAAGCTGCGCGTGCAGATGCGCACCCAGGTCTCGCGGATCCAGAAGTCGCTGGCCACGACCACCCTCTACGTCACCCACGACCAGACCGAGGCGATGACGCTCGGCGACCGCGTCGTGGTGATGCGTGGCGGCATCGTGCAGCAGGTCGGCTCGCCGACCGAGCTCTACGAGCAGCCGCGCAACCTGTTCGTGGCCGGCTTCATCGGCAGCCCCTCGATGAACTTCCTGCCCGCCACCATCGAGGGGGAGGCGCTCGCCACCGGCCTCGGCCAGCTGCAGATGCCCGATCGGATCCGTCGCGCGGTCGAGCGCAGCAAGGGTCGTGAGGTCATCGTCGGCATCCGGCCCGAGCACTTCGAGGACGCCGCCCTGGTGGGCGACAAGCCGGGCTCGACCTTCGAGGTGCCGGTCGACCTGGTGGAGTCGATGGGCTCCGACGTCTACGCCTACTTCAGCGTGCGCGGCTCGACCGCGACCTCGCGGGACCTCGACGACCTCGCGGCCGACTCCGGCCAGGACATGCACAGCGAGGGCACGCAGGTCAACGCCCGCCTCGACGCGGCGGCGCACGTGCGGTCGGGCCAGCAGGCGCAGCTGTGGGTCGACACCGCGAAGATGCACGTCTTCGACGGCGAGACCGGCGAGAACCTCACCCACGAGTCGCACGAGCGGGCGGGCGCTGCGAGCTGATCCGGGTCCGGCCCGGGGCTCAGCCCGGGCCGGCGCCGGGTCGGGGGTCGGCCAGGCGTCAGTCACGCGCGGACGGCCCCGCCGGGGCTCGAGCGCCGGCGGGCACGCTCCTGCTGGTCGCGGATCATCTGGAGGACCTCGGTGTTCCAGGCGTGCTCACGGATCAGGCGGTAGCGCTCGCCGGCCACGCGGATGTAGGCGTCGGCGCCGGTCTCCAGCGGACCGCGCACCCCGGCGTCGTCGATCATCTGCAGGACGGGCGTGTACTCCTCGTCGAACCAGCGCCGCGCCATCGTCTCCTCGTCGAAGTAGGCGCGCTCGGCGTGCATCAGCCGGCAGGCCCACGCCTCGACCATCTCGGCGAGCCGGTGGTAGTCGTCGGGGCGGGTGCAGTTGATCTCGGCGCGGCGGTGACCGGTGAGCGGCACCCGCTTGAGGAACCGCAGGCCCCAGTTCTTGCCGTCCAGGTCGCGGCGGCCGCCGATGCCCTCGGTGTCGATGACGGTCTCGATCTCGGTGACCATCGCCTCGATCTCGCGGGTCCCCAGCGAGCGGGCGACGGAGACGCGGTGGTGGCCGTCGCGCACGAAGTAGAGGTTGCCGAGCTTGTAGACGTCGATCGGCGGGAAGTAGTGGCCCTCGCGGGTCTTCCGGGCGATCTGCTCCCAGCGCTGGCGGCTCTTGTCGGTGGTGGGACGGAAGCGGCGGTCGAAGTCGCGGACCTTGTCGACCGACCCGACGATGCGGTCCAGCGGGATCACCTGGATGCCGAGCGAGTGCTCGCCGCGGCGGCCCAGCGCCTTGACGACCTCGGAGAACGACAGGCTCTCCTTGGCCGACTCGGTGTCGGCGCGCAGCCACCCGGCGAGCTGGGACAGGGTCTGGTGCCTGCGGGCGCGCAGGAAGTCGTTCTCGGCATCGGCGCGGGGGGAGCCGGTGTCTCTCACCATGACTCCATCATCCCCCGTCCTCAGGCCGACTGCGTCGCGATCGACCCGGTGCGGGCGGTGATGTCGATTACGCGCCAGGGGATCACGTTGCGGACCGTCGTACGCCCCACGGTGCGGTCGGGCTTGGGCATCCCGAACGGGTGGATGTGGCCGTGCAGGTGCCAGGTCGGCTCCAGCCGCTCGAGCACGCCGTGCAGCGCCTCGATCCCGACGTGCGGGCCGTCGTCCTCGTCACCGAGGCCGAACGGCGGCGCGTGGGTGAGCAGCACGTCGACCGGACCGCGGCGGCGGGCCTTGCGAACGAGCCGGCCGGCGCGGCCGTTGAACTGGCGCTGGGTGTACTGGTGCGGGCCGGGTCGGTACTGCACGCAGCCGCCGAGCCCGGCGATGCGGAGACCGGCGACCTCCACGACCTCCTGGTCGGCGTGGATCACGCCGGCGGGGCGGGGGGAGTCGGCCCAGCGGCCGTCGAGGGTCCAGACGCCGTTGCGGGACTCGCGCGCCCGGCTGACCTCGGGGTCGTGGTTGCCCGGCACGAAGACGACGGGGCAGCTGACGGTGGAGGCGATCCACTCGAGGTAGTCCCACGGCAGGTCGCCCGCGGACAGGACGAGACCCGGCGCGATGTCCCGCAGGGTGTGGTCCTGCAGGTTCGACGCGATCTCGTCGGCGACGACCAGGGTGGTGACCATCACCCGGACACTACCGGCGTGGCGCGGGTCATGCACACGCCTCGGCGGGGGCCCGGGGCACAGTGGGGCGATGGCCGACCTGCTCGTACGACGCGAGGGCGCTGCGCTGTGGCTCACCCTCGACCGCCCCGACTCCTCCAACGCCCTCACCGGCGAGATGGTCGCCGACCTCGCCGAGGCGCTGCGCGGCTCCACCGCCGACGCGGACGTCCGGGTCGTCGTGCTCACCGGGACCGGCGCGGCCTTCTGCGCCGGGGCCGACCTCGGCGGCGAGGACCCGGCCGGGAAGTACGACGGCGGCTCGGTCGACGGCGCCAACGCGCTGGTCCGCGCGGTCACCGACCTCGCCGTCCCCGTCGTCTGCGGCCTCAACGGCGTCGCCGCCGGCGTCGGGATGCCGCTGGCGCTGGCCTGCGACCTGGTCGTCGCGACGCGCTCGGCCTCCCTGACCCTGGCCTTCACCCGGATCGGCCTGATGCCCGACGGCGGCGCGACCGCCCTGGTCGCCGCGGCCGTGGGCCGCGCCCGGACGATGCGCCTGGCGCTGCTGTCCGAGCGCATCGACGCCGACGAGGCCCACGCGGCCGGGCTGGTCAGCCACGTCGTGGACGACGCCGACTACGAGCAGGGCCTGGCCGACGTGGTGGCCCGGGTGGCGGCCGGCCCGCCCCTGGCGTACGCCGCGACCAAGAAGGCCGTCAACGCCACCACCCTGGGTGACCTCGAGGGCGCCTTCGCCCGCGAGCGCTCGGGCCAGTCGGTCCTGCTCCGCACCGCCGACGCGGCCGAGGGCATGGCCGCCTTCGCCGCCAAGCGCCGCCCGACCTTCACCGGCGAGTAGCCGGGGTCAGGTGAGGTGGGCGCCGGCGTCGCGGAAGGCGGCGAGGGCGGCCTCGGTGGACTCGGGGGCCACGCCGACGCAGAGGTCGGTGAGGACGCGGGTCTCGAAGCCCTCGCCGACGGCGTCGAGGACGGTGGCGCGGACGCAGTGGTCGGTGGCGATGCCGCAGACGTCGACCTGCTCGATGCCGCGGTCGCGGAGCCAGGAGGCGAGCTTCTCCCCGTCGGGGGAGGTGCCCTCGAACCCGGAGTACGCCGCCTCGTGGCGCCCCTTGCGGAACACCTCGTCGAAGGGCCGGTGCTCCAGGGCGGGGTGGAACTCCTCGCCGTCCGTGCCGACCTCGCAGTGCACCGGCCAGGTGTCGACGTAGTCGGGGTTGCTGGACCAGTGGTCGCCCGGGTCGACGTGGTGGTCCTTCGTCGCCACCACCACGTCGTACGACGGAGCGCCGGACCCGCCTGCCGACCACGCCCGCAGCAGCTGCGAGACCTCGCCGGCGACGCGCGCACCACCGCTGACGGGCAGCGAGCCGCCCTCGCAGAAGTCGTTCTGGACGTCGACGACGATCAGGGCGCTCTTCATGCGCGGAGGCTACCGCTCGTGGACGGTCTCGATCACGGGGTCGCCCTTGGACAGCTGCCGCGCGACCTGGGGCAGCTCGTCGCGCGAGCGGAGGTGCCGCGCCCGGGCGGCCTTGAGCGGCTCGCGGCCGACGACCTCGCCGTCGCGCACCAGCGGGGTGAGCAGCGGCCGGTCGTCGCCGTCGTTGACCGCGGGGGAGCCGATGCCGACCACCTCGGCCTCGGCGACGCCCTGGGGCGAGAGCCGACGCAGGGCGTACTTGCGGCCGCCGATCGAGATCTTGTCGGTGCTCTTCTTGGCGACCCCGACGAGCGTGCCGCGGTCGTCCTCGCGGGCCACCAGCTTGAAGACGAAGCCGCAGGTCGGGTGGCCGCTGCCCACGACCAGCTGGGTGCCGACGCCGTAGCCGTCGACGGGGGCCGAGGCGAGCCCGGCGATCGCGAACTCGTCGAGGTCGCTGGTGACGATGATGCGGGTGTCGTGGGCGCCGAGGTCGTCGAGCTGGTGGCGCACCTCGTGGGCGAGCACGCCGAGGTCGCCGGAGTCGATGCGCACCGCGCCGAGCTCGGAGCCGGCCACCTCGACGCCGAGCCGGACGGCCTCGGCGATGTCGTAGGTGTCGACCAGCAGCGTCGTGCCGCGCCCCAGCGAGGCGACCTGGGCGCGGAAGGCGTCGGTCTCGGAGTCGTGCAGCAGCGTGAAGGAGTGCGCGCTGGTGCCGGTGCTGGGGACGCCGTACTTCTGGCGGGCGCGGAGGTTGGAGGTGGCGGTGAAGCCGGCGACGTACGCCGCCCGGGCGCTGGCCACCGCCGCCCCCTCGTGCGTACGCCGGGCGCCCATCTCGATGCAGGGACGCTCGCCGGCCGCCCAGGTCATCCGCGAGGCCGCCGAGGCGATCGCCGAGTCGTGGTTGTAGATCGAGAGCAGCACGGTCTCGAGCACCACGGCCTCCGCGAAGGTCGACTCGACGACCATCAGGGGGGAGTAGGGGAAGTAGATCTCGCCCTCGGGGTAGCCCCAGACGTTGCCGTGGAAGCGGTAGTCGGCCAGCCACGCCAGCGTCGGCTCGTCGACGATGCGCTCCTCGCGCAGGAACGCCAGCTCGGCCTCGCCGAACCGGAACGACTCCAGGGCGTCCAGCGCGCGCCCCACCCCGGCGACCACGCCGTAGCGGCGACCGGCCGGCAGCCGGCGTGGGAACAGCTCGAAGAAGGAGCGCCGGTGGGCCGCGCCGCTGGCCAGCGCGGCCTGCAGCATCGTCAGCTCGTAGTGGTCGGTGAGCAGGGCGGTCGACGCTGCGGCACCGGGAGTCGAGGTCACCGGGACACACTAGGGCTGGCCGCGTGCCCGGCGTGCACAATGGCGTGGTGTCCACCTCCCCGGTCGAGCTCGACGAGCCCGCGGTCGACGAGACCACGGCGCTCCAGACCCCCTGGGTGACCATCGTCTGGAACGACCCGGTCAACCTGATGTCCTACGTCTCGTTCGTCTTCCAGCAGCACTTCGGCTACGGCAGGAAGAAGGCGGAGAAGCTGATGATGGAGGTCCACGAGCAGGGCCGCTCGGTGGTCTCGACGGGCACGCGCGAGGAGATGGAGCGCGACGTCCAGGCGATGCACGAGTACGGCCTGTGGGCCACGATGCAGAAGTCCGACACCGCGTGAGCGGCTTCCGACGTCACCGGCGCAGCGGCGCCGCGGTGGCGACCTTCACCGTGCACGAGGCCGACCTGCTCCGCTCGCTGGCGGGGCAGATCATCGAGCTGCTGCGCAGCGAGGAGGCCACGCCGCAGGCCGAGGACCCGCTGGAGCGGATGCTCGACTTCTCGGGGCCGACCACCGTCCCGGACGACCCGGTGCTGGCGCGGCTGTTCCCCTCGGCGTACCCCGACGACGAGGAGGCGGCCGGCGACTTCCGCCGCTACACCGAGGCCACGCTGCGCAACGGCAAGGCGGCCTCGGCGGCGACCGTGATCGACAGCCTCGAGGACGCCGGGCTGCCGGCCGAGCCCGAGGACGGCGTGTTCATCGACGTCGAGCTCGACCCGCCCACGGCGATGACCTGGATGCGCGCGTTCACCGACATGCGGCTGGCCATCGCCACCCGTCTCGGGGTGGAGGAGGGCGACGAGGAGCGCTGGGCCGCGCTGCCCGAGGACGACCCCCAGGCCCAGGTGCACGACATCTACGAGTGGTTGGGCTTCCTGCAGGAGACCCTGGTCCGGTCCGCAGCCTGATCTCGCCTACGCTGGCCGCGTGCTCACCCTGACCGAGGCCGTGCGCGACCAGATCGTCGCCCACGCCAAGCGGGACCACCCCGACGAGGCCTGCGGCGTGGTCGCCGGACCCGAGGGCAGCGACCGCGCCGAGCGCGTGGTGGAGATGGTCAACGCCGCGGGGTCGCCCACCTTCTACGAGTTCGACTCCGGCGAGCTGCTCGACCTCTACAAGCAGATGTGGGCCCGCGACGAGGAGCCGGTCGTGGTCTACCACTCCCACACCGCCACCGAGGCCTACCCCAGCCGCACCGACATCGGGCTGGCGAGCGAGCCGGGAGCGCACTACGTGCTCGTCAGCACACGCGAGCACGGGAATTCTGACGGCCCTGTGGAGTTCAGGTCGTATCGCATCATCGACGGCGAGGTGACCGAGGAAGAGGTCACCATCGTGAAGGAGCACTCATGACCATCGAGGTCCGTATCCCCACCATCCTGCGCACCTACACCGGCGGCGAGAAGGCCGTCCAGGGCCAGGGCGACACGCTCGCGGCGCTGATCGAGGACCTGGAGGGTAACCACCCCGGCCTCAAGGACCGGCTCGTGGAGGTCAAGGACGGCCAGGACGACCTGCGCCGCTTCGTGAACCTCTACGTCAACGACGAGGACGTCCGCTTCACCGGCGGCCTCGGCACCACGCTCTCCGACGGCGACCAGGTCGTCGTGCTCCCGGCCGTCGCCGGCGGATGACGCGCTACGACGACCTGCTCGCCTCGGTCGGGTCCACCCCGCTCGTCGGGCTGCCGCGGCTCTCGCCGTCGCCCGAGGTCCGGCTCTGGGCCAAGCTGGAGGATCGCAACCCGACGGGGTCGATCAAGGACCGCCCGGCGCTGCGGATGATCGAGGCCGCCGAGGCCGACGGCACGCTGCGTCCCGGCTGCACGATCCTCGAGCCGACGTCGGGCAACACCGGCATCTCGCTGGCCATGGCGGCCAAGCTCAAGGGCTACCGCCTGGTCTGCGTGATGCCCGAGAACACCTCGGCCGAGCGGCGCCAGCTGCTGCGGATGTGGGGGGCCGAGATCGTCTCCTCGCCGGCCGCGGGCGGCTCCAACGAGGCGGTCCGGGTGGCCAAGAAGGTCGCCGACGAGCACCCCGACTGGGTGATGCTCTACCAGTACGGCAACGCCGCCAACGCGCTCTCCCACGAGGAGGGCACCGGCCCGGAGATCCTCGCCGACCTGCCCGAGGTCACCCACTTCGTGGGCGGGCTGGGCACCACCGGCACCCTGATGGGCGTCAGCCGCTGCTTCCGGGCCCGCAAGCCCGACGTCAAGGTCGTCGCGGCCGAGCCCCGCTACGGCGAGCTCGTCTACGGCCTGCGCAACCTCGACGAGGGCTTCGTCCCCGAGCTCTACGACGCGTCGCTGATCGACTCCCGCTTCTCGGTCGGCCCGCGTGACGCCGTACGCCGGGTGCGCGAGCTGCTCGAGGCCGAGGGCATCTTCGCCGGCATCTCGACCGGCGCCATCCTGCACGCCGCGCTCGGGCAGGCCGCCAAGGCGATCAAGGCCGGCGAGCGCGCCGACATCGCGTTCATCGTGTGCGACGGCGGCTGGAAGTACCTCTCCACGGGCGCCTACGAGGGCACGGTCGACGAGGCGGAGGACCGCCTCGAGGGCCAGCTCTGGGCCTGAGGCGACACCGGTGGAGCAGGCCTTCGACTACCTCCAGCTGGCGCTGGGCGTGCTGTGCGCGGTCGCGTCGGTGTGGCTCGTCGTGCAGCTGGTGCGCGACCGCCCGCCGGGCAACCGGCTGACCGACCTGCTCGGGCTGCTCGAGGTCGGGCTGCTCGTGCTCGCGGTGCTCGGCGTCGTCCGCCTGGTCACCGGTGGCGACGGCGTCCCCGCGTGGGAGTACGTCGGCTACCTGCTCGCCACCCTGCTCTTCGTGCCCGCGGGGCTGGTCTGGTCGGCCGGCGACCGCTCGCGTGGCGGCACCGCCGTGCTGCTGGTCGCGGTGCTGCTCGTGCCGTTCATGTTCGTGCGCCTGGCCCAGATCTGGGCCACCGGTGGCTAGCCCCACGGCCACCGGCTGGGGACGGGCGCTCGTCTTCGTCTACGGCGTGTTCGCGATCGCGGCGACCGGCCGCTCGGTGCTGCAGCTGACCACGGAGTTCTCCCGCGCCCCGCTGCCCTACCTGCTGAGCGGGTTCGCGGCGGTCGTCTACTGCGTCGCGACGTACGCCCTGGCGACGGGACGACGGCGGCTCGCCCTCGTCGCCGTCGGCATCGAGCTGGCCGGCGTGCTGCTCGTCGGGGTGAGCAGCCTGCTGCTGCCCCAGGACTACCCCGACCGCACGGTCTGGTCCGACTTCGGCGCGGGCTACGGCTTCGTGCCGCTCGTGCTCCCGGTGGTCGGCCTGTGGTGGGTGCTGCGCGGCGTACGCCGTGCGTGACGTGCCTCGCCATTCCGCCCGACGGGCCGGGCCGGGGGCTAGCCTCTCTCCTTGTGAGTGACGCGCCGATCGGGATCTTCGACTCGGGCTTCGGAGGTCTGACCGTCGCCCGGGCCGTGATGGACCAGCTCCCGCACGAGCCGGTGGTCTACCTGGGCGACACCGCCCGGCAGCCCTACGGTCCCAAGCCGATCGGCGAGGTCCGCGAGTACGCCCTGGAGTGCCTCGACCACCTCGTCGAGCAGGGCGTCAAGGCACTCGTCATCGCCTGCAACTCCGCCAGCGCCGCCGTGCTGCGCGACGCGCGCGAGCGCTACGACGTGCCGGTGGTCGAGGTGATCCTGCCCGCGGCCCGCCGTGCGGTCGCCGCCTCCCGCGAGGGCCGGATCGGCGTGATCTGCACCCGCGCCACCGCCGAGTCCATGGCCTACGACGACGCGTTCGCCGCCGCGCCGCAGGTGACGCTCTCGACGCGGGTGTGCCCCCGCTTCGTCGAGCTGGTCGAGCAGGGGGTCACGAGCGGGCCCGAGCTGCTGGCCGCCGCCCACGACTACCTCGACCCGCTGGTCGAGGCGCAGGTCGACACCCTGATCCTGGGCTGCACCCACTACCCGCTGCTCACCGGCGTGATCTCGCTGGTGATGGGCGACGGGGTGACGCTGGTCAGCAGCGCGGAGGAGTGCGCCAAGGACGTCTACCGCACCCTGGTGCAGCACGGCCTGGAGCGCGGGAGCCACGAGCCGGCCACCCACCGCTTCCTCACCACCGGCCAGCCGGAGGAGTTCGCGACCATCGGCCGGCGCTTCCTCGGTCCCGAGCTGCAGCGGGCCACGCAGTACGCCGGCGGCGCGTGGGTGATGTCGGCATGAGGGCGCTGCGGTGAGGGTCACCGTCATCGGCTGCTCGGGCTCCTACCCCGGACCCGAGTCCTCCGCCAGCTGCTACCTCGTCGAGGCCGAGCTCCAGGGCCGCACCTGGCGGATCCTGCTCGACCTCGGCAGCGGCGCGCTGGGCTCGCTGCAGCGCCACGTCGACGCCGGCTCCATCGACGGCGTCTTCCTCTCCCACCTGCACGCCGACCACTGCCTCGACCTGTGCGGCTACTACGTGATGCGCAAGTACCACCCCGACGGCGCGCTGCCGCGGATCCCCGTGTGGGGTCCTGCCGACACCGCCGGGCGGATGGCGCGCGCCTACGACCTGGAGGAGCAGCCGGGGATGAACGAGGAGTTCGACTTCATCCCCTACGGCACCACCGCGATCGAGATCGGCCCGTTCACCGTCACGGCGCGGCGGGTGGTGCACCCGGTCACGGCGTACGGCCTGCGGATCGAGGCCGACGGCCGCGCCCTGGCCTACTCCGGCGACACGGGGCTGTGCCACGGCCTCGACGACACGGCCCGCGAGGCCGACCTGTTCCTGTGCGAGGCCTCGTTCATGGAGGGCGCGCCCAACCCGCCCGACCTGCACCTGACCGGCGCCGAGGCGGGGCTCACCGCCCAGCGGGCGGGGTCGCGCAAGCTGGTGCTCACCCACATCCCGCCGTGGCACGAGCCGGCACAGGTGCTGGCCGAGGCCGAGGGGGAGTACGACGGCCCGATCGAGCTCGCCGTCCCCGGCCAGGTCCACGAGGTCTGAGCGGGACCCGGCGACCCGCGGCCCTCAGCGGCGACGCAGGTAGTCCGCCCCCACGGCGCGCAGTCGGTCGTGGGTGCCGTCGTAGGCCAGGGCCGGGCCGAGCAGGTGCTTGGGCAGCTTGCCGACCATCGTGTAGTTGGTGTCCACGACGTTGCCCACGGGCGCGAGCCCGGCCTGGCTCACCAGCTGCAGGGCGTCCAGCTCGTCGAGCCCGAGCAGCGACCCGGTCCACCCGACGAGGTCGAGCTGGCTCATCCGGTAGGCGTCCTCGAGCGGACGCGTCGAGCCGGTGGTCATCAGGAAGTCGTCGCTCTCCAGGCGCGGGGACCCCGGCGCCGAGCCCTTGACCAGGTCGACCACCACCACGGTCTGCATCGCCGCCTCGACCGCGGTGCCGCAGACCTCGCCCTCGCCCTGGCGGGCGTGGCCGTCGCCGATCGAGAGCATCCCGCCGGGGACGTTGACCGGGAAGTACGCCGTGACGCCGGCGCGCAGCTCGGGGGTGTCCATGTTGCCGCCGTGCGCGGCCGGGGTGATGCTCATCAGGACCTCGCCGGCGGCCGGGGCCACGCCCACGGTGCCGTGCATCGGGTCGAGGGGGAGCTCGACGGAGAAGTCGGAGCGGCGGGCGGTGAAGCGGCAGGTCCCGGCAGCCACGTCGACGTCGTAGACCCACACCCGCTCCTCCAGGGCCGGGTGGAGCATGGCCGTGGCGTGCGTCGTGGTCAGCGCGCCGAAGTGCGGGAACGTCGTGGACACGGCCCAGTCGCGCGACGGCACGATCTCCACGAAGTGCACCGCCAGGGTGTCGCCCACCTCGGCGCCCTCGACCGCGATCGGGCCACTGACGGGGTTGAGGTAGGGGAAGGTGCAGACCTGGCTGGGCAGGTCGTCGTGGCCGCGCACCAGTCCGCCGAAGCAGTCCTCGGTCGTGACCTCGACGACCGTGCCCGGGGCGACGGTCAGGAGCGGCTCGCGGCCCCCGAAGGCGAAGGACCACTGCTCGGGCGTGGGGGCCAGGGTGCGGACCTCGGTCATCGGGCCACCTCCGACGCGGTGCTGGTGCTGCCGGCGGTGTCGTCGAGCACCAGCTCGGGCCGACGACCGGTGGCGAGCAGGAAGGCGAGCAGGAGGGCGCCGATGCCGAGCCAGACGAACCCGAGCGTCTGTGCCGCCACGTCGGCGTTGACGACGACGAAGGCGAGGATGAGGAACCCGGCGGCGGGGGCGAGGAGGTGCTTGAACCACGCCCGGCTGCCGTTGCGCACCACGTAGTGCCACACCACGGAGACGTGCAGCACGAGGAAGGCGCTCAGCGCACCGAAGTTGACCAGGGTGCTGAGCAGCGTGATCCCGTCCTCGCGGGTGGACATGTAGAGGCCGAGGACCAGGGACACGGCGGCGACGAGCAGCGTGGCGTTGACCGGGACGCCCTTCGTCGGGTGCACCTTGGCCAGGAAGGAGGGCAGCTGGCGGTCGCGGGCCATGGCGTAGAGCAGCCGCGAGGTGGCCAGCTGGGCGACGAGGGCGTTGGCGAAGCCCCAGGCGATGGCGGTGGCGAGCGCGGTGAGCATGGCCAGCCACGGGCCGGCCGCCACGGCGGCAGCGTCGTAGAACGCGGTGCCGTCGGCGTCGCCCTCGGCGATGAGCGTGGCGGGGTCGGGCACCAGCAACGCCGCGATCCAGGTCTGGACGACGAAGAGCGTCCCGGCGAGGAGCAGCGCGGCGACCATCGAGCGGCCGATCGCGCGAGCCTGCTCCTTGCTCTCCTCGGCCAGCATCGAGATGCCGTCGAAGCCGAGGAAGGAGAGGACGGCGATCGAGACCGCGCCGAGCACCAGGGAGATCGAGAAGGTGTCGGGGTTGTAGAGCGGCGTGAAGTCGAAGCCCCGGCCCCGGCCCATGGCCAGGGCGACGATGCCGATCACCACGAAGATCGCCAGCACGACCAGCTCGCCGACGAGCATCACCTTGTTGACCTTGGCGGTCATCTCGATGCCGGTGTAGTTGACCACCGTGTTGAGGACCACGAAGCCGACCAGCCACAGCCACACCGGCACCGCGGCGATCAGCGAGTGCATCGCGATGGAGGCGATCAGGTAGAGCAGGCCGGGGATCAGCACGTAGTCGAGCAGGATCATCCAGCCGGAGAGGAAACCGACCGGGGCGGCGATGCCGCGTCCGGCGTAGGTGTAGACCGAGCCCGCCATCGGGAAGGCCCGCGACATCTGGGCGTAGGAGAGGGCGGTGAACATCATCGCGACCATGCCGATGGCGTACGCCAGGGCCACCATGCCGCCGGAGCCCTGGAAGACGCCGCCGAAGATGCCGAACGGGGCGATCGGGACCATGAAGACCAGGCCGTAGACCAGCAGGTCGGTGAAGCTCAGGGAGCGGTGCAGCTCCTGGGTGTAGCCGTAGCGCTCGACGTCGTGGGACGTCAGGTCGGGTTCGCTCATGGGGTCCTCGTCGGGGTCCGGGCCGCCCGTGCGGCCAGGGGGGAGCGTAGGCCCAATCACTTCCAGATGGAAGGACTCTGTCCGGTGTCCCGTCGCGTGCCGGCCACGACCGCGAGGTCGAAGGCCTCGGCGCGGGCGAGGTGCATGCCGCGACGGCGACGCAGCTCGGCGACCTCGGGTGCGCCACGGCGGAGCGAGGCGGTCCCGAGCGCGTCACGGCCGGCCAGGGCGGCCACCAGGCGGACCCCGTCGTAGACCCCCTCGGCGTAGGAGTCGAGGACGGGTGCCCGCGGGCCGAGGAGCGCCGCGTGCCGTTCGGCCAGGCCGGTGCGGTCGTCGTCGGTGAGGGAGGCGAAGGACGGCATCGCGGCGTACAGGGTCCCGGTGCGGTCGCCGCGCGCCGCCAGCAGCCCGTTCTCCTCCAGGGCCCCCGAGAGCCGCACCAGCCGTCGGTCGAGACCGGTGCGGCGGGCGGCGGTGTTGAAGGTGGCGAGGTCGCGCCCGACCATGCTGAGCAGGACGGCGTCGGCGCGCGAGGTGACCAGGTCGTCCAGCAGCCGCGCGAGGCGGTCGTCGAGTCCGCCGAGAGGCACGCGCGCCTCGAGCACCACCGTCGCGCCCTGCTCGGCGACGAGCCGGCGGGCGTGGCGGTGCACCGACCGGGGCCAGATGTAGTCGCTGCCGACCAGGGCCCAGCGCCGCAGCCGGTGGGTCCGGGTCAGCCAGGCGATCGACCCGCGCAGCTGCTGGGACGGGTCGGCGCCGAGGCAGACCACGCCGGGCAGCCGGCGGCCGCCCTCGTGCGGCGGGGTGAAGACGTACGGCGTCCGGCCCGCCAGCGCGGACTCGACGGCGCGGTGCACGTCGCTGGTGTGGAAGCCGACGACGGCGTCCACGAGGCCCCGGGTCGCCAGGTCGGCCACGTCGCGCGCCACGTCGCCGGGCCGCCGGCCGGCGTCGACCAGGACGAGGTCGAGCACCCGCCCCCGCAGGCGCTCCTGCACGTTGGTCTCGTGGGCCGCGAGCAGCGCAGCGTCGAGGGCCGAGGGACCGGTCAGCCCGAGCGGGCCCGACTGGGGCACGGCCAGGGCGACGCGGACGCGGCCGGCCGGCCGCGGCAGGTGCTGCGCCTCCAGCGGGTCCGTCAGCGCCGCCTCGATCTCCACGGGCCCGAGTATGCTCCGCGACACCGGGAGGACGAGGGGGTGCCGGGCGATGGGGCGACCGGACGTGACGACGGCCACGGCGCTGCCGCCGTCCCTCGTGGACCGGCTGACCACGCTGCAGCGCCACGCGGCCCGTGGCCTGACCGCGGTCCTCGCCGAGGACGGTTGCACCCTCGACCAGTGGCGCGTGCTCCGCGCCCTGGGTGACGGGGAGGGACACACGATGGGCGGGCTCGCCCAGGGCCTGCAGGTCGCCGCCCCCACCCTCACCCGGGTGACCGACACCCTCGCGGACGCGGCGCTGGTCTACCGCCGACAGACGGGGGAGGACCGGCGACGGGTGCTGCTCCACCTGAGTCGGCAGGGCCGTCGGCGCCTGGACGGGCTGGAGGCGTTGGTGGCCGCCCACGAGGCCGCGCTGCTCGCCTCGCCGCCGTGGGCCGCCGCCGCGGCCGAGCTCACGGGGCTGCTGGCGCAGGACGGGCACGCCGGGACGCGCTGAGGTCCCGGGGCCACGTCTCGCCTCTTGGCATGATGGCCGGCGTGATCACCCTCGAGAACGTCACCAGGCGCTACGGAGGCTTCACCGCGGTCGACCGGGTCTCCTTCACCGCCCAACCCGGGCGGGTGACCGGCTTCCTCGGGCCCAACGGCGCCGGCAAGTCCACGAGCATGCGCATCATGGTGGGGCTGACCTCCGCCGACGAGGGCCGGGCCCTCATCGGCGGGCACCGCTTCGCCGACATCCCCAACCCCTCGCGCCACGTCGGCGTGCTGCTGGACGCCTCGGCCCAGCACGCCGGCCGCACCGGCCGCGAGGTGCTGCGGATCAGCGCCGACACCATGGGCGTGGGTCGCCAGCGGGTGGAGGAGATGCTCACCCTGGTCGGGCTCGACGGCGACGAGGCCAAGCGCCGGGTCCGCAACTACTCCCTCGGCATGCGGCAGCGCCTCGGCATCGCCAACGCGCTGCTGGGCGACCCGTCGGTGCTGATCCTCGACGAGCCGGTCAACGGCCTCGACCCCGCCGGCATCCACTGGATGCGCGGGCTGCTGCGCAGCTTCGCGCAGGGCGGCGGGACCGTGCTGCTGTCCTCCCACCTGCTGCACGAGGTGGAGATGATCGCCGACGACATGATCCTCATCGGCCGCGGCAGGATCGTGGCGCAGGGCACCAAGGCCGAGCTGCTGCAGACCCAGGGCACCTACGTGAAGCCCTTCGAGGCCGGCGCGCTCGACCGGCCGCTCGCCGCGGCCGGCATCACCTTCCTGCCCTCGGGCGACGGCGGCGTCCGCGCCGAGGCCGACCCCGTCGACGTCGGTCGCGCGGCGGCCGGGGCCGGGGTCGTCCTGGTCGAGCTCCGGCCCGCCGAGGGCGCCGGCCTGGAGGAGATGTTCCTGCAGCTGACCGCGGCCGACGCCCGCGAGCCCGTCACCAACCAGCCCCCACGCCCGGTCGGACCCCAGGGAGCCCCCCGATGAGCCAGACCCTCGACCTGTCGACCACCAGCCGGACCCCGTTCGCGCGGCTGGTCAAGGTGGAGCTGCGCAAGAGCTGGGACACCCGTGCCGGCATCTGGCTGCTCGCGATCACCGCGGGCCTGGCCATCGTGGTGATGGTGATCGCGATGATCACCTTCGCGGTGCAGGACCTGCCGCTCGACTTCGGGCTGCTGATGGCCACCACGACGTACACCACCGGGCTGCTGCTGCCGATCCTCGGCATCATGCTCGTCACCGGCGAGTGGGGCCAGCGCACCGGCATGGTGACCTTCGCCCTCGAGCCGTCGCGGACCCGCGTGGTGCTGGCCAAGCTGGTGGCGGGGCTGCTCCTGGCGGTGGTGGTCGCCGTCATCGCCGTGGTCGCCGCGGTGCTCAGCAACCTGCTCTACGGCCTGGTCTCCGGCAGCGACATCTCGTGGGACCTCGGTGACACCTCGCTCCAGGGCTTCGTGATCCTGCAGGCCGTCTCGATGCTGACCGGCTTCGCCATCGCCGCGCTGCTGCTCAACACCGCGGCCGCGATCGTCGTCTACTTCGCCTACTCCTTCGTCCTGCCGATCGTGTTCGCGGTCGTCGCCGGGCTCGTCGGCTGGTTCCGCGACCTGCAGCCCTGGATCGACTTCGCCAACGCGCAGACGCCGCTGTTCGACTGGAGCATCTCCGGGGTGGAGTGGGCGCACCTGCTCGTCTCCGGGGCGCTGTGGCTGGGGCTGCCGCTGGCCCTGGGCATGGTGCGGATCCTGCGTGCCGAGGTGAAGTGAGGCCGGCCCGGGACGCTGTCGGGGCCGCCGTCGGGACCGCCCCGTAGGGTCACGCGCATGACGTCACGAGCAGACGGCCGCGCCGACGACGAGCTCCGCAAGATCACCCTCACCCGCCACTGGCAGGACCACCCCGCGGGGTCGGTGCTGGTCGAGTTCGGCCGCACCCGCGTGCTCTGTGCGGCGTCGGCCTCCGAGGGCGTGCCGCGCTGGCGCAAGGGCTCCGGCCTGGGCTGGGTGACCGCGGAGTACGCCATGCTGCCCTCGGCCACCAACACCCGCTCGGACCGCGAGTCGGTCAAGGGGAAGGTCGGTGGCCGCACCCACGAGATCTCCCGGCTGGTGGGCCGCTCGCTGCGCGCGGTGATCGACTACCAGGCGCTGGGCGAGAACACCATCGTGCTCGACTGCGACGTGCTCCAGGCCGACGGCGGCACCCGCACGGCCGCCATCACCGGCGCCTACGTCGCGCTCGCCGATGCCGTCGCGCACCTGCGCGAGCAGGGCGCGCTCAAGGGCGACCCGCTGACCGGCTCGGTCGCGGCGGTCTCGGTCGGCATCATCGACGGCACCCCGCGGCTCGACCTGCCCTACGAGGAGGACGTCCGCGCCGAGACCGACATGAACGTCGTGATGGACGGCGCGGGCCG
The DNA here is from genome assembly GCF_003752505.1 of Nocardioides aurantiacus. Taxonomy (NCBI): domain Bacteria; kingdom Bacillati; phylum Actinomycetota; class Actinomycetes; order Propionibacteriales; family Nocardioidaceae; genus Nocardioides; species Nocardioides aurantiacus. Next base: position 2,828,180 of record NZ_RKHO01000001.1, on the reverse strand, counting down.
GTTCATCGAGGTGCAGGGCACCGCCGAGGGGGCGCCGTTCGACCGCGCCGAGCTCGACGCCCTGCTCGACCTCGCCGCCGGTGGCTGCGCCGACCTCACCCGCATCCAGGCCGAGGCTCTCGGCGCCGCTCGCTCGTGAGCCAGGCCCCGCGGCTGTTCGTGGCCTCGCGCAACCCCGGCAAGATCGCCGAGATGCGGCGGCTGCTCGAGCAGCACGTCCCGGGCGTCGAGGTGCTCGGGCTGGCCGACGTGGCGGCGTACGACGAACCCGTGGAGGACCAGCCCGACTTCGTCGGCAACGCGCTGCTCAAGGCCCGCGCCGGCCTGGCCGCGACCGGGCTGCCGAGCATCGCCGACGACAGCGGGCTGTGCCTCGAGGAGCTGCACGGGATGCCGGGGGTGCTCTCGGCCCGCTGGTCGGGGCAGCCCAAGTCCGACGAGCGCAACAACCGGCTGCTGCTCGAGCAGCTCGCCGACACCCCCGACGAGCGCCGGGCGGCGTCGTTCCGCTGCGCCGTCGCCGCCTGCCACCCCGACGGTCGCGAGCTGGTCGTCGAGGGCGTGATGGCCGGCCGGGTCATCCACGAGGTCCGGGGCGAGGGCGGCTTCGGCTACGACGGCCTCTTCGTGCCCGACGACCAGGAGGGCGGGCTCACCTCGGCCGAGCTGTCGCCCGAGGCCAAGGACGCGATCTCGCACCGCGGTCGAGCGCTGCGCGAGATCGCGCCCCGGGTCGCCGAGCTGCTGCAGGGCTGAGCCTGCAGCAGCGGTGGCTCAGACCGTGATCACGACCTTGCCGCGCGGGTGGCCCTCCTCGGAGAGGCGGTGGGCGTCGGCGACGTGGTCGAGGTCGAAGGTCTCGGCCACCACGACGCGCAGGCTGCCCGCGTCGACGAGGGCGGCCAGGGCCTCCAGCCCGTCGCGGTCGGGGCGCACGAAGACGTAGGTGCCGCCGAGCTCGCCGACGCCGGCCGCGTCGACCACGGAGGCGAGGCGGGTGCTGCCCTCGCGCAGCTGTGCGGGCGCGTCGGACAGGGCGTCGCCACCGATCAGGTCGAGCACGGCGTCGACCGGCCCGCCGACCGACGAGAGCTGCTCGCTGACCGGACCGGCGGCGTAGTCGACGACCTCGTCGGCACCGAGCTCGCGCAGCCAGTCGTGGGAGCCCGCCGAGCCGGTCGCCACGACGGTCGCGCCGAGCGACTTCGCGATCTGCACCGCCAGGTGGCCCACCCCGCCGGACGCGGCGTGCACCAGGACGCGGTCGCCCGCGGTGACCTCGAGCGCCTCGGTCAGCGCCTGGTAGGCCGTGAGCCCGGCCAGCGGCAGCGCGGCGGCCTCCTCGAAGGAGGCGTTCGCCGGCTTGGCGGTCACGGTGCGCTCGGGCGCCGGGACCAGCTCGGCCGTGGTGCCCTGGTGGACGTCGTCGCGGCGTACGTAGCCGAAGACCTCGTCGCCGACGGCCACCCCGGTGCGGACCGCCGGACCGACCGCCTCGACCACACCGGCGACGTCCCAGCCCGGGATGATCGGCAGGTGGTGGGGGAAGGCGCCCTGCAGGTAGCCCTCGCGGATCTTCCAGTCCACCGGGTTGACGCTCGTCGCCCGGACGCGGACCAGGACGGTGTCCGGCCCCACGGGCGGGTCGGCCACCTCGGTCACCCGCAGGTTCTCGGCCCCACCGAACTCGTCGTACACCGCTGCTCGCACTGGCTGTCCTCTCGTCGGTTGCTGGTTCGTCGTACCCAACAGAGGAGGAGGTGGTGCGATTCCATGGTCGGCTCGCGGGCCGGCGGACGGCCGGGTCCGCGCCGAACGAACGATCAGCTCGTGGCGGGCACTGTCCTCTCCCGCCTGGCAACCGCTCGGAACGGCCGAACTGATCGTCCGTCGGGTGTCGGTGACCTGACCGGGTCGGGGTGCGAGTGCGCCCGGCGAGAGTCGAACTCGCACTGTCCAGGACCTAAACCTGGTGCCTCTGCCTGTTGGGCTACGGGCGCGGGACCGGCTCAGTCCAGGCCGAGGTCCTTGCGGAGCTTGGCGACGTGGCCGGTGGCCTTGACGTTGTACTGCGCGACCTCGACCACGCCCTGCTCGTCGACGACGACGGTGGAGCGGATGACGCCCTGGACGACCTTGCCGTAGAGCTTCTTCTCGCCGAACGCGCCGTACGACGTCATCACCTGCTTGTCCTCGTCGGAGGCGAGGGTGAGGGTCAGGCCGTCGCGCTCGCGGAACTTCGCCAGCTTGGCCGGCTTGTCCGGGGAGACGCCGACGACCTCGTAGCCCTGGCCGCGCAACGAGTCGAGGGAGTCGGTGAAGTCGCAGGCCTGCTTGGTGCAGCCCGGCGTCATGGCGGCGGGGTAGAAGTACACGATCACCTTCGACCCGCGCAGGTCGGAGAGGCGGACCACGTCGCCGGTGTCGGTCGGGAGCGCGAAGTCGGGGGCCTGGTCGCCGGGGGAGAGGCGGGCGGGGGAGGGGGTCGTCTCGCTCAACGGGGAGTCACGTCCTGTCCGTTCGGGGAGTTGTTGCGAACGATTCGCAATAACGTAGGGTCGCGGCATGCACGTTCCCGACGGGTTCCTCGACGCACCCACCTCGATCGCCACCGCGGCCGTGGCCGTCGGGGGCGTCGCGCTGGCCCTGCGGGGCGCCCGACGAGAGCTCGACGACCGTACCGCGCCCATGGCGGGCCTCGTCGCGACCTTCGTCTTCGCCGGGCAGATGATGAACTTCCCGGTCGCGGCCGGGACCAGCGGCCACCTCCTCGGCGGAGCGCTCGCGGCGGTGCTGGCCGGTCCGTGGACCGCCGTGCTGTGCGTGACCACCGTGCTGATCGTGCAGGCGCTGTTCATGGCCGACGGCGGCATCACCGCGCTCGGCACCAACATCGACCTGATGGCGCTCGTGGGCGTCGGGGTCGGCTGGCTGGTCTTCGTGGCCGTACGCCGGGTCCTGCCCACGCGCCTGGGGTCGGTCGCCCCCGCGGCGGCCGTCGGTGCGTTCCTCAGCGTCCTCGCGGCGGCCACCCTGTTCAGCGCCCTGTTCGCCCTCGGCGGCACCGCCCCCGTCTCGCCCGACCGGGTGCTGGTGGCGATGCTGTCGTGGCACACCGTGATCGGCCTCGGCGAGGCCGCGATCACCGCGCTGGTCGTGGGGTCGGTGGTCGCGGTGCGGCCCGACCTCGTGCACGGCGCGCGCCCCGCGCTGAAGGCACGCACCCTGGAGGTACGCCGCCCGGTCACCACGGTCCGGACCGAGCCTGCCCCGACCGCACCCGCCGGGGACACCGCGTGAGCCGCCGCGGCTTCCTGCTGGCCTTCCTGCTGGTCAGCCTGGTGATCGCGGGGGTGGGCAGCTTCTACGCCTCCTCCCACCCCGACGGGCTGGAGTTCGTGGCGGAGCGGACCGGCTTCCTCGACTCCGCCGACGACTCGCCGGCCGCCGCGAGCCCGCTGGCGGGCTACCAGACCACGGGCGTCGAGGACGAGCGCGTGAGCGGCGGGCTGGCCGGCGTCATCGGGGCCGCGGCCACGCTGCTGGTCGCCGGAGCGCTGTTCCGCGTGCTGCGCCGACGCGGCCCCACCGAGGACGACGACACCGAGCGCACCGAGCGCACCGAGCGCACCGAGCCCCGCGTCCCCCAGGCACGGTCCTGACGTGGGAGCCGGGCACGGGCACCGGTTGCACTACCACGGCCACAGCGTCGTCCACCGGGCCCCGGCGCACCTGAAGCTGGTCGCGCTCGTCGGCTTCATGCTGCTGGTGGTGGCGACGCCGCGGCAGTGGTTCTGGATGTTCGCGGTCCACGCCGTGGTGCTGCTGACCGTGGTCGGCCTGAGTCGCGTGCCCCCGGCGTACCTCGCCAAGCGGATGGTCGTCGAGACGCCGTTCGTGCTCTTCGCCGTGCTGGTGCCCTTCATCGCCGAGGGGCCCCGCGTCGAGGTGCTCGGGGCGTCGGTCTCCGAGCCGGGCCTGCTCGCTGCCTGGGGCCTGCTGGTCAAGGGCACCCTGGGCGTGCTGGCCTCGCTCACCCTCGCGGCCACGACCGAGCCCCACGACGTCCTCGCGGGGCTGCGCCGGCTGCGGATGCCCGACCTGTTCGTGCAGATCATGGGCTTCATGCTGCGCTACCTCGACGTGGTCACCGCCGAGCTCGCCCGGATGAGCACCGCGATGCGCTCGCGCGGCCTCGACCCGCGCTCGCCGCGCCACTGGCCGGTGCTGGCGCGCTCGCTCGGCTCGCTGTTCATCCGCTCCTACGAGCGTGGCGAGCGGGTCCACCTGGCCATGGTGGCCCGGGGGTACGACGGGACGCTGCCGACGCGGGAGCGGGCCTCGTGAGCGTCCCGGTGCTCGACGTCCGGGGCCTGGCCCACGCCTACCCCGATGGCCACCAGGCGCTCTTCGGTGTCGACCTCCACGTCCACCGGGGCGAGCGGGTGGCGCTGCTCGGGCCCAACGGCGCCGGGAAGACCACGTTGGTGCTGCACCTCAACGGCATCCTCACGGCGGGCGCCGGGTCGGTGCACGTGTCGGGGCTGCCGGTGGAGAAGAAGAACCTCAAGGAGGTACGCCGCCGCGTCGGCATCGTCTTCCAGGACCCCGACGACCAGCTCTTCTCCGCGACCGTGCGTGACGACGTCGCGTTCGGTCCGGCCAACCTGGGCCTGCGAGGACCCGAGCTCGAGGCGTGCGTGCGGGGGGCGCTGACCCAGGTCGGCATGCTCGAGCACGCCGACCGGCCGCCCCACCACCTCTCCTTCGGCCAGCGCCGGAGGGTGGCGGTGGCCACCGTGCTGGCGATGCAGCCCGAGATCCTGGTGCTCGACGAGCCGTCGTCCAACCTCGACCCGGCGTCGCGCCGCGAGCTCGCGGACATCCTGCGGGGGCTCGACGTCACCGTCCTGATGGTGACCCACGACCTGCCGTACGCCCTCGAGCTGTGTCCCCGGGCGGTGGTCCTCCACGACGGGCAGGTCGTCGCCGACGGTGACACCCACGACCTGCTGACCGACACCGAGCTGATGCGTCGGCACCGGCTGGAGCTGCCGTTCGGCTTCGACCCGGCCGCGCTGCCGCGCCCCGGACCCGTTGGTAACGTGACCCCCGACCACCCGCCGCCCACGCGGGTCCAGCGTGCGTGACCGACAGGAGCCAGCCCCGTGTCCGACCAGGTGTCGTCCCTCGAGCGTGAGATCGAGCAGACCCGCGAGCGGCTCGCCGCCACGATCGACCAGCTCCTCCACCGCGCGAGCCCCAAGACCATCGCCAAGCGCGAGGCCGCCTCGGTCAAGGGATTCTTCGTCGACCCGGCGGGCAACCCTCGCCAGGACAACATCCTCAAGGTCGTGGGCGGGGTCGCGGTGGCCGTGACGTTCTTCTACCTCGTGCGGCACGTCGCGGGCGACTAGCCCGTCCGCACCAGGCCCTGGGGGTCGAGCTCGCCCTCGGGGGCGATCCGCGGACCCGGCGCCGGCACGTCGAGCGGCACCACGAAGCGGAAGGTCGTGCCCTCGCCGGCCGCGGAGGTGCACTCCACGCGGCCGTCGTGGGCCTCGGCGATGGCCCGCACGATGCTCAGCCCCAGGCCGGTGCCCTGGATCGCCTGCTCGGTGGCGAGCGAGGACCGGAAGAACCGCTGGAAGAGCTGGTCCTGCTCCTCGACGGGGATGCCGAGACCGGTGTCGCTGACCGACACGGCTGCCTCGCGCGCCCCGGGCTCGCCGAGCACGGTCAGCCCGACGTCGACCCGACCGCCCTCGGGCGTGAACTTCACCGCGTTGCCGACCAGGTTGAGGACCAGCCGCTCGAGCTGGCAGGGGTCGCCCTGGAGGACGACCGGCTCGTCGGGGGTGCGGACCGCGAGCGCGATCCGCTTGCTGCGGGCGGCGTGGCTCACGACCTCGGTCGCCGAGCGCACGGGCGTGCGCAGGTCGGTCTCGCGGCGCTCGACGGACAGCCGGCCGTCCTCGACCTTGGCGAGGGTCAGCAGGTCCTCCACGAGGGCGAGCAGCCGCTCGCCGTTGCGGTCGATGGAGCCCACCAGCTGCAGCTGGTCGGGCGTGAGGTTGGCGGCCAGGTCGTCGCCCAGGATCTCGGCGTAGCCGATGATGCTCGTCAACGGTGTCCGCAGCTCGTGGCTGACCGAGGAGACGAAGTCGTTCTTGGCGCGGTCGAGGTCGCGCATCCGGAGGTTGGTCTCGCGCTCCTTGTCCAGCGCCTGCCGCAGCGCCTGCTCGGCGGCGCGGCGGTCGGTCACGTCGCGGACGACGTCGAGCCAGCCGACGTGGCGGCCCGCCTGGTCGCGGACCCGGCTGACGCTGGCCGAGACGCTGGTCCGGGAACCGTCGCGGCGTACCCACGTCCACTCGCGGGTGTCCTGCTCGCTGCCGTCGCTCGCCGTGGTCACCGGGCGCGTCAGCACCTCCGGCCCGGGGGCGACGCCGAGCTCGCGGGCCCGGTCGAGGATCTCGCCGACCTCGTGGAAGCGGGTCGGGTCGCACCGGCCGACGACCTCCTCGGCACGGTAGCCGAGCAGCTGCTCGGCGCCGGTGCTGAACCACGTGATGGTGCCGTCGAGGTCGGTGGCCACGAAGGCGGTCCCGCTCGCGGAGTCCATGAGCTGTCCGAGCTGCACCTCGTGGGCCCGGTTGAGGCGGGTCGACTCGCGCAGGCTCGACATCGCGACCATGAAGGCCACCACGGTGATCGCGCCGACCGTGACCAGCGCCTGGGGCGTCGCGAGCATGTCGAGCACCCCGGCGTCCTCGGGGAGCGGCGCGAAGGGCCCGACCTCCCGCATGCTCAGCGAGGCCAGGAAGCTGCACACCACGACGAGCTCGACCTTGGTCCACCGGGAGGTGAACCGGGCGGCCGACCACACCAGCAGCGGCAGCATCACGAAGGCGAGGGGCTGGTCGGCGGTCGCCAGCAGGCACATCGTGGCGCCCGCGGCGAGCAGGGCGAGGTGGACCACGACCTCCACGGCCCGCACCCGCACGCCCGGGTCGGGCTGGGTCAGGAACGGCGGCAGTACGGCGACCTGGGCCGCGAGGTGGGTCAGGAAGACCCAGACCACCAGCATCCCGGGCTCGGGGCGGTCCAGCACGCCGTACGCCGCGGACGTGGTCAGTGCCGCAGCGGCGGAGCCGGCTCCCACCGCGACCAGGAACCGGCGGTAGTCCGACCAGGTGGCGAGCCGGGCCCGGGCCAGCTCGAAGCCGGTCAGCCACCAGGTGACGACGAGCGCCTCGACGGCCGTGGAGACGGCGAGCGCGAGGGTGATGCCAGGGGTGGCCCCGGCGGCGGTGCCGGCCACGACGACCGCGACGACGACGGCCGCGACGCCCACGGGGAGCCGGCGGCCGGGCAGCCGCAGCAGCAGCGCCGAGGCGGCCACGCCGGCGGTCCACCAGCGCGAGACCAGCTCGGGCACGGGGCTCTCGCGCAGCGCGAGGAAGACCGCGACCGTGACCGCGAGCACCAGGGTGGCGTCACCCAGGGTGCGGAGCGACGGAGTACGCACGGTGCTCTCCTGGTGGCGCGGGCGGCGGTGGTACGACGTTAGGCCGTCACCGCCGCCCACGGCAGCAGAACCCGCAAATAGTGCAATACGGACTTGTCAGCGACCGTCGCGCGGCGAGAAGTCCGGGTCGTTCGGGTCGGTCGGGCGCAGCGCCGGGTCGGACCGGTCGGCGGCGTGCGAGCCTCCCGTGCCGGTCTGGCCGTGCGTCCCGGTGGTGCCGGTGCCGGTGCCGGTGCCGGTCTGGCGGGGGGTGTGCTCGTCGACCTCGCGGGCCACGCCCTGACGGGTGTCGTGACCGGTCTGGTGGCCGGTCTGCTGGCTGGTCTGGTGACCGGTGGTGTCGTGACGCGTGTCCGTGCCGGTCGCGTCGTGACGGGTGTCGCGGCCGGTCAGGTCGCCGTCACGGCCGGTCTCGTGTGCGGTGTCGCGGCGGGTCTCGTGGCCGGTCTCGGGGCCGGTCGAGTCCAGGCGGGGCTCGTAGTCGGACGCCCGGTGGTCGACGTCGGGGTCGAGACGGTCGGCCTCGCGCACGGCGTCCTCGCGCTGGGCGTGGGCGACCTGGGCCTCGGTGCGACGCTCCCCGGCCTCGCGCTCGAGGCGCTCGGCGCGCTCACGGGCGGCCTGGGCCTCGGCCTCGGTCTCGCGGGCGCGGGCCTCCTGCGCCTGGGTGCCGGCGGTGGCGGCTCCCGCCTCCTGGCGCAGCTCGCCGGCGCGCTGGCGGGCCAGCTCCTTCTTGCGGCGGTTGCGCGCGGCGAGCAGCAGCCCGACCAGCAGCAGCAGCGCGACCACGACGACCGCGATGATGACGTACTTCATGTGTGCCTCCTGTTGATTCCCCGGAGGCCGCGTGTACCCCGGTGACCCCGCCCCTAACGGGAGGCGGGGCGGAGCGGGGCAGGAGGGGTCAGGCGTAGGTGGTGCTGCGGTGGGGCCGGCAGGCCATCACCAGCGCGACCACCCAGCCCACGATCGTCCAGCCGAGCAGGAAGTTGACCCAGCCGATGGTGGTGCTGTTGGTCTTGCCACGGGTGGCGGCGATCGCCCACGGGAGGAAGTAGCCACCGGTGACGACCGTGAGGGTCCAGGCCAGCACGAGCGCGAGGGTGCTGTGCCGCTGCTCGGCGACGACGAGGGGACGCGGGGGGCCGGGGAAGCTCATGGGCCCACCGTAGGCGCGACGGGCAAGCCGTGGCCGAGCGCCGGATCGGCGTACGTCACCCCCGTCAGCCGGTCGTCGAGGAAGTGCAGCGAGGTCAGGCTGCCCAGCGCGACCTCGCGTCGACGGGGCAGGTGGGCCGGGCGCCGACCCTCGGCGCGGCGGCGCGTCACCCAGATCGGCACCTGGTGGCTGACCAGCACGACCTCGTGCCCGCGGGCGGTCGCACGGGCCTCGTCGACGGCCGCCGCCATCCGCCGCACGACGTCGCGGTAGGGCTCGCCCCACGACGGGCGCCAGGGGTTCCACAGTGCCCGCCACACCCGGGGCTGGGCCAGGATGCTGCGGTTCATGTCGACCCGGCGGCCCTCGAAGACGTTGGTGACCTCGACGAGCCGGTCGTCCAGGCGTACGCCGAGACCCAGCCGGTCGGCCACCGGGCCGGCGGTCTCGAGGGCCCGCTCCAGGGGCGAGGACACCAGGGCGGTGACGTCACGACCCGCGAGGAGGTCCGCGGCCCGCACGGCCATCGCCCGACCGGCGTCCGACAGGCCGAAGCCGGGGGCGCGGCCGTAGAGCACCCCGTCGGGGTTGTGGACCTCGCCGTGGCGCAGCAGGTGGACGACGGTGCGGGTGGCCTCAGCGCTCACGGTGCCGCCGCTCGGCGAGGTCGACCACCTGGCACGGCTCGGCGTCCGTGTCGGCGCCCGTGTCCGGGTCGGCGTCCGGGTCGGCACCAGCCTCGGTGCCCGGGGTCGAGGACCCGAGGTCGGGCAGCCGGAGCCGCGCCCGGAGCCGGTCGGCGAGGCGGCGGCAGGCCTGGGGCCCGAGCAGGTCGAGCCGCTCGGACTCCGGCAGCCCGCCGGCCGACTCGGGGCGGCGCAGCATGCCGCGCAGCTCGTCGTGGACCAGCGCGGGGGTGAGGGTGATGCCGTGGCCGTCGAGCTCACGGACCACGCAGTCCACCAGGGCGTCGAACCCGGCGTGGCTGCGCGCCCGGGGCGTCACAGCGGCAGCCGGCGGAAGACCGGCCGGGGCAGGTGGCGCAGTGTCGACATCACCGGGCGCAGCGGCCGGGGGACCCACACCTGCTCGCGGCCCGCGGCCACGCCGTCGACGACCGCGCGGGCGACCTCGTCGGGCCCGACGGCCAGCGGCGCGGCGTCGAGGCCCTCGGTCATCCGCGACCGCACGAACCCGGGGCGCACGACGAGGACCCGGCCGCCGAGCGGGCGCAGCGCCTCGCCGAGCCCGGTGTAGAAGGCGTCCATCCCGGCCTTGCTCGAGCCGTAGACGAAGTTGGACCGGCGGGGCCGCTCGCTGGCCACGCTGGAGAGCGCGACCACGACGCCGTGGCCCTGGGCGCGCACCATCGCGGCCAGCGCGACGCCGCTGAGCACGGGCGCGGTGTAGTTGGTGCGGGCGATCCGGCCCGCCTCCTCGGGGTCCTGCCAGGCCCGCTCGGGGTCGCCGAGCACGCCGTAGGCCACGACGGCGACGTCGACGTCGCCCCCGGCCCGGGCCTTCTCGACCACCCGGACGTGCGCCCCGTCGTCGAGCGCGTCGAAGTCGTGCACCTCGACGCGGCAGCCGCGTCCCTCGAGCCGCGCGGCGGCGGCGTCGCGTCGCTCGCCCGGGCGGGCGGCCAGCACGACCCGCAGCCCCGGGGCCTGCTCGGCCCAGGCGTCGGCGACGGCGAGGCCGATCTCGGAGGTGCCGCCGAGCAGCAGCAGGGACTGGGGGCGACCGGTGGCGTCCATCATGGGTAGGCCTCTCGTGCGGGGGTGGGGGTGAGCAGCCCGAGGCGTCGGGCCAGGTCGGAGGCGAAGCGGCCCTCGGGGTCCACGCGGCGGCGCAGCGCGGCGAACCGGGGCAGGTCGGGGTACATCGCGGCCAGGTGGTGGGCGGGGGTGCGCGAGTCCTTGGCCAGGTAGACCCGGCCGCCCGCCTCGAGCACCATCGCGTCGAGCCGGTCGAGCAGCCCGGCGAGCCCGGCCGCGACGGGGAGGTCGAGCGCGAGCGTCCAGCCGGGCAGGGGGAAGGACAGGGGCGAGGGCGTGCCCGGGCCGAAGCGCTTGAGCACGTTGAGGCAGGAGACGTGACCGCTGGCCGCGACCGCGGCGACGACCGCGGGCACCACCGCTGCGGCGTCGTGGGGGACCGCGAGCTGGTACTGCGCCAGGCCGCGCGGACCGTAGAGGCGGTTCCAGGACGCGACGCCGTCGAGCGGCTGGAAGAAGCCGAAGGCGTGCTCGACCCCGGTGGTCGGGTGTCGCGGTGCCCTGCGGAACCAGAGCTCGTTGAAGGCCCGTCCGCTGAGCCGGTTGACCAGGGAGGCGGGCGGCACCAGCGGCACCGCGACCGAGCGCGGCGGCGGCACGGCGTACGGCGCCCCGCGGTCGGCCTCGGGCAGTTCCTCGAGCCGGGCGTCGTGCCCGCTGAGCACCACCCCGCGCCCGGAGCCGCGGCCGCGCGAGATCGAGTCGAACCACGCGACGCTGTACTCCGCCTCGTGGTCGAGCCGGGTGAGCGCGTCCATCACCTCGCCCAGGTCGCCGTGGCGCTCGCTGGTCACCACGACCGAGGAGGTCTCGACGCGGCGCACGGACAGCTCGGCGCGGAGCACCACGCCGGTGAGGCCCATCCCGCCGACCGTGCCCCAGAACAGCTCGGGATCGGGGCCGTCGGGCCGCAGCCGCTGCACCTCGCCGTCGGCGGTGAGCAGGTCGAGCCAGCGCACGTGGGCCCCGAAGCTGCCGGCCACGTGGTGGTTCTTGCCGTGGACGTCGGCGGCGACCGCCCCGCCGACGCTGACCTGGCGGGTGCCGGGCTGCACCGGGAGGGTCAGCCCGACACCGAGGAGCACCCGGAGCAGCTCGTCGAGGCTGGTGCCGGCCTCGACCTCGACCACCGCGGCGTCCACGTCGAGGCGTCGTACGCCGCGGTGGCGGGTCATGTCGAGCACGGTGCCGCCGGCGTTCTGGGCGGGGTCGCCGTAGCTGCGGCCCAGGCCGCGGGCCAGCACCCCGCGGTCACCGGCGCCCCGGACTGCCTCGGCGACCTCCACGGCCCCGGTGGGCGTGCGGACCGACGCGACCGACGGCGAGGTCCGGCCCCACCCGTGCAGCGCGGTCGGGGAGCCGGGGCTCACCCGAGCACCGCGCCGACGGCGACGAGCGCGACCCAGACGACCGCGATGACCTGGAGGTGGCGGTCGCCCAGCACGATCTCCTCGGGCCGTTCGGCGTGGCCGCGGTCGACCACGGCGGCGTACCGCATCAGGCAGAGCACGAACGGCGCGACCGAGATCGCCGCCCACGGCGTGCCGCCGGCCGCGGAGCCGGGGCCGTTGAGCGCCCAGAGCAGGTAGACGGTCACGGTGACGCCGGCGGCCATGGTCCAGACGAAGCGCAGGTAGCTGGCGGAGTACTTGCGCAGCGAGGGGCGGGTCCCGGCGTCGGCGCCCATGCGGACCATCTCGGAGTAGCGCTTGCCGGACACGACGAACAGCGCGCCGAAGGTGGCCACGAGCAGGAACCACGGCGAGAGCGCGAGCCCCGAGGCGGTGCCGCCGGCGATCGCGCGCAGCAGGAAGCCCGACGACACCACGGCCAGGTCGAGCGCGGGCTCGTCCTTGACGCCGCCGAGGTAGGCGGCCTGGACGGCGACGTAGGCCAGCACGGTGAGGCCGAGCGGCAGCGCCCACAGGGTGGCGGCCACCACGGCCGCCAGCATCAGCACGGTCCCGACGGCCACGGCCGCGCGGACGCCGATCTCGCCGGCGGCCACGGGGCGGCGGCGCTTGGTCGGGTGCAGCCGGTCCTGGGGGGCGTCGAGCGCGTCGTTGAGCAGGTAGCACCCCGAGGCCGCGACGCAGAACACCGCGAACGCCACCAGCGCGCCCACCAGCACCTCGGGGTCCAGGACCCGGCCCCCGGCCAGCGGAGCGGCGAGGACGAGGGCGTTCTTGGGCCACTGCCGGGGTCGTACGGCGCGCAGCCACGCCGGCCCCCGGGGCGCGCTGGTGCGGTCGGGGTCGGCGTCGCCGGCCCTCCGCAGGGCGGTGACGGGGGCGGGCAGCGGGTCGACGGTCTCGACGGGCGTCTCGATCGGGTGCTCGACCGGGGTCGCGTCCAGGGGAGGCATGGCGGGCGGTACCCGTTCGGGCACGGGTCACCCGGGTGCATCCCCCGTGCTGGTGGGGGTACGGCGCCCCGTGAGCTTCCCCGCCCCGTCCGCTGCCGCCTGCCCGCAGGAAGCACCGGGCCCGCGCCGGACGTGGGCGGCGGCGACGGCACTGGCGGTGCTCGGGTGGGCGGCGGTGTGGGCCGCGCTGGAGCTCGGCGACCTGCTGGTGCCGTCGCGAGACGGTGGGGACCCGCAGCCCACGGGCGCGCGGGTCGTCCTCACGGTCGCCGTCGGGCTGGCGGTGACGGCGCTGGCCTGGTGGTCCGCCGGGTGGTCGGCCGGGTGGCTGGCGGCGCGGCGGGCGGGGGGCGGGCGGCGTACGACGTCGGAGCCGCTCGTGCTCGCCGGGGCCGGGGTGGTGCTGGCCGGCAGCAGCACGGCGCTGCTGCACGGCACCCGGTGGGGCATGGACGGCCTCTACTCCGACGCGGGGTTCCGCACCGAGGCGGTGACCCGGTTCGCCGACAGCGCCGCGCTGGCCGACTACGCCTACCGGGGGCTGCCGGCCTACTACCCGCCGCTGCTGCCCTGGCTGCAGGGACGGGCCGCGGACCTGCTGGGCGTGCCGGGGTGGGCCGTGATGAAGCCCACCCAGCTGCTGGTGTGCCTGCTCGTGCCGCTGCTGTCCTGGCTGCTGTGGCGGCGGGTGGTGCCCGGCCGCCGGGCGGCGTGGGTGGCCGGGGTGGTGGCGGTGGCGACGGTGCTGCCGCTCAAGCCCGACGAATGGCTGGTGCTGACGCTCGTGGTGCCCTGGTGGCTCGAGGTGTGCCGGGGTGTCCGCGCACCCGGGCGGGCCCCGGTCGGCGCGGTCGGTCACGGGCTGGTGCTGGGTGGGCTGCTGCTCCTGCACACCTACTTCTTCGCCCCGCTCGCGCTGGCGACCGCGCTGGGCATGGCCCTCGACCTCCTCCGCCGCCGGCCGGTGCACCCCCGGCCCGGGCCCGGGCTGGTGACCGGGCTGGTGGCGGTCGTGGTGGCGGCGCCGTCGTGGGGCGGACCGGCGTGGCTGCGGCTGCAGGGCGCGGCCTCGGACTCGTTGCAGCTGCGGTGGAGCCCGCCCGGTTTCGACCGCCCGCCGCTGCCGTGGCCGACCGACCCGCGGGGCGTGCTGGAGGCGGTGGGCGTGCTCTGGCTGCTCTGGGCGCTGGGCCGCCACCGCTCCGCCGGGGTGGCCGGCGGGCTGCTGGTCGCGCTCGTCTCGGCGTACGTCTTCATGGTCGGGGGGCAGCTGCTGCAGCCCGGGGTCGCCGTGCTGCCGGAGAAGAGCGACGAGCTCGTCGAGGCGCTGCTGGCGGCGGCGGGCGTGCTGGGTCTCGCGGAGCTCGGGTCCGGGCTCGCCGCCGTGCCCGCCGCCCGCCGGCGTCCACGGTCGCGCCCGGTCGCGGCAGCCGCCGTCGTGCTCGTGGCCGCGGTCGCGGTCCTCGCCGGGCTCGTCACGGTGCAGGCCGTCCACCGTGGCGTCGAGCGACCGGCGGCGGCGGCGCAGCACACGAGGTATCCCGACGGATCCCTCCCTGCTGGGGGCGCCGTCCCGCCCAGCCCGCGCTGGCACGCCTGGGGCGTCGAGCCCGGGGTCTCCGGGGCGTCGGTGGCCGAGGTGACGGCGGCCTGGGAGCGGGTGACCGGACGCCCGCCCGGGAGCGGTGACGTCGTGGTGTCGGCGCGGTCCGACCTGCCGGCCACGGTGCCGGTGCACCTGTTCGTGTCCTGGAAGAGCATCTACTCCCACCCGCAGGGCCGGTTCGAGGACCGGCTGGCGGTGCTGGAGGCGGTGGCGCGCTGCGGCACGCCCGCCTGCGCCCACCGGCTGCTGCGGGGCAACGACGTCGAGCCGGTGGACGGACTGGTGCTCAACCGCGACGGCCGCGGGCTCTACGCCTCGGTGACCGTCGACACCTTCCCCGAGGCCTGGGAGCGCCGGGCCGTGCGCTTCGACGACCGGCTGTTCGCGGCGCCGTGGTTCGGCACCGCGCAGGTGGCCGGCGGCGCGGTGGTGGTGCCACGCTAGTCGCGGGTGGACAGGCCGTCGAAGGCCAGCGCCGTCACCTGCGCCGCGAGGTCGTCGGGGGAGAGCGTCCCGTCGGGGCGGTACCACTCCACCAGGGAGTTGACCGTGCCGAAGACCAGCCGGCTGATCAGCTCGGAGGAGAGGTCGGTGCGCAGCGTCCCCTCGTCGGCCGCGTCGCGCACCAGCCGTGCGAGCTTCTCGTCGATGACCCGGCGGCGCTCGAGCGCCGCCTGCTCGACCGGGCTGTTGCCGCGCACGCGCAGCAGCAGGGTGACCGCGGGGAGGTGGTCGACCAGGATGCGCACCGACTCGGCCACCGTCGCGCGCAGGCGCTCGGTCGCGCTGGTCCCGCCGGTCGTGGCAGCGGGAGCGTCGCCGGCGGCGTCGACCGCGGCGTCGAGCGCGGTCAGCGCCTCGTCCAGCGCCGAGGCCAGCAGCTCCTCCTTGCTCGACACGTGGTGGAAGATCGCCGACTTGGAGACGCCCAGCTCACGGGCCAGGTCGGCGGTGCTCGTCGCGTCGTACCCGCGCTCGTTGAACAGCTCGACCGCCCGCCTCAGCACCGTCTCCCGGTCGTAGCCCGGGCGACCGCGCCGCCCGGCAGCCGCGCTGGTCGACGGGCCGGTCGACGGGCCGGTCGACGGGGAGGTCATCGGGGCATCGTGCCACGCCCGGCGGGAGGACCCCACCGGGGTCGGACGGGGCCGGACGGGCCGGACCGGGGTCAGCCCCACAGCCTGACGAGGCTACGGGCGAGCTGCTCGGGCGTGATGCCGGCGCCCGCGGCGGCGGCGCGCAAGCGGCGTACGGCGGCCTCGGGGTCCACGCGCAGCACCGCGGCCACGAGACCCGCGGCGGTGTCGACGTCGTCGTGGGAGCGCAGCGCCGCGGGCGAGGCCTCCGCCTGCCGGCGGGTGGTGAAGGCCAGGTCGGCGTTGGTGACCAGGTCGGTGGCCGAGGTCCCCAGCACGGCTGCGATCTCGGCGTGACGGTCGGCGAAGGCGTGGTCCGACGCGGCGTACAGGGTGACGCTGCCGACCACCCGGTCGGCGGCGGTCAGGGCCACCGTCACCGAGCTGCGCACCGCCCGGGCGGCGCCGGCCTGGGCGAGCACCTGCCACGCCTGCTCGTCCAGCGGCGGTGCGCAGGGTGCGGCGGTGACGCTGCCCGCAGGTCGCGGCTCCGGGCACTCGGAGAGGTGCTGGACGGCGTCGAGCACGGCCAGCTCCTCCTCGCTGGCGACCAGCGTGAAGACCAGCCCCTCCTCGGTCCAGGTGACGCTGAGGCCGACGCAGTCGGGGACCAGGGCCTGCAGCTCGTCGGCGGTGCGCTGCAGGTCGGCGAGCACGTCGACGTCCGGCTCGACGCGCCCGAGCTCGGCGGCCAACGTGACCGTCTGCGGGATGGGCCTCACGTCGCTCTCCTCGCTCCTGGTCGCTCCTGGTGGGGCCCCTCGGTATCCCGTGGCGGTGATCGCGAACCTGGGGGGAGGCCCCGCGCGGGTGGGGGAAGGGGTCCCGCTGGACTAGGTTCGGGGGATGGCGACGGCGGACGGCACCAGCAGCCGGATGGCCGACCTCGCCCGTGACCTGCGCTCGGAGGAGTCGGCCGCGCAGACCCTGCAGCACGTGGTGCAGGCGGTCGTCGACCTGATCGAGGGCTGCGACTCGGCGGGCATCTCGCTGGCCACGACAGCCGGTCGCATCCGGACCTCGGCCTGCACCGGAGAGGTCCCCGTCGCGGCGGACCGGCTGCAGCAGGAGCTGGGGGAGGGGCCGTGCGTCGACGCCGCCTGGCACGAGGAGGTGGTCTCGGCCACCGACCTCGGCTTCGACACGCGCTGGCCGCTCTGGGCACCCCGGGCGGTGGCCGAGCTGGGCGTGCGCAGCATGGTCTGCGTGCGGCTGTTCACCCACGACGACCGGCTCGGGGCGCTCAACCTGTTCTCCCACCGGCGCGCGGCCTTCAGCGCCGAGGACCTCGACGAGGCCATGGTGTACGCCGCCCACGCAGCCGTCGCGATCACCGCCGCCGAGCAGATCGAGGGTCTGACGACCGCCGTGCACAACCGCACCGTGCTGGGCCAGGCCACCGGCCTGCTGATGGCGCAGTACGCCGTGACGGCCCACCAGGCGTTCAACCTGCTCCGTCGCCTCTCCAGCGAGCAGAACCGCAAGGTGGTCGTGATCGCCCGGGAGGTCGTCGAGGCGCACGACGGGGTCGTGACGGCCGCCAGCAAGTCCGACAAATCGGTTTAAGACGCAACGAACGTATCAATCCGGACGAAATCCCCCTAGAGTCGTTGCAGGGGTGGTGGCGATGTCGTCGGTGCAGGTGCTGGTCGGGTGTGTGGTGCTGCTCGCGATGGCCGGCGGGCTGATCGGCTCGCTGCGCCTCCTCGACCTCGTGGGTCGGGCGACCCCGCGTTCGGTGTCCCCGCGTCCGGCGACCCGTGGCGAGCGCCCGTCGCGTCACGACGACGGGACTTGGCCGTCCTACGGGTGGGTGCTCGCGGAGCAGGCGCTCGCGCGGTCGGAGACGACCCCGGTGACGCGGGTGCGCTGAGCGCGCCGCCACCGGGGGTGAGAGCGGGTCGGGTCTTCACCACGGCTGACCCGGCCCCCCGGGCCCCCGCCGCCGTCCGGCGCCGGGGGCCCGGGCCCCCTCGTGCGGGTGCGTGGCGCCCGTCTCACCTGCGTTTCGCGACCCCACGACCCGGGCATGTCCTGCGGGATGTCCGCTCCGCCGCCCGATCCGTCCCCGGACCAACCCGGGTGGTACCGCGACCCCGAGGATCCGCGCCGGCACCGCTGGTGGACCGGCCGGTCCTGGCGGACGCAGGAGCAGGCACTGCGCGGTGAGCGCCTCGAGCGGGGGGACTGACCCGCGGCGTCAGCGGCGCGAGCGCAGCAGGCGCCGGAACGACCGCGCCGAGCCCCGCCCCGCCCCGATCCGGCCGGCGTTGGCGTCCGCGACGAGCGAGGCGACGGTCTCGGAGGCGTCGGCCCGGTTGGAGCCGATACCGCCGCGCGGTCCGCGCTTGACCCACCCCACGACGTACGCCGCGGCGACGGGCGTCCCGCTGGCGGGATCGACGACCCGCCCCGCGTCGTGGGGCACGGTGTGGGTCCCGGCGTCGAACGGCAGCCCGGCGACCGGCTCGCTGCGGTAGCCCACCGAGCGGAGCAGCAGCCCGGTCGGCAGGTCGACGGGCTCGCCGCCGCCGGTCAGTCGCACCGAGGCCACCCGGCCCGGCCCGTCGACCCGCTCCACCACGGAGCCGAAGCGCAGCACCAGGCGCCGGCGGCCGCCCACCGGTGCGGCCGCGTCGAGCCGGCCGACGGGCAGGCCCTGCAGCGCGGCCGCCTTGCTGCCGGGCTCCGCGTCGGCGACGGCCGCGAGCGTGGCGGCGTCGCCGTCGACGACCACGTCGAGGTCGTCGCGCGCCAGCAGCGGCCGCAGCTCCGAGAGCGAGTACGCCGCGTCGTGGGGACCCCGTCGACCCACCAGGACGACCTCGCGCACGGTGCTGCGGCGCAGCGCCGCCAGGGCGTGCCGGGCGATCGGCGTCGCGGCCAGCTCCTCGGGGTCGGTGAGCAGCAGCCGGGCCACGTCGAGGGCGACGTTGCCGTTGCCCACCACCACGGCCCGGGCGGGGGAGCCGAGGTCGAGCTCGACGAGGTCGGCCGGCACCTCGGGCTGGTCGTTGTACCACCCGACGAACCGCCGGGCGGGCAGGCTGCCGGGCAGCTCCTCGCCGGGCACCCCGAGCGTGCGGTCGGCGGCGGCGCCGACGGCGTACACCACCGCGTCGTGGTGCTCGAGCAGCTCGGCGTGGGTGACGTCGCGGCCGACCTCCACGCCCAGGCACATCTCCAGGCGCGGGTTGCCGAACACGGTCGCGAACCGGTCGGCGACGGCGCGGGTGCTGCCGTGGTCGGGCGCGACGCCGAACCGCACCAGGCCCCCCGCCACGGGCAACCGGTCGAGCATCGTCACCTCGGCGCTGGTGGTGAGCAGCGCGGAGGCGGTGTAGCTCGCGGACGGGCCGGTGCCGACCACCGCCACCCGCAGGCGGGCGGCGTGGGGCTCGAGCGCGACCGGGAAGGTCGGCGCGCTCCAGCCGCGGTCGTCGTCGTCGGGTGCGGTGGTGTCGTCGTAGTGGGCCCGGTTGAGCTCGACGTACGCCGCGTCGGGACCGTCGAGCAGCGACTCGGTCGGGAAGATCGCGTCGACCGGGCACGCGTCGGCGCAGGCGCCGCAGTCGATGCAGGCGCGTGGGTCGACGTAGAGCATCTCGGTCGTCCCGAAGTCGGGCTCGTCCGGCGTGGGGTGGATGCAGTTGACCGGGCAGACCGAGACGCAGGAGGCGTCGCTGCAGCAGGACTGCGTGATGGCGTACGGCACCTGCGCCTCAGACCATGCTGACGCGCTGGTAGAGCCGCAGCGCGGGCTTGGTCAGCAGCCCCAGCTCGTCGAGGAACTCCATCAGGTGGGCGCAGCTGGACCGCATCAGGGTGTGGTGGTGCTCGTTGGCCCTGGCCTCCGCGAGCGCGCGCTCCGGGTCGAGCCCCGCCGCGGCGTACACCCCGTCGTTGACCATGTTGGACACGATCAGGTGCGCGGCGACGGCGATCACCAGGGCGGAGGTCTTGCGGCGCGCGGGGCGCGCGCCCGCGATGCGCTCGCGCATCTCCTGGCGTGCGAACTTCATGTGGCGCGACTCCTCGACGACGTGGATCTTGCTCGTCGTGCGCACGATCGGCAGCACCTGCTCCCCGCGCATCCAGTCGCGCTGCATCACGTCGAGGACCTCCTCGGCGACGAGGATCCCGCCGTAGGCGACCTCGGCGCTGGCCAGCGCCTTGAAGCCGCGGCCGAGCCGGATGCTCGCCTTGGTCGGGAAGTACGCCGGGATGCCCATCGTCGAGCAGGCGCGGGCGAACATGATCGAGTGCCGGCACTCGTCGGCGATCTCGGTCAGCGCGAACTGGAAGTCCGACGCCGCGTAGTCCGTGCAGTACTGGTCGCGCAGCACCATCTGCTGCAGGATCATCTCGAACCAGATGCCGGTGCTCATGATCGAGGCGACCTCGTGCCGGGTCAGCGTCACCCGCTGCGCCTCGCTCATCTCCTCCCACAGCCCCGTGCCGTAGAGCGTGCTCCACTCCGGGTTCAGCCCGTAGTGGCCCGGGTCGAGCGGGGTGTCCCAGTCGACCTCGGTGGCGGGGTCGTAGGACAGCGCCGCCGAGGAGTCCAGGAGCCGCTGCGAGGCGTCCCGGGTGTCGGCGGTCGACGAGGCGGGCGAGGGGGTGAGCGTGGTCATGCGGGCTCCCAGAGGTAGGTGGTACACGACGTCACTGCAACCTAGACGGTACAGCGCGTACCCGTATCTGGACAGGGCGGTCGGGTGTGAGCCGGGTAACCTCCGGCTGTGCCGCCCTCGCCCGTGGATCCCGTCGACGGCCGCGTCACCGACGGCCGCGCCGCCCGGTGGAGCGGCCAGCAGCAGCGGCGCCGCGCGGAGTTCGTCGACGCCGCGCTGGTGGCGATCAAGGAGCACGGCGCGGACGTCTCGACCGAGCAGATCGCGGCCGAGGCCGGCGTCGCGCGCACCCGGCTCTACCGGCACTTCAGCGGCGCCAACGCGCTCAACGCGGCCATCGCCGAGCGCGCCGAGACGATGATCCTCGAGGCGCTCGCCCCGGTCTGGGACGTGTCGGCGAGCCCGCGCGACATCATCCGCACCGCGGTCACCACGCACCTGGGCTGGCTGACCGAGAACCAGCAGCTCTACCTCTACCTCGTGCGCCACTCCGTGGCCACGCCCGCCGGCGACAACGTGGTCAACGACGTCAAGCGGCTGATCTCCCACCTGCTGATCCGCCTGCTCGACGAGTACGTCGAGGCGGTCGGCCTCGACGCCCGCGTCACCCAGCCGCTCGCCTTCGGGCTGGTCGGCTTCGTCGACGCGGCCGCCGCCCGCTGGGTCGGCGACCCGGGCGGCCTGGAGACCGACGAGATGGTCGACCTGCTCGCCGGGTGGATCTGGTCGGTGCTCGACGGGGTGCTGCGCCAGATCGGTCTCGAGATCGATCCGGCCGTGCCGCTCGACCTCGGCGCGGCCGGGGCCGCGCCGACCGGCTGAGGCCCTAGCCCACGCGCCCGGTCGCGCGTCGGCCCAGCAGCACGAGCGGGCCGACGGCGAGCACCACCGCCAGCGCGGCGTAGCCCAGGTCGAGCGACGCCAGCGTCGCGACGCCCCCCACCAGCAGCGGGCCGCCGGCGTCGCCGAGCTCGCGGCCCAGCTCGGCGGTCCCCATGGTCTGGCCGAGGCGTGACTCCGGGGTCGAGGCCGCGAGGGCCGCGAACCCCAGCGGCGTGATCAGGCCGGTGCCGGTGCCGATCAGCACCGCCGCGAGGAGCACGCCGAGGAGCCCGGGCAGCAGGGCCGCGAGCAGGCCGGCCGCGGTGACCAGCAGCCCGACCACGAGCCCGGTCCGCGAGGTGAGGCTCCCGGCGTCCAGCGCCCGTCCGGCGCGGGGCTGCACCACCGCGGCGGTGGCGGCGAGCACCGACACCGCGGCACCGGTGACGACGGGGCCCAGACCGGCGGCCGCCCCGGTCACCGGCAGGAAGCCGACCCCGACCGAGAGCGCCGCGGTGGCGCCCGCCAGCGCCGAGGTCGGGGCGAGGAAGGCGCGGTCGGTGAGCCGCCGGGCGAGGTCGAGCACGGTCTGGCGCCGGCGCGGCAGCGGCGGCACGGGGGGCACGACGCGCCACGCCCACGCCGCGACCACCAGCCCGAGCACGGCGGTGACGCCGAACAGCAGCCGCAGCCCGCCGCCGAGGATCAGGACGCCGCCGAGCAGCGGCCCGAGGGTGTAGCCGACGCTCTTCCACGAGCCGTAGGAGCCGAAGGCGCTGCCGCGCCGCGCCGCCGGGTTGAGACGCGCCACCAGCGAGGAGGCGGCCGGTGAGAAGGCGGAGGCCGCCGCGCCCTGGCCGAGCCGGGCGACCCAGAGCCAGGCGGGGTCGTCGGCGACCACGAAGGCGGCCGAGGCCAGCGCGAAGCCCACCAGCCCGGCGAGCAGGACGGGCCGGGCGCCGACCCGGTCCGCCAGCGTGCCGAAGAGCGGCTTGAGCAGCACCTCCGCGCCGTCGTACAGCGCGAGCAGGAGGCCGAGCGTCAGCAGCGAGCCGGCGAGGTCGTCGGAGGTGCCCAGGCTGGCCGCGACGGCGTGGGCGCCGAACGCGGTGGTGAAGCCCGCGGCGTACAACGGCCACATCCGGGGGTCCCGGGGTCGCGACGTCGGGTCGTCGGACGGGCGGGGAGCACTCCCCTCGGACTGGGCCACACCACTCCTGGGCTCGACGGTCGCTGCGTGGCAGGGAGCGTCCCACACCCTCGTGGCCTCAGCCGCGCGGGCGGCGTCGGCGAGCCCCGAGCGTCAGGCCGCGACGGTGGCGAGGTGCAGCGCCGCGCCGACCAGCGTGCAGGCCCCGAGCGTGCGCAGGACCGACCAGCCGCGCCGGAAGATCAGCAGGCAGCCGAGGACCGTGACGGCGAGCGCAGCCCACTGCAGGGTGCCGACCACGGGGAGCTCGAGGGCGAGCGGTCCCGTGGTGACGCGGCGGGTCTCCTCGAACAGCGTGTGCAGGGCGAAGTAGAGCGCCAGGTTGGCGATCACGCCGACCACGGCGGCGGTGATGCCGGTCAGGGCGGAGGCGAGGGTGCGGTTGTGGCGCAGGCGTTCGACGTACGGCGCCCCGAGGAGGATGAACAGGAAGCACGGCACGAAGGTGACCCAGGTGGTCAGCAGCGCGGCCAGGACGGCGGCGACCCACGGGTCGAGGGTGCCGGGGTCGCGGTAGGCGCCGAGGAACGCGACGAACTGCACGACCATGATCAGTGGTCCGGGGGTGGTCTCGGCCAGTGCCAGGCCGCGGACCATCTCCCCGGGAGCGAGCCAGCCGTAGACGTCGGCCGCCTGCTGGGCGACGTACGCCAGGACGGCGTAGGCGCCGCCGAAGGTGACCACCGCGGCGCCCGAGAAGAAGACGCCCTGGTCGACCAGGGTGCTGCTGCGTCCCAGGACGAGCGCCGCCGCGACGACGGGGGCGGCCCACAGCGTCAGCCCGACGACCAGCACCACGGCCGAGCGCCGGGTCGAGGGGCGTTCGGCGTGCAGGGCGTCGTCGGGGACCAGCGGCGGGGGGCCGTCGTCGGCGGCGGCGGAGCTGCCGGACGAGCCGGCCAGGTCCGGTCGGGCCCGGCCGACCACCCAGCCCACGACCCCGGCCGTGAGCACGACGACGGGGAAGGGGACGGCGAAGAACGTCAGGGCGACGAACGAGGCCACGGCGAGGGCCACGAACACGGGGTGGGTCAGCCCCTTCCTCCCCACCCGGATCACGGCCTGGAGCACGATGGCGATGACCGCGGGGCCGAGGCCGAGGAAGAGCGCCTCGACGAGGGTGGTGTCGCCGTAGGCGACGTAGACACCGGAGAGCACCAGGAGCGCCACGACCCCCGGCAGCACGAACAGGATGCCGGCGACCAGGGCGCCACGGACGCCGTTGAGCAGCCACCCGACGTACGTCGCGAGCTGCTGCGCCTCCGGGCCGGGGAGCAGGGTGCAGTAGGACAGCGCGAACAGGAACCGCTGCTGGCCGATCCAGCGCTTCTCCTCGACCAGGGTGCGCTGCATCACCGCGATCTGGCCCGCGGGACCGCCGAACGTCTGGAGCGAGATCAGGAACCACGCCTTCGTCGCCTCGCGGAGGCTGACGACGTCGACGGTGCTCGGTCCGGGCCGCTCGGTCACCACGATCACCATGCTGGCGTGGGTCGCGCAGCAAAGTCAATCAGTCAGGTCGACTTCGAGACCGCCACCAGGGTCCCGGTCGGCCCCGGGCGCCCGCGCTAGGAGGCGTTGTCGCGGTGACGGTCCTGCGCGACGTGCCGCACGTGCTCGTCGAAGTCGGGGAGGTCGCGGCGCAGCCGGGCGAAGTCCTCCTTGGTCCAGGCGAGCACGCGCACCGGGTCGGTCGTGGTGAGGCGGGCGTTGCGCAACCGGTGGTCGACCAGCCCCATCTCGCCGGCGAGCGACCCGGGTCCGAGCCGGGCGACGCGCTCGCCGTCGCGCACCACGTCGAGGTGGCCGCTCAGCACGAGGTAGGCCTTGTCGGCGGGCTCGGACTGGTGGATCGGCGTCCAGTCGGCGGGGATGCGCAGGCTGCGGCCCAGCTCACCCACCCGGTGCAGGGTCGGTGCAGGGAGCGCGCCGATGTCGGGCAGGGCGGCCAGGTCGTGGTCCGTGTCGCTCATGCCTCCATGGTGTGCAGGTCCGGCGCTGGTGTTCACGGTCGGTCTCGCTGGCTGGTCGTGATGCCGGTCTCGCCGACCTGGGTCCCGGGGTCACTGCTCCGGCGGGCGCGACTCGTGGTGCCGCAGCCCGTGGGTGCGGTGCGACTCCTTCATCTCCGACTCCAGCAGGTGCCGACGGCCCTGGACGAGCTCCTCGCGGGTCTCGCGCTCCAGGGTCCGCCAGGCCGAGAAGAACGTGTCGTCGTACTCCTCGACGACCTGGAAGGTCCACCTGCCCTCGATGACGTTGCGCCCGACCAGGTCGTGCTCGAGCCGGTCGGCGACCTCGTCGTGACCGGCGTGGCGCAGCTGGTCGACCGCCTGGCGCAGCTGGGTGTCGCCGGTGCCGGTGAGGCGGTGGAACTGCAGCAGGTGGCCGCGCGCCACCTCCATCGTCTCCAGGGCGCGGGTGAGCGTGTCGACCGCCTCGACCGTGGCGTCGCTGACGCCGTCGGGTCGCAGGTGTGCCTCGTCAGGACCGTCCACGGGTGGGTGCCTCCTGGGGTGTCATGGCTGTGCTGTCGCTGTACCCGGGCACGAGGTCGCCCATACCGGTGATCCGGCGGCCGGGTAGGGCGCTCGCCCCTCAGCCCTCCAGCGCCGAGACCAGCCGCAGCGGATCGGGGTCGTCGGCGTCGGACTGCAGGACCACCGTGTCCGCGCCGGCGGCGGCGAGCAGGGCGACGCGCTCGGCCACGGCGTCCGCCGAGACCTCGGCTGCGCCGACCTGGGTGTACGCCGCCACGTGCACCTCACCCTCCCGGCCGGCGAGCCGCCGGGCCTCCTGGGCCGTCTCCCGCGCCCGGGCCACCTCGTCGGGTCCCGCCACCGCGTCGAGCAGGACCCCGTCCGTGAGCTCGCCCGCGAGCGCGACCGTCCGGGGTCCGCGCGCCCCGAGCAGCAGGCGCGGCAGCCGCTCCGGTGGCCAGTCGAGGGCGACGTCGTCGAGCTGCACGTAGCTGCCGGACACGGTGACACGCTCGCCGGCGAGCAGCGCGACCACCGCCGAGGTGTGCTCGCGCAGCAGCGTCATGGGGGAGGGCGCGCGGGCGCCGACCTGGGCCATCCAGTCGAGCACCCCGTGACCGAGCCCCAGCACGAACCGGTCGGGGAAGAGCCGTGCCAGCGTCGCGACCTCCATCGCCACCAGCGCCGGGTTGCGCAGCGGCACCGGCAGCAGGCCGATCCCGACCCGCACCCGTGACGACCACGCCAGGGCCGCGGCGGCGGCGGTCAGCCCGCCTTCCAGGAAGCAGTCCTCCCACAGCCACAGCTCGTCGACCGCCTCGGCGGCGTCCGCCGCCTCGACGACCTCCCGCAGCCGTTCCGGGGGTGACTGGGGTCGGAACACGACGCCGGTGGTGGTGCGCATGCCGACACTGTGCCGTACGCGCCTCCGGTCGGCGAGGTCTCAGGCCAGGGCGTCGAGCACCCGCACCATGTCGTCCTCGGTGTCGTTGCCGACCTTCTCGAAGACCAGCTTCACCAGGGGCGAGGCGAGCTTGGCGGCGCCCGACATCTCGATGACGGCCTGGTAGGTGACCTGGCTGCCGCTGCCGTGGGGGACGACCGTGATGGTGTCGGTGGAGCGCGCGGTCTCGTTGGTGCCGACGAGCTCGATCGTGTCGTCGGTGGCGCTGACGAGCTCGTAGGTCAGCTCGGTCGAGACACCGGCGATCTTGGAGACGTTGTGCCAGGTGCTCCCCACGCGCACCGGGCCGGAGTCGTCGCGGGTGCAGGAGACGGTGCCGGGGTCCCACTCCTCGGCGTGGGAGAAGTCCCGGAGGTAGTCCAGGACCACCGGGGGCGGGGGCGTGACGGTGAAGGTGCGCGAGACGGTGGTCATGGGGCCAGTCTCGTCATCGTGGTCAAGCGCTCCGCGCGGTGCTACTGGCCCGGGAGCCGCTGGGCGGGCACCGCCGTCGACCACCGGCCCGGCGTGGCGTCGGTCTCCACGGCGGTGTCGACGGCCTCGACCATGCTCTGCGCGACGGACTGCGGGCTCGCGCCGAGGTCGGTGGCCCAGGCGCGCAGCACCGTGACGGCGCGGTCGGGCCCGTAGCCGTAGGCGAGCATCAGCATGCCGGTCGCCCGCTCCACCGACGTGAGCACGGCGAGCGCGTCGCGGAGCCGCGCGACCTCGCGCTCGAGCTCGACCACGTCGTCGAGCAGACCACGGATGGTGGTGACCGAGGCGTCCTCGGTCAGGGGCGCGCGGGCGCGCAGCGGGTCGTTCATCGCAGGGACTCCTCAGGACAGGCACCGTGGGCGGGCGCCGCCGGGGTCTCGGGCGACACCCAGGACCGTACGCCGCCCGCCGACCCCGGTCCAGGCGGCCGCTAGTGGGGGAGGATCCCGACCTCGCGGGCGTGGGCGAGGACCACGGGGCCCCGCAGCCGGCGCCCGACGACCTCGGCGGCGACGTCGCTGAGCCGGCGTCCGTGGTCGCGGGCGTAGCGACGCAGGACGTGGAACGCGTCCTCCATGTCGAGCTCGCCGGCGGCGGCGACCACCCCCTTGGCCTGCTCCAGGACGATGCGGCTGGTCAGCGCGTGCTGCAGCTGGTCGTTGACGGCGTCCCGGTCCAGGGCCGAGCGCTCGTTGACGATCGCCACGCTGGCCACGTGCACGAGTGCCTGGGCGAGGTCGAGGTCGTCCTGGCCGAGGCGACCCGGGTGCTCCCCGAAGAGGCCGACCGTGCCGAGGGCGTGGTCTCGCAGCCGCATGGGCAGCGCGTGCACCGACTCGAAGCCCACCAGCTCCGCCGCCCGGGCGAACTCGGGCCAGTGGCGTCGCATCTCGTCGCGGTCCTCGGCCACGACGGTCTGCCCGGTCCGGTAGCAGTCCAGGCAGGGTCCCTGGTCGCGCTGGAGCTGGAACACCTCGAGGTGGCGGGTGCTCTCGGACGACGTCGCGGCGAGGTGCAGGACGCCTTGGCCGTCGGCCAGCAGCAGGCCGGCCGAGCTGACGTCGAGGAGGTCGGCGCAGCTGCGGGTCAGCTGGGCCAGCATCTCGAGGACGTCGTAGTCGTCCACCAGCTCGTGGGAGAGCCCCACGAACGCGCGGATGACGTCCTGCTCGCGATGGTCGGTGTGGGGGTGGTCGTGGTCGGGGTGGTCGGTCATGCCGGACCTCCAGCTCGATGGCCCCGGCCGCCGTCGCGCTCGAGGAGGAGTCGCCGTTCGATGATCGCGATGCCGACCTCGCTGGCGGTCTGGCCGGTGGCCATCGCGTGGGCCCGCAGCCTCACGGCGGCCTCGGCCGCGTCGACGTCGAGCTGGGCGATGAGGATGCCCGTGGCCTGGTAGACCTCGACGCGGTCCATGTCGGCGGCCGTCACGGTGCCCCGCTCGTGCGGTCGGGGCTCCTCGTCCCCGGCGTGGTCGGCCGAGAGCAGGTCGAGCAGCGGCTGCGAGGCGAGGCGCGCGGCGAGGGCGGCACCCGCGGCCTGCTCGCCGTGCCACTCGCCGGGCTCGGCGCGGAACAGGTCGAGCGCGCCGACGCACGCGGAGGTGATCATGATCGGGAGGGCGAAGACGGCGCGCACGCCGTCGGTCAGCGCGGCGTCGCTGAACAGCGGCCACCGGGTCTCGGTCGGCGCGTCCAGGTCGGGGGCCAGGACGGACCGGCGGTGGGTCACGGCGTCCAGGCAGGGTCCCTCGCCGAAGGTGAACTGGTACTCGTCGAGGCGGCGCCCGTCCTCGCCGCTGGCTCCGAACGTGCCGCGCGAGACGCCCTCGTAGATCATCGAGACGGCGGCACCGTCCATGCCGAGCAGCTCGACGCAGGCCGAGCAGAGGTCGTTGGCGGCCTCCAGCCCCGGCTCGGCGCCGTCGACGGCTGCCCGGAGCCCGGCGCTGAGACGTTCCAGCGACGGTGTCATGGTGCCTCCGGCGGCTCGGGGTGACGTGGACGCCGACCCCTCGGAGGACGTGTCACGGGTGGGTCCACCGTAGACCCCGTCGCCGCCGAGCCGGCCCGCTCGATCGGTGTGCGCACGACCTCCGCCGCCGGCAGCGGGACGGTCGAGCCCGACGCTCAGGTGGGGCCGTAGGACAGGAAGGCCCAGTAGCAGGCGGCGGTCGCGGCCAGCGTCGTCACCGTCATCGCGGTTGATCCTGGGCTCGGAGGGCGGGGTGCATCGGCCGCCTTCGCTGGGTCGTGCCGCGGTCGTCCACAGCGCAAGGCATCACCTGCCGTGCGGTACCGAGTGCTGCCGGCGACTTCGGGAACAGGAGGTGCCCACGACACGGAGGTCACCATGCGAGCTCTCACCTTCCACGGCAAGCGCGACCTGCGGGTGGACGACGTCCCCGACCCGCGCATCGAGCAGCCCACCGACGCGATCGTCAAGGTCACCTCCTCGGCGATCTGCGGCTCCGACCTCCACCTGATGGAGGTGCTGGGCCCGTTCCTGCACACCGGCGACGTCCTCGGTCACGAGCCCATGGGCATCGTCGAGGAGGTCGGCCCGGAGGTCACCCACGTCAAGCCCGGCGATCGGGTGGTGGTGCCGTTCAACATCTCCTGCGGCCACTGCTGGATGTGCACCCGCGGGCTGATGGCGCAGTGCGAGACGACGCAGAACCGGAAGACCGGCAAGGGCGCGACCCTGTTCGGCTACACCGACCTCTACGGCGCGGTGCCCGGCGGCCAGGCGGAGTACCTCCGGGTCCCGCAGGCCCAGTTCGGCCCGATCCCGGTGCCCTCCGACGAGCCCGACGAGCGCTTCCTGTTCCTCTCCGACATCATCCCCACGGCCTGGCAGGCCGTGAAGTGGGCCGACGTGCAGGAGGGCAGCACCGTCGCGGTGTTCGGCCTCGGTCCGGTCGGCCAGTTCGCGACCCGCATCGCCAAGCACCTCGGCGCCTCCCGGGTGATCGGCATCGACCGGGTGCCCGAGCGGCTCGCCATGGCCCAGCGTCACGGCATCGAGACGCTCGACAACTCCGACGTCGACGACGTGGGGGCAGCGCTGATCGAGCTGGTCGACGGGCGCGGTCCGGACGGGGTGGTCGAGGCGGTCGGCATGGAGGCGCACGACTCGCCGTTCGGCAAGCTGGCGCACGGCATCGTCGGGGCGCTGCCGGACGCGGTCGCGGCCCCGATGGCCGACAAGATGGCGCTCGACCGGCTGGGCGCGCTGCACGCCGCCATCAAGGGTGTACGCCGCGGCGGCACCGTCTCCGTCAGCGGCGTGTACGGCGGCGAGGTGGACCCGATGCCGATGATGGAGATGTTCGACCGCGGCATCACGATGCGCTTCGGCCAGTGCCACGTGAAGCGGTGGATCGACGACATCATGCCCGCGGTCCTCGACGACGCCGACCCGCTCGGCACCCTCGACCTGACCACCCACCACCTGCCGCTCGAGCAGGCTCCGCACGGCTACGACATCTTCCAGAAGAAGCAGGACGGCTGCATCAAGGTGGTGCTCCAGCCGTGACGGGCCGGGGACGTCGCGTCCTGGTCACGGGCGCCTCGTCCGGCATCGGCCGCGCCACCGCCCACCGGCTGGCGACCGAGGGTGCCCGCCTCGTGCTGGTCTCCCGGTCGGAGGGGGTGCTGGACGAGGTCGCGCGCGAGTGCACCGCCCGTGGCGCCTCCGAGACCCTGGTGCTGCCCACCGACGTCGGCGACCACGAGGCGGTGGAGGCGACGTTCGCGGCTGCGTTCGCGGCGTACGGCGGGCTCGACGGGGTGGTCCACGCGGCCGGTGTGGCGGCGTACGGGCGGTTCCACGACGTGCCGCCCGAGGTGTTCGAGGGCGTGCTGCGCACCAACCTGGTCGGCACGGCCAACGTCGCCCGGGCCGCCGTCCGGCTGTTCGAGGAGCGTCGGGGCGGTTCGTTGGTGCTGCTGGGGTCGGTGCTCGGCAAGATGTCCACGCCGTGGATGTCGCCGTACGCCACCAGCAAGTGGGGCGTGGCCGGCCTGGCTCGGGCGCTGCAGATCGAGGCGCGGAGCCTGCCCGGCGTCGAGGTCTCCCTGGTCTCGCCGGGTGGGGTCGACACCCCGATCTACGACCTGGCCGCGACCTGGGTCGGTCACCACGGCAACCCGCCCCCGCCGGTCACGACGCCCGAGAAGGTCGCTCAGGCGTGCGTCGCCGCCCTGGACCGCGCCCGTCGTGACAAGGACGTGGGTTTCGGCAACCCGGTGATGGTCGCGGGCTTCCGGCTGCTGCCCGGGGTGTTCGACGCGCTCGTCACGCCGCTGATGGCCCGGATGGGGCTCGACGGCCGGGACACCCCGCCCACGGCGGGCAACGTCCTGGAGCCGGTGCCCGAGGGTGAGGCCGTGCGTGGCCGCTGGCCCCACGTGTGGGGCCAGGTGCGGTAGCGACCGGCTCGTTCCCGGTGGGTGCCGGGGAACGAAGGTGCGGACGCGGCGCACGCACCTGCGTCCGGGCTGTCGGGGCACCCGGGTGAATAGCGTGGCTCCCCGAGCGGGCCAGCCCGTCGAGCTGGCACCGCTCTACGTGGTGCTGGCCTCCGACGAGGCCGGCTACGTCTCCGGCGCCCGCGTGGCGGTGACGGGCGGGCGTCCGATCCTCTAGGGCGAGCGCCCCTCGGGCCGGGCTACGAGCGCGACTGTGCCTCGGCCTCCTCGACGGTGAGCTCGGCGGTGGGCTGCGCCTCGAGCCGGGCGTCGGGGATGGGGTCGCCGCTGAGCACCGAGCGGCCGTAGGTGCCCTCGGCGAGGCGCTGCTCCGCACGGTCGATGGCGGCGAGCTTGTCGCGCAGCCCGGCCTCGACGGCGTCGTCGCGCTCTTCCTGCTCGATGGGCTGTGCGGCGTCGACCGAGTCGCCGGCGTCGCCCGGGTCGTTCACGTCGTCGGGCCGGACCTCGTCCTCGTCACGTCCGAGCTGACGCAGCAGCCCCTCGACCTCGTCGCGCTCCTGTGCCAGCAGCTTGCGTGCCTCGTCCTCGTCCATGCGCATCGAGTACCCAGTACGCCGGAGGCCGTTCGCGCGGGTCGCGTCACACCGGGCTGAGCGTGGCGGTGGCGCGGCCGTCGACCTCGTCGACCGAGACGACGCGCAGCCCGGCCGCGGTGGCGAGGCCGGGGATGCGGCTCGACCCGACGGTGGCCCACGCGAACGGCTGGGAGAGCCGCCCGCTGACGCGGAGACGGACGTCCTCGTGGACGCGGGAGGTGTCGCTCGGCGACAGCTCGACGAGGGCCGTGCCCGTCGGTCGGAGCAGCTCCCGGACGCGACGCAGCAGCCTGACCGGGCTGCCGCCGATGCCGATGTTGCCGTCGGCGAGGAGCACGTGGCGCCACCTCCCGGCGGCGGGCAACGCGCCGAAGACGTCGCGGCGGAGCGCCGCGGCCCCTCGGGCGCGGGTCTGCTCGACCGCGGTCCGTGAGATGTCGGTCCCGAGCGTCACGACCCCGCGGTCGGTGAGGCCACCGGCCAGCCTGCCCGGTCCACACCCGACGTCGATGGTCGGGCCCTCGCACGGGTCGAGGAACAACCGTTCGTCGGACGGGGAGGGGCGGCCGCTCCACAGGGCGGTGTCCACGGTCGTCTCCCGGCCGTCCGGGCGGACCATGCGACACGCCTCGCCCCCGAAGACCGCGTCCATGGCCTCGGGCACGGAGAGCAGCCGGTCGGCCGGGGCCGCTCGGCGCACGCGGTCACGCGGGGTGGCGGTCGGGGTCATGACTGGTGGTTCGTCACCGACAGCGCATCGGATGGGACCCGGGTCCTCCCCGTGTGAGCCGGCAGGTGGGCGTCCTGGTTGCTAGCGTGCCCCATGGCCCTGACCAACGAGGAGCTCCGGATCGTCCCGCTCGCGCCCCAGACGTGGCCGATGTTCGATGCCATGGTGCTGCGCCACAACGGCATCTTCGGCGGCTGCTGGTGCACGTGGTTCCACCCCGACAGCGAGGACCGGGCGCCGGGTGCCGAGGGCAGCCGCGCCGAGAAGAAGCGCTACGTCGAGTGCGGCGTGGCGCACGCCGCCCTGGTCGTCGACGGCGACGAGGCGGTGGCGTGGGCGGAGTACGGCACGCCGGCCGAGCTTCCCAACATCCACCACCGCAAGCAGTACGACGCCGAGGCGGACCTGGTGCCCGACTACCGCGTCACCTGCATCTTCGTCGACAAGCGTCACCGCAGACGCGGACTGGCCGAGACGGCGCTCCTCGGCGCCCTCGACCTCATCGCCCGGGAGGGCGGCGGCGTGGTCGAGGGATACCCGCACGTGCCGGGCGAGAAGAGGGTGTCGTCGTCGTTCCTCTACAACGGCACCCGGGCGATGTACGAGCGCTGCGGCTTCGAGTTCGTGCGTCCCAAGGGTCTGAAGAACACCGTGATGCGCCGCACCGTCGCTCCCGCCGGCTGACCGCCCGCGCGTGGTGGACGGCCCGGCGGGGTGGGCCGGCCTGGCACCCTTGCCCTGGCTCGCCACCGCGCGCCGTACCTCGACACCGGGAGCGTGCAGGACCGTGGACATGCAGATGGTCGACCGGGTGCCCGACTGGGTGACGCCGGTGGCGTGGATCTACATCGCCCTGTCCGTGGCCGCTGCCGCGTGGATCGCGCTCGACGTCCGTCGCGACCGGCGCCGGCACGCCTCGGTCGCGAGCGAGCTGGTCTGGGTGGCCTCGGGTCTCTACCTGGGCCCGTTCGCGGTGCCGCTCCACCGCCGCCGCGGACGGGACGACGCGACGACCTCGGCGGCCGTGGCGGGGCTGCCCGGTGGCGGTGCCTCGGCGGTCGCCCACCTGGTCGGCGTACCGCTGGTGCTGCTCTCGGGCCTGACGATCGCCGGCATCGACCTGTGGGTCATGATCATCGTCATCGGGATCATCGCGATGCTGCTGCTGTTCGCCTACGAGCGCGCGGCCACCCCCGCCGGCGCCGCGACGACCGGCCCCGGCCGTGCCGCGGTCGCTGCCGTCGTCACCGTCCTGGCGTTCGACGTCGGGATGGGCGGCTGGATGTTGCTGCTGCACGTCACCGAGTACATGCCGCCGGCGACCGAGGGCAGCTTCTGGTTCCTGATGCAGGTCGGCATCATCCTGGGTCTCGTCACCGGCTACCCGGCCGTGCGGTGGCTGCAGCGGCAGCGGCTCGCCGCCACCCCGGCCGTGTGACCGTCACCCTCGGACCACCCCTCAGGTCTCCGACGACGCCGCCATCAGTGCACGGAGCCGCCGGCGGCCACGGCGGATGCTGGGCCGTACTCCCAGGCGGTGCCCCTCGTAGATGTCGAACAGGGCACGGTGGCAGTTGCGGGCGAGGACAGCGACGCCCTCGCTGCGGGTGAGAGGTCGGCCGTAGCCGGCGACGAACGCCTGCTCGGCGCCAGGGGTGCGCTGCCACCAGGCGTAGGACAGCCCGGCGAGGTCACGTGTGGGTGGGTGCCAGCCGGAGTCGCCGAAGTCGATGACTCCCAGCGTGCTCGTCGCGCCCGTCACCCAGTTGTGAGGGCGGAAGTCGCCGTGGCTCGGCATGTCGAGAGGCTCCAGGGACGGTTGCTGCTCGAGCATCCGGACGGCGCTGCGGGCGAACGTGTACGCCGCCTCGCCGACCGCGCCGGGGTAGCGCTGGTGCATCGCATCGAGCGTCCGACCTGCCTGGGCGATCGACCTCGTCCGAGGCCGCGGCTCCTCGCCGCCGTGGAACTGGGCGAGCCATGCTCCGGCCTGTCGGAAGTGGTCGAGGTCGCTGCCGTCGGAGGGGAGGCCCGGGAGTGCGCTGACGAGGATGGTCGACAGCGTCTCGTCGGAGGCTGCCAGGGCAGGCATGGACCCGGCCGGGACGTGACCCCAGCTGTCGTACGCCCGGACCTCTCGTTCCCACGCGGTCGCTCGCGGTTCGATCTTCAGGAACCACGTGCCGCCCTCGCGGTCGGCGACCTGGTGGACCACGCGGCCGCGCGCCCGAGCCATGCCCGTCTGAGGTGGTGTCGACACCCATCGTGGGTCCGGGACGACACCCCTCACCCAGTCGAGGACCGGCCGGGGCACGACGTCCGCCAGCGCGGCCGCGGTCGGACCTGCCAGGCCGCGGCGTCCGGTCCTGCGGAGCAGGTGTGGTCGCCACGCGGGAGTGGACGTCACCGCGCCACCTGGACGCCGGCCGGGCGTGGGAGTCGCGAGCCGCAGACGTCCTCGCGGTCACGGCCAGACCTCAGGGTTGCTCGCACGCACGGACGGTCCACGGATCGGATGAGGTCCCGGTGAGTGCTGCATGAGAGACCTCTCACCTGGCCGCTTCCCCGCAGCGCGGTCTCGATGCCGGTGGTGGCACCGTATCGATCCATGTCAAGATAGACGCGTGTCGAACTCATGCACTCCGCCCTCCGACCTGTCGTCGCTCGATGAGGCCCTGGCGTGCTGCACGCCGCTCTCGCGCGAGCCGCTGAGCTCCGAGGCGGCCGCCCAGGTGGTGCCGATGCTCAAGGCCATCGCCGACCCGGCGCGGCTGCGTCTGCTCTCCCTCGTGCTCTCCCACGCAGGCGCGGAGGCGTGCGTGTGCGACCTGCTGCCCTACTTCGACCTGTCCCAGCCCACCATCAGCCACCACCTCAAGGTGCTGCACGAGGCCGGGCTGCTCGACCGGGAGAAGCGCGGCACCTGGGTGTTCTACATCGCCCGGCCCGCCGCGACGGCCGCGCTGGCCAACCTGTTCACCGCTGCTGGTGACGCGAGCGGGGTGCCGGCATGAGCGACACCGTGAACGAGACGAAGCGTCCGTCCGCACCCGACGGTGACGTGCTGCACCAGCTGTCGACCCTCGACCGGTTCCTGCCGGTGTGGATCGGCGTCGCCATGGTCGTCGGCCTCCTGCTCGGGCGGCTGGTGCCCGGCATGGACGACGCGTTGGCCGCAGTCGAGATCGGCTCGGTGTCGCTGCCCATCGCCATCGGCCTGCTGATCATGATGTACCCGGTCCTGGCGAAGGTCCGCTACGACGAGCTCGGCCACGTCACCCGCGACACGCGCCTGCTGGGCACGTCCATCTTCCTCAACTGGGTGCTCGGCCCGGCACTGATGTTCGCGCTGGCGTGGCTGCTGCTGCCCGACCTTCCGGAGTACCGCACCGGCCTCATCATCGTGGGGCTGGCCCGCTGCATCGCGATGGTGCTGATCTGGAACGACCTGGCCTGCGGCGACCGCGAGGCGGCCGCGATCCTGGTCGCGATCAACGCGGTCTTCCAGATCCTCGCCTTCGCCGTCCTGGGCTACTTCTACCTCCAGGTCCTGCCCGGCTGGCTCGGCCTCGAGCAGGCCGCGCTCGACGTGTCCGTCTGGGGGATCGCGAAGTCCGTGCTGGTGTTCCTCGGCATCCCGCTGCTCGCCGGCTACCTCACCCGCACGCTGGGGGAGCGGGCCAAGGGTCGCGACTGGTACGAGTCCCGGTTCCTGCCGAAGATCGGACCGGCCGCGCTCTACGGGCTGCTGTTCACCATCGTCATCCTGTTCGCGCTGCAGGGCGGCACCATCACCTCCCGACCGCTCGACGTCGCTCGCATCGCGCTGCCCCTGCTCGTCTACTTCGCCCTCATGTGGGGCGGCTCGATGCTGCTCACCAAGGCGCTCGGGTTCGACTACCAGCGCGCCACGGCCGTCTCCTTCACCGCCGCCGGCAACAACTTCGAGCTCGCCATCGCGGTGGCCATCGGTGTCTTCGGCGTCACCTCCGGGCAGGCGCTCGCCGGGGTCGTCGGCCCGCTGATCGAGGTCCCGGCGCTGGTCGCACTCGTCTACCTGAGCCTGTGGGCGCGCAGGTTCTACCGCGAACGCACGACCACCCCGACCGACACCACCGCTGGAGCCGACCGATGACCACCACCGATCCGGTCGCCACGAACCACGTGCCGCAGGTCGTCTTCGCCTGTGTCCGCAACGGCGGCCGCTCCGTCATCAGCCGCGTCCTCACCGAGCACTACGCCGGCGGCCAGGTGACCGCCCTCTCGGCCGGCACCCAGCCGGGGGAGCACATCCACCCCGAGGTCGCCGACGTGCTCGAGAAGCTCGGGCTCGACACCTCCGCCGAGCAGCCGAAGCTGCTGACCCGCGAGACCATCGCAGCCAGCACCGTGGCCATCACCCTCGGCTGCGGCGAGGAGTGCCCCTACGTCCCGGGAGTCCGGTACGTCGACTGGCCCGTCGCCGACCCCGGCGGCCAGGACGAGGCCGGTGTACGCGCCGTGGTCGCTGACCTCGACAGCCGTGTCCGGACCATGCTCACCGAGCTCGTGCCCGGCATCCGGCTTCCGGCCTCCGTGCTCGAGCGTGCGGTCTAGGTCCTGACCACTAGCCGGGGGCCGTCGCGACAGCCGGAAACTCAGGTGCTGGTGGCAGGGTCCGGGGTTCCAGCTGGGGTGCCGCTGAGGTGAGGAGTCCTCGGCGCCACAGGCGGTGGACCAGGACGCCCCCCAGGACCGAGCCCAGGGATCCGAGCGACAGGTCGCCGAGGGTGTCCGTGTAGGCGTGGCGCTTCTCGGAGGAGTTGGCGATGAAGGCGAAGTACTCGGCTACCTCCCACGACACCGCTGCGGTGACGCCGAAGGCCAGTGAGCGCTCGACGACGGCGCCCAGGGTCGAGCTGTGCCGCATGGTCAGGAGCACGACGGCGGCAGTGAGCAGGCCGGTGTTCATCAGGTGCATCAGGTCGTCGAACCACACCACGGAGTCGTACAGGTCGAGCCTGTTGCCCAGGGTGTCGGTGAAGCACGTGGACGTGATCATGAGGTCGGCGACCCAGGGGAAGGAGGATCGTTCCCGCCACCACACCCACCAGATCACGGGAACGGTGAACGCCAGCGCCGGGTAGGCGACCGCCCGGAGGCCGGCCGCCTTGTCCTCCACGTTGCCCAGCTCCGGGAAGATCATCGACATCACGAGCAGCACGACGAGCCCGGCCTTGGCCGCGAAGTCCGCCGTAGCCACGGCCAGCGGCACCGGGTGCCGCACCGCCTCCGGCGGCGTCATGGCTGCCACGGCTCGAGCGTGGTGGTGCGACCGGGCCCGGACGCTGCGGGGAGCAGCCGGCCGGGAGGGGCGGGCGCGTCGTGCTCAGCGGTCGGCATCGCGATCCTCCTGCTCGCGCTGGTAGACGTCGGGGATGCCGTCGTCGTCGGCGTCGATCGCTTCGTCGGCCGCCATCTGCTCGTACACGCGGTCACGGGACTTCACGAGCACCGCGGCCAGGAGGCCGGCGACCAGGGAGCCGGTGAGGATCCCGACCTTCACGTGGTCGTCGGCGGTGCTGCCGGCGCCGAAGGCGAGGTCGCCGATGAGGAGCGAGACGGTGAACCCGATGCCACCGAGCAGTGAGACCCCCAGGACGTCGAGCCAGGTCAGCTCGTCGTCGAGGGTGGCGTGGGTGAAGCGGGCGGTGAGCCAGGCGGTGCCGAGGATCCCGATGGGCTTGCCGAGCACCAGCCCGGCGATGATGCCCAGGGCGATGGGGTCGGTGAGGGACTCGGTCAGGCCG
This sequence comes from Nocardioides aurantiacus, assembly GCF_003752505.1. Classification (NCBI taxonomy): domain Bacteria; kingdom Bacillati; phylum Actinomycetota; class Actinomycetes; order Propionibacteriales; family Nocardioidaceae; genus Nocardioides; species Nocardioides aurantiacus. The sequence continues at coordinate 2,790,467 of NZ_RKHO01000001.1, read as the reverse complement.
GAGAGGCCGCCGATCTCGACGCCTGCGGCGAAGAAGGCGAACACCGGGACGGCCAGGCCGGCGGAGATGGGCCGGATGCGGTGCTCGAAGTGTTCTGCGAGACCAGGGCCGGCGTCGGGGCCCCCGGCAGCAGCGGAGCGGATGACCGGGACGGTGAAGCCGAGCAGCACGCCCGCCACGGTGGCGTGCACGCCGGACTCGTGGACCAGGACCCAGGTCGCCGCGGCCAGGGGCAGCAGCAGCCACCACGAGCGGATGCGGCGTTGCACGGCGAGGGCGAAGAGGCCGAGGGGGACCAGGGCGCCGGCGAGGGGGAGGAGCTGGAGGTCGGCGGTGTAGAAGATCGCGATGATGGTGACAGCCACGAGGTCGTCCACCACGGCGAGCGTGAGCAGGAACGTCCGCAGTCCTGTGGGCAGGTGGGTGCTGATGATGGCCAGGATGGCCAGGGCGAACGCGATGTCGGTGGCGGTGGGGATGGCCCAGCCGTTGAGTGCGCCGCCCCCCGTGCCCAGGTTGACCAGCACGTAGATCACGGCGGGTACGGCGACGCCGCCGAGCGCCGCCAGGATCGGAAGTGCTGCGCGGGCGGGGTCGCGGAGGTCGCCGGCGACGAACTCGCGCTTGAGCTCGAGCCCGACGACGAAGAAGAAGATGGCGAGCAGTCCGTCTGCAGCCCAGGTCCCCAACGACAGGTCGAGGTGGAGCGAGGCCGGGCCGACCTCGAAGTCACGCAGGGCGGTGTAGGAGTCCCCGACGGGGGAGTTGATCCACACGAGGGCGATGACGGTGCCGACGAGCAGCAGCGCGCCTCCGACGGTCTCCTTGCGGAGCACCTCGGTGACGCGTGTAGCCTCGGCGAAGGATCCGCGGGCGAAAGCCCGGACAGGGCGGCGGTCGGACGGTGATGGCACGGTGCGGCTTCCTCAGGGGTCGTCGACATGATTGCCGACCAGACTTCCCGGCGCACCGGGGCTGATCCTATGTCCGTCGTGGGGCTGCGGCGAATCGTCGCGGTGGGCCGGGGTCCCTCCCGCTCCCGCCAGTCGGAGGGGAGCTCCCCGCTGAGTCGTTCGACGTGCACGGCGCGTGCGTCGTCGACCCCGACGATCAGCGCAGGCCCAGGCTCGGGGGACAGCGATCGAGCTGGGCCTCGACGCAGCGCAGTCCGCGAGGTCGTGCTCGTCACCGGCGCTGCAGCACCGCCCACGCGAAGGCCTGCTCAGCCCCGGAGGGCGTGGTGTGGGTATCGGTGTCGAGCTCGACCTGGGTGAAGTGCTCCGCGAACTCGAGGGCGAGCTCGTGGGCGGAGCGCTGGGCGGTGGGGAGGCCGGAGCAGTGGGTGGGTCCGTCGGGGGCGAACCCACCCACGACGAGGTGTCCTTGCGGCGCCACGGTGCGTGCGGCCAGGTCGACGTAGCGGGCGCGGTCGCCGGGATCGGTCAGGAAGTGCAGCACGGCGCGGTCGTGCCAGACGTCGTACTGCCGGGCCGGAGACCAGTCGAGCACGTCGCTCACGACGAGCTCCGGGTGCGGAGCGTGCTGCCGGAGGCGTTCGCGGGTGAGGGCGAGGCCCTCGTCGGAGACGTCGAGCAGGGTCACGTGCTCCCACCGCTGGGCGACCAGGTGGTCGCCCAGGGGAGAGGCGCCGGCGCCGATGTCGACCACGCTGGTCCTGGACCCCCGGGGACCGATCAGGCGCAGCGACGTGGTGGGGACGTCCTCGTGCCAGGAGACGGTGCGGGTGTCCTTGGTCGCGTAGACGGTGTCCCAGTGCCGGGCGCTGCCGCTGGTCTCAGCCACGGCGGAAGAGGCGGCTCAGGAAGCTGCCCGAGCCGCGGTCCGCGGCGGCGCGCTCGGCGGCGGTGTGCTTGCGCGGGCACCACTGCGAGGCCGGGACGGTGGCCTTGACCTGGGCGATGTGCTGGCCGCAGCCGGCCCAGGTGGTCTTGCCGCAGATCTTGCAGGTGGCGGGACGACACATGACGGGTCTCCTTGGTCTCGAGGGTGCGATCGGGTGCTGCAGGTCGGTCGTGGGCGAGACAGATACCCGTAGGGGTATCTTCTCGACGCGAACGTAACACCCGAGGAGGCGTCCAGTCCAAGTCCGCCGAACCGACCGCGGTCGCGGCATCGAGGCTACGGAGGAAATACCGTAGGGGGTATGCTGGTTGCAGCGATGACCGGTGGTGGAGTCGCCCCCGCCGACGAGCATCACGAGGAGATCCAGATGACCACCACCACCCTGGGTGCCGCGAACATCGAGCGCACCATCGCCGAGAACGACATCGTCCTGGTCGACTTCTGGGCTGCCTGGTGCGGCCCGTGCCGGCAGTTCGCCCCCGTCTACGAGCAGGCGTCCGCGGCCAACCCCGACGTGGTGTTCGGCAAGGTCGACACCGAGGCCGAGGCGGCCCTGGCCGGTGCCGCGCAGATCACCTCGATCCCCACGTTGATGGCGTTCAAGGGCGGGCAGCTGGTGTTCTCGCAGCCCGGAGCGCTCCCCGCCCCGGCGCTCGCGCAGGTCATCGAGGCGGTGCGTGCCCTCGAGTCCGACCAGGACGAGCAGACTGGGCCGACCACCGCGTCCACCACGGCCGCGTCCACCACCCCGAGGAGTGCCTGATGGCCGACTACACCCTGTCCACCACCCTGGCGATGCCGTACGACGCCGCGGTCACCGAGGTCCGCGAGGGCCTGGCCGACCAGGGCTTCGGCGTCCTCACCGAGAACGACCTCAAGGCCACCCTCAAGGCCAAGCTCGACGTCGACGTCCCGGCCCAGGTCATCCTCGGCGCGTGCCGACCTCCGCTGGCCTACGAGGCGCTCCAGGTCGACCCCTCCATCGCCACCGTGCTGCCGTGCAACGTCGTGGTCCGCTCGGTCGACGCCGACACCACCGTGGTCGAGGCGTTCGACCCTCACGCGATGATGGGTCTCTCGTCCTCAGGTGGGCTCGACACCGTCGCCGCCGATGCACGGCAGCGACTGGACGCCATGCTCGCCGCCCTCACCTCCCCGACCACGACCCCGCAGGAGCAGTGATGGAGCTCGACCCCACCAAGATGACCCCGGTCGTCAACCGCATCAAGCGGGCCCAGGGTCAGCTGGCCGGTGTGCTGCGCCTGCTCGAGGAAGGCCGCGACTGCGAGGACGTCGTCACCCAGCTCGCCGCCGTCTCCAAGGCCCTGGACCGGGCCGGGTTCGCCATCGTCGCCTCGGGCCTCCAGCAGTGCCTGGTCGAGGGCGACGGCATCGACGGCGTCGACGTCAAGAAGATGGAGAAGCTCTTCCTCTCGCTGGCCTGACGCGGTAGTCGCGTCAGACCCCGAGACGCCGCCCGCCAGCTGCGCCACCGGCTCCAGACTCCCTCAGGGACGACCCGGCCCGGCTCGCGGTCCTGAACGCCCGCCCGAAGACCTGCCTGTCCGACCCGGACGCGCCGGCCCGCGTCCCCCAGGTGCACCTCCATCGCGACCTGGGGGACTCCGCGCAGCGCGCCGCTCCGAGCCGCAGCCGCTGGCCCGTCAGCTCAGGGACGTCCTCGTGTCGTCGAGCCACCGCCGGTGAGTCGGGCGCGGAAGCCCGCCGCCGCTGCTGGTGCTCCGCCCCGTGAAGTGATCCGGGCGGACTCGTCCCACGTCGACCTCGAGCGTCCTCCGGTGAGGTCGCGCGGGGGTCTGGGGCGCGGTTTGATGGATACCCCTGGGGGTGTTAACGTATCGACAACGGATACCCCCCTAGGTATCCCTCACCCAGAGGCAGGAGCCGACGATGAGCACCCAGACCCCCGAGATCACCCTCGACCAGCTCGAGACCGCGATGCGTGACGGCGCCGCCGTCATCGACGTCCGCGAGCCGAGCGAGTACGCCGAGGCCCACGTGCCCGGCGCGCAGCCGATGCCGATGAGCCAGCTGGGCAACCGCCTGGCCGAGCTCGACCGCACCGCGCCGATCTACGTCGTGTGCGCCTCGGGCAACCGCAGCGCCGCGATGACCGACCTCCTCGTGGCCAGCGGCCTCGACGCCTACTCGGTCGCCGGCGGCACCTCGGGCTGGATCCGCTCCGGGCGCGAGGTCGTCACCGGCGCCCACCCCCGCTGACCACCTGTCGACCACCACCGACCACGCTCCTCGGAGGACACCATGACCAGCAGCACGACCCCCACCGACCTCACGATCGTCCCGATCGAGACCCCCACGCTGGGTGACCGCTCCTACCTCGTGCACGACGGCGAGGTCGCCTTCGTCGTCGATCCGCAGCGCGACATCGACCGGGTCCTGGACCTGCTCGACGAGCACGGTGTCCGCCTCACCCACGTCTTCGAGACCCACATCCACAACGACTACGTCACCGGCGGGCTCGCGCTGGCGCAGCGCACCGGGGCGGCGTACCTCGTCAACGGCGCCGACGACGTCGCCTTCGAGCGCACCCCGATCTCCGACGACGAGGTCGTCGAGGTGGGCCCGCGGATGCGGGTCACCGCCCTGGCCACGCCCGGCCACACCTTCACCCACCTGTCCTACGCGCTGGCCGACGCCGCCAGCGGCGAGAGCATCGGCGTGTTCACCGGCGGCTCCCTGCTGTTCGGTGCGACCGGTCGCCCCGACCTGCTCGGCCACGAGCACACCGACGAGCTGGTCCGTGCCCAGCACGCCTCGGCCCACCGGCTGGCCGAGACCCTCCCCGACGCCGCCGAGGTGTTCCCGACCCACGGGTTCGGGTCGTTCTGCTCGGCCACCCAGTCCGACGCCACCTCCTCGACCATCGGTCAGGAGAAGACGGCCAACCCGGTGCTGACCTCGGACGAGGAGACCTACGTCCGCGACCTGCTCGCCGGGCTCGCCGCCTACCCGGCGTACTACGCCCAGATGGCGCCGGCCAACAGCGCCGGCCCGTCCGCGCCGGACCTCTCGACGCCCGCCCAGGCCGACCCGGCCGAGCTGCGCCGACGCATCGAGGCGGGGGAGTGGGTCGTCGACCTGCGCAACCGCACCGTCTTCGCCGCCGGTCACGTGCCCGGGTCGTTGAACTTCGGCATCGACGGCGGCTTCGCGACCTACCTCGGCTGGCTGATCGAGTGGGGCACCCCCGTGACCCTGCTCGGCGAGACGCCTGCGGACGTCGCCGCCGCCCAGCGCGAGCTGGTCCGGATCGGCATCGACCGTCCCGCGGCTGCCGCCACCGGCGACCCGGCCGACTGGGTCGAGGGCACCGGCGTCGAGCTGGGGTCGTTCCAGACCGCGACGTTCGCCGACCTCGCCCAGGTGCGCCACCACCGCGACGTGACCGTCCTCGACGTCCGTCGTGCCGACGAGCACGCCTCGGCCCGCATCCAGGGCGCGGTCAACATCCCGCTCCACGAGCTCCCCACGCGGCTCGGTGACGTGCCGGCCGGCGAGGTCTGGGTGCACTGCGCCGGCGGCTACCGCGCGTCGGTCGCCGCCTCGTTCCTCGCCGCCGCCGGCCTTCCCCTGGTCGCCATCGACGACTCCTTCGGCAACGCCGAGGAGGTCGGGCTGCACCTCGTCGGCCCCGACGCGGCGTGAGCCTGGAGCTCCTGGCCGTCGCCGCCGTCGCCGGGCTGCTCATCGGCCTCAGCCTGGGAGCACTCGGTGGCGGCGGGTCGGTCCTGGCCGTCCCCGTCCTGGTCTACGCCCTGGGGCAGGGTCCCGGCCAGGCGACGACCGGGTCGCTGGTCGTGGTCGGGCTGACCTCCCTGATCGGGGCGGTCACCGCGCACCGCGCCGGCAACCTGATGCTGGGCCGCGGCGTCACCTTCGGGGTCGTGGCCATCGCCGGCGCCGCACTCGGCGCGAAGGCCTCGGCCCTGGTCCCCGGGCCGGTGCTGATGGCCGCGTTCGCCGTGCTGCTGCTCGTGGTCGCCGGCGTCATGGCGACGCGGCAGGTGCGTGCCCGGAGGTCGGGCGGCCGCGGTGAGGCGCCTGCGGCTCGGGCGCAGCTGGACGACCCGATCATCACGTTCAGCCCGCACTTCGCCTGCGCGTGCCCGCGGGCCCTGAAGGTCCTCGTCACCGCCACGGTGGTGGGCCTGCTGACCGGGTTCCTCGGCGTCGGCGGCGGCTTCCTCGTCGTACCGGCCCTGGTGCTGGCCCTGGGCCTGCCCATGAACCTGGCCGCCGGCACCTCGCTGGTCGTCATCACCATGACCTCCGCGGCTGCGCTCGTCGTACGCGCCGGCCACGGCGCGCAGCCCGACTGGGCCCTGGTCGCCGCTCTGAGCGTGTTCGCCGTCGTCGGCGGCTGGTTCGGCGCTCGCCTGGCCTGCCGGGTCCGGACCGACCGGCTGCAGACCGCCTTCACCGCCCTGCTGCTCGTCGTCGCCGTCTACACCGCGGTGCAGGCCGTCCCCGCCGTGTTCTGACCCTCCTCGACACGACCGACCAACCAAGCAACCAAGCAATCAACCGACGAACCAACCAACCAACCAACTGAAGGGCTACGCCATGACCCCCCAGACCGCTGTCCGTACCACCGTCCCGGCTGCCATCGAGGCGACCGAGCTGCGCGATCGCCTGGACGGAGCCGACGCGCCGCGCATCATCGACGTACGAACCCCCGCGGAGTTCGAGAGCGTCCACATCCCCGGCTCCTACAACGTCCCGCTGGACCTGCTGCGGGAGCACCGATCAGACCTCGCGGACCGTCTCGGACGTGAGACGGTCCTGGTGTGCCGCTCCGGCGCCCGCGCCGGGCAGGCCGAGCAGGCGTTGGCCGCCACCGGCCTACCGGGCCTTCGTGTCCTGGCGGGCGGCATGACCGGCTGGGAGTCCGTCGACGCCCCCGTCAACCGGGCAGGCAGACCTGGGAGCTCGAGCGTCAGGTTCGGCTCGTGGCCGGATCAGCCGTCGCCGCCAGCGTGCTGGGCTCGACCGTCTCGCCGCGCCTGAAGTGGATCGCCGCCGCGATCGGCTCCGGCCTGACCGTCGCCGCGATGACCAACACGTGCGCGATGGGGATGGCCCTGTCCGCGATGCCCTGGAACCGTGGCGCCCAGGAGGTCGACATCGCCGACGTCCTCGGTGCGTGGGGCTGACGCACGGGGTCGTGGCACCTGGTCCGCGTCGACGTGCCGGCGCTGGGGGACCCGGAACGGCCACTGTGACGGAAAGCGGGACTGCGGACGGCGCCGCCGCTACGGTTTGGACCTATTCGAGGCATTCGCCCGAATCCTAGTCCGCCCCCCCCGAATTCGAGACGTCGTCGTGAACCCACCTGCATCACGGTCGCATCTGGTGCCACTGCTCCCTGCCCCACGACCCGAGGGCCTGCCGAGGCGGACGCTCCGGCGGGTGGGCCTCTACGTCACCGCTGCGGCGCTCGTGCTGTCGGCGACGTCCTTGGATGCCGGCGCGGTCGCCAGCGCCGTCCCTGCGGCGGCACCAGGCGCGGCGATCGCGACCGGGGACAGCTTCGTCCCCGTGGCCGGACCGGTGTTCGGGGACCCGACGGCGACGCGCAACGAGGTCGTGACGCGGCTCCTGGACAACATCGGCCACACGCCCGCCGGCGCCACCATCCGCATCGTGGGCTACTCGTTCACCCTGGACGACGTCGCGACCGCGCTGTTGAAGGCCCATGCCCGGGGCGTCAACGTGCGCATCGTCCTGAACGGTCACTCGAGCGCCTGGTCACCGGCCAAGCGCCTGATCCCCGTGCTGGGCACCGACATCGACCGGCGGTCGTTCATCGTCCTCACCCGTGGTTCCGCCCGTGGGTCGAGCGGCGTGAACCACCAGAAGAGCTGGACCTTCTCCCAGGTCGGACGGACGCCGCACGTCGTCATGGTCGGGTCGACCAACCTGACGGGCTACGGGACCACGGTCCAATACTCCGACATGTACGTGCACACCAACCGCGCAGACGTGTTCGGTGCCTACACGGGGGTCTTCGCGGCGCAGATGAGGGACGCTCCACTGCCGAGCCCGTTCGTCAGCACCAGGTTCGAGAAGGGTGGTGCCTACTTCTTCCCTGCGCCAGGCACCACCGAGACCACGGACCCGGCGAGGCAGCGCATCGCGAGCCTCCCCGACGACGCCAGCACCACGATCGCCGTGGCTCAGTACGCGTGGCACGACACGCGCGGGGTGTGGCTGGCACGCGCCCTGGCCGCGAAGAAGGCCGCCGGTGCCACCGTGGTGGTGGTCGCGGGCGAATCGGTGGGGGCCGGCGTCGAGGGCATCCTGCGCAGGGCCGGGATCCCGATCCACTCCGGTGTGTACGCCGACGGCACGCGCATCCACACCAAGCTCATGTTCGCGTCGTACCGCACCAGCACTGGCCAGCACACGTCGATCTGGACCGGGTCGGACAACTGGGCGGACCAGTCGCTGCGCAACGACGACACGATCTTGCAGGTCGACGACGACGCGGCGGGCTACAACCAGTACGTCGCCTTCTTCAACAAGCTGACCCGCACCACCGGAGCTGCCCCGATGTCGCCGGTCGCGGTGGTCGAGCCGCCTGCAGTCGTGACCATCCGGTCGGCGACGCACAGCGTGGGCGAGGACGCGGGAACCGTGCCACTCACGGTGACGCGCGAAGGGAACACACGCATCGCGGCGTCCGCCCGCTACGCGCTGTCGTCGGGGACAGCGGTGCAGGGGAACGACGTGGTCCTGGCGCCGGGGACGGTGAGCTTCGCACCCGGGGAGACCTCGAAGACGCTTCCGCTGCGCATCGTCGGCGACGTCGCCCCCGAAGCCGCCGAGACGGCCGGCGTGGTCCTCAGCGCACCCGGGCGAGGCGTGACGCTGGGTGCGACGACCAGGGCCGAGGTGGTGATCGAGCCCAGCGACCAGCGGCCGGACGCGCAGGTCAGCACGGCTCCCGGGTCGGGGTACGCCGGGAGCAACGTCTACAACAGCACCGGTGCAGGCCAGGCTCGGAGCCTGAACGCTCGACGCAACCAGGCGCGCAGCTTCTACGCGCGGTTCCAGAACGACGGCAACGTCACCAACACGTTCTCGCTCACGGGCAGCGCAGCTCCCCGAGGCGCCACGGTCAGGTACTACCGGGGTGGTAGGAACGTCACCGCGGCGATGCAGTCGGCAGCTGGACTGCAGGTCACACTCACGTCGGGTGCGCTCACCACGGTCAGGGTCTCCGTCCACGCCCACCGCAACGCCAAGGTCCGCTCCCTGAAGCCTGCGACAGTCTCCGCGCGATGGACGGGTGACGGCACCCGCACCGACGTCGCGAAGGTCGTCGTGAGGGTGGTCCGGTAGCCACGCCCGTGACCCAGGACGCCTACCTGGGACGTCGTGCCGTGGACCAGGCCGCGGCCGGCGCGCTCGAGAACGCCCTACGCGGCGAGGGGCCGGATGGCCTCAGGGGTGGCAACGCGGTGGGGAACGACGAAGGCCAGGTCCCCGGAGGGACCTGACCTCGGTCGTGGTGCGCCAGCAGGGACTTGAACCCCGAACCCGCTGATTAGCAGCGGTGGTTGGCTGGGTTGAGGCGCCAACGGTGGCGATGTCGGGTTGACCTGTAGTTATGCACGCAGTCGGCTTTCATCGCTTCGTGGCTGCTTGGCGGGTTCTGGGGCTGATTGGGGTGGCATAAACGGTGGCTCAGGCGTATGTCAGTCCACACTTCCGGTATTCCCTGATAGCCGCCAGACCAGGACCGGGGGCGCTGGGTCAAGGCTCGAGCTTGCTCGATCGCGGAGCGACGCGAAGCGGCCTTGAGGCGGCGTTCTCGGTCCGGAAACTGGGGCGCCAGGGGATGCTGCGCATCTGTTGCTCGGACTGAGCGCTCAGTTGCTGATGCAACGCAGCTGTCGAGAGCCGGCTGCGTGGACGTTGGTTCCCCGACCGTGCCGATGGCCCACCTCACGAGCCGTCCGCCTCGTTCAAGCGGCCGACCGGGTCGTCGCGGACGCGTGCTCGTTTGCTGGCAGGGGCAGGCGGCCCGGGGTCAACTCCGGCCCTCGAGCGCAACCTCGGCTTGTCCGTGATCTTCGGAATTCATTTCGTGGGACATCAGGCGGTGTGGGCACTCTGGTGGTCAGCGCTCAGTGGCACGCGCGATTGCGACGAGGTCACGCACGGACCCTGCCGGCGGGTTCTTGGTTCCTACCCAGATGGCGCGGAAGTACCGTCGCAGGTCGAGTTCCATGACTGCCACGACGTTCAAGTTCCCGGAGTCCACGTCGCGCGCGACGACGCGCCGGCTGAGGAACGCTGGCGCGCTGCCGGCCAGGACCGCTTCACGGATGGCGGTCGCGGTGGTGAGCTCCACCTCCGGGTCGCCGACCTCCAAGCCATGCTTGGCCAGGGCGATCTCGAGCACCTCGCGGGTGCCTGAGCCTTCTTCGCGACTGGTCAGCGCAAGCTGTGCCACCTCGTCGGGCGTCAGGGGAGTGCGCCTCCGACTCAGCGGTGTGCCGGCCGCGGTGACCAGGAAGAGTTCGTCCTGGGCGACGGTCACCGACCGCACCCCGACCGGCGCCTCGACTCCTTCGACGAAGCCCACGTGGGCTGTTCCTTCGCGTACGGCCTCGACTACGTCGCGGCTGTTGGAGGCATTGAGACTCACTGTCGTGGCCAGGTAGCCCTCGCCAAGCTGTCGTTGGCGCAATTGCACCAGCCAGCGGGGGATCAGACTCTCCGCGATCGTCATGCTGGCCCACACCACGAGCTCGCGGCTGACGTCGCCGCGCAGACCTTCGATCGCGATGTCTACCTCGTCGGCCAGGTCCAGTAGCCGCGCCGCCCACTCGGTGACGACCACGCCGGCCTCGGTGAGTTGCGATCCACGTGCGCCGCGGCGCACGAGGGTCAGTCCGGTCTGGGCCTCCATCGCCCGCACTCGTTCGGACGCGGCCTGCTGGCTGATGCCGTTGGTGCGTGCCGTGGCACCGATGCTGCCGTGCCGGGCGATGCCCACCAGCAGCCGTAGCGCATCGAGGTCAGGGAGGTGGGGAGTGGGCACAGGCCTAACCTACGGCAGTCACAAGCTCTGGTTGTGCATGCACAACTCGGCGGGGTCTACTGACCCACCGCCGGGGCTCGCAGACTTTGGTCATGAGCATTCTTCAAGCCCGCATCAGCACCACCGAGCGCCCCGCGGACCGTCGTCCTTTCCTGTCTGCTCTCGAGGGACAGCCCGCGTTCGGGTTCATCGGCCCGAACTGGTTTGCCTCGGTGATGGGCACGGGCATCGTCGCGAACGCGGCCGCGACGTTGCCCGTCAAGGTCCCCGGTCTGCTGCTGTTCGCACGGACTGTGTGGGTGCTCGACGTGCTCCTGCTCGCCGTCATCAGTGCTGCGACGATCGTTCACTGGACGCAGCACCCTCGCGCCGCGCGGGGCCACCTCGACAACCCGGCGATGTCGCACTTCTACGGCGCCCCGGCGATGGCGCTGATGACTGTCGGTGCAGGTGCCCTGTTGGTCGGTCAGCCGCTGGTCGGTCAGGGGACAGCGGTCGGTATGGACTTCGTGCTCTGGACCGCGGGCACCCTGCTCGGTCTCTGGACAGCGGTCGCCGTGCCCTACAAGGCCTTCACCACCCACGAGGTGAAGCCGGATGCCGCCTTCGGTGGTTGGCTGATGCCGATCGTGCCGCCCATGGTGAGCGCGGCCACCGGCCCGCTGCTGCTGCCCCACCTGCCCGCCGGTCAGTGGCAGCTCACCATGCAGCTGGCCTGCACGATGATGTTCGGCCTGACCATCGTGGCCAGCCTGGTCGTGATCACGATGATCTGGACCCGGCTGGTGCACCACAAGGTCGGGGCCGCTGCTGCGGTGCCCACGCTGTGGATCGTGCTCGGCCCGCTCGGCCAGTCGATCACCGCCGCGCACACCCTGGGGGCGACAGCAACCGGCGTCTACCCCGCGCCGTACGGGCGCGCGTTCGAGGCCATGGGACTCGTCTACGGCGCACCCATGTGGGGGTTCGCCATGCTGTGGCTGGCGCTTGCGATCGCCATCACGATCCGCACCGTGCGCGCAGGGATGCCGTTCTCGCTGACCTGGTGGTCCTTCACCTTCCCAGTTGGCACGGTCGTTACCGGGACGTCAGGCCTGGCCGCCATCACGGGTGCGCACTTGCTGGTGACCGCCGCAGTTGTCTTCTACATCGGGCTCTTGGTTGCGTGGGGCGTGGTGACGCTGCGTACTGGGCTTGGCGTGTTCTCCGGCCACCTACTGCGCACTCCTGCATGACTCGTTTCGGCGATGTCGCCAGCGCTGCCGACGCTTCCTGGGGTGTGATGACGTGTCCGAGCGGTCGAATCGCCCGCGACCGGCGATGTCGGGTGCCGGGTCCAGTCGAGACTCTGAAGTGACGCAGCGATGGCAGTCCCCACAGCAGGAGTGTCTAGAGGGCGAGGGGGAAACACCCATGTGAGCCAGGTGTCGACCCAGGAGCCGAAGAGCCGGCGGTGGCAAGCACCGCAGCGCGATCTCGGGTCGCTATGTCACGTCGAATCACGGCAAGGCGAACCCGAAGACGACGGTGAAGGAATCCAAGTGATTCTGACCAGCGGCGGGGAAGCCGCTGTCACCGCCTGAGACAACTCAATTCGTCCTTTCGGCAGCCCTCGGGTCTCGATCCGGGGGTTGTCGTCTGTCGCGAGTGGGGGAGAGGCTCTTCACGTCTGTACGGGGAGCGGCATGCGGCCGGCGAGGACGGCGCGCTAGCGCCGCCCGCAGTCCGGGCGCGGCACCGGCGGAGCCGGTGCCTTGACGGAGTAAAGAAAGTTCTCACCAAGTCCCCTGACTGAACGAGTCACACGGCCTGCTGGTGCCGGCGGGTCGTTGCTGGGATGCGACACAACCGAGGACGGCCGCGGTCTCATGGCATCTGCTTGGCCGGGAAGCGCGGGTCCCCCCGTGCTCGGTCGTCATCAACGAGCGGGACACCAACAAACCCCCGGAGCGACGCGCAGGGGGTGCTGACCGCGCACGAACTCGGCCGGGATGACGTCGCTACCGGAGTGCGGGGCCTCACCGTCAAACTGGGCATCGCGCACGCCTGACCGTGGTCTCGAGCAGGCAGTCTGCGCCAATGTCGTGACAACATCAGCTTATGGAACCCAGCACTGAGTATTGCTCGTGTTGCGGTCGCAGCAAGCCGCGTCGGTCGCTGCACGCGCTCGGTGAAGGCGCGTACATCTGTCGTCGATGCGGTTTGTGGGTGGCGCTGCGTCCTGGAGGCGACGACTCGACGAGACGTTGAGACACCGTTCAGCAGGTAGCTGCCCTGCGTATCGCTTCGCGCAGAGACGACAGCGGCGGCAACCCGTCGATGCCGTGGGGCGTGCGGTACATCCGGCAGGCGAGCCCGACCGTAGCTTCCGGGTCGGCGAACGGGTCTTGGCCGTTGATGAGGAACGTCGGCGACCCGACGAAATCGATATCCCGGGCCTGTTCGTCACTGTCGACGACGGTCGTGCTGATGCGGGCACGGACCTCAAGGTCGTTGAGCACGGTTTCAACCATGTCGCGGGCGGTGACCTCGTGCGGGCAGTCGGGTACGACGAGCAGCTCGACCGAGAGGTCAGCGGCTGCGTTCGAGGAAGTCACCTCCCGAACGTATCCGTCTGGGGGTAGGGGACGGCCGCGTCGTCCTACCCGCACGGCGCCGGGTCACCGGGTGACGGTGAGTCGGGGGACCGCGCGCGTGTAGCTGATCATCGCGATGAGCTCGACCAGGGTCTGGGTCACCACCACTATCGCAGCGAGCGAGTACTCCTCCGGCAGCGCGAGCGCCAGGGGCAGGACAACCAGGGAGTTGCGAGTGGCGCCGGAGAACGTGAGGGCGATGGAACGGGGAGGGTCGAGCTTGAAAGCGTGTCCCACGACGGTTCCGATGCCGGCCATCACGACGAACCAGGTGAGATAGATCGGGACGATGGCTGCGACGTCGGCGAACCGGGAGGTGATGTCGCTGATCTGGGAGGCGACGACAGCGAACAGGGTGGCCATCATCAGAGGGACCATCAGCGCCGCCATGACGGTCTCGAGCGTGCGGGCGGCGGTGAAGCGGCTGGCGAGTCCTTGGGTGAGTGCGGCGAGGGTGAGCGGGACGGCGACGAGGACGACGAACGCCCGCACGAACGGTTTCGGGTCGACGACCTCGGCAAGGCCGGGACCGACGAACAGGTATAGGTAGATCGGCAGCAGGAGCAGCTGGAGGAGCATCAGCAGGGGTGCGGCGGCGACGAGGTGTTCTGCGGAGCCGCCGGCGACGTCGGTGAACACGATGACGTAGTCGATGCACGGGGTCAGTAGCACCAGCAGCACCCCGACCAGGATGGCCTGGTCGCTTGGGAGCAGCTGGACCAGGACCAACACCACCGCTGGGCCGAGGACGAAGTTGAGGACCAGGACGGCGGCCAGGAACCGGGCGTCGCGGAGGCTGGCGGCCAGGTCGAGGAACGGGACCTGAAGGAACGTCGCGAACAGCAGCGCGGCGAGGACGGGTTCGATGGCGTGCTCGATCGCCTCGCCGGTGGTCTCGGGGGTGAAGACCCCGAAGGCGAACGCGGCGCCGATGGCGGCCAGGTACAGCGCGATCTGGTGCTTCTCGGCGGTCTCAAGCAGGCGCATTATGCGGATCTGCTCGCTGTCGGAGTGCGCTGTGCGCGGCGGACTGGCACACGTTGGCGTCTCACGTCGATGCGACAGGCGCGTGTGAACTGGGCGGTGACAGAGCCGTAAGCCCGCCAGCAGAGCAAACCGACGGCGAAGGACGCCAGTGTGGCGAGCAACGGGTGGTCCACCTCGAGGTGGGGGTAGACCTGCCAGTGGGTGAGGTAGGTGAACAGCGACGAGGCGGCGACGGCGCTGAGCGCGGGTACGGCGACGGCCGGCAGGTGGAGCCGGGGGAGCCACACCAGCACCGTCACGCCGGCCGCGACCAGCGCCTCCCGCACCGGGTCGCCGAAGAAGCCGTAGCAGGTGACCACGGCAGCGACCGAGGTGACCACCCGAGCGCCGGTCGTGCGGGCACGGGCGGCGAGCCAGCCCAGAGCGAGGCACCACAGCACGACCGGGAGGGCGTACCGCTCCGTGGGGCCGGCCTCGAGGCCCACCAGCCCCCAGCGCAGGGCTGCGGTCGAGGCGAGGAGGAACAGTGCCGCGGCGTACGGCCGGGCTCGCTCGAACCGGTCGAGTGCCGGCACGGAGACGAGCGCAGCGGTGCCGACCAGTGACCACACCACGACCTCGAGGAACCAGAACTGCCAGCGCAGGTCCCACGTGTCGGACCCGACGAGGTTGTTGAGCAGCAGCGCGGTCGACACGTCGTAGGTGCCGGTGACAGCGCCGACGCCGGCGATCCACAATGCGGAGGGGACGGCCACGTTGCGGGCGGCGCGGAGCAGGCTGCGGCGGCGACCGGCCTGGTCGGGTGACGCGAGCTGGAACCGGGCGAGGTTGTAGCCGACAAGGGCGAGCAAGACGTGGGCCCCGCCCATGACGGTCAGCAGGTTGGCGTGGGTGCCGATCACCAGCACGATGGCGGCGGCGCGCAGCACCAGGGGCGTCTCCACGGCCCGGAGCCACCGACGGCGGCGGGGGGCAGCTGTCGTGGCGGCCAGCTCCTGCATCGACAGCGTGGCCCAGTCGCGGGGGAGGTTGCCGAGGAGCTGTCCGAGGCGTAGCGAGACCTCGACGTAGGACAGCGAGTCACCTCCGAGCGTTACGAAGCTGTCGGTCTCGCCGGCGTCGGGGCGGCCGAGGAGGTGGGCGCAGAGGTCGCGAACCCGGGCCGCCGAGACCTCACCGACGGGGTCGCCGGCCGCTGGCGCGACCGCCGGTGCCGCCGCGACGTGGCGCTGCAGCGAGGCACGGTCGGGCTTGCCGGAGGCGGTGCGGGGGAGAAAGACGAGCATGTGGGTCTCCACGACGTGGGGCGGGAGGCCGAGCCGACCGGCCGCCTCGCGGGCCCACGCGGCGTCGCGGTGGCTGGTGACGCCCAGGTGCAGGCGGTCGTCGGTGCCGAGGGCGAGGAGCTCGAGACCGGCGTCGGCCGCCAGCTGCTCCAACCGGTCGAGGTCGACGCGCAGGCCGAACAGCTTGACAAAGCGGCTGCGGCGGCCGACGACCTCGAACAGGCCGTCCTCGTGCTGGCGGGCCAGGTCACCGGTGCGCAGCTCGTGCACGGTGCGACCGAGCGCGAGGTCCGCGGCCCGCTCGGCGTACCCGAGCATGACGTTGTCGCCGTCGTACACCAGCTCTCCGACGCCGTCGCCGAGGTCGCCGTCGATGCGCAGCGAACCACCGGGGATCGGGATGCCGATGCACTCGGGTCGCTCGGCGGCGAGGTGGGGAGGCAGGTAGGCGATGCGTGCGGTGGCCTCGGTCTGGCCGTACATCATCATCAGGTCGAATCCGCGCTCGCGGCCCAGCTCGGCGTACCGACGTGCGGTGGGAGCCGGCAGTCGACCCCCGGCCTGGGTGACGGTGCGGAGGTGGGGCAGGTCTCGGTCGGAGAAGCCCGAGGAGTCGAGGAGGTCGAAGTGGTGGGGCACCCCGGCCAACGAGGTGGCGCCCGCGTCGCCGAACTCCGCCCAGAACTCCTCCTCGACCACCGAGCGCTGCGTCAGCAGCACGCTCGCGCCGACCAGGAGGTGGCTGTTGAGGACCGACAGGCCGTAGCAGTACTGCAGCGGCAGGGTGGTGGCCGCGCGGTCGTCGGAGGTGAGTCGCAGGTAGTCGGCGATGCTGGTCGCGTTGCTGCGCAGGTTGTCCCGGGACAGCCGCACCAGCTTGGGCGAGCCCGTGGATCCCGAGGTGCTCAGCAGCACCGCGAGGTCGGGGTGGAGGTCGTGGGCGGGCTCGGACAGCTCCTCGAGCTGGTTGCCAGTGGCCACGACGCCGGGACGGTAGGTGGCGACCAGGTCGTCGCGGCGGCAGGCGGGGCCGGTGAGCAGCACGGGGTGGTGGCCGGCGAGGGCGGCCAGGTAGGTGACCACGGTCTCGATGTCGTTGCGGCACTCGAGCAGCACAAGTCGCCGCGTGCGACCGAGCAGGCCCGCCCGGTCGTGGACCCGCGCGGCGAGGTCGGCGTGGCTCAGCACCAGGCCGTCCGCGACGAGCGCTGGCGCGTCGCCGAACCGCGCCAGGTCTCCCAGCGGCGACCGGTCGAGCGGGCGTATGCCGGTCGCGGACTCGCCCCGCAGCGTGGTCATGCGAACACCCCCGCGACCCCGTCGAGGTGCAGCCCGACCGTCGTCCCGCGGTCGGGCACCGCGGTCGGCGCGACCCGGACGGTGACGACCGTGCCGTCGACCATGACGACGCGGACGACGGCGAACGGGCCGTGGAAGACCACATCTCGGACCATGCCGCTGGTCTCGGTGTCCTCGACGAGGCGCACCTGCTCGGGACGCACCAGGAAGCTGACCTCACCCGCCGCGGTGGTCGGCGGCGCCGGCAGGACGGTGGTGCCCAGCACGGACCGCAGCACCGAGCCCTCGAGCCGGCCGCGCAGCACGGTGGCCTCGCCGACGAGGGACCCGACGCGGACGTCGGAAGGTGCGGCGTACAGCTCCTGGGGTCGGGCGACCTGGCGGATAGTGCCGGCGTCCATCACCGCGACCCGGTCGGCGAGCGAGAGCGCCTCGGCCTGGTCGTGGGTGACGAGCAGGCCCGTCGAGCCGGCGTGGCGCAGCACGGCCATCACCTCGCGGCCGGCGCTGGCGCGCAGGGCGGCGTCGAGGGAGGAGAACGGCTCGTCGAGCAGCACGACGCGCGGGCGGGGCGCCAGTGCGCGGGCCAGGGCCACGCGCTGCTGCTGGCCCCCGGAGAGCTCTCGGGGGAACGCCCCGGCCAGTTCGCGGGGGAGCTCGGCCAGCTCGAGCATCTCCTCGAGCCGCTGCTCGGTGCGTTCGCGCCGCGGGAGGCCGAACAGGATGTTGCGGCGTACGTCGAGGTGGGGGAACAGCGCACCCTCCTGGGGGACGTAGCCCACGCGTCGCCGCCACGGTGGGACGACCGTGGTGCCGTCGGCCACGATCGCCTCGCCGAGCCGGATCTCGCCGGCGGTGGGGGCCAGGAACCCGGCGACGATCCGGAGCAGCGTCGTCTTGCCGCAGCCGGAGGGCCCGAGGACCGCCATGACCTCGCCGTCCTCGACCCGGAGGTCGAGGCCCTTGAGCACCTCGGTGCTGCCGAAGCGCATGCGCACCCCGGTCGCGGTCACGCTGCTCATGGCTTGGACCTCCTTCGGGTCTGGCGGCTGAGCAGCCACGTGGCGGGCAGCGAGACGAGCACTAGCAGCAGGGCGTACGGCGCGGCCGCACCGTAGGACGCAGCCGAGCTCGCGGACCAGAACTGGGTGGCCAGGGTGGCGGTGCCGATGGGGGCGAGCAGGAGCGTGGCGGTCAGCTCGGTGGAGACTGCGAGGAAGACCAGCGCTGCGCCGGCCCCGAGCCCATCGCGCAGCAGCGGCAGCGTGACGCGCACCAGGGTCAGCGCCGGTCGGGTCCCGAGGCTGGCCGCGACGTCGTCGAGCACCGGCTGCGCGTGCTCAAGGCTGCTGCGGATGCTGACCACGGCGCGGGGCAGGAAGAGGATGGCGTAGCCGACCAGCAGCAGCGGCAGGGTCTGGTAGAGCGGGCGCACCGAGCGGATCGAGACCGCCACCAGGGCCAGCGCCACGACGATGCCGGGCAGGGCGTGGGCGGTGAACGTTGCTCGCTCCACCAGGTCGGACCAGCGGCCCCGGTGCCGCACCGCGAGCCACACCACGGGCAGGGCCATGGCCACCGCCACCGCGGCAGCCATGAGGCCGAGCGCGGCCGTGGTCACGGTGGCGCCCAGCAGCTCGCCCACCGGGAAGGCGGTCGACGAGCCCACCACGAGCCACCGCACCAGGCTGGCGAGCGGGACCCCTAGGGACAGGACCACCAGGAGGCTCGACGCCGCCAGGGCGACCGGGCGGGACCTGCCCAGGCGAACCCGCTCGGCCCGGCGGGCGCTGCCACTTCCGACCCGCCACAGCGCGGTGTCGCCGCGCAGCGACAGCTCGGCCAGCAGGAGCAGGAGGCACCCCAGGACGAGCACGCCGGCGAGGACGTTGGCCGACGAGCTGCTGAAGGCGGAGCGGTACTGGTCGTAGATGGCCGTGGTCAGAGTCGGGAAGCGCAGCATCTGCAACGCGCCGAACTCGGCCAGGACGTGCAGGCCCACCAGCAGGGCCCCGCCCAGCACGCCCGGCGCGATCCCGGGGAGCACGACGCGGACGAAGGTGGCACGACGGTCGTGGCCCAGCGCGTGCGCGACCTCCTCCAGGGCGGGGTCGAGGGTGCGCAGCGCGGCCACGGTCGGCAGGTAGACCAGGGGCAGGTAGGAGAGCGAGACGACCAGCAGCGCCCCGGCGTACCCCTGGACGTCGTGGGTGAGCGAGACCCAGCCGTAGCTGTTGACGAACGCTGGCACCGCCAACGGCGCGACGAAGAGCACGTGCCACAGACCCGGCCGCGGCAGGTCGGTGCGCTCGACCAGCCACGCGCACCCCACCCCAAGCAGCGTGCTGAGCAGCATGGTGCCCGCCAGCAGCGCCAGGGTGTTGCCCAGCAGCTCACCGACCCGGGGGCGGGCGAGCAGGCGCCAGGTCTCGGACGGGCCGAGGGTGAGGGAGGACCACACGACGTACGCCAGCGGCACCACGGCGAGCAGGGCGACCAGGACGGCCGCCAGTGTCACCAGCACCGGTGGCCGCCCGCTGCCGACGCGCGATGGACGGGCCTCCAGCCGGATGCTCAGAGGAACCCTGCCTCCTGCATCAGCTCGGTGACCTCCGGGCTGCTGAGCTCGGAGACGTCGACGTCGGGCGGGCTCAGGTCGCTCAGCGGGCGCACGTCGCGACCGAGGTCGACCTCGGGGTTGAGGGTGTACTCCAGGGCGTAGCTGTCGGCGATGACCTGCTGCCCCTTCGGGCTGACGAGGTACTCGACGAACTTTTGGGCGTCCTTCGCGTCGTCGCTGGACTTCAGGACGCCCGCGCCGGAGACGCTGACGAACGCGCCGGGGTCCCCGTCCTCGAAGAAGTGCAGCTGCGAGGAGTCGCTGTTCTCGCCCGACTCCTCCTGGTCCCGGTACCAGTAGTAGTGGTAGATCACACCGGCCGGCTTCTCGCCCGAGTTGACCGACTCCAGGACGACGTTGTTGCCGTCGTACACGGTGCCGTTGGTCTTCAGTCCGGCCAACCAGTCGCGGGTGGCCGCGGTGCCCTGAGTGGCCAGCACGGCGCTGACGATGGCCTGGAAGTCGGCGCCGGTGGGGGAGAAGGAGATCCGGTCGCGCCATTCGGGCTTCGCGAGGTCCATGATCGATGTCGGCAGCTCGTCCTTGGACACCTGGTCGGTGTTGTAGACCATGACCGTGGAGCGGGCCGCGAAGCCGGTCCACTGCCCGTCGGCGGGGCGGTACTGCTCAGGGATCTGGTCGAGCGTGCTCGCGTCGAGCTCGGCGAAGAGTCCCTTCTGGTCCACCAGGGTCATCGCAGGTGAGTTCTCCGTCAGGAACACGTCGGCCGGCGAGGCGTCCCCCTCGGTGGCGAGCTGGTTGCCGAGCTCGAGGTCGGAGCCGTTGCGCAGCTGGACCTCGATGCCCGTCTCCTTGGTGAACTCCTTGGCCACCACGTCGATGAGCTCTTCGTGCTGCGCGTTGTAGACCACCAGCGACGGCTCCTCCTCACCCCCGCAGGCGGCGAGCAGGGGAACGGCGAGGGCGAGCGCCAGAGCGGCGACCGGTCGTCGTGAGCAACGCATCGGGACCATCCTTCGGGTTAGGGCTGCCTAACCTTAGAACAACGCGTCTCGTTGGCGGACATCCGTCTTGCGTCCGGCATGCGACGTCGGCCACCCGGGCGGTGCCGTCACCACGGGCGCGGGGTCGTCAGGACTCGCGGGGGTGTTCCTTGTCTTCGGTCTCGTCCTCGCATCCGTCGCGTCCCAACTGCAGGCTCAGTTGCCGTGGTTCACCGTCGTTCTCGGAACAGTGATCGTCCTCGTCGGCGCCTGGTTGCTGGCCGGACGGACCCTGCGACTGCCCCGCCTGGCGATGGCCCGTGACGGGGGCCGCCGGTCGGCGCCGCTGCGGCGGCGTTTCGCCTCGATGGCTGGGTTCGGCGCGAGCTACGCCGTCGCGTCGCTGTCGTGCACCATCGCCCCGTTCCTGGCCGTCCTCGTCTCCGGGTTGCGGACCGACGTCTGGGGTGGGCTGGTCCTGTTCGGTGCGCACGCGCTCGGGATGGGGCTGGTCGTCGGGACGGTGGCGGTCGGCACTGCGTTGGCGTCCGCGGCCTGGTGTCCAGGCTGCGCCGCACCGGCCGATGGGTGCCTCGCGTCGGTGGCGCAGTCCTTGTCCTGACTGGCGCGTACGTCACGTACTACGGTGCGTGGGGGCTGCGGGTCCTGGCCGGCACCGAGGCGACCGACTCCGTGGTCGATGCCGCCGCCAGGATTCAACAGGTCCTCGCGACCAGTGTCGCCAGCCTGGGCCCCGATGGCTGGCTGCTGTTCCTCGCGTTGTTGGCCCTGGTGACAGCCTGGTTTGTCCGTCGGCGGCGTCAGCCCGCCGCGTGAGCTGATGCTCCGGCCCTCGGTGGGCGTCGGAGGGTAGCTGCTCGGCCGCTGAGCGGCACAACGGAAACCCTGGACCGCGACAACGGCCGTATCGCTTGCGAGAGGCGCGGGGGCCGCCTAGGTCCAGCGGATGACCTGATGACAAAGAGGGAACTGAAGCGTCCGCCCGCTCGGCGCTGGCCGTCGTTCGTGCCACTTCTGACGGTCTCGCTGGCTGCTACGGCCATCGGCCTCGCGTAGTGGCGGGCATTAGCGCCGCCGACCAGCCGCGGACTGGCGCATGGTGGCGTGGCAGAGAATGTCTGCATCGAGGCTCCCGTACGCGCTGCCACCCGTATCGTGAGAGCGCTCCGAATTGACGCCGCGACATAGTGTGGATGGGTCATGCCGTGGCGCATTGATTGACCATCAATCACGGCAAGAGCCGTTGAGAATCCGCTCGACGTAGCAAGCGTGAGCGCGGGCTGATGAAGACTTTCCGCAGGTCAGAGCGTCAGGTAAAAGTCAGAGCAAAGTCGATGCAGACGCTGGAGATGGACAAGGGGTCGCAGGTTCAAATCCTGTCAGCCCGACCGATGAACCGCCTCTGAACTGCGGAGACGCAGGGCGGGGGCGGTTCGTGATTTGAATTGTTTCGTCCTCGTGACGCACTTGGTCACCATTTATTGCGTCGGGCTGCGCAATTTCTGGGTAACGTCGGGTTCGCGTGCAAGCATCTGACCTGCTTGTATTCCGGCGTCCAGATGGACGCGGGCTTGACGTTTGCGACCGCTGGCCGTTAGGTCAAATCAAATCCCGCCACGGTCGGCCCAGCTGGATCTTGTTGGGCGGCGGGCGTTCCGCCCCGAGTGTCGAACCTCGCCGTTGGCCCGCGACTGAACCGCGAACGCGCTCGTCGCCAGCGGCAGTTGGCTGGGCTCAGGCATGAGCTTGGTCCCATTGCGGAGCGATGTGAAGCAGCCTTGATGCAGAGGTGTCGTCGTGGACCCATCTCCTGGAATGGGGCCGTCACATCAGGTCGGCCGACCCCAGACCGGCGCGGATCTCCCGCTTGCGGGTGCCGTGAGAGCGAGGTTGCGGGTGAGCTGGCGGGCGCAATCGCTGCCCGTCGGTTCCGAGCCTGGCGCTGGTGACCATCCGCGGATCCGAAAGAACGCCTCCGCGGGTAGGTCGCCTGGTGGCACGATCACGTTCGCCGTGGTCACATCGTGAGAGAGGGCCGCTGCCTCGAAGGTCTCGACAAGACGGGTCCCGATACCAAGCTCTTCGTAGATGAACCTGACCGTGAGGTAGGTCAGGGTGGCCGGCGGAGCATCGTAGCGCGACCTCCCGTCGCGGGAAGGGTCCCGAATGCGGGCGAGTATGAGGGGGAAGCTGCCGGTGGCGTTGGAGGGCACCCTGCGGGTGGCTTCCGCGAGCAGGAGGCGGACCAGGCGGGGGTGGATCACGAGTGCTCGCAACCCGAGCAGGAGAAGCACGATGCGCTGACGGGGTGGAATGGTGCGAGACCGCTCGGCGGGGCGAAGCACGCCAACGATGAACCCGGCCGGGTGCTCATCGCAATAGGCCACTCGGGTCCAGCAAGCCGGGTTGTAGATGAACGTGCGGTAGTAGCGCCGCAGGTAGGACCGGCCCAGCAGCCCCGGCGTGCCGACGTTGGTGGACTTCATCTGAGTGGCGACCATGAAGTCGAGGTCGTCGGTGGTGGCAGGCCGTATGTACAGCCGATGGTTAGGTCGCTGTGAGCGGCGGACGGGTTCAGCAACCACGTCTCTACGTTACCAGGTAACGTCGATTTTCTAAGCTGGACGATGTCGTCGATGGCAGAGTGCCTGCATGCGATCTTTCGGAGAGCTCGAGGCGCGGGTGATGACTTCGCTGTGGGAGGCGGATAGGCCCGCAACGGTGCATGAGGTCGTGGCGGACCTGGGTGAACGAAAGGCGGTTGCCTACACCACCGTCATCACGGTCCTCGAGCGCTTGCGCAACAAGGGGTGGGTGTCGAGGTCTCGGGAGGGTAGGAGCTACCGGTACGCCACGACGGCTACCGAGCACGAGTATTCCGCTCACCTCATGTCGCAAGTGTTGGAGGAAGCGCCCGATCGCAGTGCGGCGCTGCTGAGCTTCGCCGGTCAGCTCGAGGCAAGTGAGCTGCGCGCGTTGCTGGATGCTCTGGGAGTCGAGTCCGAGGGCGATGGCGGGTCGCGCGAGTGAGTACGTGGGTGACGCTCGCTCTGGTCGCGCACGCTGTCGTTGCGGGCTGGTGGGTTCCTCGTACGGCCCAGGGCAGTGACTGGGCCCGCCGGGACCCGATCTGTGCACTGACGCTGCTGGGATGCGCAGTCCTGGGTTTTGGTGGTGCTGTTGCTGGGCTCATGCTCCTGGTCTCGCACGACGTCATCGAGTTTGCGCTGGTCCATGCTCTTCAGGGAGACATGGGTGCGCTGCACGAGTCCTTCGCTGGGGTAGTGGCAGGCGCCTCGTGGTGGTGGGCGGCCGCGACTGTCCTGGGCGCGGTCCTCCTGGTGGTGGGTGACGTTGCCGCTAGCTGCTGGCGGGCTCGCCCGCACGACGCCGCGCTCCGAGGAGCCGGACGGGCCCGTCCCGAGCTGGGCAACGATGTCGTCGTGGTCGCTTCGTCGCGTGCGGGCATCTGGAGCCTTCGTGGGCGGGGGCCCGGGGTGGTGGTCACCACGGCAGCCATGAGCGCGCTGTCCAGCGTCGAGCTGTCGGCAGCCCTGGCTCACGAGCGGGCGCACATCGCGCGGCGTCACCACATTCTCGTGATGGCGGCCACCGGACTGTCGCGCCGGCTCGGTTGGTGCGGGGCGTTCGCCCCACTCGCGGCCTTGGTCTCCGAGTTGGTCGAGCTCGACGCGGACGACGTGGCCGCACGTCAATGCGG
Source organism: Nocardioides aurantiacus (assembly GCF_003752505.1). NCBI lineage: Bacteria > Bacillati > Actinomycetota > Actinomycetes > Propionibacteriales > Nocardioidaceae > Nocardioides > Nocardioides aurantiacus. The sequence continues at coordinate 2,765,996 of NZ_RKHO01000001.1, read as the reverse complement.
GGCAAGAACGGTCGCCCTCGCGTTGCTACGACTCGGGTCCGTCGATGCCGGCCCGCGCACGGCTCTCGGCATGGGGTCGTCGTCGACCGGGCGGCGCATCACGCGGCTCGTCGATCCGGGCTACGTCGTGGTGACGCACAGCGAGCGCCTCGTCCGCGCGACGTACAGCGCATGGGTGATTGCTGTTCCGGCAATGTTGATGGCCCTCCCGGGTCTGGCTCTCGGACACTCCACGCACACCATCTGATCCTGCTCCCTACTGGCGGGAGCACGATGATGTGGAACCCACTTGTTGCCAGGACTCGCGGCGGGGTGAGGTGCTAGCAGAACATCGCGCGGTTTGTTTCTACATGGTGTAGAAACTGAGCATGAGCCGGACTTGGTCGATGACCAGCCGCCGTCCAACGGTGTCTCGCTGATGGCCGCCCGTTCACCGGACGATCCAGGCGCACAGGCGGGGAGGGTGGCCCCACACGTGGGCCACGCTGTCGTCGCCGAGGCGGATGCGCGCTCGGCCAAAGCTCGCTGGCCCTTTGCAGTGGTGCTGGCTGTCGCATCGGTTGTCGTACTGGTGGCGTCGCTGCTCGACGGTCGTTCCAGGACCAGTGCCTCCGGTCCGGAGGGCGTCGCACTCGCCGAACCCATGGGGTTCCCGCCCAAGGCGCAAGCGATCTACCACATGATGTTTCCCGGGGCAGGATCGCCAGACCTGGGTGCGCTTCCCCCAGAGATCAACGTGGTCAACCTGGCGTTCGTCCAGGGGGAGACGCCACGCCTGGTGGGTTGGGGTTCACAGACCCAGGCCCAGTTCATCGCCGATGCGCGAGCGCTGCGGGAGCGAGGTGTGCGCATTGTCGTGTCCGTGGGCGGCGCCGACGGCTACGTCCACCTCGCCGACCGCGGGGCCTTCGTGCAAGGGATCATGGAGCTGAACGAGATGCTTCCCCTGGACGGCATCGACTGGGACGTCGAGGGGACACCCCCATGCCCGAGTCCGATGTCGTGTGGATCTCGACGCGGCTCAAAGAGCTGCGCGGCGCACGATTCGCCGTCACCTTGGCCCCCAACGGTTCGAACATCGACTCGTACCGGCACCTCGCGACCCACCTCAACGACGCGGATGCCCTGGACATGATCGGGCAGCAGTTCTACGACGACGTTGTGACTCCGGAGGTCGCCGTCAGCCGGGTCGGCCAGCTCGTCGCCGACGGCATCCCGCAGTCGAAGATCGGCGTCGGCATGATGGTCGGCGACGGGGACACGTACTGGACGGTGGAGGAGTGCGTCACCGCGGTGGAGCGCATCAAAGCCACCTACCCCGGCATCCGCGGGGGCTACCTGTGGGAGGCAAGCCGGGCGGGGACGAGTGAATGGTCCGAGCGCCTCAGTGAAGTGCTGCGGGGATGAGGGTGAGCGGAGCGACCGGTGGGTCGGCGATACCCGCCGCGCAGGGCGACGGGCGGCGCGACATCGTGCTCATCGATCCCACCCACGACTACGCGGTCGCGTTCCTCGAGGCGGCCCGGGCCCGAGGCCTCGGTACGGTGTGCCTCTGGACCAGCCGCGCCCGACGCTCTGACGCCTGGGCCTTTCCTGCTCTACGCACCGATGCGGTCTCGGCGCACTACGACGTCGCTCTGGACCATTCCGGAATACGCCGTGCGGCCGACCTGCTGTCCGCACGACACGACGTCGCGGCGGTGGTGCCCCACCTGGAGCCGGCCGTCGCCCCCTGCGCATCTCTCGCCAGCCTGCTGGGGCTCTCATGGGCGCAGCCAGAGGTTCTGCCCCTGTTTCGTGACAAGAGCGCTCTCAAGGAGAGGCTCGCTCGGGTACCGGGAGGTCCGCGAATCAATCGCACGGCCCTGGTGGCTGACCTCGCGCAGACCCGCGCCGCAATGTCCGAGCTGGACCTGGACCGAGTCGTGCTGAAGCCCAACGACGGCTACGGCAACTCGACCATCGGCTTCTTCCAGCGCACGACCCCGGACGCCGAGATCGCCGATCACATGGAGGGACACGGCCGGCCGATGCTCCTGGAGGAGCGACTCGACGGGGAGGAGTACTTCGTCAACGGGCAGGTCAATGCCCGCGGCCATATCGACGTCACCCGCGTCGGGGCGTACGTGCGCTCGGAGATCAACGGCTGATCCAACGTGGAGGTCGCCCAGCGCGTGGTGCGCACCCACGAGCCGGAGTTCGACGTGGTGGCCGGCTACGCCCGCCACGTGCTCGAGGCCAGCGGGGTGCGGCGTACACCGTTCCACCTGGAGTGCATCGTTGACGACGACGGCCCCTGCTTGGTCGAGGTGGCGGCGCGCCTCGCGGGCGGCAACCCTACTTTCGACTCATGGCTGCACCGGATCGACATCGTCGACGCAGCGCTCGAGCAGTACCTCGACGATGGCAGCTCCGCGCCTCTGCGGCTTGATTGGGCGCATTACGACTCCCAGGTCGCGGGCCAGGTGCAGGGCGTGTGCGACCGGGTGGGGCGGGTCGTGCGCGTGCGTGGGCTCGACCGAGCCGCTGCGGTCCCCGGTTTCCTCCGGTGGGGGCGTGTGCCCGCCGTCGGGGACCGCGTGGTCGCCACGATCGATGTCTCCGGGATCGCCTGGCACGCGATGGTGGTGGCCCCCGACGTGGCCAGGTGGCACGAGCAAGCCGCCGCGGTGCGGGCCGCGGTCAAGCTCGACGCGCTGGAGCCCGGCGAGCGGCATCCCCTGCTGACGCTGCGGACTCTGGCCCCGGCCACCGTCCGGGCGCTGCGGCGTGGGCGGACGTTGCTGTTCATGCGCCCGACACTGCCTGACTCGTAGCCGTAGCGGCGGCTCAGCTGCCCGGGTGTGAAGAGGTAAGCGTGTTCACGAACTTGGTAGTGGTGATCCCACGTTCGCGAGCGCGAAGACCCTGAACCGCCACGTCATCGCATTCGCGTGAGTTCACGGCAAGACGGAGTGCAGTGACTTGGGGCAGTCTTGCTGGCGTGCGACGAATGGCCCGCGGACACCTCCACGGGTGAATCACACAGACGTGTGCTCGGTCAGAGACGCTTGCTCTTGAGGCGAAGTGCGTTGGTAATGACGGAGACCGAGGAAAGGGCCATGGCTGCTGCGGCGATGACGGGGGAGAGGAGCCAGCCGGTGGCGGGGTAGAGCACCCCGGCGGCGATGGGGATGCCGGCGACGTTGTAGATGAACGCGAACACGAGGTTCTGCCGGATGTTCGACATGGTGGCCTTGGACAGGGTGCGGGCGGTGGCGATGCCGGTCAGGTCGCCGCGCAGGAGGGTGACTCCGGCGGACTCCATGGCGACGTCGGTGCCAGAGCTCATCGCGAGACCGACGTCGGCTGCGGCGAGGGCGGGTGCGTCGTTGACGCCGTCCCCGGCCATTGCGACCACGCGTCCTTCGGCGCGCAGCGTCTTGACGATGTCGCTCTTGTGGTCGGGGAGGACATCGGCCTCGACCCGGTCGATGCCCAGGTCGCGGGCCACGGCCTGTGCGGTGACGGCGTTGTCGCCGGTCAGCATCACGACCTCGATGCCCTCGGCCTGCAATGCCTTGAGGGCGGCTGGGGTGGTGGCCTTGACGGGGTCGGCAATGGCGAGAATGGCTGCGACCTGGTGGTCGATGCCGACGAACACGGCGGTCGCCCCGTCACCACGGAGCTGGTCCGCCTGCTCGGTCAACGCAGAGGTGTCAAGCCCGTGGCTGGTGAGGAACGTGGCGGACCCGATCACGACCCGGTGGCCGTCGACGGTCCCGATGACGCCCTTGCCGATGGGTGAGTCGAAGTTGGTCACTTCGGGCAGCGTGAGGTTCGCCTGCTCGGCGGCGTTGACGACGGCGCGGGCGAGGGGGTGCTCGGAGGCCCGTTCGACCGCTGCGGCGAGCCGCAGGACGTGATGTTCGGTGAACCCAACGGTGACGATGTTGGTGACGGAGGGTGCGCCTTCGGTGAGGGTGCCGGTCTTGTCAACGACGAGGGTGTCGACCTTCTCCATGATCTCCAGCGCTTCGGCGTTCTTGATCAAGACACCGAGCCCTGCTCCGCGTCCTACGCCGACCATGATCGACACCGGCGTCGCCAGGCCCAGGGCACACGGGCAGGCGATGATGACCACGGCGACCGCGACGATCAGGGCGTGCGCGAGGCGCGGGTCGGGACCCACGAGCGCCCACACCGCGAACGCGACCACCGCAATGGCGAGGACAGCGGGGACGAACCAGCCTGCGACCCGGTCAGCCATCCGCTGGATCGGGGCACGGGAACGTTGGGCATCGGCGACCATCTGCACGATGCGGGCCAACATGGTGTCGCGGCCGACCTTCTCGGCGGTCACGACCAGGGCTCCGGTCTGGTTCAGGGTGCCGCCGATGACGGTGTCGCCGCCGGTCTTGGTGACCGGCATCGACTCTCCGGTCACCAGCGACTCGTCGACCGAGGACCGGCCCGTGGCGACGGTCCCGTCGACCGGGACCTTCTCGCCGGGACGGACCCGCAGCCGGTCACCGATCTGCACCTCCTCGAGGCCCACCTCGTCCTCGGAGCCGCCGGTGTTGAGTCGGTGCGCGGTCTTCGGGCTGAGGTCGAGCAGCGCCTTGATCGCACCCGAGGTCTGCTCGCGGGCACGAAGCTCGAGGACCTGTCCGAGCAGGACGAGGACGGTGATGACGGCGGCGGCCTCGAAGTAGACGTCCACGGTGCCCATCTCGCGGAACGCGTCGGGGAAGATCCCGGGGGCGAGGGTGGCGATGACGCTAAACAGCCAGGCCACGCCGGTGCCCATCGCGATGAGCGTGAACATGTTCAGCTTCATCGTCCGGACCGAGACCCAACCGCGCTGGAAGAACGGCCAGCCGCCCCAAAGCACAACCGGGGTCGCCAGGACGAGCTGGGTCCACACCGACGCCTTCGGGGAGATCACGTCGTGCAGGGCAGGGACCAGGTGACCGCCCATCTCCAGCACGATCACCGGCACGCTCAGGATCAGCGAGATCCAGAACCGGCGGGTCATGTCGGTCAGCTCCGCGCTCGGACCGGTGTCCGCGGTGACGGTGACGGGTTCCAACGCCATCCCGCAGATGGGGCAGGGGCCGGGACCCATCTGACGGATCTCCGGGTGCATCGGGCACGTGTACTCGACGTCCGCCGAGCCCGACCGCTCGTTGCTCGGCGTCACGCTGTGGCTCGGGTGCCCTGCCTCCGAGGCGATGTCCCCGTTGAGGAACTGGTCGGGGTTGGCCGTGAACTTGCCCTGGCAGAGGGCTGAGCAGAAGTGGAACGTGTACCCGTCTTGGACGGCGTGGTGGTCGGTGGCGGCGGGGTCGACCTGCATTCCACACACCGGGTCGACCACAGCGTGAGGAGCGGGCGCGGTCGGCGGCAGGTGGGTGTGGCTCATACCCATAACCATACCCCCAGGGGGTATCGAGTCAAGGGCCAGAAGTCCTGAATCCATCCGACCGCCCGGCCCGAGCGAGGCCGTCGACGGGACGGCGCGTCTAGGGTTGGTCGATGCGCTCGGGCGCAGCGTCAGGGGTCGGCGTAGCGGTGTCCGACCCTGGTCGCATGTCGCCGGAACCGGTGTCGCGCTGGGCGTTGCCGCCGCTCATCGACGCCATCATGAACAACATGGCTACCGGGCAGATGAGCACGAGAAGGAGGTAGGCCGGGGCACCGGCCCACACAGCGATCCCGGCGACGACAACCGCCGCAGCCGCGTACGGCAGGTACTTGTTTGCGCTCATCTCGACGACTCGACTCCCCTGGTTGCGGCAACACAGTGCTGCCTTGCGCCCAGTCTCGAACGTTCGTCGCAGACCGGGGAGAGCCGCAGGTCCTGACCAGACGGGACCCTTCCCCACGAGTGACGGGGTCAGACACCCCCGAGGGGGACGCACTGCGGCCACCCGCCCAGCAAGGGTCGAGTGGCCGCGGTGCGGTGCGTGGTGGTGCAGGGTCAGGAGTCGAGGATCTTGTTCATCAGGGCGATCTCGTCGGTCTGAGCTTGCTCGATGTCTTCGGCGAGCGCCTTCGCGTCGGCGTTCTTGCCGTCTTTCTGCTCGGCCTGTGCCATCTCGATCGCGCCGGTGTGATGGGCGATCATCATGTTCAGGAACATCTGGTCGAACGCGGCACCCTTCGCTGCACGAAGGGACTTCATCTCGCCGCCGCTCATCATTCCCGACATGCCGCCCTCGCCCATGCCGCCCATCGAGCCGCCCTGGGACTTGTCCCAGTCCTTGAGCCAGCCCTGCATGGTCTCGATCTCAGGCCCCTGAGCCGCGTCGATCTCCTTCGCCAGGTCCTTCACCTCTGGCGCTGAGGCGTTCGTGGCAGCCATCTTCGACATCTGTACGGCCTGCTTGTGGTGCGGGATCATGTCCTGGACGAACGTCACGTCCGCGTCGTTGAAGTCACTGCTACTACTGCCGCCGCTGCTTCCGCTGCCGCAGGCGGCGAGGGTGAGGACGGCGATGAGGGTCAGCGCGAGCGCGCTGAAAAGTCGCTTCATGGGTGGGTTCTCCTGTACTTGGTTCTGTCCGAACGGTGTGAGGGCAGGGGCAAGCCACGGAACCGCCCGCTGAGCTTTATCGGCGGGTCCGCGCTGGCGTCCCTCAGCAGCGCTGAATCGACAGAACGAACAAGGACGGCGGGTCCGGGTCACGCCCCGGAGTCGCCGGGGCAGACGTAGGGCGGGCGGTCAGGAACGCGACCGGGCGCGACCGACTGGCGTGCAGGTAGACGGCCATCGCGATGAGCGAGAGCAACAGCACCGCCATGCACATCCCGGCGGCACCCATCAGCATCCCGCCGCCCGTGGGCTCCCACGGCGCAGACGCCTCCACCATCACGGGCAACGTCACGGCCGCAACCGCGCCACCGGCTACATCTGCCACGGCGTGCGAAGGGTCGCTCAGGCCGGCGTCCATGCTCGGCATCGCCATGACGTCGGCGGCGGCAGCCGGTGCCGCCGATCCGGTGGCGTGACTGCCGTGGGTGTTAGCAGCGTGGTTGCCAAGGCCGTGCATACCGAACAGCCCCGCGAGCGTCAACAGCAGGCTTGCCACCCACAGCGCGCGACGCGCTGCAGTTCGACGCCCAATGTGACCATCCACAGCCCCGAGTCTAGGTGTCACACCTGCATCCGAGCGTTGACTCTGGGCTTACGCTGCCGCCCATGGCTGTGGAGAACTTTGCCCCCGAGCCCGGACGCGACCTCGGTCCCCTCATCCATGCGCTGCGCCGCAACGGCGGCACCCTCACCTTTGCCCGGTGGGTCGACGTGCCGAACTCGATGACGGTCAACCTCCACCTGCCCGATGACGCCGAGCAGGCGGAGAAGTGCCGCGTCGCAATCGCAGAATGGCGCCAGGATGACCGCCCGGTCGTCTAGGGCCATCCTGGTAGTCACCATTCGGGCTCGGGGCAGGCCCTTGCCTGTCGGAACCCATCGGAGGTGTCGTGAGCAAGCCCAACCTGATGTCGGTCGCTGAAGAAGAGCGAGCCGACCTTCTTGCCCTGTTGCGCGAACTGACCGCCGCCCAGTGGGAAGCCCAGTCACTATGTGCAGGCTGGCGCGTGCGTGACGTCGCCACCCACGTCGTCAGCTACGACGAGCTGTCCAGGACCCAGACCGTGGGGGCATTCGCCCGTGGCGGGTTGCGCCCCAGTAAGGTCAACGAGGTCGTCCTCGCCAGGTACCGACAACTCGACGCCGACCAGATCATCGACCTTGTCGCCCGCAATCGCCGCCCGCGCGGACTCTCGGCCGGTTTCAAGGGCGGCATCGCGCTGACGGACGGCACGATCCACCACCAGGACATCCGGCGCGCACTCGGCCAGCCACGCGTCATTCCCGAGCACCGGCTCGTCCCCGTCCTGGACTTTTCGCTCAGCGCACCCACCCTGCCGTCGAAGAACAACAGCCGAGGACTGCGGCTGATCGCCACTGACGTCGACTGGACCAGAGGTGAAGGCCTCGATGTGTGCGGCCCCGGAGAAGCGCTGCTCATGGCAGTCGCCGGTCGCGTGGATGCGTTGGATGAGTTGGGCGGCGAGGGCCTTCCCACGTTGAGTGGCCGCATCCGCTGACCGACCCCCGCCGCCCGGAAGGGACGCGGCAGGGGGCTGTGTCACTATGTGCGCATAAGCGCATATAGGTCGGCAGGGTTGCCGCGGCTACCCGACGAGGAGCAGGTCGACCTTGCCGTCGAGGTGTTCCGGATGCTCGCTGACGCGACCCGCATCAAGCTCCTGTGGGTCCTCGCCGGCGGGGAAGCCCCCGTCGGTGACCTCACCGATGCCGTATCCAAACCCCAGGCGCTGGTCTCACAACACCTGGCGAAGCTGCGTATGGCGCGCCTGGTGACCACGCGGCGGCAAGGCAGCTACGTCTACTACCGGCTCGCCAACAACCACGTCCACCAGCTCGTGGCCGACGCCCTCCACAACGCAGAGCACGCCGGGCCAGGGGTTCCGCTGCACCACTTGCCTGCCACCGAGCCCGCCGGCGCCCAACACCGAGGAGGACCGAACTGATGCCCGCCGAACACGACGACCACCACCAGCCTGGCGATATCGCTCACCACGACGACCAGGGGCACGACGGGCATGTTCACCACAGCGGGCTGAGAGGCTTCCTCGCCGACCTGTTCAAGCCGCACAGCCACGACGCCGCTGATTCCGTCGACTCTGCCCTCGAAGCCAGCGCCGAGGGCATCCGAGCGGTCAAGATCAGCCTCGTCGTGCTCGGGGTCACTGCCATCGCACAAGCGGTACTGGTGGTGGTGACCGGGTCAGTCGCGCTCCTGGCCGACACCATCCATAACTTCTCCGACGCCCTCACGGCGGTCCCGTTGTGGATCGCATTCGCCCTGAGTCGTCGCCGTCCCAACGACCGGTACACCTACGGCTACGGACGCGCCGAGGACCTCGCCGGGATCTTCATCGTGCTCATGATCGCCGCATCCGCCGCCGTCGCAGGTTACGAGTCGGTCCGCCGCCTCATCGACCCCGCCCCGCTGACCTACCCCTGGGTCGTCGTGGCGGCAGGGATCATCGGGTTTGCAGGCAACGAGCTCGTCGCCTCCTACCGCATCCGCGTGGGCCGCAAGATCGGGTCAGCCGCTCTCGTCGCGGACGGTCTCCACGCTCGCACCGACGGGTTCACCTCGCTCGCGGTGGTGGGCGGTGCGCTCGGGGTGCTCGCCGGGTTCCCGCTCGCCGACCCCCTCATCGGGCTCCTCATCACCGTCGCCATCCTCGCCGTCCTGCGCGGGGCCGCGACCGACATCTACCGCCGCCTGATGGACGCCGTGGACCCCGAGCTCACCCACGAGGCCACCGCCACCCTTGCTGCGACCCCCGGCGTCCTGGACACCGAGCACCTCCGGCTCCGCTGGATCGATCACCGCATCACCGCCGAGGCCGGGATCGTCGTCGCCGAGCACCTCGACCTCGTCACCGCCCACGACATCGCCACCGACGCGCACCACCGTCTGCTGCACGAGATCCCGAAGCTGGCAGCGGTCACCATCCACTTCAGCCCTCGCGAAGCACCCGGCGTGGACCACCACGAGGTCCTGGATCGTCACCTAGACGGGTCGCTGTGAGGACTCACCGCCTAGCCGGCGGCTTACGACCTAATGCCGCGACCGGCGAGCTCGCTGCGGCGGAGTCTGCGCCTAACGGCACGTCCTGACGCCTTTTCATCGGGCGCGGAGGCTGGACAGGCCCGACCTCGCTCTTGCCACGGACTCACCCGTGGCCTGACCCTGCGCTCGCAGGTGCCGCTGCCGCGGGCAGGAGCGCGGGAGCAGCGTACGAGTGCTGGCTGCCGTTGCCGAAGAAGAAGTTGATGCCGATGAAGTTGAAGAGCAAGGTGGCTAGCCCGACCAGGGCAATGACAGCTGAGTTGCGACCCTTCCACCCGGCCGTGGCGCGAGCGTGGAGGTAGCCGGCGTACACCACCCACGTGATGAACGCCCAGACCTCCTTGGGATCCCACCCCCAGTAACGACCCCAGGCGTAGTAGGCCCAGATCGGTCCCGAGATGAGCGCCGCGAACGTCCATATCGGAAAACCGAAGGCGTGCAGGCGGTAGGCGATCCGGTCCAGTGTCACCAGGTCGGGCACTCGCGCCAGGTAGCCGGTGCGCTCGTCTCCCGTGCTGTTGTGAGATAGCCACCGCAACTTCACGAGGTACAAGACGGAGCACATCGAGCCCAGCGTGAAGGCTCCCGTGGCGATGACCGCGGCGACTACGTGAATGACCAGCCACGGCGACTGCAGGGAGTCCTGCAGCGACACCGGCACTTCATAGAGGAACAGCACGTTGATCATCAGCGTCACGACGGCGAACCCGTTGACGACAGGAGCCAGCCAGGACAACTGGTGTCGTCGGTACAGCACCAAGAACCCCAGCACGGCGACGAAGCTGCTCGTCAGCGTGAACTCATACATGTTGCCCCAGGGCACCCGGACCGGGTCGTTCGCGAGCGCTCGGGTCAGTACAGCGGCGAGGTGCAGTACGCACGCCGCCACGGTGACGGCCAGGCCGACGTGTTCGATCCGTCGGCCCGCGGTCCGGGCCCCAGGACCGGTGTCAGGCGCCGGACTCGCTGGGCGAGGCGGTGACCCGATGCCTGCCCGAGCGCCTGACGTCGCCGCTTCTAGCGCTGGAGCGCTGGCGTGCTCCCGCCGGGTGGCGGCCCACCAGGCGATGTTGAGGATGAGCGCCAAGAAGTACGCAGCTCCGCATGCGGCTACAGCCTGGTTACTGATGAGCTCGTACTGCAGTGTGTTCATGCAACACCACCAAGATTGGGAGCCAGCGCGACGCGACTTTGAAATACTATGCGACGTAGTACTCAGAGATGAGGTCGGGTCAGAACTGGAGCCCACGCCTTGCGAGGGTGGCCGCCGGGTCGACCGGGTCGCCCCCGCCGGGCCGGATCTCTAGGTGGAGATGGGGCCCGGTCACGTTCCCCGTGGATCCCACTGCCCCGATGCGCTGACCGGCCGTGACACGGTCGCCAGCATCGACGTCGATCCGTGACTGGTGGCAGTACCAGACATCCAATCCGTCGTCGGTCCGGACGATCGTTCGGTTGCCGTAGGCGCCTGCCGACCCGGCCTCTTGCACGGTGCCGGCAGCGATCGAGCGAATAGCCGTTCCCTCCGGTGCGGCCAGGTCCAGCCCGGTGTGGGTGCTGCTCCAGAGCGAGCTGGAGAGCCCGAACGTACTGGTGGTGCGAAAGCTCGTCAGCGGCATAGTCCAGGCGGCCCGTCGCTCCAGGGCTCGAGCATGATCGGAGGCTCGGCGGGCGTCTCGACGCAGTGCCGACTCCCGGGTGAGGCGGGCACGTTGCGCGGCGCGCGACAGCCTCACGTCTTCCGCGTCGCGTCGCTCCGTCCGTGATGCGTCACGACTGAGCGCTCGGGCGCGGGGGTTGGTCTCGATCGGCTTGTCGGTGTCTGCCACGGCACTCTGCCAAGCGGTTGCTCGCGCGGCAACGTGGTGTCGATCGTCCTGTCCGGCGCCGACGAGCACCGCCGCGCCCCCGACCACCAGTGTCAGCGACGCTGCCCGCCTGACGAGCGGTTGGCGCTGCAGGACGAGCTGGCGCCGAACGCGATCAAGTAGTTGATTCACAGGCGACTCCTTCGAGCGGGCAGATCCTCGGGTGGATGGTGTTGTGCCAAGGACTGCAGGTATTCGTTGTAGGCCGCCATCTCGGCGCCGCCGTCCCGATCGTGGCGGCGATCGATCCGGGCGGCCTCGCGTCGGTCGGAGCGCACCCAAGCCCAGATCAGTGCTGCGGCGAGGACGGCGAGTGGGTAATCGCCGAGTGCCCAGCCGATCGAGGCTCCGAGGTACTGGTCGTCGGCGAGCGACGGACCCCACGTGCGACCAAGCGACTTGAACCACGATCCAGCCAGGATCTGTGTGCTGCTCATGAGCGAGACCGAGAACAGCGCGTGGAAGCCGAACGTGACCATCACGATGAGCACCCGGTAGGGATAGATCGGCCGGGCCGGCCCCGGATCGATGCCCACCACACCATTCGCGAACAGGTAACCGGTGGCGATGAAGTGAGCCACCATGACGATGTGCGCGGTGTGGCTGCGGAGGGAAAGCTCGAGCAGCCCGGAGTAGTAGAAGGCAACCAGCGAGACGATGAAGAGGGCGGCTGCTACTGCGGGGTGGCCGAGGAGCCGCAGCATCGGCGTGTGGACCACCAGCAGGAGCCATTCGCGCGGGCCCAACGACCCGTCCTGACGTCGCGCAAGGGCGCGCAACGCGAGCGTCACAGGACCGCCGAGGGCAAGGAACACTGGGACACCGGTGGCGAGCGTCATGTGCTGGACCATGTGCATGCTGAACAACACTTCGGCGTACGCCCCGGGCGCCCCGCTGGTGGCCCACACCAGGAGCGCGCAGCCCACGATCCAGGAGGCCGTGCGCCGCAGGGGCCAGTGGTCGCCACGGCGTGCAAGCCTTCTGACTGCGCCCACGTAGAGGCTGGCGGCTACGACGGCCACGGGCAGCCACCACGAGTCCGATTCCCACGACCACAGCCACCGGCCCGGCGTCAGTTCGGGTGGTATCGCTCCACCCAGCAGCGCCTCCACTCGATCGACGGACTCCGTCTGCGGTACGGGGGGAGCGGTCTGGCCCAGGGCGACGCCCACTCCGACCGCTGCACCCATCAGCACGAGCTCGACGGCGACGAGGCGACGGAACTCCTCGACGCGGCTGTGGGTCAGGCGCGGCAGCACACGTCTCCGATGGACGTAACCAAGAGCGCCGAGGGCGATGAGCGCGAGTACCTTGAGCACGACCATGGACCCGTACCCGGTCGTGACGAGGGGCTCCCAGCCCAGTCGCAGTCCGGCCGATACCAGGCCGGAGACGGCGACCACGACGATGCAGACGCCGGCAACCCGGGAGTAACGACCGACCACCTCGGGGAGCGCATCTGCCAGGGAGCTCCGCCACACGGCGACGGTCGCGAGCCCGCCGAACCAGACAGTGATGGCCACCAGGTGGAAGAACAGCATGTTGACGCCCAGGTCGTGGCTCGACGATCCGGACGCGTGACCCGTCAAGGCCAGGGGCCACAATGCGACGCCGGCCAGCACGACGCTGGCTCCGACACCGACCATGGAGCGCGTGAGCTTGAGCATGGCGGTCGTGGCAGCGACCAGCACAGCACTCAGCAGCAGCAGGCGGCCCAGCTCGAACTCGATGGCGAAGTACCAGATCCGGCTGTAGACGATCGGGTCCCACAGTGGACGACCCGCAAGGTCCGAGTAGGTGAAGGCGACGACTGCCAGGCTTGCTGCTGCCCACACCAGCGATGCCTTCGTCAGCCAAACGACGATCCGGCCGCGCAGGCTGCCGACGACCAACGCCCGCTGGGGGTCGGAGCCAGGAAGCATGGATGCGACCACCACCAGCCCGCCCACAGTCAGGGCAGCCGCGAGGTCCCGCAACCCGCGCGCGCTGGCGAGCCCCACGCGCGTCGTCAGCCCCGGATCTGGAAGGCCGACGGTCGCATCGACGACCGTTCGCCCCCCGACCGAGAGCAGCCCGACCGCGACAAGGCACGTCGAGACGACCAATGCCGCGGCACGGACTGCGGTGCTCCGGGTCACTGGCCCTGGTCTCGTTTGCGCCCGCGGGCGACCCAGAGCGTGGTTCCGATAAGGGCGGACAGCGCTAGCACGACGAGGAACACGTCGATGATGATCTGGCCGATCGGTGGCCCGTCGCCCCCGTCATCAGCGGCCGGTTCATCAGTCGGAGAGGTTCGCGAAGAGGCAACATCTGTGGGGGAGCTGGTCGCAGACCCGTTGTCAGCGGCAGATGAGGGCACTGCGTCTCCAGCGGCGGCCACCACGAACTTCACGGTCCCGACGACGGGATGCCCGTCCTCGGACACCACCCGGTAGGCAACGGTCCAGCGTGCGTCAGTTCCCCGCTGCACGGCGCGTTCTGGCGGCGTTGCGGTCACCACACCCGCAGCCACCTCGACGGAGGCGGAAGAGAACGTCCCGTTGACGGCGATGCGGACATTGGCGAACTCGGGATCGATGGGTTCGTTGAACTCGAGACGGACTTGTTCGGGCGCCGATGTAAGGCGCTGGCCCGCTCGCGGGTCCGAGCTGGTCAACCCAGCGTGGGCCGTCGCTGGGGCGACGCTCAGCATGAGATAGGCGGTCACGAGCGTGACAAGGGAGAACGCCGTGCGCATGTGGCGTCCGTGCGTCGGTCTCTGCATGGGGATTCTCTTCCTCGTGATGTGGGAGTCAGCCCGCCCGGTCACACGACGTATCCGTCGGCGGGGCGACCTGCGTTCGGAGGTCCTCGCTCGGCTCGTCGCTCAACGCTCCTGGTCAACAGTCGCGGGGCGCCGAGAGTCGAGGAGGCCCTCCATCGCCCTGACCTCTGCCATCTGGGAGGTCACGATTGCCGAGGACAGGCTGCGCACCGCAGGCTCGTCGGTCCTGACGTACGCCGCCCGGGCCATGGCCGCGCCGGCCTTGTGGTGCTCGATCATCAGCTCGAGGAACAGTGCCTCTCCCTGGCCTGGCTTCGCCTGCCGCAGTTGATCCAGCTGCTCCGGGCTGGCCAACCCAGGCATTCGCCCATCGGTGGGCATCTGCATCGGCTGGCCGTCCCCCTCGGCCCCCCTCATCCAGGACATCTGTGGCTGCTCACTCGACGCAGGCAGGTCCCAGAGCTGCAGCCAGGCCGCCATCTGACCGATCTGTTGCTGCTGACTGGTTGCTATGTCGTACGCCAGCGCGCGCACCTCGGGGTCGTCACTCTTGTCTCGCACGATGAGGGACATCTCGACTGCCTGGGCGTGGTGGACCTGCATGTCGCGCGCGAAACCAGCCTCGGGACTGTCCGACGCGGGTGGACGCTCTCGCACGAAGAAGATCGCAGCAATCACCGACGCCACCACGGCAGCGACGACGACGCCCAGGACGAACGCCCGAGCTCGGGCACGATGCGCTAGCGGTCCTCGCGGAAGCGGGTTGGCGGCCCTGATCGACCTGTTCACTGGGACTGGGCGGCCGTGTCGAGTGGTAGGGACCCGTCGGATCCGCCGGAACAGGAAGCGCCGGGCTCTGGAGCATCGGGGCTCTGCGTGTACTTCGAGATGAACCCCTTCAGGCGAGGATCGTTCACGTCATCGAGGACCAACTGCTTGCCCCACGCCGACGCCGTGACCGGGTTCTCGAGGCCTTCGTAGGGTGACAGCACCCCGTAGGAGTCCGGCATCGCCTTCTTGAGCACGTCTACGTCCTCGTCGGGGAGGTCGGGGTCGTACGTCACCCACGTCGCCCCGTGCTCCATGGAGTGGACGGCGTTCTCGTTGGGCACCGCGGTTCCATACGTCCCGCAGTTGAGCCAGATCGGGTTGTGCGGACCGCCAGCGGGCGGCATCTGCTCGTAGTCCACCGGCTCGGTGACGTGGTCGGACTCCGCCTCGTACGACTTCACGGCCTTGAGGTCAGCCCCGGCTGACTGCTCCTCCGACGCATCGCGAAGACCTACCCCCACGCCAGCCACGAGCGAGAGAAGAACCAGTCCGACAGGCACCCAGACGAGAAGCGCTCGCCGACGCTCTTGACGCGACTGGTCGCGTTGCATCTGTTGTAGACGGTCGCGGCGCTCTCGCTTGCTCGCACCATCACTGGTCGACGGCGTCATGGTTCCTCGCAGGTGGTGGAAGATGGACGGGACAACTTCGTGCCAGCCAACTACTATGCAGCATCGTAGTAGCGTTGAGCGAACTACGACCTGAGAGAACGGGAAGACTGGCCCTGTGCAGCGACTAGGAAGCCTCGAAGCCGTCGTCATGCAGCGGCTGTGGGACGCCCCCGGACCGATGACCGTCCGTGAGGTAATGACCGAGCTGCAGGCTGAACGCAGCATTGCCTACACGACTGCCATGACGGTGCTGGACCACCTGACCAAAAAGGGCATGGTGGTGCGTACGAAGCAGGGTCGCGCCTTCTCGTACAGCCCCACCCGATCACGGGAAGACCGCGTGGCCGAGCTCATGGGGCAGGCGCTCGCCGAGTCGGCCAACCGAGACGTAGCGCTGATGCGGTTCGTCGAGAACATGAGCACCGACGAGGCGGCCCAGTTGCGCAAGCTGCTCGCTGAGACGGAAGCTCCCGGCCGGCCGGATCGGTCAGCTCCGTGACAGCGGCGTTGAGCCTGTTGGCCTTCGTGGGGCTGAGCACCATCGCTGCGCAGCGCTGGCTCGTCTCCGCCCGTTGGACCACCCGTGGTCCCGGGTTGGCGATCTGGGCCTGGCAGGCCTTGTCCCTGTCGGTTGCCGCGGCTCTCTTGCTCGCCGGGTTCACGTTGATCCTGCCCCTCAGTCACCTCAGCGTCGACCTGGCCGAGCTGGTGCGGGCCTGCGAGGTCCATCTGCGGGAGCGTTACGAGACTCCGCTCGGAACAGGGCTCGCGCTCGTCGGCGGCGGTGCTGCCGTTGTCATCGTGCTCCGGCTCGCGTTTGCGTTCGTCGCAGTGTCCGTCGATGTCGGTCAACGGCGACGTCACCTCCGGGACCTCGTCGCCGTTCTTGGCAGGAGGCACAACGAAGGGCAGTACGTCGAGGTCGAGCACGACGTGCCGCTCGTCTACTGCCTCCCGGGTCGGCGTGGTTGGTCGCTGCCGGGCTCCCGGTCAAGTCAGCCTGCGAAGGCGTCGGAGGTCATCGTTACGAGCGCCGCTGTCCACTGTCTGAGCGATGCCGAGCTGGCTGGCGTGTTGCGGCACGAACGGGCCCACCTCGAGACGCGGCATGACCTGGCGATCGGTGCAGCGCGCGCGCTGGAGCGGGCTTTCCTGGGCTTCAGCCTGTTCCGTGTTGCTGCCGATCAGATCACCCGGCTCGCCGAGATGCAGGCTGACGACCGCGCAGGTCCACGCCGCCCCTTGGCGATGGCCCTGATGAGACTCGGAACAGCACAGCCCCCGGCGGGAGCGATGGGAGCTCATGGCGCGAACACGCTGCAGCGAGCGCAGCGCCTGCTCGAACCGACCGCCGCTCTCTCACCCCACCTGCACGCGGCCGTCATCAGCGGCCCCCTGTTGATGCTCGCGCTGCCGCTCGTCCTGGCACTGGCGCCAGCATTGATGCCGCTCGGTCTCGACCACTGTGCGGGGTTCTCACCGCCGAGCTGCTAGCGAGCAGCCCGGGCCTCGACGTGTAACGCAGCCGGTGCTTGCCATCGGCCGCCCTCAAAACTTCGAAGGATGTGGCGAAACATGCAGAGGACCGATGGCTCAGCCGCTGTTCGATGCTTGCCGCCTGGCCTGCGCCAACGGTTCGCTCTCGACGCAGTGGGGCGGAGTTCAGCCTCGGGCCCCCGACGATTTGGGACACGTAATCTGCTCGCCCTGATGGGGCTGTGGCTACTCGCCCCCCTGGCGCTCTCGGCGTGCGCGGAGGCGCCGACCACGGGTGACAAGGGGTATGTCGATGGACGGGGCATCATCACCCGCCTGCCCGTGGCGGAGCGCACGACACCTGGCGCGGTCGAGGGTCAAACGCTGGAAGGCAAGCAACTGGCGCTCGACGACTACAAGGGGCGCGTCATCGTCCTGAACGTCTGGGGCTCCTGGTGCCCGCCGTGTCGCAAGGAAGCTCCCATCTTGAGAGATGCAGCCCGTGAGCTCGGGAAGCAGGACGTCGCCTTCATCGGGATCAATACGCGGGACGCAAGCCAGGACCAGGGGCTGGCATTCCAGCGTCGGTACGACGTGCCCTATCCCTCCCTCTTCGACCCGTCGGGTCGTACATTGCTGGCATTTGCCGGCACGCTGAACCCCAGTGCGATTCCCAGCACGGTCGTGCTCGACGAGAAGGGCCGAGTCGCAGCCAGCATCCTGGGGGAGGTCCCGAGCCGTCGCACGTTGGTCGACCTGGTGGAGGACGTGCGGCGCTGAGGCGGGTTCTCGGTGCATCGCATCGCGGCGCTCTCGTACGGTAAGAGCATGTCGCCCACGGAGCTGGCAGGCTGGGCTCTCGGCCTGGCTGCGACGCACTTGCGCTCGATGCCACCCAGGTTGGATCACACACTTGCTGTGGCTCGACGGGCGCAAGAGGTGCGACGCGCCACGTCCGACCCCGGCCGCCATCTGGTCCCGGCAGCACTGGTTCACGACATCGGGTACGACCCGGAGCTGCGGCAGACCGGCATGCATGCCATCGACGGCGCCATGCACCTCAGGACACTCGGCTTCCCCGCGATGGTCGTCTGCCTGGTCGCGTTCCACACCGGCGCGGAGTACGAAGCGGACGAGCGCGGTCTGGCCGACGAGCTGGCAGCCTTCGACCGGCCACCGCAGCGTCTGCTCGATCTGCTGATCCTGGCTGACCTCACGACATCGCCCGACGGCGCGGCAATCTCGGTAGAGGAGCGGCTGTCCGAGATCTTCGCGCGCTACCCCTCGGGGCATGCCGTGCACCGTTCCGTCCTGCGGAGCCGTGCGTACCTCGAGCGGGCTACATCCCGAGCGTCCGCGGACATAGGTCAACCGATGTAGGGGGCGGGGGCGTCTTCCAGGCCGTGCCGCAGTCGCATGGCCATGGACGGGTGCATGGCCAGCTCGGCTACCTGCCCGGGCGCGACCCACTCGACTGCCCTGCTCTCGCTGCTGGTCCGAGCGCCCCCACCGACCACGTGGGCACGGAAGGCGATCGAGAACTGCTGGCGCACCTCGCCGTCTTCGTAGGCCATCACGTGCCCCGGGTCGGTGTAGGTGCCGACCAGGTCGTCGACCTCGACGTCGTACCCCGTCTCTTCCTTGACCTCTCGGATGACGGTGTCGGCGATGGACTCGCCAACCTCGTGGCCGCCGCCCGGTAGCGCCCACAGGTCGTTGTCGGTCTTGTGGATCAGCAGCACCCGGCCCTCCTCGTCCTGGACGATGGCCACGACTGACGGCACGACGCTATTGGCCCGCGGAGCCGCCGGATCGTTGATGTAGTCGACACGCTTGCCCATGGGATCAGGCTGTCACGATGCTGTTGCTCGCTCGACGGGTGCGGCTTCGACCCACACCCGCTCGAAGGACCGCAGGTAGTGGTCAAAGAGATGCCCGCCCTCGACGCGACGGAGGTGGAGGACAGGGTTGGACGGTGCGGGTGAGCCCATCACGTGGGTGTTGACCAGCAGCTCGTCATCAAAACGGTAGAGCGAGTTGTAGAGGATGCTCTCGTGCTGCCGGATCTCGATGCCGTCAACACCCATGGCGGGTCCCATGTAGGTGAGGGCGAGTCGGATCCGGGCGGCGAGGTTCTCGCCAATGCCCTCTTCCTCACCCCGCCACGCGACGGTGGGGGAGTCGGGGTCCCCGTAGAGGAAGCGAGCGCGCATGCCGCGCGCAGCGCGCGTCGCAAGGCTGCGTGGCAGGTCGGGGTGCGTGTCCAGCAGGAAGAGACCGGAGTAGACGAGGACGCTCACGTCGGACTGGGCCTGGTCGACGAGACGGTCCCACAGCTCACCGGGCACCGCGCCTCGATGCGGGTAGACGGCCACCACTTCTGAGGTGCCGGAACCCCGGTTGCCGTCGCCGGCGAGCAGCTGCGGCCACAGGTAGGTCTCCTCCACTCCCAGCAGCTCAGCTGTCGCCAGCCGGTGCCGTTGGTGCGGGACGCGGCCCGTGGCGACCCAGCGCTCGACGGTCTTGGGGTCGACCTGGAGGGCGGTCGCGACGTCGAGGGTGGTCACCCGGCGCGTCGACATCTGGGTGCGGAGTCGTTCATTGCTCATTGGATTCTCCCGAGTACGTCCTGGGACGTTTTCGAGAAAGTAGACGTCCGCAGACGTCCCGCGCCAGGGGTAGCGACGAATTGTGGACAACTGTCTCGCCACGGGCTCGATAACGTGACGGCGACGGCATACCGGGTTTCGTAATGGACGCTTTGGAGACGTCCTGAGCGAGTGGTCCCGGCGTGCTGACCGGCACGTTCTGATTGGCGAATGCACGACACGCGAATTCGGAAAATGCTTAACAAGCGGCAACAGGAATGCGCTCAAATCACTTCTGTGACCCGCCTACGGACGTCGTTGTCCACAGGTTGTGGAATCCCATCTTCCGCTTCAGGGCGACTTGTGTTGCTGTGCCACTACTTCAGTCACACCGCGCTCGTTCGGGAGAGGCGGCCTCGTCGCTGCTGTCTCGTCGGGCCTTCTCGGGAGGTCATCCGATGAACACCTTGCTTGCCCAGATCACCGTCATGGCCGCGCCAGACTTCAACTCCGAAGGCGTCGTGCAGTGGGCGGTGCAGAACATCATCCCGCTCGTCTTGCTGGTCGTCGGGATCGGCATCATCGCCAGCGCACGCAAGGGTCAGATGAGTCAGAACGCCATGACCGTCACCAACATCATGCTGGGGTGCGTCGTCATCGCCGGCGCGGCGTTGTTCTACGGGTTCGCCGGCAACATCGCGACCTTCGTCTTCCGGGGCTGAGCCGTCGTGGTGATCCGTCCCGACGACGAGGTCTACCGCGTCGACGCGGTGTGGCTCGGCCCGCAGGGCATGACCCTGCCGTGGTCGGCCCGCTACTCGGCGTACGGCATCTGGCTGACGCTGTTCGTCACCGTGCTGTTGGTCGAGGCTGTGCTGCCGATGAGCATCAGCATCCCTCCGGTGTGGGAGGTGGTGCTGACCATCCTGGCGACGTATGCCCTGACCGGGGTGATCGACCACGAGCGTCCGCTCGCGAGCGTCGTCCACCTAGTGCGCATCGAGATGCGTACGCCTCGCGCCCGCAAGGCAGGTCGGCCCGTCCGGGTCTCTGCCACCCAGATTCGTTCGAGGAGCCACCATGCTGCGGCGTCCTGAGTCCGATCCCGCGACGCGGTCGGTGCTCGCGCTGCGGAACATCGAGGACAACCTGTGCTTCACGGCGCACGAAGCGTGGGCCTGGTTCGTGTTGCCGACGCAGCCGTGGGCGTTCAGATCGGACCGGCAGCGGGAGCAGCTGCTGTACGGCATAGGTGACGGGCTGGCCTGGCTGGCCGGTCACCGCATCCACCTCCGCGTGACCTCGCGGCCGTACCCCGCCGCCGACTGGGCGCGGAAGCTTCACGACCTCACGCCCGCCCCGCTGGGGACCGACGGCGTCGAGCCGTGGTCGGAACACATGGTGACGATGCAGAAGCACCTGCGCCACCAGACGCTGGGCGACAAGGACGTGTTCCTCGGGGTCCGGCTGGGCAACCGGGCGGCCACCCACCGGATGATCGGCGCCCTGTGGCGCCACCCCGGCAACGTCGAGCACGCCCGCCTGCTGACCAAGCGCGAGCAGGTCACCGAGACCGTGGGGCTGCCCGGGCTCGACGGCAGGCCGGCGACCGCATCCGAGATGGAGTGGCTGGTACGTCGCTCCGTCGGTGTGGGCATGCCGGCTCCTGCTGTGCTGAGCCCGTCCTCGGGCACCGACTGGGATGCCGACGACCTGCACGCGTTCGAGGACGAGATCGAGTACGCCGCCGGCCCGCTCGACCGGACGATCCGACTGACCAGCCGCGGGATGCGCGAGCCCACCGTGCGCCATGCCGCCGTGCTGTCGGTGGGCCGACTCGAGGAGATCGACGCGCCCGACCCGGCACTGGACCCCTGGCTGTCGCACACCGACCGGCTCCCGTTCCCCGTCGAGTGGTCGTGCCAGTTCGACGTGCTCTCCGGGGTGGAGGCGCGGCGTGCGATCCAGCGCAAGCTCCTCGTCGTCCGCGACATGCAGCGGCACTACTCCGAGCACGACCTCGACGAGCCACTCGCCCTGGGGCGACAGGCCGACCAGGCCCGCCAGGTCGAGGACCAGATGACCCGCGGTGCGGACGTCACCGCAGCCCGGGTGCACGGGTGGTTCCGGCTCGCAGTCACCGGCCCGACGGAGGAGGCCTGCCTCGAGCGAGCGCGCCAGGTCGTCACGTCGTACCGCTCGCGTCGGGTCACCATCGAGCACCCGCGCGGCCAGTACGGCCTGCTGCGGGAGTTCATCCCGGGGGAGCCGGTCTCGACGGCAGCGCACCGTCGTCGGCTGCCGGCCATGTACGTCGCGGCGGGAGTTCCGACTGCTTCGAGCCGCCTCGGCGACCGCCGCGGCCCCTACATCGGCTGCACCACCGGAGCATCGCGGCGAGCGGTCATGTTCGACACGCACTACGCGACCGAGGTGCGCGAGACCTCCGGGCTCGTCCCGGTCGTGGGTGGTCTCGGAGCGGGCAAGAGCGTGCTGCTCGGCCAGCTGACCTACGAGGCAGCCCGCCGCGGCATCCCGTCGGTCGTGCTCGACCCGTCGGGTCCGCTGTCGCGCCTGGTGGACCTGCCCGAGCTGGCGGAGCACGGCGAGCACATCGACCTGACCGCAGCAGCCAACGGGACGCTCAACCCGTTCGACGTGGTGGCTGCCCCGCAACGCGAGGGCTTCGCGACCGAGGAGGCGTTCCACGAGGCAGTGGTGATGGCCTCCCAGGACCGCAAGCTGCTGGCGATGGACGTCATCAAGATGCTCCTTCCGCCATCGGTCAACGCGTTGCCCCAGACGTCGCTGGTGGTCTCCGACGCGGTCCGCGCGACCGGAGGTGAGCGGTCGTCGTCGCTGTGGGACGTGGTCCGCATCCTCGAGTCGTTGGAGGACCCGCACGGTCGTGTCGTCGCCAACTACCTGCGCGACATGGCGGAGCTCCCGTTGTCCCGACTCTTCTTCCCCGGAGTCGAGCCGACGGCGGCACGCATGCAGGCGACCTTGACGGTGCTGACGATGCCGGGCCTGGTCCTGCCGCCCCGGACCGTTCCGCGCGAGCACTGGTCGACGTCGGAGCAGATGGCGGTGCCCCTGCTGCACCTCGCGGCCTGGTACGCGACGCGCGCCGTCTACGGGCGCGACATGCAGAGTCGCAAGCTCGTCGCGCTGGACGAGACCCACTTCCTGGGGGAGTGGTCGGCCGGTCGCGCGCTGTTCACCCGTCTGGGCCGCGACTCGCGGAAGTGGAACACCTGCGTCCTGGCGTCGTCGCAGAACCCGGCCGACGTGCTCGGGATGGACGTCGCCAACTTCATGTCGGCCGCGTTCGTCGGACGCATCGAGGACGAGGAGGCGGCGCGCGACGCGTTGCGGATGCTCCGTGTCTCGACGGGGGTCGGCTACGAACGGGCACTTGCCTCGCTCTCGTCGGGACGAGGCGGCCAGGCCAACCGTGAGTTCGTGATGCGCGACGTGGACGGCAACGTCGACAAGGTCGGCGTCGACCTGTCCGCCAACCCCGGTCTTCTGGGTGCCCTCAACACCACTGCCGGTCGCGACGGGCCGGGAGCACGGGCCTCGGAGCGGGTGGCATGAGGCGGCTGCTGCGGTGCGCCGTACTGGTGATCGTCGGTCTGCTGGTGCTCGGCGGTGCGCCGGCCTCCGCCGTCGACGACCCCGCGGTTCCTGACCCGCTGCTGCCGCAGGTGCCACTGCCCGACCTGCCGGGCGTGAGCGATTGCAAGGACGCTCCGTCGCCTGAATCTCCGGGCATGGGGGTGGCCGGCCTCTTCACCCGTGAGCCGGCGCAACTGCCTCCTGCCGCGGATCCGTTCGCGGAGGGCTCGAGCACCACGATCTTCGAGCAGTACGGGTATGCCGGACTCCGCTGGCACACCTACGACCTCGGCTGCGGACCCGACGCCCTGCGACAGCCCGACGCTGTCATCGGCACGGCAGTCAGCAACTGGGTGACGCAGATCCCGGTCGCCCTGACGGCCCTCACGGGCTCGCTGACCCAGGTGGCCTTCAAGCCGTCCTTCCTCGGCGGGTTCGACCCTGTGGTGGCGCGGGTGTCGACCGCGCTCCACGACAGCCTCTTCGCCAACTGGGCGCCGGTCGTCCTCGGCGTCCTGGGCCTGTCGATGATCGCCATGGCCCGGCGACGGGCGTTCTCGTCGACGGCGACGGCCGCCGCCTGGGCCCTGCTGGTCCTGGTGCTCGCCACGGTGCTGTTCCGGTGGCCGGTGGCCGCGGGGCAGGTCGCCGACGCGACCGTGACCTCCACCGTGGGCGAAGTGGTGGGCCGACTCGACGGGGACCCGACGACCACTGACCCGGGCATGGCCGTGGCCTCCCAGGTGCAGGAGACGATCATGTACCGCGCGTGGCTCGCGGGGACGTTGGGTGACGCCGACAGCGCCACGGCGGTGAAGTTCGGGCCCGACCTGTTCAAGGCGCAGGCGTTGACCTGGCGCGAGGCGGCGGCGGCAGAGAGCGACCCCGAGCGTGCGAAGGAGATCTTCGAGGCGAAGCAGGAACGCTGGATGGAGGTCGCCGACCAGATCAAGGAGCGCGACCCCGAGGCCTACGAGAACCTGCGTGGGACGAGGTCGGAGACCCGCGTGGGTTATGCGCTGCTCTCCGCGGTCGCCACCTGCCTGTCGCTGCCGTTCCTGCTGCTGGCGGCGCTGCTCATGCTGGGCTGCTTCATGATCGTGCGCCTGGCCGTCATGCTCTTCCCGGCCTTCGCCGTACTGGGGCTCTTCCCGGCCGCGAGCGGCCTCGTGACGGGCATCGGTCGCACGGTGGCGGCCGCCGTCGTCAACGCGATCCTCTTCGGTGTCGGCGCGGGCGTGACCGTCGCGGTGCTCGGCATCCTGTTCAACCCTGGCAGCGGATCGCCGGCCTGGCTCGGTCTGGTGCTGATGCCGCTGTTCACCTTCGTGATGTGGCAGGCGCTACGACCGTTCCGGCGTCTCGGCTCGATGGTCAACCCCAATGGAAACCACCTCGGGTCGGTCAATGACTCGTTCGGCCGCGTGGGACGGCGCGCCAAGCAGCGGGGCAGGCAGCTCGTCGTGGCCTCGACCGCTGCGCTCACCGGTGGTGCGTCGGCCGGGGCTGCTGCGGCCGCTGCGAGCTCTGGTGCGAAGGACACTGCGGACGACCCAGTGCCACGAGCCGAGGCCATGTCCGCACCCCCGGTGGTCCCGGCCCAGCGGAAGTTAACCGATGACGCGGCTGCCGCGACGTCGCGACGGGCACCTGACACACGCGCCCCGACGGAGCAGCCGCGACCTCCCGCTCGCAGCACCGCACGAGTGGCGGGCGTGCTTGACGCTCCATCGGCCTCACCCCCGGTCCGCGAGCTGCCCGAGGGCTTCGTGCCGCGGCCCATGTCGCGAGGAGTGCCGCCGCCCCCGATCGAGCCCGAGTGGTACGACGGCGAGGCCGTCTACCCGATCTACCGCCCCACGGAGAAGCACGAACACGAGGGAGCGGACAACCAGGCAGGTGCTCGGTGACCGGGGCTGGGATGAGGTGGACCGCAGGCACTGCGCTGGCGACGGGACTGCTGCTGGGCCCGCCGCTGCTCATGGTGGCGGCCATGACGGGCGGGAGGAGCGAGGTCGCCCAGGGTGGCTGCGGTGACCTGACGCAGGTCTCGGCCGAGGTGGGCAGCAGTGCACCCGCCGCCGGACTCTCCCCGGAGCAGACCCGCAACGCCGCGACCATCGTGGCTGTCGGGCGCCGGATGGGCATCAGTCAGCGAGGCCAGGTCGTCGCGCTCGCCACCGCGTCGCAGGAGTCGCGGTTCCTCAACTACGCCAACGATGGGCTCGGGGGAGATCTCAGTGCCGACCAGCGCGGCGTCGGGCGATCGCTCGAGCTCCCGCACCAGGCCGTGGGGAGCGACCACGGTTCCATCGGGCTGTTCCAGCAGCAGTGGCCGTGGTGGGGGTCGATGTCCGAGCTCATGGATCCCGCCACGTCGGCGGTGAAGTTCTACGAGAAGCTGCGGCAGGTGCCGGGGTGGCAGGCCATGCCGGTGACCCGCGCCGCGCAGGCCGTGCAGCGCTCGGCGTACCCCGATGCGTACGCCGACGACGAGGCGCTTGCCGTCCGTCTCATCGGGCAGCTGGGTGGCGCGGACGTGTCGAACGCGGCCACCACGAGCGCCGACTGCTCGACGACCGACGTCGTCGACGGGCGGGTCACGACACCGGTGTCCACCCGCACTGCTGGTAGCGACCGTCGCAACTTCGGGTCGAGCGGTGGGAGGTGGGCACGTGGTCACACCGGAACGGACTTCTCCCTGTCCTGCGGGACGCCGGTGCTGGCCGCCACCTCGGGTCGGGTGGTGATCGAGACCGACCAGGGGTGGGCCGGACGATGGCTGGTGAAGGTGAGCACGGGGGAGGGGGCGCTGACGACCTGGTACGCGCACATGCAGCGCGTGCTGGTGTCGGACGGGGCCGTCGTACGCGCGGGGCAGCAGATCGGCGAGGTGGGCACGCTCGGCAACTCGACCGGCTGCCACCTGCACTTCGAGGTGCACCCGCGGGGTGGGTCGATCTACGAGGACCCCGTTGACCCCAGCGAGTGGCTGAGCCGCCACGTGGGTGAGACGGCCCCCCAGGTGCAGTCCGTCGCCGCACGTCCCGCGACCGGTGGTTCCGACTTCGTGCTCGCCAGCTTCAACGTCCTGGGTCACTCGCACACCGGGCCCCGCGGCAACAAGGCGCACTGGGCGTCCGGAGTCAGTCGGATGAGCCGGGCCATAGGGATGCTCGACAGCTACGAGGTCGACGTCGTGGGGTTCCAGGAGCTGCAACGTGCGCAGTACGACGTGCTGACCAGAACGGCGGGGGACAGGTACGCGATCTACGTGCCGCCCAGCAGCACCGAGATCTCCGTCGCCTGGCGCCGTGACCGGTGGACCTTCGTCAGCGCCGATACGGTGCCGGTGCCGTCGTGGAAGGGGCGCATCAAGGACATGCCTCTAGTGCGCTTGCGTCATGTCGCATCGGGCCAAGAGGCCATCTTCTTCAGCGTGCACAACGCCGCGAGCATCGGCGGCCCTGCCGCGCCTCGCCACCGGGCCGAGGCCGTACGGCGCGAGCTCGCCACCATGCGAGCCGTCACTGACCGGTACGACGTGCCGGCGTTTCTCTTGGGAGACATGAACGAACGCATCCCGGCGTTCTGCGGCCTGACGAAGGGGCAGGTGCTGTCGACGCCGGCAGGTGGTTCGCATGCCACAGAGTGTCGGCTGCCCAAGCGTCTAGGCATCGACTGGATCTTCGGCAACCGACATGCGCGCTGGCTCGGCTACACGGTCGACTGGGCTACGAGTCGCAGCCAGGTCAGCGACCACCCGCTCGTGGTCGCCCGAGTCGGTCTGGGGCGGACGTCGTGAGCGACGAACAGCTGCCCTACTTCGGCCGCCCACCGGCCCGTGCGCCGCGTCCAGCCGCAGAGGCAAGAACGTTGCGTGGGAGGCGTGTGATCCTGTCGCTGCCCGACGGGTTCGTCTACGACGTCCGCGCACTCAGCGAGGTATTGATGCAGGAAGACGGTCCGGTGGTCGAGGTCGCAACAGAGGAGGACTACTTCCGCTGGATGTTCACTGGCTACCCGCCTATGCGGACGGCTTACCCGCTTCGACTTGTATGGGTCGACTGATGTCCACGGCGCAGATGTTTGGTCGGCGGAACGCTACAGAGCGCGTCACCCACGCGGTGAAATGACGCGCGCGGCAAGTACTGGACGCGGACCATCGAGCGGACGTGGGGCCTCGGACCCGCCGGGCTCAACTGGTTCGTTCGCCAGCCTCGAACGCATCCATGAACTCAGCGTGCAGGGCTTGCAACGTCTCGGGAGCTCCCGGAGCAAGTCGGATGTCGGGAGCGCGACCCACCACCTCATAGGCAATCGCTACCTTGCCAAGCGCAACGTGGTTGGCCTTCGACCACTGTGTGATGGAGCGCCCTGCCGTTTGGGATGCCTTGAAGGCTCGGGCTGTTGGACGCGGTGCGCCAAGTGGAAGCACGGCGTCGATGACCTCCAGGAGAAAGTCGCGGTCGAGCAGGTCCTCGATTGAGGTGCCCCTTGGCAACGACTTGAGGCGGGCCTCGGGAACGTCGCGAGCCCGCAGGACGGTCAGGTAGGCAGACCCCGCCTTGTCGCCGTCAGTCAGGTAAATGACCCGCGCAGCCACCTCTTCGACATCAAAGCCGTGGCCTTGGGCGTGCGAAAGCCCTGGTGCCACCTGATAGGCGAGGTCATCTAACCCGGTCGCGGCTCGAATGAGGGTTGGCAGCAGGATCATCTCGGACGCTCCTTCGCCGAGCACAGCCCGGCGACACCGCGAGAAGGCGGCAGCGCCCGCCCCCATGGCGTAGAGGAGCGGCCCAAAACCAGGCTCATTGTTAGTCCAGAAATGAGTCTTGATCTCGCTCTTCTCGTCGTGCCGTTCGAGCAGGCGGATACCGGTGCCAAGGTCGCTGGGTAGGCACGCGGGCGAGTGCGTCGTGTACCAGACCTGAGTCGCGTTGATCTGCTTTAGAAGTCCGCCCACCAGGTCGGCCTGGGCGTCTGAGTGAAGGTGCAGTTCGGCCTCGTCGATAAGGAGGATCGGAGGGATCTCCAACGCTTGCGATCCGAGAAACAGAGCCAGCGTCACAAACGCGCGTAGACCTTCGCTGCGCTCCTCGATCCTCGTGAAGCGCCTCGTGTCCATGTCGACGACATGGGTGCGCAGCCCTGTCTCGTCGACATCGATGTTCACGGAGATGTTGGACTGGTTCCACGCCTGTCCGAAGAACGAGTCGAGTCGTCGGTTGCCAAGGTCCAGCAGCGTCTTCTTCTCACCTGAGTCCTGGTCGGAGTGGGCCCTCCAAACCGCGGTGATGTCGACCCCGGCGACCGCGAGAAGGTTCGCAACCGCCGACGGCATGTGCGAGCGGCTCTGTCGGTCAACTGGTGTAACCGTTGGCAGGATCCGGTCGTCCTCGCGGAAGAGCAAGAAGGCAGGTACTCGCTCGCGCAGCAAGTCGATCCCTACATCGTTCGGGTGTTCGCGGCTGCCGATCATGGCGGCGGAACGAATGAGGCTGGCTGCCTTCGAATCGCGGGGGTTCTTCCTGCCCGCGGGCGTCTCTGCAAGCCAGTCGTGCAGCGCTTCGGTCGCCGCCTGATCGTCGGAATCCCACTCACTGTCAGGAGCATCCAGCCGCTCTGCGATCCGATCAATCCACGTAGTGGGACCATCCTGGCGCTTCTCGTCGCTGTACTGCGCGTCTGTAGCTGAGATTTGCTTAGCAAGCCGCTCTCGCGCACGCCTCAGCCCCTCAGCCGCTTCCAGGAAGGGAGCTGGGTCACGCTTCGGCCGGCGAGGGTTGTCGAACACCATAGTTAGCGATCCGTTCGCCTGCTTGAACAGGCTGACACCGGTGGGCGTGTGGTCGAAGCCGAGAGGCTCCAGAATTTCTAACTCATCGTCGCCGAGGACGAACTCAGCTCCCACAATCCATCCGGCGTCCTTCCGCTTCACGCGCGACTTGTCGAGGCTCGACAGAGGGGTTTCGTCGTCCTCACTGAGCCACTCCAGCCCGGTAAGCACAGAAGACTTGCCGGACTCGTTCTGGCCCACGAACGCAAGGAGGTAAGGGCTGACATTGCATGAGGTGTCGGCTAGCCGCTTGTAGCCCTCAAACATGATCCTGCGACAGCGCATCCGCTTCACTGCAATCTCCCTAGCGCTTCACGCCCTCGGTTCCGACATCGCCGGAGTGAGGTCATACTGCCCGAGCGGGGGGGACAAACACAGACGGCGTTGTTCGAACGACGACGGTAGGCGTGTCGCAATCGCCGAACCCGAAAGACGAGAACACCGTTCAAGTCGGTCCAGATTCAGAGCTGGTCCGGATTGCGCGTCCGGACGTGCGTAAGCACCGGCGGCAGTCGGGTCCTGACACGCGGGGTGAGCCTGTCCCGGGGGCCCGAACAGGCGGTGGTGTGACGCATAGGCACGAGCAAGACGCACGTCGCTGCGACCATGCGCTCGTATCCATGACTCAATCCCACTTCATGGGCGGAGCTAGTACAACACCAATGGCAGTCCGTGGGCTCCTGATCCTGGCCCCGTGGCCTCGGACGAATAAACCGGCGAGGGCTGTCGGCACCTCCTGACACGATGTACCCATGGCATCACAGTCCCGGAACGTGTTCGTCGGAAGCACCCAGCACCGTACCGACCCTGACAGCCTCCCGACCGAGTACGACCCCAGCGGCCCCTGCCCCTGGTGCGGACGTGTGTCCAACTTCAAGATTGAGGACAGCCAAAGATGGTTGCGCTCGATCCCAACCGATCATCATGCTGGTTACAAGGCCACCCACGTCTGCGCAATACTGCGCTGCGACGGGTGTGGAAACGCCGTTCTCAGTGTCACCGATCCCGCTGGACAGGGCTTGCACTGGTACCCACCGCCCGGAGCCGGGGTTCTCGACAGGCAGGTAAATGTGGGCGTGGCTTCTGCCTACGACGAGGGAATGAGATGCCTGAGCATCAACGCTTTCCGTGCCGCTGCTGTGATGTTCCGGTCTTCACTGAGCCTGTTCGTAAAAGACAAGGGGAGCGAGAAAGCGCGGGGCGAGCGTCACCTCAAGAGCGCTCTCAAACACATGAAGGCCGACGGCGACCTCCACAAGTCCCTTTGGGAGTGGGCAGACCATCTGAACCAACTGGGTAACGAAGGCGCTCACCCTGAGGATTACGACGATGTCACAGGTGCGGAAGCGGTGGGGCTGAGCAAGTTCGTCCGGCATCTAATCAGACACGAGTACGAGATGCCTGCGCAATTGCTCCGCGACCAGGGGTTGCTCGGAGATGACTAGCCCGCCCAGGGTATTTAGATCCGGCTCTGACTCGACACCATGGCACGCTAGTTGCATTGGAGGCCTGTTCTCTGTCTAACTTCGCCGTTCGATGGGAAAGCGCAGCCGCAGGCAGCCCTACCCGGGCGCTGCCGAGGAATGTCATATCGCTGCGTTGGAGGAGCAACGCACGCCCCGAAGGCTGGCAGAAGGTCTAAGAGGTGCCCGACGACGACTGGAGCTCCTGCAGAAAATCAGCACGGACCGCCCGAGCAAAAGTTTCGACCTTTTGCTGGTTCTTGAAGAACGACATAGCAAAGCCGCCTGGATTCTCCCGTTCGTGACGTGCAACTACGCACTCCGCTAGGACACGAACCTGATCCGTGCAACCAGCCATGAAAGCTGCAACATCCCAGTCGATGTTCGTAAACTCGGCGGCATTTCCCCGCGCCCACTGCATAAAGAGCGCAGACGCCATGAACTCAGAGTTCTTGACGATATTCTTCGCCCGATGCTCCCGCTCTCGGCCGGCGGAATTGTACGAGTCACGGAATGAGCGCCAAAAGCGCACAGAGTTGTACATGATCGCCGCATTCAAATCACGAGGAAAAAGTTCGAGATACGGACTTGCACTGAGGTCTGCCCACATGCGACCGATCTCGCGCTTGGCTCGCGTCGCGTTGGCCACGCCAGACCAGCAGCTCAGCGCTCGGGTGGCCTCCTCGAGATCGAACGCAAAGTCATACTCTTCGTCGTCGAGCGCCTGTCCGGTGCGGAACGAGTACTGAACCTTTTCAGCCAAGAGGAGGTCACTCAGCTCCTGCTGATATGGATCCAACGCGACAAACTCGCGGTTGCTGACTTGGTTCTGGGTATTGGTGTAGCGGGTGACCTGTTTCTCAAAGTCCTCGGGGTGCTCTGCGGTCGAGATGACGCGGACCGTGACATGAACGTCATCTAACGGCAAGTTACTGCGGAATGCTCGCGAAAGGGCACCGCAAGTCTGTGCCCCATTGACGACGCTTAAGCCTTTCAACGAGAAGGTCTCGTTAGAGGACCTCGGATTGGTGCGAGAGCACCCGATCGAGTTTGCAACAATGGTAATGCCGTTATTGTAGTACCAGAAGTCTGACGGCGAGTCGCGTAGGGTTTCGTCGAGAACTTCGTTTGTTTCGGTGGACCGAAGGATCGCGCGGATGTTTTTATCAAACAGTAGTTCACTAAATTGTTCTGTCAGAGTTGCTAGCTGCTCACCGGAAACTATTCCCATGATCTCCGACCTGTAGTCGCTCATTGTGATCCACCGGTCAAAAGTCAGCTCGGAGTCAGGTGACGACAGGCCGCTGGCAATGTTCCTGCGTTCGAAGTTCTCTCGCAGACCTTCATAGTGAAACTCGAGGATATCGCCCGCCGCGTTTACGTCTTCGGTCAACTGATTGCTCAGGCGAGACGCATCCTCGTTTGGTCCTTGCGCGCCTAAGTAACTAAAGATGGCTATGACTCGAGCATCGGCAAGCACCTCTTCTATCTCACCGCGACGCCGACGAGCCTTTGGGCCCAACGCATCCCAATCCCAGTCGAGAAGGCAGCGAATGCCGTGCACGAACTTCATAACTTCGGTCGGACTGGGGCCACCAACGGACGTCTTGGTCTGAACGACGTAAACCTCACGACGCGCGGCCGAAATCCCGATCGCATCGATTCCCTGGTCATTACTCTCATCGACCACGGATGCGCACGCCTCGTCAACAGAGACCATTGCGCGCGCCGCCACGGTCAAGGCCGCCAAGGCCCGAGTGGTGCGTGCCTTTGCCTGTTCACTCTCCGAATGCTGCTGATAGTCGGACAGGTCGATGTGGGATTCGAAGTCTTCCTCCAGCCGCCTACGAACCTGACGCTCTTGCAGCTCCACTTCAGTCCTCTCAAAGGGCGGGTAAGAATGAATTGATCCCAGTCACGTGCGCGGGTCGATCTCCTGAGGCGTAAACATAAGCCGCCTCGAGCCTGGAGGAGCCAACAAACCAAGGTTACGCAGAGTCACGATCAGCCGTGAGCGTGCGCGCGACGAGAAGGGCCCTCTTCGCCCGCCAGTTCCGGGGGGGAAGGGGGGCATCCAGGCCCTCGGGCGAGCGGCCGACGAGCCTGAAGTCGCAATGCAACGTCTTTGTGGGCGGGATGGGCGTGCGCAGCACGCTCCGCTGGGGCGATGCGAGACGTTTCGTCGCGTCCCGAACAGGTGGTGTGAGTGTCCTGCGCATCCCGGTTGATTTGCAGTCAGCAATCGACCCCAGGAGGAACCATGGCCATTCCGCGCAAGCTGCCCGTCGAGTTCGACATCGTCTTCCCGCTCGGTGCCTACATGGTCGGCGAGATCTCGCCGGTCCGTGACTACGACCGATCCACCCGCGAGAACGCCGTCCAGGCGGCCGACCCCGACTCGGGCTTCCCCGTCTGGGCGGTCGACGTCGTGGACGCCGACCCGGACGCCCGGAAGAACAACCGCACGATGACCGTCAAGGTCAGCGCCAAGGTGATGCCGGTGCTCGAGCGCCACGAGGGCGAGCTGCCGTTCCGGCCGGTGCGCTTCACGGGCATGACCGCGACGGCGTACGTCGAGGACAGTGGCAACTTCTCCCGCATCGCGTGGTCCCTGCGTGCGTCGGAGGTGACGACGCCGAGCGCACCCGCTGCCGGCGGCTCGTCACAGCGGGCCGACAAGGCGGTGGCCTGACATGTCGGTGGGCTGGGACGTGGAGTGGGGCAGCTGGGTGCTCGGTGACCTCGCCGATGTGCTTGGACGGGTCGCGGACCTCCTGGGCCGCCAGCAGGACGTCGCCCGGATCGAGGTGGTTCCGCCCACCGAGGGCGGTGGGCTGCCGGCCGTGACCGTTCACGTCGACGGCGAGATGCCCAAGCGCAAGCTGCGCCGGCGGCTGCTGTACGGCGAGGACGAGGTCGAGTTCATCAGCCAGAGCCCCACCGGGTGGACCGCAGAGACGGCGGGACTCGTCCTCACCGTGGTCGTCGCCGGGGGTGAGTGACGTGGTGGCCGGTTCACAGCACGAGTGGTTCCGCTTCCTCGACGCCTCGTCGGACGACGAGGCCGTGGCCGAGCTGGCACGGTGGTCCGCGTCTTTGAAGGGGGCGTACGACGAGCTGGCTCGACTGTGTCGTGGTCTCGCTGACGCTCCGGACCCGGACCTGCACGAGGTGCTGGGGGTCGCTCGGTCGACCCTCGGTGAGGGCATCGACATCCTCGACGCCACGGTGGGCCGGTTCCGGACCGGCGAGCACCGCGTGGCATGACCCTCCCCAAGACGGCAGCGACGGCGTGGTCCGAGGCCCGCTTCTGGGTGGTTCTCCTGACCCGGTTGACAGGGCGGTTCCCCGGCCACGTCGTCGTTGCTCTTGCCCTGGCGTGGATTGCATGGGCTCTCGCGCCCGTGACGGTCGCTCTGGCGGCATCCGTGGCGATCTCGGTGCGGATCTGGATGCTCCGCTGGCCGCTCGGCTACTGGCGCGCGGCTGGGCCCGTCGTCGGGCGTTGCCGAGCAGGCGCTGTCAGACGATGCTGGGGGGAGTCCCTGGACGCATGTGGGCTCACGAACGATCGGCCACTGCTCCGAGTCCTGGCCCGCTGGCCACGGCTGGTGATCCGGTCACGGCTGGCGAGCGGCCAGACCGTCACCGAGTTCGAGGAGAGGGCCGAAGCCCTGCGCTCCTGCGTGGGAGCCACGCAGATCCGGATCGAGCCCGACGGCGTCCGCGACGTCCGCATCTCGTTGGCCTTCGCTGACGTCCTGGACCTCCCCTTTGCTGCGAACGTTCCCGCGCACGGTTCGGACGATGCGGTGATCGTGGGACGGCAGTGGGACGGGTCCGACTGGGCCCTCCCCATCGGCCCCCACACCCTGGTTGCCGGGTGCTCCGGGTCCGGGAAGGGGTCGGTCCTGTGGTCGTTCGTCTTCGGCCTCGCCCCGGCCGTGAGAGACGGCCGCGTCCAGCTGCATGGCATCGACCTCAAGGGCGGCATGGAGATCCTGATGGGTCGCGGCTTCTTCACGACGCTCGCGACATCCCAGGCGGAGGCCGTCGCATCGCTCGAGCTGCTGGTCGACTGGCTACAGGCGAGGACCCGTCAATATGCCGGCCGCGTCCGCAGCCACCAGGCATCCGAGACCGAGCCACTTCACGTCGTCGTCATCGACGAGCTGGCGGCCCTGACGGCGTACTCGACGGATCGGGAGCTCCAACGTCGCGGCGAGGTGGCGCTGAGCATCCTGCTCTCGCAGGGGAGGGCGCCCGGGTTCGTCGTGCTGGCCTGCTTGCAGGACCCGCGCAAGGACGTCGTACCAACACGGGGGCTGTTCACGCAGATGGTGGGCCTTCGGCTCAAGGACGACTCGGAGTCGACCATGGTCCTGGGTGAGGCAGCAGTGCAGGCGGGTGCCCACTGCCACCGCCTGTCACGCGAACTGCCCGGCACGGGTTACGTCGTGCCGGAGTCCGGGGGGCCGCCGGTCAAGGTGCGGGCCGGCTACGCGTCGGACGACCTGATCCGCGAGACGGCCGCAGAGTTCGCGACGCCGACGACGCTGTCCGTGCTCCCGGTGCGCGTCGAGAGCGCGGGACGAAACCGACGTCCTGGCCGTGCAACGGAGACGAGATGACGCGGTCGGGTCCGCCCGCGGCGCTTGTCGCGTCAAGGCACCGCGAGGCATACCGGCTCGACGCCGAGCGCCGCGCGCGCGGATGTGTGCAACCCGTGCGACTGCGCGGGCAGCGCAACCTGGTCGACACCCGCACCGGGGAGGTCACGACGCTCTACGACTCGGCCAACGAGCTCGATGGTCAGGTGTACGTGCGGTGCGGCGACCGGCGGGCGCGATTGTGCCCGAGTTGTTCTCGGGAGTACAAGGGCGACGCCTGGCACCTGCTGCTGTGCGGCCTCGCCGGCGGCAAGGGGGTGCCCGCCGATGTCGCCAGACGCCCCTGCACCTTCCTCACGTTGACCGCGCCCTCTTTCGGTCCGGTGCACGGCGCCCGCGGAGGCGGTACCTGCCGCGCGCGCCGCGACCGGCCGAGGTGCCCGCACGACCGGCCCTTGTGGTGCACCCGGCGGCACGCCAGAGACGACAGACAACTGGGGGAGCCACTGTGCGAGGACTGCTACGACTACGTCGGGCATGTGCTGTGGCAGTGGCACGCCCCGGAGCTCTGGAGACGTTTCTGCATCGCGCTGCAGCGCGAGCTCGCCAAGGCGGTCGATCTCCGGGTTGCTGAGTTTCGCAAGGCCTGCCGCATCTCGTACTCGAAGGTGGTCGAGTTCCAGGCCCGTGGAGTCGTGCACCTCCACGCGCCCATCCGTCTCGACGGCCCCGAGGGCCCCGACGGCCCGGCGTGCGGACTGCACCTGGGGACCGCCGAGCTGGAGCACGCCGTCGTCATTGCCGCCAGCCGTGTGGCGATCGACTCCGAGCCGCTGCGAGACGGAGCCACGAGACGACTGGCCTGGGGAACGCAGGTCGACCTGCGCTCGATCGTCGACACCGCAGCCAGAGACTCCGATCGGTGTGGACGCGTCGTCCACCCGGAGCAGGTGGCGGCGTACCTCGCGAAGTACCTGACCAAGACCACCGAGGACTTCGGGCTCCCCGCCCGGGTGGCGACTCCGGGCCAGGCTCGCGCAGCCGGTGCTCGTCCTCATGCCGTAAACATCGTCCGCACCGCCTACAGGCTGAGCCGGGAGCACGAGGACTACGCCCGCATGCGCCGATGCCTCGCCACGCTGGGCTACCGGGGACACCCGATCACCAAGTCGCGGGCCTATTCCGTGACGTTCGGTCAGTTGCGACTCGCCCGGCGACTACATCGAGGTGGACGCAGCGAGGACGCGTCGGCCTGGGACGTGCGTCTGTTGGCTGAGGATGCGGTGCCTGCGGGATTTGAGGTCGTCTCGAGCTTCGTCTACGTCGGGCGTGGACTTGCGACGTCGCTTCCTCACCCCAGGGCGGGACCAGTCGCCGCGTAGCACGACGAACGCGGCAGCCTCTCCACGACGAGGTCTGGAGCATTGGTACGCCGCCGAACCACCTCGAGTCCAACGTGCGGCGAGGCATCAGTCAGGTGATGAGTGACGACCAGTAGTCCCAGAACCTGTGCGTGACCAGGGCGGCGATCACGGTGGTGATCAGGGTGAGTGCGACGGCGTGGTTCGTGACGAGCATCCGGATCGGCGTGCCGGTGCCAGCGACCCCGAGGCGCCCGGTAGCGAGGTTGGACAGGGTGAGGTACCAGAACACAGGGATGACGATGGCCCAGACGACCATGCAGTACGGGCAGAGGGCGCCGATGCGGTAGAGGCTCTGGAAGATGAGCCAGCCGACGAACACCACGGCAAGCGTGGCCCCAGCTTGGAGTCCGAGCCAGTACCAGCGCGGTAGCCGGACTCGGGCCAGGAGCAGCGCCCCGGTGGCGGCAAGGACGGGAAAGGTGGCGAGCCCGATCAGCGGATTGGGGAACCCAAGCAGTTCGGCCTGGTCGGTCTTCATGATCGACCCACAGTTGAGGACCGGGTTGAGGCTGCAGGAGGGGATGAACTCCGGATCGGTGATGAGCGCGATCTTCTCGACCGTGAGGACGAACGCTGCGCCGGCACCGAGCAGGCCTCCGACGAGGAGGAGCCACGGCAGGAGTCGCGGGAACGGTTCCCGTAGGGGCGACCTGTCGGGGGCGTGACCGTGGGCTGTCCGGGTGTGCTGAGCCGCGTCTGCCGCGCTACTCGGCGAGGGCGACATCGAGCGCGTCGGTGAGGTCGGTGTAGTCGCGGGGCTGGATCTGCTGGCCGTTGATGAAGAACGTGGGTGTGCCCTGGACGCCGAGGGCGAGGCCGTCGGCCTGGTCCTTCTTGATGCGCGCGGCGGTCGCGGGGTCGGCGTAGTCGCGGTCGAACTTGGTCATGTCGAGGCCGAGGTCCTCGGCAAACCCTCGGAAGAGGTCGTCGAGCGGCACCTGCTGCTCGCCCCACTGCTCCTGGGTCTCGTACATGCGCGAGTACATCGCTTCGAACTGGCCCTGCTGGGCGGCTGCTTCAACGGTGCGGGCGGCACGTTCGGCGTTGAAGTGGCCCGGCATCGGGAAGTAGCGAGCCACGAACGTCACCCGCCCGGCGTAGTCCTCCCGCAGCTGCTCGACCGCCGGATAGGCGGCACGACACCCCTCGCACTCGAAGTCGAGGAACTCCACGAACTCCACCCCGGTGCCGGCCTTCTCGCCCAGGACGTGGCTGTCGGCGCGCACCAGCTGCGCCCCTCCGTCGCCTGGAGCCGTGCCGGTTCCTTCTGCGGAGCCGGCCGCCGGGGCGGGCTTGGCCGGAGTGTCGCGGCTGCCGACCACGGCCAGAAGTCCGACCACGACGAGCGCGAACGCCGCGAAGATGGCGACAGACATCTTGGCTTGCTTGCTCAACGGAGGTCTCCAGTTGCTCGTCGGCGGTGGGTCGTCGGCAGGTTCACCAGTCGAGGGCGTCACAGCCGGGCTGTGCTGAGGGTTCGACTTGGAGGGTGGCATGCTCGATGCCGTGGTCTCTGCTGAGGACCGTACGGGCCTCGTTCAACACCGACGGCCCCACTTCGACGGAGTCCGCGACCAGGTGTGCGGTGGCGACGTGCATGCCAGAGGTGAGGGTCCAGATGTGCAGATCGTGGACACTGGCGATGCCATCGATGGCGCACAGGTCGGTCGTGACGTCGTCGACGTCGGTCCCGGCGGGGACGTGCTGGCCGAGGATGGCGAGGACCTCGCGCCCGAGCATGACGGCGCGGACGGCGACGAACGCGCCGATGGCGAGCGCAACCACGGTGTCCCAGAAGCCCTCGCCGGTGAGGACGACGAGGAGTCCCGCGACGATGACGCCGACGGACCCGGCAGCGTCGGCGACCACTTCGAGGTAGGCGCCCTTGACGTTGATGCTCTCCGAGGCCCCGCCGCGCAGCAGCACCATCGAGATGATGTTGATCAGCAGGCCGATGCCGCCGACGATCATCATGGGTCCGGTCTCGACCGTGACGGTCTCACCGATACGCCCGATGGCCTCGATGACCACGTACACAGCCACGCCGAGCATCAGCAGGACCGTGAGCCCCGAGGCGAACACCTCGGCCCGGTACGAGCCGTAGGTCCGCCGCCCGGTCGTGTCCTTCCGCGTCGCGATGCGGGTCGCCACCAGGGCGGCACCGAGGGCGACCACGTCGGCCGCCATGTGCCCAGCATCAGAGAGCAGCGCCAGTGACCCCGAGAGGAGTCCGAAGGTCAGCTCGACCACGAAGAACGTGGCCACGAGGCCGAACGCGACCGCGAGCCGCCACCGATGCCGACCACTCGCGTGCCCGCCACCGTGGCTGTGGCCGGCGCCCATCAGGCCACGATCCAGGCGTTCAACAGCAAGGCAGCGGTCATCGGTCTTCTCCATCGAGGGTCTGGGTGGTGGTCAGCAGCGGCTGACCCTGGTGAGCTGTTGCAGAGCCGAGGGCATCCGTGTACGACGGGAGCGCGCAGCAGGAGTCGCTGCATCCGTCGCCGCAACCGCAGCCGTCCTCCTCGCTAGCGAGCCCGCCCGGGGCACCGCAGCCGCACGCTTCTCCGCGCCACGCCTCACGGCCCTCCTTGACCGCGACAGCGGCGATGACCAAACCCGCGATCGGGTCAGCCCAGGACCAGCCCAGGGTGGCGTTCAGCACCAGTCCGAGAAGGAGGACTGCCGACAGGTAGGTGCAGAGCAGCGTCTGGGTGGAGTCGGCGATGACCGCGCCGGAGCTCAGTGCGCGTCCGGTCCGTCGTTGTGCCCACGAGAGGAACGGCATGATGACCAGCGACGCGGCGGCCAGGACGATGCCGACCCGGGACACGTCCGGCTCTCCGTCGCCCAGTAGCGCCCGGACTGACTCGAGCGTGACGTAGGCGGCGAGAGCGAAGAACGAGAATGCCATCAGGCGAAGCGCCTGCTTCTCCCGCGTCTCAGGCATCTTGTGTCGGAACTGCCACAGGATGATGAGACCGCTCGACACCTCCACGATCGAGTCCAGACCGAACCCGACCAGGGCGACGGAACCAGCGACCACGCCGGCGGTGATGGCAACCACAGCCTCGATGACGTTGTACGTCACCGACGCCCCGGCGAGTAATTGCGCCCGGCGACCGAGCCGCGCTCGTTCCGTTGCGGTGAGTGGCGTCGCCGCGCGCACCTGCGCGGCCGTCACTGGACCTCGTCCCCGTGCGACGTGGTGCCGTGGTTGGCGCACAATGTGACCGCGTCCCCGGTCAGGGCGAGCAGCCGCTCGGCCGCGGACAAGAGGTCCATGAGTGCGTCGGTGTGATTGAGGGAGAACATCGACGCCCGACCCTGCGGCCGGGACGACACGAGTCCGCAGTCCTTCAAGCAGGCCAGGTGCTTCGACACGGTGCTTTGTGCGAGCCCCAGGTGAGCGACCAGGTCCACGACCCGGTGCTCACCCAGGCTCAGGTGCTGGAGAATGGCAAGCCGGTGGGGGTCGCTGAAGCCGTGGAACAGGCATGCCGCGGGGTTCAGTGCTGCCGCCTCGCCGATTGCATGTTGCTGCCGGGAGGTAGTTGTCATCGACATGCGGCGATGTTATCGAGGCGGCGTTCTATGAGCAAGTGGACATGCTCGATGGCTCGGTCTCGGACCCTTTGCGCACCCGAGCAGCCGCCGCGCTCGGTCCGGCTGTTGCCACGTCGGCAAGCGGGCACACTGGACCTGCCCATGCTCCTGGTGATCTGTGACGGACGCGTCCAGACGTCTTCGTCTGGGGGTGTGATGGTCGCAGGCGGAGCGGTTCCATGACTTCCGGGTGATGTAACCCGGTGTCGAGCCGTTGAGGGGTGTTGTTCATGCCGACCGAGTCACCGAGCCGGTTCGAGCCGTTGTGGTCCGTGAATCAGGCCGCTGCATACCTCGGTCTGGCGGTCGCCACGATGTACGGCTGGCGCAGCCGGGGCTACGGACCGCCGGGATACCGCCTGGGAAACAAGGTGCGCTACCGACCGGAGGAGGTGCGCGCGTGGGTTGCCGAGCAGTCGTCGCGCGCGTCGTGAGTCATGGGCCGGAAACCGCTGCCACTGGGGTCGTCAGGCCTCATCAGGACGGAGCCCGTCGGAGGGAAGGGCACCAATCGGTTCCGCGCGCGGGCGTACTACCGAGACTTCGACGGAGTGACTCGTCTGGTCGAAGCCAGCGGTAGGACGTCCACCCAGGCGTCTCAGGCGCTTCGCACCAAGCTGCAGCAGCGCTCGCAAGCGGGACGTCGGGGCGACCTCACTGGCATGTCGCGCTTCGCTGAGGCGGCCGACCTCTGGCTCGAGAAGGTCGAGTCGATGGTGGCCGACGGTCGCAGGTCTCCCTCCACCGTCGAGATTTACCGCCGGCAGCTGAGGCTCCACGTGCTGCCGGCGATGGGCGAGGTTCGTCTGGGCGAGATCACCACCCCGCTGGCTGACAAGGTGATCTTTGGCATCAAGACGAACATCAGTCCGGCCACGGCCAAGACGGCTCGGTCGGTCATCTCGGGCGTCATGGGTCAGGCCGTCCGCCATGGGGCCGTGGTCGCCAACCCGGTACGCGAGGTCGAGCGTGTGGAAAGCGGGGCGCGCCGCCAGCCTCGAGCGCTGGGGGAGCAGGAGCGCGTGCAGCTGCTGACGTGGCTGGTCGATGATGCCAAAGCCCGCCGTCGAGACCTGCCTGAGCTGGTGTTCTTCATGCTCGCCACCGGGGTGCGCATCGGCGAGGCGCTGGCCACGGTGTGGTCCGACGTCGACTTGCAGGCGGGCACGGTCCATGTGACGAGCACCCTGGTCCGGGTACGCGGCGAGGGATTGCTCCGCAAGGGCACCAAGACCAGCGCGGGGGAGCGGCTGCTCGACCTGCCGCCTTCGGCAGTAGCCGTGCTGCAGCGGCGGTTCATGACCGGGGCTCGCCTGGACCAGCCGCTGTTTCCTGACATCTTCGGTGGCTTCCGCGATCCTGCCAACGTCCGTCGCGAGCTGCGCGAGGCGCGGGAAGCCGCCGGGATGCCCTGGGTCACCTCGCACACGTTCCGCAAGACGGCCGCAACCATCCTCGACGAGGCGGCGCTCTCGGCCCGGTTGATCGCAGACCACCTCGGCCACAGCCGCATCTCGATGACCCAGGACGTCTACCTGGCGCGGCGATCGGTGGGATCCCCGGCGGCCCTCGCGCTGGAGGCCGGGTTACGGGACATCGCTCCGCTGGGCGTAAGTAATGGCAAAACAATGGGGAACGACGAAGGCCAGGTCCCCGGAGGGACCTGACCTTGGTCTTTGTGCGCCAGCAGGGACTTGAACCCCGAACCCGCTGATTAAGAGTCAGCTGCTCTGCCAATTGAGCTACTGGCGCGTGAAGCGAGAGGAACGTTACCAACCCGGGGGGCCGCCCAGCAAAACGGGTGGTCCCCGGTGCTCAGCCGACCGGGATCGGGCGCAGCGGGTGGATGGCGGGAGGGGCGGCCAGCTGCTCGCCGACGGCACCCAGGGCGGCCTGGACGTGGTCGGTGGCGAGGTGGGTGTCGAGGTCGGAGGGGTCGCTCCACTCCTCGACGGTGACGAAGGTGCCGGGGCTGGCCAGCGACTCCGACAGCTCGTAGGCCAGGCACCCGGCCTCGGCGCGGGTCGGGGGCACGAGCGCCTCGAGCGCGGCGCGGACCGCGTCCTCGGCTCCGGGCCGGGCGGTGATGACGGCGACGACGTGGACGCTCATGGGTGCTCCCGGAGTGAGGGGGGTGAGGGGAGCCTCAACCTAGCGCTCCTCGAGCACCGCCCGGGCGGCGTTGTGGCCGCCGAGCCCGCTGACCGCTCCGCCGCGGCGTGCACCGGAGCCGCACAGCAGCACCGCGTCGTGCTCGGTGGCCACGCCCCAGCGCTGGGCGGGGGTGTCGAGCGCGGCGCGGTCGGGGGCCCAGGGCCACTCCAGGTCGCCGTGGAAGATGTGGCCGCCGGGCATGGCCAGGTCGTCCTCGACGTCCTGCGGCACCTTCGCCTCCAGGCACGGCTGCCCGTCGGGCCCGCGCAGCACGCAGTCCATCAGCGGCTCGTCCAGGTGCACGTCGACCGCGGCGATCGCGCGGCGTACGGCCTCCTCGCGTGCGGCCGCCCGGTCGGTCTCGAACAGCGGCGTCGGCATGTGCAGCCCGAAGTAGGTGAGCGTGTGGACGCCCCGGCCGGCGAGGTCCTCGCCGAGGATCGAGGGGTCGGTGAGCGAGTGGCAGTAGAACTCGCCCGGGGGAGAGGACGGCACCTCGCCGGCGGCTGCCTCGGCCCAGGAGCGCTCGAGGGCGGAGTACTCCTCCGCGACGTGCAGCGTGCCGGCGAACGCCTCGACGGCGTCGTGGCCGGTGCGCAGCCGGGGGAGCCGGGAGAGCAGGAAGTTGATCTTCAGCTGCGCGCCCGAGGGCTTGTCACCGGAGGTGTCCTCCTCGCCGAGCAGGATGCGCAGCACCCACGGCGCCACGTTCGCCAGCACCCGGCCGGCGGTCACGACGTGCTCACGCTCGCCGTCGTGGAAGACCACCTCGGAAGCGGCGCCCTCGGTGCCGGGACGGATCGCGCTGACGCCGGCGCTGGTCAGGATCTCGGCGCCCCGTGCGGTCGCCGTGCGGGCCAGGGCGGTGGTGACCGCGCCCATCCCGCCGACCGGCACCTTCCACTCGCCGGTGCCGTTGCCGATCAGGTGGTAGAGGAAGCACCGGTTCTGCACCAGCGACGGGTCGCTGAGCGAGGCGAAGGTCCCGATGAGGGCGTCGGTGGCCACGACCCCGCGCACCAGGTCGTCGGCGAAGCGCTGCTCGATCGCCTCGCCCAGCGGCCGGGCGACGATGTCGTCCCAGACTGCGGGGTCCACCTGCTCGCGGAGCGCGCGCGCGGTCGGCAGCGGCTCGGTGAGGGTCGGGGCGACGACGCGGGCGAGGTCGCCCACCTCGCGGTAGAAGCGCTGCCACGCGGCGTACTCCTCCTCGCCGCCGGTCAGCTCGGCGAACGAGCGTCGCGTCGCCTCGCCCTCCTCGTGCTCGACAAAGAGGCCCACGGGGCGGCCGCCGCGCACCGTGGGGGAGTACGACGCGGTGCGGCGCGAGCGCAGCTCCAGCGGCAGGTCGAGGTCGCGCGCCACCTG
The DNA here is from genome assembly GCF_003752505.1 of Nocardioides aurantiacus. NCBI lineage: Bacteria > Bacillati > Actinomycetota > Actinomycetes > Propionibacteriales > Nocardioidaceae > Nocardioides > Nocardioides aurantiacus. The sequence continues at coordinate 2,722,114 of NZ_RKHO01000001.1, read as the reverse complement.
CTCGGGCATCAGCGAGACCAGGTAGGAGTAGCGCGAGAGCCGGGCGCCGAGGCCGGGGAACGCCTGCGCGCTCACCGCCGCCCCGCCGGTGTGGCCCAGCCGCTCGAGGACCAGGACCGAGAGGCCCTCGCCGGCCAGGTAGGCCGCGGCGGTCAGTCCGTTGTGCCCGCCCCCGACCACCACCACGTCGTACGTCGATCGCTGCGCTCCCATGGTCGGCAACCTACCGGCGAGGGAGGGGATCCCTGGGTGGGACACCGAGTCTCGAATCCCAGGTGACCCCAGGTTTACGTCGTACGCCGTCGGGCACCGGGGGGAGCACCAACTCGCACGAGCCGCAGGTCACGGGCCTGGCGAGTCCTTCACACCCCCTCGATCCCGCTGCGCCGGTCGCCCGCCGGCCCCGGGTCAACCTGTCGCGCACAGACCGTGCCGGTAGGTCGCGTCGTCCTGCCCCCGGGCAGGTCGCACCCCCGCAAGGAGATCCATGAAGACCGCACTCAACGACGGACTCAGCACGATCGCCGAGTTCGTCCCCAAGCTCGTCGCCTTCCTGCTGATCCTGGTCATCGGCCTGATCGTGGCCAAGCTGATCAGCAAGGCCCTCTCCGGCCTGCTCGAGAAGGTCGGCTTCGACCGCGCCGTCGAGCGGGGCGGCGTGAAGCGCGCGCTGGCCCAGTCCTCGCTGGACGCCAGCGACATCGTCGCCAAGATCGTCTACTACGCCCTGGTGCTGTTCGTGCTCCAGATGGCGTTCGGCGTCTTCGGCCCCAACCCGATCTCCGACCTGCTGACGCAGATCATCACCTTCCTGCCCAGCCTCGTGGTCGCCATCGTGATCGTCGTGGTCGCCGCTGCGGTCGCCGCCGCGGTCAAGGGCCTCATCCAGAACACGCTCGGCGGGCTGTCCTACGGCACGTTCCTCGCCAACGCCGCGAGCGTCTTCATCCTGTTCCTCGGCGTCATCGCCGCGCTCGACCAGGTCGGCGTCGCCACCACGGTCACCACCCCGGTCCTCGTCGCCATCCTCGCGACCGTCGCCGGCGTGATCATCGTCGGTGCGGGCGGCGGGCTCATCAAGCCGATGCAGCACCGGTGGGAGCGCTACCTCAGCAACGCCGAGGCCGAGGCGCCCCGCCTGCGCGAGCACGCCGCGTCCGCCCCGAGCGTGCGTGAGCAGGCCCAGCGGGCCCGCGACCAGGTCTCCGACCGCGGCACGAACGGCGGGTCCTCCACGGGCTTCGTCGACGCTGCACCCACCGAGACCTACTCCGAGCCGTACGACGGTCCCGCCGACGACGCCGACGGGCGTCCCCGGTACTGACCCGCACCACCCGCACCACCCGCACCACCCATCCATCCGCACCACCACCAGGGAGAACCACATGATCAGCACCGACCAGGCCCAGAACCTGCTGAAGAACAAGGGCAACGTGACCAGCCGGGACGGCTCGAAGATCGGGTCCATCTCGCAGGTCTTCCTCGACGACGAGTCGGGCCGCCCCGAGTGGGTCACCGTCAAGACCGGTCTCTTCGGCGGCGCCGAGAGCTTCGTGCCGCTGTCGGGCGCCGAGGTCCAGGGTGACGACATCGTCGTGCCCCACGACAAGGACAAGGTCAAGGACGCCCCCCGCGTCGACGACGAGAACGGCCACCTCGACGTGGAGCAGGAGCAGGAGCTCTTCACCTACTACGGCGTCTCCAGCGTCGGCGACGACTCCGGCACCACCACCGGTCGCACCACGGGTCGCGACACCGGTCACGACACCCGTCACGACACCGACACCACCCGTACGACCGGCACCGCCGCCGGTGTCGCGGGCGGCGCCGTGGGCCGCGACCACGACGGCGACCGCGACGGCGTCCGTGACCACGACGGGGTCCGTGACCACGACGGCATCCGTGACCACGACGGCATCCGTGACCACGACGGCATCCGTGACCACGACGGCATCCGTGACGACACCCGCGGTGCCGGCCACGACACCTCCGGTCCGAACACCGACGACGCCATGACCCGCTCCGAGGAGCGCGTCCAGGTCGGCAAGCAGACCGAGTCCGCCGGCAAGGCGCGGCTGCGCAAGTACGTCGTGACCGAGAACGTCACCCAGACCGTGCCCGTGAGCCACGAGGAGGTGCGGGTCGAGCGCGAGCCGATCACCGACGCCAACCGCGGCGACGCCGTCTCCGGTGGTGGCATCACCGAGGAGGAGCACGAGGTCGAGCTGAAGCAGGAGCGCGTCGTCGTCGACAAGGAGACCGTCCCCGTCGAGCGCGTGCGCCTCGGCAAGGAGACGGTGACCGAGGACCAGACCGTCGACGAGCAGGTCCGCAAGGAGCAGATCGACACCGACGCCGCCGGCACGCGCGGCACCACGGGCGAGGGCGAGGACCGTCGATGAGGGACTCCCACCGCACCACCTCCGGCCGCGACGACGACGGGGCCCACACCCTCGACGCCGACCGCGACCCGGGTCACCCCGACCGCTCGCGGGACCGCGACGTCGTCACCCCCGACCGCAAGGAGGTCGTGGCGCGCGAGCGTGCCGAGCACGGCGGCATCAAGATCGGGTCGGCCTTCTTCGGCTTCCTGACCGCCGTCGGCGTGGGCGTCCTGCTCACGGCGATCGCCACGGCGGCCGGTGCGGCCGTCGGGCTGTCCACCGGCACGACGAGCGCGAGCAGCGCGAAGTCCTCGGCGGACACCATCGGCATCGTCAGCGGCATCGTGCTGCTGGTGATCCTGTTCCTGGCGTACTACTGCGGCGGCTACGTCGCTGCTCGCATGGCGCGCTTCGACGGCATCAAGCAGGGCATCGCCGTGTGGGTCTGGGCGATCGTGATCGCGATCGTCGTGGCCGTGCTGGGAGCGGTCTTCGGCAGCAAGTACAACGTGCTGTCGCAGCTCAACAGCTTCCCGCGCATCCCCGTCAGCGAGGGCGACCTCACCACCGGCGGGATCATCGCCCTGGTCGCGGTGCTCCTCGCCACGCTGCTGGGCGCGATCGTCGGCGGCCTGGCCGGCATGCGGTTCCACCGCAAGGTCGACCGGACCGGGCTGGGTCGCTGACCCGGCGTACGACCTGACAGCACGAGAGCCGCAGACCCACCCGGGTCTGCGGCTCTCGTGCTTCTGGGGTGAGTAACGGGACTTGAATCCGTTACTCGTGCCTTTCTGACCTGCGGTTATGCAAACTAAGGTGGCAGGGCCTTGCGCTTTAAGGGCAGGTAGTGGCAGGGTAGGACTCGTCAGGGGGTACGGCGTACCCGGCACTAGTCGATCTGAGGACAGCGATGACCACCACCAACACCCTCCACGCAGCCACCGCCTTCGCCGGCTTCATGCGCGCCACGGCCGGCGACCTGCCCGAGCCCCGCGCCGTCCACATCTACGGCTCGCTCCACCGGCAGGCCGAGGTCAACCTGGCGTTCGACACCCTGGCCGACATGCGCGAGTGGGCGCAGATGCTGGGCGTCGAGCTCACGGGCGGCGACCGCCTCACGCACCACGGCACCTACCACCACGCCCTCCGCGCCACCTGGCCCGCGCACGACGGCACGCCGGTCGTGTTCGAGGCGGTGTTCATCGAGACCCCGGTGGCCGAGTGCTCGTCTGAGATGGAGATGGCCGCGCAGTGACCGCCGACGCGCCAGATCTCGTCGCCCGGCTGTCGTCCGCCATGTTTGCCGAGGTCGACTGGGAAGAGATCGCGGGCGACTGGCAGATCGACCCTTACGACTTGTGTGACCAGCTGGCCGGGGTGGCCGCGGTCGCCGCGCTGGACAATCTGTTCCCGCGGCAGCTCGCCTAGCCCCCAACCCCTGACCGTGCACACAGAATGCTCAGTCGCACGTCAAACGAGAGGGAGGATGAGGACATGAACGCAGAGTCCCTTGGATTCCAGATGCACCACAATTGGGTCGAGACCTACTGCGGCGGGTGCGGTAACCCCGAGTCGTCGGGTGAGCACGGTACTGACTGCCCGCGTTACGACGACCCCACCGCTTCACTCCCCGCGACTTGAGCTCCTAGCTTCACGCCGCTTCTCAGTCAGCCGCCGCAAACGGTTGGCAGTCCACGGCGCATACTCCACCGCCTCCTGCTGCTCGATCACCCACCCGAGCACCTGGTAGTACCTGGCCGCTGTCATCCCGAACCGTTGACGCACGGCGGTCTCTTTCGCGGCCGGATAGCGCCAGACGGGGTGGTCGCGTTCGAAGTCGATGATCGCGCGGTGTGTGTCGGTGAGGTCGCCCATCCGCGCAGGTTGTCAGCGGGGTCTGACAGCCGGGCGTAGGCGCTGGTCAGATTGTAGTTTGGTGTCATAACACCGTGGTAGGGTTGGTGTTATGACACCGACCAGTGAGCGTAAGCCGCTCGGGTTCCTGTACGACGAACTCGGCGACGACATGGATGCGGCCTACGCGGAGCGCCGCAAGCACAAGCCCGGCACGCCGGAGTACGTCGCGGCCGACGAGAAGATCGAGTCGGTCTACGCCGCCCTGCGCGTGCTCAACATCGAGGCGAAGGCACTATGAGTGCCGACCGGTGCTGTCCTGGCGAGGGTTCGATGGCGCACGTTCGTGGCTGCGTTCGTCATCCGGAAAGCGCGCACTGCGTCTGTGAGCAGGTGCCATGCGCCCACACGTTCGCACTCACTCCCCCCGCGGGTCAGCGTGAGTGGCGCATCGACGAATGGCTTGCGCTACCCGACACCTGCGCCATTCGCGGCTGTGAGAACGATGAGGCCGACCAGCGAGGCCCCGTGTTTTTCAACGACGGGTCGATGCACAAGGTCTGCCCTGAGCACTGGGAGCCGATCTTCCGCGTCCTCGGTGAGCAAGCAACCTGGGAGGAAGACGCCGGACACATGACCCACCAGATCGGAGCAAACCATGAGTGATCGCACGAACCAGATGAAGACCGAGACCCTGACCGTGATGACCCGCCACAGCCTTCTGATGTACCCCCACATGCGACTGTCCGACGACGGGCTCGTGGCTTACTCGACCGTTGAAGACGAGAGCGGTGTGCGTCAGCGAACGATCTACCTACACCGGACCACGGTCAACGAGATGGGCGGCCCGGTCTGCATCACGGTCACCGTTGAGCCCGGCGACCACCTCAACCCCGCGTCGGTGGCACCGTGAGCCACGGACGCCACCTCCACTTGAGCGACGACAACCTGACCGCCCGTCGCACCGCCCAAGACGCGGTTGAGGCTGCGCTGGTCCTGGTGCACGACGTCATATACGGGACCGCGAAGCCGATCGAGACGCTATATCGGGTCGGGGTAGTGCTCGAACACTGCTCGGTCGTCAAAGGGGGGGAGTGATGCAGCACCAGCCGAACAGTGAGGATCGGGCGGCAATGCAGCGCCTCAGTGATTACCTGAACCAGAACTCGACACTCACTTGGCAGAAGGTCAACCTGCCCGCACTCGACGGCCTCCAGTTCAAGAAGGCCGCGCCCCGTAAGCGTCTGTTCGGGCTTACATGGGAGTACGACCGCCGCGAGCCGCGGTTTGAGCGGTTCGGCGTGAGCGACGGCTGTCGGGGGGTGTCCCGCCACGCCAACCCGGCGACGGCGTATCTCGCGCTGCGACGTTGGCGCAAGGCTGCGGCGAGGCCGTCGTGACCGTCCTGCGTTGCGTCTTCGGCCGCCACGAGTGGCGCATCACCCGAGAGTCGCCCACCAGTAGCCGCCGCCCCGTGTGGCAACGGTGCTGGGTCTGTGGCGCTGAGCGGGGGCCGGTCGAATGAGTGACTACACTGATACCAGCAGGGGCGGTAGCTCAACGTCAGAGCGAGCCGTGGCCACCTCGCCTTCGGGTGGGAACAGAGAGGTAGATCCCGGTTCAACCCCGGGCCGCCCCTGCGCCTACGTAGAGACCGAGTCCGAGTTCGTGGCGTTATGACACCCGCTACTGTCAAGCGCGTGCCCAACAAGCCAAAGACGCCGCTCCAGTCGTTTCGCTGCGACGTCGAGTTGTGGCGGGCGGCGCAGGAGAAGGCGCGTGCCGAGGGGTCGAACCTTGGGGCTGTGTTGCGGGCCTACCTGGCGAGGTACGTAAAGAGGAAGTAGTTGCGCTCGAAGTCGAGCATGGCGCGCCGAGCATCCCTGAGCATGGGCGTCACGTTGCCAGGTGGGTACGACAAAGCACCCCCTCCCTGGCTGCGTGAGCCAGGAAGGGGGAGCGGTTCGTGCGGGTGAGTCTCAGCCGTAGACGGTGGCCTTGTAGTGCAGGTCCTGCACGGCCGGGGTGGCGGTCGTGGTGTGGGCTGAGGTAACGGTGAACGTGCCGCCCGACTGCCCCGTGACGACCGCAGTGTTCGCGCCCCCGACGACGAGGGGGGCGGTGACGGCGGTCGGGGTGTTCGCAGGCACGGCGGTCGCGGTGCCGCCGTTGACCGACACCGTTCCGGCCGCGGGGAGGATGCATAGCGCCTCGGTGGTGTTCCGCATCGTGGAGGTGCCGTCGAGGGTGGGTGACGCGAGTTCGGTCTGGTTGCTCGGCGTTGCCGCGGCGGGGTGCTTGCGGTGGGTCAGCACCACCAGCGGGCTCGTCACCGCCACCGAGGCCTGCGCCTTGAACGCCGCCCCATAGACCTTCGTCAGCTTCGCCCACGCATAGCCGCCGCCCACCGATGGCGAGATGTGGGTGTGTTCGGCGTAGTCATCCCACGTCACAAGCTGCACACAGTCGGCACCCGAGGTGCCGGCCTGCATCGCGGCGCCCCACATTCCGCGCCACAGGTCGGTGTTCTGCGCCTCGGCCACGTCGCCGTCACGGGGGCGGAAGTCCTGCGGTCGGATCGGACCCATCCACTTGCGGCCCAGCGCGTGTGCCTTCTGTGCGCGCCCGGCGAGGCTGACGACGTTCTGCGGTCGAGCGGGACCCCACACCGACAGCGCCCACGAGATCGGTGCGAACGCTTCCATGTTGGCGTCGGAGGCGTTGAGGAGCACGGCGATGAACTCGACGGGGTAGCCGCGGTTGGCGAGCTCGGTCTTGAGTGCCGTCCACCAGGCGACGGTCTTCCCTTCGGCCTTGAACGACGACAGCAGGTACTTCCCGCCGACGACCCGTGCGGACCCGGTTTCGTAGACGGCCTCGAGGACGTCCGCGATCCCGGCTGCCGACAAGGACGCGATGCTGCCGTTGGTGTCGACGTTCGGGGTGTAGCGCATGGTGCCGTCTTCGGCGCACGCCTGAGCCATCGCGAGCGCACGGGTCTGATTGTCGCCACTGGCGGACATCATGTTGCCGAGGAACCCGTCGATCCCGGCGGCCTTTGCGCGGGCGACCTCCGTGCGGGCGTACTCGAGCTGCCACGCGGAGGTGGTGGTGCCGGGGTAGGCGATCTGTTGGTCGCGGGTGAAGCCGCCGTAGGCCGCATGGACCCCACCTTCGCCTGCGGGGTTGATGTAGTTGTTCGCGAAGTAGGTCCCGGATTGGTTCATGTCGAGCGCGGAGGACGTCATGTCGTGGGCGTCGACGAACCGGGTCGTGTCGATGGTCGGTGGAGGCGTCCCGGCGGGGGGGCGTGCGGCCAGGAACCCGGCCATCAGGCGGCCTTGCGACGGACGCCGACGATGGGCGAGTTGAGGTTGCCGTTGACGGTCAGCGAGGCGTTGACGGTTCCGTCGGCTGCGATGGTGGTGGTGGGCCAAGCGGTGACGCTGAGGTAGATGTAGGCGGTCTTGGGGACGTTGCCGGTAATGGTGGTCCACGGCAGGGAGTAGCCGGTGGTGCCCTGTGAGCACAGCAGTGTCGCGGAGGTGGTGGGTGCGGTGGTGACGGCGTACAGCGCGGCGACGTAGTACCAGCCGGGTTCGGTGACGACTAGGTCGGTGACGGTGACGGTGCGCTGTCCGGTCCCGCCTGTGGTGAGGTCGACGGTCGCTTCACGCAGCGGGCCGGTGGAGTCGTCCCATAGGCCGAGCGGGTGCGCCTTGAACAGTGCGAGCTTGAAGGTGGTGGAGCCGCCGACCTGCTGGACGTTGACGTTGCAGCCGAGTGCGTCGTAGGTGCCGGGGGTGAGGTACAGCGGCACGTAGTGGGTGCCGGCGCGGGGGGTTTGTGCGCCGTGGGTGACGGACGGCATTACGAACTGGCCCTTGGCGGGCGGCGGCTGGACGGCCCCGAGTCCGACGTTGGCGGTGTCGAGGAGCTGGTATTCGTCGGCGGCGGGGCTCCCGGTGACCAGCCCGATCGCGGCCCGTGCGGCTGCCTTGTCTGCGGCGGTGAGGACGTTGCGGCCCGTGGTGGTGGAATTGCTGATCTGGGTCGCGGAGTGCGTGTGGGTGGCCGCCGCTGCACCGACCTCACCGGGGGTGGTGGGGATCGTCGGCTTCCCGGACAGGTCGCCGTACGACCCGGTGCCAGCGACGGCGGCGAGGGTGGGCTTGCCGGTGAGGTCCGCGTAGGCGCCGGTTCCTGCGACGGTCGAGAGGGTCGGCTTGTTGAGCAGCGCGTTGTAGTCGCTGGTCCCGCCACCGCCACCACTTCCGGGCGGGACTTCCTTATAGCGGGGCGCGGCTGCGAAGTTCGCGTCGGTGGCGTTGGCGGTCTCGAGAGCGACGACGTACGTGGTGGAGACACCCTCGGGCAGGGTGTGCTCGGGGTAGAACCCACCGGGCGGCACGGGGATCTCGGTGACGGACTGCCCATTCAGCGTCAGAGTCAGCGGTGACCCGCCCGTGAGGGTCGCGTACCGGCGAAGCTTGGACGCGCGCTTCAGGGGCAGCCCGGTCGACGAGTTGAGAATCCAGTCGTCTGTGGTGCCGCCGACAGTGATTCCGGCCATGTGGGGCTCCTCAAAGGTGAACTGTTGGGCATACCGTTCGGGCATGACGCAGCGGGTGGCGGTGATCGGCGGTGGCGGGTTCGTGGCGGAAAGTCGCCACGATTTGGCCGCTGTGACCGAGCGCGGCGCTGTTAAGTTGCGGCGATGCTGTTGGACAAGCGCCGTCTCGACGTGATCCGGAACGACCCGACGCGAGCCGTCCGGGCGGCGCAGATCCGAGCGAAGAACCTTGTAGTCAAGGGCCGCGCAAACCCTGACTCGACAACGTTCGCGAAAGACGCCCGGCCCGGCCCGACCGCGACCACGTTCGCTTCGATGCGGGGCATCCAGGGGTGGTTCACCTACGACGACGCTGCCCACTTCACGCTCGTCCTCGCTATGCAGTCAGCCCAAGGGCTCCACGGCGACATCCTTGAGATCGGCCCGTTTCACGGGCGGTCGACGATCGTCCTCGCCGAGCAAGTACGCGACGGCGAGACCCTAGTGGTGTGCGACCCGTTCCAGAGCGGCGACGTGTACGTTGCCGACCCGCCGACGCCGACAGGTCTGCGCCGCAACGTCACGCGCGGCGTGCCCGGGTTCGACCAGGCGCGGCTGGTGATCCACGAGGTCTACTCGACCGACCTGCACCTGGACGACGCCGCCCGGTTCCGGTTCGTCCACGTCGACGGCAGCCACGAACGCGACGACGTCCTGTCGGACCTACGGCTCGCTCGCCGCCACCTGCTGCCGGGTGGGGTGATCGTGGCTGATGACTACGACCACCCCGACTGGCCCGGTGTCACCGAGGCGGTCGACGCCTTCGTGGCCGAGACACCTGAGCTAGTGACGCTGGCGGACCTGAATCGGCACTCCGAGTCGGGTCGCAAGCGTTACCTCATGCTGGCGACCGGCTAGAGGTTCGTCCACGTCGAACCGTTGGCGGACTGCTGGAGCAGACCACCACCGTCACGGAGGAACATCCCGCCAATCTTGATGGGGGACCGCAACTGCACCCGGTCACGGGTGATGACCTGGCCGTTTTCGGAGAGATTGACGAACGAGTCGGTGGTCACCGCGTCGGCGTCGACCTCGCCGCCGAGGATGCTGACGTGGTACGACGTGGGGTCGATGTAGACGGCGCGCTTTGCCCACGGCTGACCGAGGGAAGAGACGTGCGCTGTCGCGGTGACCTCACCCTTGTTGACCCCCATGTAGCGGATGTTGTCGTAGGTCGAGAAGCCCGGCGCGGCGGGGTTGTAGGCGAACTGCTTGGAGTTGTTGTCCCAGAGCCCGCCGACGACCTTGATGGCGCCACCGGAGTTTGCGAGCAGCCCGTTGCCGTAGTTCTCGATGTGCTTCCCGCCTAGGATTTCGATGCTCTGGCAGTTCTGGAGCTCGATGCCGTTGGCGTTGTTCTGGAACGTCTGGATCGTGTCGAAGCTGAGGAGCTTGGAGTTCTCGGCGTAGATGCCGGACCCCTGGCAGCCTTCGATGGTGGTCCGGGAGACGTGGCCGTTGGTGGCGCCGGCCCACCAGACCCCGACCGAGCCGCCACCGAGCCACATGTCCTCGACGCCGATATCGGCTGCGTAGGCGCCCTCGACCTTGATGCACGCACCGGGGGTCGCGGCCTCGACACCGGAGGCGAGGCCGATGGTGAAGTCGCGGATGACGCCCGCACCATAGTTGGGTGCGGTGTCGGCGAGGATGTGGATCATGGGCGTCGCAGTGCCCGCGTGGTGCACGAGTCGCAGTGCGCTGACCTGGCGACCGAGGCCGTGGATGTCGAACTGTCGGCCCTGGCTCTTAAGGCCGGAGCAGAACCAGCTGCCGCGGGGGATGAGCATGGCGCCCTGCGAGGCAGGGAGTGCGTTGATGGTGGCCTGGAATGCGGCGGTGACGGCGGCGACGGCACTAGGGTCGCCCTCCATCGCCACGGTCAGGCCGTAGCGGAAGGGGGAGAGGGGCGCTTCCTTGATGGTGACGGCGACGGTGGTGGCGGCGTTCTTGACGGCTTCTCGCGCCGTGCCGGTGGTGTTGACTGCGCCAGCGACCGCGGTGTCGTTGTCGGTGCCGATCTGGTAGACCGATTCTGCGGCGACCTGGGCGTCGGCCGCGAACTGCTCGGCTGTGTCGCGTGCAGCCTCAGCGCGGGTGACGTCCGACGGGGTGACGGGCACCTCGACGGGGGTCTCCATGATGACGCCCCACAGGGTGTCCTCGACGAGGTCGAAGGGGTACCAGCCGTACTGGTCGCGCTGTCCGGTGTGGGGGTTGATGTTGGAGGACTCGAACCGGAACTCATACGACCCCAGCGGCAGCACCATCACGGCGCCGTCTCCGTCGTCGTAGACACCCTGGATGCCGCCACGGATCGTGCCGTCGGAGTCGATGGTGGCACCGTTGAGGGTGCGGATGCGTGCGTACCAGGTGCCCTCGAGTGGGGCGAGACCGCCGGGGAGCTTGACGGGTCCGCTGATGGTTGCGGTGACGCCGTCGGTCAACGGGTCGGCGGCGGGGATCGGCACGTGGCGCTCCTAGCGGTAGGTGTGGGGGCGGCGCAGCAGGGCGTCGCGTGCGTTGCGGGCGCATTCGACGGGGACGAGCGCGAAGATCGAGGCGGCTTCACGGACGCCGGTCCAGCCGTTGTCGCGGAGCCAGGCGCGCATCGTCAGTGACCGTCGGGCTCGACCGGGTGGACGGGCCGGGTGTTCGGCTCGCTCAGGTCCGTCTTGGCGGCAGCGAGCGCGTTGAGCAGTGAGATGTAGGCCGTCGCCAGAGCCACCGCTGCGGCGTTGAAGATGCCCTCGGCAAACAGGTAGGTGACCAGCGGCGCAGCCACGGCGCCAACGATGTAGAGCCAGAACCGAACCCGCGCCGGGACGTTGATCGCGGTCACTTGAACCCCTTGATCGTGGTTCGCAGCAGAGCGAAGTACGCCCTGGCCCCGACGCCCTTGCCTGCCTGCTTGCTGCGGGCGGCGATGATCGCGGGGGCGTGCTTGTCGACCAGGGCAAGAGCCTCGCGCTGGAAGATCTGGACGCCGTTCAGCTTGACCACGGGGGCCTCCTTGCTGGGACTGAAGGGCTTGGTGGGGCCGCTGCTGATTGCCGCGGCGACGCGCTTGCGGAAGTCCGGCATCGAGAAGGTCGGGTCGATCTTCCCGGTGACGCTGGTCTCCTTGTGGCCGCGGACCGTCTCGGCGGAGTTGCCCGTGACCTTCTTGCAGAGCGTCGCGGCGAGCAGTACGTAGGCGTCGACCTGCTCCTTGGGCCAGGGCTCGCCCACGCCGTCGTTGAACGCCTCGATGCCGATGTAGAGGCTGTTGGCGTCACCCGCCGAAACCGTGCCCGACGACTTCGCTTTGCCGCCGTGGTTGGTGCGACCGCCCGCGATCACGTGGACAGTTCCATCTCGCGAGAGACCCAGTTGGCAGAGCGGCCCCGGCAGGTCCGGGCGACCGTCGATCAGCAACTGGATGGTCGCCCCGTCCGAAGTGCGCTTCGAGGTGGCCGTGTGGTGGCACAGCACACCGACCGGGTTGAAGGAACCCGGGCGCCCACGCGCCTGCCAGTCGTTGCCGTGGACCTGGACCTTGAGACCCGCCTTGCGCAGAGTCGTGGGGAGGTCGATCGGAAGTCGTGCCACGGGTGCCTCCTGGGGCGGTGTGGGCAGGGGAGCGGAGTCGGGCAGCGTCAGGTCGACGCGCACGGGCCAGTGGTCGGACGACGCGATGGCAGGCAGCAGAGTCGACTCGCGGACGGGGAGGTCGGTCAGCACTCCGTCGATCAGCGACTTCTTGGTGTCGAAGCCCTCGACGTTGTCCTGCCACGCCCACGTCATGCCGGTGGCATTGGATAGGCGCTCAAGGGCGGCGCGGTGGGCAGCGACGCGGTAGCCGAGGTTCCAGTCGGCCATGACGACCTTCGGGCCGGCGATCGTCGGCAGCCACGCACCTAGAAACCGGAGCCCGTCGTCGGAGACCTTGACGCGGCGGGGGGTGTTGCGAAGCGCGGCGTGCAGGGTGATGAAGGTGACGACCTGGCCGTCGGGGAACCGGAGCGGCTGGACGGCGGCGTGAACCTTGGGCACCCAGTCGGCGTCGGCCTGCTGGTATTGCAGGTCGGAGATCTTCTGCACGTAGCCGGGCGCGGCGGCGGTGAGGCTGGGGTGCCAGAGGATCGCGCATTCGTCGACCCCGGGGACGTTCGCGCCACGGAAGAAGGGCCACCCGTTCGCGAGCTTCCGCAGTTCGAGGTCCGTCAGCCCGCCGATCTCGGTGAGCGTCACGACCAGGCACGACTCCTGGAGGTGCGCGAGGTCGGCCGCGATGGTCTTGCTGCGGATGCGATCCCAACGCATCGAGGCGTGGGTGACAGAGATGTTGGTGGGCATGACGAGACCGCCCTTCGAGGGGCTTCGTAGATGGGGGTGGCGGGTCAGTCGTCGGGGAGTGGGTCGGGCACGGGCACGCCCGCGTCGGCCATCGCCTTCTCGAGCTGCTTCACGCGCCGCTCAGAACGCGACAGTCGACGGGCCAGGCGCTTGCCCTGCTCCTCGACCTCGGCCGTACGTCGCTCGGCGCGCTGGGCTGCCTTCTCGGCCTCGTCCGCGCGCTCGTCGGACCGCTGCCGGGCCTCGTGCTCAGTCACCAGACGGGCCTCCAGGTCGGCGATCCGCTTGTCCGCACGATCTAGCGCAGCCTCGTTACGGGCCTGCACCTCACGGAACTCGTCGAGGTCGACCTTCCGGGCGTCGAGAGCCTGAGCCTTCTTCGTGCTGTTGCGGACCAGCAGGGCGCCGATGATGGACGCCGAGAACACCAGCAGCGCACCGATCACGGTCGCCTGCGCCGCAGTCACTCGTCACCAGCCGAAAGCACCAGGAACCCGAAGATGACGTACCAGGAGAGCGCACCCGAGAAGGCGCGTGTCGATGCGTCAAACAGGAACGGGCTGACTAGGTACGCGGTGCCCCACGCGACGGCGAACACGCTCAGCATGTAGTAGCCGTAGCGGTCGCGGCCCATGTGGCAGTAGGAGCAGAAACCAGCCACGACGCAGAGCCCCACGATGCCGATGCCCCACCACTCCAGCGGCATCACCTCGCCGGGGAGTGTGAGTGCCTGCTCGGTCGAGGTCGGCACGGGGGAGACGATGTAGTTGAACCCGAGTAGCCCGATGACGATGGACAGCAGCCAGAGCTTCAGGCCGCGACGTGTCCCCGGCCAGGGGCGACGGAACGCCACCTTGGCTGAGGTTCGCTGGATAGGCATTAGTCCCCTCTCGGCCCTAGTGCGGAGGGCGGTGGGTCGGTAGGTTGACGCGCTATCCGCAGGGCACCGGTTGCAGCCAGGGCTCTGCGGGGAGGGCGGCCGGTCAGTGCGACCGGTCGCCCGTCACTTACTTGCGGTCGAGCATGTCCAGCGCGAGGTGCGCGAGGGTTCGGATCGCGGCAGTGTTCTGCGCGGTCGTCGGCGTGGTCAGCGCCAGGTACTTCTCCAGGTCGCTGCGCCACGTTGCCGCCTCGTCGGTGGGCACGGTGAGCAGTGCCCGGACCGCGGCGACCTCGGTGGTAGTGAGCTCGCGGTCGAACGGCACCTCCAGCGAACCGGGCGCGATCCACATCGCGGGACCGGTGCGCTTGGCGGTGGTCGCAGGCGACACGTCGACCGAGTCGGCTGGGCGGGGCAGGGTGATCTGGTCGAAGCGGGTCACACCGACACCCGGTACATCGAGAACGCACAACGACCGGCGCCAGTGGACAGCGCCAACCCGGCACCCGTGCCCTGCATGACCTGCACCTGCAACACGTCGCCCTCCTCGAGAACCACCGTGGCGAAACAGTCCACGAACGTCGTGATCGAAGCCTCAGCGCTGGCGGCGTTGAACCCGACCTGGACGTCGTTGAGGAGGATGCGGATGTAGCGGCGGTCGTCGGAGTTGATGACGAACGCGACTGCTGCCTTGACGTCGTAGAGGCCGGGGATCTTCACGGTCGCGGAGGTGGTCGTGTAGTCGACCATCTGCACGAACTCATCGAGCCACGCCTCAGGGGTGTACCACTCGCCGGTCGGCACCACAGCCGGAGCCATGCGGCGCACGAGGTAGGGGTTCCACACGACCGCGCCATCCATCGGCGCTTCCACGTTGTCGACGCCCACGACAATGCGGGTGGAGGTGTCGACCTGGACGAGCGTGCCCGACGGCGTGGTCTCGGTGAGGCGGCCCTCGAGCGACGACGGCACCTCGTGGGGCACTGGTTCCTCGCCCTCGTCGATCTGCACGTAGGCGGTGATCCGGTTGCGCTGCTCCCCGGCAGCCGACAGTGACAGCACCTGGTCGTCAGCCGCAGCAGATGCCGCGAGCGGGTCGATGAGCAGGATCGTGGAAGCGTCCTCGTCGGCCGAGACGTAGGCGAGCGCGGTGCCGTTGAGTGACAGCAGCCCGCCGAACTCGTCGAACTCGGCCGTCCAGTCCACCGGCAGCACGGCCTCCCCGGCAGCGACGTCGGCGGTGAGGAGTGTGCCGGCGGGGATCGCGGTGACGTTGTCGAGGGTGCCGCGCTGGATCACCGCTTCCTCCTCTTCGTGGGCTTCCGTGAGGTGCCGGTGACGCGCACGGACCCGTAGGACCCGCGGCGGGTGTTG